>NZ_CP170736.1:0-1200000 GCF_046115505.1 Dellaglioa kimchii | reverse complement strand
AGATATTTGATACAATATATTATAAGTAAAGAAAAGTCAGGAGATATCCAATGAAAATTTTAGTTGTAGATGATGAAAAAGAAATCGTTGATTTAATCTCTATTTATTTAAAAAATGAAGGTTACGAAGCAATTACTGCTCAAAATGGACTTGAAGCAATTGAAAAATTAGAAGAAATGCCAGAAATCGGTGTAATGATTCTCGACGTTATGATGCCTAAAATGAACGGAATGGATGTCATTAAAGAGGTTCGTAAAACTTCAGAAATCCCAATATTAATGGTTTCTGCTAAAACAGAAGATATGGACAAAATTCGTGGACTGATTACAGGTGCTGATGATTATGTTGTTAAGCCATTTAATCCATTAGAGATTATGGCACGTGTTAAATCATTACTCCGTCGTAGCCAAAACTCGAATCCGGCACCTGATGTTGCACTTGAAATCGGACCGTTAATTATTAAAAAAGACTCTCATGAAGTTCAAACGGTTGAAGGTAGTGATATCCAGTTAACTGCTTTAGAATTCGGTATTTTATATTTATTAGCTTCACATCCAAATCATGTGTACTCTGCGGATGATATTTTTGAACAAGTTTGGCAACAAGAATCAATTATTTCTGCTAAAACAGTGATGGTTCATGTGAGCCATTTACGTGATAAAATTGAAGCAGCAACAAACGGTGATGATATTATCAAAACTGTCTGGGGCGTTGGATACAAGATAGAAATGCATTAGTGAGGGGTTATTTTTGAAATTAACTGGTAGAGAAAAAAGTGAACTAATCGCAGAAGGATTTATCACGATTATTCTATTAATTTTACTGAATTTATCAATTTTTATTCTATTAAATCAAACAATTGCTTCAAACCCAGGACTTGAGAATGGTATTTTCCAAATTAAGACGGCATTAACTTTTGGGCCGAATGATTTCAATGTCTGGAGTTGGGGTAATGTTTTTGTTGCGTTCATGCTTATTGTGGACGTTGTCGTTCTCTATTGGCGACTAATTCGACGTTATCATCAAATGCAGTTACGTCATGTTATTTCGGAATTGCATTATATTGCGGATGGCCACTATGATCACCAAATTCCTTTTAAACTACAAGGCGATATGGCACGGGTAGTTTCAAGTATTAATGCTTTGGTTCAAAGTACAATTGAATCAATGGAAGAAGAACGGCGTATTGAGAATTCAAAGGATGAACTGATTACCAATGTTAGTCACGATATTCGAACGCCATTAACATCAATTATTGGTTACTTAGGTTTAATAGAAGATAATCAATATAATTCGCAAGAAGATTTATTATCTTACACGCATACGGCATTTGTGAAATCAAAGCAGATGAAAGTTTTAGTAGAAGATTTATTTGAATATACAAAAGTACGACAGACATCGACGCCAATTAATGCGATTAATTTTGATATGAATCAAATGTTAGAACAGTTAGCAGCTAGTTTTGAACTTGAAGCTAAAAATAAAGAAATGACAATTAGTAGTAATACGATCCCTAACCCGTTAATGATGGAAGCTGATACTGAAAAATTAGGCCGTGTTTTTAATAATTTAATATCTAATGCCTTAAAATATGGATCAGGTGGCAAACATATTTATTTAGAAGCAGAAAAAATTGGTCAGGAAGTTATCGTAAAAGTAACTAATGATGGCCCTAAAATACCTGAACAATCACTTAACCAGCTATTTGATCGGTTCTATCGAGTGGAAGAGTCTCGTTCACAAAAAACGGGTGGTACTGGATTAGGGCTTGCTATTGCTCAAAGTATTGTTACGCTTCACGGTGGGTACATATATGTTGTATCAAATGAAGAGCTAACTAGTTTTGTCATTCATCTGCCTTTGGGTAAGAATATAAAATTAACTAGAAAGCAAGAAGAACAGTTGCAAGAGTAGCTATTATTGGGTATTCTTAAATGAATAAGAGAAGTTAAGAGGGAAAAAAGAAAATGATATTTTTAAAACGTACAAAGAAATTCGTAATTGGGCTTATTTCAGGGGCAGCACTATTTACTGGGGTTTCAGCGATGGGACTTCAAGATGATGTTAAACCTGTATCAGCTGCAACAACCAGTTCAAGCGCTATTAATTTAACAGCTAAAGCTGCTTTAGCAATTGATGCAGATACTGGACAAGTTATTTATGAAAAAAACGCTGATGCTGTTTTACCAATTGCATCAATGACAAAATTAATTTCGGTTGATATTATTTTAGATCAAATTAAGAGTGGTAAATTAACTTGGGATCAAAAAGTTAAGATTGATAATGATTCTTATAAAATTAGTCAAGATACATCGTTATCAAACGTTCCGTTGAGTAAAACGAAAGAATATACAGTTAAACAACTGTATGATGCTAGTTTAATTTACTCAGCAAATGGGGCTATTATGGCACTTGCTCATGAAGTATCGGGCTCACAAAAAGATTTCGTTACATTAATGCGTGCAAAGGTTAAGTCATGGGGAATTACAGATGCTAAGATTGATAATGTTTCTGGTTTAACTAATAGTGATATCAGTAAAGCTGATCGATACCCTGGGTCAGCTGCATCAGATGAAAATGAATTAACAGCTAAAGACATGGGAATTATTGCTAAAAACTTACTTAAAAAATATCCAGAAGTATTAAAAACAACAAGTATCAAACGTAAATATTTCGATAAAGGAACATCTGACCAAACATTAATGGAAAACTGGAACTGGATGTTACCTGGTTTGGCTAAGGCTTATACAGAATTACCTGTTGATGGATTAAAGACAGGTACTTCTGACAAAGCTGGCGAATGTTTTACAGGAACTGTAAAAAAAGACGGTCATCGAATTATTACTGTCGTTTTAGGATCATCACATAAGAGTGAAACAGATGTGAGTCGTTTTACAGATACACAGAAAATAATGTCATACGTATTTGACATGTTCAATGTAGAAACAATCAAGGCTGGTACAACATTTAAAAATGCCGATAGTTTACCTGTATTCCATGGTAAAGAATTAACAACTAAAGTTATGCTTAAATCTAATCAAAAAGTTTGGTTGAAAAAAGGCGAAACAGTTAAATCAACTATTTCAGCAAAAGTGTCAGAAAATGCTGATTTAGTTAAAAAAACAGGATTAGAAGCCCCAATTAAGGCTAATAGTGATATTGGAACGCTTGAATTGACTGGTAAAGATAATGCATTATCTTATGTTGATGGCAAAAAATCACTTTCTGTTACAGGAACGAATAAAGATGCAATTGAAAAAGCTAACATTTTTGTTATTATGTGGCGTGCAATTGCTAACTTCTTTGGAAATTTATTTTAAATCGATAAAATCATCTCTATTTTTAGGGTGATTTTTTTGTCTATATAGGCAATTTAGTCGTGTAAGATTAAAAAAACATTAAAAAGAAAATAAAAATTTGTTCTTCGTGGACATTTGATGTATATTATAACGTATCGATAAAATTTTATAGTAGAAATAATTAATTTAGGGGGCACCAATTTTAATGAAAATGATTAAGAATGAATTTAAATTTGTTGGAAAGAATAGAATACTTCTTGTTTCAACAATTGTTATGATGCTTATTCCGATTCTGTATGCTGCTTTCTTCTTGAAATCAGTTTGGGATCCATATGGCAAAACAAGTGATTTACCAGTAGCAGTCGTTAATAACGATGAATCTGTTAAATATAACGGAACGACATTGGATGTTGGGGATCAACTTGTAAAAGAGTTGAAGAATAATGACCAATTGAAGTGGACATTCGTTTCTGCTAAACAAGCAAAACAAGGGATGAAAGATAACAAGTACTACACAACAATTACGTTGCCTAAAAACTTCTCTTCAAATGCTGCAACTTTAATGGATACAAATCCTAAAAAGATGAAAATCACATACGATACTAATGCATCTCGTAACTACATTGGTGAAGTTATCAGTGAAACAGCAGCAAAACAATTAAATAGCCAAATTCGTGAATCAGTCACGAAAGCATATGCAACAGCTATTTTCGGCCAAGTTAAAACAATTGGTAAAGGCTTTAAGACAGCTGCAACTGGTTCTAAAACATTGTCTGATGGGACTATAACATTGAATGATGGTTTAAATAGCTACATTACTGGTGTTGGAACTGTTAATAATGGTGTTCAAACACTTTCAACTAGTGTTGTTCCATTAAAAAATGGTGTTCAAAAATTAGCAACAGGCGCTGGTTCTTTAAGTGCTGGCTTATCAAAACTTAATAATAGTACAGGTACATTAGCTTCAGGAGTATCGAAGCTAGATACTGGCTCAACAACGTTGGCAAGTGGCGTAAAAACATATACTAACGGTGTTGGAACGGTTAACACGGGATTACAAACATTGAATGGAAGTACAGGTACATTAGCTTCAGGAGTAACGAAGTTAAATGATGGCTCAACAACGTTAGCAAGTGGCGTAAAAGGTTATACTAATGGAGTTACTATATTAAATAGTGGCTTGAGTCAATTAAGCTCAAATTCTAAAGCATTAAATGATGGAATAATTACATTAAGAGGTGGTATTACAACAGTTCAAGCTGGCGAACAATCGTTAACTAAAAGCTTGAAGGATTCTGCTGCAACTCTAGATACACAATTAAATAGTCCAGATTCACAAGCTGAAATGGCAAAATTAAATGCTGGATTTACAGCATTAGATTCAGGAATCTCTAAGTTAAATTCTGAATTAAATGGCACAAATGCACCTAATATTGATGCTAAAAAATTAACAGCAGATTTAACTCAAATTGGAGCTAATACTAAACTTGTTGCCGCAAAAGCAACAGATGCTGGTTCACAATTGAGTGAATTAAATAATAATCTTTATAGTACAACTAACACATCCAGTGTTGCTGCACAACTTAAGGATGCACAAAGTAATATGGGTGCTTTAGTTACCTTTGTAAAATCACCTGATTTTGCAGCTTTAGAGAAATCTAATCCAACGTTAGCAAAAAGTATTGCTGCTTCTGTTAATGGATTAGGAAGTAATCTTCAAACTGCTGGCACAAGTTTGGCAGCATCTGGTAATAATACAACAAAAATTAAAACAGATTTATCTGATATGACAACACCGTTGACCGATAATGGTGACAAATTAAAATCAATTCAAAAAGAATTAGCAGCTATTCAAGAATTACTACCTAAATTACAAGCATTAAAGACGGGTGTTGCTGAGTTATCTGCTCAAGAACCACAAGTAACAGCAGGTGCTAAGAAAGCTATTGATAAATTAATGGCTGGATTAAATACTGTAAAAACTGGTTTAACACAAACAGGTTCTGGTACAAAGGAAAGTCCTTATGGTGCTATCCAAGCAACAGACTTACTAAATGCTGGATTAGGTCAAATTATGGCTGGATTAAATGGTACAGATAAAACTCCTGGCTTGATTCCAAGTGTACAAAAATACACTGCAGGTGTATCAAGTGCTAATGATGGTTCTAAAACATTAATTGGAAACAATGGTGCCTTAGTATCAGGCTCAGGTCAATTAAGTACAGGATTATCAACATTAAATGGATCAGTACCAACATTGACATCAGGAGTTAGTCAACTAGCTAATGGATCATCACAATTAGCAGCAAATAGTGGCGCACTTGTTTCAGGTTCAGGTCAATTAAGTACAGGATTATCAACATTAAATGGATCAGTACCAACATTGACATCAGGAGTTAGTCAATTAGCTACTGGTTCAGGTACATTATCAAATGGTTTAGTAAGCTTGAATGAACAAGTACCAACACTTGTTGCTGGAGTTGATAAATTAGCTGCAGGGACCCAAAAATTAGATGATAACTCAGCTAAATTAGGTGATGGTTCTAAATCACTTAAAAAAGGGTCAAAAACATTAGCTACTGCTCTTAAAACAGGATCAGATACAGTTAATGGAATTAAGGCAACTAACAAGACAGCTAATATGTTTGCAGCACCTTCAGAATTGGAACATAAGAATTACAGTTATGTTCCTAACTATGGACATGCTTTAGCACCATATGTTCTTTCACTTGCATTGTACGTTGGGGCAATCGTCTTTAACTTTGCATTCCCAATCCGTAAAATTTCAACTGAAGGTCAATCAGCAACAGCTTGGTTCTGGAGTAAAGTTGCTATTGGAACTGTCGTTGCCCTTGGTATGGCACTTGTTGAAGTTACAGGGATGCTTATGTTCGGGTTACAAGCAGACCATATTGCTGAAACTTACTTAATTGCAACAGTATTCTCGTTAACATCGATGTATCTTGTTATGGCACTTGCTATGGCATTTGATAATCCTGGTCGATTCGTGGCCATGGTTCTCTTGATGTTACAATTAGGTGGCGCAGGTGGTACCTTCCCAATGGAAGTTACAAATAGCTTCTTTAATGCCATCCATCCATTCTTACCAATGACATACTCAACCTTAGGATTCCGTGAGTCATTAACTT
Organism: Dellaglioa kimchii; assembly: GCF_046115505.1. GTDB lineage: Bacteria > Bacillota > Bacilli > Lactobacillales > Lactobacillaceae > Dellaglioa > Dellaglioa kimchii. The sequence continues at coordinate 1,193,552 of NZ_CP170736.1, read as the reverse complement.
CTGGAATGGTTAGTGGACAAATTGGCATAAGCGTATTTGTTCTTGCAATCTTCGCTATTGTTTCATTAGTTCTATTATGGGTTGCTATGCAAATTCTTCAAAGAGTTGGACTTGCTGGTAAATCACAATTAGATGACAATCAAAAATTACAAGATTTAGAAAAATAGGTTATTAAAATGGAGCTACGCAAAATTAATTTTGCGGGCTCTATTTTTTTGATTGAATATATTTAGAAGGGGTTAATTAAATTGAGGGTCTTAATCTTAGCCCTAATGGTCGTAATAATAACTAAAAAGCGGTATACTGTTACTATTAATATTTAAAACAATAGGAGGCCAAATTATGTTAAGTCATTTTGATGAAAAAAACGTTGAAGTCAATGAAAAAGGAATTCCATTTCCAGCTGATACACGTGTTAGTTTTGAAACAAATAACGAGTTCTTTACTGGTGTCGTTGAAAAACAACTAAAAAATTCGGCTATTATTAAATTTGATAAGGAATTTATTAAGAATGAAACTGCTGAAGAATTAAAACATAAAATTGTTGTTAGTTATGCAGGGTTAGAATTAATTAAATAATCAGGATTAGAGATTAGCGTGCGTACTTAGCGCTAATCTCTTTTTTTAAAATTGAAAGGGGGGAGTCAGAATGAATAGGTGGATCCAGAAATATCTTGATAAAGCTAGTTTGTTGGCCTCTCCCGTACAAATTGTTGTCTTTTACTATTTAGCGTTGATTGTAGTAACAAGTATTTTATTATGTCTTCCGTTTTTCAAACAACCCGGTGCTAGTGTGCCATTTATTGATACAATATTCATGGCAGTCTCAACGGTTAGTGTTACCGGATTGACTACATTTCCGATAGAACAAATCTATAATAATAACGGCATCATCTTGTTAGAGATACTTTTTCAAATAGGTGGTTTTGGTATAACAATGCTCTCAACGTTTATTATGGTAATTGCTGGTCGACGCATTGGGTTGCAGCAACGCCGGTTAATTCAAACTGATATGAATCAGCCACATTTAAGCGGAAATGTTCGTTTAGTCTATTCAATTTTCGGTATTATGTTAGGAATTCAAGCTTTTTTTGGTGTGATATTTTCAATTTATTTATATATACGTGATGGTTTTGAACACCTAGCTACATCAATTTTTGATGGATTTTATATCGCAATATCCGCTTTAACAAATGCGGGATTTGATGTTACTGGAAAATCTATTATCCCTTATTCGAAAGATTACGTCTTTTTATTTTTAATTATGATTTTAATTTTTATAGGTGGATTAGGATTTCCAGTTATTATTGAAATTTTGGCGTGGATCAAGGTTACGTGGTTCAAACCAGGACATAAAAAATTTAGATTTTCATTATTTACAAAATTAGCAGGTAGTTTTGCGATAGGATTTTTCTTTATTGGAACAATATTAATTTTCTTGTCTGAACATAATGGTTATTTTGCACATAAGGCATTCATTGAAAAAGTTATGACAGCGATGTTTTATAGTATTACAACGCGTAATGCTGGACTACAAATTAATCAAATTAGTGATTTTAATACGACGACCTTATTGATTTTTTCTATGTTAATGTTTATTGGTGCTAGTCCGAGTTCAGTTGGTGGGGGTGTTCGAACAACAACAATTGGGATTTTAGGATTATACTTGTTATCGTTTATTCGTGGACATAAGAATGTGAATATTTTTAATAGAAGGATTCATGAAAATGATATCCAAAAATCAGTTGTAGTTGTTAATTTATCGATTTTTATGTGTTTAATTGCGGTCTTTATCTTAAGCATTACGGAAAATCACTCGTTGATTTCACTGATTGTAGAAGTAACATCTGCTTTTGGAACGACGGGATTATCAACGGGAATTACCAGTTCATTAAGTATTATCGGTAAAATGGTTATTATTATTCTGATGTTTGTTGGACGTGTAGGTATGTTATACATGCTAATTTTCTTTGTTTCGAAAAAAGAACGGGATGAAAAGTATCGTTTCCCATCAGAACAGATCATTATTGGATAACTTTTTGATTAGAGTTATTAAATAATGAGTATTAAGAAACAGATGTATGCTATAATTTATATCGTTAAACCAACTTTATATTATTGGAGGACTATCGTGAAAGAAACAGAGAAACGCTGGCTCACAGTTTTTAAAATTGCGATGCCGCTTTGCCTGAGTTACGTCCCAATTGGACTCGCGTGTGGTATTTTGTTGCATGCAGCAGGCTTCAATACGATATTAGCAGGATTAGTTTCCATACTTGTTTTTTCAGGTGGTGCACAGTTTTTAATTGCATCAATGTTGACGATTCAGTCGCCAATTCTTTCAATTGTTACTATGCTATTTTTCTTAGAATTACGTTATGCGTTATTAGGTGCTAGTTTGTCACAGTATATTCGAGGAACTAGTCGTAAGTTTTTATACATATTTGCGGCATCACTAAACGATGAAAATTACGCAGTAAACTATTTAAAATTTGCAACGGATAAAGAATGGAAACCAAAAGATGCTTTAATGGTTGAACATTATTCATTATTATTTTGGACGATGAGTAATATCGCAGGTAGTTTAATTGGTGCTGGGTTAAAAATTAATTTAAGCATTGTTGAATTTGCATTAACCTCATTATTTATTTACATGATAGTCATGCAACTTAAAAATTACCTCACAATTATCATTAGTATCCTTTCAGGTATCTTAGCAATTATTTTCATGTCACTATTCCAAAGTACAATGGGATTAGTTGTGGCAACTTTGTTGGCTTCTTTTGTTGGATTTATTATTGAACATGAAATTGTTAAAAAAGGTAAACGAAATAAATTATTAAATACGATTAAACCAAAAGCAAGTCGACATACAATAAGTAGAAAGTCTAAAGTTTCTGAGGAAAGTTAACTATGGAAATGACAACAATGGATCATTTTTTATTAATTATTTTATCTGCAATTGTTGCATATTTACCACGATTTATTCCATTACGAATTTTTTCATCTCGAGAAATCCCAGAATGGTTTAATGAATGGATGAAGTATGTACCCGTTGCGTTATTTTCAGCATTAGTTTTTAAAGACCTTTTTATTGATTCAAGTTTTCAATTTGTGGGCGTAGACAACGTCACAAAATTAATAGCGGCTGTGGTCGTATTCGCGATCGCATATCGTACGAGATCAATGGGATTATCTGTTGTACTTGGACTTTGTGCCATTATGCTGTTGTCACTTATATTATAAATTAAGTAAATAAGAATTTAGTTTCTCTAAGGGACTAAATTCTTATTTTGATTAACGTTTGAAGGATGTTCCATGATATAATAACAGCGATATAAATATAGGGATAAGAGGTGTGGTTAAAATGAAAAAATGGGTATGGGGATTAGTTGCAGTTGTTATTGTAGGTATGTTTGGTGGCTACGGTTTAACGAAACATGCAGAAGCAAATAAAAATTATAATACAGCCATGAAGAACGGTAAAACTGCGATTCAAGATGCAAAATATACTGAGGCAGAAAATTATTTTGATGTCGCTTTAAAAAAGAAATCAAATGATGCGACCGCACAAGCTTATAAGACACAGGTGACACATTACAAGGCAGTACTCAACAAAACTGAAGCTCGTCAATATAGTAAAGCAAAGGATGCAATTAGCATCGTACTAGCAGATCATGATGGGTCAGCAGTTATTAAAAAACGAGCAACAAATTTAAAAAAAGAATTAACAACGGTTCTTGAAAAACGTACACTATTTACAAAAACATATAATGAAGCAATGAATTTAAATACGGAATATAGCTATACAGCATCAAACGATAAATTAACTGAAATCTTAAATGATAGTAGTATTGATAAAAATTATTACTCAGATTTAAAGGAAAAAGCAACAGACTTACAACAAAAAAATGATAAGAATTTGGCAACGATTGGCTACCCAACAAGTAGTTCTAGTTCTTCAAGTAGTTCGACAAGTAGTTCGAAAAGTTCAACACCATCATCTAAAAGTAGTGGTTATGGGTCGGAGTATAGTATACCAGAAATAAAAAACAATTCGTCAGCTACATTGACGTCAGAAGAACAAGCCGCTGCATCAACTTACTCAGGTTCAAATGAATATACAACAAGTTCATCAAACATAGTAGATGGTAACGGTAAAGCAATTACAGCATCCCGTATTAAGGCAGCACGAGACTCAATTAAATTTGCAGGTGTTAACCCTAATTCATTTAGTGATTCTGATGTTGTAAAAATTATTAAACAGGCTGTTAAAGAAACAACAAGTGTTAAAGCTATTGCAGCACGAGATTACAAATAAATCGATACTTCTAGGAGCATAATTCTAAATTTTAGGATTATGCTTTTTTTAAAACTTTTGTTGAAAACAATAATTTTCCATTTTATGTAAAGTTATTATATAGTAGAAATAAGGGGGAATGTAACATGTACTTAGCTGTTAAAGAGATTAAACATAATAAACTTCGGTATGGTCTGATTATTTTTACCATCTTTTTAGTTTCATATCTCATCTTTTTTTTAACGGGATTGGCTTTTGGGCTTGCGAATAATAATCGGTCTTCAATTGATAATTGGGATGCGGATAATATTGTTATCAGTCAGTATGCGAATAATAATTTGGCATCTTCTGAGATACAAAAAGACTCACTTCCTAAGATTTCAGGGTCAAAATCAGACTATGCTTATTTAGGTCAAATGATGGGCGTTGCTAGTCGGAAAAATGAACCAAAAGCTAATATTAGTGTTTTTGGAATTCAATTTAATCAATTTCTGAAGCCTAAATTAGTTCAAGGTAGAATGCCGCAGAAAGTTAACGAAGTAGTTATTGATAATGGATTAGATGCCACTAAATTAGGCCAAAAAATAAAAATTAATAATGCGACACAAGAATATAAGGTAGTGGGGCTAACGACAGGTAATAAATACACAACAGCACCAGTTGTGTATTTACAATTAGCTGACTATCAAACGTTACGTTATGGTCCGGACAATCCGACTGAAAAAATTAATGCAGTTGTATTAAAAAATCCAGCTAAAATTAAAAAAGATAAACAATTAGCGACGTTAACAATGGATAAGGTGATTAACAACATACCGGGATATGGTCCAGAAGTGAAGACCTTTACGTTAATGATTGGTGCTTTATTTGTTATTATCGCATTTATTGTAGGTATCTTTATGTATATTTTAACCATTGAAAAAACGGCCGTTTATGGGGTGCTACGGGCACAAGGAGTCTCTAGTGGGACTTTGGTTAAAAGTTTAATTTGGGAGTCGTCATTACTAGGTTTGCTAGGAATAGGATTGGGCATTATTGCAGATGTGGCAACAGCACTTTCACTACCATCTGCCGTCCCATTTTTAAATAATGTCTTCTTAGTCGTAGGATTTTCGGTTATCTTGTTATTGATGATTATTCTGGGATCACTATTCTCCATTTTTAAAATATTACGTGTTGATCCACTTGATGCAATTGGAGGTGTCTAAATGAGTTTAATGAAATTATCTCATGTTTCTAAAACATTTGGAAAAGGTGATAGTAAAAAGTTAGCTCTTGATAGTATTGATTTAGTGGTTGAGAAAGGGACGTTCATCGGCTTGACGGGTCCATCAGGATCTGGAAAAACAACATTACTGACAATTATGGGTGGATTACAAGGATTAACTGATGGGACAATTTATTTTAAAGATCAAGAGATTGGACAATTAAGCGAGAAAGAACGAACTAAGTTACGATTTAATGAATTTGGTTTTATTTTACAAGGGTCTAATTTAGTGCCTTTTTTAACCGTTTTAGAACAATTCGAATTAGTCAATAAAATGAAAACTAAAAAAGAAAGTCGTAATCCTGAAATGATGTTACGCGACTTAGGTGTATGGGACCAAAGAAATCAATATCCTGCTAGTCTTTCAGGTGGTCAAAGACAACGTGTTGCAATCGCTAGAGCATTATTTGGGCAACCGGAACTCATCTTTGCTGATGAGCCAACGGCAAGCTTAGATAGTAAAAGAGCGAAGCAAGTTGCCGCTCAACTTGCCGATATCACAAAAAAGACGGGACAAACGATTATTATGGTTTCACATGATGAAGATGTCTTGGCATATACGGACCAAACATTTTTTATGCGAGATGGACAGCTAACAAAAGAATGATTTTTAATGATAACGACAAAAAAAGAGAACCGCAATTGCGGTTCTCTTTTCGTTTAAAGTTTTACTATTTTAGTGGAGTCCATTTCCAGTTATTAACTTCTGGAAGATCATCACCATTTTCACGGATGTATGATTCATGTTTAGCAACCATAGCTTCCATTTCTTTAACAAATTTATCGCCTGCAGCGCCTAAGTTGCCAGCTTGTAAGACAGCATCTTTAGCAAGGTTGTAACGATCCATTTGGTTCAAGACACGCATATCGAATGGTGTAGTGATATCACCATTTTCACGGTAACCATGGATTGAAACATTGTGGTTATGACGATCATAGAAGATGTCACGAACCATAGCTTCGAAACCATGGAATGCGAATACGACTGGTTTATCAGTTGTAAAGTAACCGTCAAATTCTTCATCAGAGAAACCACGAGGGTCAATCTTAGGATGACGTAATTTTAAGATATCTACAATATTGATGAAACGAATCTTCAATTCTGGGAATGCTGAGTTTAAAAGACTAACAGCAGCTAAAGCTTCTAAGTTAGGTTCTGAACCAGCAGCAGCAATAACAAGATCAGCATCATCGCCCTTAGCAGTACTTGCCCAATCGATAACTTTCAAACCATTGTCAACAAGTTCTTGAGCTTCATCAGCTGAGTAGAATTGAGGACGTGGTTGTTTACTTGAAACGATTAAGTTAATAAGTTCTTCACTTTGAAGAGTCTTATTCATAACAGCTAATAAACTGTTAGAATCAGCAGGTGTATATTCACGGATAAATTCAGGTTTCTTATCAGCTAAATGACCAAGCATACCTGGATCTTGATGAGTATAACCATTATGATCTTGTTGGAATACAGTTGATGTTGCAATAACATTCAATGATGGGTATTGTTTACGCCATGTTTGTTCTTTGGCTTTACGTAACCACTTGAAATGTTGTGTCAACATTGAATCAACGACACGTAAGAATGATTCATAACTAGCGAAGAAACCATGACGTCCAGTTAAGACATAACCTTCCATCCAACCTTCAGCTTGATGTTCTGATAATTGTGAATCAAGAACACGGCCTACAGGATTTTGCCATTCGTCATTACCTTCTTTGATTGGTTCCAACCATTGACGGTTAGTAGCTTCAAAGATAGCATTCAAACGGTTCGATTTTGTTTCATCTGGTCCGAAGATACGGAAGTTTTTAGGATTTTCTTCAATAATATCACGAGCGAAGTCACCAAAAATAATCATATCTTGTGCTGTAACAGCACCTGGAGTTGATGTATCAACAGCATTTTTCTTCCAATCAGGCATAACTAATTTTTGAGGATTAATACCACCGTTAGTAATAGGGTTCATTGCCATACGTTGGTTGCCTTTAGGTGCCATTTCTTTTAATTCAGGAATTAATTGACCGTCTTTTGTAAATAATTCTTCTGGACGGTATGATTTCATCCATTTAACAAGAGCATCAACATGTTCCATGTGACGTTGGTCTACAGGAATTGGAACTTGATGAGCACGGAATGAGCCTTCGATTGGTTCGTTGTTCCAGACTTCTGGACCAGTCCAGCCTTTTGGTGTACGAACAATCATAACAGGCCATTTAGGCATTGTTGCTTCTTCAGCTGGGTGTTTGCGAGCTTCAGTTTGGATTGCTTTAATTTTTTCGATAGCAAGATCCATTTTTTTAGCCATTTCAGGATGGATGATCTCAGGATCAGTTCCTTCAACGAAAATTGGATCCCAACCCATACCTTCAAAGTATTTCGTTAAATCTGCATCAGATTTACGTGATAAAATTGTAGGATTTGAGATTTTGAAACCATTCATATCAAGGATTGGTAATACAGCACCATCATTAACTGGGTTAATGAAGACGTTTGAGAACCAACTTGCTGCTAATGGGCCAGTTTCTGATTCACCATCACCAATTACTGTAGCAGCAATTACGTCAGGGTTATCAAGAATAGCACCAGCGGCATGAGATAATGAATAACCTAATTCGCCACCTTCATGGATTGATCCTGGTGTTTCAGGAGCAGCATGAGAAGCGACACCACCTGGGAATGAAAATTGTTTGAACAATTTTTGCATACCAGTTAAGTCTTCAGTGATTGTTGGGTAGATTTCTGTATAACTACCATCAAGGTAAGCATTAGAAACCATAACTTGGCCACCATGACCAGGTCCTTCAATATAGAACATGTTTAAGTTATATTTATTAATTGCACGGTTTAAATGAGCGTAAATAAAGTTTTGGCCTGAGATTGTTCCCCAATGACCAATAGGGTTAACTTTGATGTCTTCAGGTACGACTTCAGTTTGTAATAATGGATTTTGTTTTAAATAAAGTTGTCCAACTGAAAGGTAGTTTGCTGCACGCCACCAAGCATCAACTTTATCTAAATATGATTTAGATGAAAAATCAGTTTCTGTCATAGTTACACACTCCTATATGTTTTATTTGCTAAAGTTATAGCGCTTTCTATATGTTCATAATAACAAACATTAAATAAAAGTCAATCATTTAATTTATTGGAACGTACCAATTATTTTAAAAAGTAAATAAAAAGCCGTTAAATAGCCTATTTAACGGCCATGAAAGTATTAAATTTAGAAAATTTATAATGAAATCTCATACTTGAATATTCAAATGGGGTACCATTATCTAAGAAGAAAATACCATCCATTATACTAACTGGTTCAGTTGGTTTTAAATCTAAAAGTTTTTGATCATTTTCGTCTGATGGTTCAGCGTAGATTGAAAGCGACGATTTAGTAACTGATTGATTCTGAATATCCTCTAAATAATTAAAAATTGAACCTTTAACAATTGTTTGAGATAAATTAGGAACAATCTTAATTGGAATATAGCCTGTTTCAATCATAAAAGGCGTTTTTTCAAATAAACGTAGGCGAACAATCTTGTAGACAAAATCATCTGCATCTAGGAAAAGATTGCGTTGTAAATCTTCTGAGGGCGCAATAACTTCAAAACTCAGTACTTTAACTTTAGGACTTTTACCGTTCATTTCAAATCCATCTGTAACACCTAAGTTAGAGCCTTCATAATTAAAAACGGTTTTATTTTTTAAATATAAGGGATTAATAAAGGTGCCGGAACCGCGTTTTTTAAAAATAATACCGTCGTTAGCCATCTGGCTAAGAGCTCGTTTTACTGAACTACGACTAATTTTATAAGTTTCACTCAAACTACGTTCATCAGGGAGTTTCATGTCGGGAAATTCATCTGCAGCGATTCTTTTTTTAAGTTTACTAATCAGTTGTTTATAAATTAATTCAGCCATACAAGAGCACTCCTTTCGTAGAGTCAATCTCCATAGTTAACCATAAGTTTTAATAGACAACAAGTCGCTAACTTTCAGAAGGAATAATTATTTTAGAACAAAAAGGTAAGAATTACAGACATTCTAGCAAATATTTTGTACAATGAAGACTATAGTTAAAGGAGTGTATCTATTGGAAATTTGGCAAAGTTTTATTGAAAATATTAAGTTACGTAGATTTGTCGTACTTTGTGTAATTATGGGTGTTATTTTTCTTGCAAAAGATGTTATTAGTATTGTTCTATTAACTTTTATATTTACATATTTAGTAGTCCGATTGATAAATGTTATTCAAAGACACTCATCAATTAATAGTCGAATAATTGTTATAGGAGTATATCTGGCAATTATCGCACTGCTTTATTTGGCAGTTACTAAGTATTTTCCTATTTTAGTTTCGCAAACAGTTTCAATGGCACATTATGTGATTAATTTTTATCGTCATCCAGGTAAAGATACAAATCTTGTGATGGAATGGGTACTTAAATCTATTGGTAAATCTCAAATTGTACCACAATTAAAAAGTAGTTTTACGCTTGTATTTCAATATATAACGAGCATTGGGTTTATGGCAGCAACATTTTTATTATCGCTTATCCTAAGCTTCTTTTATACGATCGAAAAAGATCAGATGACACATTTCTCAAAAAATTTTTTATCAAGTGATTTTGGTTGGTTTTTCCAGGATATTTACTTTTTTGGTGAAAAATTTGTTAAATCATTTGGTGTCGTTATTGAAGCGCAATTCTTTATCGCAACTGTTAATACAGTTATTACTGTGATTGGGCTGTACTTCATGCATATGCCACAGCTCTTGCCTTTAGGGATATTAATTTTCTTATTAAGTTTAATTCCAGTCGCAGGGGTATTAATTTCATGTATTCCATTAAGTTTAGTTGGTTATTCCGTTGGTGGCGTACGTGATGTGGTCTACATCTTAATTATGTTAATGGTCGTACATTTACTAGAATCATATGTATTAAATCCTAAATTTATGTCAAGTCGGACAGAATTACCTATATTCTTTACATTTGTAATTTTGTTAGTCAGTGAAGAGTTGTTTGGAACGTGGGGGTTAATTGTCGGAATTCCAATTTTCACATTCTTCTTGGATATCTTAGGTGTGAAGTCAATTCCTGGATCTAAAGGGCGGATTGGTAAAATTAAAGGAATAAGGAAGGGTAGTCAAACTGATGGTAAAGAAAAATAAATTTTTAGCTGATTTCAGAGTGAATAGAAAAAATACAAATTCAGTTAAATGGGATAGTTTAAAAGAGCAATATGGTGATGATAAATTATTGCCACTGTGGGTTGCAGATATGGATTTCAAAGCACCTAAAGCCGTAACTGATGCTTTAATAGCACGAGTACAGCATGGTGTTTTCGGTTATTCAACAATTCCTGACTCATATTATGATGCCTTTTTTGATTGGCAACAATCTCGCTATGGGATTGAACTACATAAGGAATGGATGAGATTTGGTACAGGGGTTGTAAATTCATTATATCAATTAGTCGATTTAATGACGGAACCAGGTGATAGCGTCTTAGTTCAAACACCAGTTTATTACCCTTTTTATAGTGCAATTGAAGATAATAACAGACGTATCGTACGGACACCTTTGAAACATGAAAATAATCAATATGAAATGGATTTTGAAGCAATTGAACGAGATATGAAAGCTAATCATGTTAAATTACTTATTCATTGTTCACCGCATAATCCAGTTGGTCGCGTCTGGACTGAAGCTGAACTGACGCAGCTCTTTGAAATTTGTCGTGAAAATAAAGTGATGGTAATTTCGGATGAAATTCATCAAGATTTAATTGTGGGAAACAAACCATTTGTATCAGCGTTATCAATTGACGAAGGTCGTTATCGAGATAATATGGTTGTCGTTAATGCCCCCTCAAAAACATTTAATTTAGCTGCTTTACAAAACTCGCATATCATTATTCCGAATGCGCAATTACGAGCTAAGTACGATAAAATGGTACAGCGTTTGAATAAACCAGAGGGTAGTTTAATGGGATGTGTTGCTGGGGAGGCAGCTTATCGTTCAGGCGCAGTTTGGTTAGATGAAATTCTGAGTATCGTAAGGACCAATTATTTAGAAGTCAGCCACCAATTAGTCAATAAATTTCCAGAAATTAAAATTAGTGAACTAGAAGGCACATACTTGATGTGGATTGACCTTTCAGCCTATGTAAATCCTAGCCGGATGAAAGAATTTATTCAAAATGAGTGTGGCTTAGCTATTGATTATGGACAATGGTTTAGTGAGGAAACGCCAGGCTTTATTCGAATGAATTTAGCAACTGATTTAGGAACAGTCCAAATAGCTGTTGATCAGTTGTTAAAGGGACTCAAAAGTGCAAAGCTAAATCGCTTAAATTAGACTATTAATTTAATTCATTTCAGTGTAAAATAAACCAGTAAACTAAAAATAGAAAAAGAGGATTTTATCTTATGGCAAAATTAGTATTTATTCGTCACGGACAAAGTGAATGGAACTTATCTAACCTTTTCACAGGTTGGGTAGATGTTAACTTGAGCGAACAAGGCGTTGCTGAAGCACAAGCAGCTGGTAAAAAGATTAAAGAAGCTGGAATCGAATTTGATCAAGCTTATACATCTGTTTTAACACGTGCTATCAAAACATTACATTACGCACTTGAAGGTTCAGACCAATTATGGGTTCCTGAAATCAAATCATGGCGCTTAAATGAACGTCATTATGGTGCATTACAAGGCCAAAACAAAGCCGAAGCAGCAGAACAATTCGGTGAAGATCAAGTTCTTGTATGGCGTCGTTCATACGATACATTACCTCCACTTTTAAGCGCAACTGATGAAGGTTCAGCAGCTAACGATCGTCGTTATGCTGATTTAGATCCTAAAGCTATCCCAGGTGGCGAAAACTTAAAAGTTACTTTGGAACGTGTTATTCCTTTCTGGGAAGACGAAATCGCTCCTAAATTACTTGAAGGCAAAAATGTAATCGTTGCTGCACATGGTAACTCATTACGTGCCCTTACAAAATACATTGAAAACATCTCTGATGCAGACATCATGGGCGTTGAAATGGCAACTGGCGAACCAGTTGTTTACGATCTTGATGACAAATTAAACATTGTAAGTAAAATTAAACTTTAATCTTAATAAAAACCTGATGACAATTTTATGTCATCAGGTTTTTTTGTATTAGTCAATAATTGGCGAAAAAGTCGGTAGTTTTAGCAGTTAAAACCGGAAAGCGCTTGCCAAAACAAACAGAATGTATTATATTGATGTAATCGAATACAGATTCTATTTGATAAATATATCAAAGAAATGAAGGAGAAACGTTATGGCAAAAGTTATTACTGTTTTGGGCTCAACTAATATTGATAAGGTTGTTTCTGTACCCCGTTTCGCAACTAGTGGCGAAACTTTACACACACCAAATCATCAAGTTGAAGCAATGGGTGGAAAAGGATTGAACCAAGGTGTTGCCGCTGCACGTTCTGGTGCAAAGACTAACATGATTACAAAAGTGGGTAAAGAATTTGATACGTCAAAGAATATGAATGTTGAAAACTTAAGTACTGAACATGTGATTGTTTCAGATACTGAAGAAACTGGACAAGCTTATATTACTGTTTCAGCTGAAACAGGCGATAATATTATCCATATTTATGGTGGTGCTAATGCTGATATGACACCAGCTGATGTACGTGCACATGAAGCTGCCATTGCTGAATCAGATTTTTTGATTGCGCAATTAGAAATTCCAACAGAATCAGTTATTGAAGGTTTCAAGATTGCACGCGAACATGGTGTTAAAACAATTTTGAACCCAGCTCCAATGCCTGAAAATGGTGGACTACCAGCTAAATTATTAGAATTAACTGATATTATTACACCAAATGAACATGAAACATTCTTATTGACTGGGATAGAAGTGACTGATGAACATTCAATGATACACAATGCTGCGTACTATTTTGAACGTGGAATTAATACCGTAATCATTACAATTGGCTCAGAAGGTTCTTTCTACATGCGTGATAATGGTGAAGAAGGAGTCGTTCCAGCATTTAAGGTTAAGGCTGTTGATACAACTGCTGCCGGCGATACTTTTATTGGTGCTACAGCAACACGTTTACATGCTAATTTAGATAATTTAGCTGAAGCTATGCGTTATGGATCAGCTGCTTCATCTGTAACGGTGTCACATGCTGGTGCACAACCAAGTATTCCAACTGAATCTGCTGTATTAGCTGTTTTGGATGCTAATAAATAAATTTAAATTGTTGAATGGGAGATAAATTATGCGTAAAACTAATCTTTTGAATACAAAATTATCAAATGCTATTTCTGAAATTGGACATACACAATGGTTAACAATTGGTGACTCAGGCCTACCAATTAAGGATGATGGACGTAAAATTGATCTTTCAATCGTACGTGGATTACCGTTATTTATTGATGTTTTAGCCGCAACGCTTTCTGAAATGAAAATTCAAAAAGCTTTTTTAGCTGAAGAAATTAAAACGGTTAATCCTGAACAATATGCTGCTATCAAGGCTTTATTAGATGATGATGTTGAAGTTGTTTTCATTTCACATGATGAATTGAAATCGATGAGTCGCGATGATAATAATATTGCTACAGTACGAACAGGTGAAATCACACCATTTTCAAATATCGTTTTGGAATCAAATGTTGATTTTGAAGGCGAAGCAATTAAATAGTTATTAATATAAGGATAGGATGATATAAAAATGAATATGTTAGGATTATTTTTCTCACTTTTAGCAATTATTGGTTGGAGTGCATATCCAACTTTAGTATCATATTTTGGCGGTAAACCAGTTCAAGGTATTTTTGGAGCAACATGGGGAACTTTGATTGTTGCAATCGTCCTTTCATTAGTCATGGGAATGCCCATGTTACAAGGTTCCAATTTTTGGTTAGCATTTTTCTCAGGAGCAGCTTGGGCCTTCGGAAATGTTTTAACTATTATGGCTTTTGGGATGAAGGATCAAGATGGAAATGCTTTAGGATCTGCTAAAGCAATGCCAATCTCAACAGCTTTCCAAATTACAGCAAATGTAGTTTGGGGTGTTGTAATGCTTGGTAACTGGGGTCCAGTTTCATCAAAATTATATGGATTCATCGCTGTATTTGTTATCTTGGTTGGAGCTTATATGACAACTTATCAAGAAAAGAAATCAGCTGGAAATAAAGAACTACTTACAAAGGCAGTTGGTGTCTTATTGATTGCCCAAGTTGGTTATTCATTATATGGTATCCTTCCACAATATACTAAAAATACTGATGGTATGCATATGTTTTTAGCACAAGCTATCGGGATGGCAGCATTTGGATTAATTCTTGGAATTTATGAATTAACGAAAAATAAAAATAACATTTTTACACAAAGTGTTACGTACAAACAAATTTTTTCTGGTTTCTTCTTTGCAATGGCAGCATTGGGTTATTTAGTTTCAGCTCAACCTGCAATGCTTGGATTGGCAACTGGATTCGTTCTTTCTCAAGTTTCAATTGTTGGGGCAACGGTTTCAGGAATTGTCGTTATGCGTACTAAGAAAACGGGTAAAGAATGGTTAGTTGTTATTATTGGTTTGGTAATGATTGTGATTGCCGCTGCTGTAACAGTTTTCTTAAAAAACTAGATAAAGATTAATTAATTTAAAACCTTGATGACAATAATATGTTATCAAGGTTTTTTTGGTATTATTTGCTTTAAAATGTCATAAAAGATAAAAAAATTAAATATTAATCAAAATTCTCTATGATATTTAAAACCTACTTTCCGATTCAAGTTATAAAAGTCAAAATAATTGTAATTATCAGTTTAGGTGCTAGGATTGGACTTATAAATAAGATAATAGGAGGAATCATCATGGGGGATTTAACAACAAATGAAGGTCAAACATGGGCGAATAATCAAAATTCACAAACAGCTGGGGCTCGTGGACCGGTTTTAGTTCAAGATTACCAATTACTAGAAAAATTGGCACATTTTAATCGAGAACGTATTCCAGAAAGAGTGGTCCATGCAAAAGGGGCAGGGGCTAAAGGCTATTTTGAATTAACTAGAGATATGAGTGATTATACTATGGCAGGTCTTTTCAATGGTTTGGGCAAGAAAACGCCAGTCATAACCCGTTTTTCACAAGTAGCTGGTGAGGCAGGTTATCCGGATACTTATCGAGATGTACGAGGATTTGCGGTAAGATTTTATACAGATGAAGGTAACTACGATATTGTGGGTAATAATACTCCAGTTTTCTTTATTAATGATGCTTTGAAATTCCCAGATTTTATACATTCCCAAAAGCGTGACCCAAAAACGCATGCTAGAAGTCAGGATATGCAGTGGGATTTCTGGTCGTTATCACCTGAAACAGTTCACCAAGTAACAATGCTTATGAGTGATCGTGGGATCCCTGCTAGTTACCGAATGATGCACGGTTATGGAAGTCATACTTTTAAATGGGTAAACAAGCAAGGTGAACAATTTTGGGTTAAATATCATTTCAAAACAAACCAAGGTGTTCATAATTTAAGTAATGAGGTTGCTGAAGAATTAAGAGGAAAAGATACTGATTACTTACAAAATGATTTGTATAATGCGATTGAAGATCAGGATTATCCTAGTTGGACAGTAGCCGTACAAATTGTGCCTTATAAAGCAGGATTAGACTATTCGCAAGATATCTTTGATGTTACGAAAGTTATTTCGCAAAAGGACTATCCATTAATTGAAATTGGCCAAATGGTTTTAGATGAAAATCCAAAAAATAATTTTGAAGATATTGAAGAATTAGCATTTTCACCAGCTAACTTCGTTCCAGGAATTGAAGCCTCACCAGATAAATTACTTCAAGGACGCTTATTTGGTTATAAAGATGCTGCAAGATATAGATTAGGTGCTAACTATGAACAATTGGCAACTAACCGTCCTAAAAATGAGGTTCATAATTATGAACGAGATGGTTTAATGGCGCAAAATCAGAACGGTGATGTTAACTATGAGCCCAACAGTTTAGGTGGACCTGAAGAAAATCGCCATGCAGAAGTTCATGGGGATGCATTAGATGGAAAAGTAGGTAATTATTCAGTAAATGAGGATTATTATACTGCTGCCGGTAAATTGTATCGTTTATTACCTACTGATGAAAAAGCGCGTTTAATTGAAAATATTAAATCAAATCTGGGACAAGTCAAAGATATTAAGATAAAAATCCGTGAAACAAAACAGTTTTATCAAGCTGATAAAGAATACGGAACACGTGTTGCTGAAGCTTTAGGGTTAGAACTAAGTTTAATTAAATAGCTCTTTCTGTGTATCAAAATGCTTAACAATAAAAGGAATAAATCACTGTAATCCAACAGCGATTTATTCCTTTTATTGTGTTATTTACATACCGTGTTCTAAAAGATACTTGTAAGAAATATCTGATAAATCTGGTGAGATACGGACACGATGCAAGGTGAATAGCCCTTGGCTTTCATTAGCGAGTCCTGGTAATGTCGTTAGGCCAAGTTTGTAGCCTGCAGCTTTAGCAAGCTTAGCGGTCTGATTATTAAAGCGACCAACTGGATAACAAATAATTGATGTCTCTTGATGAAATTTATTGTTTAGCCATTTTTTTGAATTCTTAAATTCAAAAGTTTGTTGTGCATCGGTCATTTGATTAAGTTCTTCATGATGAACAGTATGACTTTGAATACTTACTAAACCTGATTTTCGCATCTCGTTCATTTGTGGCATTGTTAGTTTGTTTTTGTGACCAAAGTGGCTTGTAATATAGTTAATGGTTGCTTTTTGATGATATTTTTTGAGAGCAGGATAAGCTTTTTCATAGTTATCTTTGTAGCCATCATCAAAAGTAATCCAAACAATTTTATTAGCAGGTTTTTTATGTGTTTTAAAAACTTCGATAGCTTCAGCAGGTGATAACGTGTAGTAACCATTTTTTTTAAGCCACTGCATTTGATGGGCAAATTGTGCTTCAGGAATACGAAGTGAATTTCCAACAGAAATACTATGATACATTAAAATTGGAAATTCGGTCTGGCCCTTAAATGGTTTCCAATGCGAACTGTCTATTTTAGTATTTGAAATGAGCTTATTTTTCTTAATAGTTTTCTTGGGTAAAGATGAGCTTACCTTTTTAGAGCTATCTTTTTGGTGATTGGTATTGGAAGTAGAGTGAGTATTTTGAATGAAAAAGAACAATGAGCCAATAGAGATGATTAGAACTAAGAATAATAAAATAAACCAACCTTTTTTATGTTTTAACATGATGAACTCCTTTTATGAGAAACGATACTCTCTAATTTACCACGCTAAGGTAGTAAGATTCAATTTTTACACTGATTAAGTCATTTAGTGAGGATTTATCTTGGAAGCAGTTTCTTTGATAAAGTCAATAAATGTAAAAAAAGTTAAGGCTATGATAGTATAAAGTACATATCAAATATTTAATTGGGGGAAAACATGCGTAGAACATTTCATTTTTTAAATAAAAGTTATAAGGAATTTTTTCAACATTGGAAATTATATATTCTTTTGGTGGTTGTTACTAATTATATTTTATCTGCAGTGGTACAACCAATCTTAACTTGGGTGGTAAGCCAAATACTTAGTGGCAACCAAGTCGAGTACTTAACCTATACTAACATTATTTCGGTTATTGAGGATAAACCTATCTTATTAATTGAGTTTATCCTTGTTATATTAGTCATATTAAGTATTGTTTATATTCAAATGTCTTTCATGATTAGGGGTATTCAAGCTATTCGTTATGATTTAAAAATTGAATTTAAATCATTATTAAAACAATCAATTCATGATGTTTTAGAGTTACGTCCTTTAACAGCATTGCTCGTTATTTTTTACTTCGTTTTAATTTTACCATTTGGGCAAGTCTTATTTACATCTACTTTATTAAATAAGGTGACTATTCCAGATTTTATTCTTCAAGATATGTGGACGAGTCCAGCTATCTGGGGACCAATACTTTTAGTTTATGGCGTAGCATTTTTCTTCTCTATCCGATTAATTAGTTTTATTCCAACTATGCTGTTTAGTTCAGAAAAAAAAATTAGTCATTTAATTAAACAAAGCTGGGAAGCTGGCCGTGGCAAATTTTGGATAACCGTCACAAAAGGATTAGTAATCACGGCTTCCATAGCTTTTATATCAGGAATTGTTCAAATTAGTTTGTTCTTAATTCAAAACTATGTGGATAATCATTTTCAAAATCAAGCATTTATAATTGTGATGTTCAATCTGTTTATTTTGGAAATCTTAGGACAAATCGTATTAACTTTAAGTGTGACTATGTTGTTAGGCATTGCGTTAGATGTTTTTGAAGAACAACAACCGCACTTGAAACCCATTCAAGAAACATACTATAAAAAGAAACGCTTTATTAAACTACAGAAAGTTAGTGTTGTTGTTCTCTTGATACTGGTTGCAGGAACAGCTTCTATTTATAATTATGTCTACTTAAAGGGAATGTTAAATGACTATCCAGTTCTTATTTCTCATCGAGGAGTTGATAATGGGAATGGTGTACAAAATACGATTCCTGCCTTAGAAAAAACAGCTAAGGAGAAACCTGATTACATCGAAATGGATATTCAAGAAACAAAGGATCATAAATTTGTTGTTATGCATGATCCAAATTTGGAAAATTTAGCGAATGTTAATCGGACGGTACATGATTTAACATTATCCGAGTTAACAGCATTAACTGTTCGTGAAAATGGTTATTCAGCTAAAATTCCAAGTTTCGATGAATATTTAAAGGCAGCAGAGAAGAATCATCAAAAATTATTAGTTGAGATTAAAGTATCTCCGCAAGATAGTCCCAACATGACTAAAAACTTTGTTAAAAAATATCAAAAAAGACTATTAGCTGATAAGGATCGAATTCATTCTTTAAGTTATGATGTTGTTTCACAAGTAAAAAAACAAGCACCAAAGCTTTATATCAGTTTTATCATTCCATATAATATATCATTTCCAGAAACACCAGCAAATGCGTACACTATGGAAGCAACAACTTTAGATGACTCATTTGTAAGCAAGGCGCATGATAAGAACCAGGATGTCTATGCTTGGACTGTAAATGATGAAACGATTATGCAAAAAATGTTATTTATGAACGTTGATGGTATTATTACGGATGACTTTAGTACCCTTAAACAAGTTGTTCAAGCTAATAATGATCATCCGAGTTATGCAAGTAAATTATCAATATTCTCAAATAGATTAACGGGAATTAGCATAACAATTGATAATTAAATTAGTTTGGTTAGGAAACATAAATAAGAAAAGATTACTTTGATGAGTAGTCTTTTTTTAATTCTATTTAGATGTTAACGTTTACACTATATAGGTGGCATGCTATGCTGAAGTTGCTACTAAACTGAAATTAGAGGAGTGTCTAGTAAGTATGATTAAAATTATCGCATCAGATATGGACGGCACGTTATTAAACAATGAAAATAGTATTTCGAAAGGTAATGCAGCAGCTATTAAGAAGGCTCAGGAAATGGGAGTGACTTTTGTTGTTGCGACTGGACGAAGTTATGATGAAGTGAAACCGTTAATTGATGCAGCAGGTATTAGTGCACCGATGATTAATTATAATGGTGGCGCTACGGTAACTGAGGAAGGCAAACAAATTAATAGTTTTCCAATATCAAAAAAAGAGGCACAAAAACTCATTAAATTTTTGAAAAATGAACATGCCTTTTTTAAAGTTATGACGTCAAAAGGTGTTTACTCAGATGATTACAGTGAAATTATTGATGATTCTGAAATAGATTTGTTTAAATTTCTTATTCGAAAAACGGATGAATCAGATGACTTATCTGTTTTAAAAAATAAAATTGAAGAAAATGAAACACTCATTGTGACTTCTTCAGGGGATAATAATCTTGAAGTTAATCACGTTAATGCACAAAAAGGGATTGCGTTGAAAAATTTTGCTGATAGTATGGGTATTCCTATGTCAGAAGTGATGGCGATTGGCGATAATTTGAATGATATTTCAATGTTAAAAGCTGCAGGTATTAGTTATGCAATGGAGAATGGGCATCAAATTAATAAAGATATTTCTAATCATTATGCAAAAAAGAATGATGAAGATGGCGTTGGATTAGCTATATTAGAACAATTAGTGAAAAATTAAGACAAAAAGGACTAAATCCCATTTACGGGATTTAGTCCTTTTTAAGTTTAACTTCTAGTCAGCAATTAAATCACCAGCAGTTGGGCCAGCGTCTAATTTGTAAATACGTTCAACATCAATGATGACAGCATAGTACATTTTTGGTAAATGACGTTCTTCACCAAATTTAACAGCGTCGTCAAAAATTTTACCGGAATCAATTAAATGTGCTGTGCCTTCAAATCGGAAACCCTTAAGATTAGGACGATCTACAACGGCGACAGCTGCACGGCCATTATTTTGAAGATTGTGTAATGCATGTTTAGCTGTTTCTTCATTATAAATCAAATGCGTATCATCAAAAACGCGCATTGATCCTTTAGGACCAACTTGTGGAAACCCATTTTCATCCACGGTTGAAAGAAAATTAAGTTGTTCAGGAATCATTTTTTTCATATCTTCTGTTAATTTTACCATTGTAAGATCTCCTTTTTTATTTACTTATTATAAGTAAAACTTACCATGATTAAATCATATTGGCAAAAAATCAGCTTTATAAAGCTTGCAAATAGGTCTAAAAAAACTGATACTTATATCAGTCTGATAGTCATCTCTAAAAGGACATCGAAGAAAGGCGCTAAAGTGATGTGTAAAGATTATTAATTTTAACAGTACTAATGATTCGTAATATGTCAGGATATAAGTTACGATTGGTATTGGAAAAATGGTTGTCCATGATTCTAAATGGCACGAAACTTATTGCTTTAAAATATGTGGTATGAATTATATTGGTGTAGTGGATCAAATAGAAGATATACAAAGGGAGAAAAAATGAAAAAAGCAACAAATCGTTGGGTAGCCTTGTTCGCTATGAGTTTAGGCGTTTTTATGGGCCTTTTAGATGTTACTGTTGTAAATGTTGCTTTACCAAGTATGGCAGTTGATTTTAAAACAACATTTAGTGATTTACAGTGGATATTAAATGCATATACTTTAATGTATGCAGTCAGTTTATTAATTGTTTCAAAATTAGGTGATATGTTTGGACGAAAAAAAGTCTTCATCGCTAGTACAATTTTGTTTACGATTGCATCTGTTGTAAATGGGCTTGCACCAAATTTATTAGTTCTTGATTTTGGTCGAGCAGTTCAAGCAATTGGTGGTTCAGGAATGATGAGTTTATCAATGGCGTTAGTTGCGTCTAACTTTGAAGGTCGAGAACGTGGGACAGCACTTGGTATTTTAGGATCAGTTATTGGATTCTCAACAGCAATCGGACCTTTAGTTGGTGGATTTTTAGTTGAGAACTTTGGTTGGCCTTCAATTTTCTTTGTTAATCTACCGGTCGGTATCATTGCGATTTATTTGGTTATTAGAAATGTTAAAGAAACACCTGCATATGGCGCTGGGGAATCGATTGATTTTATAGGAATGATTCTTTCAGCAGTTGGATTATTTGCTGGTATTTATGGCTTAATTCAAAAAGAACAGCATATGCATTGGGCTTGGACTGATATGCATGTTATGGGATGGTTAATTGCATCAATTTTAATCTTAACTGCCTTTGTTTTTGTAGAGTTAAAAGTTAAATCGCCAATGATGAATTTAACATTATTAACAAATCGTCATTTTGTTGGTGTTGTAATTCTTGCATTTGCACTTGGTGCTGGTATCTTTGCGTTAGCCGCTTATCAAACAAGTTTAATGCAAAATTATATGGGATATTCAGCCTTTTCTACGGGATTACATCAACTACCTATGAGTTTATGGTCGCTTGTCTTAGGTCCTTTTACAGGAGTGCTAGGGTACAAGTTTGGTAAAAAGTGGATGATTTCACTTGGATTTATTGTTGCTTCACTTGGATTATTTACGTTTAGCCAGGTAACAACAACGGACTTTACCTACATGCAATTACTTCCGCTTCTTATATTAACTGGATTGGGTAACGCTATTATTAATCCGATGATTAATACTGCTGCTATGGATAATATTAATCCAAAAGAAATTGGCATGGCATCTGGTTTATTGAATGTTTTTCGTCAAATTGGAATAACAGTAGGTGTTGTAATTCTTGGTTTAGCACAAACTAAAGCATATGAATCAAGTTTGAGCACTAGTTTAAATGATAGTCATATTCCTAGTGCAGCTGCAACGGGTATTCAGCAAGCCTTAGTAAATGCAGGAGCATTTTCTGGACATATGGTTGCGTGGAGTCAAAAAATAATAGCGACTCCTTATGCTGATAAAGTTCAAAAGATTGTTTTAACAGCTTTTGATAAAGGCATGATTCAAGTTGTTTTAACATCATTGGTCATTATGATTATCGGAATTCTAGCAGCAGTCTTTTTATTAAGAGAAACAAAAAGTGTCGATCAAAAATTAGATAAATAAAAAAACTTTTTTTATGTCAGTAGGTTTATAAGAAGTGAAAGCTGTCATTTAAAATTTTGAGTGGCTCTTTAATGATACCGCTAGATTTCTGAAGCGTAAGACTTCTAATAGTATCGCTGTTTATAACAAGGCGTATGATAAAATAATATTAATTTAAAAATAAATCATCCAAATAAAAGGGAGATTAGTAATGACGAAAATAATTCCTAAAGTTTTAACAATTGCTGGTAGCGATGCAAGTGGTGGCGCTGGTATGGAAGCAGATTTGAAAACATTTGAAGAGTTTGGAACTTATGGCATGGTTGCACTAACTTCAATTGTTACAATGGATCCAGATGCTGGATGGGCACATAACGTAACTGTTATGGATGCTGAATTAGTAAAAGCACAGTTGAAAACGACAGGTGCTGGCGGAGATATTGCTGCAATGAAAACAGGGATGCTTGGTAGTGTTGCAATTACAGAAGTAGCTCGTGAAAACATTTTAGAAAAAGAGATTAAGAATGTTGTGATTGATCCTGTTATGGTTTGTAAAGGTGAAGATGAAGTATTAAATCCAGAAGCAGCTGATGCTATCCGTGATTTATTGATCCCAATTGCGACAGTCACAACGCCTAATTTGTTTGAAGCTGGCGTTTTATCTGGAATGGGAACTTTGAAATCACTTGACGACATGAAACAAGCAGCTATTAAGATTCATGAGTTAGGTGCAAAAAATGTCGTTGTTAAAGGCGGTAAAGCTCTTAAGGGTGAAAAGGCGCTTGATTTATTTTATAATGGAACTCAATTTGAGTTTCTAGAAACTGAAAAAATAACGCCTGCTTATAATCATGGTGCGGGCTGTACATTTGCAGCGGCTATAACTGCGGGCCTTGCAAATGGATTGTCAGTTAAAGAAGCTGTCTATAAAGCAAAAGATTTTGTAACTGCTGGAATTAAATCAGGTTTTGCATTTAATGAATACGTAGGCCCTTTATATCACGCTGCTTACCGTTTAAATAAATAGGTACTAAAGACTCACTTTTATTTTGTATAAAAATGAGTCTTTTTTTGTTGACTTAGAGTGCACTTTAAAGAGTAATGTAAACATACAAATTAAATTGGAGGATAATTATATGTCAGTAGAAAATAAAGTTGTTGTTATTACAGGAGCATCAAGTGGTATTGGTGAAGCAACGGCCAGAATGTTAGCTGAAGGTGGGGCTAAAGTCGTTTTAGGTGCTCGTCGTGAAGCTAAGTTAGCAAAAATTGTTGAAGAAATTAAAAAGAATGGTGGTCAGGCAACATATGCCATTACTGATGTCACTAAGGCAAGTGACGTTAAGAATTTAGTTACTTTAGCACAAGAAACTTTTGGTGGGATAGATGTTATATTCAATAATGCTGGAATCATGCCTAACTCGCCCTTATCGGCTTTAAAAACGGATGAATGGGATGATATGATTGATATCAATATCAAAGGTGTATTGAACGGAATTGCTGCAGTGTTGCCTATATTTATTGAACAAAAACATGGACATGTTATTACAACATCATCTGTTGCAGGCATTAAATCATTCCCAGATGCAGGTGTTTATGGCGCAACAAAATTTGCTGTCCGTAATTTAATGGAAGTTCTAAGGACAGAAAGTGCTATGGAAAAAACAAATATAAGAACATCAACCTTATATCCAGCAGCAATTAACACAGAATTATTAAATACAATTACGGATGAGCAAACTCTTTCAGGGATGTCGTCATTTTATGAACAAGTCGGAATTGATCCGGTCGCAATTGCCCGTGTGGTTAAGTTTGCCATTGATCAACCAGAAGAAGTTAATGTTAATGAATTTACGATTTATCCAACAGCCCAAGCCTAAATTTAAGTAATAAAAAAATCTCGAGAATTTATTTTCTCGGGATTTTTTCGTTTAGATGATAATACCTTCACAATGATCGACTTCGTGTTGAATAATTTGTGCCATCCAACCTGAAAATTTTTGGGTTTGAGGTTGAAATGATTTGTCTAAATAATCAACTGTAATGGAATCATATCGTTGTGCTGGACGTTCGCTAGTCAACGAAAGGCAACCTTCATTGACATTATAACGCCCAGATTTTTTTGTAATCTTAGGATTAATAAAGGGAACATTTAGATTACCAAATTGGCAAACGATAATTCGTTTATTCACACCAATCATATTGGCAGCCATCCCAACGCAAACCTCTTTATTGGCTTCTAGTGTATCTAATAAATCGATTACGATTGAGCCATCATTTTTAGTTGCAAGCTCAGCTTTTTGTGCGAGAAATATTTCATCGTGCATAATTGGTTTTATCATTTTTCTCCTTTGAGTTAAGTAGCATAGTTAATAAAGAAATATTGACGGATATCTAGTTAATGATTTTATCATGATTTAGAATATAATGTTATCCTCAAGTGGAAAATTATTATTTTAGGATTAATTAACGTCAATTTAATAGGTAAAATATATTCTAAAAAGTGAGCCATACTCTATTTTTAGAATAGAGTATGGCTCACTTTTTTAATTATTATGTGACTCTTCTGTAAAAATAGCTTTAACAATATCATTTGCTGTACGCAAACTAACATCATTTACAAAAGGTCTTGGACTTGCGGCTGTTAGCCAATGAACGCCATCAGTTGGAACGCCCCAGAAATATAAACCAGGTTGCGGCGTCTTATTTTCATCTAGTAATAAATTACTGATAGGGTCAACGTCGACTGCACCATCTATAACAGAGTCACCTTTAGTTGGATTTAATATTAACGGATTGGCAATTTTTGTATCGAGTAACTGTTTTATTAAAGGACTTGTTGCTGTTGTTGCATGAACAGCAGGAACGCGTGCTTCAATTAGGGTTGTTGCTAAGTAGCGTTGATCTGGTTGGTTTGCACTATATGTTTCAAATTGATGATCCTTAGTATCAACGACCATTCCAGGTTCTAATAGTGTAACAACATTAGCTTCAACGAGTGCTCGTAATTGTTCAACCCTAATGGTAGGTGGTCCAATTGTTAAAAAGTTATTTAATGAATTAAACCAGCCTAAGAAGTTTGTTAGATAGTCATCATCTGTTAGGAGACGGTTATCAATTAATTGTCTAACCGGAAGACGTAAGTCACGTAAAACCTCGAGGGCACTAGTCAATGGACCAGTTTTAGTACCCAATTTTGCGTCTACTGCATCTTTTTGTAAATGGTCTAACATGACAGCTTTGAAATCTTCATTAGGTTTTTTAGTCATTGGATTTCCTAGATGATCCCAATTAAAGCGATCTTCTTCAAGAATAATTGATCGCTCAACGGTTACTTTAGGATCTTTTAAGAAAGCTAATTGGAATTTTGTTAAATCAATTGTTGGATAATTCTGTGCGACAAGTAATGAATAATAATGATATTCAACGTCATGACTTAACAAAGTCCAAAATTCATTAAAAGAGACGGAACCATTCTCCATGAAAACTGCCATTTTAGCGGCCGTTAAAAAATGAGCTTGCGTCTCTTCACCGGGTGATTTTTGATTATCCCCTTTGGCATGGTAAGGCCATCCACGACGCGAACCTGCCACAATGCGAGGTTCGTTACCATTTGCTTGATATTGTAGTTGCCCGTTCTCTAATCGCTTAAATAGACCACCACGGCCTACAGTCAAGCGAGTAACTAAATCAAAGAAGCTAAGACCTAAGCCACGTAAAATAACAGTATCTTCGTGCGTGATATGATCTAGTTTTGTTTCATTTGGAAAGCCTGGTAAGACATAAGTTAACTTGTTTTCTGTAGCGAATGTATCAAATCTTTTTTGTCCGACAGATAATTCATTTTCAAGATTACCTAAAGACATTACGACATAATCAACGATACTAACAGAAGGTAAGGCGGTTGTGATTTCAAATTGATCAGATTTTTTTGAAATTTGTGTAACCGTACTTTTATTCAAATTAATTGTGATATTGTTAGAGGCACGTTTAAGTAATTCAGCGTAATACCATTGGATATAAACACCAAAAAGTGCTCTTGTTGCATAATCGTTTGGATGTAAATTTTTAATTTCAGCTAAAAAATCTGCTGAATAATTATTTCTTTCGATAAAATCATGGGCATCGGATTGAGCCCATTCGAAAATATTTGGTCCTGGGATAACTGGACCAATAGATTGGACGCTTGTTCCATAGAATAAGCTAATTTGTTGAGCTGCGGTATTCATGATTAATTCATGTGGTTGAGTTGGTGACCATACGCGTCCACCCACACCATATGGATCATATAAATCAATAGTAAGTGGTGAATTTGAAGGATCTGCTTGTTGCCAAGCAATGAGTCGTTCAAGTGTAATCAAACCTCGTGGTCCGGCACCAATAATGGCTAAATGCATAAAAGTAATCTCCCTTATCATATAAAAACTAACTCCATTATAAACTTTAAAATAGAAAAAATCGCTTGATAACGTCTTCCATATTGAAAATTAATCATATATTCTTGTTAACTACTGATAATTTAGTATACTTAATTTGAAAGAATATTTTAAGTACGGACTGAAAGAAGGATTTGATGAAAAAACCAATGTCACTTTTGGACAGGTTACTGTTTGCTGGACTGATATTTGCCGGCGGCGGATTTGATGCGTATACTTATATTGTACATAATGGCGTTTTCGCTGGGATGCAAACCGGAAATTTAATTATATTAGGTATTGATATGGGCCAAATGAAATGGTGGGCTATCTTCGATCATCTGATTCCAATTTTTGCCTTTATGATTGGTATTATTATAACTAGAAATTTACAACATCGATTTAAAGAAGAAGATTCAATTAATAAACGACAACGATTTGTTATCGGTATTGAAACAATTCTTTTAATTGTTGTTGCGTTTATTCCCCAAAATTGGCCAGCCCAGTTATCTACAGGAATTATTTCAATGGTCGCTGCAGCGCAACTTCAAGAATTTAGACAAATCAACGGAGGGCCTTTTACATCATTTATGATGACGGGTAATTTGAGGACGATGGCTGAAAGCTTTTATGATGGGATTGTTAAAGGGAATATAATCGCAATGGCTAAAGGTTGGCGTATGTTGGGTGTTGTTTTGGCGTTTCTTTTTGGCGCAATTTCTATGGGTGCTATGGTGCCAATAATGGGCACTAAAACGATATTATTAGCTGCATTTTTTTTGTTGTGTTCATTGATTGGGCTACAATTAAATCCAGAAAAAAGATTATAAAATAAAGGGGTTAGGACAATGACAGAAATTAAAAAAAATCCAAAAGTTGATTTACACTTAGAAAAAGCAACACAATGGAAAGAAGAAATGACACAGTTAAGAGAACTTGCACTCGCAACGGGATTGACTGAAGAATTTAAATGGGGCAAGCCTTGTTACACACTGAATGGTAAAAATATTGTCTTAATTCAAGGATTTAAAGAGTATATGGCATTACTTTTCTTAAAAGGAACTCTGATTGATGATGGTAAGGGTATTTTAGTTCGAACGGGTGAACATACTGAGGTTGGTCGTCAAATTAGATTTCAAAATTTAAAAGATATTACTGATTTAAAATCAGAGATTAGTGACTATATTCAAAAAGCAATTAATGCAGAAAAGTCTGGATTAAAAGTACCACAGGGTAAACCAACTGAACTTGTGTTACCAATTGAATTCCAGAAAAAAATGAATGAAATGCCAGAATTAGAAGAATTTTTTGAAACTTTAACGCCGGGTCGTCAAAAAACGTATGCACGTTATTTTGCAGATGCTAAGAAAACAGAAACACGTGAAGCTAGAATTATTAAATATATTCCGAAAATCCTTGATGGTAAAGGACTTAACGATTAGACAGCAAAACAGCGACCAGATAAAATCTGATCGCTGTTTTTTTTAATTATTTTAATCTAATTTCTTTTTTAATTCTGTAACGATTTCAGCATGTTTAGCTTCAGTCAATTTAATTTTTGACATAAAGATAAGAGCAGCAACAATTATTAAGGCCATTGGAACGAAGAACATGTACATTCTGAATTGTAGTAAACCACTGTTTGTAATATCACTTGGTTTAGCACTACCTGTCATACCAGCTTGGATTGCGGCAAAACCAACAACACCATTAGCGAAGGCACCAGCTAATTTATCCAACAAAGGACGAACTGCTAAAGTAACAGATTCATTACGTGTTCCACTCTTTAATTGACCGTATTCAACACTATCCGTAATTGTCATCAATGCTGCTAAGAAAACAAGTGGATATGGGAAGAAGAATAAGCCAACAGCAATTAAGACAACAACAAGGTTAGTACCAGCAAATAGGAAGAGAATGTAACCTAATAACATGACAGCGATTCCACCAAGGTAGATGGCACGGCGGTGAACCAATGCAACTAAAGTTGGGAATAATGAAACTGAAATTATTCCTAAGACTGCTGTTAGAACACCAACAGTAGTAAATGCAGCTGCACTACCTAAAACGTAGTTAAAGTAGTAAATCAAAAGTGAATTTGTAATAACATAACTAAAAGCGAAAAGGAAATATGATAATGATAACCACATTAATTGATCATTTTTACCGATAACTTTGAAAACATCACGGAAACGAACTTTTTCAGTATTTTCACGAATTGCATTTTTTTCGATCTTAGTTCCTAAAATAGTTGCTAAAGCACCTAAGAATGAAACTAATCCGATAACAATAGCAAAACCTAACCAACCTGCTTTTGTTTGTGTATTACCAGTTGTACCTGAGAACATTTTTGAAAAGAAGACAACGATTGGGACGATAACGATAATAACACCTTGAGCACCTAATGTTGAACCAAAACGAGCAATTGTTCCAAATTTAGTCCGTTTTTCTGATTCAACACTTAGAGCGGGTAACATTGACCAGAATGAAATATCTTTGAATGAATAGAAACTATCTAGAATGATATAAACAATAGCAAAGAGAATTAAGTAAAGATATGGATTACTTGTAGCCAGACCACCAAAATCAGTGAAAATAATAATTAAGCCAATTGAGCTGATTATTGATCCAACCAATAACCATGGCTTAAAGTTTCCCCAACGAGTACGGGTATTATCAATAACGCCACCAATTAAAGGATCGAAAAAGATCTCAACAATTCGAATAACAACCATCATAGTTGTGACGTAACCGATCATTTTAGCATTGAAACCAGCATCCTTTGTAACGAATAATTGACTCGTAATAAAAATCATAAAATAAGTGCTAAGTGTTGCATAAAAGGCATCATGTCCAAATGCACCAAAGGCATATGAAGCATATTGTTTAAAATCTTTAGAATTTTTCATTAGTTTAATTCCTTTCGAATATATTTAAATTAGTTGTATCTATGTTCAATAATCTTATCTAAAATTGCTTGACGTTGTTTTTCTTTAGCAGAACCTAATTGGTTTTCTTCTAAAGAATTAAAATCATTAACTAACAAAACTGATTCAAGGTATAACGTCAATTGACGTTTAATGTATATCTTGTTATCTTCATTTGTTTGCTTAGGATTTCCGGCAATAATTGCAGCTGCAAATCGTTCGGCATCAATCGTTAATTTATTTGTATCCATTCTAATGACCTCTTCCTATATAATAGATTTTTGGTAAAAGAAATTGTTATTCATAATGGCAAAACATAAAAAACAATAACGTGAAAACGCATTCTTTTAGTTAACAACTACATTTTACTAAACTTTTACTAAAATGTAAACGTTTTATTTTAATAGATGTATAGGTAAAGAAAATCATTAATAATTTACAGTTAAATTATTAAAAAATTAAGTAATAAAAAAACCTCAGAAATTTAATTGATTAAGTAGTTTATTTAGCTAATTCATAGCTAGCATCAATATAAGAATAAACAGTTTCTAAATTATTTTGACCATTTAATAAAATTGAAACCCAGTGTTTTTTATTCATATGGTATCCTGGAAAAATTTGATTATTGTCTATTTTATTGATGAGTAGGTCAGGATCCATTCGAATATCAAGTATCTCAACTAATTTGTCGGAATCCAAGCCTATTTTAGTTGCTGGAATTTTCATTAAAGCGGCATACCATTTTTTAGAATCTGATCGACGTAAGACAGCGTCATTTGGAAACTGTTTCCAGAGGAATTCTAGATTGGTCTGATAATGTTCTTGTACATAATTGATGATAGATTGTGAATCAGCGGTTTGGAATACTGGAGTAGTTTCAAAACAACTAGCAACAATTAAATCCAGTTGTTCAATCACTGATTTTCTGATTGAACTGACAAACGCTCCTGTTGCAGACTGATTTTTATAAAGTGTATATTCTTCTTTAGTTTGAGCATCAATAATAGTAGTATTAATTTTTTCAGAGGGGGAAATTGAGACGGTTAGTATAAATTGATTATCAAGAATTGAAACTTGATAATCATAGATTTTTTCTGCTGTTTTTGTAAAACCATATGGAATCAATGAATCTACCTTTAGTTTTAAATGACTAAATGAGTTATATGCAAAAAAGTCTGTTAGCATAGTGCATCTCCTTTTATAAATTATATAAACAATTAACAGTAGCATACCTTATATTTCTAATTTTAGACTTTAAAGGACTAATTATATAGTATAAAATAGAAAAATTAATATAGACTATTTTATCTAGGAATAAATTGAGTTAAACTGTATTATTATGATTTATTTAACGAGGAGATTTAATCATGCAAAAGACGTTGATTGCAGCAATTATTGTTATTAATTTTATATTTATCTGTTATTTTATGCGTGATTTAATGAGACATAAATCAGACTTCATGAAAGAACCGGCCAGTTCAGTATGGACACCGATATCGCAGATTGTTATTTTTTTCTTTTCTACTTTTGGAATTTCGGATTTTGCCATATCAACAGCAATATACCAAAAAGCTAAATGGGTTTCTATGAAAAAATTACCAGGTACGTTAAATGCGCAAGATGTTATTCCGATATTTGTCATGTCGTTGGCGTATATTACAAGTATCAATGTTGGTACTAAGACGTTATTAGTTTGTATTATTTGCCAAGTTCTGGGTGCTTATATTGGTCCGAGATTTGTTGTTAGATTACCTGAAAATAGTATTAGATCGCTTGTTATCGTTGGGTTACTTGTTGCAACTGCGTTAATTATTGCTGGTAAATTAGGCCTAATCACTGCTAGTGGGACTGCTACCGAATTATTTGGCTGGAAATTAGTTGTGACAGGATTTTTATTATTTATTTATGGCGCATTAAATAATATTGGAATAGGC
Source organism: Dellaglioa kimchii (assembly GCF_046115505.1). Taxonomy (GTDB): domain Bacteria; phylum Bacillota; class Bacilli; order Lactobacillales; family Lactobacillaceae; genus Dellaglioa; species Dellaglioa kimchii. Next base: position 1,161,182 of record NZ_CP170736.1, on the reverse strand, counting down.
TCATTTTCATTAACAATGGCAACTGTCTATGCGATGGGAATGGATCCGATTGCTGCATTTCCAATTATGATGGGGGGATGTGCATTTTCTCTACCAATCGGAAGTATGCAATTTATAAAACTCAATCAATATTCTAGAAAAATAACCTTATTTTCTGTTTTTGGTATTATAGGCGTTTTGGTCGCTGTACTTTTAGTTAAGAACATTAATACAAGAGTGATCCAATGGATTGTTATTGTTGTGTTATTGTATTCCGCGTACAGCCTATATTTAGGTAATAGAGAAGCTAAATTAATTAAAGATAAGAACTAATAATCAAGCATATTTTAATTGAAAATGGCCAATCTGATATATACTTATAAAAAGTAAGCATATTAGTGGAGGCGATGAAATGGAAAGTATTAAAAAAGATACAACGGTAAGTGAATTAATGGATAAAATTAAAGATGGAAAGTATATCCTATTTTTTTCTGCGACATGGTGCCCAGATTGTGCTTTTATTAAACCTGAAATGGCCAATATTGAATCAGAATATTCTGAATATACGTTCTTAGCTGTCGATCGAGATGAAAATATGGACTTAGCTATTGAGCTAGATGTCTTCGGTATTCCAAGTTTTATTGCATACGAAAATGGTAAAGAAACAGGTCGTTTAGTTAATAAAAATCGTAAAACGAAAGCAGAAGTAGAAGAATTTATTAGTAGTATTCCTGCATAGTGAAAAAGATTAGTCAGTATGAATAATCTTTTTTGAATTTAAAATACCCATCGAGTAAACAAGTTACTATAAAAACTTGTTTATTCGATGGGTATTTTTTATTTATTATTAATAAATGACAACCGGTTGACATAAAAATATAAACAGGGTATACTTTATTTATTCTTTTGGAAAGCGCTTTCTAAAAGTTGGGTTTATAGATACAAGCAATTGCTATTTTTTAGTGAAACGGGACGTTTATTAAACAAATAGAATGGGGTAAATAAAATGGAAAACAAAGTAAACGTAGGTACAAATCAAGTTGAAGAAATTCCTCTTTTTCGAAAACTAAGTTATTCACTTACAGATTTTGGCGGAAATATTCTATTTGTAAGTATTAGTACGTACTTGTTATATTTTTATACAGATGTTTTTGGAATTGGGATTGGTGTAGCCGGAACTATCTTACTCGTCACACGATGCGTTGATATGTTTGATGCACCAATATGGGGCTTTTTAATTGATCACACACATACAAAATGGGGACAAAGTCGGCCGTATTTCTTGTGGTTATGTGTACCATTTGCATTCTTTACATGGTTAACATTTACTACACCGAATTTATCGGGATCGTCCAAAGTTATCTATGCATCAGTTGTTTACGTCATTGCAGGAATTATATATACCGGAATTAGTACCCCTATGACGTCAATTTTACCTAACTTAACAAATGATTCAGACCAAAGAACGGTTTTGAATTCATACCGGATGGTTGGCGGAAATGTAGGTCTATTGGTTGCTAATGGTGTTGTTTTACCATTAGTTCAAATATTAGGCCAAGGAAATGACCGCAAAGGATTTTCATATGCAATGATTGTTTTAGGGATTATTTCCATTATTGCCTTTTTAATTGCATTCTTAAATTTACGAGAAATTAATACAACGATTACGAAATCAATATCATTAAAACAGAGTGTTAAAGCAACAAAAAGTAATTGGCCTTGGATTTTATTGGTTATTTCTAACTTATTCTATTGGATTGGAACAACTGTTAGAAGTTCAGGCATGATTTATTATTTTCAATATAATATCCATGCAAAATCATTAGTCGCAGTTGCCGGTTCTTTATCTGTTGTTGCTGTTATAGGGATGATATCAATTCCATTACTTGTTAAACATACAAATAAAAGAACGGTTCTAATTGGAGCACTATTGATGGGAGCAATCTGTAACATGTTGCTTCAAGTAGTTGGTAGTAATCAAGTTTGGGTTGTTATCTTATATTGCCTAGGGTCAATTGGAACAGGTGTTGCAGCTGCAATGCCATTCCTAATGTTGGCTGATGCGGTTGATTTTGGTCAATGGAAAACAGGTATCAGAGCTAGTGGATTTTTAACAGCTATTGGAAGTGCATTCTGTGTTAAAGCAGGTAGTGGGATTGGCGGATTTATTCCATCACAAGTAATGCAATTCTTTGGATATATACCTAATCACACTCAAACGAGTCAATCTTTATTAGGCATTAACTTAAGTTTTATCTGGATTCCAGCCATACTATTCATACTTGCTGCAGTTCCAATGTTTTTCTATGGTAAATTTGAACGAAATGAAGATAAAGTTAGACTAGAATTAGCTAAAAAAGAAGCAGTTTAAAAAGTTAATGGTGGAGATAATGGTTTTGCTCATTTTATGGTAAACTAAGAGTACTAAAAGTTAAGCGGTAACAATTTAACTAAAATTAGACGACTTAGGAGCAAATAAAATGCAAAATCCAAAACTTGATGATGTCGCTGAATTGGCAGGCGTTTCTAAAACGACTGTATCTAGGGTGTTGAACAAGAGAGGCTATCTTAGCGAAAAGACAGTTAAAAAGGTTCGTGATGCTGTGAAAGAGTTACATTATCAGCCTAATGATGTCGCTAGACAATTATTTAATAAAGAAACAAAACTAATAGGGCTTATTTTCCCAACGATTGCGAATCCTTTTTTTGGACAATTAGCTTATCAATTAGAAACAAAACTTTTTAATAGAGGTTATAAGGTTCTTATCGGTAACTCCAAAAATGATTCAGAAAAAGAAGCAACTTATTTACGTAAGCTAATGGCAAATCAGGTTGATGGGCTAATTGTTGGAGCACATAATGAAGGAATTGAAGAATATCATAATACAAATTTACCAATTGTCGCAATTGATAGAATTATGAATGGTGATATTCCGATCGTTTCTTCTGATAATTATAGTGGTGGTAAAATGGCGACGGAATTACTATTAGAACATGGGGCAACCTCAATTGTGCATACAAATGGACCTTATGATTTAGAAACACCTGCTCGGGATAGACGTAGGGCATACGAGAAAATTATGAGTGAGCATGGGTTGCCAGCCGTAACGTATACAATTGATTTTAATTGGACAGAAACGGAAAAAACAAAAGTTATTAAAGGAATTTTTGAGGATCTTAAACGAGTAGATGGCATTTTTGCTTCGAATGATGCAGACGCTAGTTTAATCATAAAAATAGCAAGAGAATATGGTAAACGAGTGCCTGAAGATTTACTTGTTATTGGCTATGATGGGACAGATGTTGTTCGATTATTTAAACCAGAACTAACAACAATTATTCAACCAATTGAACAGATGGCTGATGCAGCTATTGATATTTTAATGAAGAAAATAGAAGGTAAAGAGACACCTATGCAAGTAGTACTACCGGTACAATTATATAAAGGAGAAACGGCATAGTAGGTGCGTTTTTATTTTAAGATAATGACAACCGGTTAACATATAGAACGAGGAGAAGACAATTTTGAAAAATGAAACGATTAATTATCCAGAGGTAACTAATGAAAGATATCGATTAAAGTATCATATTACGGCACCAGCAGGTTGGATGAATGATCCAAATGGGTTTTGCTTTTTTAAAGGCTATTACCATATCTTTTATCAACATCATCCAAATTCAACACAGTGGGGACCAATGCATTGGGGTCATTCAAGAAGTAAAGATTTAGTTAATTGGGAAAGCTTACCAATTGCTTTGATTCCTGGTGATCAAGAAGATCAGGATGGCTGTTTTTCAGGTAGCGCAATTGTGAAGGATGAGCGTCTCTATTTAATTTATACAGGACATAATTTGAAAGACAAAAACGATCCAGATAGTTATTGGCAAAATCAAAATCTAGCCGTTAGTGATGATGGGATAACTTTTGAAAAATTTGCTGGTAATCCAGTGATTTCAATACCTCCTGAAGATAATGATGCTGATTTTAGAGATCCGAAAATATGGTTTGAAAATGGAAAATATAATATTGTAATCGGAAGCAAAAATAAGGATGGCTTGGGTCGAGTTCTTATGTATAACTCAGATGATTTAGAACATTGGGACTACTTAGGACCTATTGCAACTGCTAAATCAGTTGATTCTGAAGGATTCGTTTGGGAATGTCCTGATCTTTTCGAAATTGATGGACAAGATGTTTTAGTAATGTCACCACAAGGAATCAAAGCCGATAAATTAAAATATAGAAATTTCTTCCAAACAGGATATCTGACTGGGAAATTTGATGAAGAGACACATTCATTACATCATGGCGAGTTCACTGAATTAGATTATGGACATGATTTCTATGCGACCCAATCAATGGTTACGCCTGATGGTAGAAGAATTATATTTGCATGGATGGATATGTGGGAGAGTCCCATGCCAGAACAGGAAGATGGTTGGGCAGGCGCACTAACATTTCCGAGAGAATTAAATATGAAAAATGGTAAATTATTGATGACACCAGTTGAAGAAATTAAAAAATTACGTGAAAAAGTATTATTAGATATCACTAAACCTAAGGATACAACTACTATTTTTGAAGCCCCTACAAAGAGTTTTGAATATTTAGGGAATTTTGATGGGCAAGAAAATGTCAGTGTCAAAATTAAAAATAGTGATAATAAATTATTAATAGAAGTTAGCTATCAAGCTGTAACAGGTAAGGTAACTTTACAAAAGTATAATGATGACTTACTTCGAGAAACTAATGTGAGCGTTGCCAATAAATTGGATATTCATTTATTAATGGACAATAGTTCAGCAGAATTATTTATGAATAATGGAGAAGCATGTTTCTCTGAAAGGGTTTATGATGAAAAAGAACTTATAGTTGAAACAAGTAGTGATTCAACTAATTATGATATTAAAATATATGAACTTGGAGGAACAATGTAATGTTATTAGGAAGTATTGAAGCAGGTGGAACTAAATTTGTATGCGCGGTAGGTAACGAAGATTATCAGGTAAAGGATCAAATTCAAATTCCAACAACAACACCTATTGAAACGTTAACAGCAGTCGTAGACTATTTTAAGCAATTTGAAATAGCTGCACTTAGTGTTGCCTCATTTGGACCAATTGAAATCAGAAAAACGTCACCTAAATATGGATTTATCACGAAAACACCAAAACCAGGTTGGGGTGATACGGATTTTTTAGGATTTCTTAAGGGTAAACTGGATATTCCAACATTTTGGACAACGGATGTAAATGGTTCAGCTTACGGTGAATATACAATGTCGACATTGTTTAATGAGAAAATTAATTCACTTGTTTATTACACAATTGGAACTGGTGTGGGCGCTGGGGCAGTCATTGATGGCCATTTAGTTGGTGGTATTGGCCATCCCGAAATGGGCCATGTCTTAGTTAAGAGACATCCTGATGATCTTGATTTTAAAGGTATCTGTCCATTTCATGGTGATTGTTTAGAGGGCTTAGTTGCTGGACCAACATTTGAAGCACGGACTGGTAAAAAAGGTAAAGATGTTCCATTAACAGACAAAAATTGGGATATTATGGCCTACTATATTGCTCAGGCTGCCGTTCAAACAACATTAAGTTTGCGTCCTAATAAAATTATTTTTGGAGGCGGCGTTACAAACGATGTTTTATTGGAAAAAGTGCGTCATGAATTCAAAGAAATTTTAAATGATTATGTTGACGTTCCACCATTAGATCAATATATTACAGCGCCACAAGTTGCTAATAATGGATCAGCCAATGTTGGAAACTTCGCTTTAGCTGAAAAAATGTTATCTGAATGATAGAGTTATTTAACAAAATTGGAGGGTAAAATAATGACAAATAAAAATTATTATGATGTAACAAAATGGCCTATTGGTAATCCGTACGAAGATATTGGCGAAGTTATTAACAGTATTATTACTGATATTAAAAGTCGCCAAACTGATAGTAATAGCAATGATGGTGGAAAACCAGGGGCAGTTATTTATCTACCACCAGCTGATTATCACTTACGTACACAAGTGTTAATAGATATTAGTTTTCTTAAAATTCAAGGATCTGGACATGGATTTACGTCATCAAGTATTCGGTTTAACGTACCAGAAAACGAATGGTCAAATTTACATGAATTATGGCCTGGTGGTAGTCGTGTTCTTGTTGATCTCGATCCTAAAACAACGGATGAAGAATCTGAAGGCGCAGCTTTCTATGTTGCAAGAGAAGGGAATCCGCGTATTAGTTCAGTCGAATTTTCGAACTTTAATATTGATGGATTACACTTTATTGATGATGGCTCAGGCGAAAAAAATCTAGAAAATACGTATGTGAATGGTAAGACTGGAATTTATGTTGCAAGTGCACAGGATTCATTCCGTGTTACAGAAATGGGTTTTGTCTACTTAGAACATGGTATAACCATTTATAACGCGGATGCATTAACAATCCACGATAATTTTATTGCTGAATGTGGTAATTGTATTGAACTACGTGGATGGGGACAAGCTTCAAAAGTAACTGAGAATTTAATGGGGGCTGGATTTAACGGCTATACTATTTTTGCAGAAAACTTCGGAGGACTGTTAATTACGATTAATAATATTTTCCCAAGAGGTGCAAGTAGTATTTCATTATCTGGCGTAACAAAATCTTCTGTTACAAATAATCGTATTCATGCATTTTATCCAGGAATGGTTATTTTAGATGATAATTGCTCAGAAATATTAGTTTCTTCAAATCATATGTTGCATGATCAAGAACCGTGGGCGCCTATGCAACATCGAGATAATGGATTAGACGATTTATATGGGCTGTTATCAATTAGCGGTAATGATAATTCCGTCATTGGAAATCATTTTTCAGAAACGGTTGATCAAAATACGCTTAAACCAGTTGGTGCAACACCGGTCATTATCCGACTTGCTGCTGGACACGGTAATTATATTGTAAATAATAATGTTGTTGCTACAGAAATTCAATCGGGTAGTGGCGACTCAGCATTTTCCGCACAAGTAGATGCATTATTAGCAACTGAAGAATTAAAAAAAGTCTCAGTAACAACTGTTTTGGTTGAAAAGAACTCAACGCAAAATACAATTTTAGATTCTGGAAACAATGAACAAGTTATTTTGGATAAAAATGTGAATGCTTTTAGAGCAACACCAACGGTTCCAAAAAATAGTAATTTTAAATAAATGATTTAATTTGTGCCACTTTGATAAAATAGGACTATAATGAAAGTTGAAGTTAGAACTTAATATAACTGTCCAAATCAAAAGAGGCGATAGCAATGGCAAAGTTGAGTAAAGAACAACGCAAAGCAATGGCTCAAAAAGCAATGGACGAACGTGCTAAACATCCACAAGCTGAAAAAAAACAATCAGGTTTTAAATTTATTGAAGATGAATCAACTAAGTTAGGTGCAGAAAAAAACTAATTATAAAAGTTCAAAGATTAATTCTAAGTATTCTTGGAATTAATCTTTTTTTAGTTAACTAAAAATATTAAATTGGGTGTAAGTCATGTACAATTTGAATGATAGAGAATTTAATGAGGAGTGATAATCGATGTTAATTAAACAAGTACATATTGAAAATAAAGAAGAATTACAAGATATTCGAGTAGAAAATGGTATGTTTACTGAGATTGGGGTAAATTTACAACAAAATGTTGATGAAAAAGTCATTGATGCAACAAATAAATTGATGTTACCACCATTTGTTGATCCACATGTTCATTTGGATTCAACGCTCACGGCAGGTGATCCAGAATGGAATGAATCTGGTACTTTGTTTGATGGTATTCGAATTTGGTCTGAACGTAAAAAGACGTTAACCCATGAAGATGTTAAAGAACGTGCTGTTACAGCATTAAAAATGCAGGCAGCCCATGGTGTTCAGTTTGTTCGTTCACATGTTGATGTGACTGATCCTGATTTAGTGGCTTTGAAAGCTTTAATTGAGGTCCGCGAAGAAGTTAAACCTTGGATGGAATTACAATTAGTTGCTTTCCCACAAGAAGGTATTTTATCATTTCCAAATGGTAAGGAATTGATGACAAAAGCTGCTGAATTAGGAGTTGATGCAATTGGTGCAATTCCCCATTTTGAATTTAATCGAGAATATGCAGTTGAATCACTTCATTTCGCTTTCGAATTGGCTCAGAAATATAATTTATTATTTGATGCACATACGGATGAAATTGATGATCCTAGCTCTCGTAGCTTGGAAACTGTTGCAACATTAGCATTAGAAACAGGAATGAAAGATAAAGTTACAGCATCACATACAACAGCAATGGGTTCATATAATGATGCTTATTTGTACAAATTAATGCGTTTGTTAAAGATGTCAGAAATGAACTTTATTGCTAATCCACTTGTAAATATGTTCTTAGGTGGACGTTTTGACACATATCCAAAGCGTCGTGGCTTAACACGTGTTAAAGAATTGGATGAAAATGGGTTGAACGTTGCATTTGGTGAAGATGATATCAAAGATCCATGGTATCCAATGGGAGATGGCAACATGCTAGACGCCTTGCATATGGGATTACATGCGACTCAAATTATGGGTTATAGTCAAATTATGAATGCTTACCGATTTGTGACGACTAATGGCGCTAAAGCTATGCATGTTATGGATCATTATGGAATTGAAATTGGAAAACCAGCTAATTTCGTCATTATGGATAGTGATAATTTTTATGATGCGTTGAATACACGCGCTGCGGTTATGTTATCAGTCCATAATGGTGATGTGATTAGTGAAACAAAACCAGCAGAAACACAGTTATATATCTAGTAAGCAATCGTTTTGGTAGCGCCTTCTTGGTTTGAATGCTAGAATCAAGGCATGACTTGAAAAGGGGTAATAAAATGAAAATGATTAATTTAGGCGATAGCGAACTTCAAGTATCATCTGTCGGATTGGGATGCATGCGCATGCCAGAATTGTCGACTGGACAAGCTGCAGAAATGATTCAAACATCAGTTGATCATGGTATTAATTTCTTTGATCACGCAGATATTTATGGTGCAGGAAAAGCTGAAGAAGTGTTTGCGGCAGGATTTGCTGAAACTGGGCTATCACGTGAAGATATTATTCTTCAATCAAAATGTGGTATTGTTCCAGGTGTAGAGTATAACTTTACTGCTGAACACATTGAAAAAAGTGTTGATGGCATTTTAAAACGATTAAATACGGAATATATTGATAGCTTATTGTTACACAGACCTGATACGTTAATGGAACCTGAAGCTATTGCTCGTGTATTTGAAAAACTACAAAAATCTGGAAAAGTACGTCATTTCGGTGTTAGTAATTTCTATCCTGGGCAAGTGGAATTATTACAACAAGCTTTGGATATGAAACTATTAGTTAACCAACTCCAATTTGGCGTTATGCACACTGGAATGATTGATTTGGGAACAAATGTGAATATGGTTAATGATGCTGGAATTAATCGTGATGGCGGTATTTTAGAATATTCACGTCTTAAAAAAATGACGATTCAAGCATGGTCACCATTCCAATACGGATTTTTTGAAGGTACATTCTTAGATAATCCAAAATTTGCTGAATTAAATGAAGTTTTAAACCGCTTAGCTAAAGAAAAAGAAACGACTAATACTGGAATCGCAACAGCGTTTATTCTACGTCACCCAGCTAAAATGCAGGTGATTGCTGGAACAATGAACGCAAAAAGAATTGTTGAAATTGCGAATGCTTCAGAACTTGAACTAACACATGAAGAATGGTACGAAATTTATCGTGCAGCAGGAAATAAATTACCATAAATGAAAAAATTAAAGTAACTAACTAAATTCGATTTTAGTTAGTTACTTTTTATATTAAGCGTATGAAAATTTCGTAGTTACCATACTGGGTATGGTAAAATTAGAGTTAATAGGTGGTGGATTTGATTTGGAAAATAAATATGAGCATGTTTATCGTGAAATTAAAGCGAAAATTGTCGCGGGTGAATATGAAGTAAACGATAAATTAATGACTGAATCACAGTTAATGTCGATTTACGAATCTAGTCGTTATGCGGTTCGTAAGGCAATTGGTGATTTAGAGAATGCAGGGTATGTCTACCGAATACAAGGTGGCGGTATCTTTGTTAATGATTGGCATACTGTAAAAAAAGTGACACAAAATAATAAAATAATTGGTGTCATGACAACACATATTGCTGATTATATTTTTCCAAATATTATCACTGGAATAGATCGTATTATTTCTGAAGAGGGATATACAATCATGCTAAGTAATACGCTTGATAATGCTGAAAAAGAACGATATAGCCTTTTAAGAATGCTTGAAATGAATTTATCTGGACTAATCGTAGAACCAACACAAAGCGCATTAATAAATAAAAATAAGGATTTGTACGAAAAAATAATGGCGCAAAAAATACCAGTTCTTTTTATTAATTCACACTACGAAGATTTAGAAATTCCATACTTAGAATTAAATGATTTCAATGGTAGTGAGGTTGCTACAGAGCATTTAATAAATGAAGGACATGGAAAAATACTTGGTATTTTTAAAGTGGATGATAAACAAGGCCAGTTAAGAATGAATGGATTTGTTCAAGCTTATATGGAACATTCAGCTATTTCATATCAAAGCGAGATATTGATGTATCAATCTGCTGATTCAATGCAAAATATCTATAAAAAAATTGAAAAGATACTGCATAGATCGGATCGCCCGACTGCTATTGTTTGTTACAATGACCAACTTGCCATTAAGTTAATAGATATTGTTAAGTCGATGGGAATGAAAATTCCTGAAGATATCTCAATTGTGGGTTTTGATGATTATCAATTATCAAAATATATGTCGCCAAAATTAACAACAATTAGACATCCAAAGGAAAAAATGGGCCGAGAAGCTGCGACGATGTTATTAAAAATGATTAATTCTAAAACAATGTCGGCGAAATCTGTCGTATATGATGCAAAGTTAATCATTCGAGAAAGTGTTAAGAATAGGAATTAAAACGTGATAAGTATTACTCGAATTTGAGTAATACTTATTTTTTTTGAAATTCATTCGAATAAATAATAATAACTATTGATTTGTTCGAACAAATGTGAGAAGATGACCTTGTTGATAAATGCAACCGTTTTCAGTAAACGGTTGCTGTAGGTTTTTCGGTTGGTCGTACCAATCGGATAATAAAATTTGGAGGTGTCATATGCAAAAAGAAAAGAAAATATCTAGTAAGTTTATTTACTTTTTTGGGTCATTCGGAGGAATTTTATTCGGATACGATATCGGGGTTATGACGGGGGCTTTACCATTCTTGCAAAAAGATTGGGCTCTTCAAAATAGTGCCGGAACCGTTGGTTGGATTACTTCAGGAGTTATGTTCGGTGCCATCTTTGGTGGCGCGTTAGCCGGTAAGCTTTCAGATAAGCTAGGTCGACGTAAAATGATTTTGATGTCAGCTATTATTTTCGTTGTTGGTTCATTACTCGCATCATTCTCACCAAATAATGGACAGATGTATTTAATTATTGTTCGTATTTTCCTTGGATTAGCAGTTGGTGCTTCATCAGCATTAGTACCAGCATACATGTCAGAAATGTCTCCGGCTAAATTACGAGGACGACTATCAGGAATTAATCAAACAATGATTGTTTCCGGAATGTTACTTTCATATATTATGGATTTTCTATTAAAAGATTTACCTGAAGCATGGGCATGGCGCGTTATGCTTGGATTAGCAGCTGTACCAGCTGTTATTTTATACTTTGGGGTTTCACGTTTACCAGAATCACCTCGTTTCTTAGTTAAAACAAATAAAGTTGATGAAGCTCGCCAAGTATTAACTTGGATTCGTCCAGCTGATGAAGTTGAACAAGAATTAGCTGATATTCAAACTACTGCGGGTGAAGAAAACCATATTGAAAAAACATCAATGGTTCAATTATTCACAGGTAAATATCGTTACTTAGTTATGGCCGGTGTTGGTGTTGCTGCATTCCAACAATTCCAAGGGGCTAACGCAATCTTCTACTACATTCCTTTAATTGTTGAAAAGGCAACTGGGAATGAAGCAAGTTCAGCATTAATGTGGCCAATTATTCAAGGGATTATCCTTGTCTTAGGTTCACTCTTATTCTTAGTTATTGCAGATAAATTTAAACGTAGAACACTCTTAATCCTTGGTGGTTTAGTAATGGGACTATCATTTATCTTACCTACGATCATTAATATGGTTGTACCAAATACGAGTCCTATGATGATTGTTGTTTTCTTATGTATCTACGTTGCATTCTACTCATTTACATGGGCTCCACTTACATGGGTATTAGTTGGTGAATTATTCCCATTAGCTGTTCGTGGAAGTGCTTCAGGAATTGCATCTTCAGCTAACTGGATTGGATCATTCTTAGTAGGACTATTATTCCCTATTATGACTGCTTCAATGCCACAAGATGCTGTGTTCGCAATCTTCGGAATTATTTGTTTATTGGGTGTTCTATTCATTCGTTTCTTCGTTCCAGAAACACGTGGTCGCTCATTAGAAGACATTGAAAAAGAAGGTACAAGAAATTAAGTAACCTATACGTTAGGAGTGTAATTGATATGGATTTAGTAAAAACATCACAAGCAATAAAAAATGGTCAAGTTTCACTTGGAATTGAATTAGGCTCAACACGTATTAAAGCAGTTTTAGTTACGGATGACTTTAAGACAATTGCAACAGGAAGCTTCAATTGGGAAAATCAATTGGAGGATGGTCTTTGGACTTATTCTCTTGAACAAGTTTGGACTGGGATTCAAGCAAGTTACAGACAAATGGCTGCAAATGTTCAAAGCAAATACCATGAATCATTAACAAAAATAGATTCAATTGGTATTAGCGCTATGATGCATGGCTACCTTGTCTTTTCGAAATCTGATGATTTATTAGTTCCCTTTAGAACATGGAGAAATAATAATACAGAACAATCAGCTGATGAATTAACAGAGTTGTTGAACTTCAATATTCCACAACGTTGGAGTATTGCACATCTTTATCAAGCTGTTTTAAATAATGAAGCTCATGTAAATGACATTGGTCATCTAGAAACACTAGCTAGTTATGTTCATTACATGTTATCTGGTAAAAAAGTTATCGGAATTGGGGATGCTTCTGGTATTTTCCCAATTGATGAAAAAACAGGCACATACTCAGCTGATTTATTAGATAAATTCAGTGGTATTGAAAAAGTTTCTGCTTATGATTGGGATATTAAAGACATCCTACCTACTGTTTTAAGAGCTGGTGAAAATGCTGGATCATTAACAGGTACAGGAGCTAAATTACTTGATGTTAGTGGAAAACTTGAAAGTGGTAGCTTGATGGCACCACCTGAAGGTGACGCTGGTACAGGGATGGTTGGAACCAACAGTGTCCGTAAGAGAACAGGTAATATCTCAGTTGGAACCTCTGCTTTTTCTATGACTGTTTTAGATCAGCCTATGAAAAAAGTGTACAAAGATATTGATATTGTAACAACACCAAGTGGTGCTCCGGTTGCAATGGTTCATGTTAATAATAGTTCGTCAGATATTAATGCATGGGCTTCAATCTTTGGCGAGTTCGCAGCAAAATTAGGTGTTCATTTAACACCAGATCAGTTGTATGAACGATTATTCTTAGAATCAACACATGCCGATGCCGATGCAGGTGGATTAATGAATTATAGTTACTTATCAGGTGAAAATATTACACATATGCCTGAAGGTCGTCCATTATTTGTTCGAACACCTAACAGTAACTTTACATTGCCTAACTTTATCAAGACGCAATTATATGCGGCATTTGCACCACTTAAGATTGGAATGGATATTTTAAGTCAAGAAGAACATATCCAAACTGATGTAATGATTGCTCAAGGTGGTATTTTAAAAACAGCTGTAATCGGACAACAAGTATTAGCTAATACGTTGAATATTCCAATTACGGTTATGAATACTGCCGGTGAGGGTGGACCTTGGGGAATGGCTGTCTTAGCAATATTTGCTAAGAAAAATAATAACGGTCAAAGCTTAGAAGACTTCTTAGATCATGAAGTTTTTGTAGACCCAGAAAGTATGACGTTAAGCCCAGAACCTGAAGGTGTAGAAGGTTACAATACATTTATAGCTAGATACGAAGCTGGCTTGTCTATTGAGTCAGAGGCAATAAAAAAAATTAAGGAAGAAAAGAGGAACTAGTATATATGTTAGAAAAGCTAAAACAAGAAGTGTACGATGCTAACATGCTGTTACCTAAGTACAACTTAATTACCTTTACATGGGGTAACGTGAGTGGAATCGATCGTGAAAAAGGGTTATTCGTCATCAAACCATCTGGTGTTGATTACGATGATTTAAAACCTGAAGATATGGTTGTTGTTGATTTAGATGGTAAGAAAATTGAGGGTGATATGAATCCTTCAAGCGATACAGAGACGCATCGCATTCTATACAATAACTTCCCTAATATCAAAGGTGTCGTTCATACTCACTCACCTTGGGCTGTCTCATTTGCACAAGCAGGATTGGATATTCCAGCAGCTGGTACAACACATGCAGATACTTTTTATGGTTCAGTTCCAGCAAGCCGTATCATGAATGAAGCAGAAGTTGTCACAGAATACGAAAAACAAACAGGTGACGTGATAGTCGAAACGTTTAAAAAACGTGGACTCGATCCTGATCAAATTCCAGCTGTTTTGGTTAATGATCATGGCCCATTTACATGGGGCACATCTGCTTTAGATGCTGTGCATAATGCTGTTGTCTTAGAAGAAGTTGCAAAGATGACTTATCATACATTGCAACTGAATCCACATGCAATTGACATGCCACAATACTTATTGGATAAACATTTCCTAAGAAAACATGGTAAAAATGCATATTATGGTCAAATTAAACACTAAAACACGTTTTTTAAAATAATAAACTATTAGGAGGAATTATATTATGTTAAAAGTTAGTGAAAAAGAATTTTGGTTCGTTGTTGGTAGTCAAGGTTTATACGGTCAAGATGTTTTAGACGTTGTTCAAGGTGATGCAGAAAAAATTATTGATAATTTAAATGCTAGTGGTTCACTACCATACAAAATTGTCTTTAAAGAAGTTGCAACAACTGCTGAAGTTATTACTAACATCATGAAAGAAGCTAACTATGAAGACAAAGTTGCTGGTGTGATTACTTGGATGCATACTTTCTCACCTGCTAAAAACTGGATTCGTGGAACAAAATTATTACAAAAACCATTGTTACATTTAGCAACACAATTTGGTGAAAATATTCCTTGGGCAACAATTGATATGGATTACATGAACACAAACCAAAGTGCTCATGGAGACCGTGAATACGGCTTTATCAATGCTCGTCTTCAAAAACATAATAAAGTTGTTATTGGTTACTGGAAAGATGAAGCAGTTCAATCACAAATTGCTGACTGGATGGATGTTGCCGTTGCTTACGGTGAAAGTTTCAATATTAAAGTTGCTCGTTTTGGCGATAACATGCGTAATGTTGCCGTTACAGATGGTGATAAAGTTGAAGCCCAAATCAAATTTGGTTGGACTGTAGATTACTTTGGTATTGGTGATTTAGTTGCTGAAATGAAAGAAGTAACTGACACTGAAATTAATGCAACATATAAAGAATGTGAAGGCATGTACGATATGGTTGTTGGCGACAACGATCCTGCCTTCTATGAAGACCATGTTAAAGAACAAATTAGAATTGAAATTGCTTTACGTAAATTTATGGAACGTGGTGGCTACACTGCATTCACATCTAACTTCGAAGACCTTTGGGGTATGAAACAATTACCAGGTATGGCTGTTCAACGTTTAAACGCTGAAGGTTATGGTTTCGCTGGTGAAGGTGACTGGAAGACTGCTGCAATCGACCGTTTGATGAAGGTTCTTGCACATAATAAAGCTACTGGATTTATGGAAGATTACACATATGATTTACGTGCGGGTCATGAAGCAATTCTTGGTTCACATATGTTAGAAGTTGATCCTACATTAGCTTCAACAAAACCACGCGTGGAAGTACATCCATTAGGTATTGGTGACCGTGAAGATCCAGCTCGTTTGATCTTTGATGGTTCAAATGGTAAAGGTGTTGTTGTTTCAATGTCTGACTTTGGTACTGAATACAAATTATTAATTAACTCTGTTGAAGGTCAAAAACCAGAAGTTGAAGCACCTAACTTGCCAGTAGCTCGTCAATTATGGATTCCAGAACCAAGCTTTAAAGAAGGCGTTCATTCATGGATTGAAAATGGTGGTGGTCATCATACTGTTCTTTCAATGAATGTGAAGGAACAACAAGTTGTTGATCTTGCTAAGATGTTTGATCTTGAATATGTTGAAATTAAAAAATAATTAATATTTTAAAGGATATCGCTGGTAAAACGATATCCTTTTTTTGTGTAAGAAAAGTAATTAAATATGATTTATATCAAATAAAACCGGTGCTTACGAAAATAAAGATTCGTAAGCACCGGTTTAGATTTCTAATGATAATAATTGAGAATTTTATCTGCACCTGAAAAGGTAATCTCAGACTTTCGTGTTATAAATCACCATCCACAATTTGTTCTAAAGTCGTTTTTGAAGGGATGAAGAATAAATTACC
This sequence comes from Dellaglioa kimchii, assembly GCF_046115505.1. Taxonomy (GTDB): domain Bacteria; phylum Bacillota; class Bacilli; order Lactobacillales; family Lactobacillaceae; genus Dellaglioa; species Dellaglioa kimchii. The sequence continues at coordinate 1,144,544 of NZ_CP170736.1, read as the reverse complement.
AGTTTCAGCGGTACTGAAATCTAATAATCGATCACTTTTACTTTCAAACATATTGATGAGCATTCGGTTAGTTACTGCAAAATGACGTGCGTAACCAATGAAGTATGTCCCTGTAATGTCTTTCCCAGGTTCTGAGAAGGGAACGTTCATACGGACAATTTTATGCTCAATGCCATCTTTCATATCTTGTGAAGCAACGTTATGAGAATTTGGTAATTTTTCTTCGTCAGTTAATTCTAAATCAGAATCTTTCTTCCGACCAATTGCTTTTTCTTGGTCTTCAGTCTTTAAGGCATTCCAAGCGGTCATATTATGGATATACTTTTGAGCAAAAGCATAAGAACCGTTTGTAAAATCAGGATCTTCGTCCCCGATAACGGCGTAATCGAGTGCTTCATTAACGTCTGGATTTTCAGTGCCGTCAATGAAACCAATAACAGCGCGGCCTTCAAAATAACGGAAACCATGTGTTTCATCTTCTACAGTTGTGACATCCTTAATGAAAAGCATAAATTGTGCCATAACTTCATAGACAACAGCACTTTCACCAGCGCGAACATGAAAGAATAAATCGCCAGGAGTTGAAATTGCGGTGTATTTAGGCCCAACAATTTCTTTAAAATGGGTAAGTTCAACGGGTTTGATAGCATCCGGGAAAAGATAATCCCAAGCATCAGAGCCAAAACCAAAGGCAACTTTTAAGTTAGCTTTTGGATAACGAACGTTCATACTACGGATGATGGCCGGAATACGGTCAGATAGCTCTTGAACTGCTTCTAATTCAACTTTTTGATCTTTGTGATTTAAGTTTAGAATGGTGAAATTAACAGCTTCACCTAAATCTTTATAAACATCTTGTGTTAATTTTTCGTTTACTGCCATAGTAATTACTCCTTAAAATTTTAATTTTCTTTAACAATTATAACCATTTTACCTGCATTATGTGGTGAATTTAATTGTTTATGGGTTTCAATAATATCAGTTAAATTAAAGTGATATTTTTTTGCTATTTTAATTTCTAATTCATCTTGCATCATTAAATCTGTTAAGAAAGTTAGCGTGTCACTATCTTTTAATTCTTTAACATTCTCAACAAGATAGTAATCTGCAAGTGGCGTTGCTGCTTGGACAGAGTCGGTTGGAACGGTAACTAACGATACCATTCTGCCGTTTGTTTTCAATGCTTTGACGCCTACCTCACTGCCAAGACCGCCAGGAGTTGCATCAACAACAATATCAGCCATATCTTTAAAAGTTTCGGCGGGATTTTCTTTATCGTAGGCGCTATAATAATCTGCACCTAGTCGACGAACATAGGGTTCGTTGGCGCTTGAACCACTAGCGAGAACGGTTAATTCCATCAATTTAGCAAGTTGCACTAAAATCGAGCCGACACTTCCAGAAGCGCCTTCGATAAAGATGGTTTCACCAGCCCTTGCTTTTGCAAAAAAATTCAAAATATTGTATGCCGCTATACCAGGTGTTGGTAGACCAGCAGCTTCAGCAATCGTCATATTATCAGGTCGCTTAGCAATATGTGATGTAAAGACGACAAGTTCTACTGCGTAGCCACCAAAAGCCTTATGAACAACAACAGCATCACCGATATTAAAATGAGTAACTTCATCGCCAATTTCAGTAATAATACCCGTTACGTCACCTCCAGGTACAATTGGAAATGGTAAAAGCATAACGTCTTTCATATAACCAGCGCGTAAAATTGCATCAAATGGGTTAATGCCAATCGCTTCGATTGAAACTCTAACTTGCTTTGATTTAAGTGCTACTTCTGGATTAACTTTTAATTCCTCAAATACGGTTGCGTCACCATATTGGTTAAAGCCAAATGCTTTCATAAGTATAACCTCCCTAGATTAAAATCATATTGGTACTAATCTCAATATACCATAATTTAAAGAAAAGGTTTACAAAATGAGGGAGAATAACAAATTTCGTAATAATATATTTTGCGCAATCTAATTGACAACGTATTTTTGAAGATGTATAATATCCATATTGGTAAATGATAGCGTTTTCATAAATAATCAAAAAGAAAGAATGTGAGTTATTTGGAAAAATATATTTTATCTATTGATGAAGGAACGACAAGTACAAGAGCAATTATATTTAATCACAAAGGTCAGAAAGTTTCTGATGCACAACGCGAATTTCCACAATATTTTCCTCAACCTGGTTGGGTTGAGCACAATGCAAATGAAATATGGAACGCAGTATTATCGACAATCGCAAATACATTTATCGATTCCGGGATTAAACCTAAGCAAATAGCAGGAGTTGGGATTACCAACCAACGTGAAACAACTGTTATTTGGGATAAGAAAACGGGATTACCCATTTATAACGCAATTGTTTGGCAATCACGTCAAACAGCAGAAATTGCGGAACAATTAAAAAAAGATGGATACGACGAATTAATTCATGAAAAGACGGGATTACTAATAGATGCTTACTTCTCAGCAACTAAAATTCGTTGGATTTTAGATCATGTTGATGGTGCCCAAGAAAGAGCCGAAAAAGGTGAATTACTTTTTGGAACTATTGATACTTGGTTAACATGGAAGTTGTCAGGCGATGAAACGCATGTAACTGATTATTCTAATGCTAGTCGGACAATGTTATTTAACATTCATGATTTGAAGTGGGATGAAGAAATTCTAAAAATTATGAATATTCCAGCAGTTATGTTACCAGAAGTTAAATCAAATTCTGAAGTTTACGGACATACGAAAGATTATCATTTTTATGGTAGCGAAGTACCAATTTCAGGAATGGCTGGAGATCAACAAGCTGCCTTGTTTGGTCAAATGGCATTTGAACCAGGAATGGTTAAGAATACTTATGGGACAGGCTCATTTATTGTCATGAATACAGGGACAGAACCTAAATTATCTAAAAATAATTTATTAACAACAATTGGTTATGGGATTAATGGTAAAGTTTATTACGCTTTGGAAGGTAGTATCTTTGTTGCTGGTTCAGCAATTCAATGGTTAAGAGATGGGATGCGCTTGGTGGAACATGCACCAGACACAGAACAAGCAGCTGAAGAATCGACGAATGATAATGAAGTTTATGTTGTACCTGCCTTTACAGGATTGGGAGCACCTTATTGGGATCCTGATGCACGAGGTTCAGTCTTTGGAATTACTCGTGGAACAACACGTGAAGATTTCATTAAAGCAACGTTACAATCATTGGCTTACCAAACTAGAGATGTTGTGAAAACAATGGAACTAGATACGGGAATTAAAATTCCATTACTAAAAGTTGATGGTGGTGCAGCTAAGAATGATTATCTGATGAATTTCCAAGCAGATATTTTAAACACACCTATCGAACGTGCTCATGACCTTGAGACAACTGCTTTAGGTGCAGCATTCTTAGCTGGATTAGCCGTTGGTTATTGGAAAGACCTAGAAGAACTCAAAGCTGAGTATACTGAAGGGGATATTTTTAAACCAACAATGCCTGTAGAAGAAAGCGAAGATTTATACGCAGGTTGGCAACAAGCGGTTGAAGCAACTCGAGTATTTAAACATAAACCAATGAAGAAAAACAATAAATAAGGGGGATACAACTATGTCATTTTCAGCAACATCAAGAAAACAAGATATCGAACGATTAAAGAATGAAGAATTGGATTTATTAACAATTGGTGGTGGTATCACCGGAGCCGGCGTTGCTATTCAAGCAAGTGCTATGGGTTTAAATAACGGATTAATTGAAATGCAAGATTTCGCTGAAGGAACATCATCACGTTCGACGAAATTAGTTCATGGTGGTATTCGTTACTTGAAGACATTTGACGTTGGAGTTGTTTCTGATACTGTTCAAGAACGTGCAGTGGTTCAACATATTGCACCACATATTCCACGCCCACAATCAATGTTATTACCTATCTATGATGAACCCGGCGCAACTTTTGATATGTTCTCAGTGAAAGTTGCAATGAACTTATACGATCAATTAGCAGGTGTTGTTGATCCTCAATGGGTTAACTACACAATTTCTAAAGCAGAAGTTTTACAACGCGAACCACAATTAAAATCTGATAAATTAATGGGTGGCGGTGTCTACCTTGATTTTAAGAATAATGATTCACGTTTAGTTATTGAAAATATCAAAAAAGCACATGAAGATGGCGGCTTAATGGTTAGTCGTATCAAGGCTTTAGATTTATTACATGCTGACGGTAAAATTACTGGTGTTCATGTATTAGATTTAATTAGTGGCGAAGAATTTGATATTCATGCTAAATATGTTATTAATACAACGGGTCCATGGTCTGATTTTATCCGTAAAATGGATACTGATGAAGATTTTGTACCACAAATGCGTCCAACAAAAGGTGTTCATTTAGTTGTTGATTCTAAAAAATTAAATGTACCACAACCAACATACTTTGATTCTGGAAAACAAGATGGTCGTATGATCTTCGTTGTGCCAAGAGAAGATAAAACATATTTTGGAACAACAGATACTGATTTCCATGGTGATTTCGAACATCCTCGTGTTGAACAAGAAGATGCTGATTACTTACTTGATATTATTAACGAACGATTCCCAACAGCTAATGTCAAAATTAGCGATATTGAATCAAGTTGGGCTGGATTACGTCCATTGATTTCATCAAACGGAAGTTCAGATTACAATGGTGGAAACTCAGGTAAAATTAGTGAGAAGAGTTTCAATGATGTTATTAATGTTATTGAACGTTTTGAAAAAGATGAAGTAACTAAAACAGATGTTGAAGATGTCTTGAATGATTTGGAAAGTACACTTTCTGAAGATAAGACAAGTGCATCACAAGTTTCTCGTGGAAGTTCATTAACTGTTTCAAAAGATGGTTTATTAACATTAGCTGGTGGTAAAATTACAGATTACCGTAAAATGGCTGCCGGTGCCATGGCTGCAATTACGAAATTATTGAAAGATAATTATAGTCAAGAATTCAATGCGATTGATTCTAAAAACTTACCTGTTTCAGGTGGCGATATTGATCCTAATAATGTTGAAGCAACAATTAGTTTCTTCGCAAAACAAGGAATGGACAATGGGTTAACTGAAGAAGAAGCAACAGTATTTGCTAACTTATTTGGTTCAAATGCAGCACGTGTATTTAGTCAGATGACTCACGTTAAAGCAGCAGAAGGACTTTCTTTAGGTGAAACAGCTAGTCTTCATTATTCAATGGAAGAAGAAATGACGTTAACACCAACTGATTACTTAATGCGTCGTACTAACCACATTCTTTTCCATCGCGATACATTGGATGCTGTTAAAGTTGGCGTAATTAACGAAATGGCAAGTTACTACAGCTGGACTAAAGAAGAAAAAGCAAAACAAACTGCAGATTTAGAAGCAACAATTGCAGAATCAGATATGAACTATTTGAAATAACCGTCAAAAATAGAGGTGAGTATGATGACAACAAGTCTTATGACGCAACTTTTGGGTGAATTTTTAGGCACGATGATTTTAGTATTATTAGGTAATGGGGTCGTTGCTGGCGTTTCGTTACGTAAGTCAAAAGCTGAAGGTGCTGGTTGGATTGCAATCACATTAGGTTGGGGGATTGCCGTAACCTTGGGTGTCTATGCGTCTGCCTTTATGGGACCAGGACATTTGAATCCAGCTGTAACTTTGGCAATGGCAATTGTTGGTAAGATTGCTTGGTCTTCTGTATTACCATATATGGTTGTCCAGGTTGCTGGTGGTATTGTTGGTGCTTTCTTGGTATGGGTTCAATACATGCCACATTGGAAAGAGACGAAAGATTCTGATGCAATATTTGGATCATTCGCAACTGCTCCTGCAATAAAAAGTAATCTATATAACTTTTTAAGTGAATTAATTGGGACATTTGTCTTAATCTTTAGTTTACTAGCATTCACAAAAGGTAACTTTACGGATGGTTTAACACCAGTCGTTGTTGGTATCTTAATTGTTGGTATTGGTCTTTCACTTGGTGGGACAACTGGTTATGCAATTAATCCGGCCCGTGATTTGGGTCCTCGTATTGCACATGCTATTTTACCAATTGCGAACAAAGGTGGATCAGATTGGTCATATAGTTGGGTACCAATTTTCGGACCATTCGCTGGTGCAGTAATTGCCGCAGGGTTATTCTTAGCTGTAGCATAGGCTAAATGTTTGAAATAATTTATTATTAAGTTAAACCTCTATTATTGAATTTTAATTCAATAATAGAGGTTTTTTATAGTAAATTTTAAAGGGTATTTTTATTGTATATTGATAAATTATGCGATATAATAATTTTTCAATCGTATTTATACGAATAGATTAAGCATAATAAAGGATGTGTAACAGTGACTGTATCTTACTTAAGACTGGCAACGCCAGAAGACTTACCAGCAATTACAGGAATTATTGAGGAAGCAAAAGCTTACCTTAAAGAACAGGGAATTGACCAATGGCAAGGTGCTTACCCGGCGGCGAACCATTTAGAACAAGATATTAAAGATCAATTGACTTATGTCTTAATGGTTGGAGATGAAATCGCAGGAACTGCTGCACTTTGGCTAGGAATAGATCCTATGTATCTTAACATTGAAGATGGCGAATGGATTAATGGCCCACAAGCACGTTATTCGGCTATTCATCGAGTTGCTGTTTCTTCAAAATTTAGAGGTCAACGTTTATCAGAAAAAATGATTTCAGGTTTATTAACAATTGCGAGATCATTGGGTTACAAAGATGTTCGCGTTGATACACATCCTGAAAATAAAGGGATGCAACATGTCATTACCTCAAATGGATTTGATTATAAAGGTATCATCCATATGGAAGATGGCGTTAACTCAGCACGATATGCTTACCAAATTATTTTAAAATAAAACGTTTAAGACAGCGAATGATATCGCTGTCTTTTTTTGTGTAAAAAGTAACAATTTGAATTTTGATAAGGTATACTAGTATCAATATGAAGGAGGGATTTTTTTGATTTCAACAGCAACGACTTTAGCAGGTTCAAATTTTGATAATTGTATGATGAATGCATCGGGTGTTTATTGTATGGATAGCGATGAATTACTTGCCGTCGAAAATTCTAAGGCAGCAACTTTTGTAACGAAGAGTGGCACGCTCCAACCACGTAAGGGTAATCCAGAACCTCGTTATTTTGAAACAGAATTTGGTAGTATTAATTCAATGGGCTTACCAAATAATGGCGTTGATTACTATTTAGATTTTGTCTCTCAAAATCAGATAAACCATCCTGGTAAAACATACTTTTTATCAATTACGGGTTTTAATCTAGCGGAAGATCTCGAGTTACTTCAAAAAGTAACAGATTCAGATTTTGTAGGGATTGTTGAATTAAATTTATCTTGTCCTAACGTACCAGGAAAGCCCCAAACGGGTTATGATTTTGAAACAGTTGATGCAATATTAAAAGCTGTTTTTAATAGTTATCACAAACCGTTAGGAGTTAAATTACCACCATACTTTGATATTATTCATTTTGATCAAATGGCTGCTATTTTAAATAAATATCCATTGTCTTATGTGAATAGTATTAATAGTATTGGGAATGGGCTATACATAAATGATGATACAGAAACAGTCGTTATTAAACCTAAACAAGGTTTTGGTGGCATTGGTGGTGAGTATGTTAAGCCAACCGCTTTAGCTAATGTACATGCGTTTTATCAACGTTTAAATAAGAATATTCAAGTAATCGGAACCGGTGGTATTCAAACGGGTAAAGATGTTTTTGAACATATTCTATGTGGAGCAAGTATGGTTCAAGTTGGAACAGCGTTGATGGTTGAAGGACCAGCTGTTTTTGAACGATTAACAACTGAGCTAGAAGAAATTATGGCAGAAAAAGGGTACCAAAATATTGAAGATTTCAGAGGGAAATTGAATTATTTATAAGGATGAGATAGAAAAACTAATCGGATATATATTCGATTAGTTTTTTTTATATGGCTAACTAATTAAATAAATTTTAATTAGTTGGTTTACAATACAAACTAAAAGTGATACACTGTTTTTGTGTTAGTAAGCGTTTTCAAAAAATAAACTAGGAGGTTTTTTTTATGGAAGAAAAAGTTAAAACTCCAAGAAATGACGAATTTGCTAAATTATCTTGGCGCGAACGAATTAGTTATGGAGCAGGTGATCTTGCTCAAAATCTAATATTTGGTACTGTTGGTTCTATGCTATTATTTTATTTAACAACTGTATATGGGATTTCTGCAGCCGTTGGGGCAACAATATTTTTAGTTGTACGATGGATAAATGTATTCTGGGATCCATGGGTTGGTACATTTATCGATAAACATAATTTTAAAATGGGAAAATATAGACCTTATTTAGTATATTTTGGAATACCACTTACAATATTTTGTGTTATGTTATTTCTCCCAATTCCTGCTCTTAGAGGTAATGTACCATATGCCTTTATTTCATATTTAGCGGTTGCAATGATTTATTCATTAGTTAACATCCCTTATGGGGCACTAAATGCATCATTAACAAGAGATAGTGACGAAATATCTACTTTAACGACTGTCAGAATGACAGAAGCAAATATTGGTAATTTATTTGTTTACACATTCTTGCCATTATTCATTCAATTGGCGTCACCTAATCCACAATCAAAAGATATTGGATTTTTCGGAATCCATTTAAATTTAGGTGATTACACATCACCACAAGCTGGAAAAGCATATTTCGTAGTTATGGCTATTTATATGTTAGTTGGATTTCTACTTTTATTGGTAACATTTTTTGGTGTCAAAGAGAGAGTCCTACCAACAGAAAAAGAAACTAGTAACGTTAAATATTCAGATTTATTTGCTGAGTTAAAGAGAAATAAACCATTACAAGTTCTAGGATTCTTTTTCTTAATTGCTTTTACATTTAACTTCTTTGGAAGTACTGTATGGCCATTCTACATGCAATATAATATTGGCCATTCAGAATGGATGGCTTCAATTAACTTGATTGGGGCACTTCCCGGAATTTTCTTGGTATTTTTATGGCCTATTATCCGTAAAAGTATTGGTAAAAAACAATTCTTTTATGCATTTTTAGTTTTATTTATTGTTGGAACATTAGTTCTTTGGGTTTGGTCAATGCCAGCATTTAAGGATCAATTAGCACTTGGTTATATTGGTCGTTTCTTAATGCAATGGGGGTTGACATCTGCAACAGGTTACATGTGGGCTTTAGTGCCAGAAGTTATTTCCTATGGTGAATATACATCTAAAAAACGTGTAGCTGGAATTATTAACGCAATCATGGGACTGTTCTTTAAGATTGGGTTGGCATTAGGTGGAATCATTCCTGGATACATCAATGCCTTTTTCAAATTTGATGGTACCAAAGCTCATCAAAGTTCATCTGCTTTAATGGGTATACAATTTTCAATGATTTGGCTTCCAATCATTTTAGCTGTTGTTGCTATTTGGATTATGAGTCGTTACCCATTAAGTGAAAAAGATGTTGTTAAAATCAATAAAGAAATTGACGCAAGAAATAGATAATTTAGGAGGAAAAAATAATGAAAATTAAAAATCCAGTATTACCCGGTTTTAATGCAGATCCAAGTATGATTCGGGTAGATGATACTTATTATATTGCTAACTCTACGTTTGAATGGTTCCCAGGAGTGAGAATTCACGCATCGAAGGATTTAGTTCATTGGAATTTATTACCCTCTCCACTTTCAACAACGACATTGTTGGATATGAAAGGTAATCCAGCATCAGGTGGTATTTGGGCACCAGATTTATCATATGCTGATAATAAATTTTGGCTTGTTTATACAGATGTTAAAATTACAGAGGGCGCGTTCAAGGATATGACTAATTATTTGACAACATCAGAAAATATTCTAGGTCCATGGTCGGATCCTATAAAAATTAATGGCGTTGGTTTTGATTCATCATTATTTCATGATGATGATGGTAAAAAATATTTAGTTCAACAAACATGGGATCATCGAGAATACAATCATCCATTTGATGGTATCACTCTAACAGAATTTGATACTGAGACAATGAAATTGGATCCTAAAACTGCAAGGACTATTTACCGAGGGACAAGTGTCGGATTAGTAGAAGGACCACACTTATATAAAATTAAAGGTAAGTATTATCTATTTGCTGCACAAGGTGGTACGGTTTTCACGCATGAAGAAGTTGTTGCAAGATCAAGTAGTCTTGACGAAAATTCTTTTGAAACTGAGCCTGAAGGGCCATTTATCACTAATTTTGATACGCCTGATTTTTATTTGCAGAAGCAAGGACATGGGGCATTAGTACAAACATTGAGTGATGAATGGTACTATGCGTCACTTGTTTCAAGACCATGGAATCGTAAAAACGAATCTGCTCATGATCCCCGAGGTTGGAGTACTTTAGGTCGTGAAACATCTATTCAAAAGGTTGAATGGGATGAAAATGGTTGGCCTAGAGTTGTGGGTGGACATGGTGGTCAAGTCGAGGTTGAAGCGCCTATTGATGCTATTGAGACTAAAGCGCCTAAAAATCATTCGCAACATGATGAGTTTAATTCAGATCAGTTAGATATTAATTGGAATACACTACGAGTACCGTTTACATCTAAAATGGGGTCATATGGACAAGGAAAATTGGACTTAGTTGGACAAGGTTCATTGGCTAATCCATTTGAGGTATCAATGATTGCACGTCGTTGGCAAGCATTTAATTTTGATGCAGAAACTCAGATTCATTTTGATCCATATAATTACCAACAAATGGCTGGATTAACTAACTTTTACAACGATAAACATTGGTCATGGATTTTTGTAACATGGAATGAAAAAAATGGTCGTGTTATTGAAGTTGCTGAAAATAACAGAGGTGAATATACATCATATCTAAAAAATGATGCAATAAAAATACCAGACGATGTTGAAAATGTTTGGTTTAAAACTAAAGTTAGAAAAGAAACGTATACTTATGAATATTCATTTGATGGGATTAATTGGACTACTATTGATGTAGAACTTGATGCAGCAGTATTATCTGATGATTATGTACTACAAACATCAGGCGGATTCTTTACAGGGGCATTTGTAGGACTCGCTGCAGTTGATTATTCTGGATATGAGGAAGTTGCGACGTTTGATCATTTTGATTATAACGAACTGGAATGATAAAGTTTGATTACAGGAAAAGGACTACTTAGTAATCTACAATCAAGAAATTAAATAGTTTATTTGGTTATATGCTAAACAGTATTGCTAAGTAGTTTTAAAGAAGATTAATTCGTTTTTGAATTGATCTTCTTTTTTTATTTTTAAAAATAAATTAACATATTCAATCCTATAGATGTACTAATCAATTCCTTTGTAATAGATATGGGTAAATAGAAAAAGGGATTATGCTCGTTCTAGTCGAAGAAACTTCGGTGTAAAATTCAATTACACTAAGATTAATATTAAGGATAAATATATTGCCAAAAGTTTGTTGACTAAACAAACCAAAAGGTATATATTTAGTTTGTTGATAACGCTTACAAAAACGTTAATAAAATATTGGGAGGTATTTACATTATGGGTAAAGTATCAAAAAGCTTTATATATTTCTTTGGTGCGTTAGGTGGAATTCTTTTTGGATATGATACTGGTGTTATTTCAGGTGCCATATTATTTATTCAAAAACAATTAAGTTTAAATACGTGGCAACAGGGATGGATTGTTAGTGGTGTGTTATTTGGAGCAATATTTGGAGCAGCTATTATTGGACCACTAGCAGATAAGGTGGGTCGTCGACTATTAGTTTTAGTCGCGGCAATCATATTCTTCATCGGAGCAATAGGATGTGGTCTTGCTCCAGAATTTTGGTCATTATTATTATTTAGATTTATTTTAGGTATCGCAGTTGGTGGTGCATCAACATTAGTTCCAATGTATCTATCAGAGGTAGCACCTGCTGAAATGCGTGGTTCATTATCAAGTTTGAATCAGCTTATGATTATGAGTGGTATTCTGCTTGCATATATCACGAATTACTCATGGCAAGGTATGTACCATGGTTGGCGTGTTATGTTGGCTGCAGCTGCAGTTCCAGCATTAATTTTATTCATTGGTGCCCTTTTCCTACCAGAAAGTCCACGTTTCTTAGTGAAGGTAGGTAAGATTGATCAAGCTAGAGGCGTGTTAGGACAATTAAGAACGGCTGATAAAGTTGAAGAAGAATTAGCCGATATTGAAAAACAAGCACAAGTTAAATCAGGTGGATTCAAAGAATTATTTTCTAAGTATGTTCGTCCTGCATTAGTTATTGGGGTCGGATTAGCAATTTTCCAACAAATCATGGGATGTAATACTGTATTGTACTATGCTCCTACAATTTTTACGGATATTGGATTTGGGGTATCTGCAGCATTACTTGCTCATATTGGTATTGGCGTTGCAAATGTCATTGTTACAATTGTGGCAGTACTTATTATGGATAAAGTTAACAGAAAAGTAATGTTAGTTGTTGGTGCTATTGGTATGGCACTTTCATTATTCACTTTAGGAATTGCTATGGCTTACTCTCAAAACTCAATGTCAGCTGCATGGATTGCAGCTATTGCTTTGACTGTATATATTTGTTTCTTCTCAGCTACTTGGGGACCTGTTATGTGGGTTATGATTGGTGAAGTATTCCCATTAAACATTCGTGGATTAGGTGTTGGATTCAGTGGCTGTGTTAACTGGATTGCGAACATGTTAGTATCATTAACATTCCCAACTCTACTTGCTTCATTAGGAACAGAAAAATTATTTATTGGCTACGGTGTCTTTTGTTTACTTGCGGTTTGGTTCGTTAAATCTGGAGTATTCGAAACACGTGGTAAGACACTAGAAGAAATTGAAGATCATCTTCATGCTGTAAGTGTTAAAGAATAAAATTATTATGTAAATACTCCCAAAATTATAATTAATTTTGGGAGTATTTTTTTTGAACCCTCGTTGTACTAATGAAATGCTTAAATATGGTATGATTACTAAAGATATCAATAATACATAAGGAAGTAATCAAAGTGGAAATAGAAGCATTACGAGGCGATAATTCAAAACTAGTTTTGCAACAAATATTTAATAATGAAAAAATATCTAGAGCACAAATATCTAAAAATTTAAATTTAAATAAAGCAACGGTTTCGACTATTTTTAATGAGCTGGAAGAACAGCAACTTGTTGAGAAACAGGGCGAAGGTGATAGTACTAAAATTGGTGGTCGAAAACCAATTATGTTAAATATAAATCGAGAATATGGGTATACCATTGCTCTTGATATGGGATATGATTATTTAGATGTTATGTTAAATTATTTTAATGGAAAAATGATTTCATATAATCGCTACCAATTAAAAATGAATAATTTAACTAATGTTTTAAGTATTATTAAAGATAATATTGATTTTTCTGATAATCGGCAGACAATACATGGTCTTTTAGGAATTGGTATTTCAATTCATGGAGTTGTGGATAATAACTATGAAATTACTTATCTACCATTTTTAGATTTACAAGGTATGTCGGTTATTGAAGAATTAAAAAAAATGGTAAATGTTCCAATTAGTATAGAAAATGAAGCAAATTTAGCGGCTGTTTTTGAACGTGATTTTAGTAAGGAAATAATTAATAATTTAATTACAATCAGTATTCATAAAGGAATTGGTGCGGGATTAATTATTGATAATGAACTTTATCGTGGTTGGAGTGGTGAGGCAGGAGAAATTGGTCGTATGCTGATACATTCAGAAAATGAAATAGAAGGTAATACACGCCGGATTGAAGATATGTGCTCACAAGATGCAATTATAAATAAATTAAAAATTGAATTAAAAAGAGAAATTGAGTTGGATGATGTACAAGCGTTATATTATCAAAATAATGCTAGCGTTAAGAAAGAAATTTCTTATTTTGTACATTTAATAACAGAAGTTGTACATAACGTTAATGTTGAATTTAATCCTGAAATTATTTATTTAAATTCCCCATTAATTGAAAAAATACCAGTTATTATTGATCAAATTAATGATGAATTAAAAAAGGTTTCAAGTAAGGAAGTAGCTGTTAGACTCTCAACTAATGTTGAATTTTCAACGTTATTGGGGGCAATGTCAGTGATAACACATCGAATTTTAGATATGGGTAAAATTAAAATTAAATTTTTAATTTAAAATAGAAGAGTACTAAAATAGAAGCTAGTATAAGGCTTCTATTTTTTTATACCAATTTAAAATTATGATATAATTTCAGCTGATTGAAAACGCTTAAAATGTCTCTGCTATGAAATGGAGAAAATATGTCTAAAATAAATTATTTACCAATTATTAATACACATTTTACAGTATTTGGTGGACATCTCGAAGAAGTTCAGCCAAATTGGAATTGGTTTCCTGAGGAGCATCCAGCATTTGAATTGATTTATATTTTAAAAGGTAGCCAAAAAACTGTGACAGAATTAGGCGATATAATTATTAATGCGGGAGAATTTACGTTGATACCCGCTGATACAAGACATGCAAATTATGCGATGAATAATGAAAAAATGGAATTTTTTTGTATCCATTTTGATTTGGATAGTCCTACATTAAGATACCTATTAATAAGAGAGTACACAAATAAGATTATTTCAGATAAAGATATTATTTATAATGATCTTAAAAAAAGTGTTAAAAAGATTATTAATATGATAAAAGCCGATTATAGTTTGATAGATAAATTTACGATTCAAATTGATGTTATTAGTGCAATAAAAATATTGATACGATCTTTTGAAGATGAAACTAGTATATCTATTAAGGGAGATATGAAAAAATTTACATTATGCCAGAAAATTGCTAATGATATTAAAGAAAAAATTGATTATGAAATATATCATTCTGAGGAGCATGCTAAAATTTCTGTTTCAGATATTATTGAGAAAAGACATATTAGTCAGAGCTATGCATTGAAATTATTCAAAAGTTATTATAATTTATCTCCGCAGGAGTACGCAATTAATTTGAAATTAACCGATTCAAAAAATTTATTACTGCAACCTAAAGCACAAATAAATGAAATTTCAAATAAGTTGGGATACTCTGCACAAAGTCACTTCAGTCGCGAGTTTAAAAAACATTTTGGGTTATCGCCACGAGAGTATATACGTAAATTTAATACAAATAGTACGAATTAAGGATAATTCTAAATGAATTATCCTCTTTTTTTTTGCGTTAATAATGACTATTCTAAAATAGAAAGCGATTACATGTAAACGTAATCAACAATATGGAAAAGAGAGGAAAGTAAAATGACAATAATAAAAAACCCTATAATTTCAGGAATGGCACCGGATCCATCTATTATAAGAGTGGGGGATATCTATTACATTGCGACGTCAACATTTCATTGGACTCCAGGTATTCAAATATTTAAGTCAGTTGATTTAGTTAATTGGGAGTTAATTACTTATGCCTTGGGTAATGAAGAAATAAGGTTACAGGGTACAAATACGCCAGCAGGAATTTGGGCACCTCATTTGTCATATGATGAGGTAACAAAGAAATATTGGATTGCATTTTCACATATGTTAAACATGGCAGGACGTGAGTTTAATTCAGATTCATATGCAGTTTGTGCAGACGATATAACAGGGCCATGGTCAGATCCAATCTATTTAACTTCTATTGGGTTCGATCCAGCAATATTTCATGATGTTGATGGTAAACACTATATATCAATTCTTGAATGGGAAACACGTGATGGCTTTCAAGCACCTGGACATATTGTAATTGCAGAAGTTGATTTAAAAAATGGCGGTATTATCGGTAAATTTACTCGAGTAACACAAGGTTTTACAACTCGTGGTTGTGCAGAAGCACCTCAGATATATAAAAAGAATGGTTATTACTACTTAATTATTGCTGCCGGAGGAACTGGTTACGCACATGGTATTGAAATTGGTCGATCAAAAAAAATATTTGGACCTTATGAAGCACATCCTTCTGGCGAACCAATAATTACGTCATCACCAAGACATTTATATTCTCTTGGCGATCCTGATGCTGGACATTTTGAAATGTATAATCCAAATTCTATTATGCAAAAGTCAGGTCATGGATCATTAGTGGAAACTAAAGATGGCGAATGGTATATTGCCCATCTAATGTCTAGACCACTTACTGGACAATTAAAAAACCCATTAGGTCGAGAAACTGCTATTCAAAAAATGAGATGGTCTACTGATGGATGGTTGGAAATGGCTGATGGATCTAATTTAGCCAAAATGGAAATTGAAGCTCCAGTCGGCACAATGATGCAGTCTAAAATAAATGATGATATCTTCGATAATTTTGATACTGATAAATACGATCTTAGATTTATGACGCCATATCAAGTACAAAAAGAATCTTGGGTTAATCTTAATGAAAGAACGGGATTTTTAAGAATCCACGGAAAAAATTCATTTTTCTCACAAATGAATCCAGCAATTATGGGTACAAGAGCAACTTCTTTAAATTACGAAGTTAAGACAAAGGTTGAATTTCATCCTAATCATTATTCTGAAACTGCAGGTCTTGGATTATACTATGATTCAAATAATTGGATTTATTTTCATCTTGTTTATTCTGAAGAACAGAATTCAACTGTATTAACAATACTAGAGGCTAATTTAGGCGAAAGAACGGAGTACGTTAATCACAAAATAAATATTGATGCAGGAATTGTTGAATTGAAAATTACTTATATTGAAGGAGTCGCTAAGTTTAGTTACAGACTAAATACTGAAGATACTTGGAAGCTTTTTATTGATAATGTCGATGTATCTTATCTATCAGATGAGGGTGTTAACGGTGCAGAAGGAGAAATCGGTGGTTTTACAGGGCTTTATAATTTTATTGGTTCGGTAGACTCACATCAACATGATTCATTTGCTGATTTTTCTTATTATCAAGTTATTAATTCTTAAAAGTGAAAAGGGGAAGAAAAATGAAAATAAAAGAAGTATCACTAAAACGATTAATTCCAGGTTTAATTATTGGCCCAGCATTTTGGTTAGGTCCATATATTGCAGTTTCTAGTTTATTTTTACCTACAATGCTACAACAATTTGATTCTGCTCATAAAGTACAATTAGTTGCATTGTTTTCAACACTTGGTATGGTAGTTGCTGCATTTTCTAATATGTTAGCAGGATGGTTATCAGATAGAACAAAGTCTCGATTTGGTAAAAGGACACCGTGGTTGGTTGGTGGATCGGCAGCGTTTATGGTGTCTATGATTTGTGCCTCTGTATCTCCTAACGTCACGGTTTTACTTATTAGTTGGTTAATTGGGCAGGTAGCGTTGAATTTCATTGTAGCCCCTATGGTGGCATGGATTGATCTTGCAAGCGAAGATAATCAAGGAACTGCGTCTGGTGCATATGGCGGCTTAGGAATGGCAATTGGTAATAATGGGTTTACAATTCTTGCTGCTGGCCTTTTAGGACAGTACAGACTAGGGTTTATTATATTTGGAGTATTGACGTTTATTGGGACGCTTATTGCAGCAGTTATTGTTCATGAACCTTCTAATTTAGACGAAGAAATTATTATTAAAGAAAAAAATAAAAAAAGTGGTTTTTCAATCAATAAACTATTTACTGCATTTCCAAAATGGTCAATCGGAAGAGATTACTATTTAGCACTCATTGGTAAACTATTTCAAGGTGTTGGTAATTTTATGGTAACGGGGTATTTATTATTTATTATGACTGATTTCTTGCACAAAGGTGCTCAGGAAACGCAACAGTCAATTCAATTAATTAATGGTGTGATGTTAATATTTGGAATAGCAATGGGATTCATTGCTGGTCCAGTATCTGATAAATTTAAAATATTAAAATTACCAATTGCTCTTTCAACGATATCGTTAGGAATAGGCGCTTTAAGTATCTTCTTCTTTCAAAATACGATTGGTATTGGCATTTATGCATTTACAGCCGGATTAGGTATGGGAATTTGGAATTCATTAGATAATTTATTAAATCTAAAAGTTATTCCAGATAAAAATAGAGTTGCTTTTTTTCTTGGTATTTATAATTTAGGAAATACAGTTACTCAAGCAATTGCACCAGTTATCGCGGCAATTTTAATATCAATGATTGGCTTTTCATCGATATTCATTTTTTCTTTTGTATTTTCTATGATTGGTGGCATTTCAATATTCTTAATCAGAACAGTAAAAAAATAAAAATAATTCAATATTATCAGCAGCTATCAATTAACGAAAAGACGAAATTATAAATCTTTTTAAGAAAGCGCTTGCTAAAAATGTGGAAGCGTATTATAATAAGTTTGTAAAGGAAACCAACTAACTAAAGGGAGTGTGATTTAAGCGTGATTTTTGGTTTAAAGTTACACAAGCAATGTTTTAGTTTAATAACGGAAGACAGATAGTCAGCACTTGCCTTCAAAAATTTGCTAATTGAAACATTGAGGGCGTAACGAAGTGAGTATCAAAAAAATAGTTAAAATAAAAAGGAGATCTAAACATGTCATTATTTGAACAAGAAAAACTAACTTACGTAGGAAATACAAAAGATTTACAAGCAGGTAATGGATTCCATTACTACAACGCTGATGAAGTTATTAACGGTAAAAAAATGAGCGAATGGCTCAAATTCTCAGTTGCTTTTTGGCACACAATGGACCAACGTTTAACAGATCCATTTGGTGATGGTACTGCTCAACGTCCTTGGGATACAATTGAAGACCCAATGAAGCAAGCAATTGCTAAAGTTGATTACCTATTTGAATTTCTTGATAAAATGGGTGTTGAATTCTTCGCATTCCATGATCGTGATTTAGCACCAGAAGGTGATACATTACGTGAAACAAATGCTAACCTTGATAAAGTAGTTGACCATATTGTTGAAAAGATGGAAGAAACGGGTAAGAAAGTTCTTTGGAATACATCTAGCTTATTCACAAATCCACGCTTTGTAGCTGGTGGCGCAACAGCACCTTTTGCTGACGTTTTTGCTTACTCAGCAGCTCAAATCAAACATTCATTAGAAATTGCTAAACGTGTTAACTCTCAATCATATGTATTCTGGGGTGGCCGTGAAGGTTATGACTCATTATTAAATACAGATATGAAATTAGAACAAGATCATATTGCTAAATTCTTTAGATTAGCAAAAGATTACGCAAATGAAATTGGTTATACAGGTCAATTCTTACTTGAACCAAAACCAATGGAACCAACAACACATCAATATGATACTGATGCTGCAACAACAATTGCCTTCTTGAAAACTTATGGTTTGGAAAATGATTTTAAATTGAACCTTGAAGGAAACCATGCTTACTTAGCTGGTCATACTTATGAACATGAAGTTCGTGTTGCTCGCGATGCTAATTTGCTAGGTTCATTAGATGCTAATATGGGTGATAAATTAGTTGGATGGGATATTGATGAATTTCCAAATGATATCTATGAAGCAACATTAGTTATGTACGAAATGTTGAAAAATGGTGGTTTACCAACAGGTGGTTTAAACTTTGATGCTAAACCTCGCCGTCAATCATTTGAAATGCAAGATTTATTCTTATCACATATGGTTGGAATGGATACTTACGCAGCTGGTTTACGAGTTGCAGCTAAATTGATTGAAGATCGTGTCTTCGATAAAGTTTTAGATGATCGTTATAGCTCATTTAAATCAGGAATTGGTGCAGACTTTGAAGCAGGTAAAGTCAGCTTTAAAGAATTCGAAGATTACATTATCGATAAACCTCAATCAGAAATTATTGCTTCAACAAAATCAGGTCATTTAGAACAATTGAAGTCAACATTAAACAATTACATCTACTCTGTTTTAGGTAAATAGGAACAACGATAAAAGAGCAATGGAGTTAATCCGTCGCTCTTTTATTTTCTAAAGAGGTAAAATTAAATTTAGAAAGAAGCGAATGAAATGGGAATCGTACTAGGAATTGACTTAGGAACTAGCGCAGTTAAGGTATCAGTTGTAGATCGAAAAGGAACGATTATTGCACAAGAAGGTTATGATTATGCTTTATCACAAATTAAACCAGGATATAGTGAACAAAATCCTGAAGATTGGGTTACGGCAACCACAGTGGCAATCGCTCGTTTAATATTAAATGATCATATTAAACCTGAAGATATTGAAGGGATTAGTTACTCTGGTCAGATGCATGGACTTGTTTTATTAGATGAAAATAATCAAGTATTACGTCCAGCAATTCTGTGGAACGATACGAGAACAACGGCACAATGCAAAGAAATTCTTGATGTTATGGGACAAGAATTTATCGATACGACACGTAATGTACCTTTAGAAGGCTTTACTTTACCTAAATTATTATGGGTTAAGGAAAATGAACCTAAAATATATGCAAAAGTGAAAACATTCTTATTACCAAAAGATTATTTACGTTATCGTATGACAGGTAACTTAGCAATGGAATATTCTGATGCAGCCGGGACAGTCATGTTAGATGAGGCTAATAAAACTTGGAGTGAAGAAATAGCCAAGAAGTTTGATTTATCAATGTCTATTTATCCAGAACTTATTGAATCAATCGGGTTAGCAGGTAATATCAGTGACTCATATGCAGCATTTTCAGGATTAACGACAGAGACTAAAGTTTTTGGTGGTGCTGCTGATAACGCTGCTGGTGCGATTGGTGCAGGGATTTTATATCCAAATATGGTTATGTCATCTATTGGAACTTCAGGTGTTGTACTGAAATATGAAGATTCTGCGGATGTAAATTACAATGGTAAATTGCACTTTTTCAATCACGCTATTCCAAATAAATACTACACAATGGGTGTTACTTTAGCTGCGGGATATAGTTTATCTTGGTTTAAAAAGACCTTTGCTGACGATGTTGATTTTGCAACATTTGTTGCTGATGCAGATAAGTCAACTGTTGGTGCTAATGGATTACTATTTACACCATACATCGTTGGAGAACGGACACCATATCCTGACGGGGATATTCGAGGAAGTTTCATAGGGATTGATGGAACTCACACAAAAAATGACTTCACAAGAGCCGTTTTAGAAGGAATTGTCTTCTCGTTTGAAGATATTATGACAATTTTTGATTCTCAAGGTAGTGATTTTGATACCGTTGTTTCAATTGGTGGCGGAGCTAAGAGCCCAGTTTGGTTACAAATTCAAGCTGATATTTTTAATAAAAAAGTAGTTTCGTTAGTTAACGAACAGGGTCCAGGTATGGGAGCTGCAATGATTGCTGCGACAGGTAGCGGTTGGTTTGACACGTTACAAGATACAGCAAAAGAATTTGTTAGCTACGGTAAAGAATATTTACCAAATCCTGATAATGTTAAAAAATATCAAAAATTATACCAACTTTATACGAAGGTGTACGGGCAAACAGCTGAAATTAGTCATGGACTAATGGAGTACAGACGAAACGATATTTAACTTTAAATGGAATGAGATAATTTACCTAATTAAATGGTGAATTATCTCATTTTTAATTAATAGAATAGTGTTAGTAGCAGTTAATATTTATAGATAAAAAAATATTAGTAATTACGCGTGCAAACGCTTGCACAATGCTTTGGTCAGTGCTATTATTTAGACAAGATAAGTTGGGTGCAACATAAAAGGGGAGTTTAATATGACAGATTACATTACAAGCGATTTAGAAAAAGATATTACTGTTATTAATGCTTTTGATTTAGAAAAAGATGCAGAAAAGATTATTCCAAAGGGTGGATTTGGTTATATCTCTAGTGGAGCTGGGGATTTGTATACTTTAGAAGAAAATATAAAGGCATTTAATCATAAACTAATTAGACCTAGGGTATTACAAGAAATTGATCATCCCGATACCAAAACAACTATTTTCGGAGACGAAATTACGTCGCCTATTATTATGGCACCAGTTGCTGCACATGGATTAGCTCATGTTAAAGGCGAAATTGATAGTGCTAAGGGTGTTTCAGATTATGGGTCAATTTATACAGCAAGTTCATTTGCAACGAAATCATTTAAAGAAATATCAAGTCAAGCTAATGGTCAACCACAATGGTTCCAATTCTATATGAGTAAAGACGATGGTATTAACCGTAATATTATGGATGAAGCAAAAGCTAATGGGGTTAAAGCAATTGTTTTAACTGCTGATGCAACTGTTGGTGGTAATCGTGAAACCGATAAACGTAATGGATTCACTTTCCCACTAGCAATGCCAATTGTTCAAGCTTATCAAAGTGGTGTTGGACAAACAATGGATGCTGTCTATGGTTCAGCCAAACAACGCTTAAGTCCAAAAGATGTTGAATTCTTAGCAGAATATTCAGGGTTACCTGTCTTTGTTAAAGGAATTCAAGGCGGAGAAGATGCAAGCGTTGCAATTAATTCAGGTGCTGGTGGCGTCTGGGTTTCAAATCATGGTGGTCGTCAAATTGATGGTGGAATTGCTGCATTTGATGCACTTCAAGAAGTAACAGAAACTGTTGATAAACGTGTGCCTGTTGTCTTTGATAGTGGTGTAAGACGTGGAGCTCATGTTTATAAAGCATTGGCAAGTGGCGCAGACTTAGTTGCTATTGGTCGCCCAGTTGTTTATGGTTTGGCACTTGGTGGTCATCAAGGTGTTCAAAATGTCTTTAATTACTTCCAACATGAATTAGAATTAACAATGCAATTAACTGGAACGCATAATATTGATGAAGTTAAACGTACTAAATTAATCGATAATCCTTATGGAAATTAAAAACGTATAAAAGTTAGTTAGCATTCAAAAACTGTTAGATTGGTTATTAAAACCTTTTTAACAGTTTTTTTATTTTTAAAATTATCAAAACACGAACTTTAATTGTTGATTTTTCTGAAAAAGTGCGTATTTTATGTTGATTTTTTATTTAATTCGCGTAATATACTGTATATAATATAAAAAATCACAACATAGGGAGATTATATTGCATGAATAATACAGAGGGAAAATCAGGTATTTTTGATCGGTTATTTCATATAAATGAGTCAGGTTCAACGGTTAAACGTGAATCAATGGCTGGATTAACAACTTTCGTATCTATGGCTTATATATTATTCGTTAATCCTCAAGTTCTGGGCGCTGCGGGTATGGACAAAGGGGCTGTGTTTACAGCAACAGCAATATCTGCTGCATTTGGTTGTTTCTTGATGGCATTCTTAGCTAATTATCCTATCGCAATTGCTCCAGGATTAGGTGACAATGCATTCTTTACTTATTCAGTGGTTATTGGAATGGGTATTCCATGGCAAACGGCAATGGCCGGTGTCGTGGTTGCTTCAATTATCTTTATGCTTATTACGTTCTTTAAAATTCGTGAAATTGTGATAGATGCAATTCCACATGACTTAAAATTAGCAATGGCCGCTGGTATTGGTTTGTTTATCGCTTTTGTTGGATTACAAGAAGGTGGACTTATTGTTGGGAACCAATCAACATTAGTCGCAATTGGTTCGTTAACAGTGCCAACTACATGGCTGACAATTTTTGGACTCGTTGTGATTGTTATCTTAATGGCTAAAAAAATTCCTGGTTCAATTTTTATTGGAATGGTTGCGACAACTATTTTAGGGTTAGTTATGGGACTTATCAAATTACCAACACATATTATTTCTTCTGTTCCAAGTATGGCACCAACATTTGGGGTAGGGGTTGAAAATTTACATAAAATTAACTCACTTCAACTGTGGTCTGTTGTTTTAATATTCTTGATGGTAGCCTTTTTCGATACCGCTGGAACCTTAATTGGTTTAGCTACTCAGGCGGGCTTTATGAAAAATAATAAGATGCCACGAGTTGGTCGTGCGTTATTATCTGATTCCGCTTCGATGTTAGCTGGATCTGTTCTGGGAACAACACCAACTGCTGCTTATGTTGAATCATCAGCTGGAATTGCGGTTGGTGGAAGAACTGGACTGACATCATTAGTTGTCGGGTTTATGTTCGTTCTGAGTTTATTCTTTTCACCACTTCTAACAGTTGTGACATCACAAGTAACGGCGCCCGTTTTAATCGTTGTTGGTATTTTAATGGCACAATCATTAAAGGGTATTGATTGGGGTCGATTTGAAGTAGC
Source organism: Dellaglioa kimchii (assembly GCF_046115505.1). Lineage (GTDB taxonomy): Bacteria > Bacillota > Bacilli > Lactobacillales > Lactobacillaceae > Dellaglioa > Dellaglioa kimchii. The sequence goes on along the minus strand of NZ_CP170736.1, from coordinate 1,120,420 downwards.
GGTACCAGCATTTTTAATGGTCGTCGGGATGCCTTTAACTTACAATATTTCATATGGTATCGCTTTTGGTTTCGTATTATACCCAATTACAATGATGGCAGCAGGTCGTAGAAAAGAAATCGGGCCTGTAATGTATATCTTGTTCTTTGTATTCTTATTCTTACTTTACGTATTAAATATTCTTCAATAACATATAAAATTGATGGGTGGATAACTAAATGACACAGACGTTAGCACAGTTAAAAGACTATATTTCTGCAGGTGCAGCAAAAATTCCTGCAGATTTAGTAATCGAAAATGGCAAGTTAGTTAATGTTATGACAAGTGAGATTTATCAAGCAAATGTAGCTATCTATAAAGAGAAAATTGTTGCGATAGGTAATATTGAAGCTTATATCGGCAATGATACGGAACATATAGATGCAACTGGAAAGTATATAACGCCAGGATTAATTGACGGACATATTCATGTTGAATGCAGCAAAATGAGTATGACGAGTTTTGCTAATGCCGTTGTACCTTTTGGAACAACGAGTATTATTTCTGGTTTAGATGAAACGATATCAGTTGCCGGACTAGAAGGTGTTCAAGAAGTATTTAAAGAGATAGAAAAACTACCACTTAATTTATTTTGGGGTGCACCATATAAGACACCGTATACAATTCCGAAATCAACAATTGCTTTTAACATCGATTCAGATGTTCAAGAAACAATTCAAAAATGGACAGAATGTTATGGTATCTGGGAAACAGTTAGAGAAGCTGTTGAAACACAAGATGAAGATACGTTAAAAACGTTGGTTCACGCACAAAATAATCATCAACCCATTTTCGGTTGCGCACCAATGGCCACCGGATTGAAATTGAATGAGTATTTAGCAAGTGGTGTTCGCTTAGATCATGAAAGTTATAGTCATGAGGAGCTTGTTGAAAAAGCACGGAATGGGATGAATATATTAATCAGGGAATCATCCGTCACACATTTCTTGGCAGAAAATATTCGAGCCGTTACTGAAGTTAATGCAGCAATTGCGCGGCATGTTAGTTTTTGTACAGATGATGTAACAGCATCTGATATTTTACAAAAAGGACATCTTGATAACCTTGTTAAGTTAGCCATTCAAGCGGGTGTAGAACCAATTACAGCAATTCAAATGGCAACAATAAATAGCGCTGAGGCTTATCGAATTGATGATCAAGTTGGGTCTGTATCGCCAGGAAGACTTGCTGATATATTGATTGTTGATCAGCCAAGTTCATTTAATGTAGAAAAGGTTATTAGTCGGGGGAAAATTGTTGCCGAAAACAAAAAAATAAGTGAAATGTTGATTGCACCAATTAGAAGTGATTTATTTAAAGGCCAGTTGAAGCATGAGTTAACTTCTGAAAAAGATTTTGAATATAAAGTTAATGAAAAAGTAGGATTGGCAACTGTCCAAACAATTAATAGTCAGGGTGCTTTTGTTCGAAAAAGAAAAGATGTCGAATTAACGATAGAAAATAATATCGTACAACCTAGTCCAGAAAAAGATGTCGCTTTAGTCTCTGTATTAGAACGATTTGGTAAAAATGGAAATCAGGCACTTGGATTCACATCTGGATGGGGCTTGAAAAAAGGGGCAATGGCATCATCTTCTGCACCTGATGATAATAATATTGTTGTTATGGGTGTCAATGCAAATGATATGTCGATTGCTACAAATGAATTAATTAAAGCAGGCGGTGGTCAAATTGTTGTTATTGATGGAAAAATTATTTCATTTTTAGCATTACCTGTGGGTGGTATCATGAGCGACTTATTACCAAGTGAAATTGAAACTGGCGAAATTGCGCTAAGAAAAGGGTCAAATTTAATGGGTAGTGATTTACCGGATCCAATATTTTATATGTCATTTTTACCAATTACAGCAATTCCATATTTAGCAATTACTGATTTAGGCATGGTAGATTGTGTCGCTTTAGAAATTGTTGATCCAATTATTAAGATATCATCTCTTAAAGGATAAGGAGTTATGATGGAAAAAGAAAATTTAAAGAAGTTAATTGATGTTGCTGCTGGCCGAATTCCTGCTGATTTAGTCTTAACTAATGGCAAAATTATTGATGTTTATAATGCACATATAATGACTGGCGATGTCGCAATCGTTGATGGCCTTATTGCTGGAATTGGTGGCCAATATGATGGGGATAAGACGGTTGATGTTCATGGCCAATATATTTCACCAGGATTTATTGATCCGCATATTCACATAGAATCTGCCTACGTTGGACCAGAAGAGTTTGGCCGATTAATAACGCCGCATGGGACAACAACTGTTATGGCAGATCCACATGAAATTGTGAATGTAGCGGGATTAGTGGGACTCGATTATATGATTAATGCAGCTAAAGAAACAGCCCTTAATATCCAATACATGCTGCCTTCATGCGTTCCTGCAACAAAAATGGAAAATTCTGGAGCAGTTATTTCGGCAAAAGATATGATTAAACCACTCACAAATAATGAAACAAGTGGCTTAGCCGAATTTATGGATTTCCCTGGTGTAATTAATGCTGAAAGTGATATTTTAGATAAATTGCTGGTTGCTAAAAATTTAAATAAACGAATTGATGGTCATAGTCCCCAAGTCTATGACAAAGATTTAAATGCCTATATTGCCGCAGGAATTCAAAACGATCATGAATGCTCAACCCTTGAGGAGATGCAAAATCGATTAAGCCGTGGTATGTACGTCTTCTTACGTGAAGGATCTGTCACGCATAATTTAAGAACACTATTAAAAGGTGTCACAACTACTAACTCTAGAAGGACAATTCTATGTGGGGATGATGTTCAAGCGAAAACGATTATTGAAAAGGGTCATTTAGATAATAGTTTGAAAATTTGTATCGAAGAAGGTATAGATCCTTTAGTTGCCATTCAAATGGCGACACTTAATACCGCTGAGTGTTGTGAGCTTAAAGATAGAGGTGCTATTGCACCTGGACTTAGAGCAGACTTAACAATTATTAGTGATTTAACGGATATGCTAATTTCAAGCGTCTACATTGCAGGTGAAAAGGTTGCCGAAGAGGGAAAATATTTACTAGAAACTAAAAACTATGCAATTGATAGTGTACAATCATCAGTCCATTTAGCTAACTTTAGTCAGGAAAAATTGGTTCTACCTTTAACAAGTAACAGCGTTCATGCGATTGAAGTAATTCCTAACGAGGCAATTACAATAGATAGAGAAATTAATGTTAGTCGTGATGAATTAGGTAATTTCATCTATGATTCAAGTATTCCAGTTTCTAAAATTTCAGTTATTGAACGTCACCATGAAACGGGAAATATTTTCACGGGTGTCTTAAAAGATTACGGTATTAAACATGGTGCAATTGCTATTTCGATTGCACATGATTCACATAACTTAATTACAACAGGAACTAATGATCAAGATATGGCGTTGGCAATTGAGACTTTGAAGGATATTCAAGGTGGAATGGTCCTGACAAAAGATAATAAAGTTTTAATATCAATTCCATTGCCAATTGGCGGATTGATGAGTGATCAATCTGGAGAATGGATAACAGAACAGCTTGACCTATTTAATAAAGTTGCTTATAGAGAGCTAGGTATTAATGATACGGTGGATCCTGTGATGACATTAAGCTTTATGTCGTTAGCGGTGATACCAGAATTGAAAATAACTGATATGGGTTTAATTAATATCAATGAATTTAAATTTGAAGATGTTAGTGTGTAAGTCTGTTAAATCAATGATGAACGGTTGCCTTTTTATTGAAATTATTGATAATTAGTTTTATTTAAAAAATGAAAGTTTTATCTGATGATTAAATGTGCTAAAATGTACCTGTATTAAAAAATGCAATACAGACGTATTGTAATTTATCTAGGAGGACTTCAAATGTCATTAGTAAATGGTACAAGTATGTTTAACGCTGCTCGTGAAGGTCATTACGCTGTTGGTGCTTTTAACACAAACAACTTAGAATGGACTCGCGGTATTCTTGCTGCAGCCCAAGAAAAAGGTGTTCCAGTTTTAATCCAAACATCAATGGGTGCTGCAAAATATATGGGTGGATATGAATTAGCTTTACACCTTGTTCAAGACACTATTAAATCAATGGGTATCACTGTTCCCGTTGTTATGCATTTAGATCATGGTGATTTTGAAGCTGCTAAAGAATGTATCGAAGTTGGTTACAACTCAGTTATGTTTGATGGTCATGATTTACCATTTGCAGAAAACTTAGAAAAAACAAAAGAAATCGTTGCTTTAGCACATGCTAAAGGTATCTCAGTTGAAGCAGAAGTTGGTTCAATTGGTGGAGAAGAAGATGGAATTGTCGGAGCTGGTGAATTAGCTAATGTTGACGAAGCTAAAGAACTTGCTGCAACAGGAATCGACTACTTAGCTTGTGGAATTGGTAATATTCATGGCCAATACCCAGCTAACTGGACTGGTTTAAACTTCGATCGCTTAGCTGAATTAGCTGCTGTAATCGAACAACCACTTGTATTACATGGTGGTTCAGGTATTCCTAAAGACCAAATCCAAAAAGCTATTAAAATGGGTGTTTCAAAAATCAACGTTAATACTGAATGTCAATTAGTATTCGCTGCTGCTACTCGTAAATATATTGAAGAAGGTAAAGACCAACAAGGTAAAGGTTATGACCCTCGTAAATTATTTGCACCAGGTACAAAAGCAATCACTGATCTTGTTGAAGATCGTATTGAATGGTTCGGTACAAGCGCAGCTAAATAATTTATTATTTAGTTCTTTCAAAAAGAGTTTTCAAAATCATTATGATTTTGAAAACTCTTTTTTTGTGCCTTGAGAATTGAATGGTCATGGAATTCACAGATAAAAAAGTTCATCTGTACGATACAGCACTTATTGAAAGTGCGTATACCGCTGCATCACTAGTAGAAGCTGATGTTAAATTAGCTGATATTGAGGTACAACTTGAAGCATTAAAAATTAAATAGCGTAAAAAAATAACGTTAATCTTAATGATTAACGTTATTTTAGTTAGTCTATAAAGCTAAAGTAATTGCGATAAAGGCCAGTAATGCAGGTAATCCTTGTACTAAAATGATTTTTTTTGCAGATGTTAAACTACCAAAAACAGCAGCAATAAAAACAAATCCTGTAAAAAGTAACAACATTGATTTAAGTGCAGCACCAGTTAGAATGAAAAGTACAATCATTAGACCGATACTAATAAAACCATTGTATAGCCCTTGGTTGGCCATTAATACTTTCGATTCTTTCTGATTTAAAAATTCTGGTCTTAATTCAAAGGCTTTTTGAGCGATTGAACTAGTTGAGAAAAATAGTTCAAGAATCATAATAAATAAGTGTTCAAGTGCAACAATCCAAGATAATATAAGTGCAATTAGCATAGAAATCTCCCCTTAATCGTTATGGATATAGTATAACGTAATGCAATTGGTAGTACAATCAATCGATTTAATCGCTTACAATGAGGATGCTTTAATATTCAAAAAAAAGACTTATGACAGTGAGTTATTTTGTGTAACATTATACTTTATTAAAGTTATTAAGGAGAATGATATATGCCAACAAATGCAAAAGAAGGAATTATTTTTACAACATTAATGTGCTCGATGATGGTTTTCGTTATGAGTGCATACAATTTATTATTAGTCGGAAAACTAGGTCTTGTGACGTTATTACTTGGATTCATTCCTGGTTTTATTGTTGCTTTTATCTTAGATGTTTTAGTTGTCGGTAAAATTGCGATGGCAATTGCTGACAAGTTACCTCTTAACCATGATAAAATGTGGCAAATGATTCTCGTAATCTCAGGAATGATGATTTGTGGAATGGTCGCTTTTATGTCACTTTATGGGTTACTTATTGAAGGTGGTATGCCTGCTCATTTCTGGCCTGCTTATCTTTCTACTGTTGGACACAATATTATTGTTGCTGTACCGTTACAATTAATTATTGTTGGACCAATTTCAAGAAAAATTTTAAGCATGATTCATGCAAAAGATGAAGCTAAAAGAGTCACACAATAATCGTTTATATTTATAGAAGATTTACCAGTAAAATGGTGAATCTTTTTTTAATAAAGGCTTGTATTGGAATGACATCGTGTAAAGGGGTTATAATGTAGTTGTTGATTTGACTATAACTTCAAAATACAAAGGAGATTATATTTATGAAAGATTTTCAATTTAAAAATACAACTGATATTCGATTTGGTTCAGATCGTATCGAAACAGAATTACATGATGCGGTTGCACAATTTGGTCCTAATGTATTGTTAACATATGGTGGTGGATCAATTAAACGTTCGGGTTTATATGATAAAGTAAAAAAAATTTTGAGTGATTTAAATGTTGTTGAATTAGCAGGAATCGAACCAAACCCTAAAGTGGGTTCAGTTCGTGAAGGTCAAAAGTTAGCTAAAGAAAATAAAATTGATGTTATTTTAGCTGTCGGTGGTGGTTCCGTTGTTGATGCTTCAAAAATGATTGCTTCAGCAGCATTTTATGAAGGAGATCCTTGGGATTTATCATTAGACCCCTCAAAACGGTTTAAAATTGATCAATTACCTTTTGTCGATATTTTAACATTAGCAGCTACTGGTACTGAAATGAATGCTGGATCAGTTATCTCAAATCCAGAAACAAATGAAAAAATAGGTAGTTTTGGTCCCAAAACACCAGCTGTTTCATTCTTGGACCCAGCTTTAACAATGAGTGTCTCAAAATGGCAGACTGCTGCTGGTTCGATTGATATTTTCTCTCATTTAACAGAACAATATTTTGATAAAGAAAAAAATAATGATGTTTCTGACGGTATGATTGAAGGTATCATGCGAACAGTTATTAAATGGGCACCAATTGCGGTTGCGGAACCTGATAACTATGATGCTCGTGCTAATTTAATGTGGTCATCAACAATGGCATTAAATGGTATTATGCGATTAGGTTATCAGGATGGTTGGACATCACATCCTATTGAACATGAGTTATCAGCGTACTACGATATTACTCATGGTGTTGGGTTAGGTATTATAACACCTCGTTGGATGAAATTCGTTTTATCTGCGGATACGGTTGCTAAGTTTGCTAAATTTGGTCGTAATGTTTGGCATATTCAAGATGATGATGATCAAGTAGTTGCTGATAAAGCTATTCAATCAGTTTATGACTGGGTTAAATCATTAGGTGTACCAACAACGTTACCAGGTGTTGACATCAATGAAGAAACAAACTTTAAAGTGATGGCAGAATCAGCTGTTAAAGTTGGAAAATTAGATAGTGCTGTTTATGTTGATATGTCAGTTAATGATGTTATTGATTTATACAAAGCTTCAATGACAACTGAAAGTTTCGAATAAAGTAGTAAAAGCATCTCTATCCGGAGATGCTTTTTTTGTGCCATAAATCGAAAATTTGTTTAATGATATAAAATTCGGTATGCTAATAGTAAGGGGTTACAAATTTTGAATAGAAAGAGGGCCTTTATGATAAATAGGATGAAACCACAAGTTATTCAGTTTTTATTAATGTTAATTGGGTTAGAAATGATTGCAATAAGTATTAATTTTTTCTACGCACCACAAGAAGTTGCTGTTGGTGGTGCAACTGGGATTGCGATCCTTTTGGAAACAGCTTTTAATTGGAATGTTTCAATTGTATTATTGAGCATTAACATGGCGCTATTGATCTTGGCTTATTTTATGTTAGAGCGTTCAACGACTAAAAAAATTATGATTGGTAGCTTTGTATTACCGTTATTTTTAGCGATTACACCTCAAATAAATATTGTCGAGGATAGATTATTAGCTGTTATTGTCGGTGGTGCAGTTTTTGCGGTGGGAATATCGATTCTCTATCGAATTGATGCATCAAGTGGCGGAACAACGGTTCCACCACTCATAATCAAAAAATATTTCAATATTAAACCGGCAACCAGTCTATTAATAATTGATGGTATTGTGTGTTTTTTCAATATATTTGTCTCAGGTTCTGAAGCATTTATTTTAGCGATTTTTTCTTTAGTAATCACATATTTAATTATGAACTATATTGAAACGGGATTGGACCGTAAAAAAGTTTTATATGTGATGAGTACAGAAGAGGGGTTAAAAAAATTAAAAGAAGATATTAATACAACTATAGATAGAGGTCTAACAATCTTTGATGCTAAAGGTGGTTATTCAGGCGAGAGTAAAGAAATGTTGATGATTATTGTTGAAAATCAAAATTATCAACAAATGTTAAATAAGGTGCATACGATTGATCCAAATGCATTTATCATCGTATATAATATTGCAGAAGTTCATGGCGCAAATTTGTCTGGGATTGAATAGGAGATTTTGATATGTACTTAATGAATTGGTTTAATGGCACGGATTATTTTTGGTTAGGGATGACTGATAAAGGACTCAGCTTTGTTGGGTCGCCTAATGGGTTAAGAAGTGAAATTGAAACATTTTATCCAAGAACTAAATTTGAAGAGAATGACAGAGCTTTTAAAAATACAATCGGAGAACTACAAGCTTATTTTGACCATAAAATTCAAAAATTTACGATTCCCGTTGATTTTAATTCGAGTGGAACGAAGCTGCAAAAAGAAATTTGGGAACAACTTGAACTTATTCCATATGGTGAAACAAGAACGTATTCAGAGTTAGCTTTAGAAGTTAATTATCCTAAAGCAGTTCGGGCTATTGCTAGTGCAGTTGGTCGTAATCCTATATTAATCGTAATCCCTTGCCATCGTATTTTAAGAAAAGATGGTAGCTTAGGGGGTTATCGCGGTGGGATTAATATGAAAAAGCAACTACTGGAAATAGAACGCAAATAAAAAACCGACATTACCAAGAGAGGCAATGTCGGAAAAGGGTAAGGGTGATTAACTTCGGGGGAAGTTGATCATCTTATTTAATTTATTCGGGGAAATAAATTAAATTAAAAGTTATTAATTAAGGTATGAAGTTATTGTAACAAGTAACTATGAAGAAAATGTGATGTTAAAAAGAAAAACACCACTACTTTTAAAGTAGTGGTGAGAAAATACTAATCTATTCGAGACTCTGGGGGGAGTAGGTTAGATCTAGATGAAAAATTAAACTAAAATATAATCGTATTTTTTTTATAGTAGAATTAAGTTACACACAAAGTATCTTGTGTGTATATTTATAGTATACGGGTTTATTTATTAAAATATAGGCATGTGACAGTTTTGTTAGATTACAATTAACATTGTAAGATAACATGAAAATTGATTTGGAGGAAGGTATTTTGAATTTTATAGAGAAAGTTAAAATGACAAAAACGGTTTTAGTTGAATGGAATACGCCAAATACGCTTAATCTGGATAATTTTTTTGAAGGTGCTAGTGCGCTAATGAAATTAGATATTGCTGCATTATCAATTGCGGACAATCCTTTAGGGATTCCTCGCGTTTCAAACGCATTAATGGGATATAAACTGAGTGAACAACAGATTCCAGTAATCCTACATTTAACAACACGGGATTACAACTTAGTCGGATTAGAATCTAAATTAATGGGATTAAGTGCTGTTGGGTTAAATAATTTAATGATTATTAAAGGGGATCCTACAAAAATACAAGATGCCACAAATGTCTATGATTTAACATCGAAACAATTGATTACAACAATTAAAAAAATGAATCAAGGAATATCACCATCAAATCGTGAATTAAATAGTAAATTACAATTTAAAGTTGGTGGGGCATTTAATATTAATGCGGTAAATTTAGATTTGGAATTTGAAGATATTAATCGAAAAATTCGTTCGGGAGTAGATTATATTATCACGCAACCGGTATTTGATATGATAAATGTTAAGCGATTAAAAGATTGGATCACCATTAATGAAGTGGCTATACCTATTTTTATCAGTGTAATGCCGATACTTTCGTTTGAGCGTGCTCAATTCATTCAAGACAACGTCCAAGGTATTAAACTACCGAATGAGTTTATGGCGGTATTGAAACAAGCGGCGTTACAAAATGAGGAACGTAAGGTTGGTATTGCAGCTTCGCAAAATTTAATTGAATCGTTATCAAAGGTTTTTAATGGTGTTCACATAGTGACGCCAGGTTCAGACTATCAAGCAATCATTGAAATTATGCAAGGCCAATAAAAAAATCCATTACCTGGGAGAGGTAATGGATTAAAAGGAGTAGGGATAATTAATATTTGGGAAGAAATTAATTATCATTTTAATTTGTTTGGGAGAACAAATTAAAGTTAAAAGTTATTTAATTAAGGTATGTTTATATCATAACAAGCAATTATGAAGAAAGTGTGACGAAACTATGTTAAAAAAAGAGAATAAAAAAAGTTATTACCAATAAGGAAATAACTGACAAAGTTAGTTTTTAAAAGAGTAATTACTTGTTTTTAGGTAAAAAAAACGACATCGTAACATAAGTTACAGTGTCGAAAAGGGTAAAACAGTCAAAATCAATTGGGGGATTGATTTTGGTATTCAGTCCTTGGGGGAGGTACTGAATAAGTTTTATTGATTAGGTTACTCATTTAATATAACAAGTATATACCGAAAATGCAAGGGGTAAATCAAATAAAATTAAAAATAAAATTATTAATACCAATTTATCACTTTTCGCGGTAACATATTAATAGAATTAAATTAAATTGGCCTTTTTAATCGTATTGGGTAAATGGTCAAGTGAAGCTGGGGATTTTTTTATGTATATGGAAGATTTTTTAGATGGGCAGGAAAGAACTTTTAACCAAATACTAGAATTATTACAAACACATGGTGGTTATTTAAGTAAGAAAAAATTAATGGAATTACTCCAAATATCTGGTAATTCTTTACGAATGTACCTAAAAAATATTGAAATAACGCTTGAGGAAGCTACCGCTTCAGGTCATGTTCATTTTGAAGTGAGCGCTAATAACGTTGAATTTGAAGTAGATGGTACGACAAATTTATCGAATATTAGTACTGATTTTTTAAGAGAATCGTATAAATACAAAATAATAATGTATTTGTATGCGAATGAAACATTGAATTTAATTGATCTTGAGAACGAATTACATATCAGTGGGTCGTCAATAACAAGGCGAATTAAAGAACTAAATGAAACGTTAGCAGGATTTGATCTAAAAATTAAAAATCGACGATTAGTTGGGACTAAAATTCAACTGAATTATTTTTATTACCTGTTTTTCATTAGGGTGGTTCCATTTACTGATCGCGAAGAACTATTGTCTAGAAATGAGACAATCAACGATTACGTTAATGTTTTAGATGAACAATATGACTTGGGATGGAAAGATGACGAGAAGCTTAGAGTTTTTCTATGGCTTAAAATTTATATTCGAATTAATTCATATAAAGAGCAACATGTTCAGACATTAACACCTATTGCTCGTGAATTAATCAAAAACAATTCTGCATATAGTAAAGTTAAATTAAGTTTTTTTAGATTTTTAAAAAAATATTCACTTTCCTTTTCCGAAGAAGATGCTGTTGGGTTCTATTACTTTTTAATTGGATTTGATTTAATTAAAAATGATTCTGGATTGTATGTTCAGATTAAAGATGGTGATATTGATAAAAAAACACCCATCAATGTTGCAATCAGCCTTTTTTGGAGTGATATTGAGAAATATACTTATTTCAAGCGGGATACAAAAATTTCTTATAATTTATTTAATTCATACAGTAAATTAGCCATATTTAAAGGTGAAAGTTTTATTTATAATCGAACGATTATGGAATTTAATCGTAAATCATTGGAACGAGAAGATTTTTCGCAAATCATTCAAAAATTATTGGCTGCGTACCAATCGGTTACACAGTTCGATGGCTTGAATTCGCCAGATGATTTATATTACCTACAAAATCAGTATTTATATATTTTGAATATTTTAAACTTTGAATTTGATGACGTTTTAAAAATTGGCTTATTAATTAACCGTGATCCAATTATGGAAAAACTAACCGTTATTATTATGGAACGTGTTTTAAGCAGTGTTTTAAACGCCCAAGTAGAAATTTATCAAGAAGGTAAAGAATATGATTTGATTGTGACAAATAGGATGGGTGTTAGCCAAGATCAATTTAGTTCACCATTGTAAGTGATGTCAGAAATTGGTGTTAGTTCAGATCAAGTCATTACTGATGTTGTAAATGAAATTTTAGAAATTGATAAGGTTAGAAAGATTAATACGCAAAGCTTGGAGGAGAAATAATGAAGTATGTCATTATCGGTGGAACGCACGCAGGGATTGCTGCCGCTAGAACAATTTCAAAATCAGATCCAAATGCTGAAGTTATCATTATGGAAATGAAGGATAGCGTTAGTTATATCTCATCTGGAATTAATTTATTATTTGATGGAGTTATTGATAACTTAGAAGAAGCGAGTTATGCGACACCTGCTGCATTAGAGTCTGAGGGTATTAAATTGATGCTCGGTACTGAAGTGTTGCACGTTAGTACGGAGGATAAACGTTTATACTTTGTTAATGCAGATAAACAATACAGTTATAGCAACTATGACAAATTAATTTTAGCTAATGGGTCTAAGGTTGTTAAACCACATATTAAAGGGATAGATAATGAAAATGTTGTCTTTTATAAAAATCTAGAAGAATCAAAAAAGGCTATGGAACAGTTATGTCCAACTAATAAACGGATTTTAATTGTTGGTGCAGGATTAGTGGGACTTGCATTAGCGAGCTCAATTTATGAGGGACGTAAAGGCGAAAAAGTTGATATTACAGTAGTCGAAGCTATGGAAGGTGTTTTAACACGTTACGTAGATCAAGAAATCGGTAATCAAATAATTGATGATTTAAGAGAAAAAGGGATAAAGATTGTATTAAAAAATGATGTTCATGCTGTTAATGTGGATGAGAATAACAAAATAGTTAGCGTTTCAACAACTGATCAAGAAATTGCCTGTGATTTAGTCGTCTTTTCGGTTGGATTAAAACCTAACAATGATTTTTTGAGAGACGCTGTTGAACTTAATCAAAATAATACCATTAAAATCAATGACTACATGCAGACAAGTGATAAAGACATTTATGCTGCAGGTGATAATGCTGGATTTAAACAAACTGTCAGCCAACGTCGAGAGTATCAACCTCTTGTTAATAACGCTATTAAAGGTGCAATTGTGGCGGCGTATAACTGTACGGGTCTATTTAGTCCTGTTAAAGTTGAAACGACGCAAGGAACAGCGGGGATGAACCTGTTTGGTCATTATTTAGCAACGACAGGTGTTACTGAAGAAAATGCACCTTATATCGGATTGGATGTTCGATCTAATACAATTGAAAATAAAATTCAATATGATTACGTTAAAAATGGTTCCAAAATACTTATAAAAGTTGTGTACAGGAAAGATACTGAAGTCATTGTTGGTGCACAAATTTATTCGAAGCATGATATTTTAGATATGATTAATATCATGTCAGTGGCTATTAATATGCAAATGACGATGGCTAAATTGTCATCAATGGATTTTTATTTTAATCCGGAATACAATAAAGCGCTAAATACTTTAAATGAAGTTGCCCTTACGAGAAGGAATAAAAATCGTCATATAGGTAAATAAGCTGTAAATGTCAAAATTTGCGAGTTAACCCTCAAATATTAACATTTTTTATGAGTGATTCCATGGCATAATAAGTCTTGTAAATAAATGACTCAAAGAGTTTATTGATTAGGACATAGAATGTCGATGAGAAAATTTAGTGTGGGGACGCTTGTTTTCTAAAAAAGTTGGTTGCTTAATATAATTAAGCAACTTTTTTTTGTCTAAAAATATAAATTGGTATAGATGTTTAAATTATTTTTTAAAGCCTTGTGTGTACGATTTACACTTGATTTATATTTGATTTGAATTTTTTTGGTCTAACCTGTATGATAGTTTTTATAAGAAAAAAAGGGGATAAAAAATGAAAAGTTATTTACAGAGAATGGGTCGTTCGTTAATGTTGCCTATCGCAGTACTACCGGCAGCAGCATTATTAGTTGGGATTGGAACCTGGTTACCACAAGATTGGTTTGCGGCAACGTTTATGCAGGCTGGCGGAAACGCAATTCTAGGTAATCTAGCATTATTATTTGCTGCTGGGTTAGCTTTAGGAATGTCGACAAATAAGGATGGCGCAGCTGCGTTAGCTGGTGTTGTTGCATTTGAAATTCCAGTTAAAATGTTGGAACCGACTTCGGTTGCAGCTTTATTAGGAATAAAAGTAACAGATGTTGATCCTGCATTTAGTTCTATCAGTAGTAATGTATTTATTGGTATTATTGCCGGATTAATTGCGGCAGCAATGTACAATCGTTTCCATAGTGTGAAATTACCAATGGCTATTTCATTCTTTAGCGGGAAACGACTAGTACCCATTATGTCAGCATTGGTAATGATTTTTGTTACGCTAGCTTTACTATTTGCTTGGCCAGTTGTTTATGCTTGGTTAGTTGCATTTGGTAAATTTATGGTTGGACTTGGATGGGTTGGAGCAGGTTTATATGGATTCTTCAACCGTCTTTTAATTCCAACCGGATTACATCAAGCGTTGAATTCGGTATTCTGGTTTGACGTTGCTAAAATTAATGATATCGGGAACTTTTGGAGTAACACAGGAATTAAAGGAACTACAGGTATGTACATGGCAGGATTTTTCCCAATCATGATGTTTGGGCTACCAGCTGGTGCGTATGCCATTTATCGAAATGCTTTACCTGAACGTAAAAAAGAAGTTGGTTCATTGATGTTAGCTGGCGCATTTGCATCATTTTTCACAGGTGTGAGTGAACCTTTAGAATTTTCATTTATGTTCGTTGCATGGCCTCTATACGTCATTCATGCGGCGTTAACCGGGTTATCTTTAGCTTTTGCCGCATTTATGCACTGGACAGCTGGATTTACATTTAGTGCGGGCTTAGTTGATTACGTCTTGAGTATACGTGTACCAATGGCTAATATGCCACTAATGCTGTTGGTACAAGGTGTTGTGATGGCAATTATTTATTACACGCTATTCAATTTTGCCATCAAGAAATTTAACTTAATGACACCAGGTCGTGAACCAATTACTGAAGATATTCAACTATCGCCTGAACTAGGGGATGACAAATATGCACGACAAGCTCAAATTGTTTACGCTGCTGTTGGCGGTAAAGATAATTTAACAGTTGTTGATAATTGTACAACCCGTCTTCGTTTACAAGTTAAAGATACAGGCCTTATTAATGAAGCTGCACTTAAAGCATCAGGTGCTGCTGGCTTTAAAGTTATCGATAAAACAAATGTTCAAGTCGTTATTGGAACTGAAGTTCAGTTTGTTGCTGATGAACTTGGTAAGTTATATGAATCAAAGGCTAATTCTATTTCATTAAGTAATCAAGATCTACAGTCTAATACGGATAAATCGAGCGATACAGCTAATACTAATGATTCAACGGTTATTGGTAGTGAAACGTTTTATACGGTTGCAGAGGGCGAATTAATGTCTATTTCAGATGTTAAAGATGCTACCTTTGCTGAAAAAATGTTGGGTGATGGTTATGCAGTAGAACCAGCTAACGGCGAAATTTATACACCGGTTGCTGGTAAAGTAGCAAGCATCTTTCCAACAAAACATGCAATTAGTATTACGACTGAAACGGGATTAGAAGTCTTATTACACATGGGAATTGATACCGTTCAATTAGAAGGTAAACCTTTTGAAGTGACGATTTCTGAAGGCGATAATCTTAAACCTGGTGACTTAGTTGCGCGAGTTGATTTAAATGCAATTAAAGCTGCTGGTAAGGAAACAACGATGATGGTCGTTTTAACGAATATGGATAAAGTGTCTAATATAACGTTTGATCATTTGAATGAGACAGTTAAAGCTAATAAAATTTCGGCAACTGTTCAAACTAAATAAGAATAAAGGAAGCAGGCCAAAATTTTTGGTCTGCTTTTTTTGGTATAGGTAGCTGGTTTATAAAAAAGCTTATATATAATAATATGACACATTTAACAAGTTGTAATTGGTATTGATAAACCAGCATGGTATAGTGACTGTAAGCGCATTATAAAATGAAGGAGGCCATTTTAAATGAATCCCTATTATTTAACATTATTGGAAAAAAGATTTCCTACTAAACAAAGTATTGTCACTGAAATTATTAATTTAGAGGCCATTCTGAATCTACCCAAAGGAACGGAGCATTTTGTTAGTGATGTTCACGGTGAATATAACGCATTTCAACATGTTTTAAGAAATGGTTCAGGAAATGTTAAACAAAAAATTCAAGAAATTTTTGAAGGCCGTTTGACTGAAGAGAGTATACAAGACTTTGCAATCTTAATTTATTATCCAGAAGAAAAACTAATTGCTAAAAAACAACAATTCACTTCACAACCTGAATTGGAGCAATGGTATTTAGACACAATTGCCAGAATGATAGAGTTGTTACAAAAAACGGCAACAAAATATTCGCGTTCAAAGGTCCGAAAGGCGCTATCACCTGATTTTATGTATATAACAGAGGAATTATTATATAGTAATTCCAATGAACTTGATCAAAAAGATTATTATAATCGTATAATAGAAAATTTAATTAAATTAAATCAAGCAGAAGCATTTTTAACGGCTACAGCGTATACGATTCAAAGGTTAATCGTTGACCACTTGCACGTAATCGGGGATATATTTGATCGTGGTCCTGCGCCAGATAAAATTATGAAGACGCTTCTAGATTATCATTCAGTTGATATTCAATGGGGAAATCATGATATTTTATGGTTAGGTGGTGCTGCTGGATCGCCTTTATGTATCGCTAATTTATTGCGAATTTGTGCTAGATATAATAATTTAGCCATTGTTGAAGATGCATATGGGATTAATTTACGCCATTTAGCAACATTTGCTGATAAAACGTATCAAGATAATCCAGCATTTTCACCGAAAGTTAATTCATCACAAGAAAAAATCAAAGAAGATGAACGACTTTTGATGACCAAAATACACCAGGCGGTCGCTATTATTCAATTTAAATTAGAAGGGCAGATTATTAAAAGACATCCTGATTTTGATATGGCAAATCGTGCGATTTTAGAAAAAATTTGGAACAAAGGGTCAAAAATAGAAATTGATGGTAAACATTACTCATTACAAGATACTTGTTTTCAAACAGTTGATTGGACAGATCCGTATAAATTAACAGATGATGAGTCAGAAATAATGGATAAATTAGTACAATCGTTTATCCATGCAACTAAATTACGAGAACATTTAGATTTTATGATGGCACGTGGTAGTATGTTTAAACGATATAATGGAAACTTGTTAGTTCACGGCTGTATCCCAGTTACACAAGAAGGTAAATTGGAGAGCTTTGAGTTAAAAGGGAAATCATATGCAGGACCAGAACTATTAGCTTTTTTTGAAGATAATTTGCGTAAAAGCTATGCAGAACCAAAAAAATCTACTGATCTTGAAACTGATTTACTTTGGTATTTATGGCAAGGACCTAAATCGCCTTTATTTGGGAAACATGCAATGAAAACTTTTGAACGTTACTTTATTAATAATGAAGAAGTTCAAGTTGAGATACCAAATGCGTATTATAAATTGCGACATGATGAAGCATTTTGTCGTCATATATTAGAAGAATTCGGGCTTAATCCAGATAACGGTAAAATAATTAATGGGCATACACCAGTTAAGCGTGGGCACAAGCCGGTTATGGCTAATAAAAAGATGATTGTGATTGATGGTGGTTTCTCAAAAGCTTACCAATCAACTACTGGAATTGGTGGATACACACTGCTCTCGAATTCATATGGCTTACAATTAGTTGCTCACCAACCTTTTACGTCTAAGTGGGATTCAATTGAAAATGGAACAGATATTATTTCAGTAAAACGAATTATTGATAGTGAAGTTAAAAGACAAACGATCGCTGAAACGGATATGGGAAAAGAACTTGCTAGTCGTGTTGTAGAATTGAAAAAATATTTACAGAGTAAATAAAAAATCTTACTGAGAAGTAAGATTTTTTTGTTGGGTTATGATTTTCTGTGTAAAAGGATAAAAGTAAGCCAACAAATATTAGTGTGTAAATGTAAAAAGATTGCGGTATACTAGTGGTAAGCGTTTTCTTTTAGCGTGTAAGGGAGTAGTGATAACTTGGGAGATCGAAAAAATGATATTTATAATCTTTTAAAAAATAAGGAAATAGCAATGGATGCGACACAGATTGCAGATGAGCTTAATTGCAATCGCGCAAATGTGAGTCGTTATTTGAATGATTTATATAAAAATGGTGATGTTACAAAAAGTGATGGGCGCCCTGTTCTCTATCAGTGGGCATCAATTGAAGAAAAAGAAACGCATCAAAAAAAAGTTAATGATAAAAATGTTAAAGAGATGAGTTTCAAAAAGTTAATCGGGTCTAATGATTCATTAAAGGTTATGATCCAACAAGCAGAAGCAGCCATCTTATATCCACCAAGAGGACTACACACAATTATTTTTGGTGAAACTGGAACGGGTAAATCTTTGTTTGCTGAATGCATGTACCAGTTTGCGTTAGAATCAGAAATGGTGAGGGCTGATGCACCTTTTATCCGTTTTAATTGTGCGGATTATGCGAATAATCCACAGTTACTTTTTGCGCATATATTTGGTGTTAAAAAAGGGGCCTATACAGGTGCTGATCAAGATAAAAAAGGATTAATGGATAAAGCTAATGGAGGTATTTTATTCTTAGATGAAATTCATCGATTGCCTCCTGAGGGGCAAGAAATGCTCTTTACCTTTATTGATAAGGGATTTTATCGACCTTTAGGAGAGTCTTCAATTACTAAAGAAGCGAGTGTACAGATTATTGGAGCAACGACTGAAACGTCAGAAAATTTTTTGAGTACATTTAATCGACGTATTCCAATGGCTATTACATTACCGCCTATCTCAAAACGAACAATTGATGAACGTTATGGGATAGTCATGAATTTTTTTGAACAAGAAGTCGGTAGACTGAGCCAAGATATTATTGTTGAGCGAGATGCGATGCTTGCGTTAATGTTATACGAACCAGAAGCAAATATTGGTCAAATTCAGCGGGATATTAAAGTTGTTTGTGCAAAAGCCTTCTTGTATTTTAGAACGCATGAAACAGCTTCATTATATATCAGATTAAAAGACTTACCATTGAATGTTCAAAAAGGGCGTTTGGAAGGTAAATCTAAATATAAAAAAATTGATGTTTTAATGGAGCGTTTAGCAAAACGAACAAATGAAAAAAATACGAAAGTTGTGACTTTTAAAAATAGTGAAACGGTAGAAAAAAACGATCAAAAACCAACCGTTTATGAAACAATTGATAAAAAAGTGAGTGAAACTGATAAACAGAATTTTAAATCACTAAATCTTAAAACGTTAATCGATTCAGATGATAAAGGTTATTTTAAAGATTACATTGAACAATTATCGGGTGAAGGCGTTCGAAAAGAGTTACTACCAGATGATATTTGGACGGTTACCAATGAAGTTTATGATTTAGCACAGAACAAATTAGGTCAAAAATATAATGAAAATGCACGTTTTGCATTTGGATTACATCTTGTTAGTGCCATTGAAAGAATTAGGAAAAATGTCGCAATCATTCATCCTGATTTAAATAATTTACGACAAAAAAATCCTAAGGCCTTTCGTGTTGCACTGGAAATGGCAGATAAAATTGAACATGAATTTGATATTGAAATTCCATTAGATGAAATTGGATTTATTACGATGTTTTTGAGCTCTGATTTAAGTGTTAAGAAACAACAAAATGAAATTAAAGTTGGTATCATCGTACTAATGCACGGGGCATCAACGGCTTCTTCTATGTTGCAGACAGCACAAGAATTACTTGGCACAACAAAGGGAAAAGCAATTAATATGCCACTTGATGTAAATGTTTCGGAAATTTATGATCAAGTGCGAGATTATGTACTGGATGGTCAGGAACAATTGAAAAAAGGGTTATTACTTTTAACTGATATGGGCTCTTTAACTAGTTTTGCATCAATGTTAGGTGAAGAAACAGGGATTAATATTCGAGCTGTTTCAATGACGAGTACGTTAGTTGTGCTTGAATCATTAAGAATTGCGATTGCCGGTCGTGAGCTAGAAGATATTTACGCAAATGCACAACACATCTTTGAATCGTCTGTAAAAGAGCAGTTTTTCCATATGCGTCCTAGGAAAAAAGCAGTTATCGTAGCTTGTTTTACCGGCGAAGGTGTTGCTGCAAGATTATATGATCGTATTATGCCAATTGTAAACGAAGACGAAGTTAAAGTAATTCGGATGCAATATTTAGAAAAAGATGCATTTAAAAAGCACATTAATACATTAATGCGCGATTATGATGTGAAGGCAATTGTTGGTACCGTTGAGGTTTCTTACCAAAGAGTGCCATTCTTTTCTGCTTTAGATATTTTTAATGATGAAACCTTACAAGTTTTGCAGCGAATGTTGTCTGATAATGACTTAACGCAAGAAACAATTAATGCATTGGAAGGTAGTATTAATTCAGTTAATTCTGTTCCGGATTTAATTCATACTATTCAAACTATGATTATTAAAATTCAATCAGATTTACAGATTGTTCTTGATCCTGAGATTATTGTGGGTATCATGATGCATCTAGCCTTTTTAGTAGATTCAAGATTGAAAAACCAATCAATTAAACCATTTAAGCATGTTCAAGAATTTTCAGCTGAGAATCATTTACAAATGGAAATAGTTAAAACGGCACTCATTATTGTTGAAAAAATGTATAATATTAAGATTTCAGATGATGAAGTTGCTTATATTGTCCAAATTTTTATGGGTAATACGCTGAATAAAGTCAGTGTGTAATAGTGGCTAGTAGTGTGTAAGTAAAAATAAAGACCATCGAAAGCGCTTTCTTAAAGCCTTTTCGATGGTCTTTATTTTTGGCATGGAACTTGCGTATATAAGAGTATAAATAGAAAAAGGAGTGGTAAATTATGAAAACGATTATGTTAGTTTGTTCAGCGGGTATGAGTACAAGTTTATTGGTATCAAAAATGCAAAAGGCTGCAGAAGCAGAGAACTATGATTCAGAAATCTTTGCAGTTGGTGCTTCAGAGGCAGATTCAATGCTTGAATCAAAACCAGTTGATATTTTAATGTTAGGCCCACAAGTTCGTTTTATGAAAGATGAATTTGAAAAAAAGGTCGCTGACAAAAATATTCCAGTAGAAGTTATTAATATGCAAGATTACGGCATGATGAATGGCGAAAAAGTTCTTGCAACAGCTAAAAGCTTAATTAAATAAAAAATAAAAGGGGTAATCAGATATGAACGAAAATGATGCACAAATGCAAACAATCATGGGGCTGATTGTTAATGGTGGAAACGCTAAGAGTGATTCTATGGAAGAAATTCAAGCTGCTAAAAAAGGCGACTTTGAAACCGCAGCTGCTAAATTAGCTGACGCTGACAAATCACTCATTGAAGCACATCATTCTCAAACAGCCATGTTAACGCAAGAAGCTTCAGGGGATCCGGTACCAGTTAGTTTACTAATGGTTCATGGACAAGATCATCTAATGAATGCGATTACATTTAGAGACTTAGCTGGCGAGGTAGTAGATATATACAAAAAAATAGGGTAAGTACCAAAATTTAAGGAGGAACTACTCATGGACAAATTTATAAAATGGATGGATATTCACTTTATTCCAGTAGCTTCAAAAATTGGAGCACAAAGACATTTGGTGGCAATTCGAGATGCATTCGTTGTTATTATGCCACTTATGATTTTAGGTGCTTTAGGAACATTAATTAATAACTTACCAATTCCAGGGTTTTCAAATTTTATGGACGGACTATTTCCTAAAATAGTTAACGATGTTCCAATCTGGAAGGGTGTAGGGGCAGGCGTTTGGAATGCTAGTTTTGGTATTATGTCATTATTCGTTGCATTCTTAGTAGCTCATAACGTTGCAAAATCATATGGTAAAGATGGTATGGCTGCTGGTACAGTGTCAGTTGCTTCATTCTTCGCTTTAGGCGGTTTGCAATTAGCTGGGATGTCTTCAGTAGGATTATTCGTTGCACTTGTTGTCGGTTTGGTTTCAGCAGAATTATTCCAACGTTTAAGTGGTAACAAACATTTAATCGTTAACATGCCTGATGGTGTTCCACCTGCTGTTGCAAAAGCATTCGCTTCATTATTTCCAGCAATGATTGTTGTTACAATCTTTGCCTTTATCAATACATTATTCCAAGGATTCGGCGTAACTGATATTATTGCATCATTCTACAAACTTGTTCAAGAACCATTTATGGGCTTGGCAAATTCATATCCATCAGCATTATTATTAGCATTTATTGCACCATTCTTATGGTTCTTTGGTTTACATGGTGCTAATATGATTGATCCATTAATGCAAACAATTAACGCACCTGCTATTGCAGCTAACGTTAAAGCACTTAGTGAAGGTAAAACAATTCCTTTTATCGTTAACAAACCTTTCTTCGATTCATTTGTTAACTTAGGTGGAACTGGTGCAACTATTGGTTTGATTATTGCCATCTTCATTGTTGGTCGTAAAAATAAACCTTACAAAATGATTGGATCACTATCAGCAGCTCCTGGTATTTTCAATATCAATGAACCAATGATGTTTGGACTTCCAATTGTGTTGAATCCAATTATGTTCGTACCATTTATTTTGACACCAATGGTACTTGTGACTGTTGCGTATATTGCAACTGCCACTGGAATTGTGCCAGCAGCAACGGTAATGCCCCCATGGGTTACACCACCAGTAATTGGCGGGATTTTGGCAACTAAGAGTTTAGCTGGTGGGGTTTTAGCCGCAGTTAATGTGGTTATCTCAGCGTTAATTTACGCACCATTCGTTATCTTAGCAACAAAACAAATTGAAAAAGCAGAAGCAGAAGCTGAAGCAGCAAAAAAATAAAATAAAAGCGAATCTCTTTACGTTATTCTGTAAAGAGATTTTGTGTTAAATAAAGGAGTTTACTATGGTTAAATATGAATTTCCAAAAGATTTCTGGTGGGGGTCAGCTGCGAGTGGACCACAATCTGAAGGCCGTGTTTCAGGAGATGGAAAAGCTGATAATATTTGGGATGCTTGGTATCAAGCAAGCCCTGAAAAGTTCTTTAATCAGGTTGGACCTGAAAATACATCACGGGTTTATCAAAAATACCAAGAAGATATCTCTTTGATGAAACAAACAGGTCATAATTCATATCGGACTTCAATTCAGTGGTCACGTTTGATTCCAAATCCATTCACTGGAGAGGTTAATCCAGAGGCTGTAACTTTTTATAACCATTTAATAGATGATTTAATTGCTGCCGGAATTGAACCTTTTATGAACCTTTACCATTTTGATATGCCAATGGTGTTACAAGAAAATGGTGGTTGGTTAAATCGTGAAGTTGTAGACTTGTATACGGACTATGCAGAAACTTGTTTTAAATTATTTGGCGATCGCGTTAAAAAATGGTTTACTCAAAATGAACCGATTGTTCCAGTTGAGGGTGGTTATTTATATGGATGGCATTTACCTGATGAACGTAATTTAAAGCATGGTGTCCAGGTGGCTTATCATGAAGCTTTAGCAAGTGCTAAAGCGATTGAAAAGTATCATTCACTTAATTTAGGTGGGACAATTGGGATTATTTTAAATTTAATGCCAACTTATCCAAAAGATGAGACGAATCCAGCAGATGTTAAAGCAGCTAAATTTGTTGATGGGTTCTTTAATCGTTCATTTTTAGATCCCGCAATTAAAGGTACTTTCCCTCAAGATATTGTTGATTGGTTGCATGAATATGACTTAATGCCAATCTATCATCAAAGTGATTTAGATGTTATTAAAGAAAATACTATCGATTTATTAGGCGTTAATTATTATCAACCAAGGCGAGCAGCAGCGAAAATAATTAAAGCTGAACCAGAAGGCGAAAATGGTTGGATGCCTGAAGATTTCTATACCGTATACGATATGCCTGGGAAAAAAGTTAATCCTTATCGTGGTTGGGAAATTTATGAAAAAGGCATTTATGATGCACTAATCAATATTAAGGATAATTACGGTAATATTGATTGTTTCATCTCTGAAAATGGGATGGGTGTTGAAGATGAAGCTAGATTTATTAATGCAGATGGACAAATTAATGATGATTATCGAATTGAATTTGTTCAAGATCATTTGAAATGGGTTCATAAAGCACTTGAAGAAGGTAGTAATGTTCATGGTTATCATATGTGGACATGTATGGATAATTGGTCATGGTTAAATGCTTACAAGAATCGCTATGGATTTATTAGTGTTGATTTGAACAATGAAGCAAAACGTACAATTAAGAAGAGTGGTTACTGGTTTAAAAAAATGACAGAACAAAATGGATTTAATGACTAAAAATGGAGGCGAATGACTGATGGAAATGGAAATGAAATTAAAAATGCCTGCAGATTATCTATTTGATCAAATTATGGAGTCTGTGTTATATGATATTAAAGATCAGACAGGTCAGAAATTAACAAAAAATCAATTAGAGGGCTTTGAGTTCACAAAAAAATTTTCAAAAACACAATCAGCTGCTTTAAAAGTAACTAAAATAGTTGAAAACGAAAGTTATCATTTTCAAACGGATAACAATCGTAATAAATTTGATGTAAGTTACGATATTAAGGTAATTGATGATAAACGTTGTTTGTTAAGTTACAAAGAAGTCATGACTTCTAAAGGCAAGATGCAACAAATGAATGATGCCTTTATGAGTATGCTTATGAGTTTCTTTAAGAAGAGAAATTTCAAAAAAATGCTTAAACAAATTGAAAATAAGTATGCAACTAATTAGAACCAAATAAAGAAGCAAACCGATAAATACGGTTTGCTTCTTTATTTTTAGTCTAAAATTTCAACACCAATACCGATAACGCCAGGACCAGCATGAACACCAAGAGCAGGTGATGCATCGCCAAAGTAAAAATGTTCAGCATTTGGATACTTAGTTTTTAAGGTTTCGAAGATACTTGCCGCTAAAGGCTCATTATTACCATACGCAACGGCAATATCAAAATGAAGAGAATCGCCAATCTTATCATCAACGAGTGATAATAATTTTTTTAGTGCAGCTTTTTCGCCTCGAGCTTTAGCAATAGGATAATAAATACCATCTTCATCACATGAAATGATTGGTTTGATGTTTAAGAGGTTACCCATAAGACCCGAGACGCGTCCAATACGGCCACCAACTTGAAGATAGTGTAGAGTTGGTAAATAGAAAAAGACACTACTTCTATCAACCGCTAGTTGAACCTTTGTGACGACTTCGTCAAAATAATTGCCTTCTTTAATTAAGTTTGATGCTAAAATACCAGCTAATCCACCACCAATACCAACATTTTTTGTATCGATAACTTCAACGGTTAATGATGATAATTTGGCGAATGTTTTAATTGAATTATAAGTACCAGACAAACCACTTGAAATCGTTGTTGCGATAACATGTGTATAGCCATCGGCTTTAATTTGGTCAAAAACGTCGTTAATTGAGCCACCTGAAGGCGTTGCGGTTGTTGGAATCTCAGTTTCCATACGTTCGTAAACTTCCGCTGGTGAGATAGAGATGCGATCTAAGTAAGTTGCATCGCTGAATGTAATTAAAATAGGGACCATATAAATATGTTCCTGTTCCATAAATTCTTTAGGAATATCCGAACCTGAATCTACTAATACTGCTATTTTTTCTTTACTCATCATTTAATTGGCCTCCTTCATTAATATAACTAATTTTTCACTGATAATATGATTAATCACGGCACTTGCAGCCGTTCGTTGTTCTAATTCAATGATTGTTGTTTCGGTCGTGACAGGTTTTAAGTTGGTATCAAAGGTTAAAGATTTAAGTTGTTCGTTAAAAATTAAAGCGAAGTTCATGTAAGCATCTTCAGGTGAGTTATCGACTAAAATTTGGTCGATACCATTCTTGATAACATCTAATGGAAAAGCAGATTTTAAAACAGTAATAACGATGATTGCTGCTAAATGCTCCTTACGATATCTTTTTTTGATAGGTTTAAACATAACTTCCTTTTTTACATAATTATTGACCATTGTAGGTGTTACAGACATTAAGTGTAATGGCTCTAAGTATTGATTAACAAGTTTCACAGATTGATCCATATAAAGGTCTAATTCCGGAAAATCTTGCCAATCAGGTAATGTAATTTTTTTTAAGCTATCTAGCCAATTTAAAAAAGATGTTGGAACTTTTTGGCTCAAATGATAACCCCCCTTAACATAATATCTTTATATTAGCATTTACATCTAGAGTTGTAAACTAGATTTAATTGTTTCTTAAAGTATATGAAAATAGCATGTTTATATGAAGGTAAAAGTTGTACACTATAAAGGTATTTAATAATGAGAAGGAGTGAATTATTTATGATGGAACAAGCATGTACAACAATTTTAGTTGGTAAGAAGGCCACAATTGATGGCTCAACGATGATTGCTAGAAATGATGATACGTTTTTGCCTATTACACCACAACGATTCTTGATGTACCCTGCAGTAACCGGACGTCATGAAACGTTAACTTCGAATAAAAATGGGTTTACTGCACCATTACCAGAAAATGGGTATCGCTGGACAGCAACGCCTAATGTTGAGGTATCCAGCAAAGGTGTCTTTGATGAAAGTAGTATTAATGGAAAAAATGTTGCAATGAGCGCAACAGAAAGTGTCTATGCGAATGAACGTGTTTTAGCATATGATCCTTTAATTAAAAATGGTTTAGCAGAAGATTCATTACAAACAATGGTTGCACCTTATATCAAATCAGCAAAACATGGTGTTGAATATTTAGGGGCATTAATTACAAAATACGGTTCACCTGAAGGAAATGGTGTCTTATTTAGTGATAAAAATGATGTTTGGTACATGGAAATTGTTACTGGACATCACTGGATTGCACAACGTATTCCAGATGACGCTTATGCTGTTGCAGCTAATCAAGTTGCTATTCAAGAAATTGATTTTGATAATACAGATAACTTTATGTGGTCAGACGGTATCCGTGAATATGTAGAAGAGCATCATTTAAACCCTGATAAAACAGGCTGGAACTTCCGTCATATTTTTGGAACAGATACAGAAAAAGATCGTCATTACAACACACCTCGTGTCTGGTATGGTCAACGTTGTTTGAATCCAGAAATTAAGCAAGAACCAACTTCAAGTGAATTACCATTCATTTGTTACGCAAATAAAAAAATCAGTGTTGAAGATGTGACTGCTATTTTAGGGTCACATTACAATGAAACACAATATGATCCATTTGGTCATGGTGCTGATGAAGATCGTTTACGATTCCGTCCTATTTCAATGAATAGAACACAAAATGCACATGTTCTTCAATTAAGAAACAATGTTGATGATGCACATTCTGCATTAATGTGGATCTGTTTAGGTGTTCCAGCATTTGCACCATTTGTGCCGTTCTACACGAATGCAACAGACACAGACCCAAGTTACAGCGAAACACCATTAACACTAGATATGAATAGTGCTTATTGGATGTATCGTACGGTTTCGATGTTAACAGAATCACATTATTCTCACTTTATTCAAGAAAATGTTGATTACCTAAAGGCATGTCGTCAACAGTTAAAGACGATGGTTGCTGATATTGATGCAGCATCTACAGATATGAGTGGGGATGAATTAACAAACTACCTCACACAACAAAATTACGCAATTGTCGCTGATATGCGTGAAAGAACGATGAATATGATTGGTCAATTCATTACTGAAGGATTAACGTTATCTAAATTAACATTTAACATGGATGCTAATTTATAAAAATAGAACAAAAAAATGATGTAATCTATTTTAGATTACATCATTTTTTTGCGTTCTGTTTATTTGTTAATTTCTTCAATAGTACCCTTAGCGTCTTTTTCAACCTTCATATCTGAGATTGAGATATAACCTAATTTCTTGATTAAGCCGTTTTGAATTTTATCTGATTGAATGTAACCAATAAATTTAGCTGTTGCGTAGTTAGGAGAACCTTTAGTATACATATGTTCGTATGACCAAATTTTCCAATTGTTTGTTTCAACATTTTTTGATGTTGGTTTAACGTTATCAATAGATAAAGCTTGAATGTTATCTTTTAAGTACGAGAAAGCTAAGTAACTAATGGCACCTGGTGTTGAAGATACCATTTTTTGGACGGTACCGTTTGAATCTTGTTCCTGTGTTTGTTTAGCTGTTTTATTTGGAAGGATACTACTATCAAATACAGTACGTGTACCTGAACCAGAAGCACGATTAATGACAACGATTGCTTGATCTGCTCCGCCAAGTTCTTTCCAGTTTGTTGTTTTACCTAAGAAGATGTTAGCAAGTTGTGCTTTTGAGAGGTTAGTTACTTTTGTATCTTTGTTGACAACAGGTGCAATACCGACAACGGCAACTTTGTGATCAACAATCTTTTTAGCATCTACGCCATCTTTTTGTTCTGCAAAAATGTCAGAATTACCAACGGTAACAGCACCTGTAGAAACTTGGCTTAATCCGGTACCTGAGCCACCACCTTGCACGCCAATTGTTAAGCCTGAATTATCTGCTTGATAAGTTTCAGCTGCTTGTTCAACTAAAGGTTGTAAAGCAGTAGATCCAACAATAGTAATTTTACCTGAAATTTTTGATGAATCATCTGAAGAAGATGATGATTTACCACATCCTGCTAACAATAAAAGACTCATTGCTGCTATCGAAATAATTGCTGTTTTCTTTCTCATAATTAACTTCCCCTTTTATTTTGTATTCGTATTTAAGAACAACTTCATAATATCAGTTAAATGTTATGGTTCTGTATGAATCGTGTAATGATTTACACCTGAAATTGTAAAGAATGGGTAAAGGTGGAGCGAAATGCTTTGCTTTTGTGAGTGTGATTATCTATAATAAAAATCAGCTCATTATGACAGTCTGTCATAAAAACGGAAATAGGGGGAGATAAATTGATTCTAGAAATAAAAAACGTTTCAAAAACGTATAATATGGCTGGTGGTACGACATTTAAGGCTTTAAAAGATATTAATGCTTCTTTTGACAAAGGGGAATTAGTTTCAATAGTTGGTGAATCCGGAAGTGGTAAATCAACATTAATGAACTTAATAGGTGGATTGGATTCAAATTTTGATGGTGAAATTACGTATAATGGTGAAAATATTGGTGATTTTTCTGAAAAAGAACTTGTTAACTTTCATAAGAAGAGTATTGGATTCATTTTTCAAAATTTTAATTTAATTCCTCATTTAAGTTTGATTGATAACGTTGCTATGGCAATGACACTCTCAAATGTTGATAAATCAGTACGTGTCAAACGTGCTAAGAAATTATTAACCGATGTTGGGTTACAAGATCATATGACAAAGAAGCCAGATCAAATATCTGGTGGACAAAAACAGCGTGTTGCTATTGCACGTGCCTTAATGAATGATCCTGATGTCATTATTGCTGATGAACCAACAGGTGCTTTGGATTCAGAGACAACTGATGCCGTTTTAGAAATTATCAAAGATATCGCAAAGCGTGGTAAATTAGTTTTAATGGTTACTCATTCAGATCGCGTTGCGGCATATTCAAGTCGTGTTGTACGAATCGATAATGGTGCAATTATTTCTGATTCCGAACAAGAACAATTAGAGTTGCATACTAATGAAGATGAATTTAAAGGTGAAACGCCTAAGAATTTAAGTTTATGGTCTGCGATCCGATTAGCTGCACTTAATATGAAAGCTAAATTTTCTCGTAATTTGCTTGTTGCTATTGGTTCAAGTATTGGAATTATGTCTGTTGTTTTAATGTTATCGCTTGGAAAAGGGGTAACAAGTTATATTAAGGATACGATGACTAGCTATGTGAATCCCAATGTAACTGAAGTTCATATGAAGGCAAAAACAAGTTCTTCAAGTAGTAGTTCTAAAACAGTAACACCAGCTGCTGGTTCTCAAGCCCAAGCAGCGCAAGCTAAAGAACAACAAAGTCAAATGGCTGCAATTACTGGTCAGACAGGGTCATTTTCTAAAAAAGATATTAATAAGTTAACAAATATTAAACATGTTAATGAGCTACAAAAGGGTTATACAGCTATTTCACTAGGTACAAATACGGTTTCATATAAAGATAAAAAAGCTAGTTTGATGCAGTTAGGTACAATGAATTCAGGTATTACAAAATCAAACATTACTAAGGGTACTAAACCAGGTAAAGATGGCATTTTATTAGATAAAACAACTGCAGATTCATTAGGCAAGAACATTGTTGGTAAAGAAGTTAAAATTGCGATTGTTTATAATGAAAAAACAATTAAGAAAACATTCAAAGTAGCCGGAATTTATGAAGCATCTGGAAGTAGCAGTTCAAGCAGTTTAGTTTACTTGAATTACGCTGACTTACAACAATTGGTTGAAGATAATAATGAAACAATTAAACCAAATGTTGTCTATCTTCATACGAATGATAAGGCTAATACGGCTGGTATAAAAGCTAAAGTTAAATCATTGGGTTACACAGGTTCAATTCAAGAAAAAATGTCAGAAATGTTTACTCAAATGTTAGATATTTTGACAGACGTTTTAACGGCCGTAGCTGCGATATCATTGCTCGTTTCTGCAATTATGATATTAGTGGTTCTAAATATCTCTGTTGTTGAAAGAACAAAAGAAATCGGTGTTATGAAAGCATTAGGTGCACGTCGTAAGGATATTCGCCGCATATTTGTTTCAGAAGCGTTCCTAATTGGATTAGCATCAGGCTTAATTGGTGTTGGCGTAACATACATTCTAGCCTTTGGGTTAAATGCATTCTCAGTTGCAACATTTGATGTTACGATTGTTAAAGTTACAGCTAGTTATGTATTCTCTGGTATTTTAATCAGTGTCTTGATTAGTATGGTTGCCAGTTTCTTACCAGCAAACAGAGCATCAAAACTTGATCCAGTTGAATCTTTAAGAAAAGAATAAGTAAAATAAAATTGCATTTTTAAATAAAGACTAGTAACATGACAAGTTGTCACATGACAGTTTGTCATTTTTTGTATAAAGGAGAAAGTATGCCTAAAAAAACGTATTTTAATTTAGATGAAGATAAGCAACAACGGATATTAGATGCTGCTAAAGAAGAGTTCTCAAGAGTACCTCTATTTGAAGCGTCAATTAGTAATATCATAAAAATTGCGGATATTCCGCGAGGTAGTTTTTACCAATATTTCGAAAATAAAGAAGATTTATACTTTTATTATTTTGATACTATTCGACAGAATCAAACTAAAAGATTTGGTGAATTATTAAAACGAAATCAAGGTGATATCGTGACGACTATGAAGACCTTTTTTTCAGAAACGATTGCGAACACAGTTTCTGGGGAGGATGCTGCATTTTTTAAGAACGCCTTTGTCCGAATGGACTTTAAAATGAGTAGCCGGATGCAACCGCATCATCCTCACCATCCGCATCATAGTGGGAAACAGCCACATTTTGGTGGACCATTTCATCAAAATTTAAAAGCAGATTTTGATATTATGAGTGAAATTGATCGGTCTTTATTAACCATTTCTTCAGATGAAGAAATTAGTTTACTTATGTTTTCTTTAATGAGTCCATTTATGAAAACTATTAATGATTATTTTTCAAAACAAAGAGAAGGTATTGAAATACCTGTTGAAGAGTTACAAAAAGAATATGAAACAATGGCTAACTGGGTAGCTATTGGTGTTTCAAAAAGGGAGGAATAAAAATAAATGATAAAAGTAATGAAAAATCGCGTTAGCGTTTGGGCAATGGTTGGTGCATTTGTATTTATGATTGTTCAAGTTATCTGCGATTTATATTTACCAACATTAACATCAGACATGATTAATAAGGGTGTCTCACAAGGTGACGTTGCGTATATCTGGCAGGTGGGTTATGTCATGTTAGGCGTAGCAGCTATTGGTATTGTTGCGGCAGTTGGCAATGTCTTTATCGCTTCACGCTTAGCGCAAAAATTGGGACTTAGATTAAGAAGTCATATTTACAAAAAAGTACTTAATTTTTCAAGTCATGAATTTGATCAAATTGGAAATTCAAGTTTAATTACAAGAACATCAACTGATGTGCTACAAATTCAAAACGTTACCGTTATGATGTTAAGAATGATGATTCAAGCGCCTATCATGTTGATTGGTGCTAGCATTTTAGCTTACAACAAACAAAAAGAATTAACCGTTATTTTTTTAGTAGCTGTTCCAATTTTAATTATTTTAATTGCTTCAGTTATGTATTTTGCAGTGCCACTGTTTAAAACGTTACAAAAAAGAATTGATCATATTAATCTTGTCTTTCGTGAAGGTTTAACAGGTGTTCGTGTTATTCGCGCATTTAATCAAGATAAATATGAACAAAATCGTTTTGATCGTGTGAATAAAGAATATACAGATAATGCCCGTAAAGTATTTTCAATTACGGCGTTAATGTTCCCCATGATGACCTTAGTGCTTAGTGCAACCAATATCGCAATTATTTGGTATGGCGGTCATTTAATTGGAGATATGTCGATGCAAGTAGGTAATCTAGTTGCGTTTATGACGTATGCAATGCAAATTTTATCAAGTTTTATGATGTTATCGATGGTTTTTGTTATGTTACCTCGTGCGCAAGCTGCTGCAGCACGTATCAACGAAGTTTTAGATACGAATAATTCGATAAAAGACCAACCTGATGCAATTACAGTTGACCGTAGTAAAGTAGAAGAAAGTCAGTTGTCATTTGATAATGTTAATTTCCGATATACGGGTGCTGAAAAAGAAGCCCTAACAGATATTAACTTTGAAGCAAAGGCAGGTCAAACAATTGCGATTATTGGTGGTACTGGATCTGGTAAGTCAACGTTAATTAATTTAATTCCCCGACTATTCGATGTTGAATCAGGCGATATTAAAATTGACGGTCAATCAATTTATGAGTTAACCCAAGCAAGCTTACATGACCAAATTTCTCTTGTTCAACAAAAGACAGTTCTGTTTAGAGGAACAATCCGAAGCAACCTACAGTTTGGAAATGAAACAGCAACAGATGATGAGTTGTGGCATGCGCTAGAAATAGCACAAGCTAAATCATTTGTTGAAGAATCAGCGGATGGCTTAGACGGCATAGTTGAACAAGGTGGAGATAATTTCTCTGGTGGTCAAAAACAACGACTTGCAATTGCAAGAGCATTAGTTAAACAAGCCTCTGTTTACTTGTTTGATGATTCATTCTCAGCGCTTGATTTTAAAACAGATGCTAAGTTACGTGGCTCACTTAAAACGGATGAAAACATCAAAGATAGTGTTGTTGTAATTGTGGCACAACGGATTTCTAGTGTGACAAGTGCCGATTTAATCTTAGTTATCGACGGTGGAAAAATTGTTGGTAAAGGGACTCATGAAGAATTGAAAGCCACAAATGAAACCTATCAAGAAATTATGCAGTCACAAATCAGAGAGGGGGATGCAGGGTAATGGCAGATAATAAGTCAAAACAAGCAACGCAGCCTATGCGGGGCGGTCGAGGTGGACATGGCAATATTGGACGACCAGTTGAAAAACCTAAGAACTTTTGGAAAACAATTGGACGTTTAGCGAAATACATGTCACCATGGTTAATTTCAATAGGGATAGTATTAGTGCTAGCCATTATATCTGTAATTTTCCAGGCGGTTTCTCCTAAAATTTTAGGACGCGCAACAACGGAAATTTTCTCTGGTGTAACTAAAGGATTCACCCAAATGAAACAAGGTCAGAAAGTAACTTCCTTGCCAATCAATTTTGATGCAATTAAGAATATCTTACTGACAGTTGGTATTATGTATATTGCTTCAGCACTTTTCAGTTTTGTGCAGCAATTAATCATGACTAATATTTCTCAAAAAACGGTGTACGCACTTCGTAAAGATATTAAGGCTAAAATGGAACGTGTGCCCGTTTCTTACTATGATACACATCCAAATGGTGATATTATGTCACGTGCTGTAAATGATGTGGATAACATTTCTGGAACGTTACAACAAAGTTTTACACAGTTAGTAACAAGTGTTGTGACCTTTGTCAGTGTTCTCTATATGATGTTCTCAATTAGTTGGCAATTGACGTTAATTGCTTTGATTATTGTTCCTTTAAGTTTGGTTGTTGTCTCATTAATCGCGCCTCGTTCGCAAAAGTTCTTTGCTGGACAACAAAAGAGTTTAGGACTTTTGAACAATCAAGTTGAAGAAACGTATGCAGGTCATACGGTTGTTAAGACATTTAATAAAGAAGAAAAAAATATTGATATTTTTGAAAAACAGAATAATGATTATTATAAAAGTTCATGGAAAGCACAATTTATTTCTGGATTAATTATGCCTGCAATGAATTTTATCAAAAATATTGGTTATGTATTTGTGGCAATTGTTGGTGGAATTAAGGTTTCACAAGGAACAATTACTTTAGGTAACGTCCAAGCCTTTTTACAATATGTGAACCAATTCTCACAACCAATCACTCAAATTGCCAACTTATCTAATACGATTCAAGCAACTGTAGCTTCTGCAGAACGAATCTTTGAAATTTTAGATGAAGAAGAATTGAAAGATGAAAGTAACGATGACTTACCAATTGCTGATAATGGGAATAAAATTTCTTTCGATCATGTTCAATTTGGTTACTCAGATAAGAAACTTTTGATGACAGATTATAATTTGGATGTTAAAGAAGGACAAAAGGTAGCAATTGTTGGACCTACGGGTGCTGGAAAGACAACGATTATTAACTTAATTGAACGCTTTTATGATGTCTCAGCGGGTTCAATCCGACTTAATGGCGTTGATACTAAAAATTTAAAACGAGAAGATTTACGTAAATCAATCTCGATGGTCCTTCAAGATACTTGGTTATTTACAGGAACTATTATGGAAAATATTCAATATGGTCGTGAAAATGCAACGGATGAAGAGGTTTATACTGCAGCAAAAGCCGCTCACGTTGATACATTTGTTCGTCAATTACCAGATGGTTATCAAACTGTTCTGAATGAAGATGCTTCAAATATTTCACAAGGGCAACGTCAATTATTAACGATTGCTCGTGCATTTTTGGCTGACCCGGAAATTTTAATTTTAGATGAAGCAACGAGTTCAGTTGATACACGAACTGAAGTTTTGATTCAAAAAGCGATGGATACCTTATTAGATAGTCGGACGAGTTTCGTTGTTGCCCATCGTCTATCAACAATTCGTGATGCGGATAATATTATTGTGATGGATAATGGCTCAATTATTGAAACTGGAAATCATGATGCTTTGATTGCTAAAAATGGATTCTATGCTGATTTGTACAATAGTCAATTTGCAAACGGTACTATTTAAATTAAAAATAATGAGCGGAATTTAACCTTAGTTAAATTTGTGTTCATTATTTTTTCGTTTTTAAATACTTGGGCATTCTTACCGGCTTTTAATCTTCTTCTTACGAGGTTGATAATTTAGCGTATAATAAAAAAGACTCTAAAACAGTAGATGATTATTTAGAAAATGAGGTTTAATCATAATGAAACAATCACAAATTAGAAATTTTTCAATTATTGCCCATATTGATCATGGTAAATCAACTTTAGCTGATCGAATTATGGAAGAAACACAAACCGTCAGTGAACGTGAGATGTCTAGTCAATTGTTAGATTCAATGGCTGTTGAACAAGAACATGGGATTACAGTTAAATCACGAACGGTTCGTAGTTATTACACGGCTACTAATGGTGAAACTTACGAATATAATTTTATTGATACACCGGGACACGTTGATTTTTCATATGAAGTTTCGAAAAGTTTAGCTGCTAGTGATGGGGCTATTTTATTAGTGGACGCCACTCAAGGTGTGCAAGCACAGACGGTTGCGAATTACCGTTTAGCTAAAGAAAATAACTTAAAAATCATTCCAGTAATTAATAAGATTGATCATCCTAACGCTGATGTTGAAGAAACTAAAATTCAATTGATGGAATTAGCAGACGTTGATGAAGACGAAATGTTATTAATATCAGCTAAAACTGGGATTGGTGTTGATTTGGTTCTAGAGGCAATTAAAGACCGTATTCCAGAACCAATCGGTGAGATTGAAGCACCACTTAAAGCATTAGTTTTTGATTCACATTTTGATGCATTTAAAGGAATTGTGGCTTATATTCGTGTCTTTGATGGTGAATTTAAAGCTAATAATTTACTTCGATTTATGCAACAAACGACTGATTTCCAAGTAGTAGAAGCAGGTATTTTCAAACCTGATATGGTGGCTGTTGATAGCCTACATGCCGGGGATGTTGGGTATGTTATTACAGGGCTAAAAGATCCTCAACTAGTTAAAATTGGAGATACATTAACTTCTCAAAGTAACCCGACGCCAGAGGCACTTCCTGGATATAAAGAATCAGAATCAATGGTTTTCGCTGGATTTTATCCTAAAGATAATAACTATAAGGAATTAAAATCAGCTATCCAAAAATTAGCCTTAAATGATTCATCTTTCCATTATAAAGAAGAAAAGTCAGATGCTTTAGGACTAGGGTTTAGATGTGGATTCTTAGGGATGTTACATTTAAGTATTATTCGTGAACGACTCGAAAAAGAATACCAATTAGGGGTGTTAACAACGACGCCTAATGTTACGTACCATGTTATTTTGAAAAATGGTAAAGAAGTTGTTGTTGATAATCCTGTCCAATTTCCTAATTTTTCTGAAATTGATCATGTTGAAGAACCATTTTTAGATGTTCATATGACCGTGCCAGATGAACAAGTGGGCGATATTATGAAATTAGCTGAAAAACGTAAAGGTATTTTTCAAGATATGTCATACAATTCTGGTCAAACTGAATTAAATTATGCGTTACCAACATCTGAGATTGCTTATGATTTCTTCAACCAATTAAAATCATTATCACATGGTTATGCAACAATGGAAACGCAGTTTAAAGGATATCAAACAGCTGATGTCGTTAAAATGGACGTTTTAGTTAACTATGCAACGGTTGATGCACTGGGATTTGTTGTGCACAGACAAGATGCTGTGGAAATTGGTCAGAAATTAGTCGAACAATTGAAATATTCAATTCCACGTAAATTATTTCCAATGCCAGTACAAGCGGTTATTGAAAATAAGGCTATCTCACGTGCAAATGTACCGCCTCTTCGTAAGAGTGCGACAACAAGTAGTGATAAAAAGAATGCAGCCAAACAAGATATGTTACGCCGCCAAAGTGCGAATAAACGATTGGGTTCTAAGGCTGAAATGGAACTACCACAAGAAGTATTTAATGCAATATTGGAAGTAAACAATGATAACTAGTCTTTAGAAAGAAGGATTACAATGGGAGTTTTAGAAGTTCGCCAACTTTCCCATCAATTTGCGGATAAGCAATTATATGAGGATGCTCATTTCGAATTAAACACTGAGGATCATATGGGTATCATTGGTCAAAATGGTGCTGGTAAAAGTACATTAATCAAAATTATTACTGGACAAGAACTACCTGACGAAGGCGAAATTAAATGGAAAAAAAGTGCGACAATCGGCTATTTAGATCAATATGCTGAAGTTGCGGAAGGTATTACAGTCATTGAGTTTTTGAAGACAGCATTTCAACGTTTATATGATATTAGTGAAAAACAAACACAGGCCTATACGGATTATGCTAAAAATATGGACGAGAAGCTGTTGGAAAAAGCGGGTAGATATCAAGAAGAACTTGAAGCTAAAAATTTTTATGATATCGATACGGAAATTGACCGTGTCCGAACTGGTTTAGGATTAGATGCAATTGAAAAAGACCATCAAGTTAGTGAATTAAGTGGTGGTCAGAGATCTAAGATTATCTTAGCTAAATTATTATTGGAAAATCCTGAAGTTATTCTATTAGATGAACCAACTAATTATTTGGATACAGAACATATTGATTGGTTAACTGAGTATTTAAACCAATTTGAAGGCTGTTTCATGGTTATTTCTCATGATTTTGAATTTTTACAAAATGTCACGAATACAATTATTGATGTTGCATTCGGTAAAATCACAAAATATCGTGGGAATTTTAAATCAGCTATTAAGCAAAAAGAAGCTAAAAAAGAAGCGCAACTAAAAGCTTTCCAGAAACAACGCCTTCAAATTGAAAAAGATGAGGCTTATATTCGAAAAAATAAAGCTGGAACGCGTGCCACAATGGCTAAGTCTAGACAAAAACGATTAGATAAAATTGAGCGTGTGACGCCGCCGAGTGATACTGTAAAAGGTAAATTTGATTTTCCTTATCTAGATACCGGATCCGCATCAACGCTTGCCGTTAAAAATTTATCAGTTGGTTATAAAACGCCATTACTATCACCAGTAACTTTTTCGTTATCACATCAAGAAAAAGTTGTCTTAAAAGGCTTTAACGGAATTGGTAAATCAACAATGATTAAGTCAATTTTGAAGTTAATTCCAACCTTTGGTGGAACTGCTGAATTTTCTGATTCTGTTGTTGTTAATTATTTTGATCAAGATTTAATTTGGGATAATAAGGAAATGACACCACTTCAAATTATTCAAGATGAATACCCTGAGTTGGAACCTAAAACGATCCGTCGTCGATTGGCTAAATCAGGTATTAACGCTGCGAATACAATGAAACCTATTAATATTTTAAGTGGTGGGGAACAAATGAAAGTGAAGTTGAGTTTGGTTGAATTGAAACCAAGTAACTTTTTAATTTTGGATGAACCAACTAATCATTTGGATGATGATACAAAAGATGCGCTACAAAAGGCAGTCCGACGTTTTCCTGGAAATGTTTTATTAGTTAGTCATGAAGCACCATTTTATGAATCTTGGATTGATAAAGTGTTTGATGTTGAAGCAATAAGAATTCAAAAATAGTGGTAATAGCCTTGGAGATTTACTTTCCAAGGCTATTTATCTGCACAAAAAAAGCACCAACCGAAGTTGATGCTTTCCTATTATGGTACTTACCGAAGTAAATAGATTGTATGAATTCCACAAAACAGTGACAATCAGACATACCTACAATGCGGTAGGTAAAAAATGCCCCATTTTCGAACTAATCACTAGCCGCCGCAGCGGAACAACCGAAGTTGTCTGATTTTACTCGACTCATCGCATAACTTAATCATAGCACAAAATTAATATTTCGTATAGTTCTATTTACCCCAAAGGAATTGGATAACAGCTTTATCAACCTGTAAATTTCTATGGAGTTTACTATGTTGCGCATTTTCACCAGTAATTTTAAGCTCTTCATATGATTTTACTTGGCCCTTTAATAGATAGTTCATTGAACGGGCAGAAGCAATGCTGACAGATGTATCCGAGTTTGAACCATCGTTCACATCACCATAAATAACAAAGACTTTTGCGGTTGATGGGAAATTTTTTCGTTTGCTATAGTAACTTTGGTAGTTTGTTGTTTTAATAGCAGGTTCGTCATTTTTCAAGAAGTAATTTTTATTGGCTTTTTCGTCCATTCCAAGGACACCATTAATCGGATCAGCAATTGGAACAAATTTATTTAGGATAGGAGAAGATTTTTTTCTGACAGATTCAGCCCAGTACATTGCAGATGAACCACCCATTGAATGTGTAACAAGATTGATTTTTTTAATATCATATGATGCTTTTAAATAATCAGTTATTTTACCAATCCATCTGCCCTCTTCAGGAATTTGAGCATTATTACGTTTAAAGATGACTTGAACAATTGGATTTTTTTCAGTATATTTCCATCTGCCCGTATAAGTGACATCACCAGTTGGAGAGACAGTTGCCGTTAGAATCTTTTTTGCCTTACCTGATTTTTCGGCTGAGGCGATCATATCGTTGGTTGAGTTAGCTGTACCACCATATCCATGTATATATAAGGTTGGCGTTTGTGAAATGCTTTTCTCTGTTTCTACCGATTTGGGTATACTATTGTGCAGTAGTAAAAAGCCAATACCTAATCCTAAAATCAATAAGATAGTTATTAATATACCGTATTTTTTCATTAGTGATTTCCTTTACGTAGTAAGTTATTTGCTTTCATTATAAGCTACCAGGTCTTGACGTACAAATTTAAAGCAAGTTATGGTAAGCTATATGCGAAGATAACTAAGAAAGCTGAGGATGATCAAATGTTCATAGTAAAATCAACTAGAGATATAAATAGTCAAATATATAAAGATGCATTATCAATTAGAAAGACGGTTTTTGTTGGAGAACAGAATGTACCAATGGAATTGGAAATTGAAAACGAATCAGAAGCTATTCATTTTGTGGGTTATAAAGATGAAGAGCCTGTTGTGACAGCACGTGTACTTAGTGAAGACTCTGAAACATGGCATGTTCAGCGAGTTGCAACATTAAAAGCTGCTCGTGGACAACATTTAGCAACAGATATTCTAACATTTATTGAAGGGTTTTCAACAGTTTACGGAATTAAATACTTAACCTTAGGCGCACAAGATCAAGCCCAAAATTTCTATTTGAAATTAGGATATGTGGTTGAGGGTGAAGGTTTTATGGACGCAGGAATTCCACATCACACAATGATAAAAACAATTGAGGGAGCCTAAATGGCAAAAGAGACTTTATTTTCAAAATTACTAACGGATGAACGATATACATTTGCGAGTGAACTTGGTAGTAAATACCATAAAGACGCTAGTCAAATTTTATTTACGTACTTGAAGTTAATGGCTGATGGGACACAAAATCAGTCAAAATCATTACAGAAAAGTCTGCCAGAAATCGATAAAAAATTTCAAAAGTATTTAGAAAACTAGAGATAGAAGGTACTTACAGTGAATAATAATCCATTAGCCAATCTTATGAAGCAAGATAAGTTAATTGTCGGTATTAGTGAAATAAGTAAAATGACGGGTGTTTCAACACGACAGTTAAGATATTGGGAACAAAAAGGCTATATTGAAAGCATTTCAGATGAGAAGGCAAAGTCGCGAGAATATCGATTAGATATGGTCATAAAAGTCAGTCTTATAAAAGAAGAGTTAGATGAAGGCTATACATTGGTTGCGGCGATTGAACACGTTAACGGAAAAATGGATATTTTTAGACAATTTAAACATTTTTTGATTGATCGTGTTTCAGATGTTGGTAAACAAGGAAATAAAACAGTTTTTGATATGGGCTATTTTGATGATTCCAAAAAGCAGCGTTTATTTGCGGTAATAGACGAAAAAGGGACACGTTTTGAACTCAGAGATGTTTAATAAAAAGAATTATTAAATTAAGCAACAAAAAGGTTGCAACCGTTTACATCTGTGTTATACTTAATTTGTAGCAAGGAAGGCTATCGAAATCCCTGAACAAAATAAAACTGAAGTCACTTTTTTAAACTCACTTAATGGTTTTTAAAAACGAAGTTAGTTGGACAATGTTTGGTACTGAAGATAGTTGAAAAATGTACCACAAGTTAATGACGTTGAGAGATGTCAAGCAAGGCGTATTAAAACGGTGCCGGTCTTGAGCATTAAAAAGCAAATCAAGACACATCAAGTTAGATGATGTTTACTCCGATGAATTTAGAATTTTGGTAGTGTGAACGTCGTGAGACGTCGAACAAGGTTTTAAAACGGTGCTAGTCTTGAGCGCTTAAAAGCAAATCAGGACACATCAATTTAGATGATGGTTTAAGTTTCCAATGTACGGCAAGTTAATGACGTTGAGAGATGTCGAGCAAGGCGTATTAAAACGGCGCCGGTCTTGAGCACCAACAAGCAAATCAAGACACATCAGTTAAGATGATGGTTTAAGTTTCCAATGTACGGCAAGTTAATGACGTTGAGAGATGTCAAGTAAGGCGTATTAAAACGGTGCCGGTCTTGAGCATTAAAAGGCAAATCAAGATATCAAATTTTGATGATTTAAGTTGTAGTAGAACGAACAATTAGATTTAGAGGTATTTGGTCTTGGAGAAACGTTTGAAATCGAATGGATAACAAATCGCTCAAAGGGCGTCATTCGATAATATATGATTCAAAACATATAAAAGCGACTTCACAGAACTAAATAAGTATAAAGATATAGAGGCGAAATATATTAATAATCAAGTAAAATCGACTCTCGGTAACACGGGTTTCGGCTTTCCTTCTACAAAAAGATAGGATTCAAGACATTTCTTAAAACAAATGCTTGAATCCTATTTTAATGCAGTGAATTATGATTTTTAGCTTACATTTAGGTATTTTAAAATGAAAGGTTAGGCGTTCCTAAAAAATAAGTTACAATTCAATCGTTATTCTGATATAATAAATTTATTATTAAGAAAATGGAAGTGAATTGATTAACTAATGACAAAAAATGAAAGATCGAATATGACACCTATGAAGGAAGATTATTTAAAAATTATTTTTGAATTAGGCGGTACGCAAAAGAAAATATCGAATAAACAGATTGCGCTTAGTCTGAACATTGCGGCCGGATCAGTTACAGAAATGGTCAATAAACTAGTTAAAGAAGAGTTAGTTGAACATACGCCATACGCAGGTATTTCGTTAACGAAACCTGGGATATTATTGGCAGAAGACTTAGTTCGTAAACATCGTTTATGGGAATGTTTCTTAGTTTATAAATTAGATTATAAACTACAAGATGTTGACGGTGAATCAGAGTTACTTGAACATGTGACAAGTGAATACTTGCTTGATCATTTGAGTGAATTCTTGGGTCATCCAACACATTGTCCTCATGGCGGTGTGATACCTGACAAAGAAGGTAACTATGAGGAAGATAGCCATCTCGTTTTAGAAGCAGTAGAAGATAACACTAAAGTTGTGATTGAACGTTTCATTGATAATCATGATTTGTTAACTTATTTAGACGATTTAGAATTACACATTGGTGATAAATTAACAGTTGTTTCTCATGCGCCTTTTGAAGGTCCAGTTGAAATAAAATTAGAAACTACTGGTGAAGTTAGAAATATTAGTTATAAAGCCGCTCATTATATTTTTGTGAAGTAGGTATTATGATAACAAAAGAAATTTTCATTAAATAGCTAAAGACTGTTGATATCAAATAGATATCAGCAGTCTTTTTTTGGAAATATAGAAATATTTAATAACCGGTAAAATGATTTAAGGTTAGCCTAAACTTTTTGTTTACAATGTATAAAGTTTGAGTATAATAAGGAATTGAGAAGAAAAGAATTTAAAGGAGTGGTGAAAAATGTCGAAAGAAGTACAAGAACCAAAAATGACTACCACAACAAATAGTGCTAGTTTGGAAGAAGTAAATGGATCAGTAGAAGTTCCAAAAAGTGCCGGATTTTTACGAACTTTATGGGCTTTTAGTGGACCAGGTGCATTAGTCGCTGTTGGTTATATGGATCCAGGTAACTGGATTACATCAATTGTCGGTGGTGCGCAATACCGTTACTTACTATTATCAGTCGTTATTTTTTCCGGACTTATCGCTATGTTAATGCAATATATGGCTGCTAAGTTAGGTGTCGTAACAAGAATGGATTTAGCGCAAGCGATTCGTGATCATACTAATAAACCGGTTGGATTTTTATTATGGATCATGACAGAATTAGCAATTATGGCAACAGATATTGCCGAAGTAATTGGTGGAGCGATTGCTTTACAATTACTTTTTGGAATTCCATTAACAGTCGGCGTTATGATAACTATATTAGATGTTTTCTTACTATTATTATTAACAAAATTAGGATTTAGAACAATTGAAGCAATTGTTGCAACACTGATTGCATCAATTTTAATTATTTTCCTTTACTTAGTTGCCTTATCAAAACCAAGTTTAGCAGGTATCATGGGTGGTATTTTACCAAGAGCATCAATTG
This sequence comes from Dellaglioa kimchii, assembly GCF_046115505.1. GTDB lineage: Bacteria > Bacillota > Bacilli > Lactobacillales > Lactobacillaceae > Dellaglioa > Dellaglioa kimchii. Next base: position 1,076,422 of record NZ_CP170736.1, on the reverse strand, counting down.
TTATGAATCATGATCAATTAACATTAGCTTTAGGTATTATTGGTGCAACAGTTATGCCTCATAACTTGTACCTTCACTCTTCAATTGCTCAAACACGTCAATACGATTCAACTGACGAAGAAGAAGTTGCAAAAGTTGTTCGCTTTACAACTTGGGATTCAAATATCCAATTATTTGGCGCAACAATTGTTAACAGTTTACTTTTACTTTTGGGAGCTGCTTTATTCTTTGGACATGCAGATCAATTACAAGCATTCGGTGATTTATACCGTGCATTAAGTGATAATACAATTGCCAAAGGGATTGCATCACCTGTACTTTCAACTTTATTTGCCGTAGCTTTATTGGCTTCTGGGCAAAATGCAACGATTACCGGAACCTTGACTGGTCAAATTATAATGGAAGGTTTCATACATTTAAAGATGCCATTATGGGCCCGTCGATTGGTTACACGTATCATAGCAGTTATTCCTGTTATGATCGCCGCAATCATTTGGGGTGGGACAGAAGGCGTACTAGATAATTTACTTGTTTATTCACAAGTGTTCTTATCAGTGGCCTTACCATTTACGATGATTCCATTAATTTGGTTTACATCTTCAAAAAAATATATGGGCGAACGATTCGTTAATCCGCTTTGGGTATCAATTATTGGTTGGGCAGCCGCAATCGGATTAACTATTTTAAATATTCAATTAGTCTTCAATTTAGTCATTCAATTTTTCCAAGAAGTTTTATAAAATAAGGAGGAAATTCATATGAAAAAAAGTTTTGAGTTACCAAAGCATAAGAACATTCTTGTCGGCGTCGATAATTCGGCTGATGCCCAACTAGCATTCTTAGAAGCGGTTAGTCATGCTTTAGATGATGATTCTCTGCTGCATATTGTAACTGTTCTGGAGTCGGATGATTTGAATGTTTTTCAGGTATTAACAAAAGATACATTAGCTGAAAAACGAATGAAGGTTGAAAAACAACTTCAAGAGTATAAACAAAGCGCATTAGATGCAGGTGTTAAGGAAGTACACATTGTTCTTGCTGAGGGTGAGCCTGGTGAAACGATTGTTAAAGATGTTATTCCTGACGTTAAACCTGATTTAGTCGTTGTTGGATCAGCTATAACTAAAGGGATTGGTAAGTACTTAGGTAGCCAAGCATCATACGTGGCTAAGTATTCTCCCGTTTCAGTTATGGTTGTTCGTTAATAGAAAAAAGTTATACAAAATGGTTAAATCTTATAAATATTTAACCATTTTTATTTGGAAAACGTTTACTTGTTTATTTATATATAAGGTTTATGTTATGCTTTTATGTATAACATAAATAGGAGCATGATGATGATATCAAATTATATTTTAATATTAAAAAATGAGTTTAAAGGTTACAATGCAACAAAATTAGCTAAGGATTTTATGGCAGGTTTAACGGTAGCCGCAGTTGCTATTCCGTTAGCCTTGGCATTTGGTGTCTCAAGTGGGGCAACAGCTGCTGCTGGATTAATCACAGCAATTGTCGCTGGGATTTTGATAAGTACCTTATCTGGGGCATATTATCAAATATCAGGACCAACTGGAGCGATGGCTGCAGTATTAATGGGTGTTATTGCACAATATGGATTAAAAGGGGTTTTTATTGCTACTTTGATTGCCGGAGTAATTCTATTGTTAGCCGGTATATTTAAATTAGGCGTTTTAACGACCTTTATTCCAGCGCCTGTTATTACAGGATTTACATCAGGAATTTCAATTATTATTGCTTTCGGGCAATTAGATAATTTTTTTGGTACGCATTCAAATGGAAGTAGTTTAATTGAAAAAATTGGTAGCTATCCTAACTTAGGTTTTCAACCTAAGTTGGCAACGACTTTGATGGCAGTTTTAGTTGTTATTGCACTTTTTATTTTCCCTAAAAAATGGAATAAGGTTGTACCTGCATCGTTGATTGCAATTATTGTTACTACGGCAATTACAATGATATTTAAATTGGACGTCGCAACAGTTGGTGAGATTCCAACAAGTGTTATTAGTGATGATAGATTACATTTAGGTACATTAAATCTTCAAACGGTTAAGAATTTAATTATTCCTGGTGCAAGTATTGCCTTATTAGGAATGATCGAAAGCTTGTTATGTGGGGCATCTGCTGGTCGCATGACAGGTAAAACATTAGATAGTAATCAAGAATTAATCGCTCAAGGTATTGGAAATATGATTTTACCATTTTTTGGTGGTATTCCAGCAACGGCTGCGATTGCTAGAACGAGTGTAGCAATTAAATCAGGAGCACAGACACGATTGACAGGTGTTTTCCATGCGCTTGCGTTATTAGTTTCAATGCTTTTATTGGCACCAATTATGTCACAGATTCCCTTAGCGGCATTAGCTGGTGTTTTAGTTGTGACTTCATGGCGGATGAATGAATGGTCAGCTATCAAGTACCTCTTTAAAAATAAATTTAAAAGTGCTTTAATTCTATTTTTCTTAACATTAATGAGTACTGTTATCTTTGATTTGAGTACGGCGATTATGGCCGGTGTTTTAGTTGGAATCGTTATTTTTGTGGCTAAGAGTTCTATTTTAGATGTTGTGGTTGAAGATGTTGATTTAGGCAAAGTCGAAACAACACAAGATAGATTAAAAGATGATTGGGCAGTTGTCTACATTACTGGACCACTATTTTTCATGTCTGCGGATCGATTGGATAAAGCACTACAGCCACTTCATGAACGAGATTTAGTTATCTTTTCATTGCGTGGTGTACCGTCAATTGATAATACAGCGATGGCTGTTATTCAGGATTTCTATAGTGATGCTCAGACTAAAAATCATGAAGTCATCTTTTCTTCTGTTCAACCAAATGTAATGAGAATGTTTGAACGATCTGGCTTTAAAGATGTGGCTGGGGAAAAAGCTTTTTATTTCTCAGTTGATCGTGTTCTAAAAGAAATACTATAAGATGTACATTATTGACAAGGATATTTAGGCGTGTTAAGATTCACTCAACTTAATAAATAAAAGTTAACACATAAGTAGTTATTTATCTGGGAGTCAGAAAGTTGGTGGTTGATGCGAACCAATCAGGATAAATTAACCAAATACGTTAACGTTATTTAAACATCGGATAAATATCTAGAACCGTTATCATCTAGTGAGTGAGAATTTGTGTTCTCAATTAAACTGGGTGGTACCACGGCTAGAGTCGTCCCTGATACAATATTTAATATTGTATCAGGGACTTTTTTTGTCCAGAAAAGGAGTGTTAATAATGAAAAATATAAATTGGGGCCAGTTTCGATATCAAACTTTTCATGATAAATACTAGAATCGACAAAAAAATAGGAGTGTTTACTAATGAAAAATAAATTATCGTTTGCAGAAGCAGCAAGTGTTTTAGTGGTCATGTTAATTATTATGGGATTTGGTGTAATTAAATTTGGGTTGTCACCTCAAACACCAGTTATGTTAGTGATTGGCCTTTTAATTTTATGGGCAAGAATTCGTCATTTTTCATGGGATGAGATTCACGCGGGTATCAAGGATGGGATGAGTACGGGGTTGATTCCCATCTTTATTTTTATTTTGATTGGCTCATTGATTGCGACTTGGATTGCGGCGGGAATTATTCCAACCTTAATGATTTGGGGATTTAATCTGATTAGTGTTCAATTCTTTGTCCCTTCCGTTTTTATTGTCTGTGCTATTATTGGATTATCAATTGGGAGTGCCTTCACTTTAATTTCAACTGTGGGTATCGCACTATTCGGTATGGGGATGACGATGGGAGTTAATCCTGCATTAGTGGCAGGGGCAATTATTTCAGGTGCTATCTTTGGGGATAAAATGTCTCCATTATCAGATTCAACGAACTTAGCAGCAGCCATTGGAGAATCTGATTTATTTAAACATATTAAAAATATGATGTGGACAACAATTCCTGCTTTTGTAGGATCTTTAATTTTATACTTTATTTTGGGAAGTGATAGTACGGCAGCAAATATGGATAAAATTAATCATACAATTTCAATTTTATCTAGTCACTTTTCAATCACAGCTTGGGCAGCATTACCAATTATCTTAATGTTTGTCTGCGCATGGTTAAAAATACCGGCTATTCCAACGTTATTTATCAATATTGGTGTATCGTTGGTTATGTTATTTATTCAAAAACCACTTACGAGTTTACAAGATGTTGCGGCGTTGATTCAGTCAGGATTTGTTTCTAAAACTGGAGATGCAAATGTAGATATGTTATTAACACGAGGCGGTGTTTCAAGTATGATGGGAACCGTGTCATTAATAATTTTAACCTTAACATTAGGCGGGTTACTAATGAATTTTAATATTATTGAAGTCGTTATGGAGCCTTTAGTTAAACGTTTAAATTCATCTGGTAAATTAATTACGGCAACTATTTTTGCTGGTATTGGTGTTAATTTATTTGTTGGAGAACAATACTTATCAGTTATTTTACCTGGAAAAGCGTTTAAACCCGCTTTTGATAAATCAAAATTAGATAATTTAGCTTTGAGTCGTGCACTTGAAGATGGTGGAACAGTGATTAATTACTTAATTCCTTGGGGTGTAGCTGGTGCGTTTGCAGCAAGCACGTTGGGAGTTCCAACATTAGATTACTTACCATTTGCGTTCTTTAGCTTACTATCGCCAGTCTTTTCAATCATCAGTGGTTGGACGGGAATCGGGTTACGTGAAAAGAAAGCCTAATAAAAACGGATCACAGTGAATGATATATTCGCTGTGACCCGTTTTTTGTTATTTTTCATTCTTATTGTATTTAATTAAGTACATTGTCATGAAAATCGCGATTAAAACCATGACTGTCCCAAAAAGTGGCGTCATACCTAATCCGAGATTAGAAACAACTTGGCCACCGATTAAAGAGCCTAAAGTAATACCAATATTGAATGCGGAAATATTTAGTGACGATGCTAAAGTAATATCTTTAGGGGTATATTTTTCAGCTAGTTGAACAACGTACAGCTGTAATCCTGGAACATTCATAAAAGCGAATAGTCCTAAGGCCATTACGGTTAATAATCCTAAAATTGACATTTTAGCAGTAAAGAAAAGGATAAATAAGACGACTGCAAGACCGATGAACATTTTTAATAATGCTTGAAGCGGATTATGGTTTGCTAAACGGCCACCAATTGTATTTCCAAGGGCAACCATTAATCCATAGACAATTAATATGATAACAACAGCACTTTCACTGTAACCCATTGAAGTTTCTAAGAGTGGCGTAATATACGTATAAACAACGAATGTACCACCGTAACCTAAGGCGGTTAATAGTAACGTGATCAATAAATATTTATTCTTAAGGACACGGATAAAACCATGAGCATCAGATTTTCCAGGAATTGGTAAACCATTTGGTACGAGGAAGAAGTTGGCGATTAAACCAATTAGTCCAATGATGCTAATAAAAATAAATGATCCATGCCAGCTGGTATGTTGACCAATAAATGTACCTAACGGAACACCGGTTACAGTTGCAACGGTTAAACCAGTAAACATGACTGAAATAGCACTAGCACGTTTTGAAGGTTCAACAACGTCAGCGGCAATAACGGAAGCGATTGTCATGAATATACCGTGAGACAATGCAGAAATAATTCGACCAATTAATAAAATTGAGAAAGTTGGTGCAAATGCTGCAACTAAATTACCAACGATAAATAACGCCATGATACTTAAAAGTAATTTTTTTCGATCAAATTGACCTGTTAAAATAGTTAGAACGGGTGCACCTATTGTGACGCCGAATGCATATAATGAAACGCTAAGTCCTGCTTGACTTAATGAAATACCAAAATCTTTGACTAATAGGGGAATGAGCCCAACACTAATAAATTCTGTTGATCCGATCGCGAAAGCACTAATAGCCAATGCTAAAAGTGTTAAGGATGGTGATATTTTTGTTTTTTCCATAAGTTTGTAAAGCCTCCTTGATTTTTGTTGGAATAATGCTACAATTTATGATTATACGTGTACACAATGAAAAGACAATAACGTACTAAAAAGTGCTATAGGAACCTTTTAGTGCCTATCGGAGGAAGAATGGAAGATAAAACATATAATATTGGTGTTGAAGCGACTTTAGAAGTTATTGGCGGAAAATGGAAAACAATTATTTTGTGCCATTTACGTGGTGGAAAAAGAAGAACTAGTGAGCTGAAACGTGCAATTCCGAAAATAACCCAAAAAATGTTGACGCAACAATTACGTGAATTAGAAGCCGATGGGATTATCTCTAGACATATCTATGAACAGGTACCACCAAAGGTAGATTATCAATTGACTGAATATGGTGAGTCTTTGAGTACTATATTGAATAAATTGTGTGTTTGGGGCGAAAAACATGTTGATCGGTTAAATGAGCAAGACCAACATGTTGTTTTAATGAATCGGGATAAAGTGTCATAACTACAAAAAAGATGTAATCATTATTTTATGATTACATCTTTTTACATTAAAGCTAAATGATTTGTTAGGTTAGAATCACGCAATACTATTTCAGCTGGCTTATCTAAAATAATAGTATGATTCTCTGAAAATTCAATAAAACGTGTCGGATGATTTTTAATTTGATTAAAATTATGAGTCGACATAACGATTGTTTTACCAGCTCTGTGTAATTCTTTTATTATTGAAATAATAGTTTCTTGTGCTTGGACTGTTAAACCCGTGAGGGGCTCGTCTAAAATTAATACATCCGGATTTAAGGATAGAACACTAGCAATAGCTACTAATTTTTTTTCACCGCCAGAAAGATGATAAGGTGTACGAGTTTCTAATTGTTTAATATTTAGTAAGTTTAAACAATCGGAAACCCGGGTAATAACTTCTATCTCTGAAAGACCCATTTGTCGAGGACCAAAAGCTATCTCATCATAAACAGTTGTATTAAATAATTGAACATCACTATTTTGAAAAACAAAACCAATTTGCTGATGGAATTTTTTAGCGCTCATCGAATTTTTGAAAAATTGGGCATTAATTAGAGTGCCATTATAAATATAGTTACCTTTACTTGGAAAGATCAACCCATTTAATAATTTGAACAGAGTGGACTTTCCGGAGCCATTGGGGCCTAATAGACAAACGAATTCATTTTTTTGAATAGATAAATTAATAGCATCTAAGCTTAATTTGTCTGTATAACCATAACTTATATCGGAAAATGAAAACATTTCAGAAAACCTCCTAGTTTAAAAATAGTGTGATAAAAAAAATAGTAATAAGAATTTGTATGATATCTATAGAATGAATAGGTTGTTTTACATAAGAAAAATGATAATTACCAGTAAAACCACGCGATTCCATAGCATCATACATATCTACGGACATACTCTTCGTTTTAAGGTATAAATTACCAAATATATTCGCTAATGATAGATATTGGTGTTTATTTGTACCAACTGACCGTAACTCCATTGCTGAGGTCATAGAATAGAGTGACTCAGATAATATTTTTAAATATTTAATAGTAATATCAATAATAAAAATAATAATATCTGGAAAATGGTATTTTTTTAGAATGACGATAATACTAAAAAATGTGTTCGTATTAATGAAATAAGAGATAATTGTTAAAATTAGTGTTGTTTTAACTATAAAAAAGATAATAGTTAATTCAGTTGTTAAAAAAAGACTTGGTAGAATAAACAAAAGAATGAAAAATAAGTTTATCGGTATCCGTTTTAATATATTTAATAGTATTGATTTTGGTAATAAGGCAATTAGAAGAAATTGATACATATAGATAATCCAAATGTATGATAAATTTCTTGAAAGTGAAACTAATAAAATTAAGATAAATGTTGTTAAAAGTTGGATGAACGAATTTTGGATACGTAAAGATTGATACTTTATATGATCATCATTTGAAAAAAGACTTAATAAATAGAACAAATGGGTTTTATTTTTTTGCAAAAATGTACTTTTCTGTTTTACGGGCATATAATTTTCTGATGATATCATCCAATCGGGTATATTAAGCTGTTTTTGATTTTTCATGTGCTATCACCCGAAATAAAATAAATAAAATAATTACTGCTGAGAATGCTGAAAAGACATAACCAACTGGCAATGACACACCGAATAATGAATAATCGGGTAATAATGGTTTGAAATTAAAACCGTTTACCATCCCTGTCGGTATGTGAGGATTAAGGCCATTCTTTGTTAGAGTAGATAAAATATCAGATGGACTCCATTCCCCCCAAGCTGTTTCAGAAGCTAGTAGGCCTAACGGAGATAAAATAATTAAGCTACTAATTAGAATATAAAAGCGAGTTAATAATTTTTTTATATTTGATTTTGATTCATGGCTAGCTAAATAAATAGAATTAGGAGAAGATTTTTTTACAAATGAAAAAACTAAAATGGTAAAAAGAGCTTCAATCCAACCGATGACTAGTAAATGAGTTGAGGTCATTGCGGGAATTGAGATGGAAAGTGGGTAGGGTGAGTATAGTGGGTTACCACTTCCGTCTTTAAAAAGTAGCGGTTGAATACCCAATTCAACGCCTACGATCAAGGCAGCTAAATTAATACCAAAGTAAGCACCGATAAAAGCACCAAATTTTTCGTGGTTAAATCGTTTAAATAAAGAATAGACGAAGTATCCGACGAATGGCATAATAAATGCCATATTAAAAGTATTTGCGCCAAATGCTAAGATACCCCCATCCCCAAATAAGAGTGCTTGTAACAATAAAGCGACGGTAATTGACAGGCTGGCAGCCCACGGACCTAACAGTATTGCTAGTAATGTGCCACCAACTGCATGGGCAGATGTACCACCTGGGACGGGTAAGTTAAACATCATAATTAAAAAAGAAAGAGAAGAAGCAATTCCTAATAATGGAACTGTTTCTTTTTTTTCTTTAATTTGAATTTTAACTTTTGAAATGGATATAGCCCAAACGGGTGCCATCGCAACGAACATCGTGATACAAGTTTGGGGACTAAGGTAATTATCTGGAATATGCATAATACTCTCCTTTATTAATTAGCAATAAAATCTAAAAGGTAACTGATATCAGTGATAACAATCTTCCTTTTTATTTTTGAAATAACTTGGTCATGTTCTAGTTCTATTAGAATTCGATTCACGCTACTTCTAGAGGAAATACCACAAAAATTTGCAATATCTTCATTTGTAATATCGAAATCGATTAAAATACCATTGCTAATCTGTTTACCAAACAAATCGATTAGGCTGTAAACAAAAGCACAAATAGCCCCTTTTTTACCATTCATAATCATCCGTTGTGAGCGATAAATATTTTCTGAAAGTTTTTTTCGATAATAATTTTTTACATAATTCTGCAGTTCGATTGTTGAATTAACATATTCCCAAAATGTAACACGATCAATTCTATAGAAAGTTGCTTCTTTTGATTCAATACGGACGTTGAATGGGGAAGAGGTAAATTTAGAGACTTCATCACGTAATAATGAAATAACATCAGGTTTAGAAATATATGATAAATTAAATTCTCGACCATCCTGTAAAATAATACTATTTTTAATAATTCCTTCTTTTAAGATGTAGGTATATCGCTCTTCTAGACCATTGTAGGTTAAATAGTTATGTTTTCTTTTAGTAATAGTAGGAACATTTTTTTCTTCTAAGTAATTCATTAAAAATTCAATATCAGTTAATACCATAAAGGGCCACCTTAAATTTATATTTGCTTACAAATGGTTTTTATTGATTAGTGCGTGAGAGCTGAAGTCTTAAAAGAGGCCACATCATAATTGTACACATATGTTGACATCCGTGCCTAGCTAATCGCATAACAAGAGTATAGAGCCAAAGAATAACAAAAAGAGACTGATTTAAAGGATACAAATGTTGACAATAATTAAATACCGCAAATAAAGACTTCAAAAGAGGAAGTTTAAATCAATGACCAACGATATAATTTAAAAGTTATAAAATCAAGTATAAGAGAAGGGAAATGACAAATAAAATGGTATCAATACAATTACCATATGATAAAAAGATGATAACGGTGAACATTGCAGATAAAAATTTTGCCGGTAAATTAGTTTCAGAAGCTGCAACATATCATAATAAACTATCTGAAGAAGAAACGGTTGAGCAATCATTAGATAACCCAATTGGCGGTTCTAAGCTGGAAAAACTAGCAAAAGGGAAAAAAAATATTGTCATCATTAGTTCAGATCATACGCGTCCAGTACCTTCAAAAATTATTACACCTATCCTATTAAGAAGAATTCGATCAGTTGCACCAGATGCTAGAATTCGTATTTTAGTTGCGACTGGATTTCATCGTGCATCAACGCATGAAGAACTTGTTGATAAATATGGTGAGGATATTGTCGCAAATGAAGAAATAGTGATTCACGATTCTGAAGACAATAGTTCAATGAAAAAAATTGGAACATTGCCTTCAGGTGGTGAATGCATAGTTAATAAAGTTGCAGTAGAGGCCGATTTACTTTTATCGGAGGGTTTCATTGAATCTCATTTTTTTGCAGGATTCTCAGGTGGTCGTAAATCTGTTTTACCTGGTGTTGCTTCATATAAAACAATTTTAGCTAACCATTCAGGTCCATTTATTAATTCTCCTAAGGCTAGGACAGGGAATATTAGTCATAATCCGATTCATAAAGATATGGTCTACGCTGCAAAAACAGCAAACTTACAGTTTATTGTTAATGTTGTTTTAGATGGAAATAAAAAAATTGTTGGCTCTTTTGCAGGTGATCTGGAAGCTGCACATGAAGAAGGTTGCGCTTTTGTTAAACACTTATCAGAAGTTCCTAAAGTTGAAAGTGATATTACGATTTCAACTAATGGTGGTTACCCATTAGATCAAAATATTTATCAAGCAGTTAAAGGGATGACATCTGCTGAAGCTACAAATAAAGAACATGGGATTATTATTATGGTTGCAGGATCACGTGATGGTCATGGTGGTGAAGGATTCTACCATAACATTTCAGATTGTTCAGATCCAAAAGAATTTTTAGATAGAGCTATTAACACACCTAAATCAGAAACAGTGCCTGATCAATGGACGTCTCAAATTTTGGCAAGGATATTAGTTAATCATGATGTTATTTTTGTATCAGATTTGGTTGACCCAAAGTTAATTTCAGATATGCATATGAAATTGGCTAAAACAATTGATCAAGCATTAGATATGGCGTATACAATTGAAGGTGAAAACGCTAAAGTTGCAGTTATTCCTGATGGATTAGGCGTTATTGTCAAATAAAGGAAAATAAGATGGAACAAAAAAAATTAAAGAATATATTGCTAGAAGTTGCTTCTGGGCGGTCAAACATTTCGGATGCAATAGGAATAATTAATGAATCCAGATTCGAAGAACTTGATTTTGCTACAGTTGATTTAGCTCGTGAAAAACGAAATGGTTATCCCGAAGTTATTTATGGTGAGGGTAAGACGGCAGAACAGATAGTTGGTATTATGCAAGTTATGACTAAAAATCATGTGAACATTTTAGGCACTCGTGTTTCAAAAGAAAAATTTGAAATAATAAAAAAATATAATGAGCATGCAATTTATTTTGAAAAAGCTAAATGTGTAATTGTAACGCATCATGAGATGCCAATAACTGAGAGTTATGTGGCCATTGTTACAGCCGGGACTTCAGATATGAGTGTTGCAGAAGAAGCAGCCGTTACTGCTGAAACTTTCGGTAACAAGGTTGAACGAGTGTATGATGTTGGCGTTGCAGGTATCAGTCGATTATTTAACCGACTCGATGTAATTCAAGGTGCAAAAGTTGTGATTGTGATTGCTGGCATGGAAGGTGCGTTGGCGAGTGTAGTAGGTGGATTAATTGATACCCCGCTAATTGCTGTACCAACAAGCGTTGGATATGGAACTAGTTTTGGTGGTGTTACACCATTGCTGACTATGTTGAATAGTTGTGCATCGGGGATTACTGTCGTTAATATCGATAATGGTTTTGGTGCGGGATACTCAGCTAGTATGATGAATCATTTGTAGAAAGGGATAACGATATGAATACGTTATATTTAGATGCATTTTCAGGTATCAGTGGGGATATGTTTATCGGTGCTCTACTTGACCTAGGTATTGATTTTGAAGAATTTAAAAAAGAATTAGCAAAGATTAATGTAGATGGATATGAATTGAAAAACGAAAAAATTTCAAAAAGTAGCATTTTTGGAACTAGTTTTGATGTTCGTATACATGGTGAAAAGGATCATGGATTCATTGAACAACATCATCACACTCATGACGTGCGACATTTGACTGATATTCTAAAAATTATTAATGACAGTGATTTAAAAGACGTAATTAAAGAACAAGCAACTGACGTTTTTACTGAAATTGCAAAAGCAGAGGCAATTGTACATAATATTGAAATTTCTGAAATTCATTTTCATGAGGTAGGTGCATTAGATTCAATTATCGATATTATTGGTTGTTTTATCGCATTAGACTTATTAAATGTTAATAAGGTTATATCGTCTACTTTAACTGATGGGAGCGGATTCATTGATGTTGCCCACGGCAGAATGCCAGTGCCAGTTCCTGCTGTCATGCAAATGAGAGTAGGTAGTCAGATACTAATTAAACAAGATATAGCAATTCATACAGAATTAATTACACCAACTGGTATGGGTATTGTGAAAAATATTGTTTCAGAATTTAGTGAGATACCCAGTGAATTAACCATTGAGAAAGTAGGTTATGGATTTGGAAAAAGGGAAACAGGTGGTTTTAATGCATTACGAGTTTTACTACTTGAAAAAAAAAACTAAGTTCACAGGTTGTTGATAAAAAGAATGATTCTATTATGAGTATCGAAGCTAATATTGATGATCAAACTGGAGAACAGTTAGGTTATTTAATGAAAAAACTGATACTAGAAGGCAGTTATGATGCCTTTTTTACACCTATTCAGATGAAAAAAAATCGACCAGCTTATAAAGTTACAGCATTATGTAATCCGTTAGCTCAAAAGAAAATAAGTAAAATATTTTTAAAATATACAAGTACATTAGGTGTTCGTTACCAAACACTTAATCGAACAATTATGAAAAGACGTTTTGATTCTGTAAAAACAGAATATGGTGTGATTGGAATGAAAATAGCAACTTATGAAGAAATTGAGAAAGTTAGTCCTGAATATGATGATTGTGAAAAAATTGCAAATGTTAACCAATTATCTTTATCAGAGGTATATCAACTTGCTTTAAATAAGTGGCAAAAAAATAAAGAAGAGGTAATTTAATATGCTACATCAAATGATTTCAGAGTTTTTAGCTACAGGTTTAATGTGTGTATTTGGGACAGGTGTTTTCTGTAATAATGTTTTAAAGGGATCAAAGTACCGTGGCTCAGGCGATATATTTGTTGTTACAACATGGGGATTTGGTATTACAGTTGCACTATTTGTCTTTGGTAATGTGTCATTAAATCCAGCCATGGTTTTAGCACAGTGTATTCTAGGAAACACACCATGGACTCAATTTATTCCACTTTCACTATCAGAAGTTATTGGTGGCATGTGTGGTTCATTACTTGTTTATGTTATGTATAAGGATCAATTTAAAGCATCTGAAGATGAGGTTAGCCCAACGGCTATCCGTAATATTTTTAGTACCGCACCTGAAATTAGAAATTTACCGCGCAACTTTTTTGCGGAATTTGTCGCAACTTTTATTTTCATTAGTTCAATTTTAGCTATTTCAGAGATAAAAACTGCAGGTGTTGTTCCAATCGCTGTTGGTATTTTAACATGGGCTGTCGGTATGGGACTTGGTGGTACCACTGGTTTTGCAATGAACATTGCTCGTGATTGGGGTCCAAGATTAGCGCATGCAGTTATTCCATTTAAAAATAAAGCAAATAGTGATTGGAAATATGCACTCGTTGCACCTGGTCTAGGATCAATATGTGGTGGTATAGTTGCAGCATTATTTATGCATTCATATTTTAATATTTAGAAGGGATGGATAGAATATGAAAACTGATATACAAATTAATTTATATAAAGATTCGTTTAAGAGACTATTGAATTTATATAATCATGCAATTTTTTCAACATCTCTAACGAGTACTAAATTGGCTTTGTTAGAAGAAAGTTACTCAGAATTTACATTAATTCAAAATATTTATGCTACATTATCTGATGATTTAAAAAATTATTATGAAGAGATTAATGAGACTATTTGTCAATGTACAAACGAATTGAATGAAATTTTTATTACCAACATTGATAGTATTCAATGGACAACTGATGACGTACTAAAAGAGCAGTACAATGAATTAACTAAGTTATCCGCACAAATAAAATAATGGAAGAAGTAATTATAATGACAACTATTGATGAAAAAGAACAAGCAATTGTAAGTAATTTTAAAAAAATGAGCAAAGTAATCGTTGCATTTTCAGGTGGAATTGATAGTACTTTAGTTTTAAAAATGGCATTAAAAACTTTGGGTAAAGAAAACGTTTTAGCAGTTATTGCAAATTCTGAACTTTTTACAAATGAGGAATATGATAAAGCTATTGCACTTGCTGAAGAAATGGGAGCAATTGTTTATGGAACTGAATTAAATTATTTATCAGATAGACATATCAGCAATAACACACCAGATAGTTGGTATTATTCTAAAAAAATGTTTTATGATACATTGAATAAAATTGCTTTAGAAAAAGGTTATGATACAGTTTTAGATGGTATGATTATGGATGATAATAGTGATTTCAGACCAGGATTAAGAGCTAGAGATGAAGCTAATGCTAAAAGTATTTTACAGAATGCTGATTTTTATAAGACGGATGTACGTGAATTAGCACAAAAATTGAACTTAAATAACTGGAATAAAGTTGCCTCATGTTCAATTTCGTCACGTTTTCCATATAATACCAAATTAACATTAGATAATATTAATTTAGTTATGGCTTCTGAACACTATCTTCGTGGGTTGGGTTTCACAACTGTTCGAGTCCGCTTTCATGGTGATGTTGCTCGCGTTGAAGTACCTGTTGAACAATTAGATGGGCTACTTGCTCTAAATGAAAATGTAAATTCTAAATTAATCGATTTAGGATTTAAATATGTTACTATGGATCTCAAAGGATTCAAGAGCGGTCGTATGAACCAAGTTCTTTCTAATAAACAAATAAAAATGTATGCATAAAAAAATATGAAAAAGAGTAATAGGCAACTGTCTATTACTCTTTTTCATATGTTATGGCATAATCTGGTAATTGCTGTATAATAATCACTTACAGTTATTTATAAAAATTATTGAAAGAAAGTATGAGAATTAAATGTTAACAAACTTATATGGACCATTTTTTGATCTAAACAGTTGTCGAATCAAGTAGTGATTGGATAATTATCCTATCATTAGCAGTAATCGAATGCTTATTATCAGTGGATAATGCAATCGTATTGGCTGCTCAAACGCAAAAATTACCGAATAAAAAAGAACAAGAAAAAGCATTATTCTATGGATTATGGGGCGCATATATTTTCCGGTTCATCATTATTGGAATCGGAACATTTTTAATTGATTTCTGGGAAATTAAAGTAATTGGCGCTGGGTATCTTATTTACTTATCAGCTCATTATTTCTTCTCAAAGATTAAAACACCAAAACCTAAAGTAGAGAAAAAAGGTAATGGACGAAAAGGTCCGTTCTCATTATTTTGGTCAGTCGTTATTTCAATCGAAATGATGGATATTGTTTTTTCAATTGATTCTGTTTTAGCATCGTTAGCAATTTCGACAAATCCAGTCATTGTTTTGATTGGTGGGATGTTTGGAATTCTAGCCATGCGTGGTATTGCGACATTAATTATGAAGTTGATGAAGGTTGTTCCGGAGTTAGAATCAATGGCTTACTTGTTAATCGCATTAATTGCGGTGAAGTTATTTCTTTCTATCCCTCAAATTGGTATTGAGGTTTCAGCAGTCCTTTTTGCTGTCATTGTTTTTGGGGCTATTATATTAACGACGTTAATTCATATGTATAATATCCAGAATAAAAAATAACGAAACGAAGGCGATAAAATGGTCACAAAAGTAACAGATAAAACGCTCACGGAACACACAGGTTCCGGATTAACAATTGTTGATTTATGGGCTCCTTGGTGTGGTCCGTGTCTCATGATGGAACCTGTTATTGATGAACTAGAAGAAGATTTCAAAGATGATATGCAATTTGTAAAGTTGAATATTGATGAAAATAAAGAAACGGCATTGGAATATGATGTTATGAGTATTCCAAGTTTTCTATTATTTAAAGATGGCAAAGCAATTGAAAAAGTTGTTGGTTATCATGATAAGAGTGAATTTTCAAAGTATTTAAGTGAAAAAGTTACTCAATATAAAGCAGTATAAATAAAATCCCATTACAAAATTTGTAGTGGGATTTTATTTTAGGCTTAACTATTATTAATGGCAGTCGTAACCTTAAAGGTGCATACTAAAGAAAATTATAGAAGGAGATTATTATGAAAAAAATTGGGTTTATTGGAACGGGCGTCATGGGCTCAGCAATTGTTAGTCATTTATTGAAAGCGAACTATGAAGTAACAGTGTTTAATCGAACTAAATCAAAGACAGATGACTTAGTTAGCCAAGGGGCAATATGGGCTGATTCGCCACAATTGGTTGCGGCTAAAAGTGATATTATCTTCTCGATGGTTGGTTTTCCCGCAGATGTAGAAGCAATATATTTTGAAGAAAATGGTATTTTTGCCGGTGCTAAAAAAGGCGCAATTGTAGTTGATATGACAACAAGTACACCAACACTAGCGAAAAAAATTGGTGATTATGCGGAAACCCATGAGTTATTTGCGCTAGATGCGCCTGTTTCTGGTGGTGACATTGGGGCAAAGAATGCGAAGTTAACAATTATGGTTGGTGGACACAGCGATGTATATGAACAAGTGAAACCTATTTTTGAAAAAATGGGAACAACAATTGCCTTGTTCGGTGGTTATGGATCAGGCCAACATGTAAAAATGGCTAATCAAATTATGATTGCTGGAACAATGACCGGAATGACTGAACTGTTAGTTTACGCTAAGGCAGCAAACTTAGACTTGGAAAGTGTCATTAAAACAGTTGGTGGTGGAAGTGCAGCTAACTGGAGTTTAGACAATTATGCACCCCGAGTATTAAGTGATGACTATACACCAGGATTCTTTGCAAAACATTTCCTTAAAGATTTACGCATTGCGTTAGACGAAGCGGAAAAAATGAATATTAATCTACCCGCAACAAAAGAAGCTAAAGTACTATATGAAAAATTGGTTGATGAAGATGGATTAGGTAATGACGGAACACAAGCATTAGTTAAATTGTGGTGGAAATAAATAAGTTAATATAACTAATAAATAAGACCATTTCAAGATGAGATGGTCTTATTTATTTTTGATAATTTTAACTAGCCAATTTGTAATAAGTAACAAAATCAGCATCAAAATAGTAATTAGACTAATAGATAAGGCAAAATTTGATAGTAGAGTCATCATTAAAGTTTCTTGATTAAATAGGGTTAAGAAATAATAAAAAATAATGATTAGAAGTGTTAATAAACTGAATCCAAGACCAAAGCCTTTTCTATCAGCTGAACTTAAATCAAAGCCACCAATTGTAATAGATGTTGTGATTAACAACCACAGGATAAGTCTTAATGACCAAGATTGAAATAATGAGGCAAATAGTTCAAATAATGATTGGGTATTGAATGTTTGGGTGACTAGTATTGTTGATAATAGATTAAAAGAGTTAGGCAGAAGTAAAATAAAAAGGCCGATGATTACGGTTGAACAGCCAATGATGGGCGCAATACCAGCCATTGCTTGTCCAATTTTACCACGCACATTTTTGGGTGAGCTATAACGAACGAATCCAAGTGACTTAACACCAATTTCGGGATGTGGACGTTTAATTAATTTAACTTCAATGGCGTGAAATCCAAATAAAAAAGCCATGATAGCGTGACTTGCTTCATGAATAATAATACCCAATGAACCCAAGTATAATTGTTGATTTAAAGATAATTGTTTTTTTGTATTACTGTTCACAGCTGTTAGTAAAAAAGCAGCTACAAGAAGTGGTATAACACTAAGAAAAATCAATGTTATTAGCGTATAAATGGTTTGCATCTTTAATACCTCCTTTGTGATTAAAATATTAGCACGATTTTTAATATTTAGAAACAAAAAAAGAGACTGCTGGGAAGGCAGTCTCTAGGGAGTAAGTTGTAGAGCTAATAAATTAGCTCTCTCTCTCATTACTTTGGAGGAGAAATGAAAAAGTATAAAGGTTAGTTATTTATGTTGTTTTGGGATAAGTTCAATATACAACATGAACCTTAAAATAACCTTAACATTAAGAAAAAATTTTAAAAATAATCAAAAGTTTTTATAGAATGCGCTTTCAATTGTGTTATATGTCCTTTATAATATTGGTATAGACCTTAATGATATTTAGGAGGAATAATAATGGGGAAATTAGGTATTTCAATTTATCCAGAACGATCAAATTATAATGATGATGCAGCATATTTAGATTTGGCATGTAAATACGGGTATAAAAGAGTCTTTACGAGTTTACTCCAAGTGACAGATGGTAAAGATAAGGTATTAGCAGAATTTAAAAAGACAGTTGCATACGCAAATAAACTTGGTATGGAAGTAATGGTTGATATCAATCCTGATTTATTTAAACAACTAAATATTAGTTATCAAGATTTAAAATTATTTGACGATATGGGCGCATATGGTGTTCGATTAGATTTAGGATTTACAGGTGCAGAAGAAGCAGCAATGACACGCAATCCATATGATTTAAAAATAGAAATTAATATGAGTTCTGGGACTAACTATGTGGATAACATTATGAGTTATTCACCAAAAAAAGAGAATCTATTAGGTTCACATAATTTTTATCCACATGAATACACAGGATTAGAGTATAACTTTTTCGTGGCTTGCAGTGAGAAATTTAAAAAATATAATTTAAATACGGCAGCTTTTGTTAATGCTAAGTCAGCTACTTTTGGACCTTGGCCAACTGCTGATGGACTATGTACATTAGAGGATCATCGTCATTTAGATATTGCCACACAGGTTAAACATATGGTAATGACAGATTTAATTGATGATGTGATTATCGCAAACGCATATGCATCAGAAAATGAATTAAAAGCAGCATCAGAAGCATTCAATGCTAATTATCCAACGATTAAAATTGAAATGGCAGATGATATTACTGAGGTTGAAAAAGTAGTTTTATTTGATAATATTCATAGTTACCGTGGAGATCGTTCAGCGTACCTTTTACGTTCGACAATGACACGGGTTGTGTATAAAGATAAAGAATTTCCTGCACATAACACAAAACTAATTAAGCGCGGTGACGTCTTAATTGATAATGAAGGTTATGGACAATATAAAGGCGAAACACAAATTGCTTTAAAAGAAATGAAAAATGATGGTCGTGTAAATGTTGTTGGGCATATTGTAGATGATGAATTATTTTTACTCGATTTTTTGAAACCATGGAGTCAATTTAAATTAAGCCAAGATTAGCCTAAATGGATCACTAGATAATTTCTAGTGGTCCATTTTAATTTGGTATTAACTAGATAATTCGGTAAAATGAAGTAGTAAATGTAAAATTAATAAGAAGGTAATAAAATGAATTATATAATTGTTGCATTGTTTGCTTTTTTTGGTGGAATAAGTCGGTACTTACTTGGTTTAACGATTATTCAACCAAATGGATTCCCACTGGGGACATTAATGATTAATGTCGTAGGATGCTTTATTTTGGCGTTCTTAGTTCAGTATATTGAAACAACCGAAAAAGTCCCAGATTGGTTAACTTTGGGGATGAAAACAGGTTTTATAGGTGCATTTACAACTTTTTCAACGTATAGTTTGGAAGCTGTAAAGTTAATAGAGACGCAACAATGGGGTTATGCATCCATCTATGTGTTGATAACAATTATTGGTGGACTTTCCATGACGTTACTTGGTTATTCATTAGGCAATCGGGTTGGAGATTGGCGAATGGAGAGTGAACGTTCATGATGACGCTATTAGTTGGGATTGGCGCAGCAATCGGTGCTATGTTAAGGTATGGGATAACAAATTTAAGTAATCGATACCTAACCGATCAATTTCCAGTTGGAACGTTATTAATTAATCTGATAGGTAGTTTAATTTTAGGTTTTTTAACAGGAATTAATTTATCTAGTCCAATGTTGGTCTTACTTGGTACAGGAACAATGGGTGGTTTTACAACCTTTTCAACGTATAACTTTGAATTAGTTAAATTAATTAAAAGCCAAAAAATATCGTTATTCATGATTTATTTATTAGCTAGTTATATTGTTGGCGGTTTGATGACACTGTTAGGATTGGTTATTGGTCGCCAAATGGTTAGTTAAATTAAAGTATTCGAGCATAATGTGTGATAGGATAGTAAAAATAGGGATGTGAAATAATGAAAATTGCTGTATTAACGGATAGTTCAGCTTATCTTACAGATGAGATTGTTGAACAATTAGATATTAAAGTAGTAAATAACCCAGTATTATTTGGAAATCATGTCTATCATGAAAATGTCGATTTAACGGCAACTCAATTTTACCAATTATTAAAAACAGAAGATGTTTTACCAACAACTTCCCAGGTATCAATGGGTGAAATGGAAGAAAAATTTAAGGCACTTGCTGAGGAAGGCTATACAGATGTTATTTGTATTCATTTATCATCAGGTATTAGTGGATTAGTTGGTAACCTTGAAGCTTTCGCATCATCTGTTTCGGCCATCAATGTGCATGTTTTTGATTCAAAAATTGATTGCGCAGGGATGGGTAACATGGTTCAATTGGCTGCTACATTAGCTAATAAAGATAAAAGTGTTACAGAAATACTTGAAAAGTTAGCCGAATTAAGAGAAACAACACGTGTTCTTTTTGTTGTTGATGATTTAAATCATTTAATGAGGACTGGTCGTTTATCAAATCATTCAGGTTTTGTTGGAAACATATTGAAAATTAAACCGATTTTAACTTTTGATAAAGAAGGTAAAATCGTTGCTATTGGTAAAGAACGCAAAATGAAAAATGCCTATTCTGAAATTAAAGCTCAATTCTCAGAAGCAACACGTTCACTAGATTATCCAGTTCAAATTAATTTAATTGATGCGAATAATCCGGAACTTCAAGCTGAATGGGGACAAGACTTGAGAACTAGTTTTCCTAATATGAAATTTGAATCGGGTTATATTGGACCACTTGTCGGTGTTCACACAGGTGAAAAATGTTTAGGATTAATCTGGTCGAGAGATTGGAAAAGTCTAATAGATTAAATAAAGAAAACGGTTTTATTGTGAATTATTATTCATGATAAACCCTTTTTTTGTATAACAAACGAAAATGTTCTGATAATATTCAAAAATAATTCATAATTATTAGCTAAGCTTATTCTTATCAAATAATTTAAGAGAATATGGAGGTAATAAATATGAATTTTTTTAAACGTGCTTTATTAAATCTTAAAGCAAAAAAAGGAAGATCTTTTTTACTTATATTAGTTATGTCAGCTATTATGTTATTCGTTTTAGCAGGATTAATTATTCAAAATGCAGCAACAACCGCTGCAAATGATGCGAAGAAGAGTGCGGGTGCAACGGTGACATTATCAGCTAATCGAGATAAGGCTTTTAGTGAGATGAAAGCTTCAAGCTCAAAAACCACTAAACCATCATTAAACTTAGCTGGGGTAAAAGTTGCGACAGCTAAAAAAGTTGGTGCATTGGGTAATGTGAAGAGTTACAGTATTACCACTTCAACCACAGCGAATGCTTCTTCATTTGATGCCATTAAAACAACATCAACCTCAAGTCAAAGTGGTGGTATGGGCGGTAAGAAAATAGCGACTTCTGCAACAACAGGTGATATTTCTATTTCTGGTGTGAGTTCAACGGCTAGTGCATTAAGTGCTAGTGGTGCAAAAATTACAAAAGGTTGTGGTTTGAATTCGAGTGATTTAAATACCAAAAATATTGTGATTGAATCAGAGCTTGCTTCTACTAATCATATTTCTGTGGGCGATACAATTACAATGAAATCAACTGGTGGTACTAAGTATAAAGTTGAAGTTGTCGGAATTTATAAAGCTAGTTCAACTAGTTCTACAAGTATGGGTGGGCCAGGAGCTAGTGATCCAGCAAATACCATTTATACAGCCTACACATTTGCGAATACTTTAAAGGGTAGTAAGTATAAAGATACGGCCGATTCAGTTGTGTATACCTTAAGTGATCCAGCCAAGTTATCAACTTTCACAAAAGCAGCTAAGAAATTAATTGATACAGATAAATTTTCAATGTCAACAAACGATAGTACTTACCAATCAATGTTGACACCATTGAATAATGTTAAAAGTTTTGCACAAAAAATTGTTCTATTGGTCGCAGTTGCGGGAACAATTATTCTTGCCTTAATTGTTATTTTAATGATTAGAGAACGTCGCTATGAAATTGGTGTCCTCCTATCATTGGGTGAAAAACGTTGGAAAGTTATTGCACAATTCTTTGTTGAAATGTTTATGGTTCTACTCGTGTCATTAGTTGTTGCCGGAATTGGTGGAAAATTCGTTGGTAACGCGGTAGGTGATCAATTGATAAGCCAACAAACAACGACAGCTACAACATCGACGACTTCAAATGATATGCAAGGTGGAGACGGCGCACCAAGTGGTACCAAAGGTGGACAATTTGGTAGAACAGCCCCAAGCGGTATGCCAGGACAGTCAGCGACAATTAAATCTGATAAATTAAAGAATCTAAGCACAACGGTAAGTATCAAAGATTTGGCAGAATTAGGTGGTATGGGTCTGGCAATTATCTTTATCTCGATTATGTTAGCATCGTTGGGTATTTTACGACTTGAACCTAAGAAAATTCTAATTTCATAAATAATAGAAAGGAGTGATCAAATGATTGAAATTAAAGATGTCGCCTATTGGTATGAAAATAAGGATAATCCCTTATTCGAAAAGGTTAATTTAACTTTTGAAAGAAGTAAATCATATGCCATTGTCGGTAGTAGTGGTTCAGGAAAAACAACATTTCTCTCACTTATTGCTGGTTTAGATAAACCAAAATCTGGAGAAATTTTATATGAAGGTGAGGCTATCAATAAAATCGGATTAACTCATTATCGAAATAAAGATGTCTCAATTATCTTCCAATCCTATAACTTATTTACTTATATGTCAGCGTTGGAAAACCTCATGACTGCGATGGACATTACCGGAGCAACACATGCTGGTGACAAACAATATGCCTTTGATATGTTGAAAAAAGTTGGTATTGATGAGGATATGGCTAAGAAGAATGTTCAACACCTTTCTGGTGGGCAACAACAGCGTGTCGCTGTTGTCAGAACGATGTGTTGTGACGCACGATTAGTCGTAGCTGATGAACCGACCGGTAATTTAGATGAAGCTAATACAAAAGAAATTATTGAATTACTTCAAGATTTAGCTAAATCACAAGATAAATGTGTCATCATTGTAACGCATGAACCAGATGTTGCTAAAATGTGTGATACGCAATATGTATTGAAAGACCGTGAGTTTCAAGTTATAGAGTAAGAAATAGCCATATGTATAAGGAAAACTTATACATATGGCTATTTTAGTTGATTGCTATTTAATTTATCGTAATTGCTTTTTATCATTAAAAAATTGTTTATATGAAAGATAACATACGCTAATTGATGAGATACTTGTTGCTGAAAGTAACATAAAAGTGACCATGATTTGGTATTTAATCGCAAAGACAGGATCAACACCGGCGAAGATTAACCCAGACATCATTCCTGGTAAACTAACGATACCAACTGTTTTAGCTGAATCAATAGTAGGCGACATCCCCGTTTTGATACTTTCGCGGATAATAGGGTATGCTGCTTGTTTTAAGTCAGCCCCAAGCGCTAGCTTTTCTAAAATCTGTTGGCGTTGATCACGGAAATTACTGTTAAGGTTCCGGTAACAAAGACCAATCGCAACCATTGAATTACTGGCAATCATACCGGTAATTGGAATGATTTGTGAAGGAATAAATTTAAGCGTTCCAGCTAGTAGTAAGAGACCGAGTGTAACAGACGTACTACAAAAAATGGCAATGAACGAAATACGAAAACTATGCGGAATTCCTGCACTTTTTTTATGTGCACTATACGCAGCGTTAAAGAAAACAATGAACATCATAACTAAAGTTAGAATAACATTATTAATATTAAAGACGTACTTTAATATGTACCCGACGATGACTAATTGGATAATTGCACGAATGACACTATAAATAATATCTTTTGCCAGGACTAATTTTTCTTTATAAACAATTCCTAGTGAGACTAGTACTAATGAAAAAGCGAAAACGAGAGAAAGATTATTAACGGCTAAATTATGCATGAGTGACCTCCGTTATTTTGCCGGCTTCGATATTAATTAATTGATCAGCCAGTTTTATTTCATTATCGTCATGAGTAACAGCGATAATAGTAATTTTATTTGAGTCATTTAAACGATTAATTAATGCATGTATAATATTTTTACTTTCTGAATCTAAAGCACTTGTGATTTCATCAAGCAGTAAGATTTTGGGTAAAAAGATTAAATTACGAATTAAGGCAACACGTTGTTTCTCGCCACCAGATAGTTCATTTATTGATTTATGAAGATAACTGCTGGGTAAGCCTACGGATTCTAATTCAGAAATGGCACGAGTTTCATCGAAGTCCTGTTTACGAATAATATATGGGAATTCGAGATTGTCTTTAACAGTTTCACCGAATAAAACGGGTGTTTGGAAGCAATAAGAAACAATTCGACGATATTCGATTGGGTCGTAACTGTCTATTGATTTTTCATTAAACTTAATATCACCAGATGTTCTTGAAATTAAACCAGCGATTAATTTTAAAACGGTACTTTTACCGCTCCCAGATGGACCTGTGATTGTTAAAAAGTCTCCATGGTTTACTTGAAAAGAGATATGTTTCAAGATTGATTGGTTATTAAGTTCCAATGAAATATCTTGTAAATCGATAATAGGTTGCATAATAAGACCGCCTTTCTGATATAATTCATTTTCAGATTACCATGTTTAGCTGTGGGAATAAAGAAAAGTATTTTAAAGAATCTAAGCATGTAGATTTAAAAACTTAATAGTAGTAAAAAAGCTAACATCGCTTAGATGTTAGCTTGATAAATTTATTTTTGGTAACTAATTAATTCAATTACATGCTGATCTGGATCTGAAATTGTAATCGATTGTGCATTTTTAACATCCTGTTTTTCAATTGGACCGGAGATAATAGTCACAAAATAATTTTTCAAGTGATTTTCCATAGCGGTCATTGAATCACTAACGACGAAACTAAGTGTCATTGGAATAACATCAGTTGAGGGCTCAAAAATAATTTTTTGATGGCCAAAATGAACAGTAGGTAAGTCACTATTTTCAATCACAGTCATATCAAAAACTTCATGATAAAAACGTAAACTTCTTTGGACATCAGTTACGGGAATTGTGATTGCTTCAAAACGTTTAACTTTCATAAAATAAGAAACCTTCTTTTTATTGTTTTTTAATTTGTTTATTAAAGAAACTGAATAGGAATATAGTACTGATGACGACAATGATTAATTCTGTGACCGGTAAAGCAACCCAAACACCAGTTAAGTTGAAGAAGTGGGCAAAAATAAATAATAAGCCTAGTAGTAAGACATAACCGCGCAAAATGGCTAGAATAAGTGCATGTTTGGGCTCGCCAATTGCTGAGAAAAACATACTAAACACAACATTAAGAGATGATCCAAATAAGCTTAAGAAGTAGATTGGAATACCAATCTCAGCGTAATGGATTAACTCTTGGTTATTACTATTATTGAATAATGCAATAATAGGATCTTTTTCAAAGGTCAATGTCAGGTATAAAATTGTACCAATAATAAAACTAACAATTAGCCCAAAACGTAATATTTGCTTAACTTCTGGCCAATTTTGAATCCCGAATTCTCGACTGAGTAAGGGCTGAATTCCCTGGGCAACACCATTAAAAAGTGATAAAGCAACTAAGACGATGTTCGCGATAATTCCATAGGCTGCGACAGCTGTATTTCCCGCTAAACTTAAAATGACAAGGTTGAAAGCAAAAATACTGACACCTGTACTCATTTCAGTTAGAAAGACAGGAAATCCGAATTGAACAACTTTTTTTATTGTTTTAAAGTGAATAGATGTTCGTTGGAGTGTTAAAAGGCGACCTTCTTTTTTACGATGGAAGGTTAATATAGCTAAGGCAACAATTGGAGAAACAGCAGTGGCCATTGCAGCACCACCCATACCAAGATGTAACGGGTACATAAAAATATAATCAAAAATGATATTGAATAAACTAGATACTAACATAGCAACCATTGATAAATGTGGATTATTATCGTTTCGAATGAAACTTAAAACGAGATAATTACAAGCAAAGAACGGTGCAGCTAATAAAATATAAGTTAGATATTCAGCAGCTAATTTGTAAGTTCCTGCGTTTGCGCCTAAAAAATAGAGTAAAGGTTTCATGAATAAAAAGCCTAAGATCGAGAAGGATAAACCAAAAATAATCCCTACAATTAATACTTGGGTGAAAATTTTTTGACTCGCTTTTTGATCCTTAATCTTTAAAATAGAAAATAAAGTTGCCCCACCAATTCCGAGTAACAACCCGACGCCATTTAATAAATTAAAGAGTGGTAATACAATATTTAAAGCCGCTAAACCAGTTGTTCCAACCGCATTAGCAATGAAATATGTATCTGCCAGAAGATACACAGATAAACCTAAAGTACTTAAAACGTTTCGTGTGACGTAACCTGAAAGTTCACGACGGATAGAAACCGTTTGATTATTCATTTTGAGCTCCTCATCGGTATCTATTTTTATAATCGCATAATAATGGACAATAAAAAATAGGTACCAACATCCTTCATTAAAAAATGGCCTCTTGGATGTGATAACTATTATTTTTGTAAAACCCGGCGATTTTACACTGTTTTAACTGTCTTTATTCTAGCAACTATTATTGGAAATAGCTAGGACAAACAACTAAATAATAGTTAAAGTAGCTGACTAATCCATTTGATAAAAAGTCGATAGAGGCTTATCTTATGTTATAATTGTAAAGGATACTTAATGGACATCGACTAGAAAGAAGGGTTTAACAGTGGCAACAACATTGCGATTAGCACCACTATTTACTAATCATATGGTTATGCAACAAGATCAGACAACACGTTTTTTTGGCTACGCAGAACCTAATCAAGAAGTAACTGTAACGATTTCAATGGGCGGTAGTGAAGATACAATTGAAACAGGAATTGCTGATGATACAGGATACTTTTTAATTGAAAGTATCTCATTTTTAGCACCTACAATTGTGACCGTTCTAGTTAAATCAGGAACAGATAAAATAATTTTACGCGACGTACAATTTGGAGATGTATTTTTGATTGCTGGACAATCAAATGCTAACTTTAAAATGGCTAAAGATGATGAATTTGATCATAATAAAACAATGCCAATGATGAATTTACGTTTTATCAACATACCTGAAAAGCAATCAACAGAAGAAAATCCATGGCAAATTGTTGATGAAGAAAATATTGGTAACGTTACAGCGTTAGGCTATTATATGGCTAAGAAGGTTCGTCAATATGATGAATATACACCAATTGGTCTTGTATTATGTGCTAAAAATGGGACTTCAGCTGCAAGTTGGGTATCAGAAAGTACACTAATAAGTAACGAGACTTTAAAAGCAGCTTATGTTGATACTAAAATTCCAAGTTTAGAAGAATCCGATAATTTATATGATACGATGCTATCACAAGTGGGTCCTTACCGATTTAAATTATTAACTTGGTATCAAGGTGAACGAGATGCAGGAATAGATACAAAACATTATGGGTTACTTTTGAAAAAATTAATCCGTGAATGGCGTAAAACGCTCAAACAAAATAAATTACCAACTTATATTATTCAGTTACCACAATATAATCATAAGATAGCTAATTCATGGGCTGAAATTCGCGATGCGCAACAAAAATTTGCAGCAACAGAAAATCGGGTTTACTTAGTTACAGCTATGGATGAAGATTCAGCTAATGAGATTCATCCAAGTAGTAAGAGACAATTAGGTTATCGTGTAATCGAATTGTATTCTAATTTTGGTAAATTTGATGAAATGCAAACAAGTCCGCAATTATCTGAAATTTCAGCTGATGTAAAACAAATGCGTCTTAACTTTTCGAATTGTGAACAACTTGAAACAACAAATGATATCGATTTAAAATGGATCATGCCAGGGGATGTTTTAAAACCTGCAGTGATTGATTTAGGTACAAATGATATCAAGATTCGATTAGAAGAAGAATCAATTGGCTTACAGTATGCATATGCAAATGTAACTTCTGCCGGCTTATGGAACGAAAATCATATTCCAGTTAGTCCTTTTAAAATCTACTTTGATTAATCTTAATAAGTTCTAAATAAAGAAGTCTAACAATTTAAAATTGTTAGACTTCTTTATTTTATTTAATCAATTAAAAAGGCAACTGACTGATAAGGAGCTAACGTTATAGTTGTTTCTAATTTAATATCGGTTGGATAATTATTGATTACAGTTGATATTTCCCCGGTAAATGCAGGTAAAGTAATCGTTGTCGTTGTACCATAGAAATTATTTAAAACAATTAAACGTTGATTTTTTAGTGTTCTTAGGTAAGCAAATACTTGAGTATCGTCCATTAAAAGAGGTTGATAATCACCAACAGAGACAATTGGCAGAGTCTTACGTAATTTAATTAGTTGTTGATAGTAATTAAATATTTCGCCGTGTACTAATTCATTTTGAACGTTGACGATAGACTGATTCATTGGCATCAACCATGGTTTTTCAGTTGAGAACCCTGCATACTCAGAGTTATCCCATTGCATGGGAGTCCGACTATTATCACGAGATTTTGCTTGAATAATGTCTAAGGCTTCAGTTTTACTGAGTCCTTTCGCTAATAATGTTGGGTAAATGTTTTTGGTTTCAATATCATTATAATCAGATAAATGCTGATATTGAGGATCGCTCATTCCAATTTCTTCTCCCATATAAATAAAAGGCGTTCCACGTAATAAATGAATAGTCGTCGCTAGCATTTCGGCAGATTTTTCACGATAGTGAACGGGATCACCAAAACGATTAATAGCACGAGGTTGATCATGATTATTCCAAAATAAAGCGTTCCAACCATGACCGGCTGTCATACCTAATTGCCAATCATTTAAAATATTTTTTAAACTCATAAAGTCAAAAGGCATCGTCGTCCATTTATTACCATGAGTATAATCAACTTTTAAATGGTGGAAAGTAAAGACCATTGATAACTCGTTGTTTTTGCCTAAGGTGTATTCGATACAATTATCGATTGAAGTAGAAGACATTTCACCAACGGTTACAGCATCAGGGTCTTGACCAAAACTAGATTCATTAAGTTCTTGTAGATATTGATGAACTATTTTTTTATCTGTATACATAAGTCTACTATCAGTACCATAAGGTGCATCAAGTAAGTCGACATCTTTACCGATGACGTTGATAACGTCGAATCGGAACCCTTTAACACCTTTGTTACGCCAAAAATTAACAATCTTAGCCATTTCTTTTCGAACGGCTGGATTATGCCAATCTAAGTCTGCTTGAGTTGGGTCGTAGAGATGAAGGTAGTACTTACCTGTATTTCCGAAAGCTTCCCATGCAGGACCACCAAATTTAGAATCCCAATTAGTTGGAAGCGAGCTATCCGGCTTTGCATCACGAATATAATAGTAAGCCATATATTTTGGATCACCTTTTAGTGCTTTTTGGAACCATTCGTGTTCAGTTGATGTATGGTTAAAAACCATATCCATCATGACATCGATACCTACAGATTTTAGCTTGGCAACAAGTTCATCAAAATCAGCCATAGTACCAAACTTAGGATCAATATGATAATAATCTGAGATATCATAGCCATTATCATTTTGTGGTGATATGAAAAAAGGATTAAACCAAATCATATCAATATTGAGTTGTTTTAAATAAGGTATTTTAGCAATAATCCCTTGTAAATCGCCAAGGCCATCATTGTTACTATCATAAAATGATTTTGGGTAAATTTGATAAATAACTTTATCTTCAAATGTCATCGTTATTCTCCTATTAGTTATATTTTCTTTGTCCGTCGTGCAAAATCAACAAAACTAAAACGATCTGCGCGGTGAATAGCTTCGGTAATCTGAAATAAACGACTATCTTGTAAATATGTTTCACTTCTTATGACAACAACAGATTCTGTTTTTGGAATGTTTAATAATTTTTGGATAGTCGTGTCTGCCGGTTCAACTGTAATTTTTTTAATAGCATAACTGATATCTAAGCCTAATTTATTTTCAAAATAATCATAAAGCGATTTTTGGGCAACTGCTAAAGGTATCTCAGGTACGATATCTGAAAGTATGTAGTCACGATCAATAACACTGGGTTCATTTTTAACAAGTCGTAGACGTTCAACAAATGTCGCTTTATCGCCAACAACAGACTTAGGTGCAAAACTCTCTACAGGAATAGTTGTGACCTGTAACTGTCTAACTTGTGTTTCTGAATTCATTTGAAGAGACTTATTCAGTTCCTCATATGAAGTAATACCCGAGACGGGAAAAGCGAATCGTTGAATATCTAAAACGAGCGATCCTTTTCCACGAATTTTTTGAATATAGCCATTGGTTAGTAGATTTTGGAGAGCCTTTCGAATTGTTTCGCGAGAAGTACCATATAAATGGCTCAATTGAATTTCACTAGGTAGGAATGTTCCTGATGCGTAAATATTATGTGTAATTTTAGTGACAAGATCTTGATAAATACCTAAATGTTTATTTTGATTCGTCATAATAGTCACCTCCAATGATAAGGTTATTTTAACATATATAATCTAGTCTATACAAGTATATATAAATGTTAATTTAAAAGAAAAGAAAGCGTTGACATCATGTATAGACAGGTTTATTATAAAGGTAACTTGAAAACGCTTAATCGTTGTAAGCAAATCTAGTTAAATAAATTAAAAAAATGGGGGAGAGAACAATGTCGATTTTTAAAAGAAAACAAAAGGTAAATGATGATAAGTTTTACGCACCAGCAACTGGGGAGTTAATTGATTTAGAAAATGTGAGCGATTCTGTTTTTGCTCAAAAATTAATGGGTGATGGCTTTGGATTTAAACCAACCACAGGGGAAATTTATAGTCCAGTATCTGGAACTATAACATTGGTTGCATCAACAAAGCATGCTATCGGATTCACGATGGATAATGGACTTGAAATTTTATTACACATGGGTGTTGATACGGTTGATTTAAAGGGTGCACCATTTGATATTAATATTAAAAAAGGTGCTCGTGTACATGGTGGTGAATTGCTTGGGACTATGGATTTAACACAAGTTTCTGAAGCACAATTAGATAATGTTTTAATGGTAGTAATTACAAATACACAAGATAAATTAGACAAATTAACATTATCGGAACCACAACCTTTTGAAGGTGGCACGGAAGTGGGATCTGGTACTGTAAAAGGGGAGGAATAGTTATGGCAAAAGATTACACACAATTAGCTACAGACATTATCAAACAAGTCGGTGGTAAAGAGAATATTAAGAGTTTAATCCATTGTATTACGCGCTTACGGTTTTACTTAGTTGATGAAAGTAAAGCAGACGATGAAGTGATTAAAAATTTAACAGGTGTAATTGATGTTCGTCATGCTGTTGGACAATATCAAGTTGTTATTGGACCAGCGGTTACTGATGTCTATGATGCAGTTATTGCACAACTTGGAACATCATACGCAGGTGGTGAGGTTGATGCTGCCGATGATGCACCAGCTGAGGACAAACCAACAACATTCCGCGGAAAATTGAGTGCTGGATTTAACGCATTAATTGGTGTTATTACAGGGTCTATGATGCCAGTAATTGGATTATTAGCTGCGAGTGGTATCTTAAAAGGATTACTTCAAATGGCTGTTGATTTCCGTTGGACGGAAGCCACATCACAGACATATATTTTCATATCAGCTATGGGCGATTCAGCTTTCTACTTCTTACCTATTATTGTTGGATTCACGGCTGCACAGAAGCTAAAATCTGATCCAATTATTATGGCTATTGTGGGTGGTGTCTTGGTATACCCTTCACTTTTTGGTATTGCAACAGGAACAAAAGTGTTTGGACAAGTTTTGGGGATGTCATTGAATACTAATTTGTTTGGAATTCCAATTCATATGGTTAATTATACTTACAGTATTTTCCCAATTATTGCTGGAGCATGGTTAGCACATTATGTTGAAAAAGGACTTAAAAAAGTTATTCCACAAGTTTTACGAATGATTTTTGTACCATTATTAGAAGTTATGATCGTTTCAGCTGCTATTATAGTGATTGTCGGACCAATTATTACATTAATTAGTACAGGTATTTCTATTATTTTAAACACAATTTTAACAGCTAACTACCCAATTGCAGGTTTTGTTATTGGGGGATTATATCAATGTTTAGTTATCTTTGGTTTACATTGGGCAGTTGTTCCTTTAATCGCAAACGATATTGCTTCAAAAGGTTACAGTTATTTAAATGCAATTGTTTCAATTACAATGGTAGCTCAAGGTGCTGCTGTAATGGCAGTTATGATTAAATCAAAAATGGCTAACATTAAAGAATTATCTGGTGGTGCAGTTATTGCAGCATTCAGTGGTATTACAGAACCAGCTATTTATGGGATTACCTTAAAATATGGGCGTGTCTTCTTATCAGCTAATATTGGTGGTGCAGTTGGTGGATTAGTAGCCGGACTATTAAACGTTAACATGTACGGATTTACTGGTTCATTAATCGGATTCCCTTCATTCTTTACACCTTTAAAATTTGGTGGAGGAATGAGTAACGAAATTAACTTTTGGATTGCATCAATTGTTACAATAATCGTAGCATTTGGTTGTACTTGGTTCTTTGGATTTAAAGATTCTGATGTACTTGCTGAAAAAGAAGTTACTCGTCGCAAAACAATTGGTAAAGATGCATAGAATTGTAAATTAACTAAAATGTTTATGTGATTATATAAAAATGTCAAAGGGATCTTTATCTCTTTGACATTTTTTTTGTAACAGATAAATTATTTGACTATCTAAGTTTACAAGTGTAAACTAAAAATATAAATTAATGGAGGCGTTATAAATGGATCACAAAGATATGAAAGAAATGGATCACATGAATATGGATCATGAAGATATGAAAAATATGGATCACATGGATATGCAAGGAATGGACCACGATCAAATGAACATGGGTGGACACATGATGCACATGGGAAATCTAAAATTAAAATTCTGGATTTCTTTAGTTTTAGCGATTCCTATTGTTTTAATGACACCTATGATGGGGATTAACTTACCCTTACAGTTTACTTTCCCTGGATCTGATTGGGTTGTAGCACTTATTGGTACTGGATTATTTTTCTATGGCGGTAAAACATTTTTAGATAGTGCAAAGATGGAGCTTGCAGATAAAAAGCCAGCAATGATGACCTTAATTGCAATGGGTATTACTGTGGCATACTTGTATAGCTTATATGCTGTTGTGATGAATAATCTTGTAGATCCAAGTCATCATGTTATGGATTTCTTCTGGGAATTAGCAACGTTAATTGTCATTATGTTGTTAGGTCATTGGATTGAAATGAACGCTGTTATGTCAGCAGGAGATGCTGTTCAAAAATTAGCGCAACTCTTACCTAAACAAGCACATATCGTTAGAGAAAATAAGGAAATTGAAGATATTGATTTAACAAATGTTCACGTTGGAGACATTCTGTTAGTTAAAGGAAATGAAACAATCCCAGCTGATGGAACAATTATTTCTGGTAAAACAAGTGTCGATGAAGCTATGATAACTGGTGAATCGAAACAAGTTGAAAAAGTAGTAGATGATGAAGTCGTTGGTGGATCAGTTAATGGTAATGGAGAAATCCAAATGACTGTAACAGGAACTGGTGAAACGGGCTACTTAGCTCAAGTTGTTAAATTAGTTACAAAAGCGCAATCAGAAAAATCAGATACGGAAACGTTAGCTGATAAAGTTGCGGGATATTTATTTTATGCTGCCATGACTGTTGGTATTTTAGCATTCATTGTATGGTTAATTACAGGGACATTTAGTCAGGCTTTATCAATTCTTGTAACGGTTCTAGTGATTGCTTGTCCACATGCTTTAGGTTTAGCGATTCCATTAGTTGTTGCGAGAAGTACTTCTTTATCAGCTAAAAATGGCTTATTAATCAAAAACAGAAATGCGCTAGAAGTTGCACACACAATCGATACATTACTTGTTGATAAAACAGGAACTTTAACTGAAGGACATTTCGTGGTAACTGGGTATAAAACATTTACTGATCAGTTCTCTGAATCAGAAATTATCGGATTGATGGCGTCGTTAGAACGTGGATCGACACATCCTTTGGGTAAAGGAATCATTCAAAAAGCAGAAGATTTAAAAATTGAGATTCCAACTGCAAGTGAAACACAACAAATTAATGGTGTTGGATTAGAAGGACACATTAACGATGATGCATTCAAAATTGTTTCTGAAGCTTATGTTAATAAACAACAGTTATTAACGGATGAAATGGCTTCTGACAATGAAGGAGATTCAATTAGTTATTTAATTCAAAATGAAAAAGTGATTGGCTATGTTGCTCAAGGAGATCAAATTAAACCAGAATCATTTGGTTTAGTCGAAAAATTAGAAAAAATGAATATCAAAGTGATTATGTTAACTGGTGATAATCAACAGGCTGCTGATAAAGTTGGTGCAAAACTAGGTATTGTAGATGTTCGTGCTAACTTAATGCCTGAAGATAAAGCTAAAATTGTTAGTCAATTAGAGGGCGAAGGACATAACGTTATCATGGTTGGTGACGGTATCAATGATGCACCTAGTTTAGCGAGTGCAACAATAGGGATGGCAATTGGTTCAGGTACGGATGTTGCTGTTGACTCTGCAGACGTTATATTAGTTAAAAGTAATCCGATGGATATCATAAAATTTTTGAAATTAAGTCGAAACACAAGATTGAAAATGATTCAAAATCTTTGGTGGGGTGCAGGTTATAATATTATTGCATTACCATTGGCTGCCGGTGTTTTAGCACCAATTGGCTTTATTTTAAGTCCATTAGTGGGTGCAGTTGTGATGTCGTTAAGTACAATTGTTGTTGCAATTAATGCAATGATGTTACACGATTAAGAGATAAAAAAATACCGCCGTTGATAGTAGTTATCAATGGTGGTATTTTTTAATTTAATCTTTAAAATTGTCGCTTTCAACATCTGATAAGAAGGTACTTAAATGATCAAAGTAAACAGGAGCGTTATCGATCATATGATGATGACCACCCTCAGGAGTTGTTTCAAGACGAGCATGTGGAATTGTTTCTGACATTCTTTTAGCTGTTGCTAAAGGCATTGTTTCATGTTCGCCAAATGTGATTAATGTTGGGACAGTAATATTTTTAATGCGGTCACGAGTAGACCAGTCTTTTAATTTACCAGTCACAACGAATTCATTGTTACCTTGGAAGTAGTTATAGACAGGTTCAGCCATTGTACTTACTAAATGAGAAATTTGGGCTGGCTTTTTACGATCAACATAGCCGTCATTTAAAATATCGACATAACCTTGGTAACGGTCATTATCAAGATTGTTATTTTTTTCACATTCTTGCATGTAGGCAAGTGCATCAGCATCTAATTCTTTAGCACGAATAGCATTGACGTTTGCCAAATATTCGTTAATATCATCAGTCATACTTGAGATAATAGCGCCTTTTAAATGGTCACCATATTTTAAGGCGTATTCTTGAACAAGAGCGCCACCCCATGACTGACCAATTAGGTAGAAGTTATCTAAACCTAATTTAATACGGACTTCTTCAACTTCATCAATGAAGTAATCAATATTAAGAAATTTATCAACATTTTCTTGTTTAGTAAAATCTGGTTGATCAGAATACCATGAACCGAGTTGGTCATACATTGAAACCTGAACGCCAAGAGGTGCTAATTTTTCAGCAAAATTTTCGTAATATTCATGTGTACCACCAGGCCCACCATGTAGACAAAGTAGTTGGATATCACCTTGTCCTTCAGTATGAGTCCAGAGATGATAACCATTATCTAACGTAATAATTTTCGTTCCGTATGCCATATTAATCCACCTAATTTCTTAAGAATAGATTAATCATAGCACTTTTATGATTATTTACCAGAATGAAAGTGAGGATGCTATTTTTTATGAGTGTTAGTTGCATATTTTAGGGAGTTAGTTTAAAGTTATGTTAACTAATAAAATTAAAAGGTTAACGGTGTAAAATGAAAACTAAAGACAATATTCTAAAAATATTAGCTGAGCAACAAGATACTATTATTTCAGGAGAACTATTGGCTGAAAAACTTGGCGTTTCAAGAACTGCTATTTGGAAGGCTATTAAGAGCTTACAAGAGCAGGGTTTTGACATTAAGACGATTCCACAAAAAGGATATAGTCTAAATGATGGTAATCAGTTGAACGCACAACTAATTCAATCTTATTTAACAACTGACATGATGCAAATTGAATTATTTGATGAAGTGACATCCACCAATGTATTGGCGAAAGAACGTTCAAGCCAGCCTGGTATACAGGGTCCACTGTTAATAGTGGCCAATAGTCAAACAGCAGGATATGGTCGATTTGGTCGAACATTTGAATCACCAGAAGATACTGGGATTTATATCAGTTATTTATTGAGAATTGATCAACCTATCAAAGATGTTGGTCAGCTAACGACAGCAACTGCCATGGCGGTTAGTTATGCTTTAGAAAATAAATTGAAAATTCAACCACAAATAAAGTGGGTGAATGATATTTATTATCAAAATAAAAAAGTTTGCGGGATTTTAACGGAGGCCGTCACAGATTTTGAAACGCAGCAAGTGACAAGCTTAGTTATAGGGATTGGGCTAGATTTTAAAACAGACCTTAAAAAATTATCTCCAGAGTTACAAGATAAAGTGGGTTCATTGATTGACGAATCGAATAATGTTACACGTAATGAATTAATTGCCGAAATCACTAATCAATTTATCCAAATCTATCAGAATTACCAAAATGGTGACTTCATGAATGAATATCGTGAACGGTCACTAGTTATTGGACAGACAGTTACTTTAAAAAGTGGTCATCAAGAAATTACTGGTACAGTTGAAACGATTAATGATGATGGTCAGTTGGTATTGAGAGATAATACTGGTCAGGTAATGACTTATATGGCTGGTGAAATTACAAAGGTGAATGTGGAAGGCTTAACAAATGGGACAAAATAAACAGTTAAAACAATTAATTATAGCAGCAGAGTTAGCAGCCATTTTGGGTGTTTTATCTCAGTTAATAATTCCATTAGGTCCAATTCCGTTAACGTTACAAACCATTTTTATCGGATTATTATCCAGTTTGAGACCGGTTCAAGAAGGATTAAAAGCGGTGGGCATTTATCTCCTATTAGGATTAATAGGAATCCCAGTTTTTGCTGGATTTCATTCGGGACTTTTTTCTTTAATTGGTCCAACAGGTGGTTATTTATTTGGTTTTTTAGCCTATGTTATCCTAACGGGACTGTTTTTAAAATGGTATGGCAATGGTCGTTGGCTGTTATACGTGGGGAATTTATTAGGTGCTAGTGTGCAATTAGTTTTAGGGGCAGTCTGGTTAATGGTCTATCAGCAAACTTCAATCCAACAAGCATTTTTGATAGGTATTTTACCATTTTTGATTGTTGGATTTATTAAAGTTATTTTTGTGTGTGAATTGTCTCATTACTTGAGAAAAAGACATCAGCTTAACTAGTTTGTTACGAATATATATGTAAAGGTGTTGTACTTCGTAAAGTGACAACACCTTTTTTGTCTATTTTGTTCTTTTGTTACGCATCTTTTTCAATAGTCGAAATCTTGTTAACTTCGTCCATGTAGTTATTACCCCATTGTTCTATGGATTTAATTACGGGTTGGAATGTTTCACCAAAAGAGGTCATTCTATATTCTGTTTTAACTGGAACTACCGGATATATATGCTTGTCAATAATACCATCACGCTCCAATTCAGCTAGTTGTTTAGCGAGCATTCTCTTTGACACATAAGGAAGTTTTGTCTGTAACTCAGAAAATCTTAGGACTTCATTCTTAAATATATGATATAAAATAACACTTTTCCATTTACCGGAAATGAACTGTAACGTATTTTGTACGGGACATCCTAAATCACAATCATAAACTTTAATCATTATAATCTCCCATCTAACTTCATTTATGAGTACTATTACTTAAAATAATTATAACACTCATAAATTCTTTTAAGTAGGTGTATAAAAAGGCACCAGGTGAATTAAAATTCACGTCTTAACATTAGAAATGAAATATGTATTATGGTGTGTGGAAGGAAGAGGTAAATAGAAATGTTAATGACAAATAAAGCGGTTGGTTTTTTTCAACATTTAGCAATCAATGATCCAAGGAGCTTTGAAGATCTTACAATAGCTGAACCTAAAATAAAGGCTCATGATTTACTAGTTAAAGTGAGTGGCATATCAGTTAACCCAGTTGATACTTTTATACGAGGCGGTGGAAGACCTAGTAAGTTAGCACATCCTAAAATTATTGGTTGGGATGCAGTTGGAACTGTTGTAAAAGTTGGAAAGGATTGTACCCTTTTTAAACTAGGTGATCGTGTCTGGTATGCAGGTGATTTCCGGAGAAGTGGCAGCAATTCAAGATTTCAAGCGGTAGATGAGAGAATAGTTGGGCGTGCACCAAGTAATTTATCTGATGATAATGCGGCAGCAATTCCTCTAGTTGGACTGACAGCATATGAATCAATTTTTGAAAAATTAGAAATCAACTGGGATATATCTAAAAATGAAGGTAAAAAAATTTTAATTATTAATGGTTCGGGTGGTGTTGGGTCAATGGCAATTCAACTTGCAAAACTAGTAGGGTTAACTGTAGTTGCTACTGCTTCAAAATCAGCTTCGGTAGAGTGGGCTAAAAAGTTAAAGGCAGATTATATTATTGATCATCATAAAGATTTAGTACAGCAACTTCATCTGAAAAATATTGATTATGTTGACTACGTGTTAAATCTAAATAATTTAGATGACCACTGGAATGAGATTGCTGAAATAATTAGACCTGACGGCAGAATTGCAGCCACGACTGAAAATCATAAACTAATTGATTTACAAAAATTAACTAAAAAACGTGCAACTTTTAGCTGGGAATGGATGTTTAGCAAATCATATTATCATACTGATGATATGATTTCTCAATATAGAATTTTAAATCACATTGCAGAGTTATTCGAGAGTCAGAAATTGAAACCAATTATGACGATGACCTATTTACCCATTAACGCAGAAAATTTAAAACGTGCGCACAAAGATGTAGAGGCAGGCCGAATGGTTGGTAAAGTGACTATTACAGGATGGGAAGCGTAAAGAAATATTAAATAATAATCTGAATTATTAGACAATCGGGTGTTACTCAAATTTGAGTGGTACTCGATTGTTTAGTTTTATTTTTAGCCCACTAATTTAAAGATAAGTAATAATATACAAAAAACTCACTAAAATATGTTGATTTTAGTGAGTTGAATAAGATAGCTAATTTAGTTTTTCTTTTTATCTTTGTAACTGTGGCTCAATAATACGCTAACAATAATTTTGCCTAAGGAGACACCTAATTTACCAAATAAAGGCAACAGGCAACAAAGAACGATAAGGTAAATTGAAACAACCCATTCAGATTGATTCAATAGGTATTTTTAATTCTCGGCTCATATTAGGTAATGCAATATTGACAATGGAACCATCAAGTGTGGACATAAAAGTGAATAAACCAATAGATGATAAAATCCACCATTTTTTCTTTTGGATCTCTGGATCTAATACAAAGGCAATGTGACTAGTCATTGAATAAGATCCATTATCTCGGTGATAGTTAACCACCGTTTTTTTGAATGATAAGTTTAGAATAATGCTGTTGCATCGATAGATTGATAAGGGATTTTAAGACGAGAGTTAGCTAAGTTAATAGTATAACTATCTGAATCATTATTTCGTAAAGTCATCCCAAAATCTGTTGCGTAAATGATCAATCCAACTTGATGACCTTCCTTAACATGATAGGCAGTTGGTTGTAAATCAAAGTCTATTGTGTTGAAAGTTCCTGGAAGGACAGAATCATTTTGATAACGATTTGTCCTATTTTGTAGATTGATATGACCTTTGGAAATCATTTTCCAAGAAGTTTTTTTGGGATTTTTAGTAAATTCAACCAGATCATCTTCACGCCAATGAAATCCCATATCTAAAGATTTTCGTTTGAGAATGGATGGCACTGGGTTCAGTCGATTTTCTTCACCATAATCGATAAGCATGCAACTAATGAGCCCTTTTGTTTGTGCGGCTGCGACAGACAATTTTATGTGGGCAGAACCGGAAATAAATAGCGGTTCTGTTAATGGTTCTGAGATTAATTGAATTCTATTTTTAGCCATTTCTGTTTCTTTAGTTGAAATTAAAGCTTGATTCCAAAGATGATTATCTCTGACGTAGTTGTTAAAAAGGTCAGTTGGTAAGTTATCTTTGAAAGTATCAAATTGGTGAGCATCTGATGTGACCGATTGTGTTAATTTATCTTGTTGGAAATGATAAGATTGCGTAGGAGAATCCGGGTCTGCCCAATCATCATAAGTGTGCCACGTTTCAGCTTCTAGGTTATCTTGAATAGTGACATTGGGGATGAGTGTTTCAGCACCATTTTCGATATTATAAAGTTGATTTGATAACCATAAATTCATCATGTCAGTGAAATCTAATGAGCGAAAGTTATTAATATAGATATGTTTACCTTGGTGTAAGAACAATTTTTTAACAATAGGCAAAGGACGCAATGCTTGCCAAAGTTGCTCAACCTGACGAGGTTTGACATTCCAATCATTTAAACCATGGACCATAACAATATTTGCTTTGATATTTTTAGTTTGATTTAAGTAGTTACGTTCATCCCAAAATTTATTGTAATTACCAGATGTACGGTCTTGCCCTATAGATAACTGTTCCATGACTTTGTTAAAGTAATCTTGAATATTAGCATAGTCAGCGGCATCTTTTTGGCGACTTAAACAAAGCGCAGCTAAAACATCTGCATCTTCGCCTTGGCAAGCTTCAGGTGCGACAACTAGTCCATTTTCACGATAATAATCATACCAACTTGAAATGGCGGCTTCAGAAATGATTGTTTTTAAGCCGGATACACCAGTTGTTGCGGCTGCAGTAGCAAGTGTACCAAGGTAAGATTTACCAGTCATAGCAACGTTACCATTACTCCAAGTGGCATTAATTGATCGATTATCGAGTTTATTTGTGAATGCTTGCCGATGTCCCGTTAGCCATTCAATAATGGCGACGGTTGATACCGTTTCTTCAACACTCCCACAAGTACGAATACCATCTGATTCTCGAGTGCCAATACCAGCTGCATAGACGATTGCAAAGCCTCTAGCAAGCATGTAATCGTTGAATGTATACGAAGATTCGCGACTAAAGGTTTGCTCAGTTTTTGTTGATTCTGAGAGGATTGATCGTGATTCGGGTAAATTTGATTTCTGATAGTTATAGGTGATATCAGATTCATTTAGTTCAATAACCGGTTTTTCAGTAAGTGGGATATCAACGTTATGCATCAATTCTGAATCATCATTTGTGCCTTGATTGTAAGGACTTGCTGTATAAAGAATGGGGACTTTTTGCCCGGATGTAACTAGTGGTCTCAAAATTTCTGTTTTTAATAAATCACGTTGACCATCTTGATCAGTATCTAGTGGGGCTTCAACGTAGACGACTTCACGGATCAGTTTTGTTGTATCAAAAACGGGTTGTGCTTTTCCATTGAAAAATAAAGGTTTCGCATCTTTATAAAATGAAACAAAGTACCCTTTATTTGCTAATGTATCGGTGAAGACTTGGCCATTTTTGGTATGTGTTGTCAGTAAGAGATACCATGCAGACCAAAAATCATTAACTGATTCAATAATTTCAATAGAAGGTAACTGGATTTTAGCCATTGCCGTAAATGGGTCATCAATTTTGAAATCGACATCGACTTCAAATTCTAGTAACTGTAATGCAATATTATAAAAGATAACAGGAGTTAATTCTTTTTTTGTAGTAAAAAATTCGTAGACAGAAACGGATTCTGTCGCTAATAAGGACATCATTTTTTGTTGTTTCGCACCGATCGTTTGATAATCAATGAGAATTTTATTAAGTAATTGTTCAAGTAAATGTGTAGGATTAGTTTCGGAGGCTATATACAAATCAATAGCTTTAAGTTCTTTTATTTGTGTCTCAAAAGTAGGTGTATAGTTAGCAAATTGATTATTTTTCATAAGTCAAAAACTTCCTTTCAAAATTGAGTAAGACACTGGGTTAAGTATAGCTTAAATGTAAAGTTGGTTGAAATGATACGTCTTTATTGACAAAAAATAAGTAACTAGGTAAAGTTAAGCACATTAAGGTAACTAAAAAAGGAGAGTGTCTAAAGTGAGAAGGAAAATTGCGGTAGTTTTAAGTATCATGTTTATAGGGGTGCTAGCTGCTTGTTCAAAAACAGCGACGAAAGACGATAACATATTAAAAGTGGC
The DNA here is from genome assembly GCF_046115505.1 of Dellaglioa kimchii. Lineage (GTDB taxonomy): Bacteria > Bacillota > Bacilli > Lactobacillales > Lactobacillaceae > Dellaglioa > Dellaglioa kimchii. The sequence goes on along the minus strand of NZ_CP170736.1, from coordinate 1,033,445 downwards.
TGTAACTGATCAATTAGGCACTTTAGATTCTACTAAATATAGTGATACATTTAGTGTCGAAGCAATACAAAATGTTTATGAAGGATTATATACGTATAATCAAAAAAATAAACCAGTGTTAGCTGCAGCTAAAAGCGTGACAGTCAATAAAGAAAAAACAGTTTACACTTATAAATTAAGAGCTGAGAAGTGGTCAAATGGGACTCCTGTTACAGCAAATGATTTTGTTTACGCTTGGCAGAAATTAGCAAATCCCAAGACAGCATCACCTAATTCACAACGAATTGATATTATTAAAAATGGGTTCGCTATCCGAAATGGTAAGATGGCCGTTGATAAGTTAGGTGTTAAAGCACTTAATAAAACAACGTTAGAAGTTACTTTGGCACAACCAATTAGCTATTTACCAGAAGTATTAACGGGTGCACCATTTGTACCTCAAAATGAAGCATATGTTAAAAAACAAGGTAGTCAATATGCAACGGATTCGCAACATATGATTGTGAATGGTCCTTATAAATTAACTGATTGGGAAGGCACTAATAACAAATGGTTATACGTCAAAAATACCAGTTATTGGAACGCTAAATCAGTTAAGTTAGCTAAAGTTGACGTTCAAGTTGTTAAAGATGGTGCAACTGCTGGTAAGTTATATCAAACAGGTAAGATTGATTTCTCAATGTTAGCAAATGATTATGTTAAACAATATAAGAATGAAAAAGGGTTCGCAACACGTAAAACGCCGATGATCGGTTACTTAGGTTTTAATACTAAGCGTGAGGCAACTGGCAATAAACATATTCGTAAAGCAATTGCGCTAGGATTTAATAAAAAATTATTAGCTAGCAAAATTCTTAATGATGGTTCATCTGCATTAAATGGAATCGTCCCAGCTAAATTTGTATCAAATCCGATTAATGGAGAAGATTACCGTAAAGAAGCAGGGGACTTGCTTGCTTTTAATAAAAAGGAAGCTAAAACAGAATGGGAAAAAGGACTTAAAGAGATCGGTAAGAAGGACTTAACAATTGAAATATTGGGTTCTGATACGCCAGAAGCTAAACAAGTGATTGAATACTTGCAAGCGCAGTTAGAAAGTAACTTACCTGGGTTAACAATTAATGCACGCAATATTCCGATTAAATCGCGATTAGCAGCAACAACGGCTTACCAATTTGATATTGTTTATGGGACATGGACACCAGATTATGCTGATCCAATTAACTTTATTAATGATGGTGGCGCTTATCATTTAAATACCGATTACAAAAATGCACAATATTTAAAAGATATCGACCAATCTAAAAATGAATTTGCAACAAATCCAGCGAAACGTTGGAATAGCCTGATTGATGCTGAAAAGCAATTGGTTGAAGAAGATGCTTATACAGTACCTGTTTTCCAAGGTGCAATGGCCTACTTATTGAACCCAGATGCATCTGGATTACACATTAACCCATATGGGACAACGTTATTTTATCGTGACATGTCAATTAAGTAGATAATAGTTAGTTGTTTCAAAGTTTTATAAAGTTAAAATAAGATAGATTAAAGTCTGGCCTTTGGTCGGACTTTTTTTGTTGTAAAATGTTAAACTGATGGAAGTGTATTAATAATAAATGAGGTGTGAACCCGTGAAAAAATTACTTCAGAAGAATATTATTTTAATTTTAACGATTATTATTGGCGGTATACTCGTTATAGGCGTTAAATTTGATCAAGCACTGTATTCAGACACGATCGTTAAAATAACACAGGTTAAGGATGAAAAAACTGAAAAAGTAACAGATGAATTTGAAAATAATGATACACAAACTAAACAAAAATTATTTGGAACTGTGATGAATGGTAAGTATAAAGGTCAAACAATAAGACTACCAAATACATATTCTTCATCTCGAGCAAATGATCAAAAATACCAGAAAAATGATCAAGTGTTTGTAACGATTAATCCTCATAAAAGTGGGCTAACAGGTATTATTGATGGGTTCAAACGAGATGTTGTCGTGGCCATATTGATCTGGATTGCTATTAGTATGCTGGTAGGATTTATGCAGTTTAGTGGCATGATTGCCGTATTAAGTATCGTCTTAAATATGATTATTTTCTTTTTAGCTATTAAATTTGAAATATTCGTTAATATTACGAACTTCTTTTGGATTTTCGCAGGTATCGCTCTGATATTTGCAGTACTAACCTTAAGCTTGGTAATTGGCTTTAATCGACAGATGTTAGTCACGTTATTGGCAACATTGACGGGAACTAGTTTATCGTTAATCATTAGTGTCATCATTTTAAAACTGACAAATGATCAAGGAATGCATTACGAAGCTCTGTCTTATGCAACGCAAGCGCCAAAGGAACTATTCCTTGCTGCCACACTACTAGGTTCTTTAGGGGCGGTCATGGATGAATCGACAGATATTGTTGCAACGCTATTTCAATTGAAAAAAGAGCAACCAACTATTTCACCGAGAGAACTTTTTAAGTCTGGACGTGAAGTTGGTCAATCGATTATGGGACCATTAATTAACGTCTTATTCTTAATTTTTATTGCGGACATTTTCCCACTTGCCGTTTTATACTTTAGAACGACTAATACAATTGGCTATACTTTTTCATGGACCATGGCTTTAGGTGTTGTTCAAACATTAATAAGTGGTATTGGGATTGTTATCGCGATACCTGTCGCAAGTTTTTTTGCAAGTCGATTAATCAAAGGGGATGACACATTATGATTACAATCGGTTGGTTAAGTGCCATTTTATTTGTCTTAATGGTCATTGTTGGAGGAATGAATGGTGTTCGTTCATTTTTAAGCTTATTTTTTAATTTCATCATGTTGTTTTTTACGATTATTTTAATTACGGGAGGATTTCCGCCGGTAGCAGTGACCTTGATTAATGGCATTATTATTTTAGCTATTACGATTTTTCTTGGTGATGACAATGTGCAAGTTACTGAAACTGCTTTTTATGCTTCGTTAATTGTTCTGGTTATTCTCGTATTTTTGATTATTCCAGTGGAACATTTTGCCGCAGTTCAAGGTTTTGGTACAGAAGATAGTGAAGAAATAGAAGCATTTTCGTTATTAATAGGCGCTAATTTTATGCAAATAGCGATATCGACAGCTATTTTTAGTACTTTAGGTGCCATTGCTGAAGGTGCGATTGCAATTTCAGCTGGCTTAAATGAAATTGTTGAACAAACACCAACCATTGATTTAAAAAAATTATATGCCGCTGGTATTAGTATTGGTAAACATATTATTGGGACAACATTTAATACATTATTTTTTGGTTTCTTTGGTGGCTTTTTAGCGCTATTTATTTTATTAGTACAGACGCATGCCACATTCGCAGATATTATAAATGATAAAATTTTTGTTGCAGAATTAATAATGATTTTATTTTCTATCATAGGTGTTATTCTAGCGGTTCCAATTACAGCATGGGTTTTAATTCAAAAATTAAAAATAAAAAAATAATTGAAATGAGTTTATGGTTATGTGTATAATTAAGAGATACTAATATAGGGGGATTTAAAATTGAATTATAAAAATTATATTGCTGAATTTATCGGCACATTTTTCTTGGTATTATTTGGTACAGGGGCAGTTACGTTAGGTAACGGTAGCCCACTTGTTATTGCACTTGCATTTGGTTTAGCTATTACATTGATGGTTTATACTATTGGACCTGTTTCAGGTGCACACATCAATCCTGCTGTTTCATTAGCAATGTACATCAACAAGCGCATGTCATTGACTGATATGGTTGCTTACTGGGTTAGCCAAATCTTAGGTGCGATTGTAGCATCTAGTGTTGTTAAGATGATTATTTCATCAATGACAGATACATCAAAAGTTGCTGATGGTTTTGGTTCAAATAGTTATGCAACAATTCCTGGTGGTATGGCATTTTTCGTTGAAGCCTTATTCGCATTCTTATTCATCTTTATTATTTTGATGGTTACGAGTGAAAAATTTGGTAACAGCAATATTGCTGGTTTTGTGATTGGTTTAACATTAACAGTACTTATCTTTGTTGGTTTACCACTTACAGGGGTTTCAGTTAACCCTGCTCGTAGTATTGGACCTGCACTTTATGCCGGTGGCGATGCACTTTCACAACTTTGGGTATTTATTCTTGCACCATTAGTTGGTGGTGCTATTGCAGCATTCGCAGCAAAATATATTTTTAACAGTGAAGAAGCTTAATTTAATTAAGTGAATCATAAGCAGTGAATTCCGAGAGGGAATTTGCTACTTTTTATTTTTAATGTATGTTATGGTTAATATAGATAGTGACAAGTGAGAGGAGAAATAATGGCATTTTTAGGAACGATTTGTTTAGTATTAGTGGCAACATCAATTGCGGGTCATGTTAGTACACGTATTGGTGTTCCTAGTGTTATCGGGCAATTATTAGTTGGTGTTTTACTTGGGCCAGCAATGTTGAATTGGGTCCATTCAGATCATTTATTTGCGATGTTTGCAGAAATTGGTGTGATTATTTTAATGTTTATGGCGGGGTTAGAAAGTGATTTAGATCTACTTAAAAAGTATTTAAAACCGGCCTTATCAGTTGCGACTTTAGGTGTTGTCTTCCCTATCTTAGTTGTCTATTACTTTGGTCGAATTTATAATTTTGGATTTGAATCAGCTTTATTTTTAGGTGTTATCTTTGCGGCAACGTCAGTTAGTATCTCCGTTGAAGTCCTGAAAGAATTAAAACGATTAGATTCTAAAGAAGGCGCAACAATTCTAGGTGCGGCCGTTGTGGATGATATTTTAGCCGTTGTTATTTTAAGTGTATTAGTTAGTGTATTCGGTAATATTACAAGTACTGGTGATAGTGCACAAGCTAACATTTGGATTGGTTTCTTATTAGAATTCGTTTACTTTATTGGTATTTTAATCCTATTCAAGTGGGTAGCCCCTTTCTTGATGAGATTAAGTGAACGATTATTAGTTGGCTCATCGATTACGATTATGTCACTGGTTATCTGTTTAGGTATGGCCTACTTAGCTGATTTAGTTGGGTTAAGTGCTGTTGTTGGTGCCTTTTTTGCGGGAATTGCAGTTGCACAAACACCGTATAAACAAGAAATTGATGCCAATATTGAACCAATTGGTTATGCGGTCTTTATTCCAATGTTTTTCACGAGTATTGGATTAAGCATGTCATTTGATGGATTTATGAAAAATATTTGGTTCATCGTTATTTTAACGATTTTGGCCGTCCTCACAAAATTACTAGGTGGTGGACTAGGTGCTAAATTACTTGGATTTGATTTAAATAGTGCTTATGTGATTGGAGCGGGGATGATTTCTCGTGGCGAAATGGCTTTGATTATTGTCCAAATTGGGTATACCGCACACTTATTGTCAACGGAATACTATTCGGCAGTTATCATGGTAATTATTATTTCAACCATCGTAGCACCGTTTATGTTGAAACATGCGATTGGTCGACAAAATAAAATTGAATTGAAGAAGTAGCTGAACTGTTGAGGAACTAGCCTAGTGCTAATTTTTCAACAGTTTTTTTATTTTTAATTGGTTACTAAATATCGCTATTCTGGCGCATTCATTTTATAATGAATTAAATAACTTCAAAATGAAGAAGGTGGAATAGTGAAACAATTATTGATTGCACAAGATTTATCTAGTGTTGGTGGTGTTTCATTAGGGATTGCGGTGCCTGTTTTAGCTAGTTATCAACAGCGGACGACAGTGTTACCAACAATGTTATTAAGTAGTCATACAGGTGGGTTTGGATTACCAATAAAAGTAGATATATCACCATTTATACAAGCTTTTGAAGAACACTGGACAACTATTCCAGTTCAATTTACGGGCGCATATTTGGGCTATTTAGGGACGGTCGAAAGTATTAAAATGATGGGTATTCTACTAGATAAGTTATCTGATGATAAAACACTCACCGTTATAGATCCAGTTATGGCTGATCACGGTACGTTATACTCAGGACTGACAAACGGCTATGTAGATGAATTAAGCATGTTATGTTTAGCGCAAGCAGATTTAATTTTACCTAATTTAACAGAAGCTTACTTATTGGCAGACTGTAATTATCAGGAAAATCCTAGCGAAACAGAAATCAAAAAGTTACTAACACGTTTATTAAAGAAATTAAATTTAAAAGCGGTTATAATTACGGGAGTTACAAACCAGAAAAATCAAATTGGTGCTGTTTTTCTAACAAAAGATGGTGAATCAGGTTGGGTATTAAAAGCACGACGTGAGAATCATTATTTTGGAACAGGGGACTTACTAGCAAGCTGCGTAGTGGGTGAGTTAATGAGTGGTCATTCACTCAGAGAAGCATTGGAATTTGCAGTAGAAGTAACATGGAAAGCGATGAGTATTTCTGATAGTGAAGGCCTTGACCAAAGGTTAGGGGTTAATTTTATGAGTATTTTGCCCGATATTAACGATAGAATGGAAAAATAAAATGAGAAATGAAAGATTAAGAAGCATTATTTTAGCGGGATTGTTTGCGGCAATTATTTATATAGGTATCTCCGTTTTTAGAATTCCAATCCCAGCTATGGTGGGAAAACCATTTATTCACTTCGGGAATTCACTAGCAGCATTGGCCGTGATTTTTTTAGGGTTTAGCTACGGCACAATTGCAGGAGCGATTGGTCTGGGATTATTTGATATTTTGAATGGTTATGCGGATACATCGTATTTTACTGTACTAGAAGTAGTGGTCATCGCGTTACTAATTACGGGTGTAATGAAAGGATTAAAAAATTATCATGGTAAATATTGGATTATCATTATTGCTGCAACAGCAGGAATTGGTAAAATTGGGACGTCATATCTAGTTTCTATTGGTGAGGCAATGATTAGAGGTGTTAGTTTTAATGTTGCTGCTGTTCAGGCATTTTTAAGTTTACCTGCAACTGTTGTTAATTCAATCTCGACAATTATCATTGTTAGTTTATTATACGTACCCATTAAGCGATTGATGGTGAGGTTTAATCGGTAAAAAAGGCCAAATAAAAAAGGGTTGATGTGCGTGAGCTCACATTTACCCTCTATACAAATTGTCCAGATTGAACATATTTCATTTCTGTTGATAGGTTGGAAACGGCTGTTTCGATTGTTACCCCAGAACCTGAAATGGCTGGATTATTTTTTGAACTAGCAATAAAGATTTGTTTTTCAGTGTCTAAAGAAATCGTATACCAGTTTTTACTAAATGTTCCAAATTTCATAAGTGTGTATCCTCCGTGTTTCTATATCTTACTACCATGAAAGCGCATTCTACTTTCTTTGGTAGAAGCTTAGTATAGTACGTACATAAAATGAATGCAAGTCATTTGTTTTATATTAACCAAAAATTTTTTAAATAATATGAAGAAGTCTAAAAATGATAAAGGGATGATTTAATGCAAAAGCGAATATTCGTGATCACGGGTGCTCCAGGAACTGGCAAAACAACGATTAGAGACTATCTAACTAAACAATTTGATGCTAAAAAGGTGATTACCCACACAACAAGGCAACCAAGAGTTAATGAAAAAAATGGTCGCGATTATTATTTTGAAACTGATGAAACTTTTTTTAATTTTCATTATTTAGAACATGTTGAATATGATCGTCACTACTATGGTTCATCAAAGGAAGCGATAGATGTTGCTTGGTCAGAGTCAAAAAATGCGACAATTGTACTCGATACCGCAGGTGCCATTACGTATTCAAAAGAATTACCAAAAGAAACAGTTGTTTTATATTTGTGTGTATCTGATAATCAGATACTGCAAGATCGGTTAATTAAGCGGGGAGATACGATTCAAAATCGAAGTTTACGCTTAGATTCTGGTGAAGCAAAACGAGATATGAAACTTCCAGCAGATCTTGAAGGTATAGCGCATGTCATTATTAATGACGATTTAGTTGACGCAAAGAAACAGATTGATCAGTTAATTCAATCATTAGATTAAGAGTGATTGCTTTTTTTAGTTGATATGGTATTCTTCTTAAAGAGTAACCATTATTATTTAGAAATGGAGATAAGCCTTTTGACTGAATTAATTGATGATGCATTGCATATACTAAAAGAAAATAAATATAAAATTACGAAACAAAGAAAAAGTTTATTAACGTATTTAAGTCAATATGAGGAAGCTTATGTTGATGTTACAGTTGTGGATGACTATATGAGAAATAAATATCCAGGGATGAGTCATAATACAATTTATCGAAATATTAAAGAGTTTAAAGAAATGGGTCTTGTTGAACAACGAATGAATGGTGAACGAGCCTGTGTGAAATATCAATGTGATTTTAGTCATAAACATCACCATCATTTTATTTGTACCTCTTGTAGTAAGGTGGTTGAACTTGATAGCTGTCCGTTAGATTATTTTGTAAAACAATTACCAGGTTACAAAATAGAGGAACATAAATTTGAATTACATGGGATTTGTGATGAATGCCAAAAAAAATTATCGAAAAATTAAGTTTATCTTCGAATAAACTTCAATAACAAATGGTTTAATGGAAAAAGTACAAAATTGGAGTGAGAATTAATGGCATATAGAACGCCACCATTTATAACACCTTTTGCAATTGTTTCTATCGTACTTGCATTGGGCGCAACTAACGTTGTCGTTAATAAAACAACGAATACAAACGAAGGAGCAACAGTTTCTTCAGTAGCTTCATCATCATCGGAAACTAAACCTAAAGTAGACGATAAGTCGAGTTCCAAAGAAGTAAGTTCATCTTCTGAGACGAGTTCTTCTGAGTCGTCCTCTTCATCAGAAAGTTCAAAAGATGGGTCTAGTAGTTTAAGTTCTGCTGATGAAACATCAAACAAATCAGCAAGCACAAGTGCAGATAAAACAACGGATGATAGTAGTGCAGCAACAAGTACCGATGACACAACTGATTCAGACACTGATACAAGTACAGACACTGATACAAACGCGGATAAAGCTAGTGCGGCAACAAGCACAAGTGATAGCGCGAAGAATACTAAAACGGTAACGGATGACAAAGCTAATACAGAAACGACAAATACAGACTAAGGATTAGGAGGTAAATAAATGTTTAGTTTATTAGATTTAGCAAACCATTATTTAGGGTTTATTAACGTTAATTTAAAATTAAAAAATAGAATTTATACTGTTTTAGGTTTTCTTGGTAATTGGTATCTATTGTATATCGCATCACGATATTTCATAAATGGTTATTATGTTAGAGGTAGTTTGTTTATTCTTGCTTTTTTTGTTTTATTATATTTTATTGTTTTAAATGTTATTCATTATTTTACAAATAAAACAACTAAATTTGATCCTTCACCGAAAATCGAAAAATTATTGGGTGGCCCGCCTAAGGAAGAAATTGAAGGAGATAAACGGCGCCGAATGCAACCAGGTTATGTTCAAACGAACGGCCTATTTGATTCTAAAATGCTGATGCCAGCGACACTTAGGACAAATAGAAACGAAAAAGTAAATATTCAAAAAATTGCTGATCAAATGAAGCAAGTTAAGTATTCAGATTTTGATTATGATGGATTGTCAGATGATGCTATTATAAAAGAAATTCAGAAAACAGGAAAACCAGTGTCAGAGTTAGCACAGCCCGTTGCTTTTCCATTTTTTGAATTAAAAATAGAAGACGAAAAGATGAATGTTTACGCTGGAATGAATCAGATTGATAAACAATTGATTGGTCGTCTAACTCATGTCGGTTTATCTGATATTGAAACGGCTAAGGAACAATATGATATTTACTTAGCAACAGCAACTATTTATGGTGGTAATCAGAAGGTTGCTGGTCGATCATCAGTTATTGAAGAATCACATAAATTTCACGTTAAAGTTCAAATTGCCTATAAAGAAAAAGAAAATTAGTAAAAAAGTGATAGCAAATGACTACATTGCTATCACTTTTTTTGTGATTATATGGTACATTTAAAAAAGACTGCAATTAAACATCCATTTGGTAGTATAATTAAAGTATCACAAAAAAGAATAAAAGAGTTAAGAGAAGGGGATTGAGAGTATGGCAATGATCGAATTTAAAAATGTGGAGAAATATTACGATAAATTTCACGCATTGAAGAATATCAACTTAAAAGTTGAAGCAGGCGAAGTCGTCGTTATTATCGGGCCATCTGGTTCTGGAAAAAGTACATTGATCAGAACTATCAATGGTTTAGAGCAAGTTAACGAGGGGCAACTATTAGTTGATAATTTTGATTTAGCAGATAAGAAAACGAATATTGATAAAATCAGAAAAAATGTTGGGATGGTATTTCAACATTTTAACTTGTACGAAAACAAAACTGTTTTAGAAAATATTATGCTTGCACCACGTTTAGTTTTAAAACGGGATGAAGCTGAAAATAAAAAAATCGCAATGGATTTATTAAAAACAGTTGGACTTGATGATAAAGCACAATCATATCCTAGAATGTTATCAGGTGGACAATCGCAAAGAATTGCCATTGCCCGTAGTCTAGCTATGAAACCTAAGGCGCTATTATTTGATGAACCAACTTCTGCATTAGATCCTGAAACAATTGACGATGTTTTAAAAGTTATGAAAGATATCGCTAAAAATGATGGGATCACAATGATTGTTGTAACTCATGAAATGGGCTTTGCTCGTGAAGTAGCCGATCGTGTTATTTTCATGGCTGATGGTCAAATTCTTGAGGATGATACAACAGTAGAATTTTTCGACAATCCAAAAGAAGAACGTGCAAAAAAATTCTTGAGTAAAATTATTAAACATTAAGGAGCTCAAGACTGTGAGAGTGGGGATTAAAATATGAAACAATTAAGAAAAATTAGCTTATTGTTTATGAGTATAGCTATGGTATTAGTTATTGCAGGCTGTGGAGCGCAAAGTAAAGCCAACATTGCAACAACAGCTAAAGAAACAAAAACAATTAACTGGGGTGTTAAAGCAGATACGAAGTTATTTGGTTTAATGAACATCAAAACCGGTGAAATCCAAGGATTTGATATTGATATTGCTAAGGCAGTGACAAAAAAAATCTTAGGTAAAGATGGTAAAGCTAATTTTGTTCAGGTAACAAGTAAAACAAGAATTCCACTTTTGAAAAATGGAAATATTGATGCAATTATTGCGACGATGTCCATTTCTAAAGCTCGTGAAAAACAAGTTGATTTTTCTAACTCTTATTTTGCTGCCGGACAAGCTATTTTAGTTAAAAGAACAAGCTCAATTAAATCTGTAAAAGATTTGAATAAAGACGGTATGGTTGTTTTAGGTGTTAAGGGTTCAACTTCAGTTATTAACATGAAGAAGTATGCACCTAAAGCAGAAGTGCTGGAACTAGATGATTATGCGCAAGCATTAACCGCACTAAAATCTGGTCAAGGTGATGCTTTAACAACTGATAATGGTATTTTATATGGGATGGTTAAAGAGAATTCTGATTTTGCTGTTGTTGGTGGTACTTTTACGCATGAACCTTACGGAATTGCGATTGATAAAGGCCAAGGTGAATTTAAGAACGAAGTTAATAAGGCTTTAGCTGAAATGCGTGCCGATGGCTCATATGAAAAATTATTAAATAAATGGTTTGGCGATATTCCAGGATTTAGTGTGAAGGAGGCGAGTCAACAATGATTACGATTTTTACAGAACATTGGCAAGCCTTATTAACAGGACTTGGCTATACATTGTGTTCAAGTGTACTCGCATTATTTTTTAGTTTAATTATAGGTTCGTTCTTTGCAATTTTGGAAGAAATGCCATATCGAATTTTAAAAATTATTGCACGTATCTATATTGAAATATTTAGAAATATTCCGTTATTGGTTGTTGCAATGTTTTTCTACGTTGTGGTACCTATGTACGGTACGAATATCAACGGATTTACAGCTGGAACAATCGGACTAACGATTTACACATCTGCTTTTATTGCAGAAACAGTTCGTGCTGGGATTCGAGCTGTTGATCCTGGACAAATGGAAGGTGCTCGCTCAAACGGGTTAACATTCATGCAATCAATGTTTCATATTATTTTACCCCAGGCATTTAAATATGTGATTCCACCTTTGGGTAATCAATTCATTAATTTGGTCAAAAACTCATCAGTTTTAGCCTTCGTCGCTGGATTTGATTTAATGTACCAGGGTGATATTATCGCATCAACAACATTTGATACAATCAACACGTACATTATTGTTGGGGTGTTATATTTAATTATCACAATGCCATTAAGTTATTACATGAGACATTTAGAAAAGAAATTAAGTTAAAGGGGGTCTAGAAAAACATGTCAGATTTTATTGCAGCATATAGTTGGGAAAATATTCGTTACTTGCTACAAGGATTATTAGTAACAATCGAAGTTTCAGTTATTTCAATTATTTTCAGTTTTATTATTGGCGCTATTCTAGGCCTAACACGATATATTAAAGTAAAACGTTTATCTGCTATAGTTGGTTTTATAATTGATTTAATTCGAAATTTACCATTACTTTTAATCTTATTTTTCGTTTATTTTGGTTTAGCAAATGTTGGTATTCGGTTATCAATTTTCTGGTCAGCAACGCTAGCAATGACCGTTTTCGAATCAGCAATGTTAGCTGAAATTATTCGAAGTGGTATTCAAGCTGTCGAACCTGGACAAATGGAAGGTGCTCGCGCAAATGGCCTAACTTATTGGCAAGGTCTACGTGTGATTGTCTTACCACAAGCTTTAAAGAAAATGATTCCACCGTTGGTTAGTCAATTTATCTCATTAATTAAAGATACATCATTGGCTACTATCATTGTTTTACCAGAGTTACTGTATCATGCACAATTAGTATACGGTCAAAATACTAATTATGTTATTCCAATGTTCGTCGCTTTAGCAGTGATGTACTTCGTCGTTTGTTATGCACTATCATTGGTTTCAAGATACTTAGAAAGACGTTTAGCGTAGACAATAAAATAAAAATGGTTGTTAAAATCTATATAGATTTTAACAACCATTTTATTAGTTAGAAGTAGAATCGGTTTAAAATGATGGTTTGTTTGATTGAAAAGTGAATTAGAAAGAAGATGATGTAATGGTAAAAATTGCTGTTATTCTAGGTAGTTCAAGAGAGAATTCTATTGGTAAAAGGCTCATTAAGTATATTGAAGGAGTAGCAAAAAATCAGGATAATATTGAATTTTCATTTCTAAAATTAAGTGACTACCAGTTAACCTTTTTCCACGAAAAATTGGCACCTATGCAAAATGAAAATCGACAACTACCTGAAAATGAAGCACGATGGATAGCAGATGTAGCTACGGCAGATGGCTTTATTATCTTAACGCCTGAATATAATCATGCTATTCCAGCTGTTTTGAAAAATGCAATCGATTATTTAGCTTTTGAAGGGCAACGTAAACCAGTTAAAATTATGGGCTATTCAGATAATATGCGCGGTGCACAATTTGCAACAGCTGAATTAGTGCCTATTTTGAATCGATTAGGATTTATCACGCTGCCTGCACCAACATTATTGGGAATAGTTGATCAAATATTTACTGAAGATGGACAATTAATTGACGATGCTAAGTTAGCAGATTATACAAAAAATAAAATTGCTCAGACTTTACAAGAAATTAAATTTTATACACAACTTTTCGTGAATAATCCCTTTCCCGGAAAATGATGAATTAAAATAAAAATGTGTAATGACAATTATTGTCATTACACATTTTTGTTATAGATCTTTATTTTTATATGTTTCATATAAATAAACCGGGATACCGAGTGCAACAATTGTAAATGAAATTAAAACACCTACAATATCTGATTGAACTTCACTAACTAAAACGAAGGCTGCACCTAAGATAGCAACAATAGGTGTTATGGGGAACAATGGAACTGAGAAAACACGTTTTAAATCTGTTCCTTTATTCCGACGACGTAGAATAAAGAGGCCAACGAAAGTCATAACATAAAAGCAATAAACTGTAAAAATACAAATTTCAGATAAGCGATCAGCATCAAAAAATAAAATCATAATTGCTGCAATACTTAAGGCCACACATGTTGCAATAACAGGTGAATGTGATTTTGGATGTAAATAAGATATTTCTTTGTGGAAAGGTAATTGTTTGTTCTTACCCATTGCCCACATAATTCGAGGGAATGTCATAATTTTACCGTTCATACAACCAAGAATAGAAATAATGACACCGATATTCATAATTTTTCCACCAAGTTGGCCAAAGGCAATCTTAGCAAATTGTGGCGTTGCATTTTCACCTAGTTGATGGATTTGGCTGGCAGGCATGACACGCATGATACTGAACGAAACAAGAATATAAATAAGAAGAACAATTGAGATTCCTAAAACAATAGCTCTAGGTAATGTTTTTTTAGGATTTTTAATTTCATCCCCCATATTAGCAATCAGAATCCAACCATCATAAGCGAACAACGTAGCAAGGATACCAACACCAAAATTGTTTGTAGAATGACTGACAGTTGCAACAGACTGACCAAGTGCATTTGCATTGCCAAAAAATAAACCAAAAATAATAATAGCAGCAATTGGGAATAATTTACAAATAGTTGTAATAATCTGGAATGAAGCACCATAACGATTTGATAGCATATTTAGGAAGCCAATAGAAATGACTGCAATTAATGCGATTAAATGAGAATAACCAGCTGGAATACTAAAGAAGTCTACTATTAAAATGGCGAGGTATGCGCCTAATGCGGCAATCATAGCTGGTCCGTAAACGATAACTTGCATCCAACCAGCTAAGAACCCCCAAATTTTACCGTAAATTTTTTCCATGTAGATATATAATCCACCGGTTTCTGGAATTTGAGATCCAATTTCAGCAACAGTTAATCCGGCGGTTAAGGTTATGATACCACCACATAGCCATGCGAGCAGGGCATTTGTAGTAGAGCCGGTGTAGTCAAGTACCGAAGCTTGTTTAAAGAAGATACCAGAACCAATGACAGTTCCGATTACGATTGATAATGCTGACCATAGACCTAACGATCTGTTAAGTCCAACTGCTGGTTTTTTTTCCAAAATTGAATCCTCCTTTTCTAAAATGAATAGTTGCATTTTAGCATAACAGCGGGAATCATGCAATAAACTAGATACAATTATGACGACAAAAAAGAGTGTCTGAATCGGCTATTTTAGACCGATTCAGACACTCTTTTTATAGAATTGTTTTAAACGATGTAATCTTGTAATTGGTTCGCAATAATTTTTGGTGCATCAATTTTTAATTTTGTACCTGATTCTTCATAATCTGTTTCTAAGATAGTTGCCTTTTCATTGATTAGATCAACAAGTTGACCCTTATCAAATGGGATAAGAACAGTCATAATTTCGTTGTCTTTAAAGACGTTCTTTTTAATAATGTCTACCAATTGATTAAGTGATTTTTCATCACGAGCACTATAAGTGAATTTATCATCTGAGAAAGTAGGATAATCAATATTTGCTAAATCAGCTTTATTATAGGCATAAATCATTGGAATGTTTTCGACACCAATAGCTTTTAATGTATCTTCAGTTGTTTGGATCATTTCCTCAGCATGTTTGTCAGCCACGTCAATAACTTGGATAAGCAAATCAGCTTGTGCAGCTTCAGCCAAGGTTGTACGGAAAGCTTTGACTAATTGGTGAGGCAATTTGCTTACGAAACCAACAGTATCGCTCAATAAGATTTGTTTCTTATCTTCAAATTGAATATTACGGACGCTAGTATCTAATGTAGCAAACAACATATTCTTTTCAAAAACTTGTTTGTCATCATCTTGTCCTATTAGACGAAGTAATCCATTCATTGTCGTTGATTTACCTGAGTTAGTATAACCAACTAATGCTACAGTCGGAATACCAGATTTATCACGTTGTTTACGTCTAGTAGATTCTTCTTTGTCCATTTCAGCAAGATCTTTTTTAATATGGTTAATACGATTTTCAATGACACGACGATCTAATTCAATCTTCGTTTCACCAGCACCACGGTTAGCAAGTCCACCACCAGATTGTTGATCTAGTTTATCTTGCATCCCTCTTAAACGAGGTAATTGATATTGAAGTTGAGCCATTTGCACTTGGAGTTTTGCTTCGCGTGATTGTGCTCTTGAAGCAAAAATAGCCAAGATTAGGCCTGTACGATCCATAACTTCCATACCTGATGCAGCTTCAAGGTTACGAATTTGAGTTGGTGATAATTCGTCGTTTACAACTAAAATTTTCACACCTTGTGCTTCACTTTCAGTCTTAAATTCTTCTGCTTTACCTTTACCAAAGTAAAGGGCAGCAGTTGGTCGATCTAATTTCTGACGAATATCTTCAACAGCGTGCATGTTGTTAGCTTCAACTAATGCAGCTAATTCGGACATTGTATAATCTAAATTTTCCCGTTGTTTTTCGATACCAGCAATGAAAACGTCAATAACTGGTATTTCTGTAGAATAAGTTTCTTTCATGAGAACCTCCTCGTGGAACTTAATTAATAGGTTAAGTATAACATTTATTCAAAAAAATATTCGAACATCAAAATGAGTTAGTTGACTTAAATGAGAAAACAAGGGTTAAAATGGCTATATTCTCATTTTATCAACGCTTAAAATGATGTATGTAAAATATTTTATATAGATAAACCTGTATTTTAAAGGTGTTTGATGCTGAATTTAATTAAATTAGAGTTTAATGTTGATTTTAATCTTTTTCTAATGTAAGATAAACTTACGTTAAGAAAAGGTAAATAAAAAAGGAGAGGTCATATTATGAAGTTAAAGTCAGTTTTGAAATTAAGTGGTGTGCTAGCACTGTCTGTCATTGTCTTGGCAGCATGTGGATCTAAATCTTCATCTTCAGATAGTAAAGAACTCGCTGATAAACAGGTTATTAATTGGTCTGAAACAGCTGAATTACCATCGATGGATTTATCGACAGCAACAGATACCGTCAGCTTTAACATGTTGAACAATACCAATGAAGGTTTATATAAAATTGGTAAGAACAGTAAAGTGTCAAATGCACTTGCAACTAAAACAACCGTATCAAAAGATGGCATGACTTATACATTTAAACTTCGTGATTCGAAATGGAGTAACGGGGACGATGTGACGGCTAAAGATTTTGTTTATTCATGGCAACGGACCGTTAATCCTAAGACAGCTTCACAATATGGTTACCTCTTCTCAGGAATTAAAAATTATGATGCAATCAGCGCGGGTAAGATGGCACCATCAACATTGGGAATCAAAGCAACTGACAAACATACGTTAGTTGTAACGCTTGATAAAAAAGTACCATATTTCAAATTATTGATGGGCTTCCCAACATTCTATCCACAAAATCAAAAAGTTGTTGAAAAGTATGGTTCTAAATATGGCACACAAAGTAAATACATGGTTTACAATGGTCCATTTACATTAAATGATTGGACAGGAACTAACTTAACTTGGGACTTAAAGAAAAATGACACTTACTGGGATAAAAAAGCAGTTAAGCTAACACAAATGAATTTCCAAGTTTCTAAAGATAATACAACGAGCTACAATTTATACCAAAGTCAAAAATTAGATATGACGAATTTATCTGCTGAACAAGCTAAAACATTGAAAACAGATAAAGATTATATCACGCGTAAACAAGCATCAACGTTCTACTTACAATACAACCAAAAAAATAAATTATTTAATAACCAAAAGATTCGTCAAGCTATTTCATTAGTTATCAACAGAAAACAATTTGTTGATAAAATTTTAGGGGATGGCTCAACTGTTGCGACAGGTTTAGTATCATCAGGACTTGCTTCAAATCCTAAAACAGGCGAAGATTTTGCAAAAGAATCAACTGTTAAATCGACTGCGAATACAGATATTACTAAAGCAAAAGAATTATGGAAATCAGGATTAAAAGAAGTTGGTGTTACAAAAGCTAGTTTCTCACTTTTAAGTGATGATACTGATAAAGCTAAGAAAACAAATGAGTTTTTACAAAATGCGATTGAAGATAACTTAGATGGTGCGGATGTAACGTTAACAAATATCCCATTCAAATCACGTTTAGCAAAATCAAACAGTGGTGATTTCGATATTGTTGTTACAGCATGGGGCGCTGATTTCTCAGACCCAATCTCATTCTTAGATTTATTTACTTCAGATAATTCACAAAATGCAGGTAAATGGAAAAATAGTGAATATGACGCATTGATTAAAGCTTCAAAAACAACGGATGCAAGTAATGTAGACAAACGTTGGGATGATTTAGTTAAAGCTGAAAAAATCTTGATGAAGGATCAAGGAATTGCACCAATTTACCAAGTGGCTCAAGCTCAATTATTAAGATCAACAGTTAAAGGTGTTATCTACAATGGAGCTGGTGTCAATTACAATTTCAAAGATGCTTATGTTACTAAATAATTAATTAACGTGTTAAAATTTAACAAGTGAGAATTGGCCACCATGGCTAATTCTGACTTGTTTTAATTACATAATAAAGCAAAAGTGAGGGTCAGAATTATGGGTAAATACCTAGTTAAACGAATTTTTTATATGCTACTGACGTTGTTTTTAGTCGCAACCATTACCTTCTTTTTAATGAAGTTAATGCCTGGATCACCTTATGCGAATCAGCAAAAAATGACAACTGAGCAATTACAGATTATGAATGAACAATATGGATTGAATAAACCCGTATGGCAGCAATATCTCATTTACTTAGTGGGATTAGTTAAGGGCGATTTAGGAACGTCATTCCAGTACAGTAATCAACCTGTGTCATACTTAATCTCAAGTCGTATTGGACCATCCGGACAACTTGGATTACAAGCTATCATCTTCGGAATAGTTATTGGAATTGTGATTGGTGCCATTGGTGCTATTAACAAAAATACTTGGATTGATACTTCTTCAACAATTTTATCAATCTTAGGTATCTCAATCCCTTCATTCGTCTTAGCTGTTTTATTACAGTATTACGTAGGGTTGAAATTAGGTTGGTTACCAATTGCTGATTGGGGCGGATTCAGTTACACGATTCTACCGACAATTGCTTTAGGGGTTGGACCACTGGCGGAAACAGCCAGGTTCATTCGAACCGAGATGGTGGATGTCCTAAGCAGTGATTACATTGAACTGGCTAAGGCTAAAGGACTAACAAAGTTTGGCGTGGTATTCCACCATGCTTTACGTAATAGTTTAATTCCTTTAGTAACATTAATCGGCCCTTACACGGTCGCATTAATGACCGGTTCAATGGTTGTTGAAAATATATTCTCAATTCCTGGAATTGGTGAACAATTCGTAAAATCAATTTTGACAAATGATTTCCCCACAATCATGGGTGTTACAATGCTTTATTCAGCTGGACTAGTAGTTGTTATCTTATTAACAGATATCATTTACGGTATTATTGATCCAAGAATTCGATTAACTGGAAGGAGAAATTAACGATGGCAGATAAAATTGACCTACCAGTAGATGCATTTGAACCGTTAGATAAAAATAACGCTATTGATAATGAAAAAATTGCTGCACCGTCGTTGACTTTCGTTCAGGATGCTTGGCGTCGGTTGAAGAAAAATAAAGGGGCTTTTATCTCACTTTGGGTCCTGGTTGCAATTTTTATCTTGGCTTTTGGATCCCCCATTTTAGCACCACATAGTGCAACAGAACAAAATGTTGAGTACACAAATTTACCACCTAAAATTCCTGGTGTACCAATAGATGGATTAAATGGAAAGTTAAAAACATCATCAGGTAGCTGGTATGATGCTTATGAACAAAATAGTATTCCAAAAGATAAATACTTTATTTTAGGAACGGATGTTTTTGGACGTGATTTATTATCAAGAATTATGTATGGAACTAAGATTTCCTTAATCGTAGCACTAGTTGCCGCATTAGTTGATTTAGGAGTCGGGGTTGCTTATGGAATCTTGTCCGGTTGGCGTGGCGGACGTGTTGATACAGTCATGCAGCGGATCATCGAAATTATTTCGTCGGTACCTAACTTAGTTGTTATTGTTTTAATGTTATTGGTTTTCAAGCCAGGTTTAACGTCAATTATTTTAGCAATTGCGGTGACTGGTTGGACAACAATGGCCCGATTAGTTCGGGCACAAACGTTGAAATTAAAAGATCAAGAATATATTCTTGCTGCTCGGACTTTAGGCGAGTCACCTGTAAAAATTGCAGTGAAACATTTACTACCTAACTTATCGAGTGTAATCATTATTCAAACGATGTTTACAATTCCTAGTGCTATATTCTTCGAAGCTTTCTTGAGTTTTATTGGAATTGGGATTAGCGCGCCTCAAGCTTCACTTGGTTCATTATTGAATGATGGTCAAAAGAATTTCCAATTTTTACCATACCAAATGTGGTATCCAGCAATTGTTTTATGTATTATCATGGTTGCCTTTAACTTATTAGGTGATGGACTCCGTGATGCCTTTGATCCAAAAACGAAAGAGTAGGTGTTGAAAAATGACAGAAAATATTTTAGAAGTTAATAATCTAGAAATTAATTTTCATACGTATGCTGGAGATGTTAAAGCCATACGTGATGTTAGTTTTCATCTGGCTAAAGGTGAAACTTTAGCAATCGTTGGCGAATCAGGTTCCGGTAAATCCGTTACAACAAAAAGTTTAATGGGATTATTAGCTAATAATGCAGAAGTTATGGGTGGAGAAATTCTTTTTCATGGTGAAGATTTACTTAAAAAATCAGAAAAACAAATGGAAAACATTCGTGGTAAAGATATCGCAATGATTTTCCAAGACCCAATGACTTCTTTAGATCCTACTATGAGAATTGGTAGACAAATTGCTGAACCATTAATGAAGCATAAACATGTAAAAAAAGAAAAAGCAATGGCGCAAGCCTTGGAAATTTTGAAATTAGTTGGGATTACAGATGCTAAGAAACGCTTTAAGGATTATCCACATCAATTTTCTGGTGGACAACGTCAACGAATTGTTATTGCGATTTCATTAGTTTGTTATCCAGAAATTTTAATTGCTGATGAACCAACAACAGCTTTGGATGTAACTATTCAAGCACAGATTTTGGAATTAATGAAAGAGTTACAAGCAAAAATTGAAACATCAATTATTTTCATTACCCATGATCTAGGGGTTGTTGCTGGTATGGCTAATCGTGTAGCAGTTATGTATGCAGGTCGGATTGTTGAATATGGGACAGTCGATGAGGTCTTTTATAATCCACAACATCCCTATACTTGGGGGTTATTGAATTCAATGCCAACACTTGATAGTGAACATCTATACGCAATTCCAGGTACACCTCCTGATTTATTGGATCCACCAAAAGGGGATGCGTTTGCCGCTCGAAATGAGTACGCTATGAAGATTGATACAGAACAACAACCACCATTCTTTGATGTTTCACCAACACATGCAGCAGCTACATGGTTGTTGCATCCAGATGCACCTAAAGTAACGCCGCCAGTTGAAATTCAAAGACGGTATAAAATTTTTGCAAAACAACAAGAAACAAAAATTAAAGCGAATCAAAATTTGGTAGAAAACTAAGGAAGGGGAGCTGAACATGGTGGAACAAAAGAAAAATAAAATTTTAAAAGTCCGTCATTTAAAACAGTATTTTAATGTCGGCAAACCGGACGAAGTGAAGGCTATCGATGATATTTCATTTGATATTTATGAAGGCGAGACATTTGGCTTGGTGGGCGAGTCAGGGTCTGGTAAAACAACAACAGGTCGTAGTATCATCAATTTATATGAACCAACTGATGGTAAAATTGATTTTGATGGTGTCGATATTCGTAAAATTAAATCTAAAAAAGATAAATTAAAATTTCGTCGTGATATGCAGATGATTTTTCAAGATCCGTATGCATCATTAAATCCACGAATGAAAGTTAAAGATATTGTGGCTGAAGGAATTGATATTCACCATTTAGCTTCTAACGATGAAGCACGTGCAAAACGCGTTGAAGAGTTATTAGAAACAGTTGGATTGAATAAAGATCATTCTAGCCGCTACCCCCATGAATTTTCAGGTGGCCAACGCCAACGAATTGGTATTGCTCGCGCTTTGGCTGTGGAACCTAAGTTTATCATCGCAGATGAACCTATTTCTGCGTTGGATGTTTCAATTCAAGCACAGGTTGTTAACTTGTTGAAGGAATTACAAATTGAACATAATTTAACATATTTGTTTATTGCACATGATTTATCAATGGTTAAATATATCAGTGATCGAATTGGTGTGATGCATTATGGTAAGTTATTAGAAATAGCCCCTGCAGACGAAATATATACACATCCTTTACACGATTATACAGCCAGTTTAATCTCGGCCGTTCCTGTTCCTGACCCTGAATTTGAACGTAATCGCATTCCAGTACCATACGATTCGTCAGTTGAGGCAGATGGTAAAAAACGTCGAATGGTTGAAATTTCGCCAGAACATTTTGTTTTAGCAAGTGAAGATGAAATCCCCATGTATAAGGAACGAGCTGCCAATGTTTTGGTAGAAGAAGCTGAATAATAAATCAGAAAGATCTTTTCAAGAATTTTTGAAAGGGTCTTTTTTGACTTCAAAAAGGGTGTAAACTATTAATTGTATGAATGACTTAAGTAAATTAAAAAAAGTATAAAATTTTAGGTAATTATGCATAAAAATAATGTATACTAGATGTATTAGAATTAGGTAACGACATAACTATTTTTTGGATTTGGGAATGAATGAAAGGTTCAAATAAAGCGTTATGTGGAACAAAGGGTTTTATATGGTGGGGAGAATGGGAGCACCCAACATGGTAGATGATACAGAAGTATATAATGAAGCATACAAAGAATTACCGTATGATGTACAATTACTTTTTCAAGAGGGTCGTCTCTGTGAAAAAGATAATGATTTAGCCGTTCTATTCGATTTATTTATTAAAAGTACAATTAATTTTACTGAATTCTATGGATTTAACGATGACAGAAAGCAGCTATTTGATGAAATGAAACAAAATCCAGAAGAGGCAGCACAGTTAATTAAGCAATATCGGTATTATCGTAATTGGTTCGAAAAATATCAGGCTAATATTAATTGTTTTTCAAAATTAACATTTCTAACTGTCTGCGAATGGTATGAGGGTCAGCAAGTATACGCACGTAATAATTAAGAAAATGTGATCGTATAAGAAATCGAATAGAAAAATGGTAGAATATAAAATTAATTTAACTTAAAATGCGAACTTAAAATATACGGTAAGCTTAACAATATTGTTAAGCTTTTTTTGTTTTTATAAGGACGTAGAAAAAATTAAAATAAATAACAAGCCAAGTACTTGTTATCGATGAGAAAGGTATGGTATATTGATTGCAATTATCGGGGGGTAATCGAATGAGTTTAGGTGAAGGGGCAAAAAATGTAAACGCATTACCGTATGATGTAAGGCTATTATTAGAGGAAAGAAATATTCCAGAGAATCAAATGAGTTGGGAAATTATTTCTGATTTGTTTCTTGAAAGTATCGCGACTTACACAGAATTTTATGGATTTAATGAGGATCGAAGAGCACTATTTAATGACTTAAAAAATGATAAAAATGAAGCTAATCAAATTATAACAACCTACAAGGAATATCGTGAGTGGTTCAAATGCAATCACGTTCATTTTGAAAATCTAGAAGATTTTAGATTTTTAACGATTTGTGAGTCAATAGGTGTAGATGGCGTAAAGATAATAGAAGATAGTAAAAAAACATAACTTCTTCCATAGCATTATCAGCTAGGTGAGTGTACAAATGTGTCGATGTTTGCCCAATTGATGCATTCAAACCCCTCACGTGGCCAATGTATGGCTGAATTTTATGGGGTGATAGGCGTTCGCCGTGAGCTTCACCATATTATGTTTTTAGGAGGGAAAACTATGATATATAAAATCGGAGAATTTTCTAAACAGGTTGGATTATCAATAGATACGCTTCGTTATTATGAAAAAGAGAAGTTAATTGTTCCACATCGGAAAGAAAATAATCTCAGAATTTATACAGATGATGATAGAACTTGGATTGAATTTATAAAACGTTTGAAGAGTACAGGGATGTCAATCCGAATAATCCGAGAATATGCTATTCTGCGATATAAGGGTGATGAAACCATTTCACAGAGAATGGCTTTGCTATACGATCAGCGTCATCGTCTAGAAGACGAACAAGAAAGTCTTCAAGAACATATAAACTTCATCAATAAAAAGATTAGTATATATCAGAAAATGGAAAAGAAAATTTATAATACTAATTGACATGGAGTGAACTCCAGACTGTATTGTTACTCCTGTAGTAAAAAATTATTGGAGGAACAAGCGATGACAGAAATTGACAGACTTGAATTAGGAAAGAAAACATTAAATATGGTGGATGGCCCAGCAGCTGACAATGTAATGAATTCTCTAAAAGATATCGCACCTGATGTCGGGAAATACATCTTTGAATGGGCATTTAGTGATATTTACAATCGACCAGAATTAGATTTAAAACAACGTGAGATGGTGACCATTACTACATTACTAACGCAAGGAGATACTGCTGCTCAACTCAAGGTACACATTAATGGCTCTTTGAATGTTGGTCTGACTAAAGAAGAAATTGTTGAAACATTCATTCATTGTCTTCCGTATGTTGGTTTTCCAAAGGTATTAAATGCTATCAATATTGCAAAAGAAGTATTTAAAGACCGAGAATAATCACAGATAAATTCGATCATCATGAAAATTTTTACAATGTATATTTGATTTTTATACAAAGTGAAAATAACCCTAAACTAAAATTTAATATACTCAAGCAAAAAAAGGCATTGGATACTGTTAAATAAAGTATCCAATGCCTTTTTTTCTGAGTAAATACTATTTTTGAATTTAATCTTTAATACCGTCTCTTTTACGTTCACGTTCAGCAATCATTGGCATAATAAATCCAAGACCGATAAGAACAACGACACTAATAATATTGATAGCTAATTGGTAGTAGAATAGTGAGCTACCCATCTCGACATCTTGAGGAATAATCCCAAAGATTGTTGCCAAAACAGTAACAACTAAACACCATAAACCAACAGCGTAAGCTAATTTGTCATTTTTAATGAAGACATATTCTGATGGATATTTAGCACTATTTTTACGGATCTGCATGAAGGCAAAGAAAATCCAACAAGTGACACCTGGTGAAATAATCCCATTCAAGTTCAGTAACCAATTAAAAATTGTGTTCATATCTGGTAAGAAGACACCCAAGAAAAGAATGAAGGCACTTAGAGTACAGGTTAAAATGTACCCATTAATTGGTAACCCATCTTTGTTAACTTTAAGTAATTTCTTAGGCATATAACGAGCGCCTGTGTCAGAGATAAGCATGCGAGTCATAGCGTCAAGAAGAACAGCTAGAAGGGCACACATGTACACAATCTGAGTAATAGCGAAGGCATACATTAACCAACTACCCATATGAAATTGATCTCCTAAACGAAGGAATGCGTAGTACGAACCGTTCATTTTAAAATCATTAGGAATATTATGAGCATTGAAGAAAATCCCGAGTGCGAATGAGCCGAAAACTGTTAAAAAGATTGTCATAACGGTTAACATAATCATGGCTTTAGGGAAATCTTTTTTAGGCTTTTTCATTTTTGTGACAAATGGCGCAATTAATTCTGCACCATTAATCGCATAAATTAACAAACCGATTGTTGTGAAGTAATGTAAATCAAATTTAGGAATTAATGTGTGCCAACTCATATTTGTTGTTGCAATACGACCTGAAGGTGTTAATAATGAGCCAAATGCCATTACAACGTATAAAATTGTGAGGATGAACATGGCACCACCACCAATAAGACCTAAAAATTCTAATGAACCTTTGAAGAAACGTTGAACAAAAATGAAGCCAACAAAGATTACTAATGTTATTAACGCGAACATAGCTGTTGATAGACTATCTTCGAGTGCATTACTTCCGTTAAATAACCAACCGAAGCCAACAACAACTGAGTTTGCGGTATCAACAACATAAGGAATAGAAGCAGCCCAATAAGTCCAAGCTGTAAAGTAACCTAGCTTTTCACCACGAGTTCCGCGAACCCATGAACTTAAACCGCCACCCTCTGAATTAAAGACCGAACCTAATTGTCCTACCATTAAAGAGTAGGGAATTACATATAATAGCAATAAAATGATCCAAGATGTAATAACGCCCATACCTTGATTTTGAAAGTTATAGACGATATCGTCGAAGCCAATAACTGTTACGAATGACATTAATGCCAAAACTGGCCACGATATAAATGTTTTTTTCTCGTTTTCCATAAGTACCTCCCAATATAAATAACTATGTAAATTAAACTAACAATTTATAAGTATAGTGAATTGACTAATTAATTTCCATGGAAAATTAAATTAATATAAAATGTAATCGGTTTAATGAGAATTGAGTTAGGAATAAAAGATAATAAAAATTGCTTTTTACTGTGTACTATGTATAATAGTACACATACGGTAACGTGATAAACATAAACGGAGGACTAATGAAATGAAAGAAATAGTTGTAAGCGCAAAAGATGTTAAAAAAGTTTACGGTAAGAATAAAGAGAAAAAAACGGAAGCCTTAAAAGGAATTAATTTTTCTGTCGAACAGGGTGAATTTATTGGTATTATGGGGGCTTCAGGGTCTGGTAAATCAACATTATTAAACTTATTATCAACGCTAGACCAACCAACTTCAGGACAGATAACAATTAATAATCAGGATATCTCAATGATGCGTGGAGATAAACTATCAGATTTTAGAGCACAACAGATTGGCTTTATTTTCCAAAGTTTTAATTTACTAGATAATTTAACGGCAGCTGAAAATATAACATTGCCACTATCATTACAGAATGCATCTATTTCTAAATATCAAGAACGTATTGATAAATTAACGAAAACACTGGGGATAGATAGTGTTCTTGGACAATTTCCAACTGAATTATCTGGTGGTCAAAAACAACGAGTTGCAGCAGCTCGTGCTTTAGTCCATAATCCCGCAATCTTATTAGCAGATGAACCAACAGGTGCTTTGGATTCTAAAAGTGCAAAGTCACTTCTATCAACGATGGAAAGTTTAAATAAAAATGATCAAGTATCAATTTTGATGGTGACTCATGACGCTGTTAGTGCGAGTTACTGTCAACGAATTCTCTTTATTAAAGATGGTAAGATTGGTCGAGAATTGATTCAAGGAACGAATACGCGAACAGAGTTTTATCAAGAAATTTTAAATGAACTAGCTAAGAGTGAACAATAATTTTAAGAAGGGAGGAAACAATATGTTATTAAAATTATCCTTAACTGGAATTAAGAGTCGCTTTAAAGATTATCTAATCTTGTTATCAGGACTCATTATGGCTTCAGCAATCTTTTATATGTTTGAAGCATTAGCAACTAATCAAGAATTTATTAAACAAAATGCGACGATAAAATTTGCAGCAATGATTTTCCAAGTAGGTTCTGTACTACTTGCAATTATTACACTGTTTTATATTATCTATGCGAATACATTTTTAATGAGCATGCGTCAAAGAGATTATGGGATGTTCATGATGTTAGGTGCTAAAAAGCGTAAGATTGGACGCTTAATTTTCACTGAAACTTTAATTATTGGCTTAATTGCAACAGCTGTTGGTATTTTAGTTGGTATTGGACTGACATATGGCGTTAGCCAATTTTTAGTAGATAAAATGGATCTTGCACCGCATTCTTTTCAAGCTTTTTATTTCCCAGCAATTCTAATAACAATGCTTTTCTTCGTTATTCTTTTCATGATTGCTGCTATATTTAATCGACAAAGCTTGTTAAGAACGCCTATCTTAAAATTATTAAATGAAGCAGAGCAACCACAAGGTAAAAAGCTAAAATCATATAATATCTTAATTCAAAGTATCCTAGGATTAGGTTTAATTGCAAGTGGTTACTATTTATTAAGTCATTTAGCACTGTTTCAAATGGCTGGATTTATTGGATCAGTCGTGACAATTTTGATTGGGACATTTTTAATTTTCAATTCATTATTTAGTGGATTAGTCCAATTATTAAAACGTAATAAAGGATTTTCTGAGAAGCAATTAAATACCTTTTTATTAGGGCAACTTAGTTTTCGATTAGGTTCTTTAAATCGGGTTTTAACAATGGTTGCGATGCTATTTGCACTAGCACTAGGCGCAATAACTGTTGGGATGGGATTCTCTGGTGTGGTTGATCAAACAGCTACTTCTACTTCCCCATATGATGTTGTTGTCCAAAATCCATCAACAAAAGAGAAAAAATTACTTAGTCAATTGACTGGTAAAAAAGAGTCCGTTTATGAAGCAAAAAAAGTTGGATCTGTCCGTTATTTTAAAAAATCTGATTTTGTGAAATCACCATTGTACACGCTTGATTTCACGGAAACGGGAACGGCTACCGGTAAGTTTATTAAAGTTGATCCTGTTAAAATGACAGCTAAAAATGAGGATAATCTATGGGGAAATGCTGTTAGAACGACATTGGAATCCCCTGATATGTTAGATCCAGTACTTGTCTCTGACTCATCATTTACAGCTGTTTCGGCGAAGACACAACGTATTTATACGGTTAGATTAGCATCATTTAAAGATAATAAAGAAATTTTAAAAGCATTGAGTGAAGAGATACCTAAAAATCAGTTAGATAATTCATCTTATTTTATGAATAAGTATGTTGTATATCAGTTGGCTAACGGTATTTATGGCGGATTGGAATTCATTGGATTCTTCTTAGGCGTTGCGATGTTGGCAATGTTAGCAAGTGTTCTCATGTTTAAAATATTGTCTAGTGCGGCAACGGACAAGAAACGATATGATTTATTGAACCAACTAGGCGCCAAACAACGACTAATGAAAAAATCAATTAGACGCGAAATTGGCATCTTATTCTTCTTACCTGGAGTTGTCGGTGTTATTCATGTTTTATTCGGATTGCAAATGTTTAAGGAATTAATTCCAGATCCATATACACATATAACGATTCCATTTATCATTTTTGCAGTTCTCTATTTGGGATATTATTGGGTAACAGTTACCTTATATAAAGGGATTGTATTAAAAAAATAAAAAAGAGGTGAATATTCAGTTTTTAAAACTGAATATTCACCTTTCTTTATTTAGATGGGTTGTTCGCCAAAATTACCATAATAGCTAACTTCAATTGTATCGGGATGAACGATTAATTTAGTGACGCTACCATTTTTAGGACTTGATGAAATATCAATGTCAGGTGCATAACGTGAAACAATACTCCTAATTGCTGTCCCGTGACCAACTAATAGAACGTTGTCATTATTATTTTGGTTAGTGCGTAAAAAATCAAAAGCATGATCGTAGCGATTCCAAAATTCTTGGTCATTTTCAGCTAAATTAAAAGGGTCAGCACTTTTTATGAAATCACGTGAGTCTTCGATGGAATATTTTTCAAGAATATCATTGAAGGTTTGACAATTAAAAGGTGTACCAACTGTTTGCATAACAGCTGCAGTATCTTGGCCTTCAAATGAGCCATAATATTCTTCTCTAAACAGTGCTGTTTCAATTGGTGTTAGCTGTTTATTTCCTTCAACATTTGTTTCACTTAAAATATGACTTAGTGTTTTTTTTGTGCGCATTGTGTCACTGCGATAAATAGCATTAAACGATTTATCTCGTAAAAGTTTTCCTGAATGTGTGGCATCGTTGATCCCCTTATCTGTAAGTGGAGAGTCACACCAGCCTTGCATTCTTTGGAGAGAGTTAAAAAAAGTTTGGCCATGACGGACCATATAAACGGTAAATGACATATGAAATCCTTTCATAAATAAATATTTAATTTGTAAATAAAAAGGTACTTAGAGCTGTCTGGTTTTTGATGAATAGTCTTACTTAATGCATTAATTTTAGAAAAAGAAAAGACTTTTATTTTATTTAAACCAATGTATACTAAATAAACGGAGAATTAAAATATGAGATTATTTATGACTACTAGTAAGATGATACCGAATGAGATATTAATTACAAGTCTAAATCTAATTGTTTTAACTGCATAAATTGTATTAACTATTCAAGAAGGAGTGTTTATTATTTTGATTACGTTGGCTGGTATTATTGGTTCTGGAAAATCTAGTATGACAAAAATTTTATCTGAAGAACTTGGGGTAGAGGCTTTTTACGAACCTGTTACAGATAACCCGGTATTACCTTTATTTTACAAAGGTAACGAAATCGCTGCAAAAAAACGTGAAGCAGGGGATAAGGAAGCAACAAATCCCTACGCTTACTTATTACAAACTTTCTTTTTGAATCGTCGTTTCAGAATGATTAAAGCAGCAATGCAAGAAGATAATAATGTTCTTGATCGCTCAATTTATGAAGATGCTATTTTTATGAAAATGAATACAGAAATGGGTAATGCCACAACTGTTGAATATAACATTTATCAAGATTTATTAGAAAATATGCTTGAAGAGTTACCCTATGCTGCACACAAAAAATCACCTGATTTGATGGTTATGATTAAAGTTTCTTATGAAACAATGGTTAATCGTATTCAAAAACGTGGCCGTGATTATGAACAAATTGAAACTGACCACTCATTGGTTGAATACTATAAAACATTACTTCGTTATTATGAAGATTGGGAAAAAGAATATGACGTTTCTGAATTTTTAGTTATTGATGGCGATAAATACGATTTTGTTGAAAATGAAGCTGATCGTAATATTGTTTTAAATATTATCGAAGATAAATTACAAGAATTAGGTAATCTATCTGAAAAAGAAGTTATCGATTACAAGACACAACGTAAATCACTTTAAACTAAAAGGAGTAACCAATTTTGAAATTGGTTACTCCTTTTTTATTTAAATTTCATCGTCATCGTGATGATTGAAATATTCAACTTTAACTGAATTATCATCAACGATTAACTTAGTTACACTACCGTTTTTAGGACTCATTGTAATATCAATTTCGGGTGCAAAACGAGAAACGATACTTCTGATTGTTGTCCCATGACTGACAACTAAAACGTTATCGCCATCTTTAGCATCTTTACGCAATAAATCAAAGCCTTTATCACGACGTGCCCAAAAATCGGCATCGTCTTCAGCATCGTGGAAAGGATCGATTTCTTTGAAGAAGTCACGGGCTTCTTCAATTGAAAATTGTTGCAAAATCTCAGTGAAATTAGCAGCACCATGCGGCTTACCAACAACAAACCAAGCTTGAGAAGAATCGGCACCTTCATAGTAACCGTAGCCTTGTTCTCTAAGGAATTCAGATGTTTTTACAATTAAATCTGATGAATTTTCATTTTCAGACAAAATGTAGTTAGCTGTACGATTTGCGCGGGTTGTATCACTACTATAAGCATTAGCAAACTTAATTTGTGATAATTTTTTTCCAGTAGTGTGGCCGTCGTTAATGCCTTTTTCTGTAAGTGGTGAATCGGACCAACCTTGCATCCGATTATATTTATTGAAAATGGTTTGACCATGACGAACGAGATAGACTGTAAATGGCATGAGAACCTCCTGAAATTTATGTGATAGTCTCATTATACGCTAAAGAAAACGATTATTCTAAAAAGCTTATCCTAGAATTTAGCATCAAGTTTTTTTCTAAGTAAAAATTTCGTCAGTTGTACTAACCCAGCTAAGATTACTGGGAGTAGTGCTATCCCGGCAATTGAAAGGAAAATAATAGAAAAATGATCCTTAACAAATGGAATTGCACCGAAGTAGTAACCAACGCCACTTCCAATCGCTACCCAAAGTGAGACACCAATTAAGTTGAAAATACTAAAATGTCTGTAATTCATTTGAATAGTACCGGAAATAAGTGGCACAAAAGTTCTAATTAATGGGATAAAACGTCCAAATATGACTGTTTTTGCGCCATGTTTTTTGAAAAAGTTTTTGGCAATTTCCATCTTTTCGGGGGGGATTCTTTTTTTAAAGAAAGGTAATTTATTTAAATGTCGACCAATTTCAAAATTCACGGCATCTCCAGAGAGTACGGCAAAAAAGAATACTGGGACTAATACCCGAATATCAATGGTATCTGTTGAGTAGGCGGCAATGGAACTAGTGAAAAAGAGTAGCGATTCACCAGGTAGAAAAGGAAAAACAACAAGACCTGTTTCAGCAAAGATAAGTACAAAAAGAATTAAGTAACTCCAGTTACCTAAAGTCTGGAAAAGAGGTCCTAAATAATTTTCGAAATGGGTGAAGAAAAACCAAGCTTGTTCGAACATTGTCAGGCCCTCCAATCGTTATAGTCTTATTCATTATATTAAACTGAAATCAAAAAAAAGGCTATTATTTTAAACTGATATTTAGCTTTTATTAAGATTTGGCTCACTATAAGTGGTCACCAGTGTTAAACCGGTTTCGATACTGGTATACTGGATATATTAAATTTTTGGAGGTCAATATGACTAGACGCGCTTTAATTGCAGGAATGACAACTTTAATTGGTCTAATTATTGGTATTGTGATAAGTAAAATTGCCGTCGCAACACTAATTGGATTAGCTGTAGGAATCGTAGTTGACCAATTCCTACCAAATAAGAAATAAGTTCAATTAGGTGTCTGTTTGAGTTGATTATAAAAAAATGATACACTATTAGGCCTAATAAAATCATGTAAAGTGGGGTATTGAGAAATGGCTGATAAAATTAAAATTGAAGAACAAGCACATCTTGATGATGTCATTGTTAAAATAAAAGATGCTGAAGTTAAACGTCAAAATGAAATAAAGTACGCTGAAAGTGAAGCACGATCGATTAACGGCGAGTTTACAAGTGATGTTCATATCAATACGACAACATACACTGGAATGATTGATACAGCAATGTCTGTTCGTCAGCAACAGCAATTGTTAGCTGAACGTGAAACGAGTTGGAAGAACGCAACTTCTCGTTTAGATATTTTAAAGAAATTAGAAAAGAAACCTTATTTTGCACGTTTAAATATTCAAGAAGGAACTAATAAAAAAGAAACAATCTATATTGGCTTGGGCTCTTTTGCTGATCGACCTGAACACTTTATGGTTTATGATTGGCGTGCACCCATATCGAGTGTTTACTACGATGGCGGACTAGGTGATGTCACTTACCAAACGCCTGATGGTGATCAAACAGTAGATGTTTCATTGAAACGTCAATTCGTAATTGAAGATGGCCGAATTGAAACGATATTTGATACTGATGAAGCTGTTGGTGATCAGATGTTATTAGACGTCTTGAATGATTCTGCTGATACAAAGATGAAGAGTATCGTAACGACAATTCAGAAGGAACAAAATCAAATTATTCGTGATGTAAAAGCTGAATTATTATTTGTCCAAGGTGCAGCTGGTTCAGGTAAAACCTCAGCTGTATTACAACGTGTGGCTTACTTGCTGTACCGTTACCGCGGTAATTTAACAGCTAGTCAAGTTGTTTTGTTCTCACCTAATCAATTATTTAATGATTATATTGATCAAGTGTTACCAGAACTTGGTGAACAAAATATGGTTCAAATGACTTATTTCCAATATGCATCAAGACGTTTACCAAATATGCAAGTTGAAACGCTACAAGAACGCTTTGAAGAAGATAATGCGCCTGCTAAAAAACGTATTCAAGTTTTGAAAAATAGTTTGGCATTCTTTAATGCCTCAACTGCTTATTCAGAACATTTGGAACAAGCAGACATGAAGTTCAGAGATATCAAATTCAATAATGAAGTTTTTATTTCAAAAGATAAAATAAAAGCTAGCTACTATAAATATAATGAAAATTATCATTTACGAACAAGATTAGAAGCAACACGCGAATCATTAGTTAAATTATTGAATCGTCGAATTGAAGCTGAGGCTAAGTTAGAATGGGTCGAAAAAGCAATTCAAGATATGTCTAAAGAACAATTGAATGATTTGTATGGAGACCAAGACCGCGAATTTGCAAGTGGCGACAAAGAAATGCGTTTCTTAACGCGTACTTTAGTTATGCGCCAATTCACAAGTGTGCACAGAGCAATTGTGCGTAATCGATTCTTGAATATCAGTTCACAATATGTGAACTTTTTACACAATGTGCCTAAGTATCTTAATTTGAGTGACTATAATGTTACTGTAGAAGAATGGCAAGCAGATGTAGCTGAAGTTGTGTCACGTTTGAAAAATCGTCAAATATCGATGCATGATGTTACGCCTTACTTATACTTATTTGATCGTATGACGGGTAAACATGGTGAAACAGATGTCCGTTACGTCTTTATTGATGAAATTCAGGATTACACGGCATTCCAACTAGCTTTCTTGAAGGAAGGTTTCCCGAGAGCTAAGTTTACACTACTTGGTGATTTGAACCAGGCTATTTTCACAAAAGAAAATAGTAAAAGTTTATTATCAGAATTGGGACATTTATTCCCAGCTGATAAAACTAAAGTCGTACAATTGACAAAATCATATCGTTCAACACAACAAATCACAGATTTCACAAAAGAAGTGTTGATAAATGGTGAATCAGTGACGTCATTTAATCGACAAGGTGACTTACCCACAATGACTGTGGATAATAATTCTGATAAATTAGTACACGATTTAGAAAAACAAGTACAACAAAATGTGGATGATCATCTAACAACGGCCATTATTGCCAAATCATTAGCTGAATGTACAGAATTGTATGAACAATTACAAGCCGATGGCGTACCAGTGACATTGATTAAAACGGAAAATCAACGTTTGGCCGATGGCACGATTATTGTGCCAGCTTTCTTAGCTAAAGGTTTGGAATTTGATGCGGTTGTTATGTGGGGCGCTTCAAAGATTAACTATCATGAAGAAGATGAGCGTCAATTAGTTTACACGATTTGTTCAAGAGCAATGCATCGACTAACCGTTTATGCTGAAAAAGAATTGTCACCATTGTTTGACCATGTTTCAAAAAGTTTATATAGTTTAAAATAAGCTATGGAAGAAATGACCTATTACGGAAACTGATAGGTCGTTTTTATTAGAGGATTGTTAAAATGGATAAACAAATGAATTATTATAAAATTCCAAGGGATGAATGGCGTGGCTTTTATAAAACGAAACAGATTGATTTGTCACAACAAAAATTGAATGAAATTCAATCTGTTAATGATAAGATATCAGTTCAAGATGTGCAGGAAATTTACATGCCATTGGTTCATTTATTAAATATGACATTGTTGGGTAAGCAAGATTTACAATCGAAAAAAGCTGATTTTCTAGGAATTAAAGATCAAAAATGGCCTTTTGTGATTGGAATTACGGGTAGTGTTGCAGTGGGTAAAAGTACAACGGCACGCTTACTGCAATTATTACTCACAGCGTTATATCCAACTAAAAAAGTTCAATCAATTACAACGGATGGCTTTTTATATCCTAATGAAACACTAATTCACCAGAATATCTTGGACCGTAAAGGTTTTCCAGAAAGTTATGACATGAAAAAACTAATTCTATTTTTAAATGACGTGAAAAGTGGTCTGAAAACTGAAGCACCAGTATATTCACATGATAGTTATGATATTGTACCCGGAATGGTACAAACAATTGATCAACCAGATATTTTAATTGTTGAAGGGATTAACGTTTTACAATTACCAAGTAACCAACAATTATATGTTAGTGATTTCTTTGATTATTCAATTTACGTTGATGCGGATGCTGATTTAATTGAAAAATGGTATTTGGAACGTTTTGGTGTTCTTTTGAACACGTCTTTTCAGAAACCTGGAAATTACTATTATGATTATGCGATTGGTAACCACGATGAAGCATTTAAATTGGCGCGCAATGTCTGGAAAACCGTGAATTTAAAGAACTTACAAGAGTTCATTTTACCAACTAGAAATCGGGCTGATCTTATTTTAGAGAAGACAGATGAGCATCGAATTAATACCGTTTATTTACGCAAATATTAGAAAATAGAGATATTTTCACAGATTTTCATGAAAATTAAATCAAACGATTGACCAAGTGGGTTTCAATCAGTAGAATAGACGTAATAAGAAACTAAAAAATATGAAGAGGTGACTATTTTTGGCCAACGTTAGCATGCAAGATTTCGACAAAATTATCGTTCTTGATTTTGGTAGTCAATATAATCAATTAATTACTCGTCGTGTACGTGAATTCGGAATTTATTCTGAATTGTTATCACACAAGATTAGTGCGGCTGAAATAAAAGAGATTGCCCCTAAAGGTATCATTTTTTCTGGTGGCCCAAATAGTGTTTATGATGAAGATGCACTCAGAGTAGATCCTGAAATCTTTGAATTAGGTATTCCTATTTTAGGTATCTGTTACGGTATGCAACTAATGGCATATACAATGCCAGGCGGTAAAGTTGAAAGTGCAGATAACAAAGAATATGGTAAGGCCGAAATTGAAGTTACTAATCCAGAAGGAACTTTATTCAAAGGATTACCAGCTGAACAAACAGTTTGGATGAGTCATGGTGACTTAGTAACAGAAGTTCCTGATGGTTTTACATCAGTTGCAACTTCTGTTAACTGTCCTATTTCTGCAATGCAAAATCTTGATAAGAAATTCTATGGTCTTCAATTCCATACTGAAGTTCGCAACACTGAATTTGGGGATGACATTTTACGTCGTTTCGCATTTGATGTTTGTGAAGCTGAAAGTAACTGGTCAATGGAAGATTTTATTGATTTACAAATTGCTAAAATCCGCGAAACTGTTGGTGATAAAAAAGTCCTTCTTGGTTTATCAGGTGGGGTTGATTCTTCAGTTGTTGGTGTTTTATTACACAAAGCAATTGGTAATCAACTAACAAGTATTTTTGTTGATCATGGTTTGCTTCGCAAAAATGAAGCTGATCAAGTTATGGACATGCTTGGCGGTAAATTTGGCTTGAATATCATTAAAGTTGATGCTCAAGAACGTTTCTTAGGTAAATTAGAAGGAATTTCTGATCCTGAAACGAAACGTAAAACAATTGGTAATGAATTCATCCGTGTCTTTGATGATGAAGCTACTAAGTTAAAAGGAATTGACTTCTTGGCTCAAGGAACACTTTACACTGATGTGATTGAATCTGGGACAGATACTGCCCAAACAATTAAATCTCATCATAATGTTGGTGGCCTTCCTGATGATATGCAATTTAGTTTAATCGAACCATTACGAACATTATTTAAAGATGAAGTTCGTGAACTTGGCGAAAAAATGGGTATGAGCGAAGAATTAGTATGGCGTCAACCATTCCCTGGTCCTGGTCTTGGAATTCGTGTTCTTGGCGAAATTACTGAAGAAAAATTAACAATTGTTAGAGATAGCGATTTAATTTTACGTGAAGAAATTAAAAATGCCGGACTTGATCGTGAAATCTGGCAATACTTTACTGTCTTACCGGGCATTAGAAGTGTTGGTGTGATGGGTGATGGACGTACTTATGACTACACAGTTGGTATCCGTGGTGTTACTTCAATTGATGGTATGACTGCTGATTTTGCTAG
Source organism: Dellaglioa kimchii (assembly GCF_046115505.1). Taxonomy (GTDB): domain Bacteria; phylum Bacillota; class Bacilli; order Lactobacillales; family Lactobacillaceae; genus Dellaglioa; species Dellaglioa kimchii. Next base: position 995,881 of record NZ_CP170736.1, on the reverse strand, counting down.
AATCCCTTGGGATGTCTTACAAAAAATATCAGTACGTATTGTAAATGAAGTCGCACATGTTAACCGTATCGTGTATGATATTACGAGCAAGCCGCCTTCAACAATCGAATGGGAATAAGCTTAAAAATGATAATCCTTTAGTATAAGGATTATTTTTTTTGCATGAAAGGAATCACAATCACTTAAATGATTTTGAATTCTTGATTTAGTGATGAATAATGATAAGCTAACAGTAAGATTGATATAAAAGGAGATTAATTATGATTTGGTTATGGATACATCTGATTACTTGGGTTGTGATAGCGGTTCTAGTGGCGCTCACAATTTTTACAAATACTAATACAAAAATTTATCAAATGATTACGAGACTGGGATATTTGATTTCAATCGCTAGTGGTATTATGTTGCTAGGGTACGCATGGCAAGGGAATCCAATTTTAACGGCCATTAAATTAGTTGTTGCCTTAATATTTATTGGATTAACTGAAATGACTTTTGCACGAAAAAATAAAAAGCAATTAAATAAAAGTATTATCTACGCGGTAGGCATCTGTTGCCTATGTGTGGGCGTTTTAGGATTAATGCTCGCAGGTGGAAGACCTTTTATTTAGACAATAAAATACCACATAATATTTAGACGAAAATCTAAGTATTATGCGGTATTTTTATTTTAAACAATTTAAACAAAATACATTTAATCGATATAATTCTCTTTGCTGAGCACTTTAACTTGACTGTGACGTAACAAGATAGTATATATTTATGTATATTGTAAATGTATAAAAAATACTTAATGGGGGTTAATTATTATGAAATCAGTTGTTGTAAAAAAATCAGGTGGCCCAGAAGTACTGGAAATTGTCGAACGCTCAATTCCAAATCCAACTCAAAATAAAACAGTTATAAAGATTCATGCTTTTCCAGTACACCGTTATGAGGTGCTAACTAGAGAAGGTGGATCACCTTCAGTTAAATTTCCGAGAGTAATAGGTGTTGAAGCTGTTGGTGAGGTCTATGAACCTTCACAGGAAAGCAACTTAGAAAAAGGACAAAAGGTTGTAACTTTTATGGGTGGCCTTGGGCGTGAATTTGATGGTAGTTATCAAGAATATGCTTTAGTTCCTGATAATATCATTTATCCTGTAACGTTCAATGGGACTTGGATAGAGTTAGCCAGTTATCCTGAAACTTTCTATACTGCTTTTGGGGCTTTAAAAGCAACACGATTTAAGGAAGGTCAATCTTTATTAATTCGTGGTGGAACTACTGGAGTTGGAATGGCTGCGTTACTGTTAGGAAAGGAATTTGGACTTTCTATATCTACTACAACAAGGCAAAACAATCGTAAAGAGTTGCTATATACTTTAGGAGCTAATGAAGTCATATTAGATCAAGATAACCATATTGAAACAAGTAACAAATTTGATGCGATAATTGACGTGGTAGGTACTACAACTGTAGATGACTCCTTAGCACATCTTAAAACAGGAGGATTTTACACGTTAGTTGGTCAATTGAGTGGGGAATGGTTATGGAAAGACTTTGACCCGTTCATCAACTTGGCGAATAAGTACGCGACAGTTTTTGATTCATCTAATGTTGATAGTTCTATGGTTAACGAGTTATTTAATATTATTAATGAAAAACAGTTTCACTTTCCGATTTCTAAAGTTTTTAAACTAGATGATATTCAAGACGCTCATCGCTATTTGATGGAAAAAGACCGTCCGATCGGTCAGGTTATTGTTACTAACGACTAGTGTCTCAGATTAAATTATTTAACTAATCTTAAAAAGTAGTTTCTAAGTTTCCAATATTTGGGTTCACTTCACATCTTTAGGTAACTTGTCTTCGGTATTAAACCGGAGGAAGGTTGCCTAATTTTTTTCTTGTCTATTCAATCTTTTCATTCAAAATGGCAAACTCAAGCCAGCCGTATTTAGAAGATCCAGTTTCAATAAGAGTGTCGCCAGAATTAAGCTGCCATAGATAGTCTGCTGTTTTTAACTTGTTTTTTTGACAGAATGATTTTAGTTTAGTTAATCCTTGATGGATACCAGCTTCATTGTTTTCTACTAAAATACAAGCGTAATTACCTGCATGTTTTTCCATGATTGGGATAAAAACGTCATAATCATCTGCAATTTTTTCTTTGATAATTCTAAAAGACGCTTCAGCGTAACCGATTGGATTATCAACAGCCAATGGTGTAAAAAATCCAGATTGTGTTGTATCCATAACAGCTAATGCGTCTAATTGTTTATAGAATTCTGAAAATAATTGAGCGACTTCTTCCTCAGTACAACCTACGGATTGACGAGAACACCAAAAAATTGTTTTCATTCGGTTTTCTATCTTGGGCTGATATAGGGTAGTGTCCTTAGTAACAGATTGTTCTTTAATTTTTTTGTTGATAACATTTTTAATTTTAACTAATTCGTCAATCTTATTATCAATTTTACTTTGAGCACTCAGTAATTGAGGTGTTGGTACGCCTTTTGAATGGATTTTAATTTCTTTAATCTCAGCGACTGAAATATCTAAGCTACGTAAACCAAGTATAAATAATAAATCGTATAATTGGTTATAATCATAATAACGATAGCCAGATTCATTTTTTTGAGCTGGTTTAAAAATATTTTCTTGGTCATAAAAGATTAATGTACGGCGAGTTGTGTTAGCTAATTTGGCCATCTCACTTATTTTTAACATATAAGGCTCCTTTATTGTCTGTAACGTAACGGTACAGTGTATGATTAAGTATAACATGAAAAAATTCAGACTTAAAAGAAAGGTGGTTTGATCAATGAAACAGGAATCTCTTTTCTCTAATCAACCTCAAAACTCACCATTAGCCAGTAGAGTTCGGCCACGAAAATTGGAAGAATTTGTTGGTCAACAGAATCTACTTGGCCCTAACAAAATATTACGAGAAATTATTGAAAGTGATCAAGTTCCTTCAATGATTTTTTGGGGTCCACCTGGTGTTGGTAAAACAACTTTAGCCGAAATTATAGCAAGTAAAACTGAATCTAATTTTTTAAGCTTTAGTGCAGTTGATAGTAGTATTAGTAAGATAAAAAAAATTATGAAACAAGCGGAGTTAGATTGTGAAATTGGTCAAAAAACCATTGTTTTCGTCGATGAAATACATCGCTTTAATAAAGCGCAACAAGATGCATTTTTGCCTTATGTTGAAAGAGGTAGTATTACTTTAATCGGTGCTACAACTGAAAATCCGTCTTTTGAAGTGAATTCAGCGTTATTATCCCGGTGTAAAGTATTTGTACTGCATGCGCTTAAACAGGCAGATATTGTTATATTAATCGAAAACGCGCTCAGCAACCCGGACGGATTTGAAGAACAAACAATCCACATTAGTCCTGATGAAATTCAAGCAATTGCTAATTTTGCAGATGGTGATGCCAGAATGGCATTAAATACTTTGGAAATGGCAGTTCTGAACGGTGAAAAAGCTGATAATATCGTTACGGTGACGATGGATAATTTAAGCCAATTAATTAATAAAAGATTTGTCCGTTATGATAAAAATGGGGAAGAACACTATAATATAATTTCAGCTTTGCACAAATCGATGCGTAATAGTGATGTCGATGCTGCCATTTATTGGCTGTCCCGAATGCTAGAAGGCGGCGAAGACCCGATATATATAGCACGGCGACTTGTTCGATTTGCAAGTGAAGATATAGGGTTAGCAGATACGAATGCGCTCAATGTGACAATTAATGTTTTTCAGGCATGCCAATTCATTGGTATGCCTGAATGTGATGTTCACTTAGTGGAAGCAGTAACCTACTTGTCTCTGGCACCTAAATCAAATGCCGTTTATAAGGCTAGATTAGCTGCAGCTAAGGATGTTAAAACCACGGCAAATGATCCCGTACCACTACAAATACGTAATGCGCCTACTAAATTAATGAAAGATTTAGGGTACGGTAAAGGGTATGAATTAGCTCATTATGCCAAAGATAAGTTAACGACTATGAGTACCATGCCACCTTCTGTAGCAGGACATCGGTATTATAAACCTACCAGCGAAGGAAAGGAACGACGTTTTAAAGAGCGTTTAGCCCAAATAAAAGCATGGCACCAGATAAATGGATAGACCAAATAAAATGTATTTTTGAGATAAGAATACTTTGTCTTTTTATGGGTTGAATGTATTACTTAATCGTCTTACAATGTGAGTGGATACGAGAAAAACGATTATTAAAGAGGAGTCATACTAATGGCTAATAATGGGATACCTAGCATAAACGAAGTCGGCATGTTACCAAATTTATTGCTAGTGATTAAATTTCAAGATGGCGTGACTAAGTATGTACGGAGTGAGATAAATAAAAGTGAGATGGATAGTTTCAAATCGGGAGCGAAGAATAAATTTGGATTTTTAAAATTGACGCCAGAAAATTATTGGATCGGGAATGACATTGTCATTAAAGCGGATAATCATTTTAAAGTGAACGATAAGATCTATGATGGTAATGATATTTATAGGAACGGCAAAGATTCTTATTAATTAAGAGATTTTTTTAAAATATAATCGTTTATTAATGGTATCTACAAAATTAAATAAAAGAACCATCTAGATAGCTATTTTTCTAAAAACTGCTTATCCAGATGGTTCTTTTGTTTCGCTATTCATATAGTTCAGATAAATCAAAAAAGGTGCTATAATAAAATGTCTTTAGTAGTATTTAAACGATTTGTAAAGTAATCTAACTCACTAATTTAAAAAAAACGAGGGAATTAAAATGGCAGAACAAGTCGAAAAAAAGAAAGTTGAATTACCTGAATTATTTTATGATTTGGTCTTTGCGTACGCAATTTCACAAGCTACAGATTTACTTCATCATTTTCAAGGAAGCACAGCAAGTGTGATTAGTGCATTTATTATCTTTTCAGTGGTAATGGTCGTTTTTATTAATACATGGATGATTAAGAGTGTTTTTATTAATCGATATGGGAAAAATTCGATGACTGATATTATTCTTTTTATGATTGATATGGCAATTTTACTTTATATGTCCAATGCGTTTGAGGGGGATATCCATAATTGGTTCCAACCTTTTGCAATTGCAACAGGGTTATTATCCACAGTATTAGTTGTTCAATATGGCACGGTATACCTGACGGCTGCTAAAAAGGATGATAAAAAAATTGCTAAACTAATGATGTTGATTGTTGCAACGAGAACAGTACTTGTGCTTATTGGCTCTTTTTTGCCACTAAACATAGGTATTGCGGTATTCTTGCTGGGTATTGCAGTGAGTTGGATATTACCAGCTCTAGGTGGATCAGTTCTAAAGCTCCACCCACTTAATTTTCCACATATATTAGAGCGTCTAACACTATTAACAATTATTACATTTGGAGAAAGTATTCTTGGTATTGCCTCGTACTTTACCGTTAAAACATTTAATTTTTATTCAATTCTAATATTCATGATTGTTGGTGCACTTTTTATGACCTATATTACTCAAATGGATCATTATATTGATGAAAACCGTTCGGGTGAAACAGGTATTCGATTAATTTATATTCATTACTTTGTCTTATTTGGCTTAAGTTTAGTCACTATTTCGTTAGGTTTTATTAGTGAAATTGAAATTCCTAAAAACTTTTCAGTACTATGTCTATATTTAGGTATATCGTTATTTTATTTAGGGTTATTTTTAACCAGTCCGTATAATAAAAAATACTTGCGATTGGGTAAGGTGGTCATTGGATTCTTTACAACGACAACTATGGTGGGCGTAATATTAAGCTTAATATTTAACAATTTTCCAGAAATTGTGAGCATAACAGTATTAGTGACCATTGCGAACTCTGCAATGTATGTACACTATATGGTTAAACGAACGAAACAGAATCAAAATTATGACATTAAAAATTGAAAGGGATTGAAGAATCATTTTACAGTGTTTATGATTAAAATTGTATATTTAGTAGCAGTATGATTAGAAGGATATAAATGAGAATGATGATAGCAACCAATAGCATTAAAAGGATTGATAATAAGCAGTAAAAAAAATTTTTCTGAAAGAAGGGTAAGTTGAGAATAGAATCTGTAACAGCAGAAAGTCCTAAACCAGCTAAAGATATGCCGACAATTCCATTTAAAAAGGCAATCCATGGGCCAAATATACAGAGTATGATACCAATTCTTATAAACCATTTCACTTGATTGTTATCGGTTTTAAATATTTTTTTCATTAATAGGACCACCCTTCATAAATGATATGAATTAATATTTATTTCAATATACTACAAAATTAATTTGATGTAATCTTATCTGTCTTCTTACTGGTTAAATTGATAAGATCGTTTAAAATAGACAAAGATAAAACGAGGTGTTATTATCAATTTGAAAAAAATAATAGCTTTAGTTAGGATATGAAAATGAAAAAATATAAAGATTATATAGATGAAGTCCTTTCTGTTCTTGGCAGCCTATCTTTATGTTTAATAATCTTGTCTTTCTTTATTAAAGATAGTTTAGTTAGTTCGATTTTTTATGATAGTAGGATTTATCTGTTAGGTATATTCTTATTGAGACCAATTGTACAATACTTTAAAGCAAAAAATAAATAGCCTTACAATGAACTCTTTGGCAGTTCTACAGGGTAAAGCTATTATTAATAATCCACTTAAATCGACAATGTTGTCTTGCTGACATTGTCGATTTTTTTGTCTAAAATAATATATTGTTTGACATTATACTATGTAACGTATAGTATAGATTTTGAAAGGAGTGAGTTGATGAATATACAGATGAAAAAAGGGTTATTAGAATTTTGCGTGTTAGCGACGCTGAGAACATCAGATTCTTATGGTTACCAAATTATTAAAGATACCTCGAGCGTGATTGAACTTTCAGATTCAACTCTTTATCCCATTTTGAAACGACTAGAAAAACAAGGTGCTATTGAGAGTTACAGTGTTGAACACAATGGTCGATTGCGAAAATATTATCACATAACTGAGGCGGGATTAGTAGATATTCAAGAATTTTTAGATGATTGGCAACAGGTAATAAACGTTTACGATTACATAAAGGGAGTGTAACGATGAATAAGAGAAAATTTATTGTAGAGCTAGAAGAAGAACTTAAACACTATCAAGCGGCAGATATTGACAATACCCTTGATTATTATGATGAGATGATTGATGACCGTCTAGAAGCGGGTGAATCTGAGACAGATATTATTCTAAGTTTAGAAAATCCAAGTCAAATTGCGATACGTTTGACCCAAAATGACCGACCAAAAATCCAAAAGCAGTTATCAACACCAATAATTATTTTGATTGTTATTTTACTTATCCTAGGGGCACCTGTATGGGGACCGCTATTGTTGACAGCCGCTGTTCTAATTGCCACAGTTTATTTTTTAATATGGGTAGTACCAATGATTGCAGGCGTAATTGCTACTTCACTTATTATCAGTGGTGTGATTAGTTTAGGATTATCACCATTTGACATGTTTAATCAAGGTTTTAATATTGGATTGATGCAATTTGGGGTAAGTTTTGTAATTGTAGGTGTTGGTATTTTATTCAGCGCAATGACCTGGTATTCAACGAAATATTTAATTAAATATTCAATTAGCCTGACACATTGGTTAATTCGTTTATTCAGAAGACAATTGAAGGAGGTCGCTTAAAATGATTGAATATATAAGACGTAATTGGTTGAAAATTAGTTTATTTCTGATCTGGTTTGGCGCTATAGTCATGTTTACTAGTTACGCATTATCAGGTTTTGATTTGTCAGCATTTAAATTATGGGGGTGAACATAGTTGGTTCCGAACGTTCTATTTCTAAATGGCCACGTATGATTTAAGAAATGTGGTAAGTTAGAATTCCAGTAGTGTAAAAGGGCATTAAAATCCATTTTTATAGGATTTTAATGTCCTTTTATTTTTTTGGAAAGACGATTTAATGGCGCAAGCCGTAAACGTTTACATAAGATTGTTGTGATGTTACAATTAATTTGTGCCAGGGGCGGCATGTTATTTAATAGGTTACTAATTACAAGGGGGAAATACAAATGAAAAAAGGGTTAACTATCGCAACAACAATGATAACGTTGTTCACGCAATTGCCATTATCTTCTGTGTTTGCGCAGGGGCTTAATCCAACGGCAGAAATGTCATCTTCAAAAGCAGCTACGTCGTCAACTACTAAAAAAGCGACAAAAGCAGAGACAGGTATGACTCGTACTGGAGATACAAATACGGATCTTACGGTTGAAGCACAGAAAGATACGATTGAAGCTGGCCAATTGGCTAATTTTAATTTATATTTTAAAATTTCAGGTAAGAACACTTCATTTACCAATGCCGATATAAAGGTTACGCTACCAAGTAATTTAAATGAAAATATGACATTTACGCAAGATTTATCAGAACTTAAAATTGCGGGTGTCACACCAATTTATGATAAAGATAAAGGTGTATTGAATTATCATTTTGATACACTTAATGCAAGAACAGCAAATAAAGTGATTATAAAAATAGGAACAGCAAATGGCGCAATTATGCCTAATACAAAATTAGACACAGCTGCAACGTTTACTGGAACGGATCAGAATGGCGAAAATAAAAGCTATGATTCTAAATCTTCAATTAATATAACGGCAAATAATAATTATGCTATGACAAATAAAGTTACTAGTATTGAAGGACAAACATATAATAATCCTAATCGTGGCGATATTGTAAACTACGGTGTAGGGGTTAGCGCACCGAAAAAAGAATTAGGCGCACTCTATGTTAAAGAAGGTTCTAAGGTTAATGTAACCTATAAATTAGGTACTGGAATAGATTACTATGGTGTAAAAGATGGCGCACAAGAACCAAGTGTCAGTGCAGATGGTAGAACATTAACTTGGGAATATACAGCACCAAGTTATGCTGAACAAAAAGCAGCAGCGACTGACTTTTTTGAAAAAAATGTGACTATCCAAGCAAAAGTGACTGATAAGGCTGCCTATTATTCACAGATAACGAATACAGTGAGTTCAACAGCAACTTTTCTTGATGGTAGTGTAAATAGTACGGCCCCAATTAAATCAACGGTTATGGTTATGCCTAATGATCCTAAGGAAGTTCCAATTCCAATTCCTGGTGGATCGGCATTTCCAACTAATCATTTGGGACCAAAAGATGGAAACGGTGGCGTGGCATCAGCTACATTAATTGATCCGGATGTGACAGTTAACGATGATGCTTATCTTAGTTATGGATTAACATTATCCTCACAAAATGCAACATCACCTTATATTGGGTTTTCTTATTATAATATTTATTATGATGTGGATACACATTTAAATCTTGATAGTTTTACAACGGGTAATTTTTATTATATGCCAAACAATAATTTACCAACTTTTTCACCAACAAAAGCTAAAGTACCATTTGCCATGTTGGTAAAATATGAAACAAATGGAAAAGTTGACGATAACTGGACATTACTCAATATGGATATGAAGACTAACGCCAATTACACACGTGCTCAGTTAGGTATTCCTGATGGAAAAAAAGTGGCTAATATTTGGTTATGGTTCCATGATGAGAAGATAACAACCGTTCCTGCAGATAGAGACAAAGCCGCATCTGCAACCTATGATCCAGAAAGTAAAAAAACCGTTAAAATGGCTCCAGCTGGATTGTATAATAGCGGAATGAAAGTTAATGCTACGATTGATAAAGGCTTCACTGGTCAAATAACTAATAAAATGGATATGACTTTCTATGGCGTTCAGGCACCTGATGAAACAGGGTTTGAAGCAGCTCGATATGTTGATTACACATCTAACCCATGGGCAGAGGCATTTAAGGGTGAAAATGGTCAGGTTTATACAGATCGAATTGCGCCTCGTCACGTTGAAGTCGCAGCAAAAACAACCGGTGAAACAAAAGTTGTTAAAGCTTCAGTTAGTTTACTAAATACAGTCGGAAGTACGGTTAATGAAGGTGAAAATACTGTCTTAACGTCAATAGAAAATAATAAGGCATCAATTTCACCTTTATCAGGACCTTATCTGAGTTATGTGCTATTACCAACAGGTGTAACGTTCAAAGAAAGCGTTGCTTCGACGAACTATAGTGCTGAATTGTATGATAAGGATTACCAAGGTACTGGAAGACAACTCGTTAAAGTAACAATGAATGGCGACAAATTAGTAGCCGGTAAATTCCTTAATGGTCAATTTAAAATTAATATTTCAAAAGATGCGACACCTAATATGACATTTAACATGACAGGAACAATTGGTGATACTGATTATACAGCTGTAAAACCAACCGGTGATGAACCACTTTTAACGGATACAGTAAAATCTGTTGATACAGATGATATTGATAAAGATGGTAAAACAGATACACCAATTATTAAAACAGGTAATTCATATGTGTTAAATCAAGAATCAAATATTGATATTGATGCAAGTATTAAAGGTGATAAGGATGATAAGTTTGGTGATTTAGGCAATGTTACAGTCGGTAAAAAAGCCACTTATCAAGCAACGTTAACAAATAATACGGATGATAAAATCACATCAATGCAGTTCTTAGATGTTTTACCATCTGTCGGAGATTCAAATATTACCGATGGTGCAGCGCGTAATTCGGCCTATGAAATGAAATTAGATGGGGCCATTACTTTACCAAGTGCATGGGAAAATAAGATGACTGTTTTATATAGTACATCTAAAAATCCTAAACGTGCTGGTATATTAGATAAGAATACAAATTATCCAGCAGGAACGGCTAAAATTGTTGACCCAACTGGAGCTGAAGATGCAACTTGGGTAACAGCTGATAAAGTAGCTGATTGGTCAACCATTCATTCATACAAAATTACGCTTAATGACGGAGTTGAATGGGCTCAAGGTAAGGGAGTTACCTTATCATTTGATTTAGTTGCGCCTAAAGAATCTGAAATTTCAGATTCAACATTAATTAGTAATAAACCAGCTGAAACAACGAAAGTGTCACGCGCTGTTCAAGAAACTCGTGGTGCTTATAATAGTTTTGGTATCGCAATTAACAAGTTGCAAGTTGTTGAAACAGGTGCAATAGGCACGCAATTAATTCGTGCTAGTGCTGATGTTACTGCAAATTACGTAGATGTAGATGGTAATAAACTTGCTGATGATGTTGTCCAAAGTGGGTACTTCGATGATCCATATACGACAACTCAAAAAGAAATTTCAGGTTACGACTTTGTAAAAGTAGAAGGTAACGTTTCTGGTAAGTTTGGGGCTGATGCGGTAACAGTTACCTATGTTTATAAGAAAACGTCTGCACCAGTGACAGTTAAATATGTCGATGAAAATGGTAAATCAGTGGCCGATTCAAAAGAACTTACTGGTGATTTTGGTGATGTTTATACATCAGATGCGGCTGTTGTTTCAGGGTGGACATTAAAAGAAACACCAAGTAACGCAAGTGGTAAGTTTACGGCTGACAAACAAACGGTCACATATGTGTACGAAAGAGCAGATGCGGCTGACGTTACAGTTAAGTATGTCGATACAGATGGAAAAGAATTGGCAACATCAGATGCACTTTCAGGAAAAGTATCAAATCCATACAGTACAACTGCTAAAAACATTGCAGGCTGGACATTGAAAGAAACACCAACGAATGCAACGGGAACATTTACAGAGACTGCACAAACAGTCACATATGTGTATGAAAAAGCAGATGCGGCTGATATCACGGTTAAATACGTCGATGTAGACGGAAATGAATTAGTTAAATCAGATGTACTTTCAGGAAAAGTATCAAATCCATATAGTACAACCGCTAAAAATATTTCAGGCTGGACGTTAAAAGAAACACCAGCAAATGCAGAAGGAACATTTACAGATAGGACTCAAACAGTCACATATGTGTATGAAAAAGCAGATGCTGTGCCAGTTACAGTTAAGTACGTCGATGAAAAAGGTAATGATTTAATACCAGCTGATGCGCTTTCTGGAAAAGTTGGGGATGCTTATACAACTGATGCCAAAGTATTATCAGGTTGGACGTTAAAAGAAGCACCAAAGAATGCACAAGGAATATTCACAGATGTTGCACAAACGGTTACGTATGTTTATGAAAAAGCAGATGCAGCTGATGTGACGGTCAAATATGTAGATGGAAAAAGTAACGAGTTAGCAACATCAGATATTTTGTCTGGTAAAATTGACGCTGACTACAAGACAACTGCTAAGGAATTAGTAGGTTGGACGTTAAAAGAAACGCCAAGTAACGCTAGCGGAACATTTACGGATAAAGCCCAAACAGTTACGTATGTGTATGAAAAAACAGATGCTGAAGCTGTAACGGTTAAGTATGTAGATGAAAAAGGCAACGAGCTAGCAACACCAGATAATCTTTCTGGTAAATTAGGAGATGCATACAAGACAACTGCTAAACATATTGCAGGTTGGAATGTTAAAACGACTCCTAAAAATGCAGAAGGCACATTTACAGATAAGACTCAAACAGTTACGTATGTTTATACGAGATCAGCGGCTAAAGATGTCACTGTAAAATATGTTGATAAAGATGGTAATGAATTATCAGCTTTAGTAACATTCTCTGGTAAGATTGGTGACGCATATACATCTAAAGAAAAACAACTTTCAGGTTGGATGTTGAAAGAGACACCAAGCAATGCTAAAGGAATCTTCACCGATATAGCACAAACAGTCACATATGTTTATGTTAAAGATGAAGATAAAACAGTAGTGACACCACCAGCAACAGATAACTCAAAAGGAAATACAACAACGGAAACGTTGACGAATGTTCCTGAAGGAAACGCTCACTCAAATACAGTAAGTAAAGCAAATAATACAAAGAGTGATACAGGAAATCTTCCTCAGACAAATGAGGCAACCAGTCTTTTGGTAACGTTATTAGGTGCTTCATTACTCGCAACATCAGTTATCTTTATGGTAGGTAGAAAAAAATCAAAAAAGGCTAAAAAGTAAAAGTCTAAGATTATAAAATGAGTAGAGGAAGTCTTAAGACCCCTATGTCAACGAATGTTGGTGGGTAAATTTTGGAAAGACCAATTTATTTTCGAATTGGCCTTTCTTTTTGTATTTTCAAAGAGAATTCGGTCGTGTAAATGTTGTCAACACCAATAAATGGTATAAAAATGAAGAATAATGTTAGCGCGGGAATTATTCTCAAAAATTGTAACCTGTGACACGTAAGGATAGTCAATATACTTAAGAGGATTCAATTAATGCTTTTTGGTTGACTGTGACGTAACGAGATAGTCTATATTGACAACATACTTTAAGTACTAGTTATTGAAGCTGTTGATGAAGTTGATGCCACTTCAAAAAAAGTCAATTAAAAAAAATCAGCAGGGTTTTATCATGATGGGGGGTTCGGTAGAGACCTTGAAACGGTATTTAAACTTGGGAATATTCAAGAAGTACAGTTCTATGGCATGAAATCTGATTGATCAATTGGTCAAGTTATTGTTAACAATGATTAGCGCAATTTATAAATAAGGAGAAAAAAATGGTTAATACAAATAACAAATTAAATGAAGAGATTATTGCACTAGAAAAGGGTGCGTTGGATAAGTGGTTCAAAGGGGATACTTCGGGTTACCTAAATATTTGGTCACAAAAACAGTTTTCGTATTTTGATGGTGCTGTTAAAAGACGTGTTGATAGTTATGAAGACATAAAAGAATCAGTTTTAGCTAATGTTGAAGGAAAACTATTTGCTGACAGTTACGATTTTGAATACCCACGAGTGCAAGCAGTCGATGATATGGCAGTTTTAACATATCAATTATATGCAAAAACGACATTGATTGATATGCAATACAATTGTATTGAAGTTTATCAAAAAGAAGAAGATGGCTGGAAAGTAATCCACTCAACTTGGTCATTTATTCGACCAATGGATATGGACTTCGGTAAAGCTAAAAGTATTGTTTAAAAAGGTGAAGTTGACCTTTATTCAGGGTATACTGAATAAAGGTCTATTAACTATTTTGAAGGTACAAAATATACACAATTAGTGATTTTCAAAAGAATACCGACAAAATAGGTTTTGCTTCACATTGACCTTGATGTTGCGAAAAAGTTTTACAAGAATAATTATTAATACAAATCGGAATAATCAGTCAGATAACATAAATAATTTAAATTGGAGTAGATAGAAATGACGACACATAAAGTACACAGTTGGTTAGGCGTTCCCTATGCCAAAGCTGAAAGATTTGCTGAACCAGAGTTGGTTCCTTTTGATGAAACAAAGCAGTATGTTAAGTATGGACCAGCACCTTTGCAGGCTGGCGATACAAGTTGGCTGGGAGCCGTTAGCGGACTTAGCGAAGATTGTCTAAACCTTAATATTTGGGCCCCTGAAGACATGGGGGAGGAACCATTACCAGTTGTTGTTTATATTTTTGGTGGTGGCTGGGTGTTAGGATCAAATACACAAGCAGTTTCTGACGTATCAGGACTAGCTAGTACTGGTCGTGTGATAGGCGTTTCTATTAATTATCGCCTTGGACCATTTGGTTGGTTATCACTAGCACAGTATGGTGGTAAATTAAAAGATGCAACTAACCTTGGTCTTAAAGATATAATAATGGCTCTTAAATGGATTAAAAAAAATATTGCTTATTTTGGCGGTGATGCTAATAATGTTACAGTTACGGGACATAGTGCAGGTGCTTTTTCAACATTAGAACTATTATCAGCGCCTAGTGCTGACAATCTTTATCATCATTTAGCAGCTTTTTCTGGTATGCCTTCTCGATTAGTGCCTCAATGGGTGGCGCAAGAGCGTGCTCTAAAAGTGTTAAAACATTTTGACTGTGTTAATAATCCAGAGCACTTATTACAGGTCGATGCTTATGAATTAGCTGAAGCTATGAATGCAACTCAATCACCTGATCCGGGTACTCCACATGGCGTTGACAATGATGTGATAGCTGTTACTGACGATAGTCAAATAATAAATGGGGTTATAGCTGATCACCCGATGCATGTTCTTGAATCTGGGAAACACAAAGATGTAGATATTCTATTTAGTAGTACCACAGAAGAAACTTTTTATTGGGTCTTAAATCGGACAAAAGATTTTGATCCAGTGACCCTTGACAGGCTTACAGAGCAATTTGCCCATAGTATGCGTATTCCTTTAACTAGAGCCCAACAAGTAATCAATTCCTTTGCTGATGATACTTTGAAGCCTGTAGAGGTGAGGGGATTATTATTAACGCATTTATCCTTTACATTACCCCAAATTCGCGGGGCAGTGGCTCATGCTAATGCAGGTGGAACATCACATGTGTTAGTTGTTGCACCTGTCAAAGGAGCAGAAGTCGCTGTCCATGGAACAGAGATGTACGGCATTGTTGGACAGATTAGCCCCAATGCCAGTCAAGAACAAATTGATCGGGACAATTATATTAAAGACACGTTATTAAATATGGCGGAAGGTCATTCCGATCTTACTTGGGATGCTGTTAAGGTAGATAAAATAAGTGCTAAAGGAATTGGAAACATGCCTTATGATGCTACAAAACATAGTTTGGATATTCTTGAAATATTTAAAGGAATAGACCGTCCTTAATAGTTTAGAGCAAAAAGTGCAGGACAATTCATTGTTGGTTAGCTGACTCAAATTGGTATTTTTCAGAGATAACCAGTATGACTATAGTTTAAAAATGTGTTGGATTCCTGCTTCCGTAGACGCCCCGAGGCTAAAACTAGCAGTGATTGTTTTTGATAGTAAGGCATAATTTTTTGACCTTTTAAATTTTGTTCGGATTAATTATAGATTTTGCATTTCTGAATAATTGGCGGAGAAAACTATATATTATTGTGAAACATTTGAGGATTTTCTAGGACTTAGAACGAATAAGGGGAGATACAAGGACTTGGACCGAAAAACATTTATTTCTAAAGACGTTATTTATGTAATGATAGCCACTTTTTTCTATCAATTTAGTATTCAGTCGGTAAATCCGTTAATCAGTGGCTATGTTACACATTTAGGTATTACTAGTACTCTAGCAGGTTTAATTGTTGGTATTATGAGTATTACTTCATTGTTTTTAAGACCTATTGCTGGAAATCTTACCGATAAAATATCAAAATATGGGTTAACATTTATTGGTGGTATTCTATGTGCAATTAGTGATTTTGGATATATGTTTTCTTTTAATACTGCCTGGTTATTCTTTTTTAGAGTCATTAATGGAGTTGGTTTTGTCTTATGTACTGTATGCTTGGCGACCTGGTTGGCGTTCTTGGTGCCGCGCCAACGTGTCGGTGCGGCGATGGGGTATTATGGGTTGGTAAATGCTCTTTCTATGGCAGTTGCCCCAGTCTTGTCACTTGAGATATATCAAAAAGTAGGGTATAAAATGATTTTTCTTTTGGCCGCTGTCAGCGCGGTTGCCGTGGTAATTTCAATTCAGTTTATTGATAATCGAGCCATGCCATCTTTCGTTCGTAAGGAAACGACACATTTTAAGCTGATTCAACGAAGTGCATTACCGGTTGCATCAATTTTTGCCTTAATTTCTATTCCATATTTTGCGGTCCAGGCTGATATTGTAATGTATGTTCGAGCAAGTAATCTAAATATTACTGTTAGCTTATTTTTTGTAATTTATTCAATTGTTTTGATTTTTAGTCGAATTTTACTAAAAAACTATTTTGACAGTATTCCCTTTGGTGTTTGGTTTTATATCTGTATGATTGTGACTGTAGGCTATCTTTTTTTCTTAACCATAATGCATAACAATTTAGAGATGGCGTTAGCTGCGGCTTTGATGGCCATTGGGTTTGGAACAATGGTTTCTGTTTGCCAGTCTACAGCACTATTATTAGCGCCTTTGCGGGAACAGGGGCTGGCTACTGCAACTTACTATTTGGGGAGTGACATAGGAATGTCTTTAGGACCAATTTTAGGTGGCATTATTACAACTATTTTACCAATAAAATTACTTTTTCCAGTTATGATTTTAATTGTTCCAGTAGCTTTTAGTATCTATTTTTTTAATCATAATGCTTTGAACAGTGCGATTAGACATGATTAGTACTAGGAACAATGTGATGAACTTAATTTGAATAGTCTCGGAAACTTTCAAGTTTTCAAAAAAAGAAGGCTCGTAATGCGAGCCTTCTTTTTTATACATATATATTAAAGAAAATGATGTTGTTTATGTGTCTGTTACGGCGCCAATTTAAGCGATCATTTATAAATGTTTAGTTGTCAAAGCCAAGGATGCTTATCCGCATCATGATAAGCATATTTCGATGAAGTATATGATGCATTTACATTTGATAACAACGTATGATGAGCAAGCATTTACCTTAGAGAAATAAAAAAAACATGGCGCGACCTCTATCAGAGGACCACGTCATGTGCCGGATGATTTAGTAGCGTTGTTGAAGTAGATAACTAATTAGTTTATTATCACATTGATATTTTAGAATCTCTGTTTAGAGATGTTTTTGCCAACTAAGCACGCGATTCTGCATTCCTTTGAGATCTAAGATACCGTTTGCAAATCCTTTACGAATTAATTCTTCTGGTACATATTCATCATATTTTTCAAAAACAGGCACTTCTTTTTCATATACCAATGCCAAAGGTTCAAAATCGGTAGCTGCTTCTTCTGCTACGATTTTATAAAATTCTGCTTCACTGACAGCCATGGTAAATTGTAGGTAATATGGTCGTGATGAATTCATGCCTTTCAACCCAAGACGTTTACCACAACGGATTTTCAGAAACCGCTCAAGCGCAAGGAACGCGTAACTGCCAAGCCATGGAAACAATGCCCACATTTTGCCACCAAGATGAACCAGTGGACGATTAGCCATTTCTGCCTTTTTAAACGTTTCTCTGGCTTCTGTTAGACGGCCTCTAGCTTGTGGCATTAAGTAGGAATAATCTTTTTGTTCTGCAAGGACATCGTGCATACGTTCTAGGATTCTGGTATGTATGTCCCCAGCGACATCTCCGAAGTAGGCTGGTTTATTACCTTTAACAAGCGTACAGTATACCTCACGACGTTTGTGATCAACTTCATCGACAACCCATACACGTCCCGCTATGGCAATCTTGTCACTGACTGGTGGTGGCTTGACAATTGTACCTAACTCTTCCGATCCTGCACGGACTGCATATTCGATGTTTTCTTGAAAGACCCCATAAAACTTGTAGTTGTTAACAATGCGTTCACCAGCAAGACCAACAATTACACCGCCATTTTCGGTACGATTGATATGATCAATTGTGATCAGATGACGCAGTAAAATTCCAAAGTCCTCTTGATTAATTCGATGAAAAGCAGAAAGCGTTAGGACGCGTGAAGCAAGTTCAGCAAGTGTCATTTCGCCAGATGATGCCAATGTACTCATTGTTTGGTGATAAAGCAGTGAAAAAGGCAATTTGTCTGTTTGGGGTGGTTCTACAAAACGTTCTTCGATATATAATTGTACGAGAGCGATACCCTGAATAAGGTACCAGGGTATCATATCTGGCAGCATAGCACGAGCTTCTGGATGATCTTCGCGCATAACAAACCACATTTCAGAAGGGTCACCTCTTCTGCCCGTTCTGCCCATACGCTGTAAAAATCCGGAAACCGTAAATGGTGCATCTAGCTGAAAGGCACGTTCTAGTCTACCAATGTCGATACCAAGTTCTAGTGTTGCGGTGGCACAGACGCTCATGAGAGAATCAGCATCTTTCATAGCTTCTTCAGCACTTTCGCGATATGCTGTTGAAAGGTTTCCATGATGAATAAGAAAACGATCCGGTTCGTTGTTGACTTCACAGTACTGTCGTAAATTTTGACAGACTAATTCACACTCTTCTCGCGAGTTAGTAAAAATGAGGCATTTTTTGCCACGTGTGTGTTCAAAAATATAGCCTATACCTGGATTTGCTGCCTTGGGAGCTTTATCTGTGGCAGGTTCTAAAGCAGAGGTAGGTGGGGCTGTTATCACACTATTTATTGTCTCATTAGCTTGCGGTTCTGAATTAAAAAAGTGTTCGATTGACAGTCGCCATACTTCTTTTCCACCGTCAAACTTTGGGATGATAGTTTCTCTGCCACTACCTGCGGCAAGAAATTTGCCCGCCGCTTTTGGATTTCCGATTGTAGCTGATAATCCTATTCGTCTTGGATTACTGCCCGCTAGTCGACAGAGGCGTTCAATTAGCGAAAAGGTTTGTCCACCACGATCTGAACGCAAAAGTGAATGTATCTCATCAATGACAATGAAGCGTAAATCACCAAAAAGGGCAGGGATTTCCATAGACTTGTTTATCATCAAAGCCTCTAAGGACTCCGGTGTAATTTGTAAAATACCGGCAGGTTTGCGTAGCAATTTTTGCTTTTGACTTCGGGGGGCGTCCCCATGCCAACGTGTGACTGGAATATCAGCTTCTTCACAAAGCTCATTTAATCGACCAAATTGGTCATTAATCAAAGCTTTTAAGGGGGCAATATACAGTACACCAACTGAGCTTGATGGTTGTTCATCAAGTAGGCTTAGAATAGGAAAAAAAGCAGCTTCTGTTTTCCCAGAAGCAGTAGATGCCGTTAAAAGAACATTCTTATTTGTGTTAAAAATGGCATCTCCGGCCGCATTTTGAACAGCACGCAGGGTTCGCCAGCCAGACCGGTAAATGTAGTCTTGAATAAAGGGCGCATATCGGTTATATATATCCATGTGAATACCTCTCAAATTGTAAATTCAGAAAAATTGTCAGCCACTTTGTTAGAAACAGCCTCTGATTTGGCATAAGAAAACTCATCAGAATTAAATATTGTTTCAATGGATAAATTTGGATTTTGATATAAAATATCTAATACCTCAATGAAATCACGGATAATCTCGCGTGGGGTAATATTTAAATCTGCCCCGATGCGTTCATATTCAATTCGGATAAAGGTGGCGAGGTTATCATCTGTCATCTTTTTTTCATAACTATAGAGATCTGCATGCATAATAGCCAACTTTTCACACAGAATTAGCATTTCTTCAGCTGTTAATGGTTCTAACTTGATGACCGGGGCCAACAAATCTCTAGCGCCTGGTTTTGAAAACTTACCTTCAGCTAAACGAGAGCGCAAGGCTTCATAACTATAAACACCACGACGCTTATCTTCTATAGCCTGTGGAGTAGTTCCCATGATGATACCAAGATATTTAGCTTTACCTTGCAATGTATCATTGTACATTGTTAACAGTTTTTCATAGTTATATTGACGCGTGATGCTATTTGGAATCTTATAGATGTTTACCAGCTCGTCAATCATAATTAGCATGCCAGAATAACCAGCTAATCTAAAGAAAGCAGCGAAAAGTTTTAAATATTCATACCAATTGTCATCTGTAATAATAATATTGATATCTAAGTCCTTTTTGGCTTCACGTTTTAAAGCATATTCCCCACGGAACCAGCGTATGACTTTTGCTTTCAGTTCATCATCGGCGTTGACATAGGCATGATAATAGGAAGAAAGTAATTTAGCAAATTCAAAGCCGTATACAAGTTCACTGACTGAGGAAGTGACTGTGTAAATATTTTGATCTACAATCGCAGTCAGACGAGGATCACCTGGAGTTAGGCCACTGTCGCTGGCTGCTTTTGATTGAACGCTGCTAATCCAACGATCCAAAATTAAATTAAGTGCACCACCTTCAGGTTTTGTTTTTGTAGATAGATTGCTGATTAATTCGCGATAGGTTGCAAGGCCTTGACCTTTTGATCCTTGAAGACGTCGTTCTGGTGATAAATCTGCATCGACAACAATAAAGCCACTGTTCATCACGTAATTACGAATCGTTTGCATCAGAAAACTTTTACCTGAGCCATATCTACCAACGACGAAGCGAAAGGATGCACCGCCTTCTGATATGATATCGACATCGTGTAAAAGTGCCTGAATTTCATTTTTTCTACCCACCGTAACGTAAGGTAGTCCGATTCTAGGGACAACACCACCCTTTAAGGAATTTAATACTGTTTGTGCAATGCGCTTTGGTACTTTTTTAGTTTGTTTTGTCATTTCATATTTCTCCCAATTATTTCAATTAAATCGTCTCGATAGTCTTCAATAAGAAAGATGGTATCGCCGTCACATTGTAGAGCTGAGTCGCCAATGTCATCAAAAAGCGTTTCATTTAACGTGTCGGTAATCACTTCAGGCATGCCATGCATATCACGGATCATGTCTGTGACAGATTCGCCTCGAACTAATAACCTTAGTAATTCTAACTGAGTCTTGCTTAGTGACAGCGTAGGCTCTGAATCAATAACAGGTATCTTTTCGAGGCCAGTCTTTTCAGTGGCTGGCAATATGTTATTATGTTTTGGTAATACGTTTTCAGAAGTATCTTTTTCTTCGTCAGTTAACAAACTGTCTCGTGTTTCAAACGCATCGCTTCTAATTTTATCTAAATTTGAAAATTGAATGGTAACCTTGGGTTTATCTGCTTTCAAACGAGAATCACGGTCAGCTGCAACGACAGTTTCAATGTACGGTGCTGCCCAGATTTCTGCATCTCGTGCTTTCAAAGGATAACCAGTTTTTAAATAAAGTCGTAACATACGATCTGTTTCACGCAAAAGACCATCTATCTTTTCTTGATGAAAGTTAAATTTTTGGTAACTCTGTTCGTACCAGGCATTGTTTTTGTAGGTATATTTTCGGATATCATTCAACTTGTATATAAGCGGCTGTTGTGGCGTTACTTGGTAATATACGGCGTTGCCTAGTGGGTACCAAAGATGAGAATGTATTGTGCCAAAGCACGCAGAAAATAAGTTATTATCCGTTTTTATAGCTGTTCGCCACACCTGAGCGAATAACTGAGTGCCGTGTTTTTCATGTTTTTTAAGGACAGCTGATGCCAAAATTTTATGTTTTCCAAAAAGACAAAGCGCATCAAAAACTGCTTTGTCTTCATGCTTTTCTGGATCACCTAAAATCATGATTGCGTTATCTCTTTGTAATTTTTCGGTATCAGCGTACTGATACGTCGTGTCTGGTTCTATACCATTTATTACTGCTAATTCAAACAACCATCTATGACTGTTTAAGCGTATACGGTTATCTCCAATACCGGAGTCCAGATAATTGATTTCAAATGCTTTTATTTTTTGTAGGCTGTCTATCACGGATGATGTGCCTATGCCATTAACCAACTCATACAAATATAGGTATGCAAGAGAAGTCGTGATTTTTTGATAAATGCCTTTTCGGATGTTTGTTCGCCAACTAAAATAACCGCGTAATTGTTTCAAACCAAGATCATGGTAGGTTGTAAAGTAGCGGTGTATGGCGACATTGTAGGGGAAATCATCTTCGTAGTCCGCCATAAATTGTCCTTGAACATAAAAATTACGGCATTTTTGATTGAAAGAGTTATCACCGTAAGCATAGAGTTGGCTCATTTTTATCATTTTTTCAGGGATTTTATTTTCTTTGACATCAGAAGTCATTCTCTTAAACGTCAGAGGAACCGCGTGGTATTGTTGCTGTTGTTGTGTAGGTTCGGCGTTTAGAACAATGGTATTACCGCTTGGTTCGTTCTTTTCAAGTGCCTTATCAAAAATACGATAGATAACATCTGGGTTTGTACTGTCGTCAAAATGGACGCCTAACCACTTCGGACCGTGCATTCGAAAAGGTGACGAAAGGTATGATGGTAAAATGTTAGTTGGTATTTCCTGTGTGTATTTGATGTCACAACGCTCGATTATATCACCTGAAATAGCGTTTTTTTGGCGCATCAAAACAGCTACCCATTTATTTGTGCTGGGATCTACCAACACCGAAAAACTAGGGAATTTAGGCCATTTGTATTGTTCGATAATATTATATTTTTCCTTGGCGTATAGTACTAATTCGGATAAATTCATGTTTTCACCAGAGTATGCTATTATTTATAAGTTTGTTAGTCATACGTTCTAAATATTTACGCAAAGATAGGTGAATAAACAACTAGCACAGTTAAATTCATCAATAATTTTTGTTATTTAAAATGTATACTACTGATAGTATATGATGTACCGTTGCGTCACAGTCAATATCATTATTCCTTTTCATTTGATTTAATATCTTTATGACAATATTATTAAAATTATAGTTCTTGCACAACTTTTGTATAATACAGGGGGACATACCCTTCATCGCTTTCAATTAGTTTTAGTCGACGAAATTGTAGAGCCAGTCTTAACGTCAAAAGTGGGCTTAAGACTTCTTTTAATTTACCGCTAAAACCGCTATACTATTAGTATAAAATCAATAAGGAGTGTGTGGAAAATGACAAAAAGAGTTCAAGGTTCTTGTACATCAATTTTAGTTGGTAAAAATGCTTCAATCGACGGTTCAACAATGATTTCTCGAAATGATGATGGGCATGAAGCTTTAGATCCACAACGTTTTGTTGTCGTACAACCTGAAGATCAACCACGTAATTATCAATCTGTTATTAGCGGTGTAAAGGTGGAATTACCAGATAATCCAATGCGCTATACATCAATTCCAAACTCGCTTTTAACAAACGGAATTTGGCCTGCAGCGGGTATCAACAGTGATAATGTAACGATGTCTGCTACAGAAACAATTACAAGTAATCCACGTATTCAAGGGCTTGATCCTTATGCTGCTGGAGGAATTGGTGAAGAAGATCTTGTAACGCTCGTCTTACCATATATTCATAGTGCTAAAGAAGGGGTTGAACGTTTAGGCGATTTACTCTTAACACATGGCACATATGAACCAAATGGGATCGCATTTTCCGATAATGACAGTGTTTGGTGGCTTGAAACAATCGGTGGTCATCATTGGGCTGCTGTTCGTATTCCGGATGACGCTTATGTTGTTGCGCCTAACCGTCGAAATATTGATATGTTTGATTTTGATTCAGAAGACACACTTTGTTCTGAAGATTTAAAAGTCTTAATTGATAATAATAAGTTAAATCCTGATTTTGAGGGTTACAATTTACGTCATATCTTTGGTAGTGCATCAATTAAAGATACGGTCTACAATAATCCCCGTACATGGTACGGTCAACAATATTTCAATCCTGAAATTATACAAGATCCAATGGATCAAGATTTACCTTTCATTTGTCATGCAAATCGTAAAATTTCAATTGAAGATGTTAAATTTGTTTTGAGTGCACATTTTGAAAATACGGAATATGATCCTTATGGTAGTGCACCAGAAGATATTAAAACACGATTCCGTCCAATTGGGATTAACCGTAATCATAATGTACATTTATTACAAGTTCGTAATGATGTACCCGATGAGATTGCTGGAATTCACTGGTTAGCTTATGGTGCAAATACGTTTAATACAATTGTACCTTTCTATGCGAATGTTAATGACACACCAGATTCATATAAAAATGCAACAGGTGAATTTGACCTAAATAATATGTACTGGCTCAGTTGTACAACTGCATTATTGGGCGATACGAATTATGACTTCTACGTAGATATGCGTAATACATTTGAACTTGAAGCAATGAGTGCTTACCATGAAATTCAAAATATTGCTGATAAGGCAGTTAGTTCACAAGCAAATATCACAGCATTTTTAGAAGAAATGAATAATAGGTTAGCTACAGAATCATTAAAACGTCAAACACAATTGTTAGGTGAAATGGTTATTTCTGGTTCTGAACAAATGAAATTACGTTATAACTTAAACGATTAATTATATAAAAAATGAAAAGTTATCATTAAATTGATAACTTTTTTTGTAACAATTACTAGTTTAGACGTCACTTTTGAGTAATAAGATATCCTTTTATGTTCTAGCGACAATCAAATTTATATCATTTAAATATGGCTTATACAATTCTTATTATAATGATAACAAGTATAATAATATGCTTTTTTCTGAAATTAATGTTTTTAAAAATCTTTAAGCTTTCTTTGATTTCACTTATTGTAAAATAAGATTCGTGATTGGAGAAAGTTAATGGTTAAAACGATAAGTCAGTTAATTCGTAAAAAACGTAAGGCACTTAGTCTAACAATTGAGCAGCTTGCTGAAAAGTCTAACGTTTCTATTAGTTTGATTTCTAGAATTGAACGAGGGGACGTTGCTAATATTAGTATTAATAAATTATATGATATTGCCAGTGCGCTAGACTTAGAATTGTCAGATTTCTTTAGTAGACAGCAGTTTTCGGATATACCTACTTTAGAATTATTACAATATTTTAGTACGTTAACAGATGAGAAACGTGAGGAATTATCAAAATCAATTCTTAGAATTATTCAATTATAAATGATAATGATTAATAATGGATTATGCTATTTTTTATAGAATGCACAATTTATCCTCTCTTTGTATTCTTTAGTTAAATTAATTTCAATTATTTTAGGTTTTAAATTTTTCGATAACTTTAAATTGAGTAGTAATGAATTAGAATTGTCCATGGTAGATCATCACCTTCAAAAAATAACCCTTAACCAAGAAACTTTCCTGGTTAAGGGTTATTTTAGTAGGAAATTGAATTAATTTAACGTAGATGTCAAGTTAAATGATAGATAGGATATCGTTAGTATTTGGAGAGAAATTAGAATAAAAAATGACATGAAATAGGTTAAATGTTAACATATAGAGAATAATAATTCTGGGGAATAAGTTATTTTTTTAAGTATGGTATTGGGGATAAAAATTTAACTCAAAAAAATATTTATGTTAATGATTGGAAATACTCGGAGGTAAGCATTTGTACAAGAAAAATATTCTCGATAAACAAGAATGGCTAATTTGCGAAATCATTGAAATATTAGCTCTGAACGAAACTGGTTTATCAAGAAAACGATTACGTGAGCAATTAAATGTTTCTGAAACGGCTGTAAAAGTTGCTTTACAACAATTGGATAATGATTTAAATTCCGGGGATGAACCCTACATGATTATTACAAAAAATAATGTCCAATTATTAGGTAAAGGGGAAATGAATTTTAATCAAACAATTTATCGGTATATTAAAAAATCGATAAATTATCAGATTTTAATGGCTTTTTATACTAAGGGTAATGGAAAAGTTGAGAATTTAGATACTAAATTAAATGTCAGTGAAGCTTCTATTTTTAGAAGAATTAAGCGATTGAATTCCCTTTTAGAAGAATTTCATGTGAAAATTTCTCATGGTGTGATGTTAGGTAACGAAAGTCAAATTCGCTTCTTTTATTATTCATTGTTTTTAGGAATTGATTTTAAATTCGAACAATCGAGTGAAAATGGCATTATTATGGCAGTCATCCAACGGTTTGAGGAATATTTTGATTTTAATGTGAATGATAGTAGTTTAGTTAGAGTAAAGCTTTGGTTAAAAGTAACGAGTCAACGAATGATGGTTAATGATCAAGATAATCGTAGTATTTCAGTTGTTTTAGAAGACATGATAAAAAATAATTCGCTATTCGATAGCGTTGAAGAAGAATTTGGCGAAATCGTTAAAGAGTTTAAGCATAAAGTTGATATTCATTTTGAAAGTGCACTACTTTACGCTTGGACCACGGCTTTTGTGCCAGTACCATGGAGCACCTTTGTTGCCCATGATTTTGTGGCTGTTAATCGTAAAAATAATAATAAATTGCAACAGGCTGTTGAATTTTTAGAAAATGGATTTGAGAATAGCTTAGGTATTCGGGTTGCTGGAGGCGATTTAAGTGAGTCTTTATATCCAATTTGTACAGAGGCCTTTTTATTTCACGGTGTTTTAAAATCTGCTAGTACAGATATGATGGAGGATTATCGCCTTAGAAAAGATAATGAGTTAGTTCTTAAAAATGTAAAAAATGCCATGAGTGCAATGATTGAAGAATCGAAGGGCGATCCCGAATGGTATGCCTTTTATTCAAGGTATGGTGACTCATTTATCAAGACGATTATGTCAATTTTTAATGCGCGTTTATTGGCAAAAGAAAAATTATTAACGGTAGGTGTGGATTTAAATACTGAGGAGCGCGTTAAGGAAATGTTTATGATGTACGCCAGTCGGGAATTAAATATTAATTTACGTGTCAATATAGATGTTTACGAGTCTACTAAGAATTATGATTTAGTTATTACAAATTTTATGAGCAAAAATTATTTGAATTCAGCACTGGAGACATATATTATCACTGGATTAGGGACAGATAGTGATGTACTTGGCGTTGAACAAGAATTAATAGAAATACTTAAAAAATATTATCATACTAAATGATAATATTTTTTTTGATTTGAATTAGTTATAAGCATAAAAAAAGAGTAGATTTCTCTACTCTAAATTAACTATATTATTAAATATTCAGATATCGTAAAGCAAGTTGACAGTAAGTCATATTTGCCCAAGAAAACCAGTCTCTAGTAAATTGACTTGGGTCATTAACGTTAATTCCTTCATGACATTGTAATGTGTCATCATCGGTTTGACTAATGATATCTAGTTTATTTTGCATAATTTCCGGATTATTTGATGTTAATCCCTCCATCGCTAACGAAATCGGCCAAATATATTCCTTTGGTGTATGAGGACTGCCAATCCCTTTTAAATATTTTCCCGAGTAATAATAGGGATTTTGATCACTCAGAATAAATTTACGCGTTTTTTGGTAGATAGAGTCATCAGGTGAAATATAACCAATAAATGGGAGAGATAATAGACTAGGTACGTTAGCATCGTCCATTAAATTGATATTACCTAAGCCATCAACCTCATAGGCAAAAATAGTTTCATTAGAATTTGGAGCTGATACGATTCCAAAATTTTCAATTCCAGATTCAACTTCAGATCGGAGACGACTTATTCTTTTAAGTAGCTCGACTGGAGCAGGTTGTGTTTTAGATAAGGTAAGCAACTCATCTAGGACACAAACGATATAGCAATTACCTGGAATATGATAACCATATAAGCAGGCATCATCACTTGGGCGGAAACCACTCCAAATCATACCTGTATACCCAATTGGTGCACCTTTACCACCATGACTCAATGTGTCTGTTGAGGGACCATTAGAACGATTAAAAATATAATTGGAAGTTTCATGATGTTGTTCGGTAATAAAGGTATCCACAATTAACTTTACAGTTTGCCAAAAGTTACTGTCTAAATGTTTTGAATATCCAGATTTTTGATAAAGTTCTGATGCCAAATGGATAGGGGCGCATAATGAATCAATTTCAAATTTTCTCTCCCAAACGAGATCAGATATTGGGATATTTGATTTATCAACTGTGTAGTGTGCACCAGAACTAGTTTCGTTAAATGCATTTGCATAAGGATCATGTTGAATATAGGCAAGTTGTTGATTAATAACGCCATGGATGAGATGTGTTATTTCCGGAATCTTATCTGTTAGTGAAAGATAAGGTAGTATCTGAAATGTCGAATCTCTGAGCCACATAGCAGGAATATCTCCTGTAGCAACGAAAATATCTGAATCATTTTGTACTTTAACCGTATTTGTTAGCGTATCAATGAATACATTACGAAATAATGCAGTAGATTTTTTTGAAGAAAGTGAAATTGTTTCTGAATAATCCGTGACTTGTTTAATTAGTTTTTCTTGATTTATCATTTAAATACCTCAAATCGTAAGTTATCATAATTATTTATTTAATTGGAAAGATACCGTAAGTTCTAATTTCTCCTGGACCAAACGATAGTAAATCAACGGTGGTAACTTTTGAATTAATGAAATGGCTAACTTTACCATTTAAATCGAGTTCAGCAATGTTACAAGTAGTATTTAATGAGAGATTGCCAGGTTGATTGATAACGTTATCAGTTGGATTATAAAGACGAAGTTCAAATCCAGTTTTATCATCTGATATTGAAAAACTACTCATAATGACCTTTAAATTTTGAACGGACATAATTGAATTGTGATTAACGTTTGTCTTTGTTGGATTCATCATGAAATATTGTAAAGGTGTTGAAAAGCGATTTATTATTTGATCTTGATAGAAAAGTTCATTTTGACTTAATTGGCGATGCTTATTTTGAAGTTCAATAGGCTTGAAGTCAGCTTCAACAACTAGCCCACCTTCAAATATTAATTCTTTATTTAATTGACTATCAGGAGTTGAAACAATTTTTGTTTGTAGACCTGAAGCATCTGAGGGGCGGCGCATTAAGTCAGGACGTCCTAAGAAACCTACTCCTCTAAACAATGTAATCGCTAATTTATCAAAAGATTTATCAATTAATTGAAAATCTTTCGTACCTAAGGTTAGAAAAGACCAACTTACTTCTTTATTATGTGAATTAGCGAAATGAATCATTGGTCGCATACTTGTTGGTTCTTCCTTATAACCAATTTGTTCCCAGTCTTTAAGGTGTTTGTCTTCAGTAGGACGTTCAATGATACCAAATGGGGTATCTGCAAACGAGCTAACGACATTCGTTAATTGTGTATTTAAAATAAGTCGCATACGATGATCAAGAATAGTATTATCAATGTGCATCTTAAATTTAATAACGTTAGAATTTTTCGTTAATGTTAATGTTAATTGATAATTTAATCGACCAGTTTTAGTTTTTAGTGCACGCTCCTCTAAGTTGATTGGTAAGGTCCACGAACCAGTAATTGACATAATTTGATATAATTTTCCTGATTTAAATGTTATTGAATCAGATTTTGAAAAATCTAAAGTTAGTAACCAATCTTTGAATGCAGGAGAGTAGTCATACGTATCACCCTCATCACCGCTATCTTCAATTGTCATAAAATTAGAATATAAGTGATTATCAAACTTTGTTTTAAGATTTAATTGCCCGTTATCAAAAGAAATTTTGTAGAAGTCATTTTGAATATCAGTAGATACTGCTAATGTATTTACTGGGTTGTTTTCTGAGACGGATTGAATGCAGTAGCCAGTCCAATCTGTAGCTGATATGATCGTGTTAAAAGCAATTTTAGTAATGTAATAAAAATCATCAGTCATTTCAGTTTGATCACGGCGTAAAACTGCTGCATTTTCTTTATTTTGATAAATAATATCAAAAGGAACATCAATGCCGTCTATTGTTTTAAGATTAAAATTAACAAAAGAAGTACTAACTTCGAATTCACGAATTTCATTAACTGGTAAAGGAAGTGGATTCCAAGCAAATAAATTTAATTGTTTTTTATCTGAAATAGAAATACTTAGTTTACGAAGTAGATAATCTTTGAGTGAAAGAGATAATTGATCTGCCACAATTCCACGATGTAAGATATCTTGATTTGTTTTATCACTGTTACAGCCACCGGAACTATCATGAGCTTGTCCACGGGCAATAGTCTTCCAAATATCATCAATTAAACCTTGCTTTTCAGATATACCCTGATGTGTAGCAATAGCCATTAAAGGCTCGACTTCATAAGTCATTCTCCGTTCTAATTTATCGTAAAGCTGTTTTAAATCGTAACGAGAAGAGTAGATTCCTCGATGTATTTTAGAATCTGATGGATCAATGAATTCTCCATTAAATGATGGTAAATTTGACTCCTTAGCTAATGCATCAAAAAATTTTGGATACGTACTTTCTTGAATAACAGAATCAGATTCTAAAAGAACACTATTAGCAGTCGCAAGTCTGTCTTTTAATTCATGGTCGACAGCTCGCTGGTCACCGCCAATTGGTAAAACAAGATTATTAGATGTAGTATTCGTTGAGATTTTCTCTGTTAAATCTAAAAAGTTATCATTTTCAACTATATCTACGCCTGCATAATAGCCATTTTTAATATTAGCAACTAAAACTTTGGAGGAGTCATTACTTGTCCAGTAAAAATAGCGGGAATCGTTTTCTGTAGGGAACCCACGCCAGAAAACAGTGCTATTAATACCAAATCCATTATATATTTTTGGCATATCTTGTCCTTGTCCAAATGAATCTGGGAGATACCCAACTTTCATTACGCCACCTAAATTGTCAGCTAGCTTTGATCCAATTCTGATATTGCGAATAATAGATTCTCCAGATGTAACCATTTCATCAATTTGAGTATACCAAGGACCAATGAGTAAACGACCCATAGAAACATATTTTTTGATAAGATCTTCTTTTTCTGGAGCTGTATTTAGATAATCATCAATAATTGACATCTGTCCATCTAATAGATAATAATCTAGTTCATTTTTAGATAATGCCTCAAAAACTTCGTCCATATGGAAGGCAAATTGAACTCGAGCCTCTTGACGTGTAAAATACCATTCAAAATCCCAATGAGTATGTGCGATTGCATGAATCTGTTTCAAATGAAACACCCTTTCTTCTCTTGAATTAAATTCAGATTATTCTGTAACCATGTCTGCATCCAATTTTCTTGCTTCTGCACGTTCATGGCGTTGGTTGATAATAACAAATGGAGCATATAGTGCAGTATCTAAGACAACTAAAACAGCAGTTAAAACAACTGGGCTCAGATGGAACGCACCTAATACCCAAGTACTAATGAAAATAGGTTCATTACCAGAATTTAAAACTACAAGAGGTACAACCCAACCGATTGAAGTTACAACATAGGCAATAATTGCATTTGTAACGGGTACAACAATCCATGGAATGAACATTAATGGATTTAAAACAATAGGCAAACCGAAAATAACAGGTTCATTAATACCGAAACAACTAGGAATGAAACCTAGCTTTGCAACTTCTCGCTCTTTTTCACCTTTATTTGTGAAAATCAGCATTGCAATAATTAAACCAAATGTTGCACCAGAACCACCAATCATGGCGTAAACATTTGTCATTGTATTAGGTGAAATTGAAATATCAGCAAAACTTTGAGTTTCAGCAAATTTTGCAACGTTTTTAAGGAATAGTGGTAACCAGAAGGCTGAAATAACGCCCCAGACGATATTGAAACCATGTAAACCAAGGAACCAAAGGATTTGTTCTAATAAAATAACAATAATAATAGCTGGAAGCCCAACACCAACGCTTAACATTGGTGAGATAACAATATCAGCAATCATTTGTACTAATGAAACATAGCCAAGTGACTGTATTGTAATTCTTACGATACCAAAAATAATAAGTACTTCGGAAATTGGAATTAATGAGAAAAATGAATCGAAAACATTTTGTGGTACGTTACCAGGCATTTTAATCGTGAACTTACTTCTTGCGAATCGAGCGAACAACGAAACGGCAAGCATTCCAACAATTAAGGCTGTAAACATACCTTCATAACTAAAGAATGAAGTTGAAAAACCTTCAACAACTTTAGCTTTGTTATCCAAAAAGTTAACGTTATTAGGAATCATGACAAAGTATGCTGCGAATGCCAATAATGTGGCAATAATTGGATTTAAACCTTTATTTTTTTCGTCCTTTTTTAATTCCATTGCATACGAGTATGCTGATGAAAAAACAACGATTAGTGCAACAATACCAAGAGTAGCAGTACCAATGTAGCCGAATAAGTCACTAATACTTGTTAAAATGACATTATGAATATCTTTTGCTTTAATTAATGCATCAAGTTCCATTTTGATTAGATTTGAGAATGATCCGACAACAGTAAACGGAATTGTTCTAACAAAGGCATTCTTAATAGCTTGTAAAATGGTATTTCTTTCAACCCATGCTGAAACTTTTAAGAGTGGCCCCTGGATTTTTTCTAAGTTAAAATGCATAATAAAGACTCCTTTTAATTTTGTTTATAGAAAGCGCTTTCCACAAACAGAGTATAACAACAACTTTTTAATTTGTAAATACATATTTATAATTATTATGTTTACAAATTAAATAATATAATATAATATGTATATACAAATATACTGAAATGAGGTAGACAAATGTATAGGTATCGAGAAATATATTCAGATATTAAACGAGATATTTTAACAAATCACTATCGTGCCGGGGCATTATTGCCAACTCAAGAAATATTAACCGAAAAATATCAAGTTTCTAGATTAACATTAAAAAAATCATTAAATTTATTAAGTGATGAAGGATTAGTTTATAGTAAACAAGGTTCGGGGACATATGTACGACCAAGAATGGATAGTCAATCTACCGAGATGTTGCCTCTGGATCTACCAGTTGGTGTTACATATTCGCACCGAGATCAAAAAATATCGAGTAAATTAATACATTTTAATGCCCGATTACCAACAGAAATAGAACAAAAAAATCTGCAAATATTATCTAACGATCCAGTTTATGAAATTAAAAGGGTTCGATTGATTAATAAAAAGGTCTATAGTTTTGAACACTCAGTGATGCCAGTTTCAATTGCACCTATCGATGAAAAGGTATTATCAGGATCCGTGTATGACTATTTAGGGAGTCACGCGAACTTACAGTTAACAGATGCAAGACGAGTTGTTTATGCTGAACCAGCAAACAAAGAAACTAGTCAAGTTTTAGAAGTTTCCTTGGATAGTCCAATTTTTGTAATTGATCAAATCGCTTATGATCAAAAAGGCCGCGCCTTTGAATATTCGACGTCAAGATTTGTGAGCAATCATAATAAATTTGTCTTAGATGTTCATTTAAATAAAAACAACTAAAAAAGAGATTCCTGCAATAAAACATATTTAAAAACAAGTTCAAAATTTGGAGCCATTATAGGTGATCACTGTCGCATTGGAGCTTACACTATGACATATCCAGGTGTTACAATGGGGAAAAGTTGTGTTGCGTTGCCACATCTCATGATTAAAGAGGGTTTTTATGCAAATGACAGTAAATTATACTTACAAGATTATTATACTCACACAGTAAAAAAGGGATGTTAGACAAATGGGATCAAGAATAATGCATTTATCAATTGCACAAGTAATAAATAATAAGCATGGGTTTGGAAATGATTTTTTAATTGGAAGTATTACTCCAGATGTTAACAAAAATTCGAGAACACCCAAAGAGCTTACACACTTTATGGTGAAACGCGAAGATGGAGAACATGATATGTTTCCAAACATGTTTCTAGAGGAGTATGGAACATGTTTGAATACGTTTCAACTAGGATATTATCTTCATCTTATATCTGATGATATTTGGCTAAAAACTGTTTATAAAAAATATATTTTAGAAAACATGAGTTATAGTAAGGATGAAGCGCTACGAAGATTCTATTTAGACTTTCACTATTATAATGGTATTCTGATAAAACAATATAAACTGGTAATTTTGAAAAATAACAAATACTTATCGACTGGGGTCAACGAAATAATTGATCGTGATATTAGTGAAATTATTGAAGACTTGGATGCTGATTTTGATGATATGTCTATCGAAGACTTTCCAGGTTTACTTAAAAAAGAGGATGTAGAACAATATATTAACGTTTGTGTAAAAGAATTTGAAATTTTTCTCTTGAAAGGCAGCTATGATGGTGTTAAATTTGTTTTTTATAACGGTTTTTAGAAACAAAAATCTATATTATATAGTTTAAAAAAGTTGAAATCATTAAGGCGCTGCAACTATAATTTGAAACCTGGTGAACGGTTTAAATGATGGTCATTTCAGAATTAGATAGTTCTAACTCACAGAAAGTTTCAATTTTAATTCGTTCAGATTAGATTATACTAGACAAAAGATCAGCTCCTAGAAAGTGTGTTTGTGGTAAACACCATTTTAAAGGAAGCTGACCTTTTTTGTCCGAACAGCGTTCGGATTAATTTTACAAGCTACCAAGAAGTAACAAAAATTAGCCATACTCCTTGCAGGAATCTCTTTTTTAGTTGTTTTCAATTATTCGTTTAAAGCTTTGTAAGTTTGAATTAAAGGCATGTTTAGCGATTGGCATGAGTAATTTTAATGGTAAATGTGAATGCTCATTTTCAGACAAGTAAAAATTTTCTTCTAATAATGTTGTTGCATTTTTACTAGTCAAATTAAAAATTAGAGTGTATTCGAGTTTTCCTCCGGTACTTTCATAGTAGATTGTATCATTTTCTGAACTAACAGAAATTTCCTCATTTTTATTCAAAGCAGAATCTGTTCTGTAGATACTAAAATTATTATTACCAATTGGCTGTACCTGAATAATATCGGGTATCCATTTTAATAAAGTTTCCGGATTTTTTAAAAATAACGAAATTTTTTCTTTACTTGATTTGATTGAAATAACATTTGAAAATAATGGTTTTTCCATAGGATGAAACCTCCTTTTATTGATGACTTCATCCTATCCAATTTGAGAAAAAATTAAAAATCAGTATTCTGATATTCTAAATATTTTTATAAATTTGTTCATTAAAAAGGCCAGTTAGTAGCTGTTGCTTTTCAGTAGCGGCTAAAAAATTATCTTTATCTTCTGCTCTTTTTGCAATTTGAGCCATTAAATAAAAAGAGTTGGCTAACATATAGTGTGAGTTATGATCAGTAGCGAATTTAACAGACTTGTTTATCCAATTAAAAGACATTGTTAAATCATTGAGATTAAAATAGATAAGTGCTGTTAAATAGAATAAAATATTTTGATTCTCTTCATAAGATAATTTATTAAAGTCCAAAAAAGTTTGATCAATATATTTCTCAGCCTTATTTTGTAAATTTTGCTTCGCATATATAAAGGCCAAAGAGATGGTACCAAGCCGGGTAAGGGTATCTGGCAGAATTTTATTACGGGAAGCAAGGGACAACTTAATATATTTTTCGGTATCAATCAATTTATTTTTAGTATGTAGAGTTGCAACACCGATATAATAATAGTAAGCCTGAAGTTGCTTATCCGTTTTTAAATTATTGATGACCGTTTCTTGATTTAAAAACTGGAGTAACTCCTTGTATTGGTGCTGATTACATAACTTAGATACATGTTCGTTGAATTTATTTTCTGAACTGATATCAAAATTTTCTAGAAGACTTATTTGGTCTAAAGTAATCGATAATTTATGACATAGTTGGATTAAGAGCTGTGCATTAGGTGTGTATTTATTATTTTCAATAGCACTAAGCATCGATTGCGCACAAATATCTTTGGAAACTTCTTTTTGAGTTAAATGTAGCGACTGGCGAGTTTCTTTTAAAATTAATCCTAAGCTATTAGGCATGATATAACCTCTTTCTAGTTTGAAAAAGTTAAACAGTAATTACTGGGATAATAACATAATGGGGCATAATGATAAAATTTCATGATTAATAAATCAAACTACCATTTTTCAATCATGTCGCGTACAATTAACCTACAATTGGATGTTAAAATTTAACTAATTTGAGAATTAACAAAGGGGATAGAATCATGCGTGCAGAATTTCAAAAGCAACATACTGAGACCTATCAGGTAGACAACCATAAAGGGCTTAACGGTTGGATATCTTTCTTCTTGAGCCTTAGTTTAATCGTACTATTTGTGACAAGTGTCTTAAAAATAACCGTTTTGAATCAAACGTATACAGAAGACAAAATTCTAACAGATTCGAACGTGACACTTGTGACACGACAAATGAATGATGGTATTTCAAATATTGCAACATTAAATGATGTGCCAACATCAGCAGTCAAAGATGCTTTAACGAATCAACAAGTTACTGACATTGCGAAAAATAGTCTTAGTAACGTATATGCTGGAAAACAAACTGTCATCAACCCAACTGAGATTACCAATCAAGTTGCCAGCAATGTTATGAAAAAAGCGGACACATCAAATCCGTTGGTGAGCGCTAAAATTGATGAGATTGTCGCAACTTTTAAAAGTAATTTAAGTGAATATTTAACGAATAATGTTCAAACGCCATACCTTTCAAAAGTTTCTAGCACAGTTAGTTCAGTAAAATCAACTGTCCAAACAGCCTTTATGTATAGTTTAATAGCCTCTATTATTTTTGCGCTGCTCTTACTAGTTATTAATCGTGCGTTCTTTATACCGCTTAAATATGTCGGATTTAGTGCGATCTGGAGTGGTATTTTAGTTGCAATTGGTTCTGCAGTTGCTTTGTACAGTGGCCTAATTGGTATTGTGTCTAGTAAAGCTTCTGTTTTTACTGATATTGTGAATAATTATATCAGTGACACATTTAATACCATGTTAGTGGGTAGCTTAATTCTACTTGCTGTTGGTCTAGTATTCTGGCTAATTGGTCGTAATAAAAAATAAAAAACAACTGATGTTCAGATTAATTTCTGAATACCAGTTGTTTTTATTTGGAACTATTTCTAAGTGTTAAGGTTGTTCCAATGGTAATAATCTGAGGAATTATTTCAGTCATCGACATTTGAGTGACTAATAGTTCTGCGGCAGATTGACCCATTTTTTCTGTATAAACTTTAACTGAACTAAGCGTAGGAAAGGTATATTCAGCAATAGATGTATCATTAAAACTAATTAAACTGATTTGTTCTGGCACCTTAATTGATGCTTCATTCAATGCACGTAATGCACCGACAGCCATTGCATCATTTGCAATAAACAACGCTTCTGGTAAATTATTTGATTGATCATTTAATAATTTTAATGTTAATTGATAACCTGATTCTGGCGTAAAATCACCTGTATAAACCCATTCAGGATGGTAATTGCTAGTACGTTCTAAGTGATTTTTAAAGTGAGTGAAGCGGGAATCTGGGCCTAAATTCACATCATCAAATGTGCTTTCTTGTCCTGCAATCATACCAATTTTAGTTAAATTTTGTTCTTTAAAATGGTCAATAACGGTTGTAACTGGTGTTTTGAAATCAGTCATGACGCAACTAATACCAAAATTTAGTGTGTTCATATCAACAAAAACTAAATTAGAATTTAGCTCTTTAAATTCGGCTATTTGTGCTGCGCTGTATTTACCGATAACAATAGCACCAAGTGTATCAGTCAGGGCGCTGAATTGATCATTTTGGAAAAAACGTGTAATTTCATAGCCGAGTTCAATTAATTTACGTTCGATACCAATTCGAATTGAAAGGTAATACAGGTCATCTAATTCTTCTTTTTCTGTATACCATTCAATAATAGCAATCTTACCTTGAGGTGTACTAGATTTCTTTTTGTTTTTTGAATAATTTAAACTTTCAGCTGCTTCAAAAATTCGTTTACGCGTATCATCGCCAACGGATAATGTTTGATCGTAATTTAACACGCGAGAAACAGTTGCATTAGAAACTTTTGCCAACTGTGCAATGTCTTTAAGTGTTGCCATGACTACCTCCTGATTGATTGGTTATGTGTATCAGTTTACCATAATAAAAAGAATGTCGTAAAAAGATTGTAATTTTAGTAAATATTTAGTAAAATGAAAGCGGTTAATAAATTGGAGGAAAATATAATGAAAATTAATGAATTAAAGAGCGAATTTAAAGATGTTTACGGTGTGGACGCAAATGCAAGTTACTTCTCACCAGGTCGTATCAACTTAATTGGGGAACATACTGATTACAATGGTGGACATGTTTTCCCAACAGCAATTACATTGGGCACATATGCAGCTGCAACAAAACGCGATGATACAACAATTAATATCATGTCAAATAACTTTAAAGATAATGGTGTTGTCTCATTTGATTTAAGTGATTTATCATATCAAAAAGAACATAACTGGGCTAATTATCCAAAAGGGATGATTGTTTACTTGAAAGAACAAGGTTATGTTATTGATAAAGGATTAGATATTTTACTTGAAGGTAACATTCCCAATGGTGCTGGCTTATCATCATCTGCATCAATTGAATTATTGATGGGTGTTATTTTAGAAGATCAATTTAATTTAGACATTGATCGTGTTGATCTTGTTAAAACAGGTGTCATGGTAGAAAATAAATTTATCGGTGTTAATTCAGGAATTATGGATCAATTTGCAGTTGGTATGAGTAAAGCAAACCACGCCATTTTATTGGATACGAACACACTAGATTACGATTTAGTACCAATTGATTTAAAAGACAACGTTATTATTATTATGAATACAAATAAACGTCGCGAATTAGCAGATTCTAAATACAATGAACGACGTAGTGAATGTGAAGCAGCATTAGCATTATTACAAGAAAAAAATGACATTAAATCATTAGGTGACTTGGACAATGCTAGCTTTGATTTACAAACATATTTAATCCAAAAAGAAAACCTTCTAAAACGTGCGCGTCATGCAGTTTCAGAAAACCAACGGACGATTATGGCTCAAGAAGCTTTGAAAAATGAAGATTTAGTACGTTTCGGTAAATTAGTTAATGCTTCACATGTTTCATTACAATTTGATTATGAAGTAACGGGTATTGAACTTGATACACTTGTTGAAACAGCATGGGAACAACCAGGAGTACTAGGTGCTCGAATGACTGGTGCCGGTTTTGGTGGTTGTGCGATTGCCATTGTTGCTAAAGATAAAGTTGACGCATTTGAAAATGAAGTGGGCCGTATCTACGAAGAAAAAATC
Organism: Dellaglioa kimchii; assembly: GCF_046115505.1. Classification (GTDB taxonomy): domain Bacteria; phylum Bacillota; class Bacilli; order Lactobacillales; family Lactobacillaceae; genus Dellaglioa; species Dellaglioa kimchii. Next base: position 956,508 of record NZ_CP170736.1, on the reverse strand, counting down.
GGTTATGCACCAAGTTTCTATTTAGCAGAAATTGCTGATGGCGCTAAAAAATTAGATTAAGCATAAAGAGATAGAGGGAAAAACATGGATTCTAAACAATTAATTTCAAAATTCGTCGATAAAGTTATTCAGTTTGATCCAACGACTTATTCGTCAGATGATAAAATTTATTTAGTAAACGTCGTTTTAGATTTGGTTGGTGAATCAGAGATAGAAGTGACTGAACCAGTCACTGACACGATAATTGCTGTTAAAGATGAATTACTTAATTTAGCAATTAAAAACGAGAAAATCAGTGCTCTAATCGCGGAGCAAGATATTCTTGGTGCTAAATTAATGGATCTAGTCACACCAATTCCAAGTCACGTGAATAAACATTTCTGGGATTTATATGCAAACGACCCAGAGAAAGCTTTGGCTTATTTTTATGAATTAAGTCAGGCTAACGACTACATCAAAGTTGCAGCTATTGCGAAAAACATTGCTTATCAGGTACCAACAAATTATGGTGACTTAGAAATCACCATTAATTTATCTAAACCTGAAAAGGATCCAAAGCAAATTGCTTTAGCTAAAACAATGAAACAAACGGGTTACCCTAAATGCCAATTATGTATGGAAAATGAAGGCTATGCTGGCAGACTTGATTTCCCAGCTCGTCGTAATCATCGGATTATACGGTTTGATTTGGGGGATGCAACATGGGGCTTTCAATATTCCCCTTATGCTTACTTCAATGAACATTCAATTTTCTTAGATGAAAAGCATGAACCTATGGTAATTAATAAAACGACATTTTCAGATTTACTCCAAATTGTTAAAAAATTCCCGGGTTATTTTGCGGGAAGTAATGCAGATTTACCAATTGTAGGTGGCTCAATTTTAACGCATGAACACTACCAAGGTGGACGTCATGATTTTCCAATGGCAAAGGCAGAAATGAGTCAAACAATGCAATTTTCAGGATTTGATGACATTCAAGCAGGTATTGTGAATTGGCCTATGTCAGTCATACGTTTAAATGGTGAAAATGCAGAACGATTAGCTGATCTAGCAGCAAAAATTTTAACGTCTTGGCAAGAATATAGTGATGCCGATGCGCAAATTTTGGCAAAGGATGCTGACGGGACACCGCACCATACGGTGACGCCAATTTCTCGAATGCGTGATGGTCGTTATGAATTGGATTTAGTTTTGCGAGATAATCAGACATCGGATGAATTTCCAGATGGTATTTATCATCCACATGCTGATGTTCAACACATTAAAAAAGAAAACATTGGCTTGATTGAAGTTATGGGATTGGCTATTTTACCACCTCGTTTGAAAACTGAAATAACAGAGGTTGAGAAGTATCTAACAGATCAACCAAATGATATGGCAGCTTATCATAAAACTTGGGCTGATGAAATCAAGCGTGATAATTCGATGATTTCTAAAGAGACTGTTAGTGAGCTTGTACAAAACGAAGTTGGAAAAGTCTTTATGCGTGTCCTTGAAGATGCTGGGGTTTATAAACAAGATAACCACGGTCAACAAGCATTCGTTAAGTTTATTAAACAAGTTTAAACGTAAAAAGATTAACTTCTTTAAGTTAATCTTTTTTATTTAGGAATTAGCAATAATTGTTAAGATAGTGTTAGAAAATTCTCTTTTTAATGTTTTGTGTTAAAATAAAATATATAATATTCTTACTAAAGTTGACATGCTGATAGCTATGAGAATTCTCGGAGGAATAGATGTACAAAAAAGATATCCTAGATCGACAAGAGTTTTTAATATGTGAAATTATTGAATTGTTATCATTAAATGAACATGGGTTATCAAGAAAAGTAATCTGTGATCGTTTAAATGTTTCAAATACAGCCTTACGGGTTGCGTTAGAACAATTGGATGACGAATTCAATTCAGGTGATGAACCTTATATGATCATAAAAAAGAATAACGTTCAATTCGTAGGTAAAGGTAAGATTAATTTTTACGAAACTGTTTACCGTTATGTAAAAAATTCTATTAATTACCAAATTTTAATGGCATTCTATCATGATGAAAATAGCAGTATTGAAAATTTAAGTCTTAGTTTAAATGTTAGCGAATCATCTATTTTCAGAAGAATTAAGCAACTTAATAATTTATTGGCTGAATTTCAGATTAAAATTGCACATGGCGAATTAGTCGGCTCTGAATTACAAATTAGATTTTTTTACTATTCACTATTTTTAGCAACAGATTTTAATTACGATGATACGATAGAAGCAGGCGTTATTCTAGAGTACATTAAGGTATTTGAAAAGTATTTTGATTTTAATGTGAACGATAGTAATTTAATGAGGACCAAAATTTGGATGAAAGTTAGCGTTCACCGGATGATGCGAAAAGATCGCGATAATTGGGTGATTTCTGATGATTTAGCAGATATGGTTGCAAATAATTCACTATTTAATCAGGTTGAAGAAAAGATGCACGATATTTATGTTAAATTTTCAAATAAAATTGATTTCCATTTTGAGAGTACCTTGTTGTATGCTTGGACAACCGCTTTTGTTTCAGTTCCTTCAAGTGCCTATCTGTCTCGTGATTTTATTGCAATTAATCGCGCGAATAACACTAGACTTCAACAAGCTGTTGAATATTTGGAACAAGGATTTGAATCTAAATTAGATGTTAAAATTGTTGGTGAAAATGTCAGTGAATCATTGTACCCGATTTGTACTGAAGCATTTTGTTTTCATGGAACGATGGATGCTGTGGGAACTTATATGATGAATAGTTATCGAAAAAAATATTCAAATCATTTAGTTCGACGTCATGTTGAGATTGCAATGGATGAATTAATTGATAGTCCGTTGTTAGCTAAGAATTGGTCTGATTTCTATAAGCAGTACCGACAACCCTTTATTGATAAAATGGTTGAGATTTTTAGTGCTAGATTATTAGAAAAAGAAACCATGTTAACGGTTGGTGTTGATCTAAATGCGAACGAGCGAATTAAAGAATTATTTGTCAGAAATACGAGTCAAGATTTGAACGTTAATTTACGGGTTAATGTCAGTATTTATGATTCTAGCCAACGATATGATATGGTGGTCACTAATTTTATGAATAAAAATTATAAAAACAATGCATTTGATAAATATATTATTACCGCACTAGGACTTGATAACGATACGCCGGAGATAGGGAAAAGACTATTAAACGTGAATAGAAAACACTATCAGTAAAAATGTTTCTATATTTTTTTTTGATAGTACAACCCATGAATCATTCGGTATACTCTATATTATAGAGAACTAACAAGAGATATTCGTGGGGGATTTCTTTTGAAGTATTAAACAGTATCGAATCGGGCAAACATTTATTTATTACAAAATAAAAAAGGACGATTATAATTTAACAATTATAATCGTCTTTTTTTATAGGCTACTAAGTGTGATAAGATAGAGAATAAACGTTATGACGAGAAATGAAGGATAATGACATGCAATTTACGCTAACAAACAATGGTGAAGGCACAATTAGTTTAAAAAAATTTTTAATTGAGGTTGGCGTTAGTAAACGATTAATCGCCAGAATTAAACAAGGTGAGGGACAAGTTCGAGTTAATAAAAAGAATGAATATTGGGATTATCAACTGATTGATGGTGATGAAGTTATTTTGACGTTGCCAGAAGAACCAGATAACGATGCCATCCATGCAAGTGATGAACCATTAAATATCGTCTTTGAAGATGAAAACTGGTTAGTAGTCGATAAACCAGCAGGAATGGTAACCGTTCCAGGCCCATCTAATGAAGATACAACATTAGTTAACCGTGTTAAAGGTCATTTGATTGCAACTCATTCAAGTAGTTTGGTACCACATGTTATTACGCGTTTGGACCGTTTTACAAGTGGGCTTGTTTTATTAGCTAAGCATGGATTTGCACATAGCTTGATTGCTGCTCAATTAAGTAATGGTCAGTTAGAAAAATCATACTTAGCCATTGTTGCAGGTGACGTTAAAAGTGACCAAGGAGACATTAAAGAACCAATTGGTAAAAAGGAAGGCGAAATTCGTCGTTCTGTTATGGCTGAAGGAAAAGCCTCAGAAACAACTTATAAAGTTGTAACGAGATTTCCAGACTATACATTAGTTGATGTGAAGTTAGTTACGGGCCGAACACACCAAATTCGTGTACATTTTGATTTTATCCATCATGCTTTGGTTGGGGATGCGTTATATGATGGCCCAATGGACAAAGGTATTGATAGACAGGCATTGCATGCTGCTAAATTAAGCTTTGAAGATCCATTTACGGGTAAAAAATTAGCTTTTGAATCAGAACTCCCAGCTGATATGGCTCAATTATTAAAATAGTATCAGGCAAGATTGTATATTTGGATAAAGTGGCGAATATCTATTGTATTTCGTGAACTTTTTCTTTACTATTAATATAGTTATAATCAATTTATGAAAGCACTTTAAGTGAGGAAATAATAAATGAAAAAGATGATTATTAGAGGCGGTAAAAAACTGTCTGGCGAAGTAATAATCGGTGGTGCTAAGAATAGTACTGTGGCATTGATTCCTGCAGCTATTCTTGCGGATACACCTGTGCATTTTGACAGTGTCCCCGATATTTTAGATGTACATAATTTAATGAAAATTTTAGATCAAATGAATGTTAAGTCTGAATTTAATGCCGGTAACTTAATGGTAGATCCTACAATGATTAAGGATGAACCTTTACCTGGTGGTGCCATTAAAAGTTTAAGAGCTTCTTATTACTTTATGGGTGCCTTATTAGGTCGATTCGGTCGTGCAGTTGTTGGATTTCCTGGTGGTGATAATATTGGACCACGTCCGATTGATCAACACATCAAGGGATTTAAAGCTCTTGGCGCTGAAGTTATCGAAGAAGAAGACGCTGTGATTATTACGAGTGGCCCTGAAGGATTAAAGGGAGCCCGTATTTTTATGGACCTTGTTTCAGTGGGCGCAACAATTAACATTTTATTGGCTGCTGTCCGTGCAAAAGGAACCACAATCATTGAAAATGCTGCAAAAGAACCTGAAATCATTGATATTGCAACATTCTTGAATAATATGGGTGCTCATATTCGTGGTGCGGGGACTGGTGAAATCAGAATACAAGGTGTTGATAGTTTAAAAGCTGTTAATACGCATACGATTATTCCAGATCGTATTGAAGCTGGTACTTATATCTCACTTGCTGCTGCAATGGGTGAGGGTGTTTTAATTAAGAATGTTATTACTGAACATTTAGATTCATTTTTAGCTAAACTTAGCGAAATGGGTGTTACTTTCCAAGTGAACGAAGATAGTATTTTTGTTCCTGGTGGCGATAAAATTATCCCAATTGAAGTGACAACTTCACCATATCCTGGGTTTGCAACTGACTTGCAACAACCTATTACTGCCGTTATGCTCAAGGCCACAGGTGAGAGCCGTATTATTGATACGCTTTATCCTGAACGGATTAAACACATTCCAGAAATGCAACGAATGGGCGTTAAGATTGAATCGAAAGATGGCATTATTCGAATCAACCAATCAACTGAATTAACGGGGCAAACTGTTTATGCAGATGAAATTCGTGCAGGTGCTGCATTACTTGAAGTTGCTTTGATGACTAATGGAACGACTGTCATTGAAAAAGCCGATAATATTTTACGTGGTTATGATTGCGTTGTACAAAAAATGACAAATTTATCTGCTGATGTAGAAATTATTGATGAAGATTAGGTGATTAAATGAGCGACTTCTTAACAATGGGTGAATTAAAAGATAAGACGCTTAAAGAAATTTACGGCTATGCCCAAGAATATAAAATACAATATTATAGCCAAATGAATAAAAAAGAATTGTCTTTAGCGATTCTAAGGGCTCAAGCAAAACAACAAGGATTCATTTTGATGGAAGGTGTCTTAGACATTGTTCCTAATCAGGATGGGTTCGGTTTTTTGCGTCCAATTAACTATGGCCCATCACAAGAGGACATTTATATTTCTGCCTCACAAATTAAACGATTTAATTTAAGAAATGGGGATTTAGTCGGAGGTAAAGCACGGCCACCAAAGCCTAATGAACGTTATTATGGGTTAATGCACGTTGATACAGTTAATGGTAAAAATCCGGAAGAAGCAAAGGAACGTCCACATTTTCCTGCACTGACGCCTTTATATCCTAATCGACAATTAACTTTAGAAACAACCAGTCAAAATCTTTCAACGAGATTAACTGATTTATTTGCTCCTATTGGATTTGGACAACGTGGTTTAATCGTGGCACCGCCTAAAGCTGGGAAAACAACTTTACTTAAAGAGATTGCTCAAGGAATCGCAGAAAACCATCCCGATGTAAAATTAATCGTATTATTAATTGATGAACGACCTGAAGAAGTGACTGATTTAGAACGATCAATTAAAGGTGATGTTGTATCGTCAACATTCGATCAACAACCAGAGAACCATGCGCGTGTTTCTGAACTTGTTTTAGAACGTGCAATGCGATTAGTTGAAGATAAGCAAGATGTTGTTATTTTAATGGATTCAGTTACTCGATTGGCTAGAGCATATAATCTAACGATTCCGCCAAGTGGTCGAACGTTATCAGGTGGGATTGATCCAGCAGCATTTTATCGACCTAAAAAATTCTTCGGTGCTGCACGTAATATTGAAGAAGGTGGCAGCTTGACGATACTAGGAACTGCTTTAGTTGATACAGGTAGCCGAATGGATGATGTGATTTATGAAGAGTTCAAAGGAACCGGTAATATGGAATTACAGCTTTCAAGAGAGCTTGCTGAACGTCGTATCTTCCCTGCTGTTGATTTGAAAAAATCAAGCACACGTAAAGAGGAATTGTTATTATCTAAACAAACAATTGAAGAACTATGGCAGATTCGAAAGATGATGACAGGCGATTCACTAGGCGCTACGGAACGTGTTATCCAAAAAATGAAGAAAACAAAAAATAATGCTGAATTTTTAAAAGAGTTAACAAAAACAAGTAAATAAAATTTAATTGTAAAACGAGTTAATTCGTGATAAGATTGTGCATGTTGTAATATAAAGAATAACTCTAATTCAGCAGATGGATTAGGGCAAAGGAGAGTACTTACTTATGAAAAAAGAAATCCATCCAGATTACCATGAAGTTGTATTTATGGATACTACTTCAGGTTACAAATTTATCTCAGGTTCAACAAAACATTCAGAAGAAACAATTGAAATGGAAGATGGCAAATCATACCCATTGATTCGTGTCGAAATTTCATCGGATTCACATCCATTCTATACTGGACGTCAAAAATTCACTCAAGCCGATGGCCGTGTGGATCGTTTCAACAAGAAATATGGTCTTACAGACGCAAACGCTGCAAAATAAGAACTATTTCGAAAAGGAAGAAGCCAATAAGCTTCTTCCTTTTTTTATACAAAAAAATAGTAACGTTCAATCTAATTGAACGTTACTATTCAGCTTTTCGTGAATACATCCCTTTTGTGACGTAGATAACCCAGATGAGATTAATACCAACTAAGATAGCGGTAGAAATAAAGACACCTTTGTAATCAAATACGCCAGAAACGGTAGATCCAATCATAGGACCAACAACTGATCCCATGGCTTGGAATGACTGGTTGTAACTGAACACTCGACCTGTGAATTCTGCCGGTGTATTTTTTGTTAAAATTGTTTGAACTGCGGGTAACATTGCGGCATCCGTAATTCCAATTAAGAAACGTAAGCCGCCAAGTTGCCAAACATTAGTCACTAATGCCATTGGAATAAAAATGAAAATCGCGACAGTAAGTGCAATTTTTAAAATACGTTCTGTCCCAATTTTATCACCTAAGTTTCCTAAACGAGGCGCAGCAATTAGTGTCGCTATTCCTGGAATAGAAGCTACACACCCACTGATAAAGGTAATATTTCCAACGTTATGTAGTAATTCTCGAACGTATAAGCTTAGAATAGGACTAATAGAGTAATTTGATGCTTGGATGATTAACGTAGTGACAAACATCCCGATAATTAATTTAGGATGATGTAATTTCTTGAAAATTTCTTTTGACGTTTGCATTTCACCTTTTTCAACAGGTGTAAAATGTTCATGTACAAAGAAATAGCTAAGTAAGAAAACAATTAACAAAATAACAGCAGTAATGAAGAAGGTAATACGGTAGCCGAAGACCCCAGCTATTGCGCCACCGATTAGTGGTCCAAATAAAGTACCCGTAACACTACCGGTAACTAAAATACCGAGCGCTTTACCACTTTGCCGCTTGGGTGTCTCTGTTGCAATCAGTGCCTGTGAGTTACTAATGTAACCAGAAAAAACACCTTGTAATAAACGTAACGCAATTAATTGGTAAACGTTACTGACAAGCCCCATCAGGCCTAAAACAATGGCCATTCCGAATGAAGCTCTTAGAATCATTAATTTACGACCTTTTCGATCAGCTAAACGACCCCATAGTGGGGAAACAATGGCGGTAATTAAAAATGTAGAAGAATAGGTAATGCCGCTATAAAAATTTAATTCGGTTTTGGTGAAGTCACCTAATGTATCAATATAAAGTGACATAAATGGCATGATTAAACTAAATGCCACGCCAGCCATGAACGTACCAAACCATAAAACAAATAAATTTTGTTCCCAAGGTTGTCTAGAACGAAAAAATGTTGATTTTAGTGAAGTCAACAAATTAAACAGTCCCCCTAAAGATATTTTTGATAATTATAATCATAACACTAAACAAGAATAAAAGTTATATGGTAAAATAGTTGTTAAGGGAAAGTGGGGGCTATTAATGGAAAAAAATAAAGCAGTTAAAAAAAGTCGTTGGAAAAAATGGCTAACAACTATATTATTAATGCTATTGTTATTGGTGGGACTTTCACTAGTATTCAATGAACAAATTAAAAACTTTATTGTTGGACTAACAGACCCAACCATTAATTCAGAATTAGTCGATAAAAATAAAAATAAAAAAGCATCCTTTGATTTTAGTGAAGTTAAAAGTTTGAATACGGCAGATGTCGTAAAAGCAAAAGCAAATGAAAAAAATTTAGTTTTACTTGGAGAAATTAGTATTCCGGATGTCTCAATGAATTTGCCGATTGCTAAAGGCGTTAGCACTGATACCTTGGCACTTGCTGCTGGAACTTTAAAGGAAAATCAAAAAATGGGCGAGGGTAATTATGCACTTGCTGGACATCATATGATTCGAAAAGATTTATTGTTTAGTCCATTAGTCAGTATGAAAATTGGCCAAAAAATCTATTTGACAGATGCTAAAAAAATTTATGAGTATGAAACATCTAAAATGAAATATATCAAAGCAACGGACGTTCAAGTTATTGATGATGTACCCGGAGAGAAATTAGTCACATTAATTACTTGTGATGATACGGGTGCCGGACGTTTGATGGTCCAAGGTGAGTATGTTAAAGATTGGACATATAAATCTGCACCAAAAACAGTTCAAAAGTATTTTAAAATGATTCATAATAATATTTAATAAAAATGACCACAAATTTAAAATTTGTGGTCATTTTTATTATTTTAATTGTGCTTTAATATAGTCAATCCAGTAAGGCATGCCAAGACTAATTAAGTTATACGTTTCGTCAAAGTCACCAGTAATCCATGGATCAGGAACAGATTCTGTTTCTTTACCGGGAACAATTGAAAGGAAATTAACGATTTTTTCTTTTTTAGATGCAGGTGCAGCTTTTTCAAGACGTTCAACATTGATATCATCCATTGCAATAATTAAATCACTATTAATGAAATCTAAGTAACTAACTGGACGTGAGATTAAGCCATCTGTTGGAATCTGATGTTCCACAAGTTTAGTAATAGTCCCTTCATGGGCGCCATTTCCTTCTTGTGAAGAACTTGTGCCAGCAGAATCAACAGTTACTTGGTCAGAAAGGTTTAACTTAGCTAAATCGTCTCGCAACATTGCTTCAGCCATTGGTGATCGGCAAATATTTCCCATACATACAAATAATACATTCATGTTAATAATCTCCTTTACAAATTTCTTAATAATGCTATTATGCCATAATAATCATATTATTAAAACCAGTTAGATAAATTGGTGTAACCGTTAGCTTAATTGCTTTCTAAAAGGGGCTAACTTTGGTATGATGATTAAGAATAGAAACTAAAATAAGACACTTTATATTTAAAGAGGAGACTGAAAATTATGGCAATGATTATTATCGGAGTTATCGTAGTACTTTTAGTTATTATGTACATTAGTGGCTACAATGGTTTAGTAAAAGCAAAGATCCGGACTGAGGAATCATGGAGTCAAATTGACGTCCAATTAAAACGTCGTAATGATTTAATTCCTAACCTAGTTTCAACTGTTAAGGGATATGCAACTCACGAAAAAGAAACATTTGCTAAAGTAGTTGAATTACGTAATCAATTAACACAAGTACCAACGGATGCACATGAAACAACAATGGAAGTTTCTAATCAATTGAGTCAATCATTGAAAAGTATTTTTGCGTTATCTGAAAGCTATCCAGATCTAAAAGCTAACACAGAATTCACTAAGTTAATGGAAGAACTATCAAATACAGAAAATAAAATTTCTTATTCACGTCAACTATTTAACTCAACTGCTGCAAGTTTAAATGCAAAAATTCAATCATTTCCAAGTAACATTGTTGCCGGAATTCATCATTTTACAAAAGTAGAATATCTTGAAGTTCCTGAAGCTGAAAAAGCTGTACCCAACGTTTCATTTGATTAAACAGTTAGGAGATAACTAATGCTATATGATCAAATCGCGCGAAATAAGCGCAAAACAGTTTACGTTTTAATTGGTTTTGTTTTATTGATGGTTGCGATTGGTAGTGCCGTTGGCTATGTTTTTTTCAATAGTGCTGTTTCTGGACTACTCATGGCTGTTGTCATTGCAGTTGTTTATATGGGATTGATGATTTCACAATCAACTAGCGTTGTCATGAGCATGAATCATGCAACTGAAATAAAATCAGTCGATGATGCACCTGAATTATGGCATGTTGTTGAAGATATGGCGATTGTGGGCCAAGTTCCAATGCCAAAAGTGTTTATTATTGAAGATGACAGTCCTAATGCGTTTGCAACGGGAAATAATCCAGAACACGCGGCAGTTGCTGCAACAAGTGGCTTAATCAATCGATTAAATCGTGAAGAATTAGAAGGCGTTATGGCGCATGAAATTTCGCATGTACGCAACTACGATATTCGATTATCAACAATTGCATTAGCATTATCGGCAGCAATCTCATTATTAGTAAATATTGGAATGAACTCATTTTGGTGGGGCGGAGGTCGCCGTCGAAGTGATGATCGAGAAGGTGGCGGATCATTAGAAATTATTTTGATGATTTTATCATTATTATTGGTTATTTTAGGCCCAATTGCAGCAACAATTGCTCAGCTTGCACTTTCTCGGAATAGAGAATATCTGGCTGATGCTTCTGCTGTTGAATTAACGCGTAATCCACAAGGCCTAATTCATGCTTTGGAAAAAATTTCTGATAGTAAACCAATGGAACGTGCCGACCCAAGTAGTGCGGCACTTTATATTTCAAATCCATTGAAGAAAAAAACAACTGGATTATTTCAAACGCATCCACCAATGGAAGATAGAATTGAAAGATTAGAAGCAATGTAAACTATTTTATAAAATGGGGATGATAGTGGTGAGAGACAATTTAGTCTACGTTCATGTTGAAACGGTTTCTCATTTGATCTTATCATATGGGATTTCCAAAGAAGATTTCATAACAAGCATTCCCAGATTACCAACTAATATTTTATCGTTAAACCCAGTGGATTATGAAAATGAAATTGACATCGCAACAGGATTTAACACGGTAACCGGGGAAGAAGATACTGCACGTTATTTGAATAAAAAGACCGTTGGGTTAAAGCAAAGTTGGATTGATTTCGATAGTCAAGATGATTTAGAATTAATAACACCAAGAGAAGTAGCAGAGTTTTTGTATTTGGGACATGCATTTTCCCATATTCAATCACCATTTTATTATAAATTACAAAATGACTACGTTTTTTTAACGTTACCAAATGATGCATTAAAAATATACTATCGTTATTTAACGCAATTTTATAACGTTTTTTCTAAATCAACTATTAGACATGCAAATCAATCCTATCGTGAAAAAAATGGCCTGTTTAGAAGACGTCCTATGGCGTTGAAAAAGATACCTAAAAAAATTGTTGAAGAATTAATGCCATTATTTGTTGAAGGTGTAATATTAGATTTTTCAAGGATCACAATTAATAATACGAAGTTAATATTACCTGTCTATATTATGATAGATAACGTTTCTCAGATGAAGTGGCATGAGCCAACATTGGAGACAGAAAGTGCCAAGTTAGTTGCTAATTTGGAGTATCGATTTGTGGATCAAGAGTGGTTTATCGAAGTTTCTAACAAATCTGCTTTTGAAGACAGCATTATATTCTAAAAAGATAACGTATTATTATGTTATCTTTTTTTATTTTTGTTGAATTTAAAAAGAATGGTACAATAGGACGTGCAAAAAATGGAGGGCAATACGAATGCGAGTTTATTTACTCTATGGTGGTAAAAGTGCAGAACATGAGATCTCACTTTCAACTGCTTTTCAAATAACACAAGCGATATATTACCAATACTATTCGGTAATTCCAGTTTATATTACGAAAACAGGGGATTGGCTACAAGGTCAGACACTTAACGAACCTGTTAAATTTGTTGATAATTTAAGACTTAGAGAAGCAGATGAAAAAAGACAAGCAACGAATAATCATGAAAATTCAACTGGAATAAAATTTTTGCCAAATGGATTTGACCCTGAAGATAGTGTGGTTTTTCCTGTCTTACATGGCCCAAATGGTGAAGATGGAACTGTCCAAGGACTACTTGAAACGTTGAATATTCCCTATGTTGGTAATAGTGTACTAGCATCGGCTGTCGGTAATGATAAAATAATGAGTAAATTACTTTTTAAACAAGCCGGAATTCCGGTTGTACCATTCCAAGCAATTGATGCACAGTCTTGGGAAAATAATACTGCAAGTGTGATTGCCAGATGTGAGGGCGAATTACTTTATCCAATGTATGTAAAACCATCTAATTTGGGTTCAGGAATTGGTGTTACACAGGTAAATAATAGTGTTGAATTACAATATGCAATTGATAATGCTTTTGAACTTGGTCCTCGAGTGATTGTAGAACGAGGTATTGTAGCACGTGAAATTGAAATTGGATTACTAGGTAATGAAGAAATCGCAACAAGTGTACCAGGAGAAATTTTGTCATTTGATGATGTCTATGATCGTAAACTTGCAATGAAAGAAGACCATGAAGCTAGAATTCCGGTTGAACTTGACGAGGAATTATTGGCTAAAATAGTTAGTTTTTCTAAAACAGCTTTTGCGGTTATTGATGGATCAGGACTTGCTAGGTGTGATTTTTTTATTAGCGCTAACCAAGATATTTATCTAAATGAGATCACAACGATGCCAGGATTTTATAAAAATGCAATGTATCCTAGATTATGGGAAGCTGTTGGGCTGAGTTACAGTGATTTAATTGAAGAATTATTACAATTAGCATTGAAAAAAAATCAGGCAAATAATAGTAAATAATAGATTTAATGGTCATATGAATGCGAGGGTTTATATAATGAAAATGCAATTAACTGAAATTGCGAGTGCAGTTAGCGCCAAGAACGAAATTAGTGATGAACCGATTAATATATTGAGTGTTTCATTTGATAGTCGACAATTGACAGAAGGCAGCTTATTTGTGCCTATTGTGGCAGAAAATGATGGTCATGATTATATCCAAAGTGCGATTGATAATGGTGCAACGGCAACATTATGGGCGGTTGATCATCAAGATACAATGCCAACGGAGATTCCGGCTATTTTAGTTGATGATACATTGAAGGCTTACCAAGATTTAGCAAAACACTACTTGGATAAAATTAATCCTAAAGTTGTCGCAGTGACTGGTAGTAACGGTAAAACGACAACTAAAGATATGATTACAGAAATTTTAAGTCAGCAATATAATGTTTGTAAAACGGAAGCAAATTTCAATAATCATTTAGGCGTACCAATGACCTTATTAAGTATAGAACCTAATACGGAAGTTGTTGTTGTCGAAATGGGGATGGATCATCCTGGTGAGTTAGACTTTTTAAGTCGGATTGCACAACCTGATGTCGCTGTTATTACGATGATTGGCGAAGCACATATCGAATTTTTTGGTACGCGAGATAAAATTGCGGATGCAAAAATGGAAATTGTGAATGGGCTGAAAGAAGATGGCTTGTTAGTTTATAATGCAGATGAACCGTTATTAAGAGAACGTGTTTCTAATATTGAACAGCAATCATTTGGCTTTGGTCATGGTGAGAGTGCTGACTTGAGTGTTTCAAACGTTGTCGGCAATCAAACAATGACTAGTTTTAAGGTGAGAGAAATGGCTGATTTCAATTTTACAATTCCAATGATTGGCACGTATAACGTAGATAATGCAATGGCTGCTATTTCAGTTGGTCGCCATTATCGTGTGTCACCTGAAAATATTGTAAAGGCGCTTAGTGATTTCGATTTAACGAAGAATCGGACAGAGTGGCTTAGGGGTCATTTGGGTGAGTCGATTTTAAGTGATGTCTATAATTCAAATCCAACAGCTGCAAAAGCGGTTATCAAAGCATTCTCAAACAGTGATGTTGAAGGTAATCGAATGGTTGTTTTGGGTGACATGCTTGAATTAGGTGAGCAATCTAGCGATATGCATCTTAGCCTCGCTGATAGTTTTGATAATGAAAAAATTCAAAGCATTTATCTTTATGGAGAACAAATAAAATCTTTAGCAACAGCATTAAAATCAAAGTATGATGATCAGCATCTTCATTATTATGATTTAGATGAAAAAGAAAATATGGTTCGAGATTTATTAAAAATACGTACTGAAAAAGATTCTATTTTGATTAAAGGAAGCCATGGGGTACATTTAGAAACCGTTTTATCGGCCTTACAAAGTAATTAGAGAGTTGCTTAATATTATTTAAGGTGCTATTATAGTTTAAATAGTGACTCATGAAGGGTCAGACTTAAATTAATTTAACTTTACAAGACAGTAATTGACGACGAACTCTTAACTGTGTTGTGAAGCATGTTAGTTTGCAAACACATTAGGAGGAATTTATACTTGAAATTTACAGAATTAGGACTATCCGATGAACTACTAAAGGCCGTTCAACGCAGCGGTTTTGAAGAAGCAACACCTATCCAATCTGAAACAATTCCAATGGCTTTAGAAGGAAAAGATGTTATTGGACAAGCACAAACAGGTACTGGTAAAACTGCTGCATTTGGTTTACCAATCTTAGATACAATTGATACAACAAAAGATGAAGTTCAAGCACTTATCATCTCACCAACACGTGAACTTGCTATTCAAACGCAAGAAGAACTTTACCGTTTAGGTAAAGAAAAACATGCTAAAGTTCAAGTTGTTTATGGTGGGTCTGATATTCGTCGTCAAATCAAGAGTCTTAATCGCGCACCTCAAATTTTAGTTGGAACACCAGGACGTTTATTAGATCATATTCGTCGTCGTACTGTTAAATTAGGTAATGTTAAAACTTTAGTTTTAGATGAAGCTGATGAAATGTTAGATATGGGATTCGTTGAAGATATCGAAAGTATCTTAACAACTGTTCCTGACGAACGTCAAACATTGTTATTCTCTGCTACAATGCCAACTGCTATTCGCCGTATTGGTGAAAGATTTATGACAGATCCAACTTTGGTAACTGTTAAGGCAAAAGAATTAACAACTGACTTAGTTGATCAATTCTACGTAATCTCAAAAGATTTCGAAAAATTTGATATCATGACACGTATGTATGATGCTCAAAACCCAACACAAACAATCGTGTTTGGTCGTACAAAACGTCGTGTTGATGAATTAGCTAAAGGATTCGAAATGCGCGGATATAACGCTAAAGGAATCCATGGTGATTTATCACAACAACGTCGTATGAGTATTTTACGTGAATTTAAATCAGGTAAACTTGATATTTTAGTAGCTACTGATGTTGCTGCTCGTGGTTTAGATATTTCTGGGGTTACCCATGTCTTTAACTATGATATTCCTCAAGATCCTGAAAGTTATGTCCATCGTATTGGCCGTACAGGCCGTGCCGGACATAAAGGTACTTCATTGACATTTGTTTCACCAAATGAAATGGATTACTTACGTCAAATCGAAAAATTAACTAAGAAACGTATGGTGGCTTTAACACCACCTACAGATGATGAAGCATTTGCTGGTCAAATTGAAACAGCAATCGCTGACGTTACTGCTTTAGTTAACAAAACTGATACTAAAAAATATGCAAAACAAGCCACTGAATTAATGGCTAAATTTGATGTTGCTGATTTAGTTGCAGCATTGCTTAGTGATGTTATTAAAAATGATTCATCACAAGTACCTGTTAAGATTACACCAGAACGCCCATTACCTAGACGTAAGGGTGGCGGTGGTGGCGGAAACAACCGTCGTAGCGGCAATGGCGGTGGAAATCGTCGTGGTGGCAACGGTGGTGGTTACCAAGGCAACCGTAATGGTGGCGGAAACCGTAGTAACGGTGGAAGTTCAGATCGTCGTAACGGAAGTAGCGATCGCCGTAGTAATAGTGGTAGCTCAGACCGTCGTAGCAATGGTAATGGTGGCGGAGGTTACAAAGGTAACCGCTCGAACGATAATCGTTCAAACGGAAGTAGCGCACCAAAACGTAACTTCACAATCAGAACAAAAGATTAATTTGAATATTGAAAAGAGACCTATTAATTTAGGTCTCTTTTTTTGTTTAATATTACTATTCTTACAATATTGATAGATGAAATATAAACGATTTTAGTGCAGAAAATGAATAAATTTGATAAACTTAACAAAGATATCAACGAAAAGAAATAGGTGATAATATGATTTATGGAATTGGTGTTGATATAGCCGATATTGATCGAGTAGTAAAGTTGGCAAAACAACATGAACAATTTATAACAAAAATTCTCACAACAAATGAAATTAAACAGTTTGATGAATTAAAGGGTAGCCGTAAGGATGAATTTATTGCTGGAAGATTTTCCGCCAAAGAGTCATATAGTAAGGCTTTTGGAACGGGAATAGGGGATAAAGTTGGCTTCTTAGATGTTGAAATATTAAATGATGAAATTGGTAAACCGATAATTATAAAACACCCTTTTGAGGGTAATGGCTTTATTTCAATTTCACATACGAATAATTTAGTTATGACTGAAGTTATTTTAGAAAATCAAGAATAGGGGATGTAAAAATGGTTGTAGGTTATCATCGTCCAACTCAAATCGTGGTAGATAGGGCAGCTATTAAGGCAAATATTACAGCTGAAAAAAAGACATTAACAGATGAGACGGTTATTTTTGCTGTTGTTAAAGCTGATGCGTATGGTCATGGATTAATTGAAGTAGCTAAAGTTGCAAAAGATGCTGGTGTAAAAGGTTTTTGTGTGGCAATAATTGATGAGGCTTTAGCATTACGAGAAGCCGGATTTGTTGAACCTATCTTGATTCTGGGATTAACGAAAGTTGAATATGCACCGTTACTGGCAAAAAACAAAATATCTGCGACTGTTTCAGAACTTAGTTGGTTACAAGAAGCTAATAGGTTGCTGAGTGAAGAAAAATTGGCTCCTTTAGCTGTTCATTTAGCATTGGATACAGGAATGGGTCGTATTGGTTTTAGAGAATCAGAACCGTTTTTAGGGGCAATTAACTTCCTTGGAAGTCATCAAAATACATTAAACTTTGAAGGGGTCTTTACTCACTTTGCGACAGCAGATTCTTCTAATGATGCATACTTCAAAAAACAGATGTCAAAATTTAATGAATTAATGTCAGTGGTTTCTGATAGACCTCGTTATGTACATGTTTCTAATTCTGCAACGAGCTTATGGCACTCAGCTTGCAATGGCAATATGATTCGGATGGGTATTTCAATGTATGGATTAAATCCATCTGGTGGCGAATTAAAATTACCCTATGCGTTAAAACCAGCATTTGGGTTAACATCTGAATTAAGTTATGTGAAAGAAATTCATGCAGGTGATTCAGTTGGTTATGGTATTACATACCAAGCTCGAGAAAACGAATGGGTTGGTACGGTACCAATTGGTTACGCAGATGGTATGCCCCGAAAGATGCAAGGCTTTAAACTGTTAGTTGACGGTCAATTTTGTGAAATAATTGGTCGAGTTTGCATGGATCAATTAATGATTAGATTGCCACATGAAATGCCAAATGATACAAAAGTAACTTTAATTGGCCAAGATGGTGATGAAATGATTACAGCACAAGATGTTGCAACGTACGCTGAGACAATTCATTATGAAATGATCTGTGCACTTTCAGGACGAGTACCACATATCTATCTAAATTAATATTTATTTGCTTAGTTTACTATGGTAAACTATCTGTAGATTGTAATTCTATGGGGGAAGTGCAGATGGATAAAAATGAGAAAGTAGCAATGAGTCATATAGCCGATTACTGTGCATATTATTCGATTACCAATGAGGCTTTGAATGACAGCGAAATATTTAACTCTATTTTAAGTCATAAAAAAACGATGGATGAGTTAATTGATGGCTACTCAGAAATGGGACAATTGAATAGTGAAATCTGTAATGATTTTAAAGGATCTGAAGATGAAGTGTTATTGCACCTTCAAATTATGTAGAGAGTTGGGATAAGATGGTTGAAAGTATCATACGTGGTGATATATTCTATGCAGATTTATCACCCGTTATTGGTTCTGAACAAGGCGGTATGAGACCTGTTCTCATTATCCAGAATAATATTGGGAATCGTTATAGTCCGACAGTCATCGTTGCCGCCATTACGGCGCGCATCCAGAAGCCTAAAATGCCAACACATGTTGGACTTTTAGCAAGTAGAGATGGTATTGAAAAAGATTCAGTTATACTAATGGAGCAAATTCGCACAATTGATAAGCAACGCCTAAAAGATCGTATCACGCATGTATCGAAAAAAAGTATGCTTGAGGTTGATGATGCGCTTAGAATGAGTGTTGGACTTGTTTCAGCAATACATAAAGAAAAATAAACAGTAAAAAGACATAAAAAAACGTGGTTCGTAACCATCCCACGCTAAAAAACTAAGGGAGTCTATTAATAATGACAAAAAATAATCGTGTAAACCAGGTAATCATTAATGGTTTAATTGCTGCACTTTATATTGTATTGGCAGTTGTTCCAGGAATGGTGAACATGGCTAGTGGTGCTATTCAATTTCGACTATCAGAAGGATTGAATCACTTAGTACTTTTTAATAAGAAATATATCTGGGGTGTTTCATTAGGGGTTATCTTATTTAATCTCTTTTACAGCAGTCCGTTAGATGTTCTTTTTGGGGGCGTACAAACAATCATGGGTCTTTTAATTGTGATTTTTGTTAGTCCTAAGTTTAAGAAAATGTGGCAAAAAATGCTTTTAAATATTATGGTTTTCTCATTTACCATGTTTTTAATCGCTATTATGTTGAACATTACAGCGAACTTACCATTCTGGCCTACTTACGGAACAACAGCATTATCTGAATTTGTAATAATGACAATTACAGCACCAATAATGCTCGTTTTAGATCGTGCTATTCACTTTGATAAAAGAATGCATTAAAAAAACAGACCTGAAAAGGTCTGTTTTTTTGTTTAACTACGTAAATCTTCAATTTCAGAAACAATAAATTCTTTACGCCCTAAGTTATCAACAATTTTATCAACTTTTTCTTGATTTACACCAGCTGGTAATGTGAATAATGTTCGGCGTAATAATTCGCCTTCTTTAACATCTAAAGTCATACAACTAGCAATTGATGAATATTTTGTAATGATTTTAGCCATATCAACTAAATCACCACGTTCGCCGGCTGAAATAACAGTTAAGACATAACTACCAACATCAAAATTCCATGATTGAGATAACATATCTAGAAGACGTGTATGTGTTAGAATACCCTCGAAATAGTTGTTTTCATTTAAAACAGCAATATAGGGTAAATCTTTAATTGAAAAGAAAACGTTGAAGAAAGCTGAATCAGATGAAATAAACTTAGTCGCATTTTTAAGAAGATAAGTAACAGGAAGTGACATATCGCCACCCTGTGATTTATGACGATAAATATGCATTTTATAAATATTACCACGGAAAATTTGACCTGTTTCATCTAAGATTGGTACACAACGGAACCCAGAATTTTCTAGGACCGTAAGTGCTTCTTCAAGTGTGACACTTTCACGGACGGTGGTTAGTTCTTTTAATGGTTTAACTAAAGTATTTAATAACATATAGGCGCCTCCAAATATTAAATTTTTCTCATTTACATTTTTATAATACCATAAAAAAAGCTTTTTAACAGTAATTTGACTATTAAAATTGTATTAAAAAAGGAACGGAAGAATGTCTTCCGTTCCTTTTTTGGAAAATAATTAAGAATTATTCACCTAATGCTTTAAGACCATCATTTAATACTTGTTTCAAAGTAGCAGCTGAATCAGTCATACGTTTAGATTCAACATCACTTAAAGGTACTTCGATGATTTGTGCAAGACCTTGGCCATTAACAACACCTGGTGTACCGATATAAATATCGTTCAAACCATATTGTCCGTCCATGTATGCACTAACAGGTAATACGGCATTTTCGTCACGCAAAATTGCTTTTGAAAGACGCGCTAATGCTGTACCAATACCGTAGAATGTTGCGCCTTTTTTGTTGATGATTTCGTAAGCTTTGTTACGAACGTCATCTTCAATTTTAGCAAGTTGATCATCAGAAATGTTGTTAGCTTTTGCCCAATCTAAGAATGGAAGACCACCAACAGTTGCAGCTGAGTAAGCAGCAAATTCTGTATCGCCATGTTCGCCCATCATGTAAGCATGGATTGAACGAGGATCTGTAATGTCAGTTAATTTGCTTAAAGCAACACGTAAACGTGAAGTATCAAGTGAAGTACCTGAACCAATAACACGATCTTTAGGGAAACCAGAGAATTTCATTGTTGCGTAAGTTAAAATATCAACTGGGTTAGCAGCAACTAAGAAAATACCTTTAAATCCAGATTCAACAATTGGAGATACGATACTCTTCAAGATGTTTAAGTTTTTGTTTACAAGGTCAAGACGTGTTTCACCTGGTTTTTGTGGAGCACCAGCAGTGATAACGACAAGATCTGCATCTTCACAGTCAGAGTATTCTGCTGAGTAGATACGTTTAGGAAATGCGAATGGTGTTGCATCTTCTAAATCTAAAGCATCTCCGACAGTGCGATCTTTCGCAACATCGATGATACCGAATTCTTCGCCGACACCTTGGAGTGTCATTGCGAATGCGTAACTAGAACCTACGGCGCCATCGCCGACTAAGATAACTTTTTGATGATTTTCTGTTTTTGTCAAAATAATTCATCCTTTCAGAGCTATAATTATTACTGAATAATTATAACATGTTTGTTTGTGAAAAAACATACTAGATGAGAGAGTTCTTTCATAAAATTTTCATAAATCTAGTATGGTATAATAGTTGAAAGAAAAGAATAGGGTCGAAATGCTGGGTAAGTTGAATAAACTTGCCCAGATGTTTGCGTTTATTTAAAGGAGAAATTAAAATGAAAATGATAGTTGGTTTAGGAAATATTGGACAAAAGTATGATGGAACAAGACATAATGTTGGATTCGCTACAGTAGATGTATTTGCAAAACAACATAATGCCGATTTTGGATCTAGCAAGTATGAAGCACAAGTGGCATCTTTTAATCTAAATGGTGAAAAAATTGTCTTAGTAAAACCTTCTACTTATATGAATGATTCAGGTCGAGCTGTTAGACCATTGATGGATTTCTATAAAATTGATGTTTCAGATATCCTTATTGTGAATGATGACCTTGATTTAGAAGTTGGTCGGATTCGATTACGTCAAAAAGGATCGGCTGGCGGACATAATGGCTTAAAAAGTATTATCGCACATACAGGAACACAAGAATTTAAACGCATTAAAATTGGTATTGATCATCCAGACAAAGTTTCTGTCGTAGATTGGGTATTAACGAAATTTTCTAAAAACCAAGAAAAAGATTTAGGTGATGCCATTAATACAGCAACTTTAGCAATCGAGGATTGGTTGGAAACAGATGATTTTATGAATACGATGAACAAGTATAACCATAAATAAGAAAAAGCTGTTTAGAAAAGGGTAAAGGGTAGAATAATGAATTTAGAAGCAATGATGCAGACTGTTCCTGGTGTAGATAACTGGCTAACAAATATTGAACCTAATACAAGACAATTGTTAACTGGACTAACGGGTTCAGCTAAAACATTGATGTTAGCTACTATTTTTAAAGATAAAAAAAGATCTATGTTGGTTGTGACAGATAATTTATTTCATGCAACACAATTAAATGAAGATTTAACTAACTTTATTGATGAAGAAGATGTGCTTACATTCCCAGTTGAAGAATTATTAGCTGCAGAACTGGCAACAAGTTCACCAGAATCTAAAAGTGAACGTGTCCAAACGCTTCAAGCCCTATTAGAAGGGACACCAAAGATTGTTGTGACATCAATCTCGGGGTTACGACGTTTTCTAGCACCTGTTTCGACATGGAAACAAGCAACGTTAAACTTAGCTGTTGGAAAAGATATTGATTTGAAAGCCACGGAAACTCAACTCTTTACGATGGGCTATCAACGTCAAAAGTTGGTTGAACGTCCTGGGGATTTTGCTGTACGTGGTTCTATCTTGGATATTTACCCATTAACCGTAGAAAATCCAATTAGACTAGATTTATTTGACACGGAAATAGATTCATTACGTTATTTTGATGTGACTAATCAACGAAGTTTAGAGAATGTGGACCAGATTCAAATTATACCCGCGACTGATTTTATTGCGACTGATACTATGTTATTTGAAGCTAGTCAAACATTAAAAAAAGCGTATGGTGTTGAATATAAGCGATTAGATAATGATGATCAAGAGCGATTAGAATCAAATATTATGCCACTTATGAGTGATTTTGAAAAAGGTCGTTTGGCTCCGGAACATTTATTATTTAGCGATATTATTTATCAAGGTAAAACAAGTTTGTTAGATTACTTGGGTAGCAATGGTTTAGTTGTAATGGACGATTATCCAAGATTATTAGAAGCTGAGAAGACGCTTAGGCTAGATGAAGATAACTGGATGGCAGATAAGTTAAAAACACATCAAGTTTTGTCTACAAGTGTTTTTGGATTTGAATTACGAGATTTGTTGAAAAATGAATCACATGCTGAATTATTTCTGGCGCATTTTCAAAAAGGAATGGGTCATCTAAAATTTAACCAATTGATTGATGTACCAGGGCATGCCATGCAACAATTTTTTAGCCAAATGCCATTATTAAAAACAGAAATGGATCGTTGGTTAAAAAAGAAACAGACTATTATTGTTATGGTTCAAGATAAAGAACGACTTGATAAAGTTTCACAAACCTTGGATGATTTTGAGATTCCTTCTATCATGACGACTTTGGATAGCCTACAGTTGGGGAAAGTTCAGGTAGTAGAAGGCAACTTACAAGCTGGATTTGAATTGCCAATGGCTAACTTAGTTGTTGTGACAGAACATGAGATGTTTAACAAAGTCACAAAAAAACGTCCAAAACGCCAAACTTTAGCGAATGCAGAACGACTTAAAAGCTATCAAGATTTAAAACCAGGAGACTATGTGGTCCATGTTAATCATGGTATTGGACAGTTTATCGGAATGGAAACATTAGAAGTCGATAGTAAGCATCAAGATTATATGACAATTTCTTATCGGGATGAAGCTAAATTATTTATTCCAGTGACCCAATTAAACATGGTTCAAAAGTATGTTTCTTCTGAATCTAAGTCGCCTAGAATTAACAAATTAGGTGGTACTGAATGGACCAAAACAAAGAATAAAGTTGCTGCTAAAATTGAAGACATTGCGGATGATTTAGTTGCATTGTATGCTGAACGTGAAGCAGAAGTTGGATTTCAATTTTCAAAGGACAACGATTATCAGATGGAATTTGAAAACGCATTTCCATACTCTGAAACTGAAGATCAAATTAGAAGTTCAAATGAAATTAAGCATGATATGGAACAAAAGAAACCAATGGATCGTTTACTGATTGGTGATGTTGGTTTTGGAAAAACAGAAGTTGCGCTGCGTGCCGCTTTTAAAGCCATTCAAGATAATAAACAGGTTGCTTTATTAGTGCCTACAACGGTGTTAGCACAACAACATTACGAAACAATGATTAATCGATTCGAAGGATTCCCAGTTGAAATCGGGATTTTATCTCGTTTTAGAACAAAGAAACAACTTAAAGAAACAACTGATAAGATGGCTAGCGGCGCGTTAGATATTGTCGTTGGGACACATCGAATTTTATCAAAAGATATTCAATTTGCCGATTTAGGATTATTAATTGTTGATGAAGAGCAACGTTTTGGTGTGAAACATAAAGAACGACTAAAAGAGTTTAAGTCTCAAGTTGATGTCTTAACATTAACGGCAACGCCAATCCCAAGGACACTAAATATGTCGATGCTTGGGGTTCGCGATTTATCAGTAATTGAAACGGCACCATTGAACCGTTACCCAATTCAAACTTATGTAATGGAACAAAATGGTGGAACTATTCGAGATGGGATACAACGTGAACTTCAACGTGGTGGACAAGTTTTTTATTTGCATAATCGAGTTGAAGATATTGAAAAAGTAGTTTCAGAAATTGAGATTATGGTTCCTGAAGCCAGTGTTGCGTATATCCATGGGCAAATGACTGAAAACCAATTAGAAAATGTCTTGTATGATTTCATCCAAGGTGTTTATGATGTGTTAGTAACGACGACAATTATTGAAACGGGTGTAGATATTTCTAATGCTAATACATTATTTGTCGAAAATGCTGACCACATGGGATTGGCACAATTGTACCAGTTACGTGGTCGTGTTGGCCGTAGTAGTCGAATTGCGTATGCCTACTTTATGTATAAACCTAATAAAGTTTTGACTGAAGTGAGTGAAAAACGCTTAGAAGCAATCAAAGACTTCACCGAATTGGGTTCTGGATTTAAAATTGCTATGCGAGATTTATCTATTCGTGGAGCAGGAAATCTATTGGGTCGACAACAACATGGCTTCATTGATTCTGTTGGATATGATTTATATACACAGATGTTGACGGAGGCTGTGAATAAAAAACAAGGTAAAAAAGCTGAGCCTAAATCAGATTCTGAAATTGACATTAATATTGAAGCTTATTTACCATCATCTTACATTGATGATCAGCGTCAAAAAATTGAAATTTATAAACGTATTCGACAACTTGATAATTATGATCAATATTTAGAAGTACAAGGTGATTTAATTGATCGTTTCGGCGAATTTCCAACTGAAGTGAATAACTTAATGGAAATTGGCTTACTTAAATTATTTGCCGATAAGGCATTAGTTGATAAAATTAAAAAAGATAAAGATCAGTTAATTGTTTCTGTTTCAGAAAAAGGAACGACTTTGCTGGGTACGGAAGCAATTTTCAAGGCATTATCAGCGACAAAATTAAAAGCATCATTAAAACCACAGGGCAAACAAATGCGTGTGATTCTAGTGATTCAACCTAAGATGACTGAAACTGACTGGTTGATTGAATTACAAAACTTTGTTCAAGCGTTAAGCGAATCCGTTGGATCAGTAACTGCAGCTAACTAATAAAAAAGGAATCGAAATGATATGGGAAATAAGCAACTTAGACATTTAATGCGTGGTGCAATGATTCTATCGATTGCCTCACTAATTGCCAAGATTTTGAGTGCCATTTACCGAGTGCCATTCCAAAATTTAGTCGGAGATACGGGCTTTTACATTTATCAACAAGTTTATCCTATTTATGGGATAGGGATGACTTTTGCTTTAACTGGATTTCCTGTTTACATTAGTAAGTTAATTGCTGAAGAGCCCTCAAAAGAAGATAAAATAAAATTATCTCATGATATATTTATTGTTTTGAGTATATTTAGTTTAGTAATCTTTTCTGGCTTACAATTAGGATCTTCATGGATTGCGACGGCTATGGGTGATCGACAGTTAGCGGGCTTAATTAAAAGTGTTTCATTTATGTTCTTATTTTTACCTGTTTTAGCAGTGGGACGTGGTTATTATCAAGGTATTTTTGCAATGAACAAAACTGCTGTCTCACAAGTTGTTGAACAATTATTACGTGTTGGTCTCATTATTTTAGCGGCGTATATTGCAGTTGAAAATAACATGTCATTATATTCGATGGGAGCATGGGCAATGTTCGGGGCAACCATTGGTGCTATTGGCGCAAGTTTTTCTTTTATTCACTTTTTCAGGGCAGAATTTAGGAAGATTAGGCTTCAAATAAACTGGCAAAGATTACTGATAACCTCTAAAAAATTATTTTCGGAAGGACTTATTATCTGTCTATTTGCAGCAATGATGGTGTTATTACAATTAATCGATTCATTCACAGTGAAAAATGGATTAGTACATTTTGGTTATTCAAACAATATTGCAAAATCATTAAAGGGAGTTTATGACCGCGCGCAGCCCTTAGTACAACTTGGACTAGTTATTTCTGTTGGGTTCTCTTCGATGTTATTGCCGTCTTTGGCATCGGCCCGTCGTGAAGATCGAAAAAAGGATTTTCAAAGATATGCTGGGATGTTAGTGCACATAACGGTGGCATTATCGATGGCGGCAACCATCGGACTGATTGCTGTTATGCCGCTTGTTAACCAAGCTTTATTTGGAGATCAACTTCAAAATGGCACATTATCGGTTTATATGTTTAGTATTTTCTTAGCAGCAGTTATTGGAACATACAATAGTGTTCTACAGAGTCTGGGATTGTATCGTACGTCAGTGATTGCTTTGATCATCGGATTGTTACTCAAAATGAGTATTAATTTTTACCTAGTTTCTATATTAGGGACAGTAGGAGCAAGCATTGCAACAATTTTAAGTTTATTACTTGTATTAATCGCCATGTGGATTATGTCACCCAGTGAGATTAGACAGTTACTAATTGATCCCAAATTTATGATGAAATTAACTTTAATTTGTGTAATTATGGGAATTGTGGTTTATTTATTAGATAATCAGTTAATCAATTGGACGAGTGACAAGCGATTGTTGAGTGGCGTCATAGCACTCATTTCTGGATCTATTGGTGCTGGTATATTTGGTGGTTTAGCAGTTAAATGGAAATTATTTTCTATTCGAGAATGGCTAAGCTTTCCATTTGGGAAACGTATTTTAAAAAAATTTATAAGATAAATAAAGGGGATTAACTAATGAGATTAGATAAATTTTTAAAAGTGTCACGTATTATAAAACGTCGTACAGTTGCAAAAGAAATTGCAGATAAGGGTCGAATTACGATCAATGATAAAATTGCAAAATCTTCAACAGATGTTGTTGTTGGGGATGAATTAACTATTCAATTTGGTAATAAAACGTTGACTGTTCGAGTTATGGCACTTAAAGAAACAACAAAAAAAGCAGAATCAATCGATTTATATGAAGTTGTTTCTGAAGTTTATACAGAAGAAAGTCGATAATTATCGATTTTTAATTGGAGTCCTTTATTGGGTTAGGAGACAAGATGGCCGATAATAAATCGAAAATTAAATTTTTAGATAATGATTTTATGAAAGCTAATAAAACAGAGAGAAAAAAAGATCAACGAGTGGCAACTATTCACCGCCGACGTCTGATCGGATTAGGAGCTGTTTTAATAATTATAATCATTTTCTTCAGCGTACAGTTAATTTCAACCAAGCTTAAGGTTGCACATTATAAGCAGGAAACAGCAGTTGAACAAACGAAATTAAAAAAGGCTAAAGCAAATCAAAAAGATCTTAAATTTCAAATTAAACAATTAAATGATAACGATTATTTATTAAAATTAATTCGTGAAAAATATTATTTCTCTAAAAAAGGTGAAACTGTCTATAGTTTTCCTAGCGATAAAGCAAATTTAAAAAACTAATCAAGCAGGGATAGAATTGTCCATGATTTAACTTTGTATCAAGGTTTATAGCGTGGTATACTAGCATGGTATATATATCTAAGGAGGAACAACTTTTTTATGTCTATTGAAGTCGGAGAGAAAGTTTCAGGTAAAGTTTCAGGAATTACAAATTTCGGTGCATTTATTGATTTGGGTGACAGAAAAACAGGATTAGTACATATTAGTGAAGTTTCTGATGGATTCATCAAAGATATTCATGATGCACTAACTGTTGGGGATGAAGTCACAGTTAAAGTTTTATCCATTGGCGACGATGGCAAGATAAGTTTATCAATACGAAAAGCAGTTGATAAACCTCAAGTAACAGAAACAAAATCTCGTCCACAGAAAACATTTAATAAAGATACTCGCGCATCGAATGGTTCTCGTCCATCAAATGGTGGTAAGAATCGCTATCAGACAAAAAAAGTTGAACCTCAAAAAGATGACTTTGATTCATTGTTGTCAGGTTTCTTGAAAGATAGTGAAGATCGGTTAGTTTCATTAAAGAGAAGTACTGAAGGTAAGCGCGGTGGCCGTGGTGGCCGACGTAATTAATAACGAATTTTAAAGATGAGTGGTTGAAATGAAAATTTTAAACCACTCTTTTTTTAATGAAAAAAGGAGAAAAGTTTTGCTGAATACAAGATTTGAAGCTCAATATCGGCTACTTGGTAGTCCTGAAAAAATTCTGGTTGCTGTTTCAACAGGTGTTGATTCAATGGTCCTCATGGATTTATTGCAACGATTACCAGATGAAATTCGGCCTGAGATAGGTGTTGCCTACATTGACCATCAGTTAAGAGAGCAGAGCCGTATTGAAACTGAATTTATCGAAAAATATTGTTTAGATAATCAATTTAAATTATATAAAAAAGTTTGGCCAGTACATGAACATGGATTAAATGGTATTGAAAATGCAGCGCGCAAAATGAGATATGATTTTTTTGAGCAAGTAATGGTATCAGAAACTTATGCAACGTTAATGACGGCGCATCAAGCAGATGACCAGCTCGAAACACTTGTTATGAAAGGAATTCGTGGCGGAGATATCAGACAGTTAACGGGTATTAGTCAAACTAGACCATTTGGACCAGGGATGTTAGTTAGACCGTTACTTTCGTTTACAAAACAGACTATTCGGCAGTATGCAAAGCATGAAAACGTTGTTTTTTTTGAAGATGAAACGAATCAATTAAGTGATTTTTTTAGAAATCGAGTTAGAAAAGAAATTATACCGAAAATGATCGAAAATAATAAACAAGTAATTAAGCATGCACAAAATTATGCAGATCAGTTAACGAGCCTATTAGCTTTAGCAGATGAGGCAATTGGTGAAAAAATAAAAGAAATCAAAGATACTTCAGGATTTAAAATTAAAAAATGGGCAGCATTAGAAACAAAGTGGCAAAAACCAATATTAAAAAAAATCGCTGAAGAACATGGTGTTTTTTTGAAAGAAGACCAAATACAGCAAATTAGTCAATTACTGCTGAATGAAAAAAAACCGCAGGGCGAACTTAATTTAGGCAATGATCAATTATTTGTCAAAAAATATGAGTATATGGATTTCATTCAAAAAGATAAAATAATTGAAAGTACTTCTGAAAAAATAATACTTGGTATGAATTTATGGGTTAATTTAAATAATAATGAAAAAATTGGCGTATTTAAAGCTGAAGAGATTAATCTAGATGAAGTAACTATAAAAGATTATATGATGGTTGATCACGCTATTGTTGAACAGGGGCTTAGCTTGAGACATCGATTGCCAGGCGATTATATCGACATAGGGAATAGTGCAAAACAAAAAATAAAAAAAATATTTATTGATCAAAAAATAAGTAGCAATGACCGTAATCAGGCTTGGGTATTAGAAACTAATACTAAGCGAATCATTTGGTTAATAAATTATAAAAAATCTCAATTGTCAGACACCGTTGAAACTGATAAAATACAAGACATAATCGTTTTAAAAAAACAAGGTCAGGGAAGAGGCTAAAGTGTATGGATGAAGATATCAAAAAAGTTCTTTACAGTGAGCAAGAAATTCAAGATGTTACTCGGCGATTAGGAAAACAGATTACCGCTGATTATCAAGGCAAAAATCCATTGCTTGTTTGTATATTAAAGGGCGCCTATCTTTTTATGGCTGATATTGCTAAAAATGTTGCAGATTATGCAGAAGTTGATTTTATGAATGTTTCGAGCTATGGGGATGGTACCGTATCAACTGGTGAGATTAAGATTATCAAAGATTTAGATATTGATGTTAAAGGCAGAGATGTGATTATTGTTGAAGATATCGTGGATACAGGTCAAACTTTAGCGTACTTAATCGACCTGTTTAACAATAGAAATGTAAAATCTGTTAAAGTTTGTTCATTGTTGGATAAACCAGAAGGTCGTAAAGTGACTGTTAACGTTGATTATGCAGGATTTGAAGTTCCAAATGAATTTGTAGTTGGTTATGGATTAGATTATGCTGAAAAATATAGGAACTTACCATATATTGGCGTTTTGAAACCTGAAATTTATACAGAGTAAAATAATGGTCAAAGAATGTCAATTGTGATATAGTGTATCCTATTCAAACGATAGTTGAAATAAAAATAAAGAAAAACGGGCAGGAGAGTAGATATGAAAAACAATCCTAAAAATGGACTTTTTAAAAATAGTTTATTTTACATAGTTATCATGCTTGGGATAATGGGTGTAATGTACTTCTTTTTTGATGGAAACAGCAAAACGGAAACGCAAGAAATTCAATCAAGTGAATTTGTCTCAAAATTACAATCAAACCAAGTGAAATCATTTGATATTCAACCATCAGGTGGTGTCTACAAAATAACAGGGACTTATAAGAAAGCTCAAACAGAAAAGAGCAAGGATACTGGGTTCTCGTTAATTCCAGCTTCAAAGAAAACAACAAAAGTTAAAAACTTTACGTCAACTGTTATTCAAAATGATTCAAATATGGCTCAAATTTTGAAATCATCTGAAGCAACAAAGACAAAAATGGATACAAAAGAAGAACAATCAGATAGTATCTGGTTGCAGTTAGCAATTACGGTTATTCCACTTGTATTAATGGTCGGCTTTTTCTATCTTATGATGGGACAAGCAGGACAAGGTGGCGGTGGTGGCGGTAAGGTGATGAACTTTGGTAAATCAAAAACAAAACCTTCCGAGAAAAAAGATAATAAAGTTCGTTTTGCTGATGTTGCCGGTGCTGAAGAAGAGAAGCAAGAACTTGTTGAAGTTGTTGAATTCTTAAAATCACCACGCAAATTTGCTGATTTAGGCGCTCGAATCCCATCAGGTGTTCTCCTAGAGGGACCTCCTGGTACTGGTAAAACTTTACTTGCAAAAGCAGTAGCTGGTGAAGCTGAAGTACCATTTTATTCAATTTCAGGTTCTGATTTCGTTGAAATGTTTGTCGGTGTTGGGGCAAGTCGTGTACGTGATTTGTTCGAAAATGCTAAGAAAACTGCGCCATCAATTATCTTTATTGATGAAATTGATGCTGTCGGACGTCGTCGTGGATCTGGTACTGGTGGCGGTAATGATGAACGTGAACAAACATTGAACCAATTACTTGTTGAGATGGATGGATTTACGGGTACAGAAGGTGTGATTGTAATTGCAGCTACTAACCGTTCTGATGTTCTGGATCCAGCGCTTTTACGTCCTGGTCGTTTTGATCGTAAAGTTTTAGTAGGTCGCCCAGATGTTAAAGGTCGTGAGGCTATTCTTAATGTTCATGCAAAAAACAAACCATTAGCATCTGATGTTGATTTAAAAGTTATTGCTAAACAGACACCTGGATTTGTTGGTGCTGATTTAGAGAATCTTTTAAATGAAGCTGCACTATTAGCTGCTCGTCGTAATAAATCAAAAATTGATGCAAGCGATATGGATGAAGCTGAAGATCGTGTTATTGCGGGACCAGCAAAACGTGATCGTACGATTAATGAAAAAGAACGTCAAACAGTTGCATTCCATGAAGCCGGACATACAATTGTTGGTTTAGTCCTAAATGATGCTAGAGTTGTTCACAAAGTAACAATTGTCCCTCGAGGTCGTGCTGGCGGTTACGCAATCATGTTACCAAAAGAAGATCAAATGTTATTGTCTAAAAAAGATATGAGTGAACAAATTGCTGGGTTAATGGGTGGACGTGCAGCTGAAGAAATTGTTTACAATGAACAATCTTCAGGCGCATCAAATGATTTCCAACAAGCAACACAAATGGCTCGTTCAATGGTTACTGAATATGGAATGAGTGAAAAACTCGGACCTGTTCAATTAGAAGGCAATAGCCAAATGTTCGCTGGTGGTTCAGGTCAACCAAGTGCTGCTTACTCAAGCAATACGGCTGACATTATTGATTCTGAGGTTCGTCGTCTATCTGAAGAAGGTATGAAACTTGCTAAAGAAATTATTGAAGCACATAGAGAACAACATAAATTGATTGCTGATAAGTTATTAGAATTTGAAACACTTGACGAAAAAGAAATTTTAAGCTTGTTCGAAGATGGCAAAATGCCAGAAAAAGACGATGCAAATGAATTTCCAAGTGAAAAAGATGGTTCTTTTGAAGCAACAAAAAAAGAATTAGAACGTAAAGATGCAAAAAAAATAGCTGAAGAAACAGATGAAGTTGATTTATCTAAAACGGTTGTTTTTTACCCCAAAGTGAATAAAGACGATAAATAATCGTTACTTAAGAACTCCGATGGATTATCTATCGGAGTTCTTGTTGGTCTAAAATGAATTATTTAAGGAGAAAACTAATGAAAGATTATCTTGTAAAAAGTTTGGCCTTTGACGGTCAATTAAGAGTATATGCTGTTACTGCGACAAATACGGTTGCTGAAGCACAAAGGAGACATGATACATGGAGTGCAGCATCAGCTGCACTTGGGCGGAGCCTAATAGGAACATTACTATTAAGTACATCTACATTGTCGGCCGATGAAAAAATGACAGTTAAAATTAATGGTGATGGGCCAGTGGGTGCTATTGTGATTGATGGTAATGCTGATGGAACAGTTAAAGGATATCTGAGTGAACCCCACGTTCATTTACCATTAAATGAAAAAAATAAAATTGACGTTAAAGGTGCTGTTGGAACAACTGGATCAATGGCAGTAACAAAAGATATGGGAATGAAGGAACCATTTACGGGGCAAGTCCCATTGGTTTCGGGTGAACTTGGTGAAGATTTTACTTACTATTTAGCTAAATCAGAGCAAATTCCATCTTCAGTTGGATTGTCTGTTTTTGTGAATACGGACAATACAATCGAAGTGGCCGGTGGGTTTATGATTCAAGTAATGCCTGGCGCAACTGATGAAGTTATCGATAATTTAGAAAAAAAATTAGCAGAAATGCCTATGATTTCAGAATTGTTAAGAGATGGTAAAACGCCAGAAGATATTATATATCTGATGTTTGGTAAAGAAAATGTTAATATCTTGGATACAATGCCAGTTGCGTTCGAATGTGATTGTTCAAAAGATAAATTTTATGGTTCATTAGCTAGTTTGCCAAAAAGCGATATCACTGAGATGATTGAATTAGATCATGGTGCCGAAGCAGTTTGTCGTTTTTGTGGAAATCGATATCAATATTCTGAAAATGAACTAATGAAATTATTAGAGGGTTCAGCTAAATAAATTTTATCAATATATGATTTGTGTTATGATACTAAACAATAGTAAGTGTAAAAAACGATGAGGTGAATAGAATGGAATGGAAAATTGGCGATATATTAATTCCTAATCAAGTAGTTGTTGCACCTATGGCAGGTGTAACAAATGCGGCATTCAGAATGATTTGTAAAGATTTTGGTGCTGGATTAGTAGTTTGTGAAATGATTTCTGATAAAGGAATCCAATTTAGAAATAAAAAAACGTTGAGTATGTTGTTTGTAGATCCAAGAGAACATCCAGTTAGCGTACAAATATTTGGCGGAGATAAGGAAACATTGGTTGCTGCTGCTAAGTTTGTTGAAGAACACACGTCAGCCGACATAGTTGATATTAACATGGGTTGTCCTGTGCCTAAAGTAACAAAAACAGACGCAGGCGCACGTTGGTTGCTTGATCCAGATAAAGTATACGAAATGGTTGATGCGGTTACTAATGAGCTGTCAATTCCGGTAACAGTTAAAATGAGAACAGGCTGGGACGAAGATCATATTTTAGCAGTTGAAAATGCCTTAGCTGCTGAACAAGGTGGTGCAGCTGCACTTGCAATGCACGGAAGAACACGTTTCCAGTTGTATAATGGTAAAGCAGATTGGAATATTTTACATGAAGTTAAAAGTAATTTAAAAACAATTCCTTTTATGGGCAATGGTGATATTAAAACACCACAAGACGCAAAGAAAATGTTAGATGAAGTTGGTGCCGATGCTGTTATGATAGGCCGTGCTGCATTAGGAAATCCGTGGATGATTAGGCAAACAGCAACATACCTTGAAACAGGTGAACTCATTGATGAACCTTCAGCATCTGAGAAAATTTTAGTTGCTAAAGAACATTTGCACGCACTTTGCCAGATAAAGGGTGAGGTTATTGGACCTAAAGAATTTAGAAGCCAAGCAGCATACTACTTAAAAGGTATTTCACGTTCAGCTCGTGCTAAAGCGGCATTGAATGAAGCAAATTCAGAAGCTTCTATGATAACGATATTTGATAAATTTTTAGAAGATACAAAAGAACGTGAATTCAAATTAATGCAAAAAGAAGCATAGAATTAGTTGCATTTTACAGGGTTAATTGGCATGATAGTAAGTGAAATATGTAATTAAGTGAGGGATATAATATGGTAAAGCAAGAACAAAGTATGAATGATCAATTAAAGGTACGTCGAGAAAAGGTTGTTGAACTTCGTGAAGTAGGGGTTGATCCATTTGGACACCGCTTTGAACGTAAAGATATGACTAAAGCATTACATGATAAGTATGATGCATTAACTAAAGAAGAACTTGATGGTATGGATATTAAAGCTACTATTGCAGGTAGATTAATGTCTAAACGTGGTAAAGGTAAAGTAAGTTTC
This sequence comes from Dellaglioa kimchii, assembly GCF_046115505.1. Taxonomy (GTDB): domain Bacteria; phylum Bacillota; class Bacilli; order Lactobacillales; family Lactobacillaceae; genus Dellaglioa; species Dellaglioa kimchii. Next base: position 921,221 of record NZ_CP170736.1, on the reverse strand, counting down.
GCTGATATTCAGGATAAAGATGGACGTTTACAATTATATGTCCGTAAAGATGTTGTAGGTGAGGATACATACCATATCTTTAAACGTTCAGATATTGGTGATTTTGTTGGTATAACAGGTGATGTTATGAAAACAGATATGGGTGAATTAACGATTCGTCCAACAGAAGTTACTTTCTTATCAAAAGCCTTACGACCATTACCAGATAAATTTCATGGTTTGCAAAATGTAGAACAAATCTATAGACAAAGATATCTTGATTTAATCACAAATCGTGAAAGTTTTGATCGATTTATGAAACGTAGTCAAATTATTTCAGCAGTAAGACGTTATTTAGATGGTAATGGATATGTTGAAGTTGAAACACCGGTACTGCATAATCAAGCAGGTGGTGCGTCAGCTAAACCATTTACAACACATCATAATGCGCTAGATATTGAACTATACTTGAGAATTGCACTAGAATTACATTTAAAACGACTTATCGTTGGTGGAATGGAAAAAGTATACGAAATTGGTCGAGTGTTCCGTAATGAAGGAATTGATACAAAACATAATCCTGAGTTTACAATGCTTGAAACGTATGTCGCATACTATGATTTTCATGATGTAATGGACGAAACTGAAGGTATTTTCAAAGCAGTCGCAGATGTAATTTCAGATGATGGGATTATTGAATATGATGGAAAAAAAGTAGATTTTAATAAAAAATTTGCAAGAGTTCATATGGTAGATGCCATCAAGTCCGTAACTGGAGTGGATTTTTGGAAAGAAATGTCAGTTGAAGAAGCACAAAAATTGGCAGATGAACATCACGTTAAATATGAAACATATTGGAAAGTTGGCCATATCATTAATGAATTTTTCGAAAAATTTGTTGAAGATACAATTGTTGATCCTACTTTTGTTTATGGACATCCTCTAGAAATTTCGCCTTTAGCAAAGAAAAATGAAGATGATCCAAGATTTACGGATCGTTTTGAAATGTATATTTTAGGTACAGAATATGCTAATGCATTTACTGAGTTAAATGACCCCATTGATCAGAGAGCGCGATTTGAGGCCCAGGTTGAAGAACGTGAAGATGGTAACGATGAAGCGGAAGGAATCGACGAAGATTTCATTGAAGCACTCGAATATGGTATGCCACCAACAGGTGGTTTAGGAATTGGGATAGATAGGTTAGTCATGTTAATGACTGATGCACAATCTATCAGAGATGTGTTATTATTTCCAACTATGAGACCAGATGATAATCAATAAATGTTTTTAGAATATTTTATAGGATTATTTTTGATGAATAATATTATTATGAGAGTATTGTCGCTATGTGACAATACTCTTTTTTACTTTTATTTCAGCAGTAAAAGTAATAATACAACGTGATGTATGCGATTACATTCATTAATTTAGATTTAATTTAAATAAAGGCTTGACGAAGGTGATTATTCTTGGTAAAGTAATAAACGTTGCTTCAGTAGTAAACAACTAATTCAAATGTGACCAGTTAATTAATTAAAAAAGTTCTTGACAATTAACGAAATCCTTGATATGATATAAAAGTTGTCAAAAGCAACCAAGTAGATCTTTGAAAACTGAACAAATTTTCGACAAATCAAATGTGTAGGGTCTCTTAACTAAGAGTTAAGAGCAAACATTTGCGAAGTCAATTCGCTAGTTTCAAAAAGTAACAAAACAATAAGAGCAATCAACTTTTTATATGAGAGTTTGATCCTGGCTCAGGATGAACGCTGGCGGCGTGCCTAATACATGCAAGTCGAACGCATTATCTTCACCGAGTGCTTGCACTCACCGAAGGTAATGAGTGGCGAACGGGTGAGTAACACGTGGGTAACCTGCCCAAAAGAGGGGGATAACACTTGGAAACAGGTGCTAATACCGCATAATTTGTTAAACCGCATGGTTTGATAATGAAAGACGGCGTAAGCTGTCACTTTTGGATGGACCCGCGGCGTATTAGCTAGTTGGTGAGGTAAAGGCCCACCAAGGCAATGATACGTAGCCGACCTGAGAGGGTGATCGGCCACATTGGGACTGAGACACGGCCCAAACTCCTACGGGAGGCAGCAGTAGGGAATCTTCCACAATGGACGAAAGTCTGATGGAGCAACGCCGCGTGAGTGAAGAAGGTTTTCGGATCGTAAAGCTCTGTTGTTAGAGAAGAATGTAGGTAAGAGTAACTGTTTACCTAGTGACGGTATCTAACCAGAAAGCCACGGCTAACTACGTGCCAGCAGCCGCGGTAATACGTAGGTGGCAAGCGTTATCCGGATTTATTGGGCGTAAAGCGAACGCAGGCGGTTTTTTAAGTCTGATGTGAAAGCCTTCGGCTCAACCGAAGAAATGCATTGGAAACTGGATAACTTGAGTGCAGAAGAGGAGAGTGGAACACCATGTGTAGCGGTGAAATGCGTAGATATATGGTAGAACACCAGTGGCGAAAGCGGCTCTCTGGTCTGTAACTGACGCTGAGGTTCGAAAGCATGGGTAGCAAACAGGATTAGATACCCTGGTAGTCCATGCCGTAAACGATGAGTGCTAAGTGTTGGAGGGTTTCCGCCCTTCAGTGCTGCAGCTAACGCATTAAGCACTCCGCCTGGGGAGTACGACCGCAAGGTTGAAACTCAAAGGAATTGACGGGGGCCCGCACAAGCGGTGGAGCATGTGGTTTAATTCGAAGCAACGCGAAGAACCTTACCAGGTCTTGACATCTTCTGACAAACCTAGAGATAGGCCGTTCCCTTCGGGGACAGAATGACAGGTGGTGCATGGTTGTCGTCAGCTCGTGTCGTGAGATGTTGGGTTAAGTCCCGCAACGAGCGCAACCCTTATTATTAGTTGCCAGCATTTAGTTGGGCACTCTAATGAGACTGCCGGTGACAAACCGGAGGAAGGTGGGGATGACGTCAAATCATCATGCCCCTTATGACCTGGGCTACACACGTGCTACAATGGACGGTACAACGAGTTGCGAGACCGCGAGGTTAAGCTAATCTCTTAAAGCCGTTCTCAGTTCGGATTGTAGGCTGCAACTCGCCTACATGAAGTTGGAATCGCTAGTAATCGCGGATCAGAATGCCGCGGTGAATACGTTCCCGGGCCTTGTACACACCGCCCGTCACACCATGAGAGTTTGTAACACCCAAAGCCGGTGAGGTAACCTTTTAGGAGCCAGCCGTCTAAGGTGGGACAGATGATTAGGGTGAAGTCGTAACAAGGTAGCCGTAGGAGAACCTGCGGCTGGATCACCTCCTTTCTAAGGAATATTACGGAAACCTACACACTTGTCGAAAATTTGTTTAGTTTTGAGGGGTTTACTCTCAAAAAATTTGTTCTTTGAAAACTAGATAATATTTATTAAATTTTTAAGCAATAAGCCGAGAAACACCGCGTTTTATTAGTTAAGAACGTAGTTCTTAACAAAACCACTTTGCTTTAAGTAAAGTTAGGTTAAGTTATCAAGGGCGCATGGTGAATGCCTTGGCACTAGGAGCCGATGAAGGACGGGACTAACACCGATATGCTTCGGGGAGCTGTAAGTAAGCTTTGATCCGGAGATTTCCGAATGGGGGAACCCAGCAGTTTTAATCGACTGTTACTATTAACTGAATACATAGGTTATATAGAGGTAAACGCAGGGAACTGAAACATCTAATTACCTGCAGGAATAGAAAGAAAAATCGATTCCCTAAGTAGCGGCGAGCGAACAGGGAAGAGCCCAAACCAAGAAGCTTGCTTCTTGGGGTTGTAGGACTGCTCATTTGAGTTACCAAAGATTTTTATAGTAGAAGAGTCTGGGAAGACTCGCCGTAGAGGGTGATAGCCCCGTATACTAAATGAAAATCTCTCAGAGCAGTATCCTGAGTACGGCGGAACACGAGAAATTCCGTCGGAATCCGGGAGGACCATCTCCCAAGGCTAAATACTCCCTAGTGACCGATAGTGAACCAGTACCGTGAGGGAAAGGTGAAAAGCACCCCGGAAGGGGAGTGAAATAGTTCCTGAAACCATGTGCCTACAAATAGTTAGAGCCCGTTAATGGGTGATAGCGTGCCTTTTGTAGAATGAACCGGCGAGTTACGTTTGCTTGCGAGGTTAAGTTGATAAGACGGAGCCGTAGCGAAAGCGAGTCTGAATAGGGCGCCATAGTAAGTAGACGTAGACCCGAAACCAAGTGACCTACCCATGTCCAGGTTGAAGGTGCGGTAAAACGCACTGGAGGACCGAACTCATGTATGTTGAAAAATGCTGAGATGAGGTGTGGGTAGCGGAGAAATTCCAAACGAACTTGGAGATAGCTGGTTCTCTCCGAAATAGCTTTAGGGCTAGCCTCGGAATTAAGAATCATGGAGGTAGAGCCACTGTTTGGACTAGGGGCCCATCTAGGGTTACTGAATTCAGATAAACTCCGAATGCCATTGATTTATATCCGGGAGTCAGACTGCGAGTGATAAGATCCGTAGTCGAAAGGGAAACAGCCCAGACCACCAATTAAGGTCCCAAAATACATGTTAAGTGGAAAAGGATGTGGAATTGCACAGACAACTAGGATGTTGGCTCAGAAGCAGCCACCATTTAAAGAGTGCGTAATAGCTCACTAGTCGAGTGATTCTGCGCCGAAAATGTACCGGGGCTAAACATGTTACCGAAATTGTGGATGGAACCCATTAGGGTTCCGTGGTAGGAGAGCGTTCTAAGGGCAACGAAGCTAGACCGTAAGGACTGGTGGAGCGCTTAGAAGTGAGAATGCCGGTATGAGTAGCGAAAGACAGGTGAGAATCCTGTCCACCGAATGACTAAGGTTTCCTGGGGAAGGCTCGTCCTCCCAGGGTTAGTCGGGACCTAAGTCGAGGCCGAGAGGCGTAGACGATGGATAACAGGTTGAGATTCCTGTACTAGTTATATTTGTTTGAACGATGGAGGGACGCAGCAGGCTAAGGAAGCGCACTGATGGATATGTGCGTCCAAGCAATAAGTCTGAAGTTGAGTTAAATGCTTAACTTTAAGGACAAGTTGTGATGGGGAGCGAAATTAAGTAGCGAAGTAACTGATGTCACACTGCCAAGAAAAGCTTCTAGTTAGAATATAACTACCCGTACCGCAAACCGACACAGGTAGTCGAGGAGAGTATCCTAAGGTGTGCGAGAGAACTCTCGTTAAGGAACTCGGCAAAATGACCCCGTAACTTCGGGAGAAGGGGTGCTGACCGAAAGGTCAGCCGCAGTGAATAGGCCCAAACGACTGTTTATCAAAAACACAGGTTTCTGCAAAATCGTAAGATGACGTATAGGGGCTGACGCCTGCCCGGTGCTGGAAGGTTAAGAGGATGAGTTAGCTTCGGCGAAGCCCAGAATTGAAGCCCCAGTAAACGGCGGCCGTAACTATAACGGTCCTAAGGTAGCGAAATTCCTTGTCGGGTAAGTTCCGACCCGCACGAAAGGCGTAACGATTTGGGCACTGTCTCAACGAGAGACTCGGTGAAATTATAATACCCGTGAAGATGCGGGTTACCCGCGACAGGACGGAAAGACCCCATGGAGCTTTACTGTAGCTTGATATTGAGTGTTTGTATAACTTGTACAGGATAGGTAGGAGCCGTAGAGACCGGAACGCTAGTTTCGGAGGAGGCATTGGTGGGATACTACCCTCGTTGTATGAACACTCTAACCCTCGCCACTAATCGTGGTGGGAGACAGTGTCAGGTGGGCAGTTTGACTGGGGCGGTCGCCTCCTAAAAGGTAACGGAGGCGCCCAAAGGTTCCCTCAGAATGGTTGGAAATCATTCGCAGAGTGTAAAGGCACAAGGGAGCTTGACTGCGAGACTTACAGGTCGAGCAGGGACGAAAGTCGGGCTTAGTGATCCGGTGGTTCCGTATGGAAGGGCCATCGCTCAACGGATAAAAGCTACCCTGGGGATAACAGGCTTATCTCCCCCAAGAGTCCACATCGACGGGGAGGTTTGGCACCTCGATGTCGGCTCATCGCATCCTGGGGCTGTAGTCGGTCCCAAGGGTTGGGCTGTTCGCCCATTAAAGCGGTACGCGAGCTGGGTTCAGAACGTCGTGAGACAGTTCGGTCCCTATCCGTCGCGGGCGTAGGAAATTTGAGAGGAGCTGTCCTTAGTACGAGAGGACCGGGATGGACATACCTCTGGTGTACCAGTTGTTCTGCCAAGGGCATCGCTGGGTAGCTATGTATGGATGAGATAAACGCTGAAAGCATCTAAGTGTGAAGCTCACCTCGAGATTAGATTTCCCATTCCTTTATGGAAGTAAGACCCCTGAAAGATTATCAGGTAGATAGGTTGGAAGTGGAAGTACAGTGATGTATGGAGCGGACCAATACTAATCGGTCGAGGACTTAACCACAAAGTGGTGTGAAACGGTGTACGGCTTAAAAATCAATGATAAATATTAGCTAGTTTTGAGAGAATAAGTTTTCTCAAAAAAAGAGTGTGGTGGCGATAGCAAGAAGGATACACCTGTTCCCATGTCGAACACAGAAGTTAAGCTTCTTAGCGCCAAGAGTAGTTGGGGGTCGCCCCCTGCGAGGGTAGGACGTTGCCATGCTAATAATAAATTTAAAAATGTGCTAATCTAACTGATTAACACATTTTTATGTATATGACCCGTTGGTCAAGTGGTTAAGACACCGCCCTTTCACGGCGGTAACATGGGTTCAAATCCCGTACGGGTCATTTTCGCCGGCTTAGCTCAGTTGGTAGAGCATCGGTATCGTAAACCGAGGGTCACAGGTTCGACTCCTGCAGCCGGCATTAGTGGTTGCAAAATTGTTTTATGTATTAGTAAAAGAGTGTGGTGGCGATAGCAAGAAGGATACACCTGTTCCCATGTCGAACACAGAAGTTAAGCTTCTTAGCGCCAAGAGTAGTTGGGGGTCGCCCCCTGCGAGGGTAGGACGTTGCCATGCTAATAGAAATAAAACAATAAAATTTTACGACCGTTGCTGAATAAAAAAAGCATTGTCACTCTGTGACAATGCTTTTTTTATGGGTTTATTTTTCATTATAAAGGAAACATGGTTCCTAAAATTACTAGATCCGTAAGCATTACGTTTAATAATTTTCAATTTATTGTTAGTATCTTCAAGTAGACCATATAAAATGCTTCGTCACTTGATAGATTATTCTAGCACAAATAGCAGATACTATAGATCATTTTTTGTTACACTATTACTTAATAATGGACATGAAATCTTTCACATATTGGAAAGACGTTAAATGATAAAACAAGTAGTAAATGATGAGATATAAGTAAAAATTTGATTTGACTATTGATATATGTACATTGTATAATGTGTAATGCATTAAAATACATACACTAGATTTATATCGGAGGAAGTCCATGAAAAATAAAGATACGGCCTTTTTTGGTCATCCTAGAGGATTATCAACACTATTCTTTACAGAAATGTGGGAACGATTCAGTTATTACGGAATGCGCGCAATTCTTTTATACTATATGATTTCAGAAGTGGATGGGCTTGGTTATAATCAAGCTACAGCCATGTCAATTATGTCCATTTATGGATCATTAATTTATTTATCAGGTGTCATTGGAGGATTCGTTAGTGATCGCCTTTGGGGTAGTAGAAAAACAGTGTTTATTGGTGGAATACTAATAATGCTAGGACATATTGTTCTTGCAACACCCTTTAAATCAGTTGCTTTATTCATATCTATCGCGTTAATCGTATTGGGAACAGGGTTGTTAAAACCTAATGTTTCTGAAATGGTTGGTGGATTATACAATAGTAAGGATCCAAGACGTGATTCTGGTTTCAGTATCTTTGTATCTGGGATTAATATTGGTGCTTTGATTGCACCATTGCTAGTTGGATGGGTTGGTCAAGAATATAATTACCACGTTGGATTCTCTTTAGCAGCTATTGGGATGTTTTTCGGCTTAGTTCAATATTACTTTGACGGAAGAAAATATTTAACAAAAGATAGTTTATATCCTAATGACCCAATTCAACCTAACGAATTATCAACTATTCTTAAAAAGTCTTCAATCGGTATTATAGCTTTAGCTTTAATTTTAGTTATTATGTTCCTATTTAAGTCATTAAATATTACGAATGTCATTCTTTTAATTACAATTCTTGCAGTTATCATTCCTGTCTATTACTTTACAATGATGCTAACAAGTAAGAAAACAACAAAAATTGAACGATCAAGACTTACAGCGTATATTCCGTTATTTATTGCCAGTATCTTATTCTGGTCAATTGAAGAACAAGGTTCAGTTGTTTTAGCAATGTTTGCATCAACTAGAACGCAGTTAAGTGCTTTTGGATTTACTTTCCCAGCTAGTTTCTTTCAAAGCATGAATCCGTTATTCATTTTAATCTATGTACCAATATTTGCTTGGTTATGGGTTAAATTAGGATCAAAACAACCTAGTTCTCCAGCTAAATTTTCAATTGGTTTAGTATTTGCTGGAGCATCATTCCTTTGGATGATGTTACCTGGTGTTCTTTTTGGAACAGATACTAAAGTTGGACCATTATGGTTAGTTGCTAGTTGGATGATGGTTATGCTTGGTGAAGTTTTGGTTTCTCCAGTCGGATTATCAATTACTACTAAACTTGCACCAAAAAGTTTTCAATCTCAAATGATGAGTGTGTGGTTCTTGAGTGATGCTGTTGCTCAAGCATTGAATTCACAAATTGTTCGGTTATACACACCCGCTACTGAATCAATGTACTTTGCTGTAGTTGGTGGAATTACTGTTGCCTTTGGTATTATGTTGAGTTTCTTTATTCCAAGAATTCATAAATTAATGGAAGGCGTTAATTAAATAGATTTTTAATGAAAGATATGTTAATTTTTAATTAACATATCTTTTTTTGGAGGGAAATATGACAATTATCGCAACTAGTAGTGATAATCACTTTGATATTAATAAAGTTGATGTGGATATCATTATCGATGAACAAGTAAATTATCTATTAGCGAGAAATATTGAGTATTATCTTATTACAGGAGATTTATTTAATGATTTTAATAAAACGATTGATTATATTATTAAATTGAAAAAAAAGTTAAATAATAAAATTGTTGTCTTATTTATTGCAGGTAACCATGACATGGTTAAAAATGTAACATTTGATGAGCTAGAAAGTGTAGTGAATGATTCTTATCTCCATAATCAATATTTGGATATCTCCGGCACTGAATGGCGAATTATAGGTAATAATGGTTGGTACGATTATAGCTACTCAAAACAGCTAAAACGGTCTGATAAAGAAATGCTACATTGGAAAACAAACTATTGGATTGATCGTAAAATTGTTCAACCGATGTCAGATGTCGAGAGATTTAAATTAAGTTTAAGACAAACTGAAAAATTATTGTGTAATGCGAAACAATTAAATAAAAAAATAATATTTATGACTCATTTTGTACCTAATGAATTGTATATTAAAATTAATAATGATAATCGCTTCTGGAATGTTGCAAACGGCATGTTAGGTAGTCAAAAGATGGGAAATCTGTTAGAATACTATAAAGTAGAAAAAGTTTTATTTGGGCACCTTCATATCAAACATGATCCTATCCAAGTTAATGAAACGATGTATTATACGAAGCCAGTGGGATATGGGCGGAAAAAATATAACGAGTGGACGAAAAATACGTTCTTTGATGAGTGGAAATTTACGTTGCAAATAATTAATTTAAAATAATTGAAAAAAAAGCTTGATTTTTAATCCATTTATTTGTATGATAGTTAAGTCGGATAAAGCTGATATGGAAGAGTAGCGAAGAGGCTAAACGCGGCGGACTGTAAATCCGCTCCTTCGGGTTCGGTGGTTCGAATCCACTCTCTTCCACCATTATTTTATAATATTGGGTTATAGCCAAGCGGTAAGGCAACAGGTTTTGATCCTGTCATGCGATGGTTCGAATCCATCTAACCCAACTAGCTAAAAGCAGATACTTAGGTATCTGCTTTTTTGTTTCATTTGTAATTTTATTTTTTTTTGCGGTATGATGGGGATAGTAATTAAATATAATAATGAAATGAGGAAACTATGAAAATTGGATTTATTGGAGCTGGTAATATGGCTCGAGCAATTATTGAAGGTTTAGTAGAAGCGGATTTTACTGCGCCAAAAGAAATTTTGGTACACAGTGCACGAGAGTCCAGCTATGTACCTTACGCTGAAGCTAACGGATTTACGGCGTTAGGTAGTAATGCTCAGGTGGTTAGTGAGGCTGACGTTGTTTTTCTTGCTGTTAAGCCAATTATCTTAGGTAAAGTTTTAGCAGAAATTAAAGAGTCAGTGAAAAAAAATAAACCTATGCTAATTTCTATTGTATCAGGTGTTTCAATTTCTGAAATAGAACTAGAATTGGATAATTCTTCAGTTGGTATCTTAAGAACAATGCCAAACGTTAATGCAACGGTATCTGCAAGTATGACTGCCCTAGTTGGTAATGATGTATTAACAGATGAGCAAATGAAACAAGGTATTGATTTATTTGATACTATTGGTGAAACGATGGAGGTTGCTGAACAAGATTTTAGCACGTTTGTGGCTCTTGCTGGTAGCTCACCAGCATTTATTTACTTATTTATTGATACGCTTGCCCGTGCAGGCGTTAAATATGGTTTACCAAAAGATAAAGCAACTAAGATTGCTGCTCAAGCTGTACTAGGCAGTGCAAAAAAGGTCTTAGCTACTGATGAAGTTCCATGGAAGTTGATTGACGAAGTTTCATCTCCGGGTGGCACAACTATTGCTGGATTACTTGCAATGGAAGAGGCTGGATTTATGAATTCTATTATTAAAGCAGTTGATGCCACTGTGGCTAAAGACAAAAACTAAATTTGATATGACCTTGTTTTTTTGGTCTATACCGATTATACTAAGTTTATAAATTGAAGGGATGGCGGATAAGATGAGTATTGTTTTAAAACATGCAGTTATCTACACGGGTTCAGAAAAAATTGAAGATGCATATATTCGATTTGATAAACAAATTAGTGCAATAGGGCCAATGAGTGAATACAAAGCTTTAGCGTCTGATGAAGTTAGAGATGTAGAAGGAAAAATTATTGTTCCTGGATTTATTGATGTCCACAGCCATGGTGGATATAGTTTTGATGCTATGGATGGTGATTCTAAACAAATTAATGAAATGGTTACCGATATGATTCATGAAGGTGTTACGACTTATTTCGCAACAACAATGACACAATCACATGAGAATATTGCTAAAGCTATGGTTGGTATCAAAAAAGCTGCTGAAGTGAACCCAGTTATTCAAGGAATTCATCTTGAAGGGCCATTTATTTCTCCTGTTTTTAAAGGTGCACAGCCTGAAGAATATATTGAGGCACCTGATACAAAGTTATTTGATAAATGGAATGAATTATCAGGACATATGATTAAATTAGTGACTTATGCACCAGAACATAAAACGTCACCTGAATTTGAAGAATATTGTATCAAGAATGGTATCGTACCTTCAGTGGGCCATAGTAACGCTACTCGCGAAGAAATGAAACATTCTCGAGCAAGTCATGTCACTCATTTATACAATGCACAACGCGAATTTAAGCATCGTGAACCAGGTGTAACTGGACATGCATTTTTAGAGGATAATATTTATACAGAAATCATCGCTGATGGCTTTCATATTGTGCCAGATATGATTAAACTAGCATATGATTTAAAAGGACCTAAACGAATTGAATTAATTACTGACTCGATGCGTGCTAAAGGGATGCCTGAAGGCTTAAGCGAACTTGGCGGACAAAAAGTTATCGTTAAAGATAAACAAGCAAGATTAGAATCTGGTAATTTAGCAGGGTCTGTTTTACAATATCAAGATGCATTTAAAAATATTATGAAATTTACTGGTTGTGGTATTGAAGAAGCTGTATTGATGAGTTCTGTCAATCAAGCTAGAGAATTCAATTTAACATCAAAAGGTGCTATTGAAATCGGAAAAGATGCTGATTTGAACTTATTTGATGCTAACATGCAACTAGAAAGCACATATAGTTTTGGACGTAAATTTTAATAAAAGGTTAGGATGGTAATTGTTAATGGGATCCCCCATATATATTCAAATTCATAATGAAATGAAAAAAACAATTGAATCTGGTGAATGGGAAGTTGGCAATCGTATTCCGGCTGAACGTGAACTTGCTGTTGTATTTGGTGTCAGCAGAATGACGCTTAGACAGGCAATTCAAACCTTGGTAGATGAAGGTATTCTAGAACGTCATGTTGGTGATGGAACCTATGTTGCTCGTAAGAAGGTTCAAGAAAAAATGTCAGGCGTGACTAGTTTTACTGACCTAATGGCTGAACAGGGGAAAGTGGCTTCAAGTAAGACGATCACTTATCATGTTACAACGCCCTCATTAAGTGAAATTGAAAAATTACAATTAATCGATGGCGAACTAGTATTACGAATGGAACGAATTCGTTATGCTGATGGTTTACCGATTTGTTTTGAAGTTGCTACGGTTCCTAATAAATTAGTTGAGGGTTATAGTAAAACTGAAATTACGAGCTCTTTGTATCGAACATTGGAAGAAAAAGCCAATTTAACATTGGGAGGGGCACAACAGACAGTGTCTGCTATGTCAGCTGCTGAAAATATAGCAGATTATCTCTCAATAAAGCGTGGTGAAGCGATTTTGAGGCTTCGTCAAGTTAGCTTTTTGAAAAATGGTGAACCTTTTGAATATGTTCGGACACAATATGTAGGGAATCGCTTTGAATTTTATCTAGAAAAATAAAGTTTAAGAAATTATTAATTGCTCTCTTTCAACCATATCAATGGATGAGATAGAGTAATTTTTTTTTAGAGAAATCTGTTCGATTGACATCAATTTGAGATAACGCTATATTATTTAAGAGCAAAAAATAAATTATCTGAAGGGGTTTTAAGATATGTACTTATTAGTTAATATTTTCGGTGTTGCCATCTTTATTTTAGTTGCATTTGCGTTTTCCAAGAAAAAGAGAGAAGTCAATTGGAAATCAATCGCAATTATGGTCGTTATTAATTTATTTTTAGCTTGGTTCTTAACAAAATTCTCACTAGGACGCGATCTTGTAGAAGGTGCGGCTAATGGGTTTAATTGGCTAATGCAGGCCGCATATCAAGGTATTCAATTTATGGTGCCCGCTATGCCTAAAGTAACTGATATGGGATTTTTCATGAGTGTTCTATTACCAGTTATTATGATTGTGCCATTGTTTGACATTTTAACTTACATTGGTGTTCTTCCATTTATTATTAAGTGGATTGGTCGTGGGTTATCAAAAATTACAGGCCAACCAAAATTTGAATCATTTTTCTCAGTAGAAATGATGTTTTTGGGAAATACTGAAGCATTAGCTGTTTCAAGCCTTCAATTGAAACTAATGAAATCAGAACGAAACTTAACATTGGCCATGATGTCAATGAGTTGTGTGACTGCTTCAATCATTGGTGCTTATACAACAATGATGCCAGGTCAATATATCTTAACAGCTGTTCCAATTAATATTATTAATGCCATTATTATAACAAGTATTTTGAATCCAGTTAATGTGACAGAAGAAGAAGATACAATTGCTGAAATGACAGGTAGTAACTCAAATGATTTAGAAACTTCTGAATCAGATAGTAAAAGAGAACCCTTTTTCGCTTTCTTGGGTGATTCAATTTTAGGTGCTGGTAAGTTAGTATTGATTATTGCAGCAAATGTTATTGCTTTCGTTGCTTTAGCAGCCTTAATTGATAATGTTCTTGGATTAGTTAATCCAAATTTATCACTTGAAAATATTTTAGGTATTATTATGTTCCCATTTGCTTGGTTAATGGGATTCAATCCTTCAGATGCTTTCGAATTAGCACGTTACATGGGTACAAAATTAGTAACAAATGAATTTGTTGTTATGGGACAAGTATCAAGTACGATTAACTCATTTGCACCACATTACAAAGCTGTTTTAACTGTTTTTGTTACATCATTTGCAAACTTTTCAACAATTGGAATGATCATTGGTTGTTTCAAAGGAATTGTGGATAAGGAAAAAAATGATGTTATCGCAAGAAACGTTGGTTACATGCTATTATCTGGTATTCTAGTTTCATTATTATCAGCGGGTATGGTTGGCGTTTTCGTTTGGTAATATAATAATAAGAAAAAAGAACTAAGAAATTTTTAATTTCTTAGTTCTTTTTTTTATGTCCTCTAAATTTTTCTTTGTATATTAGTAATAAGTAACGCGGAATAGCTAGCATTCTAATAAAACGAGTCGGTTCTTGAAATAAACGATAAAGCCACTCAATATGATGATTCTGCCAAAATTGTGGCGCACGATTCACAGTGCCCGCTAAAACATCAAAACTACCACCAACACCCATCCAAATACTATCAGACACTTGGCGATTACGCTGAATAAATTCCTCCTGATTTGGAAAACCTGTTGCAACAAAAACAAAATCAGGCTGAGATATTTTAATGTTACTTACAATATCCTGATCATTTTTGAAATAACCATTATGAAATCCGACTAAATTAATGTTTGGATAATCAGACTTAATCGTTTTGGCAACTTTTTGGATGACCATTTCGGCTGCACCAACTAAGTATATTGATTTTTGATGACTATTAGCCCATTCAAGCAGGCTCATTAAAGTATCATAGCCTGTGATTCGTTCGGGCATAGGAGTGCCTAAAATTGCTGCGCCTTTGATAATACCAATACCATCTGGTGTAACGTAGTCAGCTTGGGTAAGAATTTTTTTATAATCTGGGTGTTGTCGTGCAAATAGAACAATTTCTGGGTTGGCTGTCACGATAAATCGATTTATATGAGCCATCGAATCAGTCGCTATCTGAGTTAAAAAAGCGTCATTAGTTGTATTAATAAATTCGATATCTAATATTTTTGTTTTTTTAAATTTATTTGGCATAATATGTCCTCACTTTTTAAACTTTGTCTCATTATAACAGAAGATAAATTTAAAATAAGTATTGAATATGACGGATTACGGAAAAAATGGTAAAATGTAGATTATAATTTGTGTGCTGGAAAAAATTCTAGTAGTGCATTCATTTTAAAGGAGAAACATCATGGTAAAAAATTACCCAGATGATAGCTATACGTTACATACGGACGTTTATCAGATTAATATGATCCAAACTTACTGGGAAAAAAATATTCATAATCAAAATGCTGTATTTGAAGTTTTCTTCAGAAATTTACCATTTTCTAATGGCTATGCGATTTTTGCAGGCTTAGAACGAGCTATTAATTATATTCAAAATTTAAAATTTTCAGAGACAGATATTGCGTATTTAAGAGAAGTAGCAGGATATCCAGATGATTTTCTTGCCTATTTAAAAGATTTTCATTTTCGCGGCACAATCAGGTCAGCTGTTGAAGGGGAAGTTGTTTTTAACGGAGAACCCATTGTCCAAATAGAGGGTCCTTTAGCAGACTGTCAATTAGTAGAAACGGCATTACTTAACATCATTAATTATCAAACATTAATCGCAACAAAATCAGCTCGTATTAAGGCAGTTGCTGGAAACGACGGTGTATTAGAATTTGGTACAAGACGGGCACAAGAATTTGACGCGGCTATTTGGGGTACACGTGCTGCTTATATTGGTGGATTTGATGCAACTAGCAATGTTCGAGCAGGTAAAATATTTGGCATTCCTATCAGTGGAACGCATGCGCATTCATTAGTTCAAGCATACAGAGATGACTATGATGCTTTTATGGCATATGGGACAACGCATCGTGATTGCGTCTTTTTAGTTGATACATACGATACGTTAAAAAGCGGTGTGCCAAGTGCAATTAAAGTTGCTAAAGAATTAGGCGATAAGATTAATTTTGCTGGCGTACGAATTGATAGTGGAGATATGGCTTACATTTCGAAGCGTGTTCGTGAACAATTAGATGAAGCTGGATTTACAGAAGCTAAAATTTATGCCTCAAATGATTTAGATGAGAAAACAATTACTAATTTAAAAATGCAAGGAGCTAAAATTGACGTCTGGGGCGTTGGAACTAAACTAATAACTGCCTACGATCAACCCGCTTTGGGTGCAGTTTACAAATTAGTAGCCATTGAAGGTGGCGATGGGAATATGGTTGATACTATTAAACTCAGTAATAATGCTGAAAAAGTATCAACACCAGGTAAGAAACAGGTATGGCGTATTACCAATAAAGCTGATGGTAAAACTGAAGGAGATTACATCGCACTATCGGATGAGGAGCCTCAGAAACAAGACTCACTTTATATGTTCCATCAGCAGTATACCTATATCAATAAGTTGGTAACTAACTATAATGCACGACCAATTTTACAAGATATATTTGTTGAAGGTGAACTGGTCTATAATCAGCCTGAATTAGATGCTATTAGAGAATATTCGAGAATTCAATTAGATGGATTATGGGAAGAATATAAGCGTGAATTAAACCCCCAAGATTACCCAGTTGATTTATCACAAAAGGCCTATGATAATAAGATGGCTATCATTCAAAAAATAAGAAATAACATGAACAATATTAAATAAGGGGTGTTAATCTTGACTGACTTACAAAAGAAAATTATTGAAACTTTGAAAGTGAAATCAAGTGTAAATATTGCAGAAGAAATTCGTATGAGTATTGATTTTATGAAAGCTTATTTATTGAAATATCCATTTTTAAAATCTTTAGTGTTAGGAATTTCTGGTGGACAAGATTCAACACTTGCTGGGTATTTAGCACAACAGGCTATTCGTGAGTTACGTGAAGAAACTGGTGATAGCAGTTATCAATTTATCGCAGTTCGACTACCGTATGGCAATCAATCAGATGAATCTGATGCATTAGATGCTATAAAATTTATGCAGGCAGATCAAGTGGTTCGCGTAGACATTAAAGGCGCTACCGATGAAATGGTAACAAGTTTAACGGCAAACAATCTTGAAATTTCTGATTTTAATAAAGGTAATATCAAAGCTCGTCAGCGTATGATTGCTCAATATGGGATTGCTGGTGCAAAGTCAGGTACGGTTGTGGGAACTGACCACGCTGCAGAAGCAATTACTGGATTTTATACTAAATATGGTGACGGAGGTGCTGATATTACACCGCTTTGGCGTTTGAATAAGCGCCAAGGTAGAGAGATGTTAGCTTCGTTGAATACGCCGAAACATCTATATTTAAAAGTACCAACTGCCGATTTAGAAGAGGACCGTCCAGCGCTACCTGATGAAATTGCCTTAGGGGTTACTTACGATAATATTGATGATTATCTTGAAGGCAAGATAATTTCAAAAGAAATTAGTGATAAAATTGAAAATTGGTATTTGAAGACGGAACACAAACGACATCTGCCAATTACTGTTTATGATTCTTTTTGGAAGTAAATAGTTGCGTAAGCTGTTTCATTTCAGTTATAATTAAAGAAATCATAGGGGAGTAACTGGCGGTTATCCGCGGCAATGTCACCAACAAGAAAGTTCTTTTTCTGGTATTGCCTTAAATAGTGAGACTTATGTATGTTTAAAGTTCTGCAACATACATAGGTCTTTTTTTGTATTTTGTGAAACTATTATAAGGAGGATTACTATGACAAAAAGGATTTACGCACAATCAGTTGACGAAGTTTTAGCAGGTCAAAAGACAGATTTGGCAGGGCTAACAACCCAAGAGGTTAAAGAAAGAACAGATAAGTATGGATTGAATCAGTTGTCAGAAGGTAAACGTAAAACGATATTACAAAAATTCTTTGATCAGTTTAAAGATTTCATGATAATCGTTTTAATTGTGGCTGCTTTAATTGCGGCCTCATCAGGTGAAGTTGTGGACGCAATTATCATCATGTTAGTTGTTGTTTTAAACGCTGTATTCGGCGTTTTTCAAGAATCTAAGGCCGAAGAGGCAATTAATGCGTTAAAAGAAATGTCGACACCTAACGCAAATGTAAAACGAAATGGGCAAATTGAAACTGTAAAAAGTGAAAATTTAGTGCCTGGTGACATTGTTCTACTTGAAGCAGGTGATGTTATTCCAGCTGATTTACGTTTAACACAGATTGCTTCACTTAAAATTGAAGAATCTGCTTTAACTGGTGAATCAGTACCTGTTGATAAAAGTTTAAATTTATTAAATGATGAAGATGCCGGCATTGGCGATCGTCATAATATGGCGTTTATGAATAGTAATGTAACTTATGGGCGTGGTGAAGGAATCGTTGTTGGAACAGGGATGAACACTGAAGTTGGACGTATTGCAGGAATGCTCAATTCTGCCGATGAAATGAAAACACCACTACAAGATAATCTTAACCAATTAGGTAAAACATTAACTATTTTAATATTAATTATTGCCGTTATTGTTTTCTTCGTTGGTCTACAAAATGGAGATAATAGTGTCATTGATATGTTGTTAATTGCGATTTCATTAGCTGTAGCTGCAATTCCAGAAGGATTACCAGCTATTGTTACAATTATTTTGGCACTTGGAACACAAAAGATGGCAAAAAGAAATGCGATTGTTAGAAAATTACCAGCAGTTGAAACACTTGGTAGTACTGACATTATTGCATCAGATAAGACGGGTACATTAACGTTAAATCAAATGACTGTTGAAAAAATATTTATAAACAATGAATTATTAGATGCTGGTAAGGTTGAAACAAACTTAGAAAGTCCACTATATCAAGTGATGTCTTTCAGTAATGATACGAAACAAACGTCTGAGGGTAATTTAATTGGTGATCCAACAGAGACGGCTCTAATTCAGTATCATTTAGATCATGGATTAGATGTGGATGCATTATTAAGCAGTGAACCTCGAGTTGCTGAAGTTCCATTTGATTCAGAACGTAAATTGATGTCAACGATTCAAAAAGTTGAGGATAAATCATTTTTTGTTGCCGTTAAAGGTGCACCTGATCAATTATTAAAACGTGTAACACGTTATATTGAAAACGGTGAAATTAAACCGATAACTGATGCACAGCTAGATTATATTATGACTAATAATCATGATATGGCAACGCAAGCATTACGCGTATTGGCATTCGCGTATCGTGAAATGAACACACTGCCAGAGGTATTAGATTCAGAAACTGTGGAAAATGATTTGATCTTTGCTGGATTAGTTGGAATGATTGATCCAGAGCGACCAGAAGCTGCAGCTGCAGTTAGCGAAGCTAAGAAAGCCGGGATTCGTCCATTAATGATTACAGGTGATCACCGCGATACTGCCGAAGCTATTGCCGTTCGATTAGGAATTGTTGAAGCTGGGCAACATGAAGCAATTATTTCTGGTTCTGAATTAGATGATTTATCAGACTCAGAATTTGAAAACAAGGTTGAACAATATTCCGTATATGCAAGGGTATCGCCTGAACATAAAGTGCGAATTGTTAAAGCATGGCAGAAAAAGAATCAAGTGGTTGCTATGACTGGTGATGGTGTGAACGATGCGCCAGCTTTAAAATCAGCTGATATTGGAATTGGGATGGGTATTACAGGAACCGAAGTATCTAAAGGTGCTTCAGATATGGTTCTCGCTGATGATAATTTTGCGACAATCGTTTTTGCTGTTAAGGAAGGACGAAAAGTCTTTTCTAATATTCAGAAATCAATTCAATATTTACTTTCTGCAAACTTAGGTGAAGTATTAACCTTGTTTGTTATGACAATGATGGGTTGGAGTATTTTGGCGCCAGTGCATATTTTGTGGATTAACTTGGTAACAGATACATTTCCCGCAATTGCACTTGGTGTAGAACCTGCTGAAAAAGGATTGATGGATCAAAAACCACGTGGACGTAAATCAAACTTCTTCTCTGGTGGTGTGATGCCAAGTATTATTTATCAAGGTATCTTAGAAGGGGCTATAACATTATTTGTTTATTGGTTGGCTTTAACGTATCCTGTTCATATGGGTGATAAATTAATTCATGCAGATGCTTTAACAATGGCTTTTGCAACATTGGGATTAATTCAGTTATTCCATGCATTCAATGTTAAATCAATCCATGGGTCAATCTTCAACCGTAATATCTTTAAAAATGTGACGTTTAATTGGTCAATTTTGGCATCATTTGCGTTGCTTGCAGCAACTATTTTAATTCCCGGATTAAATAAAATGTTCCATGTTAGCCATTTGGATATGTATCAATGGGGTATTGTTTTAGCGGGATCATTCTCAATTATTGTGATTGTTGAAATTGTGAAGCTTGGCCAACGATTATTCAGAAAAAATAAATAAAAGGAAGTTTATATCTTGAAAAAAAGAGTTAATGTAAATTATTATATCAACGCGTTAAATGATATTGCGCAAGCAACTGAAGAAATGGGTAATTCTTTAAATGATCATTACGAAGTAATGGAAAAAGCCATTACTGCAAGTGACTTTTCTATTGTTTCAGATGATGAATTCACTACTACTAAAGAAAAATTTGTTGAAGGTACAGCAAGTTACCAAGAAAATTTGAGTAAATTAGATGATTTACAAGTACCAATCCCTGTTTTGGGGAAACACAAAAAATTAATTAGTGGTTACCGTACCTTTGTTGAAGGTTGCGATGAGATGACAAGTAGTATTAATGTTGAGAAACACCTTGTTGAGGTTGATATATTTAAAGCTTCAGAAGAAAAACAAGACCAAGGAATGACTCAAACAACTGATATGATGCAACGTATCATGCAACAAATTTTGGGTTAAATTTAATTAAAGAGATTGATATTAGGAATGGTTGTACTTGACGCCTATTATTAGTCTCTTTTTTATGAACAAAAAATATTCGAATTGAGGTCGTTATCATGGAAAAAAATATTATGCCGTTAGTATTAAAGGAGCTAAATCAGTATCGAGAAAAACAAGTCAACGCCGTTTTAGGGATGCTTGATGAGGGAAACACCGTGCCATTTATTGCACGATATCGAAAAGAAAGAACAGATAGTTTAGATGAGGTTCAAATTCGTGAGATTGAGACGACTTATAAACATGTTGAGAGTTTGGAAAAACGTAAAGCAGAAGTTATCCACATAATTGAAGAACAAGGTAATTTAACAGAAGATTTAAAAAATAAAATAAGTTTAGCAAAAAAATTGCAACAGATTGAAGATTATTATTTACCATTTAAACAAAAACGTCGTACTAAGGCCACTATTGCCAAAGAGGTTGGATTAGAACCATTTGCCAAATGGTTGTTGACATTCCCCCAAACAGCAGCTGAAATTAATCAGAAAGCAAGCACATTTATTAATGTTGATGCTGAAATTTTAACTGAAGAAGACGTTTTTGCTGGGGTACATGAAATTTTAGCTGAAGCATTTGGTGAAAGTGCCGAATATCGTGAGTGGATTCGTAAAGTAACACAAAAAGATAGTTTGTTTGAAGCAAAAGTTAAAGCTGAAGAAAAAGATGAAAAAGGTATTTATCGCGATTATTATGAGTTTAGTGAATCTTTAAAATCAGTTGTTCCTCATCGTGTACTGGCAATTAATCGTGGTGAAAAAGAGGGAATCTTAAAAGCTTCCATTGTTGTACCAGAACAAGCAATTATGACATTTATGCATTTTAGAATTATTGGGAAAAATAGTGGTGACGCTGTATCAATCGTTGAAGATGCATATCAAGATAGTTATAAACGCTTTATTAAGCCATCAATTGAGCGTGAAATTCGTAAAGGGATGACAGAGGTTGCTGAAGAACAAGCTATTAATGTATTTGGGGATAACTTATACCATTTACTTATGCAAGCACCACTAAAAGGGAAAGTTGTTTTAGGCTTTGATCCAGCTTATCGAACAGGATGTAAGTTAGCTATTGTGGATGGAACTGGGAAATTTTTAGATAAATTGGTAATTTATCCACATAAACCTGCAAATGGCGAAAAACGTGCTGCAGCTGCTGGACAATTTAAACAGTTCCTTGAAAAATATCAAGTTGAAATGATTGCAATTGGGAATGGAACCGCAAGTCGAGAATCTGAACAATTTGTTTCAGATATTTTAAAAGAAATCGAACGGCCAATTTTTTATGTCATTGTAAATGAGGCTGGAGCTTCAGTTTATTCAGCCAGTCAAGCAGCTCGTGATGAATTCCCAGAACTTCACGTTGAAGAACGCTCTGCTATTAGTATTGGGCGTAGATTACAAGATCCTTTGGCAGAATTAATTAAGATAGATCCTAAATCTGTTGGTGTCGGTCAGTATCAGCATGATGTTGCTGAAAAAAAATTGGATGCGCAATTAGATGTCGTGATTGAAGATGCTGTGAATAAAGTAGGGGTTAATTTAAACACAGCAAGTTCAGAGTTATTAACAAAAATTTCCGGATTAAATTTAACAATTGCTAAAAATGTTGTTATTTATCGTGATGAAAATGGTAAATTTACAAAGCGTCAACAACTTAAGAAGGTGCCCCGCTTAGGACCAAAAGCTTATGAACAAGCAATTGGATTTTTACGTATTGTTTCTGGGGATAACATTTTAGATAATACAGATATTCATCCTGAAAGTTATCCACTAACAAAGATTTTGTTGAAAGAATTGGGGATAAAAATAACTAATTTGGGTAAAACTGAGACTAACGACCAATTAGCACATACAAATGCTGAAGAATTGGCGAAAGTTGTGGATAGTGGTGTGGAAACCGTAGCGGATATTCTAGCTAGTTTACAAAAACCAGGCCGTGATTTACGCGATGATATGCCAGCGCCGTTACTACGACACGATGTGTTAACAATTGAGGACTTAGAACCAGGTATGTCATTACAAGGAACTGTTCGGAATGTAATTGATTTTGGTGCGTTTGTAGATATTGGTGTTAAACAAGATGGACTTGTCCACATTTCACAATTAACAGATAAGTTCGTTAAGAAACCAAGTGAAGTAGTTGCAGTTGGGGACATAGTTACGGTCTGGGTGATGGAAGTCGATTTAAAACGTAATCGTGTTCAATTAACAATGAAACGACCAACGGATAAATAATATGACTGATTTTGAATTAACAGTTTTAGTTCAAAACTTGTCCACAACTTTTTTTAAGCAACCATTTATCCACAAGGTAACATTTAATAAAAGATTACGAACGACGGGTGGGCGGTATCGATTAAATGACCATAATATTGAAATTAATCCTAAAATGCTGACGGAACATGATGAGGATATTTTAATTGGTGTTATCAAGCATGAATTATGCCATTATCATTTGCATATTGCTAAAAAGGGTTATCAACATCGTGATCGTGATTTCAAACAGCTACTGGCGATAGTTGGTGGTAGCCGGTTCGCTCCACTTAGTCCGAAAAAGGCTAAAAAGAAAAGAGTTATTCACTATCAATGCTCTAATTGTGGACAAGAGTATCAACGGCAAAGAAAAATCAACCTATCACGCTATGTATGTTCAAAGTGTCAAAGTAAGTTAATTTTAATGGAATATTAATTTATTTTAAATGGGACTTGTAACAAGGAACAATTTTTGCTACAATTGTGATTGTTCTTGCGAGTATGGCGGAATTGGCAGACGCGTCAGACTAAGGATCTGGTGGGATAATATCCCGTGATGGTTCGAATCCATTTACTCGCATAATAGTTTTACTTAAAAGCACTCGACCTTATTACTATGGGGTTTAGTGCTTTTTTTAATGAAAGATAGCCCTATTGGCGTATTATGAAATTAAAGAATTATTAAGCGTTAATTAATTGGGTGTTATAATTTTGCGATTATTGATAAAATGTAATGAATTAAACTTAACGACTGGGAGAATGGGTAAATTGAATAATTATGTCAAAATAAAAAATATGGCGCATTTTGTGCCGGAACGAATTGTGACAAATAATGAATTAGCTAAATTTATGCCAACCTCGGATGAATGGATAGTGGCACATACTGGGATTAAAACACGACACTATGCAATTGATGAAAATACATCAGATTTGAGTACGAAAGTAGCAAATGAACTTTTGCGTAAATCAGGATACGATGCATCAGATATTGATTTAATTATCATTTCTACAATTTCGCCAGATGCTTTAACACCATCGACAGCTGCAATTGTTCAAGGAAATATTGGCGCAATGAACGCATTTGCTTTCGATATTAGCGCTGCTTGTGCGGGATTTATATTTGCGATGAGCACCGCAGAAAAATTTTTACGTACAGGGCAATACCAACGGGCAATTGTGATTAGTGCAGAAGTTAACTCAAAAATGATGGATTTTAAGGATCGAACAAGCGCTGTATTTTTTGGAGACGGTGCGGGTGGTGCTCTTCTTGAAGTCTCGAATAAGTCAGCTGATGAAAGTTTTATTGCTGAAAAAATAGAAACAAATGGGCAAAAAAAGGATGTTATTCATAGTGGACGTATTGAACCATTAAGCGATATTAGTGAAGATAATTATCCAACAATAGATGCATTTTTCCAAGAGGGACGAGATGTGTTTGAATTTGCTACAACAGTTGTGCCTAATCAGATGAAACAATTACTTAAAGATAATAAGTTAAAAACAAGCGATATCGATTTAGTTGTCTGTCATCAAGCTAATTTAAGAATTATTGAAACAATTGCCGATGAGTTAGAGATGCCAATTGAAAAATTTGCAACAAGTGTTATTCATCACGGAAATACATCTTCAGCCGGGATTCCAATGGCCCTAAATGAAGCAATTCAACAAGGGTTTACGGGTGGTACAGTTTTATTAACCGGATTTGGAGCAGGCTTAGCATATGGAAGTTTACTAATAAAAATTTAAGGTGTGTGCAAATTAATGAAATTTAATGAAATTAATCAATTATTAGATAAAATTGCGACAATGCCATTCTCTCATGTTGAAATTGAAGATGGTGACTTTAAAGTAGTTGTAGATCAAGCAAAACCAGCCGAAAAAATAAAAGTAGTAACAGATATAAAAAAAGATGATAACGACACAATTTTTATCGTTAAAAGCCCACTTGTTGGGTTAGTTCATTTTGATAAAATGGGAACAATTGGGACTAAAATTGTTAAAAAACAGGTCATTGCTCAAATTGAAAGTATGAAATTATACAATGACATCCAATCGCCAGTGACAGGTATCGTACTTGAACAACTAGTAGATGATGGTGAATTAGTCGAATTTGACCAGGAGTTACTTAAAATTAGAATAGATGGATAGGTGAGTCATTTGTTTCGAAAAATTTTAATAGCGAATCGTGGGGAAGTGGCTGAACGAATTATTCGCGCTTGCCAAAAATTAAATATACAAACGGTCGCTATCTATTCAACAGTGGATGCACAAAGTAGATTTGTTGAACTTGCTGATGAAAAAATTTGCATTGGACCAGCCTTAGCAAAAGATTCTTATTTAAATCGCGAGAGTATATTGATGGCAGCGTTAAGTTTAAATGTTGATGCAATTCATCCAGGATACGGGTTTCTATCAGAAGATGCGCATTTTTCACAAATGTGTACGGAATGTGATATTACTTTTATTGGTCCGGAAGTGGCATTAATCCAGCAACTAGCAGATAAAGATAAATCTCGTTTGTTAGCAATTGAAAAAGGGGTACCCGTTATTCCTGGATCTGATTTAATTACCTCTAACGAAGAATTGATTGAGCAAGCAAATAAAATAGGATTCCCATTATTGATTAAAGCCTCTCATGGTGGTGGCGGCAAGGGTATCAGAGCAGTTGAAAAAAAATCTGATTTGCTATCTGGCGCTGAGATTGTTCAACAAGAAGCAACGGCGTCTTTTGCAGAAGGTAGTTTTTATCTCGAAAAAAAATTGATAAATGCACGGCACATTGAAGTGCAAATTATCGGTGATGGATACCATGTTCAAGTGTTAGGAAATCGGGATTGTAGTTTGCAGAATCACCGACAAAAAGTGATCGAAGAAAGTCCGTCAGTTGTCTTAACTAGTGATCAACAAAGCCAACTCTACTATTTTACGCGTCAGTTAATCAAAAACTTACATTATGTCGGATTAGGAACCGTAGAATTTTTATTTGCGAATAATCAATTTTATTTTTTAGAAATGAATACACGGTTACAAGTCGAACATGGTGTTACTGAAGAAACTGTTAATATGGATGTTGTTCAACAACAGTTGCTAGTTGCTGAAGGTAAAGAAGTATTAAATAATGATGTAGAAATGAATGGACATGCAATCGAATGTCGATTATCCTTAATTCCAAGTGTGAAAACTAAAATTACACGTTTTGATTTTCCTAAAGATATTCGAATTGAAACGGGTTATCGTGTTGGTGACACTATTTCTGCTTTCTATGACGGACTGTTAGCAAAAATTATTTGTCATGCTGAAACGAGAGAATTAGCTATTTTAAAAATGCAAAACTCACTTGAATTAATTTATATTTCAGGAATTAAAACTAATTTAACGCAATTAAAAATGATTATAAAATCACAAGAATTTATTGAAAATACCATTTCAATTGATAGCAAAATTTAAAGGCGGTGGCGGCAATGAGTCATTATCCAAAGACAAATCAATGGCAAAAGTGCCGAAATTGTGGGACGCATTTACATGAAAGTGAATGGGCACCTTATTTTATTTGTCCTAAATGCCAAACTTATAAACGCTTGACTGCTATGGAGAGAATTGCTATTTTAACAGATGAAAACGGTTTTGAGGTAATTAATGTAGCAAATAAAACAGAAAATAAAGCACAATTTCCAGGTTACTCAGAAAAACTGGAACGTGCTAAGTGTTCAACGACATCTGATGAAGCCGTTATTGTCGGTGAAGGTAGCATTGATCAACAACCATTGATTTTAGCAGTAATGGATAGTTTTTTTATGATGGGATCATTGAATACGACGGCAGGGGCTAGAATTAAGTTAGGGATGCAAGTCGCATTAGATAAACGACTGCCATTTGTAATCGTTACTGCTTCTGGTGGTGCAAGAATGCAAGAGGGAATTTATTCGTTATTACAAATGAATTCGATTCTTTACATGAAACAAAAACTAGATAATGCAGGGTTATTAGTCATGTCCCTATTGACGGATCCAACAATGGGTGGTGTCAGTGCTAGCTTTGCACTAAATAACGATATTGTATTAGCTGAAAAACAAGCTAAAATTGGCTTTGCTGGTGAAAGAGTGATTAAACAGACGACAAATGAAAAGCTACCTGCTAATTTTCAAACAGCAGAAGGTTTATATGAAAATGGATTTGTTGATCAGGTTATTGATCGGAAAAATATAAAGCAGATTCTTAGTCAGCTACTACTATTACACGTGTGAGGAGATATTGAAAATGGACTCAGATTTTTTAAAAAAGGTTCGATCGAATGATAGATTAAGTGCTAAATTTATTATTTCTAGTCTATTTAATGTGTTTTTCGAAAATCATGGTGATCGAGTTGGCGAAGAGGATGCTTCCATTATTGGTGGAATTGGACTTTTTCATAAGCGCCCAGTGACAGTTATTGGTATTAATCGGGGTGTAAATTTAGAGGAACGATTGGCCTATAATTTTGGTGCTGTGAAGCCAAGTGGGTATCGAAAAGCAATGCGATTACTAAATGAAGCTGAAAAATTTAAGCGACCCGTTGTAACGCTAATTAATATGCCTGGTGCAGATGCCAGTGTTAAATCAGAACAGACAGGACAGAGCTATATCATTTCTGAAATGATTTTAAAAATGGGTGCGCTACAAGTACCTAATATTGCAATTTTTTTAGGTGAGGGTCAAAGTGGTGGTGCATTGGCTTTAGCAAATGCAAATGCTATTATGATGGTTGAAAATAGCTTGTTTTCAGTAGCATCTCCGGAAGCCGTTAGTGCTATTTTGAAGAAATCTAATCCAAATGAGATTGAAACAAGTTTGCCAATGACGGCCACTGAGTTATTTAATATTGGATTGATTGACGTGGTATTGCCAGAAACTAATCAGGAAGCAACAATAAGTCTAATGGACAGTAGTTTAAATAGATTGATGAAGAACCTAGCTGCTAAATCATCTAATGAACTTGTTGAGCAAAGAGAAATGAAATATCAAAAATTTTTAGAAAATTGGTAAAAAAGAAACTGACCTCAAATTTTATTGAGGTCAGTTTCTTTTTTTACATCTGTTTATTTAGAGAGTTGTTGTTCTAAACTGGTAAAGGCTTGTGTTGACTTGTTTAAACCTAATTGAGAACGAATAGCATTCGAGACACGTTTCTTTTCAGTCGATGTTGGAACTTCATATGAAAGACCATCAACATCTGTACTTACTCCTTGTAAAAAATCAGAGTGAATTGATTCTGTAGCAGCACTATAGTTTGTTTCTATTGTGAGCATATCATTAAAACTAAGATCAGTTACCATATTGCCATCAATTGTTTTTAATAATTTTTTGTAGTTTGCGAGTGAATTTACAGACTTAGCTTTTCCGGTAATTGCTGTAATAATCTGTTTTTGGCGTTTTTGGCGGCCGTAATCACCTAGCGGATCTGAATGACGCATTCTCGTATAAGCTAAGGCTTGTTTACCGTTTAAATGGATTGTCTCACCTTTTTTATAATGAGTTCCCTCAAGTTTAAATGAGAGTAATGGTTTGACATCAACACCACCAACGGTATCAACAATTTTCTTTAAACCATTCATGTTAATCAACATATAATAATCAATTGGAATATCTAATAAATTTTGAACAGTATTAACAGCAGATGTTGAACCATCTTTGCCACCATAGGTATAGGCACTGTTTATTTTTGAAGAACTTTCATTACTTCCGTCAATTTTAACTTGAGTATCACGAGGAATACTTGTTAAGGTCGTCTTATTTGTTGTTGGATTAACTGTTGCAACGATCATTGTATCCGTGCGTCCTGTGTCACTTCGACCAAGTGCGCCAGTATCGGTCCCCATTAACAGGATTGAAAAAGGTTTTTTCTCACTCAAAATACTGGAAACATTTCTTAATTTTTTTGCTTTGGTTTTCTTGTAAGTTTTTGCGACGGTATCTTCAGTATGTGTGAATACCGAATAGGCATATACGCCGCCAGAAGCAATACCTAAAATCATAATTATCAATAGTGTCCACAGTATTGGATGCTTATTTGTATTGCTTTGAGAACTGCCTTTTATTGGAGATGGCATTCCCAAGTTATTATTTTTAGCCATATTTATTCATACCTTTCATTACATTAATTAAGCTGATTATACGATAAAAAAAGTGATAAAAAGCAAAAATTA
Source organism: Dellaglioa kimchii (assembly GCF_046115505.1). Classification (GTDB taxonomy): domain Bacteria; phylum Bacillota; class Bacilli; order Lactobacillales; family Lactobacillaceae; genus Dellaglioa; species Dellaglioa kimchii. The sequence continues at coordinate 891,997 of NZ_CP170736.1, read as the reverse complement.
TTTTTTCTTACGGTATTATTAAATAATTGAAAAAATTTAAAAGAATGAAAGGGGTAACGTTGATTTTTTAAATCGTTTTCAATCAATGAAAAACGACCAATTGTATTACGCTTTTGTCATTTTAATACAGAACGCGTAAATGCTTATTTAACAACAAATAAGAGGATAAAAAGTAATGAAAATAGCCTTTTGTAACATTTGTGTAATCATACTGAAATTAAAAGATGCATATTAAATTCGAATGTAAACTAACCGTAATGGTATGTACCTAAGAACCGTGCTATTCTATTCTAGTCGAGAAAAACGAATAAGCTAAAATTAAATAATAATTATGAAATCAACTAGGAGAGTGCCTTTTGAAAATTAATAGTAAAATCGCTAAAGTAATGATGATGACAGCAACACTTATTGGAATGAGCGCAGTTGCGGAACAAGCTAACGCTTCAGATAGTGTAACTGAATTAACAAGCACAATTACTAAATTAAATAGCAAGAGCACTAAAGTTGCTGCAAAATTAGCAACGATTAATAGTGAAATTACTGCAACTCAAGCTGAAGTTAAGAACGCTAAAGATACAGCCGCAAAACTTGAATCAGATCAATACAAATTAGGTAAGAAAATCAGCCGATTAAATGTTGAAATTTCACAAAGAGATTCACAGTTAGCTGATCAAACACGTGCTTTACAAGTTGATGGAAGTACAGCAAGCATGGTTGAATTTGTTTCAGATTCAAAAAGTGTTGTTGATGCCTTCAAACGTGTCGGAACAGTTACAACATTAGTTGGCGCTGGTCAAAAAGCTGCTAAACAACAAAAAGCTGATAAAGCAGAAGTTAAATCTTCTAAAGTTGAATTAGATGAAAAGGCTGCAGATCAACAAAAAACAGTTAAAGAATACACAAACAAACAAGCTGAACTAGCTGTTAAACAAGCAAACGCAAATACATTAAAAGCACAAATCGATACAAAAAAATCAGATACACAATCATCTATTGATAAAGCAAAAGCAGCAGAAAAAGCCGCTGAAAAAGCAGCAGCAGAAACAAAAGAAGCAAATGAAAAGAACGATGCAGCAGCAGCAGATGCAGCTGCATCAAAAGCAACTGAAGCTGCAAGTACAGATACTACAACTTCAAGTAATAAAGAAGTGAAAAGCTCAAATACTTCAACTTCAAGTGAAAAAGCTGTCACAACTTCAACTACAAGTAGTTCAAGTAAAAAAGCAGTAACAAGTTCAAGTGCAACTTCATCAAGCGCTGTAAGTGCTTCAAGTCTTGATACAAGTAGTATTACTGCTTTAGCAAGATCATTAACAACAAAGAGCATCCCATATGTATGGGGTGGAAAATCATTGAGCGGTTTTGATTGTTCAGGATTTACTAGTTATGTTTATGCTCATGCTGCTGGAAAATCTATTGGTGGCTACACTGTCGCTCAAGAAGGACAAGTTAGCTATGAATCAGTTTCTCAAGCACAACCTGGAGACTTACTCTTCTGGGGATCAAAAGGATCATCATACCACGTTGCTATCTACTTAGGTGGAAGTCAATTTGCTGAAGCACCAACTGAAGGACAAAATGTTAAAATTAGCACAATGAGTGCTTACTGGAAACCAGATTTTGCTGGTCGAGTAAAATAAATAATTAAAAGACTTAAGACAACAATGTTGTTTTAAGTCTTTTTTGTTATAATGAGTATTAATGAAGAGTGAAGAAGGTTTTAATAATGGTTGAATTAGTCATGGTAAGGCATGGTGAGAGTTTAGCAAATCAAAATAATGAATACACTGGTTGGACAGATGTTCCATTAACGGCTAAGGGCATCGCTGAAGCTAGAGTTGCAGGAACAGTTATTCTTAATACAAATATTCAATTTTCGCAGGTCCATACATCTGTCTTAAAACGAGCCATTAAAACGAGCAACATCATGATGGAAGAGATGAATCAACTTTGGATTCCAATACAGAAAAATTGGCGTCTCAATGAACGACATTATGGTGCGTTGCGTGGGTTAAATAAAGATGAAACAAAACGTATCTACGGTGTTAAACAAGTAGCCCAATGGCGCCGTAGCTACACGACTATCCCACCTAGGTTATCTGTACCTGATAATGATAGACGGTACAAGCAACGTGTCAAAAGTAGCTTACCAACATCAGAAAGCTTAGAAATGGCATTTAAACGGATTTTACCTTACTGGCAAGATGTCATTGCCCCAGAGTTAAGACAAGGTAATAACCAGTTGATTGTCGCACATGGCAGTACACTTAGGGTATTGATAAAATATTTAGAAAACATTTCAGATGCAGATATTGATGGTGTTGAGGTTCCGAACGGTGTCCCTATTTGGTATACATTAAATGATGATTTAACAATTAAAAGCAAAAAAATTTTAACACAAAAAAAGTAACAACAATTCAATATTGTTGTTACTTTTTTAATTATGCTAATGCACCCATTGGATCCCAAGGAGCAAGGACTTTAGGTTCTTCTTTTAGAATGGCTTGTAATTTTTCTGGTAAGAATTTTTTGTTAACGACAACTTGATAACAATATTCTTCCATCCAGTCATCACTCATAACGAAGAAGCCTTTATTACCAACTTTTTCGCCCCATGAGTTTTCAACTTTCCATTTGGTTGCTTGATCATTAACTAAATCAACACCTGTTAAAACCATAGCATGAGTCATTAGGCTCTCACCGTAATCAAGGCGCTCAGCTTTTGATAAAGCTAAATCAATGTTAAATAGTTCATCTTTATGATAAAGTTCGGTATCCATAATACCAATTTGGCGTTCGGATGATTGACCAACATCACAACCAAACCAGACGCTTTCGCCAGATTGTAATTGTTTGATGGCAACATCTCTAAAATCTGCCATATTAACGTTTAAATGACGAATAGGACGTCCATCAACAACATTTCCAAGGCGATCGACTGTGTACATATTGTCGTAAGGTTTATCATCTGTTGGACCATTAATGATTGAGACGTATTCATCTAAGTCCCAACCGATAAATTTTTCATAGAATGTTTTTGGTGTTAAATTTTTATCAATATGATATTCATTATCAGAATCGCGATATTCAAAATCGAATGTTGCAGGAGGTTCACCAAAACTATATGCTAATAAACGATAAATTTCAGTAAGTTTAGCTTCTTTAACGACTTCAATTTCTTCTAAACTTGTTCCGGCAGCAACTAGTTCTCGTAAATCAACAGCATCTTTTCTTAATTTTAAGTTTAAAGTTGAATTGATTTCGCTTGATTTAGAACTATTATATGTTTCAGGCATCACAGATTGAGGAACAACACCATATTTTTCAATAATTGCGACGATCATATCCCATTGGCCACCATCCTGTTGTGGAGTTGTCATTAACCATGAAACGGTACGGTCACTAGTTGGTTTATCAGCTGTTTCAAGAACATTTTGATAAAAGTAATTTGCTTTTTCAAGTTTATCCCAGAAGTAAGTGAAATTTTGTGACAATTCAAAATCTTTGGCAACTTTAAAATTTGTTTTCATGTCATGACGCATTGTATTTAATGCGGCGAACATCCAACAACGACCTGATTGTTTTTGGTTAGAAACATTACCAACATCCAGATCAATTGAGAAGACAGGTTCCATTTTAGCTTGGGCTTTTAAATCGTAACTATTTGCTAAAATACCATTTTTTGTAACGGCACGTTCAATAACATCATGACTTTCACGTGCATGTAAATTTTTTTGGAATTTTGCGAGTTGTTCTGAACTAATTGATTGTGTCAAAAAAATCACACTCCTATATAAGATTTAAGTACTGTGGCTATTATAATATATCTCGTTAGATTAGTAAACAATGTTAAAAAGAAAAGAAAATTCTCATTTTTAAAATATAATCAATTTGCGTATTTAAAAAGAGCCGATAAAAATTAGCTCTTCTTTAGAATTATTTAATTGTAAAAGTGTCAGAACGTGCATGTAAAACTTCAGGACCATCTTGACGCCCAACAATAACCGTATTTACACAATCTAAAAATAGACCTTGCTCTACAACACCAACTTGTTTAGCTAAATAATCTTGTATGCTAGCAGGGTCGTTTATTTCACCTAAATATAAGTCGATGACAAAATTTTTAGAATCAGTTAAAACATTTTCATTATCAACAGTTCTAAATTTGGGATTAAATCCTTTAGCTTCTAATTTTTTGAATAATTGGTGACTACCGTAAGGGATAACTTCAACGGGAAGAGGGAATTTACCCAAAGTATGAACCATTTTACTTTCGTCAACAATCCACATATTTTGATTTGAATTAATAGCAACAATTTTTTCAAATAAATGAGCGGCGCCGCCACCTTTAATACCTTGGAAATGGTCATCAATTTCATCTGCACCATCAATTGTTAAATCAATATGGTCAACTTCATCAACTGATTTAACTGGAATACCAAGTGATTTTGCTTGTTCTTCAGTTCTAATTGATGTTGAAACACCAATAATTGATAAGTTTTCATTTTTAACACGTTGACCTAATGCGTCTACCATAAATTTAACGGTTGAGCCTGTACCAAGTCCAACAACCATACCGTCTTTAATAAATTCGACAGCTTTTTGTCCAACTAATTTTTTTAAATCGTCTTGATTCATGTGTGTCACTCTCCTATTTTTTATTTAGGTGTATATATTAATTCTGAAAGTTCTGGATGTTCACTAAAATAAAACTTTGTATAAGGGCACAATGGCAAAATAGTTTGCTGATTTAGAATAACTTGTTTAATTAAGTAATCAATTGAACTTTTTGCAAGCCCTTGATGACGCTGATCATCAGCTACCCAAGTATGTTCAATGACCATTGTCTGATTAGCATTAATCATGGTAAAACTAATTCGACTAATTAACTGATCATTAACGTTGTATACGCGTAAATCGGTTTCATTTAGTTGGAAATCCATTTGAACACCTTCCCTTTGAATGTAATTATACCATTAAAAAATGCCCAAAAACTAGCCATTTATGTCATAAATGAGGTAAGATAAAAAGTAAACAGATTACGAGGATAGACAAATGAAAACAAGAGGATTTGAAATTGTCACTAAATATGCAGGAAAAATTGACTTACCTGTTCGATCAACAACAACTTCAGCAGGATATGATTTAGCTGCGGCTGAAGATTTTACATTACCTTCAATCTGGAAAAGTGGATTTTTAAAGGTTTTATGGCTAATTAGGCATCGTGAATCGGTAGCTGAAGAAGAGCTTGTTCAAGCAAATAAAATTTTAAAACCTTATTTAATTCCTACAGGAATTAAAGCATATATGCTAGATAATGAATTTTTATTATTAGCAAATCGTTCAAGTAGCCCCTTAAAACGTGGATTAATTTTACCAAATGGAATTGGGGTTATTGATTCTGATTACTATAATAATAAAAAAAATGAAGGCGAAATTTTCATACAAATTATTAATTTTAGTTTAAAAGATCAAATAGTAAAAAAGGGAGATCGGATAGGCCAGGGGATTTTTATGCCTTATTTAACTGTTGATAATGAAAAAGTGACCGCTACAAAACGTATTGGCGGATTTGGTTCATCAGGTAAATAGTTATTATAGAATGATTAAGAATTTCAATTGAAATTACAGGTTGTCGTTTATGTGATAAAATATTAACAATAGAATTTATAATGAAAGGGTGGGGAGTTTGTATGGCGAAAGTAAAAACGCAATTTGTATGTCAAAATTGTGGATACACCTCACCAAAGTATTTAGGACGTTGCCCTAACTGTAACGAATGGAACACAATGGTAGAAGAGCGTGAACAATCACAAAAAGCAGATCGTAAAGCTCGTGTCAGTTTTACTGGAGCTTCTGTTAAACCAGAATTATTAGATGATATCTCAATGGCAGAACAAGAACGTGTTGAAACTGAGTTAGGTGAATTAAATCGCGTTCTTGGTGGTGGTGTTGTACCTGGGTCATTAGTTTTAATTGGCGGTGATCCAGGCATTGGTAAATCAACATTACTTTTACAAGTTTCTGGGCAACTAAGTCAAACTGGTGGAACTGTCTTATATGTTTCTGGTGAAGAAAGTGCTGTACAAATTAAAATGCGTGCACAACGCCTTGGTGTTGGAGGTCAGAAATTTTATCTTTATCCTGAAACGGATATGGGTAATATTCGTCAAAATATTGAGACGTTAAATCCTGATTACGTAGTCATTGATTCGATTCAAACAATGCAAGAACCGGAGATGTCCGCTGCAGTTGGTAGTGTTTCACAAATTCGAGAAGTAACTGCTGAACTATTACAAATTGCTAAAACAAATGGTATTACGATTTTTATTGTTGGGCATGTAACAAAAGGTGGTGCGATTGCTGGTCCTAAAATTTTGGAACATATGGTTGATACAGTCCTTTATTTTGAAGGAGATATGCACCACACGTTCCGTATTTTACGCGCAGTTAAAAACCGATTTGGTTCAACAAATGAAATTGGGATTTTTGATATGCGTGAAGGTGGGCTATTTGAAGTTGCAAACCCGTCAGAAATTTTCTTAGAAGAACGTTTGGCTGGCGCAACAGGTTCTGCTATTGTTGTATCTATGGAAGGAACACGACCTATATTGGTTGAAGTTCAAGCATTGATTACACCAACAGTTTACGGAACGGCGAAGCGAACAACTACAGGACTTGATCATAATCGTGTGTCATTAATAATGGCCGTTCTTGAAAAACGCGCAAGTTTATTATTACAGAACCAGGATGCTTATCTAAAAGCGGCTGGCGGCGTAAAATTAGATGAACCGGCTATTGATCTAGCGATTGCAGTTAGCATTGCATCAAGTTATCGAGATAAAGAAACGGATCCCGCAGATAGTTTTGTAGGTGAAATTGGATTGACTGGTGAAATTCGACGCGTTAATCGGATTGAACAACGCGTTGCTGAAGCACAAAAGCTAGGATTTAAACGGATTTTTATTCCCAAAAATAATTTATCGGGATGGACACCACCTAAAGGAATTACAGTTGTTGGTGTTGCTACACTAAGTGAAGCACTAAAAGTAGTGTTTAGTTAGAAAGGAGGAGTTGTCAATGCGTAGAAATATTATTAAAGGTGTTGTTGCACTAGTCGGTGGCGGAATTGGTGTTAGTTTGCTACCACTTTTTTGGAAATTAGTGAGTATTGCAGAGATTGGTATATTAAATAATAGTGTTGTTAATTTTTTAATAGGTGTCGGTTTAGCTCTTATTTTATCTTTGTTTATCATAACGCCACTAGAAAAATTACTTGCAAAAATCGAAAATTATTTAACTAATCAAAGCCCAATGATGCTACTAACAGCGAGCGTTTCAACTATTGTCGGTATGGTCATTGCGATTTTAATTTCGACACCATTTTATCGATCAGAAATTTGGTTATTGAACACAATTGTACCTGTTTTGTTACTATTTTTACTTGGGTACTTGGGTTTTGTCATAGGTACTAATCGCTTGGAGGATTGGCGTAAATTATTTGCGTCAAAAAACAAGAAAAGTGATGTCGTTGAAAGTAGTCTACTAGACCGTAATGTTAATGATAATTATCATGAATATAAAATATTAGATACGAATATCTTAATTGATGGTCGGATTTATGATTTAATTAAAACTGGCTTTATTGAAGGAACATTATTAGTCCCTAATTTTGTTTTATATGAACTCCAATATATTGCTGATTCGGCTGATAGTATCAAACGTGTTCGAGGTCGTAGAGGATTAGATATTTTAAATAAACTTCAAGATGAAAAAATCATGCCGATTGAAATGTACGAAGGTGATTTTGAAGAGATTGAAGAAGTGGATAGTAAGTTAATTAAATTAGCTAAAACGATTGATGGGGTCATTGTCACAAATGATTTTAATTTAAACAAAGTTAGCGAATTTCAAAATGTCCAGATTTTGAATGTAAATGCACTAGCTAAATCATTGAAACCTCGTGTTATTCCTGGAGAACAATTACATGTTATGGTAATAAAAAATGGTTCTGAGCGTCAACAAGGTGTTGCTTATTTGGATGATGGAACAATGGTTGTCGTGGAAGAAGGAAGGTATTTCCTAAACAAATCAATTGACGTTGTCGTTACAAGTGCACTTCAAACAGATGCCGGAAGAATGATTTTTGCAAAACCATTACATTCAATGAAAAAAATAAACGATAAGAAATAAAGTCAATACTAAGATTATTGGCTTTATTTTTTATCCAATTCATTGTAAACTAGATTAGTTGAATAAAGCCTTAAATAAACGATTTATATCGTAGTAACTAAATACAGAAAAAAAGAAAGAGGCGTTATCATGGCTAAAAATAAAATTCGTGTCAGATATGCACCAAGTCCAACTGGACATTTACACATTGGAAATGCTCGTACAGCTCTATTTAATTACTTATTTGCGAGAAGTCAAAAGGGTACTTTTGTTATCCGTATTGAAGATACTGATACAAAGAGAAATATTGCTGATGGCGAACGCAGCCAATTAGATAACTTAAAATGGTTAGGTATGGATTGGGATGAAGGTCCTGATAAACCAGGAAAATTTGGTCCTTATCGTCAATCAGAACGTAAAGATATCTATTTACCATTAATCCAAGAATTAGTGGATAAAAATTTGGCTTATGAGTCATATAAAACAGAAGATGAACTTGAAGCAGATCGTGACGCTCAAAAAGCACGCAATGAAATGCCACATTATGAATACGAATATGCAGGCATGTCTGATGATGAGATTACTGCTAAAATTGCAGAATCAAAAGCAGCCGGACTAACACCTGTTATTCGTTTCCGTGTTCCAGCAAATAAAAAATATGAATTTAAAGATATTGTTAAGGGTGAAATTACCTTTGATTCAAATACTATTGGTGGCGATTTTGTTATTCAAAAACGTGATGGTATGCCAACTTATAACTTTGCTGTTGTTGTTGATGATCACTTAATGGAAATCACACATGTTCTTCGTGGGGATGACCATATCGCTAACACACCTAAACAATTGATGATTTATGAAGCATTTGGCTGGGATGCACCTATCTTTGGACATATGACATTAATCATCAATACGGAAACGGGTAAGAAATTAAGTAAACGTGATGAGAATGTTCTCCAGTTCATTGAACAATATCGCGAATTGGGTTACTTGCCAGAAGCTATGGTAAACTTCATTACCTTATTAGGTTGGTCACCAGTCGGCGAAAGTGAAATTTTCTCTCGTCAAGAATTGATTAAAATGTTTGATCCTAAACGTTTAAGCAAGTCGCCAGCTTCATTTGATGGTAAAAAATTAGAATGGATTAATAATCAATATATTAAAACAGCTGATGAAGATAAAGTAATGGATTTGGCTTTACGTCAATTAATTCAAGATGGTAAAATTGAAGCTGATCCAAGTGCAGAAAGAATTGAATGGGCTCGTAAATTAATTAGCCTTTATAAGCAACAAATGTCATATACAGGTCAAATTACTGAAATGGCGGAAGTATTTTTAAGCGAACCACCTGTTCTTGATGATGAAGCAAAGGCAGAATTAGCTGTTGAAACAGCACCAACAGTTTTAAAAGAATTTGCTGAACGCATTAAAACGATTGATATTTTTGATGCTGTTGCTATCCAAGCAACAATTAAATCAATTCAAAAAGATACAAAAATTAAAGGTCGTCAATTATATATGCCAATCCGTATTGCAACAACACGTGAAATGCATGGACCAGAATTACCAGCATCAATCGAATTGCTTGGTCGTGAAAAAGCATTAGCTCATTTGAACAAAACGTTAGAAGAAATGAATACAAAATAATTTTTGATAAGAGAGAGTAATAACTTAGTAGCGTTTTTTAGAAAGTTTTCGGTGATGTGAGAAAACAAACGTTAGTTGTGAAGTGCCTCTTTAAAATGCTATGATGAACAAAGTAATTATAGTCGTGTAATGAACGTTAACTCATTGTTGGATGCAGTTTTACTACATCTTAAGGAGTGGAACAACGTTGAAGACGTCTTTTATAATTATATAAAAGACGTCTTTTTTTAACAAAAAGATTAAATGGCGGGTGATAAAATGATTTCAATTTATAATACATTAACGAATCAAAAAGAGGTTTTTAAACCACTTGTGTCTGGAAAAGTTAGTATGTACGTTTGTGGGCCAACTGTTTATAACTATATTCATATTGGGAATGCGCGAAGTGCTATTGCGTTTGATACAATTCGTCGATATTTTGAATATCGTCAGTTTAAAGTTAATTACGTATCTAATTTTACAGATGTTGATGATAAAATGATCAAAGCTGCTAAAGAAGACCATATAACAGTGCAACAATTAGCAGATAAGTTTATTGCTGCTTTTATGGAGGATACAAAGGCATTGGCAATTGAACCAGCGACTAAAAATCCTAAGGCAACAGAAAATATTGATGATATCATTCAATTTATATTAAATTTAATTGATAAAGGGTACGCTTATGAATCTGATGGGGATGTTTATTTTAGAACGCGTAAATCTCCAGATTATGGTAAGTTATCTGATCAAAATATCAACGAATTAGAACAAGGCGCTAGTCAGCATGTTGATAATGAAGAAACGGCTCGAAAAGAAGACGAAATTGATTTTGCACTTTGGAAATCAGTCAAAAATGATGATCTTTCTTGGAACTCTCCATTTGGTAAGGGTCGTCCGGGTTGGCACATTGAGTGTTCCGTAATGGCAACAAAATATCTGGGTCCGACGATTGATATTCATGGTGGTGGACAAGATTTAATGTTTCCACATCATGAGAACGAGATTGCTCAAAGTGAAGCTGAAACGGGTCAAAAATTTGCTAATTATTGGATGCATAATGGATTTGTAACAATTGGTGAAAATGATGAAAAAATGAGTAAATCACTAGGTAACTTTGTTACAGTGCATGATATGATTAAAGAAGTTGATCCACAAGTTATCCGTTTTTTTATGGCAACAACACATTACCGCCGTCCAATTCAGTATAGTCAAACGAATATTGATGAAGCAACTAATAATTTAAATAAATTGAAAACGGCATTTGATAATTTAACTTATCGATTGAACGATGCTGTTTCAGGAGAAGATCAATTAGTTGAAAATCAAATTAATGAAAGCTTAGCTAATTTTGAAAATGCTATGGATGATGATTTTAATTCACAAAATGGTATTGCAGTTATCTATGATTTAGCTAAGAAAATGAATGTTTATTCTGAAAACAAACAAGTAAAACAAGATTCAATTAATCACTTGTTAGAAATTTTCAAAAAAATGACATCAGTTTTTGGATTAGCGTTTGGACAAGTAGCTGATGCTTTAGATATCAGAGTTGAAAAATTAATTTCACAAAGAATAGAAGCTAAGAAACAAAAAGATTTTCAAAAAAGCGATGAAATTCGAGATCAACTTGCAGCAGAAGGAATTATTTTGGAAGACACACCACAAGGAACTAGATGGAGAAAAGACTAATGGAAAATAATGCAGATTATCAACAAATGAATGGGATTGCGTTAGCTTATATGGGTGATGGTATTTATGAAGTATTTGTTCGTAAACACTTGCTTGTACAAGGACTTACAAGACCAACTCAATTACATCATCAAGCAACACATTATGTATCAGCCAAAGCACAAGCTTTCTTGATAGATAAAATGACAGAAAATAATATTTTAACTGAAGAGGAAATAGACTACTTTAAACGTGGCCGTAATGCTAAAAGTCATACTTCAGCTAAAAATACATCAGTAATAACGTATCGTATTTCAACTGGATTTGAAGCATTATTTGGCTACTTATTTTTGAGTAATCAAAACGATAGATTAGCCGAATTGGCAAAATGGTGTATTAACACCGTTGAAAAGGAGAACTTAAATGGGACAACCAAGAAGTAGTGAAGAGGCTGGCGATTTTATTATTGGTCGTCACCCTGTAGAAGCAGCATTAAAAAGTAATCAATCAATTAACAAATTATTTTTACAAACTGGATTAAAATCAGATGTTTTAAGTGGCATTGAACAGTTAGCAAAGAAAAAAGGTATTATCACACAACTAGTCCCTAAAAGTAAATTAGATTTATTATCAGATCAACAAAATCACCAAGGCGTTATTGTAGCAGTTGCCGCATTTGAATATGCAACTATCGATGATCTTTTCAAAAGTGCAGCTGATAAAGATGAACCACCATTTTTCCTTATTTTAGATAATGTTGAAGATCCACACAACTTAGGATCAATTATGAGAACAGCCGATGCTGCGGGTGTACATGGTATTATTATTCCAAAACGTCGTGCAGTCGGATTAACGTCAACAGTTGCTAAGACGTCAACGGGTGCAATTGAATACATGCCGGTTGCCCGCGTAACTAATTTAGTAAATACTGTAAATGAATTGAAAAAGGCTGGATTATGGGTCTTTGGAACAGATATGGATGGACAAGATTATCGTGAATGGGATGCTAAAGGACCCACAGCACTTGTAATTGGTAATGAAGGAAAAGGTATTTCACCGTTATTGAAAAAAGCTTGTGATGGTATGTTGACCATCCCAATGGTTGGACATGTTCAAAGTTTAAACGCCAGTGTCGCAGCCAGTTTACTTATTTATCAAGGATTTACTTCTAGGGGTAAATAATAATGAAAAAGCAAATTTTGGTTGTAGATGCCTATAATATGATTGGTAATTGGCCAGAATTAAATCGATTGAAACAATCAGAGCGACTTGATGAAGCACGTGACTTATTACTACACAAGTTATCAAATTATCATAAACAGATTGACTCTCGGTTAATCGTTGTCTTTGATGCAATGTATGTTCCAGGACTATCAAAGAGTTATACAAAATATGGATTAGAGATTATTTGGACGGCAGAAGGCCAGACGGCTGATAGTTATATTGAAGCGATGATAGGTGAGTTACAGACTAAACTCACACAGGTAACTGTTGCAACTAGTGATCAAGCAGAACAGTGGACTATTTTCTCGCAAGGGGCATTAAGAATTCCTGCATGGGAGTTATATAAAGATATTAATGAATCTAAAAAAGAAGTTGCCCAACAAGCTAAAAAATATCAAACGGAGGCATCGGTTCGTCGCTCTCCGTGGGACTCGGAACAATTGGATAGTCTTGCAGAATTACGCGATAACTTATCACATGACTAGGCAACTGTTGTAATCGGTCATTATGTTTGGTATATTGAAAAATGGAGACCCGGATATGGAGAGTCTACTTGTTAGATGAAACTTACCGGAGTACTGAAACTGAAACAGATTTTCAATTGATTTGCCAAATTAAATTAGGTGCAGATCATAAATTTGAACCGTTGTTTGAACGATATCGTCCAATGGTCTATTCTATGATTCGTAAATACTATTTAAAATTATGGGATACTGAAGATTTTTTACAAGAGGCTAGAACTGTTTGTCTTAAAGCATTAAGAAATTACCAACCGAACAAAGGAATTACGTTTGGACAGTATTTTAAAACCAGTCTATCGAATTGTATCTTCAGTTTAATCCGCAAACAATCAGCGACTAAAAGGTTATCTGACGCGAACTCTCATTCTTTAGAATGTTATGAAGAAACTTATGGTGAATGTGAACGGCCCTCGTTTTATTGTGAGATATTGGCAGATGATAGAATTATCCTTCAAGAAAAATTGGATGCTTTTGAATTGAAATTGTCAGAGTTGGAAAGAAGTACTTTTGTTTTACTTTATTATCAAATGAAAAAGCCAGAAGAAATTGCACTTATTTTAGAGTGTGATATGAAAAAGGTATTAGGATCTATCTCAAGGTGTAAGAGTAAACTTGGGTTATTTTTTAAAGAAAATCGATAATTAGGAAAGAAAGAAAAGAGGGTGGTTCCTTTTTTCTTTCTTTTAATGTAAAATGAGTGTATTCTTTAAAAATGTTAGTCGAAGTTAGCGTTTGTTAACTTTACATTAAGGAGAAAAAGTCATGGCACAAAGAAAAGTAGCATTGGCTTGTATCGTTTGCGGTTCAAGAAATTATATTGTAGCTGCAAAACCGAGCAGAACCGCACGCTTAGAAGTAAACAAATTTTGTAAATATTGTAATAAACATACGTTACATCGTGAAACAAAATAGGGGGATAGTTATGAGAAAAATTAATGCATTTCTTAAAAGTGTTATCGTAGAAATTAAAGCAACAACTTGGCCAACAGGTAAGGAACTACGTCGTGATACAACAACTGTTGTTGTAACTGCAATTATGTTTGCGATATTCTTCTGGATTGTTGATTCAGGTGCTTCTGCATTCTTAACCCTATTTTCATAGAAAAATAGCTATTTAACTGATGTTTTGATATAATGACACAAGTGAGAAAACTTCGTTGATGCGGAGTTTTTTTTGTTTGAGAAAAATGATGCTGATAATTTAAGGAGAGATATATATAATGGAATCAATCGAAAAAAGTTGGTATGTCTTACATACTTACTCTGGTTACGAAAATAAAGTTAAAACAAATATTGAATCACGTGCACAATCAATGGGTATGGAAGATTTTATTTTCCGTGTAGTTGTTCCTGAAGAAGAAGAACGTGAAGTTAAAAATGGTAAAGAAAAAACAGATATGAAGAAAACATTCCCTGGATATGTTTTAGTTGAGATGGGTATGTCAGATGAATCATGGTATGTTGTTCGTAATACACCAGGTGTAACTGGGTTCGTTGGTTCTCATGGGGCCGGAAGTAAACCAGCACCATTACTACCTGAAGAAGTGGAATTAATTCTTCGTCGTTTGGGTATGAGTGCTCGTCATCAAGAATTGGACATTGAAATCGGTGAATCTGTCACAATTATTGAAGGTGCATTTGCTAACCTTATCGGTAAAGTAACGGAAATCGATAATGAAAAATTAAAACTTAAAGTTGATATTGATATGTTTGGTCGTGAAACAAGTACAGAATTAAACTTTGATCAAGTAGATAAATTATTAGGCTAAAGTGATAACTCACAAAAGTAGAAGGTGATTTAATGACTAAGGGACTTTTGAAGCTAGGTTTGTTAGATCTAGGAGCAGGCACAAGTTTTTTCATTGGAAATAAATTTAGACGATTAGGGCATGTTTCAATTGATGCCTCTGATCCAATTGTAGCTAGTGACAAGATGACCCCAACACTATTTGTTCACGGTTATAGCGGTAATCGACTTTCTTTTGGCCCCATGATTGCTCGTTTTGAACGAGCAGGTTATGG
This sequence comes from Dellaglioa kimchii, assembly GCF_046115505.1. Lineage (GTDB taxonomy): Bacteria > Bacillota > Bacilli > Lactobacillales > Lactobacillaceae > Dellaglioa > Dellaglioa kimchii. The sequence goes on along the minus strand of NZ_CP170736.1, from coordinate 876,767 downwards.
CCGTAAAGATATGGTTATCATAGTAGATGATAATGGTAGTTTACATGTTGAAGGTCAATTAAGATCTGCGCAACCATTCATTCAAGTTTTATTTAAAAATAATATAGCTCCTGTTGAAAAACAAAGCTTATGGTTACATTATATTATGCAATTTTTATATGGTGCTTATGCCATTAAAAAGGTTGATTTTGTTGGACATTCAATGGGTAGTGTCAGTATATTGCGCTATATGACAGAATACAGGGATATAACTGACGTCCCAGTGGTGGCACATGCCATCTCAATTGGTGCACCATACAATGATCATAATGTAGCACAAAATACGCCTATCATTGAAGATTTATTTTTAACTGATAAAGGTCCAGTGGAAACGACTTCACTCTACCAGTATTTTGAAAAGGCAATGCAGCATTTACCAGAGAATTTACAATTTTTAAATATTGCTGGTGATTTGAAAAATGGTAATGATGGCGCTGTTTCCATTAATAGCGTTTTATCACTTCGCTATTTAGTTGAAAATCAGCTTAATTATCAGGAACTTATTGTGAGCGGTCGAAGAGCAGCTCACAGATTATTACATGAAAATAAACGAGTTGATGAATCAATTTACACATTTTTATGGAAAAAGCATAAATAAGATTGCGTGGAACCCATCTGGGTGTTATATTATATTAGTATGTTCTGCATACAGTGGGAGGAGAAATTTATATCTCCATTTACCACGCACGGATTTTACAAGGAGGTATGTCACGTGGCTAAAACAGTAGCAAACGTCGTTAAATTACAAATTCCAGCAGGGAAAGCAACTCCTGCTCCACCGGTTGGTCCTGCATTAGGACAAGCTGGTATTAATATCATGGGCTTTACAAAGGAATTCAATGCACGTACAGCTGACCAAGCTGGTATGTTAATTCCCGTTGTAATTAGTGTTTACGAAGATCGTTCATTCGATTTCGTTACAAAAACACCACCCGCAGCAGTTCTTTTAAAGAAAGCTGCAGGCGTTGAAAGTGGTTCTGGCGAACCTAACACTAAAAAAGTTGCAACAGTAACTAGTGCTCAAGTTCAACAAATCGCTGAAACTAAAATGCAAGATCTAAACGCTTCAGGTGTTGAATCTGCAATGCGCATGATCGAAGGAACTGCACGAAGCATGGGATTCGTTGTAGAAGGTTAATTCCTAAACTACAAACACGCTTCTCGGTCGGATACTCTATGAAAATAGATGTATCAAGTGGGAGGTTTATCCGTTAGACCACATATTGCAAGGAGGAAAATTCAAGATGGCTAAAAAAGGTAAAAATTATCAAGACGCTTTAAAACAAGTTGAAGAAGGTAAAAACTATTCAATTACTGATGCAATCGCATTAGCTAAGAAAATGGATTTTGCTAAGTTTGACGCTACAATTGAACTTGCTTACAACTTAAACTTAGATACAAAACAAGCAGACCAACAATTACGTGGGGCTGTTGTACTTCCAAATGGTACTGGTAAAGACCAAACTGTTGTTGTATTCGCTAAAGGCGATAAAGCTAAAGCTGCACTTGCAGCCGGCGCTGACGTTGTTGGTGATGATGACTTGGTTGAACGTATTTCTGGTGGCTGGTTAGACTTTGATGTTGCTATTGCAACACCAGATATGATGGCCCAAGTTGGACGTTTAGGCCGTGTCTTAGGACCTAAAGGTTTAATGCCTAATCCTAAAACAGGTACTGTTACAATGGACGTTGAAAAAGCAGTTTCAGAATCTAAAGCCGGCAAGGTAACTTACCGTACTGATAGAGATGGAAATGTTCATGTTCCAATTGGTAAAGTATCATTTGATGATGCAGCATTAATTGGTAACTTTGATGTTATCAACGATGTTATTGTTAAAGCTCGCCCATCATCAGTTAAGGGTGGCTATATCAAACATTTATCTGTTGCTACAACATTTGGCCCAAGTTTAAACTTGGCTCAAAACTAATATTAGATAATTAAATTTCTTTAGTTGACCCATATATCTAACTGTGTTAAATTTATGGAAGTCAATTAATTTATGATTCTACCGAAGACTCAGGTGGCGCAAGCCTTAATTTACCTGCCGAGGAGTGAAGTATTACTCTCTCTGTGTCTTGGTGGACACGGAGTTTTTTTATTGTAAAAAAGCTCTGACACGACTACAGGAGGTGAATCAATTATGAGTAAAGAATTTATCGCACAAAAAGCATTAATTGTGGATGAAATAACTGAAAAATTCAATAACGCTGCATCTGCAGTTGTTGTGGATTACCGTGGTTTAACGGTTGAACAAGTGACTGCATTACGTAAGGAATTACGCGAAGCAGGCGTTGAAATGAAAGTTATCAAAAACAAGATTTTAGTACGTGCTGCTGAAAAAGCAGGGTATGAAGGTATGGAAGAAGTATTTTCTGGACCTACTGCAGTCGCATTTTCTAGCGAAGATGTTGTTGCACCTGCACGTATTATGGCTAATTTTGCTAAGACTGCTGAAGCACTTAGCATTAAAGGTGGTGTCATTGAAGGTAAAGTTGCAACGTTAGAAGAAATTAACGCTCTTGCTACATTACCTAGTCGTGATGGCTTACTTTCAATGTTACTTTCAGTATTACAAGCACCTGTTCGCAACGTTGCTTATGCAATTAACGCTGTTGCAGAAAGTAAGGACGAAGAACCTGCTGCTTAATACTTAGCATCTATGATCGGTACCTAACGGTACACAAAAAATCGTACACATAAAATGGAGGATACACACATGTCATTAGATACAGAAAAAATCATTGCTGATTTAAAAGAAGCAAGCATTTTAGATTTAAACGACTTAGTTAAAGCAATCGAAGAAGAATTCGGTGTTTCAGCTGCTGCTCCTGTAGCTGCTGCTGGCGCTGGTGCTGGCGAAGCTGCTGCTGAAAAATCAGAATTTACTGTTGAATTAACAGAAGCTGGCGACCAAAAAGTTAAAGCTATCAAAGCCGTTCGCGAAATTACAGGTTTAGGCCTTAAAGACGCTAAAGGTTTAGTTGATAACATTCCATCAGTTATCAAAGAAGGTATTTCTAAAGACGAAGCTGAAGCAATGAAAGCTTCTTTAGAAGAAGTTGGCGCAGTAGTTACTCTTAAATAATAATATTTTTATTTTTGAATAATTTAAGCACGATGATTTCCAATTTATTGGAAATCATCGTGCTATTTTTTTGCAAAATATTTGGTTATGTTAATAATTCGTGGTAAGGTATTTAAATAAACATATATCTGAAAAAATATTGAATAAATGGACAAAATGTAGAGGGGGTAAGCTATAAATAAAAGAGAATTATAACCGTTTACATATGGGGTACGAATAACTATTCTGATATTAGAATTTGAATGGCCTTTAAAATTAATAATCTGACGAATTGCAGATGAAGGGTAAACTTTTTCTATATACATCATTAGTTTTTTATTAATGTTCATCATTATACATGATCACTAGGGTTTATTTTAAAATTAGTTAGTATGTAGATTAGATGCCTCAATTTAGAAAAGGTAACTAAATCGAGGCAGATTATTTTTATGGTCAGTATTAGTTACTTTATACCAAATTGTTCATATAATACATTAATTTTATTAACGATATGGACATTATTTTTAACCATGATAGAGTAAAACAAAAGAAAAAATAGCTTTATATATTCCGGGGGGAGTATAGGTAACTAATAATAAATCGGGGGATTCAAAAAATGAAAAAAATAATTAGTACGTGTAATGAATTTATTAAAAAAAGATTAACAGTTCTTAAGCTCTTATTCGTTTTATCAGTTTTAATTTTTGTTATTATCCAAGTTGGACAAATATTTAAGGATATAAATGGTGAACAAGTTCAGCAAAGTTTTAAATCACAGTCAGCTAAATCAATTATATTAATGTTGGTAATTGGATTTATTGCCGTCCTTCCGATGATGATTTATGATTTTGTCATGGTTAAATTTTTACCTGAAAAATATTCCTGGCGATACATTCTTCAAAGCGGTTGGATAACGAATACAATGACTAACATAGCAGGATTTGGTGGCCTATTAGGCGCATCGCTTAGAGCTAATTTTTATAGTAAAAATGCGTCTAAAAAACAGGTACTGTTTGCTATATCAAAAATAGCGTTATTTTTAGTTGCGGGTCTATCCATATATTGTTGGGTTTCTTTATTCATGATTTTTGGATTAAATATTGGATCACAATTCGGACAGTACTGGGTTTGGTTATTATTAGGCGGTCTATATTTCCCAATTGTTTTTATTATTACAAAGACAAGAGATTCAGAATTTTTTGCAGATTTAACATTAGGTCGTGAGCTAACGTTAATACTTGGATCTTCCTTAGAATGGGGATCTGCTGGTCTATTTTTCATTTATATCGGATTTATGATGAATGTTGATACATCTAATTTAGTTGCTGTCTTCCCATTATTTATTATCGCATCAATTATCGGTGTTATTTCAATGATTCCGGGTGGATTAGGTTCTTTTGATGTTTTTATGATTTTAGGGTTACAAACACTAGGTGTACAAGATAGTACAGCTGTTATTTGGTTATTATTTTATCGATTATTTTATTATATATTCCCATTCTTAGTGGGTGTACTATTATTTGTTAAAGATTCAGGACATCGTCTTAATGAGTATTTAAATGGACTACCGGTTATATTACTTAGTAGAGTAGCACATTTTATACTTGTGTTATTTTTCTATATGACAGGTATCATCTTATTGCTAGCTTCAACGGTTCCAGAATTCACATTTACTAATCCAATTATTAATTACTTATATCCTTATACCTTTTATTTCATTCATCAAATGAGTAATATCATACTTGCCTTCTTGATGATTGGGATTGGCCGAGGTATTGAATCTAAAGTTAAACGTGTTTATTGGCCAATGATTATCTTTGTTGTCATGGGTATCGCTAATACATTATGGCATGATTTCTCAGTAACAATACTTATTTTCTTAACTATCATTCTCATTTGTGCACTATTATCTAAACCGATATTTTATCGTGAAAGATTTGAATATTCATGGGGCCGCTTATTAATTGATGGTAGTATTTTTGCTGGAACATTCATTTTATACACAATCGTAGGATTCTATAATATGCCAGAATTCCACTTTAAGGGTAAAGTTCCAGATGTATTCTTATTTCCTTCAGAAAAGATATGGCTATCAGGATTCTTAGGTTTACTTTCTGCAGTTGTGGTATTATGGATTGCATTTACGTACTTATCTGGTAAGGATAAACGATTTGGTAAGCAAGATTTCCCAGCGGATCGTGTCAAAAATGTAATTGATACTTACGGTGGTAATGAGGTTAGTCATCTTTCATTTTTAAAAGATAAAAATGTTTATTTCTATCAGAATGATGGACAAGACGAAGTATTTTTCCTTTATCAAAAAAAATCGAATAAATTAGTGGTTATGGGTGAACCTGTTGGTAATCCTGAGCTTATTCGTGAAGCAATTAATCAATTTATTGTTGATGCAGATATTGAAGGATTAGAATTAGTTTTTTATGAAGTTGATGCGAAATTAACAATGATGTTACATGAAGTTGGATTTGATTTCATTAAAACGGGTGAAGAAGGTTTTGTTAAAGTAGCTGAATTTGAATTGGCTGGTAAAAAAAGACGTTCTGAACGTGCTTTGATGAATAAATTTGAACGAGAAAACTATACATTTGCAATGATCGAGCCCCCTTATTCAAAGGAAACTATTCAAGAATTGAAAAAAATATCTGATAGTTGGCTGAATGGACAAGCTGAAAAAGGATTTTCTTTAGGATTTTTCGATGAATATTATCTTAATCAAGCGCCTATTGCTATTATTAATGATTCTGAGGGACATAAGGTTGCCTTTGCGACAATGATGCCAACCGGAAATAATAGAGTCTTATCGATTGATTTGATGAGATATAGTAGAGAAGAAGCGCCATCTGGTATTATGGATAAAATCTTTATTAGCCTTTTCCAACAAGCAAAAGAGGGCGGCTATGAATTATTCGATATGGGTATGGCACCATTATCGAATGTAGGTGAATCTAAATTTAGTTTTGCGGAAGAAAAAATAGCTCATTTAATTTATGAATATGGGTATCATTTTTATGGTTTCCAAGGACTAAAGAAGTATAAAAATAAATATGTAACTAAATGGCAACCAAAATATATTTCATTTAGGAAACGTAGTTCGATAGCCTTTACGTTATTACAGATTTTAGCAGTTGTAAATCAAAAAAAATCAGTAGATAAAAAGGGTAGAATGCCTAGCCCTATAATGAAGTTTTTAATAAAGAATATTAGATAATATAGTATATTAAAATGGTATATATATCAGTTAAGACATCAAGACATAATTCCGGTAAAATATCGGAATTATGTCTTTTAATTTGCAAGAAATACGTTTGTTATTAAACTGACAGAGATACTCTGAATGTACTGATCGATTTCTTAATAGTTAATTTAACGCATTTTTAGTCTGCGAACTGCGTATGATGATTGCTTTCTTACTTGATTATTTAGATATAAAAATGCCTCACAATCGCTAGACTTACGTCTAATAATTGTGAGGCATTTCATTAATTATTACTGTCTTTTTTTAAACATATTTTTGATAGAGATTAATAAAAATGGCATATAGAGCAACCATAAATTTAAACGTTGCCACAAACCACGGTAAGGAATTTTAAATTGTGAATCTGGCATAATTCTTGGATAAACAAATAAAAATTGAATGCCTAGTGAAACAACAAAGGCAACTAATAAAAGGGTTGTAATTAATTTTTTACCTTGCATTTGATAGAGTTTTAATAAAAAAAACATACTTATCAAAAGAGCGGTGTCGCCAATGCCTGACGAATAATTATGGATCATACCCGTAATGCTTTGTGTATTTGATGTGAGTGCACGATCGAAAATCCCTGTTAAAAGACAATCAGTCATACTAAAAATAATTAACATAGCGGTAAACCAGCTGGCTAATTTTTTTGACGTACCTTTAAAGTATTCATAAAAAGCTGGTGCTGAAAGTAAGAAAAGAAGGCCATTTATAACTTCCCAAACTTTAAATGCCATATGAGTTGGAACGCCAACTTCCCCAAAATCACTAATTAAATTAGTGAATTGTAGATAACCAGGTACGAAAGGTGCTAATGCTAAAGGTAAAATCCACTCACTTATAACGGCAAGTGCCATTAAATAAAAACCATATTTCTTTAAAAAGTTCATTATAGATCCCCAATTCTAATTATTATATGATATTTTTATTATAACTTATTTAAGTAATAGTTGTTTGTAAAAAGAATCATTAAAAGTAACTCTTCTTAATTATAATTAAGATAATACCAAGATATATAGATTTAGATAGCCTTATTTCAGATATAATGATAAAGTGTTAACTAGTTTATGAACAATATTTTTGATATAATGGAAGTTAAGAAATTACAACAAATTGAAAGTAGGGTGTTACCTTGGATTCTGGTCCGGAAAATTATTTAGTGAACGTAATTGTTATAATCGCAATATTACTTTTGTCTGTGTTATTTACACTGACTGAGTATGCATTGGTTCGTGTCCGTATTAGTGCATTAAAAGATATGTATGGGAAGAAGCCGCTTAAAAATATTAAGCGGGCTATTCATATGACGGAGAACCTAACAGAGTATCTGTCAACGGCCCAAGTTGGTATCACTTCAACTAGTTTGATTCTTGGTTGGATTGGTGAAAAAACAATAGCAGATGCGATTATCCAATCAAATATATTACCCGCGGCTATGGCAAATGCTGTTGCATCGGTTGCTGCAATTCTTATTTTTACTGTTATTCATGCTGTTTTTACTGATTTAGTACCTAAAAATATTGCAATTGCAGATCCATTGCCAGTATTATTATTTATTGTCCGTCCTATTATGTTTTTCCATATTGTGTTATACCCATTAATTTGGATTTTAGATCGTTCAGCAAATTGGATTACGCATTTGTTAGGTTATGAAGTTGAAAATGAAGAAGATATTTATTCGCAAACTGAAATTCTCTCATTATCTCGATTATCCGCAAATGCTGGTGAACTTGATGAAGAAGATTTAACATTCATGCGACGAGCATTTGATATGAATGATAAAGTGGCAGAAGATATCATGATTGACCGAACATCTATGGTTGCAGTAGACGTAGACGATTCAATTAGAAACGTTGTTAATTTATATTGGAGAACTAGATATTCAAGGTTCCCAGTTATTGCTAACAATGATAAAGATAAGGTTATTGGATACGTTTATAGCTATGATTTATTGCGACAGGAAAAAATTGATAAAACAAATTTGATTTCAACAATTATGCGTGATATTCCGGCCGTTCAAGAAAATGCTGAAGTTCATAGTATTATGGACGTTATGGTATCTAAGCGAACACCAATCGTTATTGTCGTTAATGAGTATGGTGGGACTTCAGGAATTGTGACAGATAAAGATATCTATGAAGAATTATTTGGTGTTGTTAGAGAAGAATTTGATGATACAAATGATGATAATATCGTAGATATGGGTAACAATAAATTTAAAGTTTCAGGTAAAGTAACATTATATGATTTTGAAAGATATTTTGATACAACGCTTAAAGAAGCGGAAGAAAGTGAAGCGGTGACGCTTACTGGATTTGTGCTTAATAATGACTCAAAATTTCGAGCTAATGATGAAATGAAAATTGCTAATTTTAACATTAAGGCGTTGGATTATGAAAATGCTTATATTTCAGAATTTGAAGTAACTGTTTTACCAACAGATAAAAGAGCGATTAACAAAGTGAACGCTTGAAAGAATAGTATTTAGGGTTAGTTTTCAATTAGCTCTAAATACTATTTTTTTAACTATATTGCTAAAGAAATAAAGTATATCAACTGGTAAAAGTAGTAATCATTTTAGCTTGAATCAAGTAACTATTTCGACCTATTTAAAATAGTTATGATATCTGACAGGAGGAGACAATGATGAAAAATAAAAGGAATATCAGCGTCATTTTATTTGGATTTGTCCCAATGATTATGGGAGTAGTTTTGTATCACAAAATACCCGATAAAATTCCGATTCACTGGAATATAGCTGGGAATATTGATCAGTATGGTGGTAAAAATCTAGTTATTATTGGGTTCCCATTATTGATGATTTTAATCAGTGTGGTGATAATGGTAATAGATAGCGCTAATCGTCAAAATAAGAAACTAGATACAGCTATAATTTGGATTACGCCAATTTTATCAATAATTTTAGCAACAATGATGTATGCTACCGCGTTGGGACATCAAGTTAATATTATTGGTAGTGTTGCACTGATAGTGGGAACATTGCTGATTATCTTAGGAAACTACGCGCCTAAAACGGATCCTAATAAATATAGCAACTTTAGAACGAAAAAAATAACGCAGGATTCTAGTTATCGTGAGAAATTAAATCGTTTATCAGGTGTATGGATGGTCGTTATAGGAATATTGATGCTTTGTGCGGGAATAGTGGGAATATTACTGTAATTGTAAAGTTAAACCCGTTAAATAAAAAATCCTTACTATCAGCCTAAAAACTGATAGTAAGGATTTTTTTGTCTAACGTTTAGGACGACGTTTCATTTGGCCACTTTCACCAATTTCATAATCTGAATCATCCATTGATTCCACACTACCAAGTAAGTAGCCATTACCAACTTGAGAGAAGAAATCATGATTAGATGTTGATGTTGAAATTCCGTTCATAACAACGGGATTAACATCAGAAGCTGTATCAGGGAATAAAGGATCTTGGCCTAAATTCATTAATGCTTTGTTAGCATTGTAACGTAAAAAGGTCAAAACTTCTTCAGTCCAACCAACTTCATCATAAAGTTCATGAGTATATTTTTCTTCATTTTCATATAATTCAAATAGAAGGTCATACATCCAGGTCTTCATTTTACCTTGTTCTTCTTCAGAAAGTTCGTTGAAACCTAGCTGGAATTTATAGCCAATGAAGGTACCATGAACAGATTCATCACGTAAAATTAATTTAATAATTTCAGCAACGTTTGCCAATTTGTTATGGCCTAAATAGTAAAGTGGCGTATAGAAACCAGAGTAGAATAAGAACGTTTCAAGAAAAACAGAAGCAACTTTTTTCTCTAATGGTGACCCGTTTTGGTAAATACCATTAATACGTTGTGCCTTTTTTTGTAAAAATTCATTTTTGTCTGTCCATTCGAAAATTTCAGTAATCTCTGAAGCTGTATTCAATGTTGAAAAGATTGATGAATAACTTTTAGCATGAACAGATTCCATAAATTGAATATTATTTAAAACAGCTTCTTCATGAGCAGTCCGTGTATCATGACGCAACGCTTCCATCCCATCTTGTGATTGGACTGTATCCAACAATGTTAGCCCACCAAAATCATGCCCAACTAATGTTTTTTCTGCAGGGCTCAGCGTACGCCAATCATCTAAATCATTTGAAAGGGGGATACGTGTATCTAACCAAAATTGTTCTGTTAGTTTTTCCCAAGTTGCTTTATCAACTTGATCTTCAACTTCGTTCCAATTAATTGCTTTGTAACTATCATTATTCATTTAACTTTCCTCCGTTACAGTTTAGATAACACAACTCTCACAAGCATTTGCGCCAACTTCTTCTTGATCATCAGTAAAGGTTCTGATGTAGTAAATTGACTTAATACCTTTATTATACGCATAATTACGCAAAATGTTTAAGTCACGTGTTGTCATTTTATCTGTCCGACCATTTTTCCATTCATAGAGGCCTTCAGGAATCGTTGAACGCATGAATAAAGTTAAACTAAGTGATTGATCGATATGTTCCTGTGCAGCAGCGTAAACGTCAATAACTTTACGCATATCCATGTCGTATGCAGAAGTATAGTATGGAATCGTGTCATTTGAAAGGTAAGGAGCTGGATAGTAAATCTTTCCAATTTTCTTTTCTTGACGCTCTTCGATCCGGTTAATAATTGGGTGAAGACTGGCAGTAGTATCGTTAATATATGAAATAGAACCATTAGGTGCAACAGCCAATCTATTTTGATGATAAAGACCGTCAGCTTGAATATTAGCTTTCAAAGTCGCCCAATCTTCTTGATTAGGGATGTCGATACCATCAAATAAGGCAGCAACTTTATCAGAAGCAGGGCCCCAATCTTCGTTAAGATACTTATCAAAGTAGGTGCCAGTTGCATAAGTACTTTTCTCAAAGTTATGGAATGTTTCATTTTTTTCCTTAGCGATAGCATTTGATGATTTTAATGAGTAATAGTTAAGCATCATAAAATAAACACTAGTGAAATCGATTGAGTCTTCTGAACCATAATGCATATGGTTTTTAGCGAAGTAGGCATGTAAGCCCATAGCACCTAAACCGATGGTATGTGCTAAGTTATTTCCATGTTGAATAGGAGGCACAACATCAATATCTGAACTATCAGTTACAAAAGTTAAGGCGCGAACCATTGAATCAACTGAACGGCCAAAATCTGGAGAAGCCATCATATTAACAATGTTAGTTGAGCCTAAGTTACATGAAATATCAGTCCCCATAACATCGTAGCCTTGCGCATTATTCACAGTTGATGGTGTCTGAACTTGCATAATTTCTGAACAAAGATTACTCATAATTATTTTACCATCAATTGGGTTTGCGCGATTTGCAGTATCAACATTGACGATATAAGGATAGCCAGATTCTTGTTGCAGTTTAGAAATTTCAGTTTCTAATTCGCGGGCAAGAATCGTTTTTTTACTAATATTTTTGTTGGCAACCATATTATCATATTCTTTTGTGATATCAACATAGGAATAAGGGACTCCATATTCTCTTTCAACACCGTAGGGATCGAAAAGATACATCGTTGCATTATCTTTAATGAGTTCATAAAATTTATCAGGTACGGTAATACCTAATGATAAAGTTTTAACACGGATTTTTTCATCAGCATTTTCTTTTTTAGCTGACAAGAAAGCAACAATATCTGGATGGAAGACGTCTAAATAGACAACTCCAGCACCTTGTCGCTGTCCTAATTGGTTAGAATATGAAAAACTATCTTCTAATAATTTCATAACGGGTAGGACACCAGAAGCAGCGCCTTCAATCCCTTTAATTGGTGCACCAGCGCCACGTAAATTACTGAGCGTAATACCAACACCACCACCAATTCGTGATAATTGAAGTGCTGAGTTAATGCCACGTCCAATACCATTCATATCATCAGTAATTTGAATTAAGAAGCAAGAAACTAATTCGCCACGACGCTTACGACCTGCATTTAAGAAACTAGGTGTAGCTGGTTGGTAACGTTGGTGAATCATTTCGTCAGCTAAATTCATTGCTAGATCTGTATTGCCATCAGCAAAATAAAGAACATTCATTGCAACACGATCAATATAATTTTCAAGATAGTAGGCATTATTATCAGTTTTAAGTGCATATTGAGCGTAAAATTTGTAGGCAGCCATAAATGTGCCAAAATGGAATTTTTGAGCTGCTAAATAAGTGTACAGCTCCTCTATAAATGAGAAGTCATATTTATTATAAAAATCAGTTTCAATATAGTTGTTGTCAATTAAATAATCAAAACGTGCTTTTAGTGAATCAAATTGCATTGTATTTTCAGCAACATTTTCTTTTAAAAAGGCAGTTAAGGCCTCTTGATCTTTTTGAAGTGGAATTTGACCGTCTACGGGAATATTAATTTCATTATTTAAGTCATAATAAGTGACTTTATCACTATCTAACGTTTTTAATGTCAATTTCATCAACTACTTTCTTCATATTGATTACATCTTCTTCAGTGCCATTGAATTCAAATTCATATAATAATAGGACGTGATAGTCGGTTGCGATATCTTTTGCTGTAAAAATAAAAAGTTGGGCGAAGTTCCGGTTCCCACCGCCAACAACACCCAGTATATTTTCTCTATTTGATTGATATTCAATAAAGTCGTTGACCGATTCAGTGAGCCCGATTTCATATGTTGGAACAATTAAAATATAGGGTTCATTTAATTCAATAAGCGGGTTTGTTGGATCAATTTCAAATGAAGGATAGCCAATCTTATTGATAAAGCGTCGTGTTTGCCCAGTAATGCTAAAGAAAACAATTTTCATTAGACTGCCAACTTTTTAAGCATATCAGGACGAAATCCGGCGATGGTATCAAATCCAGTAGCTTCTACAACAGGAACAGCTTGGAAACCTTGGCCTTTCAAGTAATCTATAGCGTTGTCGTCTTCGGAAATGTTACGTTCGTTAAATTCTACGTTGTTTTCTTTTAAGAAGCGTTTTGTCATTTTGCATTGGATGCAGTTATTTTTTGTAAATACAGTAACTTTTTTCATTATATAAATCCTCCTCTGTTATTTTGTTAAGTAAGATAAGTATACAGCACACAAACTAAAAATCAATTGAAAAAAACACCACATTTAGTGTGATTTTAAGTTGCATCACACAAGATGTAGTGTTCAAGGTCTTGGATTGTTTATATTAAATTTTGATTGCGAAAATTCGATTTTCTCCGTATTATAGAAACTATTGAGAAAGTAGGTAAAAATATGACGAACTATTATTTTACGAAAAATCCAGATGTTATTCATGATGAAAAAGAATGGACATTTAAACTGTTGAACAACGAATTTAAGTTTACCACAGATAATGGTGTGTTTTCAAAAAAAACAGTCGATTTTGGTTCAAGAGTTTTATTAGATGCAGTTGAGCAACAAGAAATAATTCCGGGAAATATTTTAGATGTTGGATGTGGGTACGGTCCAATAGGTCTTGCTATAGCCAAGAGTCAACCTGAACGAAAAATAGATATGACAGACGTAAATGAATTAGCATTAGAATTAGCAAAGAAGAACGCGGTAATCAATAAAATTACTAATATAGAAGTTTTTGAATCTGCCGCATACAGTCATGTAACAAAGACGGATTATGCTGCAATTCTTACAAATCCACCTATTAGAGCAGGTAAAGAGGTTGTTCATGAAATTTTAAGCGGCGCATTCGACCATTTAAAAGTTGGCGGACAATTGTTTGCTGTATTACAAAAGAAACAAGGAGCAAGTTCGGCTCAAAAAAGAATGACTGAAGTTTTTGGTAATTGTGACATTATTTTAAAAGATAAAGGTTACTATATTTTAATGAGTGTGAAGTAAATGGTAGAAAAATTAACTGAAGAACAAAAAGAATTTTTTATGCGTGAAGCTTTGTATGAAGCAAGAAATGCAAAAATTATTGGTGAAGTACCAATTGGCTGTGTTGTTGTCCAAAATGGTGAGATTATCGGACGAGGCCATAATATTCGGGAACACGTGCAAGATGCAACCCTACACGCTGAAATTTTAGCCATCCAAGAAGCCTGTGCTACGATTCATAGCTGGCGTCTTGTAGATGCGCAATTATTCGTAACATTAGAACCATGCCCAATGTGTAGTGGTGCGATTATTAATTCAAGAATCCCAGAAGTTTACTTTGGTGCATTTGATCCTAAAGCAGGAACTGCAGGTAGCATTGGGAACTTATTAACGGATGAACGATTTAATCATCAAGCAAAAGTAGAATCTGGATTATTATTAGATGAAGCTAAAGACCTGCTCCAATCATTCTTTAGAGAAGTTCGACGTAAAAGAAAAGAAAAAAAGCAATCATAAAGGTAGCTTTTTGTTGGAATTTAATGTATTATAATAATTGCCGCAAGGCCTTAAGGCAATAGTGTGCTTACGAATTGTGTCAGATCCGGAAGGAAGCAGCACTAAGTTTGATTCACTTTGTGCCTTAAGTAATTATGATTATTTAAGACTCTTAGTCAGAAATGGCTGAGAGATTTTTTTATTTAAAAAGCTATTTATAGATTTTGAAAGGAGAGATTGTGATGAGTTACCAAGCTTTATACCGTGTCTGGCGTCCGCAAAAATTTACTGATTTAGTTGGACAAAACATGATTACGCAGACGTTGAAAAATGCAATTATGACACAGCAAACAAGTCATGCATACATTTTTAATGGTCCACGTGGAACAGGTAAAACGTCCGCAGCTAAAATTTTTGCTAAGGCAGTTAATTGTCACTTCCAGGAAAATGGCGAACCATGTAACAAATGTGAGACATGTATCGCTATTACGAATGGTCAATTAAACGATGTTATCGAAATTGATGCCGCTTCTAATAATGGGGTTGAAGAAATTCGTGATATCCGTGACAAAGTAAAGTACGCACCCACACAAGCTGATTTTAAAATCTATATTATTGATGAAGTTCATATGTTATCTACGGGTGCTTTTAATGCACTGTTGAAGACGCTTGAAGAACCACCTGAAAATGTTATTTTTATTCTTGCCACAACGGAACCACATAAAATTCCAGCGACCATTATTTCCAGAACTCAGAAATTTGATTTCAAGCGTATTACGCCAGCTGACAGTTATGAACGAATGGTTTATATTTTGACAGAAAAAGGAATTGAATATGAAGAACCAGCGCTTAAAGTTATTGCTAAAGCAGCTGAAGGTGGAATGCGGGATGCTTTAAGTATTTTAGATCAGGTCATTTCATTCGGTGATAACAAGGTGACTTTAGATAATGCTTTGCTAGTAACCGGTAGTGTAACACAGGATAAAATACAGAATTACGTCACGGAAGTTAGTCAAAAAGCGACTACTGAGGCATTAGAAACGATACAAGCAATTATAGACGAAGGTAAAGATTCAACTAGATTAATCGAAGATTTAATTGCCTATAGTCGTGATTTACTATTATATCAGCAAGCACCAGCACTCATTAATCAACTAGAATTAGGGATGGTTAATGATGATTTTAAAAAATTATCACAGACTATTTCTGCTGATTTCTTATACCAAATGATAAACGTTTTAAACGAGATTCAACAACAAATGCGATTTACGACACATCCAGATGTTTATTTAGAAGTGTTAACAATTCGATTATCACAATTTAATACCTCTGATACGACTACGGAGACGATTCAATCAGAATTAAGTTCAGATGCATCTGAACAAATTAATAATTTAACAAAAACAGTTGAAGACTTGAAAAAGCAAATAATTGATTTTTCAAGTCAGAATGATAATCAACCGCAAGTGGCAGTAATAGCTAAGCCTAAAAAAGTTGCCTCTACTCAAAAAAAAGCAACATTAAATTTATCTCAAATTTATCCTATTTTAGATCACGCAACAAAAGAAAGTTTGGTACAATTAAAACAGGTTTGGCCAGAGTTGTTGCAGCAACTATCAGTTACACAACGTGCGATTATGCAAGCTAGTGAACCGGTTGCGGCTAGTCCTGATAGTGTACTTGTTAGTTTTAATTACGAATTTTTGTCTGTCAAAGCTTCAAGTGATACAGAATTACTCGATGCTTTAGGTAATGGGTTAGATCGATTATTACATCATGTCCCCAAGGTGGTCTGCATTACAGCAGAACAATGGCCAGAAGTCCGAAAATCTTACATTAAACAAAATGAGCACGAGGGAACCGAAACAATTATTGAGCCAGAACCTGAAGTTGTAGAACCAATTGTTTCAAAAGCTGAAGAAATTTTTGGAACAGAAAATATAGAAATTAAACAGGATTAGAAAGGAAGTAATTAATAATGATGCGTGGAAATGGTAATATGCAAGGTATGATGAAACAAATGCAAAAATTACAAAAGGATATGACAAAGGACCAAGAGGCTTTGAATGCAACTGAATTCGTTGGTGAGGCTTCAAATGATTTAGTTAAGGTAACCTTTACAGGGGACAAAAAAATGACTGATATTATGATTAAAGAAGAGGCGGTCGATCCTGATGATGTTGATATGTTACAAGATTTAATTATTATGGCTGTTAATGATGCTATGACAAAAATTGAAAAAACAACAACTGATAAATTGGGTAAATATTCTCAAGGGATGCCTGGACTATAAACTTAAAATTAAAGAAGGCTAAAGAAAATGCAATATCCTGAACCTATCGCAAAATTGATTGAAAGTTATATGAAATTACCAGGTATTGGTGGTAAAACTGCTACAAGATTAGCTTTTTTTACAATTGATATGGATGAAGATGATGTCACCGATTTTGCTAAATCACTGATATCTGCCAAACGAGACCTACATTATTGTAGTATCTGTGGCAATATTACTGAAGAAGATCCTTGTCAGATTTGTTCTGATTCATCACGTGATCAAACAAAAGTTATTGTTGTAGAAGAACCTAAAGATGTGATGTCTTTAGAAAAAATGAAAGAGTATCACGGCTTGTATCACGTGCTTCATGGTGTATTATCACCAATTGAAGGTAAAGGACCTGAAGATATTAATATCACAAGTTTATTAACACGTCTTCAATCGCATCCCGATATGCAGGAAGTTATTATTGCGACAAATGCAACGCCAGAAGGTGAAGCAACGTCAATGTATTTATCGAGATTGATTAAACCGGCTGGCATTAAAGTGACAAGATTGGCCCATGGACTATCTGTAGGCAGCGATATTGAGTACGCAGATGAAATGACGTTGTTCAAAGCGATTGAAGGACGTACTGAAATATAGAAATGAGCTGACGGTGTAATGTTTAATAAAAAAACAAAACTTAAATTACGTAAAGAATATGACGCTAAGTTGCTAGAGTCAATTGATCTCGCTAAATTAGCCTGGGATCAGGCAAAACAAACTGAAGAGGCTATTTACGAAGTTGATGAAGAATTAATTAATGAAACACAGATGGCAAGAAAAAGATATTTCTTTCTCTATAATGAAGCGCGTGTTCGTGCAGTTAAAGGGCATATGCAAGCTTCAGTAATTACACATTAAATTAGAAAGAACGTTGAGACAATTCGCCTAACTTGTCTTGGCGTTTTTTTGTGAATTACTGATTAGATTTATTAAATAAGAGATAGTATACTAATAGTAGGTTTATCTTATGGACAGGTTTTTAAGATTCAAGTACAATAATAATAAGTATTGGGGTCGTTAATGTGACTGGAAAATTTATAACGATTGAAGGGCCAGATGGGTCCGGTAAAACAAGTGCTTTAAAAGGTATTATAAAAAAGATACAAAATAATTTGGTAAAAGAATTAGTTATAACACGTGAACCAGGTGGAAGTCCGATATCTGAAGCCATTCGTGAAGTTGTCTTAAATCAAGATTATCCAGAGATGGATAAACGAACTGAAGCATTATTATTTGCAGCATCAAGACGTCAACATATCGCAGAAATAATTTTGCCAGCACTTAAGGAAGATAAAATTGTTATATGTGATCGTTATGTTGATAGTTCAATTGCTTACCAAGGCGCTGGTAGAGATATCGGAACGCAAGCGGTTGCTGATATGAACCTATTTGCAACAAATGGAACAGAACCTGATTTAACTTTATACTTTGACGTACCATCAGAAATTGGATTAAAACGAATTTTTGAGCATCGTCAAAATGAAATAAATCGTTTAGATGATGAAAAGTTAGAGTTCCATCAAAAAGTACGCAAAGCATACCAACAATTAGCAGTAAAAAATCCAGAACGTATTATAACCATTAATGCGGCACAACCGTTGGATAAAGTAATTGATGATTGTATTGACGTTCTGAAGAAAAAATTACCCGAGTCTTTTAAATAAATGAAATGAGGGAATTCAAATGAAATTAATTACAGCGATTGTCCAAGATAAAGATAGTAACCGACTAAGCAATATATTTATAGATTCAAATGTTCGTGCAACAAAACTATCAACAACTGGTGGTTTTTTAAAGTCTGGTAATACAACCTTTTTAATTGGTATTGAAGATGAACGTGTTGATGAGGTGTTACAAATCATTAAAGAGACATCATCAACGCGTGAACAATTTATGGCACCTCCTGTTAATTTAGATGTTTCAATGGATGCACAAGTACCATTTCCATTAGAAGTCCAAGTTGGTGGCGCAACAGTATTTGTCTTACCAGTAGAAGAGTTTCATCAATTTTAGGAGTAAATAGTAATGGCAGAATTAGCTGATGAAACCAGTAATATTAAAATTCAAGAATTACAGCCCAAATTAATTGAACATTTTGAAAAATTGATAACAACAAATAAATTAGCCCATGCTTATCTATTTTCCGGACCAGAAGGTATTGGTAAGGTTGAATTAGCACAATGGATTGCAATGCGACTCTTTTGTACTGCTAACGAGGATCAAAAACCTTGTGGTGTATGTGGAGAATGCCAACGAATTCTGTCGGGTAATCACCCTGATATCGTGAGTGTTAAGCCCGAAGGTCAGTCAATTAAAGTTGATCAAATTCGGTTTTTGAAATCAGAATTTTCAAAAAGTGGTGTTGAAGGTAGCCAAAAGATTTTTATAATTGAAAAAGCTGAGAGTATGACAGCTAGTGCTGCGAACAGTTTACTTAAATTTTTAGAAGAGCCTGTTGGAAATGTGAAAGCTTTCTTATTAACAGAAAATAAAAATCAAATTTTGCCAACTATCCAATCACGGTGCCAACTGGTTAATTTTGTCGCACTCTCTCAAGAAAAATTGATTCAAAATTTATTAAATCAAGATATCTTGAAAGATCAGGCTCAGTTACTTGTTCATGTAACTGAGAGTACAAGCCATGCTGTAGCGTTAGCACAAGATGAAAATTTTACTGAAATGACAAATCAAGTTTGGAATTGGTTCAGCAGATTATTGAAAAATGATGCCGAAAGTTTTATTTTGGTACAAACAAAATTGGTCCCATTCGCAAAAGAAAAACAACAACAGGTATTGATGGTTGATTTAATGGTACTATTAGCGCGTGATTGTTTACTTGTCCGTTATGATCGTAAAGAACAAGTGAGTTTTTCTAATCGCTTAACTGAGATTGGTAAAGTAACCCAGATGATTAGTGATAAAAAGTTAATTGCTATATTAGATGGTTGTTTACAAATTAAAGCGATGCTCCAAATAAATATGACATTTCAAAGTGCAATTGAAGTAACAACGTTAAAATTAATAGACTTATAAAATATGAAATGAAGGTGATTTTGTGGATAAGCGTCAACTATATGATAATTTTATAGCTATCGAGGAAGAAATGAAAAAAATGTTATCGAGTTTTGAAACAATAAAATCCGATATGACTGGTGTTCTTGAGAATAATGCTGAATTGGAGATTGAAAACCAACATTTAAGAGAACGATTAAGTGAAATAGAGCGACAAACGTCTAAGGATTTTAATGAATCTTCCGATGCAAATCTGTCAAAATCACGTCAAAATTTAGAAAAACTATATGATCAAGGTTTTCATGTTTGCAATATTGAAGGGATGTACGGATCACGTCGAGTCGATGATGAACCTTGTGCTTTCTGTTTAGATTTAATTTATGGGGAGCGCGAAGTATGAGCGAAATAGCAGCACAAAGCAGTTTTCAAGGTAAAGGGACAACTGGGTCATTATATTTAGTACCGACACCAATTGGTAATTTATCTGATATGACGTTTAGAGCGATTGATATTTTAAAAGAGGTTGACTACATAGCAGCCGAAGATACACGGAACACACAAAAATTATTAAATCATTTTGAGATTGAAACAAGTCAATTGAGTTTTCATGAACATAATACGCAAGAACGTATTCCGCAATTTGTTGATAAAATATTGGCTGGTCAATCAATCGCACAAGTTAGTGATGCAGGAATGCCATCAATTAGTGACCCTGGGCATGATCTTGTTAAAGCGTGTATTGAAGCCAAGATTCCAGTTGTGCCACTTCCTGGGGCAAATGCCGGAATCACTGCATTAATAGCTTCTGGATTAGCGCCACAACCGTTCTTATTCTATGGTTTTTTATCGCGAAAACCTAAGAGTCAAAAAGAAGAATTAGCTGAGTTAAAAAATCAAACAATGACGCTTATTTTTTATGAAGCACCACATCGCCTGAAAAAAACATTAACACAAATAGCTGCCAGCCTTGGTGGCCAGCGTAAAGTTGTACTATGCCGAGAATTAACCAAACGTTATGAGGAATTTTTGCGTGGAACACTGGACGATGCTATTGAATGGGCTGGCTCAGAGCAAGTCCGTGGAGAATTTTGTGTAATTGTTGAAGGAAACGATTCGCCAGAAGCAACGGAAGTTGATCATCTGGCTAATATGTCAATTGAAGAACAAGTTGATTATTTGATTGAAACAGGTATGAAAACTAATGATGCGATAAAAGAGATTGCTAAGAAACAAGAGATGAAAAAACAAGAAGTTTATAATCTGTATCATCAGATTTAAGGAGTGAACATATTGGCAGATAATAAATTTAGTGAGCTGCATCGTGCGGTTTACTATGAAGGCGATAAAAGTGGTCGTGTGACAGTAGCAATGCTAATTAACATGATTATTTTGGTTTCAACAGACCAAAGTGATAGCTTAGGAATTACTGAAAAAGACCTAACAAATTTAGGCTTTGGTTGGGTTATTACACAATACCTTATTGATATTTCGAGAATACCACATATTGATGAAAATTTAACATTAACTACTGAGGCTGTTTCATACAATCGTTTCTTCTGTTACCGAGATTTCTGGGTTCATGATGAAGCAGGTAATGAGTGCGCACATATTCATGCTGTATTTGTTTTAATGGATCATAAAACACGTAAAATGACTCGTGTATTGCCAGAAGTTATTGAACCTTTTGGTGCTGAATATACACGAAGAATTGAACGTTTGGAGAAACCAGTTGGTATCATGAAAGAAGATACAATAGCTGCTAAAAAATCATATGACGTTCGATTCTTTGATATTGATCCAAATCAGCATGTGAACAATTCAAAATATTTTGATTGGTTATTGGATTCATTGTCAGAAGACTTCTTAATGTCACATGATTTAAAACATATGAATATTAAATATGAAAAAGAAATTCACTATGGTCATAAGATTGATAGTCTCGTTGTTATTGATAACTTAACAACACATCACCAGATTAAAATTGGCGATGATGTTTATTGTGAAGCTGACTGTGAATGGACGAAACGTTAGAATGAAAAATGCTCTGAGTAACTGGAAGTCTATCCAGTTACTCAGAGCATTTTTTATATTTTTATGATAAAGCATCTGCGACATAAATTGAGAGTTCTTCTTTTTCAAGACCAGCACTTAATCCAACCAATAGTTTAATTCTTGCTTTTTGACCATTTAAGCCACGACAGAAGATGCCACCCATTTTTTTCAATTGAACGCCACCACCTTCGTAGTCGTAAACATCTTGTGCCACGCCATTAAAGCAACGTGAAACAATCACAACTGGAATGTCGCGATCAATTAGTTTTTGAAGGTTAGCTAAAACTTGTGGGGGGAGATTTCCTGCACCAAGAGCTTCAATGACAATACCGTTCGTTTGGTCATTATCAAGAAATCCAAGTAAATCAGCATCCATTCCAGCATAAGCCTTAATTAAATAAACATGGTCAACAACTTTATCAATTGCTAAGCAAGTCTGGCTTAGTAATTCGGCAAAAAAGGTAACGTTATCCTTAGCGATGCTACCAATTGGTCCAAATGTTGGTGTTCTAAAAGTTGCGACATTTGTGGTATGTGTTTTTGTTACGTAGCGCGCTGTATGAATTTCATCATTCATAACAACTAAGACCCCTTTATCAACTGCATCATCACTTGCTGCAGTTAAGATGGCTGTTTGAAAATTGTGTAAGCCATCTGAGCCTATTTCATTTGCAGAACGCATTGCACCTGTTAAAACGACAGGTAGATGGTTCGGTAATGTAAGATCTAAAAAATAAGCAGTTTCTTCTAATGTATCCGTACCGTGAGTAATAACAATGCCATCAATCGCTTCCTCAGATGCACGCATAATTCTTTTTTGAACAATTAGCATCTCTTTGGGGCCAATATGTGGAGATGGTAAGTTAAAAACATTTTCAGTGATTAAATCAAAACGATCACCAAATGGATTTTCAACTTGGTTTAAAGGGTTTTCTGCACCAGGTGCAACTGCGCCTGTTTCTTGATTTTCAGACATGGCGATTGTACCACCAGTGTGTAAAATTAATATTTTTTTCATATTTTCCTCCTTGCTGACACTTAGATTATACATATTATATTGTACTTTGACTATGAATTTGTTACTGTATATGAACAGATAAGGTGGTTATGAGAATGAAAGAAAAACAATTAAGTAAGAATGAGTATTTATTTATTAGTTCAATGTTATTCGGTTTATTTTTTGGTGCGGGAAATTTAATTTTTCCAGTCTTTGTAGGTCAACAATCCGGACAAAACCTGTGGATAGGTAATTTAGGTTTTCTAATTGCTGGCGTTGGGTTACCTTTTTTAGGTGTAATCGCTATTGGATTGTCTAAAAGTAGGGGAGTTTTTGATTTAGCCTCTAAGGTTAATCGAACGTATGGCATAATTTTCACAATGCTGCTCTATCTAACTATTGGACCGCTATTTGCAGGCCCAAGGTCAGCGACAATTCCGTTTGAAATCGGAATTGCACCACATATTAAAGCCAGCCAACACTCTATTTGGCTATTATTATTTTCAATTTTATTCTTCACAATAGTTTGGCTTTTGGCAGTTAAACCAACCAAGATATTAGTCTATGTTGGTAAGTATTTAAATCCCATATTTTTATGTGCATTGGCTATTTTATTGTTATTTGTATTTATTAAACCAATGGGTAATTTTTCAGATTTCCCCGCAACAAGTTCTTACCAGAATGGTGCTTTTATGTCTGCTTTTGGGCAAGGATATTACACTATGGATGCACTCGCTGGTTTGGCTTTTGGTATTATTATTGTAGATACAATTAAAGATTTAGGTATTACAAATCCTAAATCGATTACTAAAGGGATTATCTATTCTGGTAGTATCAGTGTTATTTTGATGGGAGTCATCTATACTTGCTTGGCATATCTGGGAGCAACGAGTCTGGGTGTATTTCCACATTCTGGTAATGGTGGTGCTATTTTAGCTCAAGTTGCTCAACGTTATTTTGGTCAATTTGGAAGTTTCTTTCTTGCTGCAATTATTGTTGTTGCTTGTATTAAAACAGCAATTGGCGTGACTAGCGCATGTGCTAAAACATGTGTTGAAATTATTGGTCGTGGTAGCTACAAATTGTATTTAACACTGGGATGTGTGATTAGTTGTTTAATTGCCAACGTTGGGTTAGATCAATTAATTACATTGTCAACACCAGTTTTGATGTTGCTTTACCCACTTGCCATTGTATTGATGATTGCTGCCTGTTTAGAACCTACTTTAAATAAGTATGACTTAAAAGTCAGCATTATCTACAAATGGTTAACCGTTCTAACGCTCTTTAGTGCTATTTTTGATGGACTAAACGCGATGCCAATTTCAATTAAAAATTTAGCCTTTGCTAAAAATATGTTAGCCTTTGCAAATCATTATTTACCGCTGTTTAATATTGGCTTAAGTTGGATAGTTCCTGCTGCATTAGGATTACTCATGGGATTAATTTTTATGATTCGTGAAAAGAAAATAAATTAAAAAGAAACACCCAAAGTTATTTTCTTTTTAGTGGTATACTACACAAGTAGTAAAATACAAAATTTCGGGGTAGAGAATACAGCGTTAAGTGCCAAAAGGACGGAATGTGTCTTTTGGACGAAGGCTAGCGATAGCTGCGGTTGTGTTCTCGCATTCGCCGCATACCACAATGTGGCAACTCCAACGAGGAGATGTCTGAATCATGGAAAATTTAACAAAGAGATTAACCGCAAAGAATATAGCGGTGATGGGTCTATTATTGGCTGGTCAAATTATTCTAACTAATTTATTATCGTATCAGGTATTAACGTTACGGATAAGTTTCACTTTTATTGCGACTTATCTATTAGCGGCGTGGTTTGGTCCATTACTGGGTGGTATTGGTTCTGTTTTATCGGATTTACTTGGGACAGTATTATTCAGTAAAGGAGGTACTTTCTTCTGGGGATTCTCGCTATCTGCTTTCTTAGGTGCGTTTTTCTATGGACTTGTATTTTATAAAAAACCATTTACGTTACCGCGAATTATTATTGCCGTATTAATCAATGTCGTTGTTATTGATTTATTGTTAAATACATTTTGGCTAGTATTAATGTACCAGTCACCTTGGACAATTATCTATGCACGTGCCATTAAAGATTTAATTTTAATTCCAATTCAAATTATTTTGTTATACATTGTTGGGAATAATAAACAAATCCAAAGATTAGGTAAACGATTATAGGAGGATTCAATCTATGCCATTGATGAAAATTGATATGATTGAAGGCCGTTCTGAAGGCCAAATAAAAGAAATTTTAGATATCGCTTATGATGTGATGCTTAATTCATTTGGCGCACCAGTTGGTGATAGATATCAAATTGTCACTCAACATCCAATAAATGAAATGCAAATTTTAGATACTGGGCTTGGATTTAAGCGCACAAAGGAAGTATTGGTTTTTAGTTTAACAACGCGACCAAGAACAACAGAGCAAAAAGAAGCCTTCTATCAACAGTTAATGCAACAGTTACAAATAAAAGTTGGATTGAGACCAGAAGATTTAATGATTAATTTAACAACTAATACTGATGAAGATTGGAGCTTTGGTATGGGCCAAGCACAATTTTTAACAGGTGACTTATAGAAACTAACCAGACGGCGAATTTATTTTCGCCGTCTATTTATTTGCTAAAGAAGGGTGAATCACTGATAAATTTACTAAAATAAGTTATAATAAAGAAAATAAACTATTTGGAGGAATTTAAATGTCAATTTTAGTTTTGGGTGGCGCAGGTTACATCGGTTCACATACTGTTGATCAATTAGTAGAAAATAATCGCGATGTTGTGGTTGTTGATAACTTAGTGACAGGGCACATAGAAGCTGTTAATAAAAAGGCTAAATTTTATCAGGGAGACATTGCAGATAAAGATTTTATGCGAAATGTTTTCAAAAATGAGGATATTGAAGCAGTTATTCATTTTGCGGCTTCATCTCTTGTTGGTGAATCAATGGTAAAACCATTAAAATATTTTGACAATAATACAGCAGGGATGATTCATTTACTTGAAGTCATGACTGAAGTTGGTGTTAAGAAAATCGTCTTTTCTTCAACAGCTGCAACGTATGGTGAACCTAAAGTTGTCCCAATTCATGAAGACGACCCTCAAATTCCAACAAATCCATATGGTGAAAGTAAATTAGCCATGGAAAAAATTATGCACTGGACTGATGTTGCAGATGGTGTTAAGTTTGTCGCATTACGTTATTTCAATGTTGCTGGATCAAAACCAGATGGTAGCATCGGTGAAGATCACAATCCCGAAACACATTTAATTCCAATTATTTTACAAGTTGCTAACGGAGAACGTGAAAAATTACAAATTTTTGGGGATGATTATGATACTAATGATGGTACAAACGTCCGTGATTATGTGCATGTTCTTGATTTAGCAGATGCACATATCCGTGCTTTAGATTACTTACTTGCGGGAAATGAAAGTAATGCCTTTAATCTAGGTTCATCTAATGGATTTTCAAATATGGAAATCTTAGAAGCAGCTCGTCGTGCAACAGGTAAAGAAATCCCTGCAGAAATTGCACCACGTCGTGCAGGGGATCCCTCGACTTTAGTTGCAGCAAGTGAAAAAGCACATGAAATTCTTGGTTGGGCTCCTAAGTATGAAAATATGGAAGATATCATTAAAACGGCATGGACTTTTGAACAGACACATCCAAATGGATTTTCAAAATAAATTAATTATTAACGATAGGACAATTATTTGTCCTATTTTTTTGTTAATTTTCTCTTAGAAAAAATTTGTGATACTACTTTTGTGCTAAAATGTTAACAAAGCAGAGATAAAGGAAGATATGAATGAAAATTTTAGCAATTGATACATCGAATATACCACTCAGTGTCGCTGTTTTAGAAGATAGGGCACTATTAGCAACAATTACAACAAATATAAAAAAAAATCATAGTATTACATTGATGCCAGCAATTTCTGATGTCATGAAATTAGCAGGTGTTAAGCCGGCAGAACTAGACCGAATTGTAGTTGCACAAGGGCCAGGATCTTTTACAGGTCTTAGGATTGGTGTTGCCACAGCTAAAACACTTGCATTTACATTAGACTGTGAATTAGTTGGTGTCTCTAGTTTAGCAATGTTGGCTGCAGGCATTTCCACAAATGGTGAGTCTGATATTGTGCCGTTATTTGACGCACGTAGGAATTACGTATTCTCAGGTTTGTATAAAAATGATACTGAGCTTGTAAATGAATTACCAGATCAGCATAGAGAACTTGTGACTTGGATGAATGAATTAAAAGAGCGTAATCGACCACAAATTTTTGTTGGAACTGATGTCGATTTATTTAAAGAACAAATTATCGATATTTTAGGTGATCAGGCACAGTTTCCAGCTTCATTTTTAAATATTCCTCAGGCATTTGTTTTGGGATTAATCGGTAAAGATAAAGAGCCCGTTGATCAGGAGACATTTATACCAAATTATTTGCGATTAACGCAAGCAGAGACGCAATGGTTAGAAACCCATTCAGATAAGGATCATAATACCTATGTTGAAAAAATTTAAAGCACGAGTGAAACAAATTATTCCAGAATTAAGACCAGATGAACCTGTTAGGACATTAGTTTTTCAGAATCATAGAATTCAAATTAGAAATGAAAGTTATTTTATGACGCGTGCCGTTGTACCTGATATTCCGGAACTACTTGAGATTGAAAAAGCAGTTTATGGTGGAAAATCACCATGGAGCGCAAAAATATTTGAAGGCGAAATTTGCCAAAAAAGCAAAACACTTTATTTAGTCTTACGTAAGGAAGATAAAATGTTAGGCTTTATTGGTTGTTCAACGGATGCAATAACAGGAGACGTTCATATTGCGAATATTGCTGTTTTACCGGAATGCCAAGGTAGAGGGATGGGAAACTTTTTGGTAACGTCTATTACAAGGCGTGCTCGTTTAATGAAATTTAGAACGGTTAGTTTAGAGGTTCGCCGCGATAACCAGACGGCTTTAAATCTATACCACCAACTAGGATTTACTAAAGTGGGTATCCGAGAAAATTATTATATTGAAGATGGGCAAGATGCTGTTGATATGTTGCTTAAATTAAAATAAAGGAATATGAATTAAGTTGAAAGAGGTCTCAATGGATAAAACGGAAAGAAATTTAATTTTAGCATTTGAATCAAGTTGTGATGAAACTAGTGTCGCAGTGGTTGAAAATGGGCATGTCATTTTGTCGAATATCATTGCAACACAAGTTAATAGTCATAAACGTTTTGGTGGGGTTGTACCTGAAGTTGCCAGCCGCCACCATATCGAACAAATTACAGGTTGTATTAAAGACGCTATGACAGAAGCAAATGTAACTTATAATGATTTAGACGCTGTTGCGGTTACTTATGGACCAGGACTAGTTGGTGCTTTATTAGTGGGTGTTTCTGCTGCTAAAGCTATTGCATTTGCGCACGAATTACCTTTAATTCCCGTTAACCATATGGCAGGTCATATTTTTGCAGCGCGCTATGAATCTGAAATAGTGTATCCATCAATGGCTTTACTCGTTTCGGGTGGGCATACTGAGTTAGTTTATATGCCTGAAGAAGGTCAATTTGAAATTATTGGTGAAACACGTGATGACGCAGCAGGTGAAGCCTATGATAAAGTTGGGCGTGTTCTTGGGATGACTTATCCATCAGGAAAAGAAATTGATGAACTTGCACATACAGGGCAAGATACGTTTAATTTTCCGCGTGCCATGATCAAGGATGATAGTTATGACTTTAGTTTTAGTGGGTTGAAAAGTGCCTTCATCAATACAGTTCATCATGCAGATCAATTAGGCGAAGAGTTGGACCGGGCTGATTTAGCAACAAGCTTTCAACAAAGCGTGATTGATGTCCTTGCTGAGAAAACGGTACGTGCCTGTCATGAGTATGATATTAAACAGTTAATTTTAGCCGGTGGCGTGGCAGCTAATAAAGGGTTACGTACAAGACTTGAATCTGAGATGAAGAAAATGAATGATATTGAATTTGTGAAGGCGCCTATTAAATTATGTGGTGATAATGCTGCAATGATTGGTGCAGCAGGATATGTTGAATTTATTAAAGGTCAACGTGCAGGATTAAATTTAAATGCTGATCCTAGTTTAGAATTTGATTGGATAGTTTAATTATTTTAAAATTAAAATAGAGATTTAGAGTTCACCTTGTAATGCTAAACAGTTGTTTAACACCGGGGAGAACGCTAAATCTCTATTTTTTTGTAAATAGTTATTTTATATTTCTAAAATGACTTTTTGGTAAAATAAATTGGGATAGATAAACGAGTAACCCTAGTCCAAATAGAATAATAATTGTAGTGCCAAAAATAAAATCAAATTTTTGTAATTGGTAGTACGCAATAATGCCCATTAACCACCAAATAATATTTAACCAATAAGGCAACGTTTTTTTCATAATAAAGTAGGTGACAAAAACAATTGCATATAAGGGTGTAAAAACTGATGCGATAAAATATAAGAAATTTTGATAATTATCAATAGGAACTACCCACGCAATGACTAAGCCAAGTGCAACTATAATGATGCTAATCAATTTCATATGTTTAAAGGAATGGATATTCTGAATGTTAATTGTTGCTGACATCACATCTAAAAATGTCGTCGTAACAGTTGAAAATATAATAATGAATAATGCGATTATACCTAAACCTGATGTAGCCAAGAATGAGGTGAAATCAGTAAATCCGGTTCTAGTTGTTAAAAGTAAGCCAATTGTAAACATGATTAAACTACCAAAAAAATAGCTAAACGAGCTAATTGTAGACATGGCAAGTGGATGCTTTGTTGATTTTGTGTAATCACCTATTAATGGTAGCCAAGATAACGCCATGGTGATATTTAATTCAACAGCTGACCCAAATGTCATATTTAAACCATTGGAAGTATGTGAAACGGGTGCTTTGAAAATCAAAAAAATCATGATACCTGCACCAATAACTAATAAATTAACAACAATTAAATTTATTCGATACAAACTATTTTCGCTAACTAATAACCAAATGATAATCAAAATAGCTATGACAAGTCCCATAATAATTGAATTTTTAAAATTAAGTAAGGAACTTGAAATACCATTCATTGCTGAAATTGCGTTGACGATCATAACAGCGGTCCAACCAATTAGTTGAATCAAATTTATAAGTGAAAATAAGAGCACACCTGTTGAGCCAAAAGCAACTTTAGTTGACTGAATGGCAGTCTGATGCTTTTTGGCACCAATGTAACCAGCAGGTAGTAAGAAGAGACCACAACCAATTAAATGACCAATTAAAATTGCAAGGAAACCTTTAGAAAAACCAAGTGGAGCTAGTAACATGCCCGTCATAATTTCGGCAATTGAAATGGCCGCACCTAACCAAAGTAAAAATTGACCACGTAATTCTTTAGTTTCTGTCATCTTAATTGTCCTCCAATTTAAAATAATGATTTATGGATTGAACTGTTTGTTCAATGTTCGGACTTTTAGCAATCAAGGAAATAACAGCAACTCCCGAAACAGTTGTAGTAGCCAGTTCGGCTAAATTATTTTCTGAGATACCACCAATTGCAACAATCGGGAGCTGACTAATTGATAGTAATTGATTTAAGCCAGCTATTCCGAGAGGCGCAGTCGCGTCTGACTTTGATTTTGTAGGAAAGACAGGGCCGCTGCCAATATAAGCGATGCCTGATAATTGATTGGCTTGTTTAATTTTCTCAGGTGTTTGACAAGAAAAGCCAATCAGTAATTGCCCCGCCGATTGATCAATCACATTTTGAATCTTTTGGTCATTTTGGCCAACGTGAATACCATCTGCTTGAATTTCAAGTGCTAAAGGTAGATCATCATCAA
Source organism: Dellaglioa kimchii (assembly GCF_046115505.1). GTDB lineage: Bacteria > Bacillota > Bacilli > Lactobacillales > Lactobacillaceae > Dellaglioa > Dellaglioa kimchii. Next base: position 845,810 of record NZ_CP170736.1, on the reverse strand, counting down.
TGAAAAAAGGAACTTGATATTTTGTGCATAACCTCTGACATTCAATTGCGAGTGTCTTTTTTTGTATTCGCGTTAAAGGATTTAAGGGATTTTTTTCTCTAAATTGAAAACAAGAAATGCCTGATTTTAACGCTCGTTCTAAAGTAGGTAGTAATTGATTATCGGCGACGTCTTGAGTTCCTGCAATGAAGTAACTTGCTAACCATGATTGATTAAATGTCTTCATTTTGCGTTACCTCACGATAGGCCCAATGATTTAAAGGTCCGTGCCCGTGCCCAACGATAATACCGTTGGTTATTGTTGCTTCAACATATTTTTTAGACACTAAAATGGCCGTTTTAATATCTTGTCCTTTGGCAATTTCTGCTGCAATACAGGCTGAAAGGGTATCGCCAGTGCCATGAGTTCGAATTGTATCAATACGTTTTGAACTCATCCAGAATGAATCGTTATCTTCTAATAATACAAAGTCATTTACGATATTTTCAGAGTTATAATGTCCGCCTTTAATGATGACGTTTTTTGCACCTAATAATTTAATCTTTTTTCCAGCCGCAATCATGTCTTCTTTTGAATTAATAGTCAAGCCAGTTATGACTTCAGCTTCTGGAATATTTGGGGTTACTACCGTGGCTAAAGGGATTAACTCTTCCTTGATTGTAATAACAGCATCCTCAGAAAGAAGTGTGGCACCACCTTTTGCAACCATGACGGGGTCAACGATTAAGGGACCAAATTGATATTTTTTAAGATTTTTAACGACTACTTTAACGTGTTCCGAATCGGCAAGCATCCCTGTTTTGCATGCTTTAATGGCTAAATCATTTGCAATTGAGGCAAATTGTTCATTAATAATTTTAGTAGGGAGGGGAAGACTGTCTTGTACACCAAGTGTGTTTTGTGCAGTGATTGCGACGAGAACTGTTGCAGCATAGACATGTCGTTCTTGCATCGTTTTTAAGTCAGCTTGCATACCAGCGCCACCACTACTATCTGATCCAGCAATTGAAAGTGCTTGTGGAAAATCAGGCATTATTGGTCTCCTTTCATCGTTATTTGATTAGAAAGTTCATTTATCGTTATTAAATGTAGTTTATCCAATAGGTTAACAATAAAACTACCTGGTTTTTCGGTAATTAACTCATCAGCAACAAGTTCACCAGTTGTTGCAAAAATAAGGCAAGCGATTCTTGCTGCTTCGAACTCGTTATCTTTAGAGACAGCCGCAAATGCAGCTATTAAACTTGAAAGCATATCGCCTGAACCAACATGTGTTTGAAAAAGAGACGTACCTTGCGTCACAGTTGCAACACGCTTTCCATCAGAAATATAGTCTGTAGGACCACTTAGAACAACCGTACAATTGTACCGTTTGGCTACAATTTTTGCGATTTCTGCTAAATCTGCAGAACCATTTCCTGCATCAATACCTTTTGCTTGCCATTCAACACCAGCTAATGCAGCAATTTCACCAGCATTACCGCGAATAAAATTAAAATGAAAATGTTCAAGTAAGTTTGTAATTACTTTTTGGCGGTAAGGCATAGCAACAGCAACTGGGTCTAGCACAAGTGGGATATCTAAATCGTTTGCGATTTGACTAACCCTCTCAATGTAAGGTAATTCTGAACTTTTAAATGATCCCATATTGATTGTGGCAGCAGCAGAAATTTGTAACATTTCGGCTGCTTCTTCAATCGCACTGGGCATGATAGGGGAAGCGCCAATTGCGTTGAGTCCATTGGCAACGTCTTGAACCGTGATGTAATTAGAAATGTTGAAAATTACTGGGTTCTCTTTACGAAGTTTATCGAGTAGTTCTAATGGCATAACTTTCTCCTCTTGAGTACACAAAAACCCCACTCTTTGACAAAAAAATTGTAGAGTGGGGTCCTTCTTCACACTTTCCTACGCAAGTTTTGGCTTACAGGTTCGAAGGGATTAGGTTGTAAAAACCTATCTCAGTTCTTCTAAAGAACACCCCTAGTGTACTTATATTTTATTTTTAGATTACAACAAAAGAATAGGCTTTCATTCTTTAAATGTCAATAAATAAACAAAAAGAAGCTAGCTTATTCTAAAGCTAAGCTAGCTTCTTCCCAATTAGTTTCTGCAGTCTCTATTGCAGTTTGAATAGATTGTAGTTCAGTTTGTAGCTCTTGAAGTTTATCTGCATCACTAAAAATAGTAGGCTGAGACATTTTTTCTTCAAGTTCTGTTTTATGAGTTTCTAGCTCACTTAATTCAGATTCTAAACGATCAATTTCACGTGTTAATTTACGTTGTTCCTTTTGTGTTTCTTTATTTTGTTGATAATTAGTTGTTGGTTTAACTTCAGGAGCTTCTGAAGATGAGGCAATTTCAAGTGCTACTTTTTCGGCTTCGATAGCTTCTAATTCTTCTTTTTTATCAACATAATAATCGTAATCACCCATGTAGTAAGTAGAGCCTTCTTTTGAAACCTCAATGATACTTTCTGCAACTTTATTAATGAAGTAGCGGTCGTGGGAAACAAGTAAGACAGTACCATCAAAGTTAGCAATCGCCTTTTCAAGGACTTCTTTACTATCAATGTCTAAATGGTTAGTGGGTTCATCAAAAATTAAAAAGTTATCTTTGTCCATTGCAAGTTTGGTCAAAGCAAGACGGGCTTTTTCACCACCACTTAAATTTGAGACACGTTTTAAAACGTCATCTCCGGAAAATAGAAATCCACCTAATAATGATCGAATATCTGTTTCAGGAGTTGAAGGATGATCATTCCAGAGTTCATCTAAAACAGTATTTTTATCTGTTAATTGATTTTGCTCCTGATCGTAGTAGCCAACATGAACATTGGCGCCAAGGAATGCTTCACCACGAATGAATGGAATTTGGCCTAAGATACTTTTAAGTAAAGTTGATTTTCCTACACCGTTTGGACCAACAATAGCTTGAACTTGATGCTTATGTAAATCAATTGAAACGGGTTCAGACAACACTTTATTATCGTAACCAACAGCTGCACCGGAAACAGTTAAAACGATATTACCACTCTCATCTGCAGATTTAAAACTAAAACGAGGGGCTTTTTCGTCACCTTCTGGTCGATCAATTTTATCTAATTTTTCGAGTTGTTTACGGCGACTTTGTGCTCGTTTCGTTGTTGAGGCCCGAACAATATTTTTATTAACAAAATCTTCAATTTTTTCAATCTTATCTTGTTGTTTTTCGAAAACTTTCCATTCTTGTTTTAAATTAGCTTCTTTTTTTACAATAAATTGAGAGTAGTTACCATTATAGTGAGTTGTTTCATTATGGCTCATATCATAAACTTCTGTCACAATTTTATCTAAGAAGTAACGATCATGAGAGACAATTAAGAGGGCCCCTGTATAAGTCTTCAAATAGCCTTCTAACCAAGTTAGTGTCTCAATATCTAAGTGGTTAGTTGGTTCATCTAAAATTAATAAATCACGTTTTTCTAAAAGTAATTTTGCTAAGGCTAAACGTGTCTTCTGCCCACCAGATAGAGTCCTAATATCGCGATTAAAATCTTCTTCATAAAATCTAAAGCCATGTAAAACAGAACGGATTTCTGATTCATAACCATAACCATTTTTTTCACTGAAATCATGCGAAACTTGATCATAGGTTGATAATAGTTTTTCAAACTTTTCAGAGTCTTCTGCATTTTTAGGATCAGCAATTTGGGCTTCTAATGTATGAATTTGAATTTCCATTTTCTTTAAATAATCAAAAACACGACTCATTTCGTCCCAAATCGAACGTTCTGAAGAAACGGTTGTTGTTTGTGCTAAGTAGCCGATAGTCATGCCTTTATGTTTAATGATTTGACCAGCATCAGTGGCCTCTTGATCAATAATCATTTTAATTAATGTTGATTTTCCAGCACCATTTCGACCGACTAGGGCAATTCTAGCATCGTCTTTGATATCCATATTTGCATTTTCAAAAAGAACATCTGCCCCAAAATAGCGAGCTGCTTGTTGTACTTGTAACAGAATCAAAATAATTCCACCTTTCTTTTAAAGTGACGATTGAATAACTAGTACTAGACTATTCATGAGAATATGAGCAATCATTGATGTTTTAATGTCACCTGTTCGTTTGTAGAGGTAACAGAAAAGTAATCCAATTAAAAAATAGATAGCTAAATGGCCATCATTATGTGCCAAACTAAATAATAAACTAGAAAGAATTGCGGCAGAAATAGGTGATATGAAACTTGCTAAATTGCCAAAGAAGACTTTTCTAAAAACGAGTTCTTCCATAATCGGAGCACCAAGTGAGACTGCCAACATATAATAAGGATATTTTGTAAAAATAGTCATAATTTCATTTGTATTTTGTGAGGGAACAGTCGTTTTTAAAATGGTAAATGAAATTAATTGAATAACTGTTTGGATTACTAGTGTTAGAATGAATCCAAGAATACCCCACGAAATAATTTGTGACCATTTAATGGGACCATCTATCGTATTTCTGGCGCTAAAGTAATGATTTAACCAAATTAACAATATTGCTCCTAAAACATAATCAGCCGTCATAACAGGATAGATAACTGATTTTAAAGAAAATAGTTGATTCAGAATTGTTGGTAAAATAAAGATAACGAGATAGCCTAATAAAATAGCGATTGAATTTTTACTAGTTGATTTTGACATGAGAACTCCTTTAACTGTAATTAGATTGTCATACATTTTTCTAGTGAATAATTTCGTAAGATAAGTATAGCATAATTGACTAGTTAGCGAATTCAATTCATATTAAAAATTCTATTAAAATAAGAGCTGAAATGCTTGCAATTGTTTAAAAAATTGATTATAGTTAATTTTGTGATTAGCACTTAGGAAGATAGAGTGCTAAATAAAAGTGTTGGAGGGATAGAACGTGTTAAAACCATTAGCAGATCGTGTTATTTTAGAAGTAACAAAAGAAGAAGAAACAACAGTGGGTGGGATTGTCTTAGCAAGTAACGTACAAGAAAAACCACAAACAGGAAAAATTGTTGCAGTAGGTGAAGGCCGTACGATGGATAACGGTGAAAAAATTGCTGTTGCTGTTAACGTTGGAGAGACCGTTTTATTTGATAAGTATGCTGGCTCAGAAGTTTCATTCGAAGGTAGAGACTACTTAATCGTTCATGAAAAAGATATCGTTGCAACAGTAGACTAATATAAATTTAAATTAAAGATGAGGTGGATTAATTATGTCAAAGGAATTAAAATTTTCTGAAGATGCTCGTTCAGCAATGCTTAGAGGTGTTGACCAATTAGCCAATACCGTTAAATCAACTTTAGGACCAAAAGGCCGTAATGTTGTTTTAGAAGAATCATATGGCTCACCAATTATTACAAATGATGGTGTAACAATTGCTCGTGCAATTGAACTAGAAGACCATTTTGAAAATATGGGTGCTAAACTAGTATCAGAAGTTGCTTCAAAAACGAATGATATAGCTGGTGATGGAACGACAACTGCTACTGTTTTAACGCAAGCTATCGTTACTGAAGGTATGAAGAATGTGACAGCAGGTGCTAACCCTGTTGGGATTCGTCGTGGTATTGAAACTGCTACAAAAGCAGCCGTTGCTGAATTACATGAATTATCACACAAAGTTGAAACAAAAGAAGACATTGCTCAAATTGCGTCTGTATCTTCAGCTAATGAAGAAATTGGTGCTTTAATTGCTGACGCTATGGAAAAAGTTGGTAATGATGGCGTTATTACAATCGAAGAATCAAAAAGTATCGATACATCATTAGATGTCGTTGAAGGGATGCAATTTGATCGAGGTTACTTGTCACAATATATGGTAACTGATAACGATAAAATGGAAGCTAACTTAGAGACACCTTATATTTTAGTAACGGATAAGAAAATTTCTAATATTCAAGAAGTCTTACCATTATTACAATCTATTGTGGAACAAGGTCGCCCATTATTAATTATCGCTGATGATGTTGATGGGGAAGCTTTACCAACATTAGTATTGAATAAAATTCGTGGTACATTTAACGTTGTTGCAGTTAAAGCACCTGGATTTGGTGATCGTCGTAAAGCTATGCTTGAAGATATTGCCATCGTTACTGGTGCAACAGTGATTACTGATGAACTTGGTTTACAATTGAAGGATACAACAATTGAACAATTAGGTTCAGCTGGTAAAGTTAATATTACAAAAGAAAACACAGTCATTGTTGAAGGTTCTGGTGATAAAGCTAAAATTACAGAACGTGTTGGTCTGATTAAAAAACAGATCGATGAAACAACGTCTGAATTTGATCGTGAAAAATTACAAGAACGTTTGGCAAAATTATCTGGTGGGGTTGCTGTCATCAAAGTGGGTGCTGCAACTGAAACAGAATTAAAGGAACGTAAATACCGTATTGAAGATGCTTTGAATGCAACACGTGCTGCTGTCGAAGAAGGATTCGTTGCCGGTGGTGGTACTGCATTTGTTAACGTTATTAGTAAAGTTGCTGCACTTGAAGCAGTTGGCGATGAATTAACGGGTATCAAGATTGTTCAACGTGCTTTGGAAGAACCAGTACGCCAAATTGCAAAGAACGCTGGACTTGAGGGTTCAGTTATTGTTGAAAAATTAAAATCAGAAAAACCTGGTATTGGTTTTAACGCAGCAACAAATGAATGGCAAGATATGATTGAAGTTGGGATTGTTGATCCAACTAAAGTGACACGCTCAGCATTACAAAATGCAGCTAGTGTCTCAGCTTTATTATTAACAACTGAAGCAGTTGTTGCAGATAAACCAGAACCAGCATCTGCAGCTGATCCACAACAAATGCCCGGTGGTATGGGCGGTATGATGTAACCCATTTGTCATAAAAAATGATGAAAATTTAAGAGCTATTAATCCTTGTTATTCTGGGATTAGTAGCTCTTTTTTTATACTGAAAATAAAGTTTGTTTGCAGTATTGTATATTTAAATATAAACGAGTAAAATAGAGTGAATTCGGTGAATAGAAATTAGTAATTAGAATAACTATTCAGTAAAATAAATGCGCTGTTTTGGCATCATTTATGAATGGATTTTTAAATATAGAACATAAGGAGTAAAGAGAAATGCGTCGTTATTTAAAGAGACTTTTAATTGGGAAACCATTGAAATCTTCTGAAGAAGGAGATCAACAATTATCAAAATTTAAGGCATTAGCGCTCTTATCGTCAGATGCGTTGTCATCTGTGGCGTACGGTACGGAACAAATTGTTACCGTTTTAGTTGGCTTTTCAGCAATGGCAATCTGGTACTCATTACCAATTGCATTGTTAGTCTTAGTTTTATTGGCTTCAATTACAATTTCGTATCGCCAAATTATCCATGCTTATCCTAAGGGTGGAGGCGCGTATGTTGTCTCAAGTAAAAACCTAGGTAAAAATGCTGGATTAATTTCTGGTGGATCGCTTTTAATTGATTATATGTTGACAGTAGCGGTTAGTGTTTCCGCAGGGACTGAAGCATTGATTTCTGCGGTACCTTCGTTGTATGGACATCAAGTAGCGATTTCAGTGGTTATTATTATTTTGGTAATGGCAATGAACTTACGAGGCTTGCGTGAATCAGCTTCATTCTTAACTATTCCTGTTTATCTTTTCGTGGTTATGATTATATTGATGTTACTAGTTGGTGGTTATAATATTATGACAGGTCAAGTACCTTACCACGCAACAGCTGCTGTGGGTACGGCCGTTCCTGGAATTACACTAGCATTACTTTTGAAAGCATTCTCATCGGGATCATCTTCATTAACTGGTGTTGAAGCAATTAGTAATGCAGTGCCTTTCTTCAAAAAACCACATGCTAAAAATGCTGCTGCTACTTTAACAATTATGGCGACACTTTTGGCAGTCTTCTTTGGTGGAATAACATTCTTAAACTATTGGTATGGTATTATCCCTACTGAAAAAGTGACTGTCCTTTCACAAATTGCACAAACAACATTTGGACAAGGTATTTTGTATTACATTTTCCAATTTTCAACCGTATTAATTTTAGTATTAGCTGCAAATACAGGTTTCTCGGCTTTTCCAATTTTAGCGTTCAATTTAGCTAAAGATAAATTTATGCCTCATTTGTATATGGATAAAGGTGATCGATTAGGCTATTCTAACGGAATTATCACGTTAGCAGCCGGATCAATTATTTTAACATTTATATTTAATGGATCAACGTCATTATTAATTCCATTATACGCGGTAGGTGTGTTTATTCCGTTTACGTTGTCTCAAACAGGGATGATTGTAAAATGGTATCATGATCGTCCAAAGGGTTGGATTATGAAGGCCTTTTACAATTTCTTGGGAGCCTTTATTTCGTTCAGTATACTGTTGATTCTCTTTAGATATCGCTTATCAACAGTATGGCCATTCTTTATTATCATGCCAGTTATGTACATTATATTCTATAAAATAAATGATCATTATAATAAAGTTGCCGAACAATTACGTTTAACAGAAGAAGCAGAAATTCATGATTACGATGGTTCCACGGTTATCGTATTAGTTAGTTCTGTAACACATGTTACAACTGGTGCAATTAATTATGCACGTTCAATTGGTGATTATGTGATTGCAATGCACGTTTCTTTCGATACAAATCCGGAAAAAGAACATGAAACGGAACGCGAATTTAAAGAACGTTTCCCTGGTGTTCGTTTTGTTGATTTACATTCGTCATATCGTTCAATTGCTTCACCTGTTGTGAAATTTACAGATGTTATTGCTAAGAATGCCGCTGCTCGTAACTTCACAACGACAGTCTTAGTACCACAGTTTGTCCCAAGAAAACCATGGCAAAATATTCTTCATAACCAAACGAGTTTAAGATTGAGAACTGTCTTAAATTCTCGCGAGAATATTATTGTTGCAACATATAATTATCATTTGAAAAAATAAATATTGAAAAGTATCAATTAAATTAAATTGATGCTTTTTTTGTATTTATTTGACAACGTGGTATAGTTAAGACTACTATGACACAATATTTTTAAGGAGAGATATCAAAATGTTTCCAATTATCGTAGCATTTTTTGCAACAGCGCTTATCTCCGCGTTGTTAACTCCCGTTATTAGACTATTCTCAATTAAAATAGGAGCAGTCGATGTTCCTAATAATAGACGAGTAAATAAGGTTTCAATGCCTACAATGGGTGGGTTAGCTATTTTTATAGCCTTTAATTTTACGAATTTTTTTGTTTTGAAAAATCAATATCCAATTAAAATGTTAGTAACGCTGTTTGCTGCTGAATTGGTAATTATTATCACCGGTGTTTTAGATGATAAGTTTGAATTAAAACCACGACAAAAGATGTTCGGTATCACAGTTGCCGCCTTGATTGTCTACTTTTTTTCAAATATGCGAATGACAACATTTACTTTACCTTATTTTGGTATTATTAATTTAGGATGGATGAGTTTCCCTATTACAATTATTTGGATTTTAGCTATTACAAATGCTATTAATTTAATAGACGGATTAGACGGATTAGCAACTGGGGTTTCCATCATTGCTTTATTTACAAGTGGTTTGGTAGGCTATTTCTTTTTAGTTAATACAAATAGTTATATTGCAATTATGATGTTTACGCTGGTTGCTGCTCTGATTGGATTTTTGCCATATAACTTCTTTCCGGCTAGGATTTACTTAGGGGATACAGGTGCGTTATTTATTGGATTTATGATTTCAGTATTCTCTTTATCTGGACTTAAAAATGCAACTTTTATTTCTATTATTGTGCCTGTTTTAATATTGGGTGTACCAATTACGGATACTGTTTATGCGATGTTACGCCGAATTTTAAATAAAAAACCGATCTCTCAAGCAGACAAACATCATTTACATCATCGGTTGATGCAAATGGGGTTAACGCATCGACAGACAGTATTAGTTATATATGGCATTGCGTTAATTTTTTCATTTATTTCATTACTTTATCCAATTTCATCAATTTGGGGTTCAATACTAATGTCAGTTGCGACATTAGTGGGACTAGAACTATTTGTAGAGTCCATCGGGTTAGTTGGATCTAAACGAAAGCCACTGCTAAATTGGATTAAAAGAATTGTTAAAACGATGACTTCAAAAAAATAGATAGTAAAAAGGATGTCCATTAATTGGGCATCCTTTTTAGTTAACTTGAATTTCATTATATAAATCTTGTCCCAATTTAAAAGTTATTTGGTTATTGAGTAGGTCGATTAATTGAGTTTGTAAGGCTAATATCGAATTTTTATCAACTGCTAAAGTTAATTCTACTGTTTCAAGATAGGTTGTTTGTTGAATCGTGATTGAATTCTTTTCAAGGTAATTTTCAAACTTTCCAACATTTTGGTAAGCAATTTGGCAAATAAGTTCGGTTTGTAAAACACGTTCAACGATACCAATCTGTTCAATCGTCTGCGAAGAAGCGTTACTATAAGCACGGATTAAACCACCAGCTCCTAACTTAATACCACCAAACTTACGACTAACAACGATACAAATATTTTTAAGCTGATTTTTTTTAATAACTTCTAGAATAGGAACACCAGCCGTTCCGGAGGGTTCACCATCATCGCTTTGACGTTGGATTTCAAACTCAGTACCAAATGTGTATGCGAAACAGTGGTGTCTTGCTTTAGGTTCTAATTTCTTGACTGATTCAATAAAAACAACTGCATCAGATTCTGTAGCGATTCGAGTAGCACGACAAATGAAGGCAGACTTCTTTTCAATTAATGTGGCTAAACCAGATTCTTTAATTGTTAAATAATTTTTTGACATAATTAAGGTTCCTTTACGTATTTAAACTTATTGAAGGGATTGAGATGAATGGCACTTTCAAGTTTATATGGTCGTTTAATAACTGATTCAGAAATTGACGAAACTATTAATTTAGATGAACTTACAGCGTATCCAGGAATTAGCATTGAAGATAAACAATTAACCTGCCGCAGATGCCTTTCACAACTTAGTTTAAAGAAAAATATACTACAAGATGACCGGTATTATTGTTCATGCTGCATGATATTAGGACGTATTTCAACTGCGACTACACTTTATACTATACCTGAACCTAACTTGTTTTCAACTCAAAAAGGGAGTCCGTTGACGTGGAATGGACAATTAACGACTTGCCAAGAAATATGTGCTAATGAAGTGAAACAAATTTTTAAAAATTTGGGTGCCCGGCATTTACTGTGGGCGGTAACAGGCGCTGGCAAAACAGAAATGCTATTCAAAGGTATTGAAGCTGCTATTATGGATGGTAAACGCATCTGTCTAGCATCGCCACGGGTTGATGTCTGTATTGAGTTATTTCCAAGATTGCAGGCAGCATTTCAAAATATTGATATTTGTTTGCTACACGGAAAGACAACAGAACCATACCGTTATACCCAACTAGTCATCTGTACAACGCATCAATTATTACGATTTCATAAAGCGTTTGACGTTATGATAGTTGATGAGGTAGATGCTTTTCCATATGCACAGAATCAATTACTACTTCAAGCAACAGCACAAGCAACTAAACAAAATGGGGCAAGTTTATTTTTAACGGCAACCCCAAGTGAAGACCTTTTAAAGGAGGTTCGCTTAAAACAATTAACGGTTAGTTATTTACCAATACGCTTTCATGGTCAATTATTACCTGAAATTAAAATTAAATTTGAAAAAGCTTGGGAAAAGAATTTAAAAAAAGGGCGTTTACCAAAAAAATTAACACTTAAAATGACAGAGTGGCTAAAACGTGAGGATCCATTTTTAATTTTTGTGCCTAAAATTTGGTTATTGGAACCAGTAATTGAAGCATTTAAAAAGAAATTTCCTAATTTAAAGGGGGACACTGTTTATTCTGAAGATCCAGATAGACTAGATAAAGTTAAGGCAATCAGAACAGGCGAACTACGGTATTTAATCACAACGACAATTTTAGAACGTGGTGTGACATTTGCTAATCTAGATGTCTTTGTTTTGGGTGCAGATGACAAAACTTTTTCAACGGCAGCATTAGTTCAGATTGCTGGTAGAGTGGGACGTAATGTGAATCGCCCGTTTGGTGACGTTATTTTTTTATGTAGTGACTATACACTTTCAATAAAAAAAGCAGTTGGACAAATAAAAACGATGAATCGTAAAGCGAGGAAATTAAAGATATGAGAAACTGTCAAATTTGTCAGAATACATTTAGTCAAAAATTAACGCTAGCATTTATATTATCAACTAAACCTTATGAAAAAAAGTTAGTTTGTAAGAGTTGTCAGGAGCAGTTACAACTAATTAATACTCAGTTAGCCTGCAAGGGATGTGGTCGAGAACAAAATGGACCACAATTATGTGCAGATTGTAAGAAATGGCAACTTATTTATCCTAATTTAAGTTTTCAGAATCAAGCGTTGTACATTTATAACGATTTTATGAAAGATATCATTAAAAATTATAAGTTTAATGGTGATTATCAGCTGAGAACTATTTTTCAAGTACAATTAAGGCAGAAAATAAAGACAATTGATTTTGACTATCTTGTAGTAATTCCAATTGATTCTAGAACATTAAATGACCGAGGTTTTAATCAAGTGTGTGGTCTTTTAGATATTAAGCATGATCATTTTTTAGCGCGAAATAATACAGTTAAAGAAAAACAATCGCATAAAAATAGGCAACAAAGGCTTGAACTAATTCAACCTTTTGAACTTAGTACAGATTGCCCAGATTTATCGGATAAAGTTGTTTTAATTGTGGATGATATTTATACTACCGGCAGAACACTATTTTATGCCCATATTTTGTTAGCACAACATGCTAAAAGCATTAAGAGTATTACCCTTGCAAGATAATGAATAATAGGTTCAATTTTAAAAATTAATTATGATATATTTAAGAAAAAGTTAAATATGACTGTTAACGATTACAATGGCGTTTTAATTAGATTTGTTAAGGGATATCATTTGTAAATTTAAGTCTATTCGCTTATAATTAAATCAAGCGGTAAGGTAATTAATAGTTTCGTTACCTGCTGTAGATTGAAGGGAGAGTTTATTATGTTAAAATACAATATTCGCGGTGAAAATGTTGAAGTTACAGATGTTACTAGAGATTACGTTGAAAAGAAATTATTTAAATTAGAAAAATACTTTACTGACACATCTAATTCAACGGCCCATGTTAATTTAAAAGTCTATTCAGATAAAACGGCTAAAGTTGAAGTGACTGTACCAATGCCTTCTCTCGTCCTTCGAGCTGAAGAAACATCACAAGATTTACTTTCAAGTGTTGATCTTGTGACTGATAAACTAGAACGCCAAATTCGTAAATATAAAACTAAAATTAATCGCCAATCAAGAGGCAAGGGAATTAAAGATATTGAAATTCGTAATGAAATTGCTGACGAAGAATCAGATTCTATTGATGAAGTAAGCAAATTCGACGTTGTTCGGACAAAGCATGTTTCTTTAAAACCAATGAATAGTGAAGAAGCTATTTTACAAATGGATATGTTGAGCCATAACTTCTTTATTTATGAAGATGCTGATACAGAAGGTATTAACATTGTTTATAAACGTAAAGATGGTCGCTATGGTTTAATTGAAGCTGAAGATTAAGCTAAACTTGAAAAGCCTGTTGAGTAAGTTAACTACTCAGGGCTTTTTTGTTATTTTAGTTTTAAATTTATTGATTTAGTGATACTATAAAAAATGATATTATAATTAAAAATAATTCAATAAATGTGTTTGATATATAAGGGGAAAAGCTAAATGGCAAATGTATTAAGACAATGGGTTGAAAGTGATAATCGTGAATTACGAAAACTAGGCAAAATAGCCGATAACATTGAAAATATGGCTGATGAAATGGCTTTATTATCTGATGATGAACTAAAAGCTAAAACACCTGCTTTTAAAGCAAGATATCAAGAAGGTGAAACGCTTGACGATCTTTTACCTGAAGCATTTGCAGTGGTACGTGAAGCCGCAAAACGTGTGTTAGGGCTATACCCATTCCGTGTGCAAATGATTGGTGGAATGGTTTTAAATAATGGTGATATTGCGGAGATGAAAACTGGTGAAGGTAAAACTTTAACAGCTACTATGCCCGTTTATTTAAATGCAATTTCAGGTCTAGGTGTTCATGTTGTTACTGTTAATGAATATTTATCAAGCCGTGATGCAACAGAAATGGGCGAATTATATTCATGGTTAGGTTTAACTGTCGGATTGAATATTAACGAAAAAACAGCTGAAGAAAAGCGTGAAGCCTACGCAGCTGATATTACCTATTCAACAAATAGTGAATTAGGCTTCGATTACTTACGTGATAACATGGTTGTTTATCGTGAAGATATGGTTCAAAGACCTTTAAACTATGTTATCGTCGATGAAGTTGATTCAATTTTGATTGATGAAGCTAGAACACCGTTGATTATTTCTGGTCAAGCTGAAAAGACGACTGCCATGTATGTTCGCGCAGATCGTTTTGTTAAAACGTTAACTGAAGAAGAGGATTATAAAATAGATCTTGAATCAAAATCAATTTCATTAACCGAAGAAGGAATTCGTAAAGGTGAAAAATATTTTGGACTAGATAATTTATATGATACAGATAATACAATTTTGACTCATCATTTGGATAATGCATTACGTGCTAATTTTGTTATGCTACGTGATAAAGATTATGTTGTACAAGATGGTGAAGTCATGATTGTTGATCAATTTACTGGTCGTATTATGGAAGGTCGTCGTTATTCTGATGGTGTTCATCAAGCTATTGAAGCTAAAGAACATGTTGAAATTGAAGACGAGACTAAAACAATGGCTAACATTACTTACCAAAATTTCTTTAGAATGTACAAGAAATTATCTGGTATGACAGGTACTGCTAAAACTGAAGAAGAAGAATTCCGTGAAATTTATAATATGGAAGTTGTTCAAATTCCAACGAATAAACCTATTATTCGTGATGATAAAGCAGATTTATTGTATCCATCTTTAAATAGTAAATTTAAAGCGGTCATTGCTGATATTAAGGAACGCCATGAAGCTGGTCAACCTATGTTGATTGGTACTGTAGCAGTTGAAACTTCAGAATTATTGGCAAAAATGCTGGATGATGCTGAAATTCCGCATGCTGTTTTAAATGCTAAAAATCATGAACGTGAAGCTGAGATTATTTTAAATGCTGGACAACGTGGTGCCGTTACAATAGCTACAAATATGGCCGGACGTGGAACTGATATTAAATTAGGCCCTGGCGTTAAAGAAATTGGTGGATTAGCTGTTATTGGTACAGAACGCCATGAATCTCGTCGTATTGATAATCAACTTCGTGGCCGTGCTGGCCGTCAAGGGGATGATGGGATGACACAATTCTATCTTTCTTTGGAAGATGATTTGATGTTACGATTTGGTTCAGAGCGTATTAAGAGCTTCTTAGAACGTATGAACATTACTGAAGATGATGCTGTTATTCAAAGTCGTATGATTACAAAACAAGTTGAATCAGCACAAAAACGTGTCGAAGGTAATAACTATGATACACGTAAAAATGTTTTACAATATGATGATGTTATGCGTGAACAACGTGAGGTTATTTATAACCAGAGACAACAAATTATTATGGAAGAAAAAACATTAAAACCTGTTATTATGCCTATGATACAACGTACTGTTAATCATATTGTTCAAATGCACACGCAAGGTGACCAAAATGAATGGAATTTACAAGCTATTGTAGATTTTGCTGTCTCTTCAATGGTTAACGAAGACAGTATCTCATTGGCAGATTTAGAAGGTAAAGATGCTAACCAAATCGAAGCCTACTTGGTCGACCGCGCTGAAAAGAACTATAAAATTAAAGAAGATCAATTAGTTGATGCAGCACAAATGCTTGAATTTGAAAAAGTAGTTGTGTTACGTGTTGTTGATGATAAATGGACAGCGCATATTGATGCAATGGATCAACTTCGTCAGTCAATTGGATTACGTGGCTATGGACAATTAAATCCTTTAGTTGAATACCAATCAGATGGATTTAGAATGTTCGAAGAAGTCGTTGGAGCAATAGAATTTGAAGTGACACGTTTATTTATGAAAGCTGAAATCAGACAAAATATTAAACGTTAATCAAAAGTTAATCAGAGAACATTAATAAAGAGTCACTTCCGAATTCGATAGAGTTTGAAGGTGACTCTTTTTAGTAAATTAAGGAGAAAATTGATGGAATTAAGCGATTATAGAAAACAAATTAATGAAATGGAACAAAAAATAACTAACTTTAGGGGGTCTCTTTGACTTAGAGACACTGAATGAACGTATTTCTGAAAATGAAGAACGAATGGCTAACCCAGATTTTTGGAATCACCAAGAAGAAGCACAAAAAGTTATTGACGAAAACAACCAATTAAAAGGTAAATATGATGCGTTTCATGATTTAGAGAGTAAGGTATCAGAATTACAAGTCATGCTTGAATTATTACAAGAAGAAAATGATAATGAAATGCTAATAGAATTTGATGACTTGTTTAACGAGACAAAGAAAGCACTCGACAAGTATCAATTACGATTATTATTGAATGAACCTTATGATAGTAGAAATGCTATTTTAGAAATCCACCCAGGTGCAGGTGGGACCGAATCTCAGGATTGGGGATTAATGCTACTCAGAATGTATACGAGATGGGCTGAAAAAAGTGGGTTAATCGTTGAAACAGTGGATTATCAATCTGGTGATGAAGCGGGATTGAAAAGTGTAACGCTTCTTATTAAGGGAGTAAACGCGTATGGTTATCTTAAGAGTGAAAAAGGGGTGCATCGATTAGTTCGTATTTCACCTTTTGATGCTGCTGGTCGACGTCACACGTCTTTTGCATCTGTTGATGTGATGCCAGAACTGGATGATTCAGTCGAAATAGAATTAAATCAAGATGATATTAGAATGGAAGTATTTAGATCATCCGGTGCTGGTGGACAACATATTAATAAAACGTCTTCAGCAGTTAGATTAATTCATATTCCAACAGGGATAGTAACTTCGAGTCAAGCACAGCGGTCACAATTTCAAAATAGGGCAACGGCTGAAAGTATGATGAAATCTAAGTTATATCAACTTGAAATGGAAGCAAAAGAAAAAGAACGTGCAGCCATTCAAGGTGAACAGATGGATATTGGATGGGGGTCGCAGATTCGATCATATGTATTCCACCCATACTCAATGGTTAAGGATCATCGTTCTGACTTTGAAACGGGTAACGTTCAAGCGGTGATGGACGGTGATATAGATGGATTTATTAATGCTTACTTACAGTGGAAATTAAAAAATGAAAATCCAAGTTAAAAAATGAAACTTAATTGTAAGACTACTGCAATATAAAGGTAAATAATCATGCTATAATGAAAATGTTATGAAAATAGACACAGGAGGATTCACTGTTTGATAGAATTTAAAAATGTATTTAAACAATATTCCGATGATATTATTGCAAGCAATGATATTAATCTTCGAATTGACCAAGGTGAATTCGTATATGTAGTTGGACCTAGTGGTGCTGGAAAGTCGACATTTATAAAAATGATGTACCATGAAGAACAAGCAACATCTGGTGAAATCACAGTAAATGATTTTCATTTAGAAACGATGAAACCAAAAGAAGTACCATTTTTACGAAGAGATTTAGGAATTGTATTCCAAGATTTTAAATTATTACCTCGTTTAACAATTTTTGAAAATATTGCGTACGCATTAGAAGTTATTGAAAAAGAACCTGCAGAAATTAAAGAACGTGTTGATTACGTGCTAGATCTTGTTGATTTGTCTGACAAGGCGGATAAATTTCCTGAAGAATTATCTGGTGGTGAACAACAAAGAATTGCAATTGCACGTGCAGTTGCAAACAAACCAGAAGTCTTAATTGCTGATGAACCAACGGGGAATTTAGATCCTGAAACGTCAGATGATATTATGTCAATTTTAGAAAAAGTTAATGGACAAGGGACAACAGTTATAATGGCAACTCATAATAGTATTATTGTGAACAAATATCCACATCGTTTGTTGGCTATTGAAGATGGCCGTATTGCCCGAGATGAAGAAGGAGGAAAATACGGTTATGAAAATGAGAACGTTTAAGCGTCATTTTGGCGAAAGTATTAAGAGTTTACGTCGTAATGGATGGATGTCTGTTGCTGCTATTAGTGCGGTTACTGTAACGTTAATTTTGGTTGGGGTGTTACTTTCAATCTTAATGAACGTAAATAAATTAGCTTCTGATGTTGAGAACGATGTTCAAGTCAGAGTGTTTGTTGAACGCAAGACAACAAAGAATCAACAAGCTGATTTGAAAAAGAAACTTGAAAGTTATTCAGAAGTTAAAAAAGTTACTTTTTCAAGTAAAAAAGAGCAATTGCAACAAGTTGTTGGTAGTTATGGAAATGAATTTAAGTTATTTGGTGGGGATGATAATCCACTATATGATACATTCGATGTTCAAACGAAAAAGCCAAAACAAACTGAGCAAATTGCAAAACGTGCTAAAGGTTTAGATTATGTAAATGATGCTAGTTTTGGAGGTACATCTGCTAAAAAACTATTTAAAGTAGTTGGTAATATCCAAAAATGGGGTATGATTATTAGTGCTTTACTCCTCTTCGTTGCAGTATTCTTAATTTCTAACACAATTAGAATCACAATTCTATCTCGAAGAAACGAGATTGGAATTATGCGTCTGGTAGGTGCGACGAATGGATTTATCAGATGGCCGTTTTTACTTGAAGGTGCATGGACTGGGCTTTTAGGTGCTATTATTCCAATTATTTTAGTTGATTTTGGCTATATTTGGATTTATAACGGATTACAAGTTTCATTAGCATCAACTAGCTACCAATTATTAACACCAGGAACTTTCTTGGCAGAAATTGATTTATTGTTAGTGTCAATTGGGATAATTATCGGTGCTTTAGGATCATTCGTTTCAATGCGTCGATTCTTGAAAATTTAATTAAATTTTGAAAGACTGATTTTGCTAAATGCAAAATTCAGTCTTTTTTTGTTATTATGATTATCTTTTTTGAATCATGACAAAGCATGATATAATTTGAGTAATATATTAAAGAAAATAGGTGCATTTATGGTAACACTTAAAATTATTGGAAACTTTTTCATTCAACCAACGCTTTGGTTAGCAATTATACTGATTTATGGTATGTATACACGAAGAATTAAAAAAGAGAGACAAGCATTTAGAACAGCTGTTGATAGCGATTTTTATGAGGGACGTCATGCAATAAAAGTAGGCTTTGTTTTTAGTATTGTCGGATCAATGATGCTATTTGGATTAGGTGTTATGTTGCCTATTAACTGGGTAATTATTTATGCTATTTTTATGATTTTAGGGTTACTACTATATCCAGTATTTGATGCTATTTTCCCACTATTTATTATATCGGGACTAGTATATGGGATGACTGAATCTCAATTATTTAATTTTGAAGTAATTAAATATGAAGAGTTTCACGTTGAATTTATGACAGGGATTCTACTGATAGGGACAGTCATTTTATTTATAACTGCTTGTGCACTGTATTTATTCAGAAATAGTCCCTTATCGCCGAACACACAGTCAGGTAAACGAGGGCGAAATATATCGTCGTTTAGTATGAAGGATCTGTATTTGGTGCCACTTGTAATTCTAACACCGGGTGATCAATTCCAAAGTGTATTCTCTTGGTGGCCAATTATTCATATAGCAGGTACAGAATTTAACATCATTATTTTACCGTTAATCGTTGGACTATCGTTACGTATATATAAAGAAATACCAAGAGTAGCTATTAAATTTATAAAAAAACAATATTTATATTTAGCTTTTATAGGGACTGGTTTAACGGTAATGTCTATATTTATACCAATAATGGGGATATATGGATTAATTGTTCTATTAGTTGCGTATTGTATCAGTCGATATATAATCAAACGTCATGATAATAAACAAGAAAAATGGTTTGCAGAATCCAATGAAGGAATTTTAATTGTAGGAGTACGACCAGGTACACCAGCTTCAAAAATGGACGTAGAAGTTGGTGATGTGGTCGTTCAATGTAATGGCATTGAAGTTAGAAACGAAATTGAATTGTATGAAGCATTACAGAGTAGCTCAACGTATTGTCGATTAAAAATTAGGACATTTAGTGGAGATACAAAAATAACAGAAAGTGCGATATTTTCAGATTCACCATATGAAATAGGTTTAGTTATAATTAAATAAATTTAGTTATCAGGGGGATAAATAATGAAAAAAATTTTAGTTGTAGATGACGAGCCAGCAATTGTTACGCTGTTAACGTATAATTTAGAAAATGCGAACTATGAAGTACAGGTAGCAATAGATGGACCCAGTGCGTTTAAAAAAGCAACAGAACAAAATTTTGACTTCATTATACTCGATTTGATGCTACCCGGTTACGATGGTATCGAAGTTACAAAAAAACTAAGACAAGAAAAAGTAAAAACGCCAATAATTATTTTAACGGCTAAAGATGATGAATTGAATAAAATAATTGGTTTAGAAATTGGTGCAGATGATTATATGACTAAACCATTTAGTCCAAGAGAAGTACTAGCAAGAATTAAAGCTATTTTGAGACGTACTGAACGTGATTCGTCTAAGGATGAACAAATTGATAATGAAGTAAAAGAGTTTAAGGATTTTAAAATCGATTTTTCTAACTATGCAGTTTATAAAAACAATGAAAAAGTTGCATTGACACCAAAAGAGTTCGAGCTATTAGTATACTTTATTAAACGAACAGGTCGTGTACTAAGCAGAGAAAAGTTATTGAGTGGTGTCTGGGGATATGATTATGAAGGCCAAACAAGAATGATAGATATGCATGTGAGTCATTTGCGCGAAAAATTAGAAGTAGATGCTAAGAGTCCAATATATCTAAAGACAGTTCGAGGATTTGGCTACAAGTTTGAGGAGAATAAATGAAACAAAAAATAAAATGGATAATTACGATGTTAATCTTGTTGTTAAATTTAACATTTAGTATGACACTTTTATGGGATGTATCCGGGACACTTTTCAGTAAGAATAGTATTATCGGAGTATGCGTGTTGAGTTTCATTGAAATAGCTATACTTTATAAAATAGCGTCTAAAGCAGGTGCTGAGTCCGAATTAATGGCTAATAGATTGAATAGTTTAGTCAATAAGGGAGATTCTTATCATGTTTTACTAGATACAGATAGTCCCAATTTTGAATTGTCGAAAGCCATTAATCGCGTTGAAAGTTATCAAAAGAAAAGAAATATTCACTATCAGGTACAGAATAATAACTATCTAAAATTAATTGAACATTTGACAGTTGGGGTTATGCAAATTGATCATAAGAGACAAGTGCTAGTAGTAAATGACATGATTTCCAAATTATTAGGCCAACAGATAGAAAGTAAGCAACATTCATATATTGATGATATTAAAACGTACAAATTGAGTGGGCTAATTGAAAAAGCCATTAAAACGCAAGAAAAACAAAGAGATGAAGTTGAAATTGAAAATACAAACAAAGTAGTAGATGCAACGGTTGTCTATGTATCAAATAATAATGTAGAATTTCAAGTAATCGTAATTTTATATGATATAACAGAGTTAAAATTATTGGAGAGAATGCAAAATGAATTTGTCGGAAATGTAAGTCATGAATTGAAAACACCAGTAACAGCAATTAAAGGATTTGCTGAAACTCTTTTAGAAGGGCCTGTTAATCCGGATACAACTAGTAAATTTTTAAATATTATTTATGACGAAAGCGAGAAACTAGAAATATTAATTCAAGAAATATTAAAATTAGCAAAAGGGCAAAAAACAAAAGAAAATATTTCGAGTTTCAATTTAGATGCTGTGATAAATTACGAGTTAGATTTACTAAGTAATGCTATTAAAAGTAAAAATTTAATAGTTGATAAGAGAATAAAAAAAGAATTTTATATAAAGTTTGATAGAAATAAGATAGCAACTATTTTAGGTAATTTATTGCAAAATGCTGTTAAATATAATGTTGATAATGGTCGTATAGTAATTGAAGCAGGTAAAATAAAGACAGGAATTTTCATATCAATATCAGATACTGGTATTGGTATTTCAAATCAAGATAAAAAAAGAATATTTGAACGTTTCTATAGAGTAGACCCATCTAGAAATAAACAAATAGAGGGTAATGGGCTTGGACTCGCTATTGTGCAAGAATTAGTAGTATCAATGGGTGGAAAGATTAGCGTGAAAGATTCAACTAGTAGGGGGACTAAAATTACGATTTATTTACAATATTAAGAGATATTCATAGAAATAGACTTGACCAAGAAAAAGAAAGCTGATATATTAAATAAGTGCTATTGAGGCGATAATGAATATCGCAAATAAAGTGTTGACATGAGATATACCAGATGGTATATTAATAAAGCTGATTGATACGGCAAGAAGAAATGAATATTTATTCAAAATAATTCTTGACAAATCATGACGTGGTTGATATGATATAAAAGTTGTCAAAAGCAACCAAGTAGATCTTTGAAAACTGAACAAATTTTCGACAAATCAAATGTGTAGGGTCTCTTAACTAAGAGTTAAGAGCAAACATTTGCGAAGTCAATTCGCTAGTTTCAAAAAGTAACAAAACAATAAGAGCAATCAACTTTTTATATGAGAGTTTGATCCTGGCTCAGGATGAACGCTGGCGGCGTGCCTAATACATGCAAGTCGAACGCATTATCTTCACCGAGTGCTTGCACTCACCGAAGATAATGAGTGGCGAACGGGTGAGTAACACGTGGGTAACCTGCCCAAAAGAGGGGGATAACACTTGGAAACAGGTGCTAATACCGCATAATTTGTTAAACCGCATGGTTTGATAATGAAAGACGGCGTAAGCTGTCACTTTTGGATGGACCCGCGGCGTATTAGCTAGTTGGTGAGGTAAAGGCCCACCAAGGCAATGATACGTAGCCGACCTGAGAGGGTGATCGGCCACATTGGGACTGAGACACGGCCCAAACTCCTACGGGAGGCAGCAGTAGGGAATCTTCCACAATGGACGAAAGTCTGATGGAGCAACGCCGCGTGAGTGAAGAAGGTTTTCGGATCGTAAAGCTCTGTTGTTAGAGAAGAATGTAGGTAAGAGTAACTGTTTACCTAGTGACGGTATCTAACCAGAAAGCCACGGCTAACTACGTGCCAGCAGCCGCGGTAATACGTAGGTGGCAAGCGTTATCCGGATTTATTGGGCGTAAAGCGAACGCAGGCGGTTTTTTAAGTCTGATGTGAAAGCCTTCGGCTCAACCGAAGAAATGCATTGGAAACTGGATAACTTGAGTGCAGAAGAGGAGAGTGGAACACCATGTGTAGCGGTGAAATGCGTAGATATATGGTAGAACACCAGTGGCGAAAGCGGCTCTCTGGTCTGTAACTGACGCTGAGGTTCGAAAGCATGGGTAGCAAACAGGATTAGATACCCTGGTAGTCCATGCCGTAAACGATGAGTGCTAAGTGTTGGAGGGTTTCCGCCCTTCAGTGCTGCAGCTAACGCATTAAGCACTCCGCCTGGGGAGTACGACCGCAAGGTTGAAACTCAAAGGAATTGACGGGGGCCCGCACAAGCGGTGGAGCATGTGGTTTAATTCGAAGCAACGCGAAGAACCTTACCAGGTCTTGACATCTTCTGACAAGCCTAGAGATAGGCCGTTCCCTTCGGGGACAGAATGACAGGTGGTGCATGGTTGTCGTCAGCTCGTGTCGTGAGATGTTGGGTTAAGTCCCGCAACGAGCGCAACCCTTATTATTAGTTGCCAGCATTTAGTTGGGCACTCTAATGAGACTGCCGGTGACAAACCGGAGGAAGGTGGGGATGACGTCAAATCATCATGCCCCTTATGACCTGGGCTACACACGTGCTACAATGGACGGTACAACGAGTTGCGAGACCGCGAGGTTAAGCTAATCTCTTAAAGCCGTTCTCAGTTCGGATTGTAGGCTGCAACTCGCCTACATGAAGTTGGAATCGCTAGTAATCGCGGATCAGAATGCCGCGGTGAATACGTTCCCGGGCCTTGTACACACCGCCCGTCACACCATGAGAGTTTGTAACACCCAAAGCCGGTGAGGTAACCTTTTAGGAGCCAGCCGTCTAAGGTGGGACAGATGATTAGGGTGAAGTCGTAACAAGGTAGCCGTAGGAGAACCTGCGGCTGGATCACCTCCTTTCTAAGGAATATTACGGAAACCTACACACTTGTCGAAAATTTGTTTAGTTTTGAGGGGTTTACTCTCAAAAAATTTGTTCTTTGAAAACTAGATAATATTTATTAAATTTTTAAGCAATAAGCCGAGAAACACCGCGTTTTATTAGTTAAGAACGTAGTTCTTAACAAAACCACTTTGCTTTAAGTAAAGTTAGGTTAAGTTATCAAGGGCGCATGGTGAATGCCTTGGCACTAGGAGCCGATGAAGGACGGGACTAACACCGATATGCTTCGGGGAGCTGTAAGTAAGCTTTGATCCGGAGATTTCCGAATGGGGGAACCCAGCAGTTTTAATCGACTGTTACTATTAACTGAATACATAGGTTATATAGAGGTAAACGCAGGGAACTGAAACATCTAATTACCTGCAGGAATAGAAAGAAAAATCGATTCCCTAAGTAGCGGCGAGCGAACAGGGAAGAGCCCAAACCAAGAAGCTTGCTTCTTGGGGTTGTAGGACTGCTCATTTGAGTTACCAAAGATTTTTATAGTAGAAGAGTCTGGGAAGACTCGCCGTAGAGGGTGATAGCCCCGTATACTAAATGAAAATCTCTCAGAGCAGTATCCTGAGTACGGCGGAACACGAGAAATTCCGTCGGAATCCGGGAGGACCATCTCCCAAGGCTAAATACTCCCTAGTGACCGATAGTGAACCAGTACCGTGAGGGAAAGGTGAAAAGCACCCCGGAAGGGGAGTGAAATAGTTCCTGAAACCATGTGCCTACAAATAGTTAGAGCCCGTTAATGGGTGATAGCGTGCCTTTTGTAGAATGAACCGGCGAGTTACGTTTGCTTGCGAGGTTAAGTTGATAAGACGGAGCCGTAGCGAAAGCGAGTCTGAATAGGGCGCCATAGTAAGTAGACGTAGACCCGAAACCAAGTGACCTACCCATGTCCAGGTTGAAGGTGCGGTAAAACGCACTGGAGGACCGAACTCATGTATGTTGAAAAATGCTGAGATGAGGTGTGGGTAGCGGAGAAATTCCAAACGAACTTGGAGATAGCTGGTTCTCTCCGAAATAGCTTTAGGGCTAGCCTCGGAATTAAGAATCATGGAGGTAGAGCCACTGTTTGGACTAGGGGCCCATCTAGGGTTACTGAATTCAGATAAACTCCGAATGCCATTGATTTATATCCGGGAGTCAGACTGCGAGTGATAAGATCCGTAGTCGAAAGGGAAACAGCCCAGACCACCAATTAAGGTCCCAAAATACATGTTAAGTGGAAAAGGATGTGGAATTGCACAGACAACTAGGATGTTGGCTCAGAAGCAGCCACCATTTAAAGAGTGCGTAATAGCTCACTAGTCGAGTGATTCTGCGCCGAAAATGTACCGGGGCTAAACATGTTACCGAAATTGTGGATGGAACCCATTAGGGTTCCGTGGTAGGAGAGCGTTCTAAGGGCAACGAAGCTAGACCGTAAGGACTGGTGGAGCGCTTAGAAGTGAGAATGCCGGTATGAGTAGCGAAAGACAGGTGAGAATCCTGTCCACCGAATGACTAAGGTTTCCTGGGGAAGGCTCGTCCTCCCAGGGTTAGTCGGGACCTAAGTCGAGGCCGAGAGGCGTAGACGATGGATAACAGGTTGAGATTCCTGTACTAGTTATATTTGTTTGAACGATGGAGGGACGCAGCAGGCTAAGGAAGCGCACTGATGGATATGTGCGTCCAAGCAATAAGTCTGAAGTTGAGTTAAATGCTTAACTTTAAGGACAAGTTGTGATGGGGAGCGAAATTAAGTAGCGAAGTAACTGATGTCACACTGCCAAGAAAAGCTTCTAGTTAGAATATAACTACCCGTACCGCAAACCGACACAGGTAGTCGAGGAGAGTATCCTAAGGTGTGCGAGAGAACTCTCGTTAAGGAACTCGGCAAAATGACCCCGTAACTTCGGGAGAAGGGGTGCTGACCGAAAGGTCAGCCGCAGTGAATAGGCCCAAACGACTGTTTATCAAAAACACAGGTTTCTGCAAAATCGTAAGATGACGTATAGGGGCTGACGCCTGCCCGGTGCTGGAAGGTTAAGAGGATGAGTTAGCTTCGGCGAAGCCCAGAATTGAAGCCCCAGTAAACGGCGGCCGTAACTATAACGGTCCTAAGGTAGCGAAATTCCTTGTCGGGTAAGTTCCGACCCGCACGAAAGGCGTAACGATTTGGGCACTGTCTCAACGAGAGACTCGGTGAAATTATAATACCCGTGAAGATGCGGGTTACCCGCGACAGGACGGAAAGACCCCATGGAGCTTTACTGTAGCTTGATATTGAGTGTTTGTATAACTTGTACAGGATAGGTAGGAGCCGTAGAGACCGGAACGCTAGTTTCGGAGGAGGCATTGGTGGGATACTACCCTCGTTGTATGAACACTCTAACCCTCGCCACTAATCGTGGTGGGAGACAGTGTCAGGTGGGCAGTTTGACTGGGGCGGTCGCCTCCTAAAAGGTAACGGAGGCGCCCAAAGGTTCCCTCAGAATGGTTGGAAATCATTCGCAGAGTGTAAAGGCACAAGGGAGCTTGACTGCGAGACTTACAGGTCGAGCAGGGACGAAAGTCGGGCTTAGTGATCCGGTGGTTCCGTATGGAAGGGCCATCGCTCAACGGATAAAAGCTACCCTGGGGATAACAGGCTTATCTCCCCCAAGAGTCCACATCGACGGGGAGGTTTGGCACCTCGATGTCGGCTCATCGCATCCTGGGGCTGTAGTCGGTCCCAAGGGTTGGGCTGTTCGCCCATTAAAGCGGTACGCGAGCTGGGTTCAGAACGTCGTGAGACAGTTCGGTCCCTATCCGTCGCGGGCGTAGGAAATTTGAGAGGAGCTGTCCTTAGTACGAGAGGACCGGGATGGACATACCTCTGGTGTACCAGTTGTTCTGCCAAGGGCATCGCTGGGTAGCTATGTATGGATGAGATAAACGCTGAAAGCATCTAAGTGTGAAGCTCACCTCGAGATTAGATTTCCCATTCCTTTATGGAAGTAAGACCCCTGAAAGATTATCAGGTAGATAGGTTGGAAGTGGAAGTACAGTGATGTATGGAGCGGACCAATACTAATCGGTCGAGGACTTAACCACAAAGTGGTGTGAAACGGTGTACGGCTTAAAAATCAATGATAAATATTAGCTAGTTTTGAGAGAATAAGTTTTCTCAAAAAAAGAGTGTGGTGGCGATAGCAAGAAGGATACACCTGTTCCCATGTCGAACACAGAAGTTAAGCTTCTTAGCGCCAAGAGTAGTTGGGGGTCGCCCCCTGCGAGGGTAGGACGTTGCCATGCTTTTTTTATTATTTGGAGGTTTAGCTCAGTTGGGAGAGCGTCTGCCTTACAAGCAGAGGGTCACAGGTTCAAGCCCTGTAACCTCCATTTGAGCCGTTAGCTCAGTTGGTAGAGCATCTGACTTTTAATCAGAGGGTCGACAGTTCGAGCCTGTCACGGCTCATTTTCAATTCCACATTCTGCGGGTGTGGCGGAATTGGCAGACGCACTAGATTTAGGATCTAGCGTCGTAAGACGTGGGGGTTCAAGTCCCTTCACCCGCATCATTTTCAGTTATGCCGACTTAGCTCAGTTGGTAGAGCACCTGATTTGTAATCAGGGGGTCGGGCGTTCGAATCGTCTAGTCGGCACCATTTTTTAATTTTTTTGCGGAAGTAGCTCAGTGGTAGAGCATCACCTTGCCAAGGTGGGGGTCGCGGGTTCGAATCCCGTCTTCCGCTTTTCAATAAATGCCGGGGTGGCGGAACTGGCAGACGCACAGGACTTAAAATCCTGCGGTGAGTGATCACCGTACCGGTTCGATTCCGGTCCTCGGCACCATTTATTGTTTTAATTTTATATTTTTAATGCACCCATAGCGCAACTGGATAGAGTGTCTGACTACGAATCAGAAGGTTGTAGGTTCGACTCCTACTGGGTGCATTTTCGGGAAATAGCTCAGCTTGGTAGAGCACCTGGTTTGGGACCAGGGGGTCGCAGGTTCGAATCCTGTTTTCCCGATTAATAGATTACCAAAATTTATTATGTATTTTTATTTTATGGCGGCGTAGCTCAGCTGGCTAGAGCGTCCGGTTCATACCCGGGAGGTCAGGGGTTCGATCCCCTTCACCGCTATTTTCTACGTAAGAAGCTTGGACCTTTAGCTCAGTTGGTTAGAGCAGACGGCTCATAACCGCCCGGTCGTAGGTTCGAGTCCTACAAGGTCCATTACTTGTAGCTGATTCAAGTAGATTTTAATTTTTTATGGAGGATTACCCAAGTCTGGCTGAAGGGAACGGTCTTGAAAACCGTCAGGTGGGTCAAACCACGCAAGAGTTCGAATCTCTTATCCTCCTTTTTTAATATTATCGCGGGATGGAGCAGTCTGGTAGCTCGTCGGGCTCATAACCCGAAGGTCGTAGGTTCAAATCCTGCTCCCGCAATTGGTCCTATGGTATAGGGGTTATTACGTCCGCCTGTCACGCGGAAGATCACCGGTTCAAATCCGGTTAGGACCGTTTAATGGCTCAGTAGCTCAGTTGGTAGAGCAATGGATTGAAGCTCCATGTGTCGGCAGTTCGATTCTGTCCTGCGCCATTTATTGGAAGAGTAGCGAAGAGGCTAAACGCGGCGGACTGTAAATCCGCTCCTTCGGGTTCGGTGGTTCGAATCCACTCTCTTCCATTTTTTATAGGGGTATAGTTTAAAGGTAGAACTACGGTCTCCAAAACCGTCAGTGTGGGTTCAATTCCTACTACCCCTGCCATTTTTTGTTTTGGCGATATTGGCGAAGTGGTTAACGCACCGGATTGTGGCTCCGGCACGCGTGGGTTC
Organism: Dellaglioa kimchii; assembly: GCF_046115505.1. Lineage (GTDB taxonomy): Bacteria > Bacillota > Bacilli > Lactobacillales > Lactobacillaceae > Dellaglioa > Dellaglioa kimchii. The sequence continues at coordinate 816,712 of NZ_CP170736.1, read as the reverse complement.
GATTCCCACATGTCGCCTTTTATAAGGTTATATCAAGTAATAATTAATATGGCGGTATAGCCAAGTGGTAAGGCAGAGGTCTGCAAAACCTTCATCACCGGTTCAAATCCGGTTACCGCCTTACACGAGTTATGCCGGTGTGGCGGAATTGGCAGACGCGCTGGACTCAAAATCCAGTTCCAGCAATGGAGTATCGGTTCGACCCCGATCACCGGTATTATTAAGTATTAGGAAACATGAAAGCCCATTGATTGGGCTTTTTTTGTACGCTAAATTATGGAGAATAATACAAAATTATAGAAAGTTGAACTTTTGTTGAACTTTTTTGATGAGTAAAAGTTATAATTAACGGTACATTGAGTAATGGGACAACAAATATAAGGTGATATACCAGTCTTTATAAGCGATATTCGTTAATCTACGGTATCGAACCAAAAAGGGTGTGAAGCCTGATTTAACAACTTTTTTCGAATCATGATAATATTTTAGAAATCTGGTCTTTTAGCTCTAGCGATAGAAATTATAACGCGTGATAATTTTGATGAATTCATCGTGTCGGAAACATAGACCATTTACTTTTTAAAATCTTCTTCAAGAAACTTAAGTGAATCATGTACTCCAGTTGTTCCATTGAGCATGGGCGAGTAGCGAATTCTCTGGTAATATGATTTTCTTCAAATGCATATCTGATTAAGCGGCTGTTCGTCAACTATTGTTAGGAAAAAATTTTATGAAAATTTTTAAGGGTATAAAATTTTCTGGTATTGAAAACATAGAATAGTTTTTTTAATGATATATAAATGTCTAACTTTTTAAATACACTTTGAACTTTGTGACAGTAAATTCTAGCTTATAGACAATATATAGATGGTATATATTGTTGTACACTATATATTGTTGTTTTTAAGAGAGTAATCAAGTAACATATATTTATTGTTGTTAGAAAAGGAAGGTCACTTATGAAAAAAGTAGAAGTAAAGTTAGATATGCAAGTGCCTGACATATTTGAAAAGCGTGATGGTCGAAAAGTCGATTTTGCATTACGTAAAGTTTTAAGTAGTACTTTGCCTCGATTAAATAGTAAAAAAAACAAAGAAAACTATCAAGAACTACTATTACATAAACTAAGTAATTATCAAAAAATTAATGCTCAAACGATGTATGACTTAGTTATAGCTACATATCGTGAATTAGGCTACAACGATGCATTGAATAGTTATCAGGAATATAGAATAAATGATGAAAAATTGTGGAAAGAGCAAACTGATCCAGCTGGTCGTTTGGATAAATTATTAAATAAAGATGATACAATTGTTCATGAAAATGCTAATAAAGATAGTAATGTATTCAATACACAACGCGATTTGACGGCTGGGACAGTGGGTAAAACTTTGGGATTAAAATTAATGCCTGAATCACTAGCTAAAGCACATTTACGTGGTTCAATTCATTATCATGATTTAGATTACACACCCTGGAGTCCTATGACTAACTGCTGTTTGATTGATTTTAAAGAGATGTTAACAAATGGATTTAAAATAGGAAATGCTGAAGTTGAAAGTCCTCATTCAATTCAGACTGCAACTGCTCAAATGGCACAAATTATTGCTAATGTAGCTTCAAGTCAGTATGGTGGTTGCTCTGCAGATAGGGTTGATGAGCTACTAGCGCCGTTTGCTGAATTGAATTATGAGAAGCATTTAATAGATGCAAAAATTTGGATTAATGACCCTATAAAACAAATAGAATTTGCTAAGCTTAAAACATGTAAAGATATTTATGATGCCATGCAAGGATTAGAATATGAAATCAATACTTTATTCTCCTCACAAGGACAGACGCCGTTTACTACGTTAGGTTTTGGGTTGGGTGAAAGTTGGATTGAACGAGAAATTCAACTTTCAATTTTAAAAATTAGAATAAAAGGATTAGGGCGTGAACATCGTACGGCCATTTTTCCTAAATTAGTATTTACAATAAAAAAGGATTTAAACCTTAAGCTTGGAGACCCTAACTATGATATTAAGGCCTTAGCTGTTGATTGTGCTACGAAGAGAATGTACCCTGATATCTTAATGTATGACAAGATAAAGGAGCTTACGGGCAGTTTCAAGGTGCCTATGGGCTGTCGTAGCTTTCTGCAAGGATGGAAAGATAAAAATGGTAATGAAGTCAATTCTGGGCGTATGAATTTAGGCGTTGTTACAGTTAATTTACCACGAATTGCTTTGGAATCTGCAGGTAATATTGATTTATTTTGGGATATCTTTAAAGAGAGAATGCAGGTTTGTAAAGAAGCTTTAGTCTTTAAAGTTAACCGTGTCAAGGAAGCTATCCCAGAAAATGCACCCATTCTGTATCAACATGGTGCTTTTGGCGAAAGGTTAAAAGCAGACGGAGATGTTGATGATTTATTTAAGAATCGTCGTGCTACAGTCTCATTAGGTTACATTGGACTATATGAAGTTGGGGCTGTTTTTTTTGGACCCAATTGGGAAAAAAATGAAAAGGCGCATAATTTTACGATTGACATCGTCAAACGTCTTAAAGAATATTGTACAGATTGGTCAGATGAATACGATTATCATTTTAGTGTTTATTCAACTCCTAGTGAATCTTTAACAGATCGTTTCTGCGTACTAGATACTGAAAAATTTGGTGAAATTAAAGATGTTACAGAAAAGGAATATTATACAAATAGTTTTCATTATGATGTTAGAAAAAATCCAACACCGTTTGAGAAATTGTCATTTGAAATGGAATATCCTAAATATGCTTCAGGCGGTTTTATTCATTATTGTGAATATCCTAATTTACGTCAAAATCCTAAGGCATTAGAAGCAGTCTGGGATTGGGCTTATGATAAAATCGGCTATCTAGGGACTAATACCCCTATTGATCATTGTTATAAATGTGGTTTTGATGGTGAATTTAACCCAACTGAACGAGGATTTGAATGCCCTAAATGTCAAAATCATGATCCAAAAACATGTGATGTTGTTAAAAGGACATGTGGATACTTAGGTAATCCACAGCAACGTCCAATGGTTCATGGACGTCATAAAGAAATTGCTTCTCGTGTTAAAAATATGACTTTAGGAATGGTTGATGATGGAACGACAAAAGAAAGTTAAAGCACCACGAAATCCGAAACCTAAAGAATGGATGGCAAGTGAGTTGAGCCAACAATATATTGCATCCTATAAACCGTTTAATTTTGTTGATGGTGAAGGGGTTCGCTGTAGTTTATACGTTAGTGGCTGTTTATTTGCCTGTCCGGGTTGTTATAATAAGGCAGCGCAAAATTTTAGATATGGGACACCGTATACAAAAGAGCTTGAAGATCAAATAATAACTGATTTAAGCGAAGACTATTGCCAAGGATTAACTTTATTAGGCGGAGAGCCCTTTGTTAATACGCAGGTTTGTTTAAGCTTAGTGGATCGTATTCATGATACTTATGGATGGGCGAAAGATATCTGGTCTTGGACTGGTTATACATGGGATGAATTAATGCTTGAATCTGATGATAAACTTGAATTACTTTCAAAAATTGATATTTTAGTTGATGGTCGATTCGAATTACCAAAAAAAGATTTAACTTTGCAATTTAGGGGTAGCTCAAATCAAAGAATTATTGATGTTCAAAAATCATTAATTGCTGGTGAAGTTATTCTCTGGGATAAATTATTAAGATAAAAAACTTGTCACAATACCTTGTATGTAAGGCGTTGTGACAAGTTTTTTAATAGTCATTTGGATTAGCGATAAGTGGTGAATAGTTATTCATATCAGAATCTCTATAGTCCCACCATTCTTCAGAATATCCGATAAAACCAGCAGTTATCATAGCATTATTTAGTATATCGTAATTTATTTGTTGTTGAGGTGTTCGTTGATAATTTCTTCCAGCTCGTTCTGAAAAGTCGTCAAATTTACTTTGCATATTAAGTTCGTGGCCATCCATATCACAGATAGTTAAATCAAATGTCACACCTTTTTGATGACTGAAATTAGGATTTGGTTTCGCTACAAAATTAGGGTCGGGATATACGTTAAATAATTTTTTTTGCGCAGAAACTGGTCGGTAGGCGTCCCAAATTTTCAAACGATAGCCTTGAATTTCGAGTAATTGACTTGCGATACCAAGTTTTTTAGCCGTTCCTGTTCTAGCAATTGCTGTTGAAAAGTCATAAATAATTTGGTTAGTAAAGTTATCTTTTGTAGCGTAGCGTAAATCGACAATAATATTAGAATCGATATCTTTAATATTTGTAAAACCGAGTTCAGTTTCTGATAGCATGATAGACCCTCCTAGCGAAGAATTTCGCCCATTTCATCATTATAATAAGAAAGTTTAGGAAAAATAATTTTAACTGTAGTACCTTCATTTTTTGGAGATTCAATTTCTAATTGATGTCCTAATTTTTGACTTAGTTGATTTGCTAAATAGAGGCCTAATCCGGTTGCATTTTGGTTGAATTGACGACCGTTATTTCCAGTAAATCCTTTGTCAAAAACGCGAGCTAAGTCTGCTTTAGGAATACCAATACCATTATCTTTAATGGCTAATATCGTTTCTTTTTCAGTATCTTTAAGTGAAATAACGATTTCACCATTATTTGGTGTATATTTTAATGAGTTGGTAATCACTTGATTTAAGATAAATCGTAGCCATTTTGAATCAGTCAGAACGGAAATATCAGTACTGTTAAAAACGAAACGAATATGTTTTGAAAAAAATAAGTTCATATTATCTCGAATGACAAGATTAACTACTTTTTTTAATGAATCATCTTGAATTAAATAATCATTTGAAAAGCTATCTAAACGAGAATAATAAATTACTTGTTCAACAAAATTTTCGATATTTTTTAATTCAATTTCAGTTTGCATAACTTGTTTTTCAGATAACTTGCCATCAGATGTTTCAATTAGTAACTGAATAGCAGCTAAGGGAACTTTAATATCATGAATCCAAGCATTTAAAAAATCTTCTTGTTCTTGTTGTTTAGACAAAATATTATTTATTTGTATTTGATGATTGTTTAATAGTGCATTAATATAGCCCTGATACAAACGTTGTTCATTGGAATGTGCACCATTAATAGGAATTAATAAGTCTGCTGTTGCCGGATCAATTGGTAATTTAAATTTTTGGTACCATTGATGATTAATCCAATAACGTGTTACAACAAAAATACTTGATATAATTACTACCAGAATATCTATATATAATAATGTAGATAAAACAATGTTATGGAAAGGATCAAACCACAACACTAGATTAATTAAGAGAATAACTAGAAGGAAAAAGATAATTGTAGTTATTCTATCTGAAAGGTACTTAAAAAATGTCATTAGTGTCTCCTAAGGGATAAGATAACCTTGTCCCACTTTTGTCTCGATAAAATTGGGTAATCCAGCTTGTGCTATTTTTTTACGAACGCGATTAATATTCACCGTTAACGTATTGTCATCAACAAAATGTTCGTCTTCCCAGAGTTCTCGAAGTAATTTTTCCCGGCTAACAATTTTTCCCGTCTGACGCATTAAATATTGCAACAACTGGTACTCATTTTTTGATAAATCAATAATTTTATCGTTAAATTTTGCAGTTCCATTTTGTAAATTTAAAAAAAGACCATTATGCTCGAGTGTTTCTGGTCCCATTTCTGCGTAATTGTAAGTACGTCTTAATAATGCAGAAATTTTTGCAACTAAAACTTCCATTGAGTAAGGTTTATTTACGAAGTCATCGCCACCCATATTCATAGCCATAACCATATCCATATTGGTATTTCGGCTTGAGATAAATATAATTGGTACATTTGATATTTCACGAATTTTTTTACACCAGTAAAAGCCATCAAAATCAGGTAAATTAATGTCTAATAAAACTAAATGTGGTTTTTTCTCAATAAACTCAAGATCAATTTCGCTGAAATTATTAATTAAGATAGGTTTGAATCGCCATTTTGCTAGACTATCTGCGGTAATGTTGGCAATTGTTTTATCATCTTCAACAATCATTATACTAAACATATTATCACCTCTTTAAAGTAAGAACTATTTACCCTACAATACCGGTTTTTAGCATTAATTTCAAATAGATAAAAAGCATAAATAAATATTGGCGTAATTATCCTATATATAGGATAATACTCGATAATAGGAGAATTGAAATTATGACATTTATTGAAGTAGATCACGTTAAAAAAATTTATGGAATGAAGTTTAATAGATCGACTGCAATTGATAATATTTCGTTTGTAATTGATTCAGGAGAATTTGTTGGTATTATGGGGCCGTCTGGTGCAGGAAAAACGACACTATTGAATATGATGTCAACAATTGATAAGCCAACTTTTGGACATGTTAGAATAGATAACCAGGATATAACACAATATAATGAAAAAAAATTATCTGAGTTTAGAAGACAACAGTTAGGGTTTATTTTTCAGGATTTTAATTTACTTAATTCGTTGACCATCAAGGAAAATATAATTTTGCCCTTGGCATTAGATAAAGTAAACGTAGAAATAATTGAGGCAAAACTTGCTAATATTGCTAATATTTTAAATTTAAATAATATTCTAAAGCATTTTCCAAATGAAATTTCAATTGGTCAACAGCAAAGGGTTGCAGTTGCTCGAGCTATTATAACGGCACCTAAAATGTTATTTGCAGATGAACCAACGGGAAGTCTAGATTCAAAAGCGGCTACGGAACTATTGAAGTATTTAACAGACGTGAATGAAAAGCAAAAGATGACGCTCATGATGGTAACTCATGATGCATTTACAGCTAGTTATTGTAAAAGAATTATTTTTATTAAAGATGGGAACATTTTTGCCGAAATTAGGCGGGATGGCTCTAGAAAAGAATTTTTTCAAAAAATAATTGATATGCAAGCAGCTATTGGTGGGGGAAGACAATGAAACCGCTAGTAAATATTGTTTTTAAAAGTATTTGGCGTAGTTTATGGGATTATTTAATCTATATTATTGCTAGTGCGATAGCAGTTACAGTTTATTTTTCATTTTTGTCAATGTCAATTAACAAAGAGTTAACGCAAAATGCGCGCGTAGAGTTACCAATTTCTGTTACTTTGCGTATTAGCAGTTTTTTAATTTTGATTTTTATTGCTTGTTTCATAATGTACACTAACCTTTTTGTGGCGAAACGGCGAGAAAAAGAAATTGCTGTTTATCATCTTCTTGGAGTGAAAAAAAATGAAATTGCAATAATGCTATTTATTGAAAATTTAATTTTAGGTAATATAGCTTTACTGATTGGTTTAGTGGTTGGAGCAATTTTTTCTAAATTATTTGCCATGATTTTATTGAGGGCTATGTTTATTGTGGCAGATACCAATATTATTATATCTTGGCATAGTTTAATTAGTACAATAGTTATCTTTAATGTCATCTTTTTAATAATGTCAACTGTTAATGCAAGTGTTATCTATCGTAAACAATTAGTTTCATTGTTTAAAAATAGTGATAATACCAGTGTCGAAAAATTTGGACCATTTAAACGATTCATGGCTTTGATTAGTATCTTTTTTATTATTGTACCTTTATTCATGGCAGTGAATTTTGAAAATTTGGGACCAATTTTTAATATTTGGTTACGTAAAAATGATTATTTTTTAGCATTATTAATTATTGCAATTATGATTATCTTAGGGACTCTTTTGATTTTTAATTATTTGGTGCCGATACTGATAAGTATGCTACAAAAATGGCGACATTTCATGTATCGGGGTGGTAGACTACTTGCTTTTTCTAATTTAAAAGTTAGTTTAAGACAAAATAAAGTCATCTTAAGTTTGATGACTTTATTAATAATGTTCTCTTTATCTGTATTTATTGGCGTGGCAACGTTGTATTCATATTCTCAAAAAACAATTAATCAAGTGGCTCCAGCTCATTTTATAACGGATGATTATCATTTAAAGACTGTAAAAAAAGTATTAAAACAAAACAATTTAATAGTGAAACAGCAAGTAAGTGGACATCTTAAAATTGTACCAATGAAAACAAGTGTTCAATTAAAAGCAAACAATCAAAGTGAAACCAAAGTTGTTCCAATTACGATAATGTCAGAAACAGATTATAATAATGCTCGTAAAATTCAAGATGATTTAGAACCAATTAAGATTAAATCGAATGAGACAGTTATGATTTTACATAAGTTAGCAAGATATCAAATTAATGATGATAACCAGCTCATTCAATTCAAGCAAAAATCAATGAACCAATTAAAAATAAAAACATACTTAAGTACGTTTCCGTATGGAGAAATACATTACATTCAAAATTTGTTAATTGTTAAAGATAGTGTTTATAAACATATTGATAGCAACACAAAATATGGACTAACAGCTATTAATATTAAAAATTATCAGGAATTTGCACAATCTAAAAATGATTTTGGGCATAAATTAGATAATCAATCTAAAGAACAGACCTACTTGCAGCAGACAGGGACAACATTATCGAATGTCCGTTATAAATTTTCTAATCAAATCAAGTCACACTACCATTATCGAAATTTAGGTGTGAGAAATCAAGTTGAAAAAAATGTTAATGAATTAGATGGCTTTTATATTTATATAGCATGTTTTATTAGTATTATCTTGGTATTAGCAACTTGTAGTATCTTAATGTTACAACAAATGATAGATCTTAGACAAAATCAAAAAACTTATTCACTAATGCAAAGTTTAGGTGTAACCAAAAAAGAGATTAAGCGAATTATTTATCAGCAAACAGCCAGTTTATTTTTAATTCCGATTATTTTAGGATCGATAGAAGCAGTTTTCACTTTTAATATTTATGTCGCATTATTTGATCAACCTAACCTAAATGTTCTCATTTTCTTCTGGGGGACCTTCTATGTGATGTATTTAGGCTTATTTTTAATTACCGTGAGAGTGTTGAATCGGATAATAAATAACAGAGTTTAAGACTAATTAAATTATTTATGTCCTAAAAGTTTTCCAACTTTTAGGACATTTTTTTGGTTAAAAAATTGAATAGTTTGGGTTACTATAATTTATTTTGAGGGAGTAACTATTGAAAAAAATAGCTAATTGATGACTTGATTGAGTCATCAATTAGCTATGAATATATTTTGGGAAATACGGGTTATTTTTAACTAAAATGATTAATCTTTTATATTAATCATTTCATTAACAGAATATACTGCGTCTATGGGAGTAATTTGAAACTCACTTTCATAGTATTTTAACTGTTTATAATTTGATGTTTTACGCCAATTAATAAAATCAGATTGTTGCTTCCAAATTGTTAAAAAAACATAATTATAACCCTTAGATAAAGACTGTAATGTGTAAAAAGAAATGATACCAGTAGGTTTTGTTTGTTCATTAATAAAAGTTTGTACTTGAGCTAAGTAAACTTTACTTTCTTCATCGCTCAAAGTAATATATTTAAAATGATAAAAACCTTGCCATGAATCCATGCCTACATGATATCGAACACGAAAGTCTAATCCAGAGTAGAAAATAGAATTATCATCTGATGTGTCTAATAAATAAGAATTATTGTACTTATTAATTGGATTAAGTAGAATAAATGATCGGGATGGATTATTTCGAATAATAGACTTTAAAAAATATTCAGCGCCTAATGCTGTGTTTATATGATTTAACAAAGATACATCTCCCATTTACTTTAATTCATTATTAAGTATAGACCAAAAAAAGGTATAATAGAGTCAAAAGTAACAGGAAGGACAATTAAAAATGAAGTTGACAATTTTAGGATTCTATGGTGGTTATCCAGCACATACAGTCGGAACTAGTTCATATTTAATTCAAAGTAATGGCTTTAATTTATTGTTGGACTGTGGAAGTGGTGCAATGCTTAGTTTAGAACATAAACTAGATCCGTTGAAGCTAGATGCAGTCGTTTTATCACATTATCATCAGGATCATATCGCAGATATAGGTGTTTTACAGTATAATTGGCAGATTAACGATGATCAAGTGAAACAACCACTTTCTATTTATGGGCCGTCTATTGATCAAGAAGCATTTGCAAAATTAACTTGGGCGAATGCGACGATTGGAATTGGATATAAAAATAAGGAAGTTATAGACATTGGGCCTTTTACTTTTGAATTTTTAGAAACAATTCATCCAGTGCCTACGTATGCTATGAGAATAACGGAACGGGCAACTGGGAAGGTCTTTGTTTTTACAGCTGATACGGCTTATGACGAAAAATTAAATGCAATTAGTCAAAATGCAGATATATTAATGACTGATACAAATTTTTTTGATGATAAAATTGGCGAAAAATGGCATATGACATCTACGGAGTCTGGAAAATTTGCTCGTCTAAATAATGCTAAAAGATTAATTTTAACGCATTTACCAGCAAATGGTTCACACGAATTATTAAAAGAACAAGCTAAATTATCAGCTGGTAGTAATATCGATATAATACTCGCAAAAAAATATTTAGAACTAACTTTGTAATCGGATACATATTGTTAAATTTTTTTAACAATATGTATCTTATTTTTTTAAAATAAAATAATTATAAGATTGCTGTAAATAAACGATTAAGTACGAATTACGTACTTTTAGTAAGTGTATATTAAAAGAAAAATACATTAAATAATTTGGATAACGAATCATCTTCCGTTTAATAAATAATAATAACTATAAAATAAATGTAATAACACGCCTAGAAAATAAAAAACAATATCGAAAAACGTGTCATTTATTATCATATTTAATGAACGTAAAATGGATAAATGTATCATTAGAAAGAATATTAATTAGTAAATTTTTTTAATAAAACGGTAGTAATTTGTTTGATAATAAGTTACAATTGTTTTATAGGAATTGATAAATTTTTTATTAAAAGGAGAGAGCGCATATGGTAACTTTATATACTTCACCAAGTTGTACATCTTGTCGAAAAGCACGTGCATGGCTTAAGGAAAATAATATTCCATTCCAAGAACGCAACATTTTTTCTGAGCCTCTCAATATTGATGAAATTAAAACAATTTTGCAAATGACTGAAAATGGAACAGAAGAAGTTATTTCTAAACGCTCAAAAGTTTATCAGGAACTAGATATGGACTTAGACGATTTACCACTTCAAGAATTATTCTCATTAATTCAAGAGAATCCTGGGTTATTACGTCGTCCTATTATTCTAGATGAAAAACGATTACAGGTTGGATATAACGAAGACGAAATTCGTCGCTTCTTACCAAGAGACGTACGTGCTTTAGAATTACAAAAGGCACAATTACTTGCTGGATTTTAATTAATTTTTAAAATTAAATAATATTGAAACATTAGTTTTTAATAAGGTAACATGGTAAAATTCAGGGAGACACGTTCCTGAATTTTTTTATTTAGTTTAAACTACTTTACAAATAATAAATTTTAGATAGAATTAAGGTCAAGTTATCAGAAAGCTGGGTGATTAGTAATGAAAATGGAAAAAATAAATGAAAATACAATTCGTGTTTTAGTTGAAGATGAAGATTTATCTAAAAGAGGTATCACTGTTTTAGATTTATTAGGTAATAGAACTCAAATTGAAGATTTCTTTTATAGTATTTTACGCGAAGTAGACACGGAACATGAATTTGAAAATAATGAAGCAGTTACCTTCCAGGTATTACCTAATCGAGATGGCTTGGAGTTATTTATTAGTCGTGGGAAGCCAGATGAGACGCAAAATCCGAAAGAAATAAATATTTCTGATTTATCTGAGAATGATGATTTAGGAAGCTTTATAAAAGATAGATTAGCTGAGCTTGAAGATACTGACAATGAATCACAAGATACTGTTGGATCAGGGTATAAAAAATCTGCTCAAACAAGAATGTTTGAATTTGAGGACTTCGAAGATTTTATTCAATTAGCTAAAATTTTTAGACCAACCAATACACAAAGTAATTTATTTAAAGTCCAAAATAAATATTTTTTAGAACTAATTTTTGATAAAGATAATACAACGAAAGAAACAATCGAAAATGATATAGCTGTCGCGTTAGAGTATGCACAGGTTGTTTCATCGACAGGACCATTTATGGAAGAACGTGGGAAAAAGATTATGTCATCTGACGCACTCTCCGAAGCGAGAAGATACTTTAAATAAACAAACTAATCGAAAAAGGTTAGTTTGTTTTTTTTGCGTATTTAAATTGTAGTAAGGGGTAATTTGAATGATATTTGCAAAACAAGAACATATAGATGAGTTGGTATGCGCTATAAATTTTAAGCAAAACAACAAATATTTTTGCCCTGGTTGCGGAGAGCGTGTTGTTTTTAAAGAAGGTCCGCAAAAGCAAGCTCATTTTGCTCATTTTAAAAAGTCATGTCATTTTTTTTCAGAAGGTGAAACGAAAAAACATGTCACTGGGAAAAATTTAATCAAAATGTGGGCAGAAAAAAGACATAAAAGAGCAGATATTGAGCAATATTTACCTAAATTAAAACAACGACCGGATGTTTTAATAAATTTAAAAAATAGTCAGTTAGTCGTAGAATACCAATGCAGTCCGTTGACACTTAAAGATTTCAACAAAAGGACTGACGGATATAAACAAAATGGGTATCGTATTTTTTGGATTCTAGGGATGAAACATCGTTTGAATAAAAAATTAACACAACAACAAGCAATGTTTATAAATTTCCACAAAAATATTGGCTATTTTTTAGTATTTATCGATACTGAGCGACAATGTTTAATTTTAAATTATGAATTATGCTTTGAAAATTTATATGGTATTCGTTATTGTACAAGAATATTCAATGATGCCTCAGATTTAATGAAATTTATTAAATATAATTGTAGGAACAAAACTTTGAATTTGTCACAAGCGGACTTGTTTCGTCAATTAACTAAGTTAGAGAAAAATTGTTATTATTTGAATCATTATTTAAAGCAGCAAATTGATTTTTGTTATATGCAGCGATATTATTTTATGGGATTCCCAATATGTTGTTTGAGTCAGACACGTCTCCCACCAATTTATCGACATGAAGATATCTTTTGGAGAATTCGCGTTATTTTAGATTTGCAAAAATATTCTACAGATGTTATTACTAAAAAAGAACTTGAAATATTATTTGCACTGCAACAAAAAAGTACAGAAACTTTTTTTGTAATGCCACTTGTTGGTCATTTAGCAATTAAACAAGCAAATAATGCATATATTAATAGTTTAGTTAAAAATCATATTTTAATACCAATTAAAGAATCCGAAAATTATCGAATTGACGATTACATTGTATGGACCAACGATATATCGTTAAAAAAGGAAAATTTACAGTTGTGCCATACATTTATTTCAAATTTTGATTGAAAATATGTTATCTTATAGGAGTAAATAAACGATATTCGGAGGCATTTTATGACAGTAGCTAAGCAATTACCAAAACGTGAAGAGGTACCAGAAAATTTAACGTGGGATGTAGAAAAAATATATGGTTCCGATTCATTATTTGAAGAAGATTACAAAAAAATTGAAGAATCTGTAGTAACTATTGCTAATTTTAAAGGGACGTTGAGTCAAGATAGTACAACAATGTTACGTGGATTAGAAGCTATTTTGGCGCTTGAACGGATGTTTGAAAAAGTATACGTGTATGCGAATTTAAAAAACGATCAAGATACAGAAAATTCAACTTATCAAGCTTTAAATGCTAGGGCTGGTGCCTTGGCAGCTAAGGTATCAGCTGCTATTTCCTGGTTTGAACCCGAAATTATTGCGATACCAGAGGATACTTTAAAGCAATTTATGTCTGATAATCCTGATTTAAAAGGCTATCGTCATTTTTTTGATAGTTTATTATTGGAGAAGGATCATGTCCTTTCGCATGCTGAAGAAACGCTCTTAGCTGGAGCAGGGGATATATTTAGCGCCTCTTCTAAAACATTTGAAATACTGAATAATGCTGATTTGAAATTTCCAGTTGTTCAAGACGAACAGGGGAATGATGTTCAATTATCACAAGGTATTTATGGGGTCCTTCTAGAATCAACTTCTAGAGATGTCAGAGAACAGGCTTTTAAGAAATTATATGAAGTCTATGGACAATTCCAAAACACATTGGCTTCAACACTTTCAAGCCATGTTAAAGTTCATAATTATAGTGCGCAAGTTCGACGGTATAAAAGTGCCAGAGATGCTTCATTATCAAATAATCAGATTCCTGAAATTGTCTATAATACACTAATTGATCAGGTAAATAAGAATTTACCGTTGTTACACCGTTATGTTGCATTACGTAAGAAAATTTTAAAAGTTGAAAAATTACATTCATACGATTTATATACACCAATAACAGGCGAACCCGCACTAAGCTATACCTATGATGAAGCGAAAAGCGAGGCATTAAAAGCCTTAGACAAAATGGGGCCTGATTATTTAAGTCATGTTCAAGAAGCATTTGATAATCGTTGGATTGATGTTGTTGAAAATCAAGGTAAAAGAAGTGGTGCCTATTCATCGGGTATGTATGATACAGCACCATATATGTTATTAAACTGGCAAAATAATGTGAATAATTTTTATACATTGGTACATGAAATGGGACATAGTATTCATAGTTACTATACACATCATAATCAGCCTTATTTGTATGGTGATTATCCAATCTTTTTAGCAGAAATAGCGTCAACAACTAATGAAAATACGTTAACACATTATTTGTTAGAGACTCAAACAGATCCTAAGGTTAGGGCATTTTTACTTAATTACTATTTGGACGGGTTTAAAGGAACTATCTTCCGTCAAACGCAATTTGCAGAATTTGAACATTGGATTCATGAGGAAGACGCGGTAGGAAATCCACTAACTGCTGATAAACTATCTAAATATTATGCTGATTTAAATCAAAAGTATTATGGCGAGAGTTTAGAGCGTGATCCAGAAATTGCAATGGAATGGTCAAGAATTCCGCATTTTTATTATAATTATTATGTCTATCAATATGCAACTGGTTTTGCTGCTGCGACCACTTTATCTGAGGGAATCACTAGTGGAAAACCTGATGCATTAGAAAACTATTTGAATTATTTGAAAGCTGGGAGTTCAGATTTTCCAGTTGATGTCATGAAAAAAGCAGGTGTAGATATGACTAAATCGGCCTATCTATTTAACGCATTTACTGTATTTGAAGCAAGATTGAATGAATTAGAGGCATTATTACCTCAAATCTTGGAGAAATAAAAAATACGCAACTTAGTTAAAAAACTAAGTTGCGTATTTTTTTTTATAAAACGTATAGTTGATTTTGTGGGTTAATCGTTTGATGTAAGCCATTTTGGATATTAAAATCACCAGCACAAACTTTCGAAATATCTACTAAATCAGCATCTGGGAAGGATACACCACAGTCTAAGCCATCAATATTATTAATGACAATTGTGGGATGCATTGTAACGTTCATATCATTAGCAATTTTTTGATCATTTTTAAATGAATTTTTTGCTAAAACAGAACGTCTATCTTCAGAAAACATTTTCCAATTTAGGTTAACTTCTTTAGCAACCTGTTGAATGAGTTCTTCTGAGTAGCAAGTACTATCTTGAACTAAATATTCTTGAATTGCCATTAAGAAAGCACGTCCGCGTTTTTTTCCTTGAAAAAGTGCTGCTTTATAATCCAAAGCAGCTTGGTAAATTGACTCAGATAGCTCATTTCGGAGAGTTAAGTTACGTGTATCAAGATTTTTTTCAATCATGACATCATTTACTGTTTGGATATTTAACATGGGTACAAATTGGAATGAGATTTTTTTGGGAGATAGACGAATAAAGTCTAAAACCTTTTGTTCAGATTTGAAGCATTTTGTACCTAAGGGGTTAACAAATAAATAAATTTCTAGCAAGAGTACTCCTCCAATTATAGTGATTAGATTTAAAATCGTGTGGGGTTTGATTTCATTTCCGTTTTAATAACTATTACTACTTTACCAAATTTTTTTCTTTTTACAATTATAAACACTTAATTTAATAACAGATATGATTAAAATCACTAATTTTTTGAAAGATTTGATCACATTGTGAGGTTAATTCAGAACTGAATCACTAATTTATGCTAAAATGAAATGAGTAAATTGATTAATAGAATAGAGTGATAAAATGGTAGAAGATTGGAAATATTTCTTTAGACCTTATGAACAGGCCGTTTCAGAAATGAAAATAAAAATGCGCGGACTAAGAAAGCAGTTCACAGGTATTGGTCAACATTCGCCAATTGAATTTGTGACAAGTCGGGTTAAAACAGTTGATAGTATTTTAGAAAAAATCGAACGACGTCAAATTTCTGAAGAACGTTTGGAAACTGACATGCAAGATATTGCGGGTATTCGAATTATGTGCCAATTTGTTGATGATATTTATCAGGTTGTTGACTTATTACGCTCTCGAAATGATATGACTGTTGTAGAAGAACGTGACTATATTACTAATAAAAAAGCAAGCGGTTATCGCTCATATCATATTGTACTTAAGTACCCAGTTCAGATGATAAATGGGGAAAAAAATGTACTTGTTGAAATTCAAATTCGCACGTTGGCAATGAATTTTTGGGCAACAATTGAGCACTCTTTAAATTATAAATATCAGGGAGAATTCCCTAGCCAATTAAATGCACGACTTGAGCGAGCAGCAGAGGCAGCATTTAAATTAGATACTGAAATGTCCGAAATTAGAGAAGAGATTCAAGAAGCGCAGCATTTATTTTATGGTAAGGGTTTAAACAAAAAATAATCATTAGGCATCATGGGCGTTAGGAAAAGAGGGTTACGAATGAAAGTTGCTATTTTTGAAAATGATGGGGAAAAATCGCAAAAAGTTGGTAAAGAGCTGTATCAAAAACTAACTGATGCACATATCGTAATTGATAATAGTCATCCTGAAATTGTTATTACGGTTGGTGGAGATGGAACTTTGCTTTCTGCTTTCAAACATTATCAAGATAACCTTGAAAATATTAGATTTGTTGGCGTACATACAGGACATTTAGGTTTTTATACAGATTGGCGAGATGATGAAATTTCAGATTTAGTTACTAGTCTCCAATCAGATAATAAACAATCGATTAATTATCCATTATTAGACGTTAAAGTTGATTATTTTGATGCAGAATCAGAAAAATTTCTTGCATTAAACGAATCGACATTAAAAAGAATTAACAATACAATGGTAACGGACGTTTATATTGGTGATCAGTTATTTGAAAAGTTTCGTGGAGATGGCTTGTGCATTTCTACGCCTACTGGATCTACTGCCTATAATAAATCGGTTGGTGGGGCAGTTATCCATCCTGAACTCGAGTCATTACAAATGGCAGAAATTGCGTCTATTAACAATCGCGTGTTTAGGACGCTAAGTTCACCAGTTATTGTAGCTTCAAATGATTGGATTACACTTAAACCAACACAAAGCAGCGATTTTGTTTTTAGTATAGACCAAGAAATTTATCATAATCGACAAATTAAGGCAATTAAATATAAAATAGCGAAGGAACACATTTGTTTTGCCAAATATCGACATAATAATTTTTGGAAACGCGTAAATGAGGCATTTATTGGTAGTGATTATGCAGATTGATTGGCAGTATACAGGGATGTCTCCTCAAAGAGTGAAGACTTTTCTGAAAAATGAAGGTGTCTCTAGGCGATTACTTGCAACGCTTAAGTATCGTGGTGGTAAACTATTAGTTAACGATAACGAGCAGTGGGCAATTGACTTCATTCAAACAAATGATAAAGTGAGCATTGTTCTACCAGCTGAGAAAAATAAAAATGAATTAAAAAAATCGTTTGTACCAATCGATATCATTTTTGAAGATCGCGATTTTTTAATTATTAATAAACCAGCACATGTAGCCTCAATTCCTTCATTTTTACATCCGGAAGATACCTTGATTAATCGTGTTGCAGGTTATTATCAAAATCGACATTTAAATGATTTTATTCCACATATTGCGACGCGACTTGATCGTGATACAAGTGGATTGGTATTATTTGCTAAACATCGATTTGCTCACGCCTTGTTGGATCAACAGTTACAAAATCATCAAATTAAAAAGTACTATATAGCACTTGTTGAAGGACAATTAAAAAATGAGCATGGAACGATTGATGGACCCATTCAACGTGATCCAGAATCATTTATTAAACGACAGGTCGGTTATGCGGACACCAGTCAAAAAGCTTTAACTGAATATTGGTTAGAGAAATCTATAAAAGGTAGCAGTCAATATAAAATCCAATTACATACGGGAAGAACACATCAAATTCGTGTTCATTTTGCATCCACAGGTCACCCTCTAGTTGGTGATACGTTGTATGGCGGGCATATAACTATGCCTATACAGAGACAAGCGCTACACTGTAGTGAAATTGAATTCTATCAACCATTTACGCATAAAATGATAAGTGTTCAAAGTTCTCTTCCATTAGATATGCAAAAATTTGTAAATAAAAAATAAACGAGGTATTCATCATGGTGGATACAGAAAAATATAACCAAATAAAAACTGAAGAAATTATTGATTCGCTTGAAAAAAATCAACAATATAATTTTCACAATGAATTTACAGATCTGCATGTTTATGAGCAAGCTGAGATTTTCACCATGCTTAATAAAGGGCAACGACAAAAAGTTTATCAGTACCTGACACCGAAGGAATTGAGTGACACATTTGATGCCGCCGAAGATGATCCAGAAGATGTTGTTAAATATTTTGATGAAATGTCTTTAAAGTATGTAGCTGAGTTATTAGATAACATGTACACCGATAATGAGGTTGACCTGTTGGGACAACTGGATCAGCATAAATTAGCAAGATATTTAGGCCTAATGGATAAAGATAAGGCCAATGAAATAAAAAGTCTGCTGCATTATGAAGATAAGACAGCTGGTGCTATTATGTCAACTGATTTTGCCTCAATAGCCTCAGATCAAACAGTGAGTTCAGCAATGCGTACCTTAAGAGAAGAAGCAAGTGATGCAGAAACAATTTACTATGATTATGTTATTAATAATGATCAACGTTTGATGGGGATTGTAACATTACGTAATTTATTGATGAGTAATGAAAAGGCGTTAATTGGAGATATCATGACGACACCAGTTATGTCTGTTAAAGCCGATGACGATCAAGCAGATGTTGCTAAGATGATTCGGGATTATAACTTTTTAGCAATGCCAGTTACAAATTACGATGAACAATTAATTGGTGTGATTACTGTTGATGATATTATTGATGTTATTGATGAAGAATCGGCTGAAGATTATTCTGGTTTAGCCGGTGTTGATACAGAAGAACAAACAGAAAACCCATTTAAAGCAGCTTCAAAACGATTACCTTGGTTGATAACGTTATTATTTTTAGGTATGTCAACGGCAAGCCTAGTTAGTCATTTTGAAGGGTTATTGAGTGAAGCAAGTATTTTAGCTGTCTTCATTTCATTGATTACAGGAACGGCTGGTAATGCTGGAACACAAAGTTTAGCTGTTGCTGTTAGACGTCTAGCCGTAAAAGATGATAATGAACAAAGTGTGCTTAGACTGATTATAAGTGAAGTTTTCACCGGTTTAGTAATTGGGGTTGTAACGGGTATTTCCGTCACTTTGATTGTTGGACTCTGGAAAGGTAACTTTGTTCTTGGGATGGTGATAGGACTTGCGATGATGTGCGCTATTACGGTGGCAAATTTAGCGGGTAGTTTTATACCAATTTTAATGGATAAAATTGGTGTTGACCCGGCAGTTGCATCGGGTCCATTTATTTCAACGTTGAGTGATTTAACTTCTGTTTTAATTTATTTTAGTATTGCACAAGTATTCTTAAAATTTTTTATTGCGACTTAAAGAAAAACTTAAAAAGGTTCCAACAACTTCAGATTACATGAAGTGTTGGAACCTTTTTAAGTAGCTATTTTAAAATTATTTTTGTGCCATGAAGCTCTTTGACGTTTAATTCAGCAGCAATTGTATCAACATTATCAAGTGTAATACCGCCACCTGGAACAATTTTAATGAGACCGTTTGACCAGTCAATGATTTCTTTAAGGTGGGGTAATGTTTCCTCGATTGGCTTATCAAGTGAGCCACCATGTGTTAAAACACGATCGATATCATGTTCTGCTAACCAAGATAACGCATCGAGTTGTACATTATTAGGAATTTCATCGAAAGCCATATGGAAAGTGATTTGCATGCCACCACTTGCTGCAATTAAAAACTCCATTGCCTCTATATCTAATTTATTATCCGTATCTAAAGCGCCAAAGACGACGCCATCTACACCAAGTTGTTGAGCCTGAAATAAATCAGCCTCCATAATTTTTAATTCGGTATCATTATAAACAAAATTTCCGCCACGGGGACGAATCATTGCCATTACAGGGACCTCATTGTCTTGTGCATAACGCATTGTTTCAGACATAACACCTTTACTGACAGTTGTACCACCGACAGCAAGATTATCGCAAAGTTCAAAACGATTAGCACCAGCGGCAAATTGTTTTGGGATATCAGTAAAATTTTCAACTGCAACTTCTTTAATTAACAAATTTAATTTCTCCTAATTTTCAAAATAAACGCAAACGGATTCTGGAACGGCAATATCTTTTTGAAGTAAAGTTAATTTACCAGAGGTTGAATCACGTTCGAATAAGGTAGCATTATCAGTATTTTGGTTAGCAACAATCAAAAATTGTTCTGTTTTATTTAAACTGAAATCACGAGGAAAGTCACCTTCAGTTGAAATAAGTTGAATAAGTGCCATTGTGCCATCAATAGCAAGGGAATAACAAGCAATTGAGTTGTTTCCACGATTTGAGACATATAAAAAGCGGCTATCTTTAGAAATGCGAATAGCAGCAATTCCGTTATGAGCATCCCAATCAGATGGAATTGATGAAAGTGTTTGAATCTCTTTAAATGAACCATCTGTTTGATTGTAGCTAAGTAACGAAACTTCACTTGAAAGCTCTCCGGCTAAGTATGCTAATTTTCCATTTTTATGGAAAACAATATGACGAGAACCGAACCCAGGCTCTGAACGATACTCAGCAATTTGTTTAATAGCACCATTATCTGACACATCAAAAGTTAACACTTGATCAGTTCCAAGGTCACAAACAACCAATCTATTATCTGGCGTTAAATCAGTGAAATGAATATGAGAGCTTGTTTGTTCTGGTTTTGGACCATGACCTTCATTTGCAACCTCATTAATGAGAGATAATGAGCCATCAGTTTGAATTTTTGAAATAGAAATAAGACCCTTATGGTAGTTTGAACTGTAGACTAATTGACGGTTATTATCAACAGCAACGTAAGCAGGCGGAGCGCCTTCAGCTGAAACGTCATTTAAAAATTGGGGATTTTCTGATGCAAGGGTAAAGGCTGATATACCACCTAAATCTGACCTCTTTGAAACGGTATATAAGATACCTTTGTCCGATTTCGTGAGATAAGTTGGATTTTCAACCTTTATATAAGGTGTAGCGTTAGAAACTTTTTTTTCAATTGTATCAAGTTGAGCTCGTTGGATACCAGTACTTGTCTTTTTTGTATATGTACCAAACAAAATAGTCTCTTTCATAGTTACAAATACCTCCTCATGATATTGTCAATATTATATCATATATTTTTGTAAACGTTATTATTTATACTGAGGACTATGCTATAATTATAGGTAACTATAAAGGATAAGGGAGACGATAAAGTATGATTACTGCAAGAATTGAAGAAATTGGAAAAGATGCCATCTCAAAAAAGGAACCTATTGTTATCCTTTTCAATCAGAGTGCAACGGATGATTTAAGACAAGTTTCTGTCATTCAATCATTTGAAGATGATAAAAAAATTATTTCGCCAAAAACAGGTGATGAAATGATTATTAATGAACAAACTTATAAAATTGATTTCGCTGGAGAGTTAGTTTCAAGTAATTTTGAGTCGGTTGGGCACGCTACCTTGTTCTTTATGGAAGTTCCAGAACATCCACAACCAAATGGTATTTATTTAACACCGCATGTATTGCCAACTTTTAAAGTCGGTAATACAATCACGTATAAGTAAAGGAGTAGATTAAAATGCTCCCAAATGAAAACTCGACTTCACAACGATCATGGTTTTGGAAATGGGTTGTTAATAATAAAACAGTTAGCATTTTATCAATTGTTTTGTTAAGTTTGCTAATTATTTTTATGTTAGCACAAGTGGGCTGGTTTTTCGCACCAATTGGAGAGTTACTAAGCATTATTGGCTTCCCAATTGTCTTAGCTGGCGTGCTGTATTATTTAATATCCCCATTGATAGATTTTTGTGAAACGCGCTTTAAATTAAATCGAAGTTTGGTTATTACAGTTGTGTTTATAGTGATTTCTGGGTTTTTAGTGTGGGGAATCGTCGTTTTGATTCCTGCTGTACAAACACAAACAATTAGTATTATTAAAAATTGGCCGACGTATTGGTCAAATATTACACATCAAACGAATGATTTTATGTCGTCGTCTTTATTTGATACTATTAAAACTTCAATTGAAAAAATAAATACGGATATTGTTGGAACAGTATCCAAAAAAGCGAGCTCAGTTATTGGATCAACAGTTGATTCTTTAGGTAGCGTTGTTGGTACTGTAACGACGTTTATCATTGGATTAGTAACAGCACCCTTTATCTTATTTTATTTATTAAAAGATGGGCATGATTTACCTGAGTATTTATCAAATTTTTTCCCAGTTAGATATCGTAAATCAATCATTGAATTATTAGATGAAATTAATTTACAAGTCAGTCAATATATTCGAGGTCAATTAACGGTAGCATTCTTTGTGGCCATATTATTTGTTATTGGTTTTTCAGTAGTTGGTCTTAAGTTTGCTTTAACGTTAGGGATTTTGGCAGGCTTTTTAAATTTAATTCCTTATTTAGGTTCTTTTCTAGCGATGATTCCTGCACTAGTAATTGCTGCTTTTGTGTCACCAATCATGTTGATAAAGGTTATTGTTGTTTTTATTGTTGAACAAACAATTGAAGCAAGATTGATTTCTCCATTGATTCTTGGAAGTAGTTTAGCAATCCATCCTGTTACAATTTTAATTGTTTTATTAGGTTCGGGACGGGTTTTTGGATTAATTGGTGTTATTTTTGGAATCCCTGGATATGCGATTCTAAAAGTTATTGTGACGCGGATTTTTGTATGGTATAAAAAGGATTCTGGTTTGTACGTCGAATCAGAGGAAACAAATAAAGATAATCAAAAAAGTTAGACAAATTTTATTTTGTCTAACTTTTTTGATTACAGCGTATCACCATTAAAAATTGAATTTTTAACAATTACATAATCGACTTTTTTAAGTGCAGAGAGAGAATTACCACCAGCATAAGAAATTGAAGATTGTAAATCTTGTTGCATTTCAAGTAAAGTCTCATGGATGTCACCTTTAAAAGGAACGAGCATTTTTTTACCTTCAACATTAGTGTGACTACCTTTTTGATATTCAGACGCGGAGCCAAAATAACTTTTAAATAGATTACCATCTTTTTCAATTAAATCACCAGGACTTTGTTTGTGACCAGCAAAGAGTGATCCAATCATACACATTGATGCCCCAAATCTGACTGACTTAGCAATATCACCATGAGTCCTTATACCACCATCAGTGATAATGGGTTTACTTGCTGCTTTAGAACATAATCTAAGAGCAGCTAATTGCCATCCACCAGTACCAAATCCAGTTTTAATTTTAGTGATGCAAACTTTCCCTGGCCCAATACCAACCTTAGTTGCATCTGCACCGGCATTTTCTAGTTCTCTAACGCCTTCAGGTGTGCCAACATTTCCGGCAATTAGAAATGACTCTGGTAACCATTTTTTAATATGATGAATTAAATCAATGACACTTTGTGCGTGGCCATGCGCCACATCAATTGTTATATATTCTGGAATTAAATCAGCATCGGCAAGTTCTTCAATTAATGCCCATTCACGCGGTTTAACGCCAACACTAATAGAAGCAAACAAGCCTTTTACATGCATTTTTTTGACGAAAGGTAAGCGACTCTCTTCATCGAAACGGTGCATGACGTAGAAATAGTCATTTGATGCAAGCCATTCTGCTAACGGTTCATCGATAATTGTCTGCATATTCGCAGGTACAACGGGTAGTTTAAAACG
This sequence comes from Dellaglioa kimchii, assembly GCF_046115505.1. Classification (GTDB taxonomy): domain Bacteria; phylum Bacillota; class Bacilli; order Lactobacillales; family Lactobacillaceae; genus Dellaglioa; species Dellaglioa kimchii. The sequence goes on along the minus strand of NZ_CP170736.1, from coordinate 792,496 downwards.
GCGAGGGCCAAATTGAATAGATGTATCGACTTCGGAACGGCTATTTACAATACATTTATTAGGGACGAGCTGAATATCTTCATAATCAAAAACTGGCATAATATTTCCCCATTTCTTTTAAACACGAACTATTTTTAGTATTTATTAAATAATTATCAGTAACCAACTGATAATTTACGCTATTTAGTGAATTTAGTCAACTGATTTTTAAAATAAATCGAAAATTAAATAAGAATACGTGAAGGGATAGACGTCGTGCTATAATTATTTTGGGAGTGATTATTATCGCAAAAAAAGAAAAAGTAAAAAAAACAAATGATGAACGCATTTTAGACCAAAATCATATTGAATTTGAGAGTTATACTTTCGATTTTGTAGGTGGTCGACAAATGGATTCAAGCAAAGAAGCAAAAGAACTAGGAACGGATGAAAGAAGTATTTTAAAAACAATTGTTTTGCAGGGAAGTAATGGTGACAGAGATTACGTAGTTGTTTGTCTGCCAATTACTTTTGAAATTGATTTAAAATTAGTAGCACGTGAATTAAATGAAAAACAATTACATTTAGCAGATAATAAAAATTTAATTAATATTACTGGTTATGTTCACGGTGCAAATACACCAATTGGAATTAATGTTCGAAAAGGATTTCCGATTTATTTTGATGAACGAATCCAAGAGTTCGATAAAATTTGGGTTTCAGCTGGCAAAGTTGGTCGATCTGTTGGCGTAAAACGTGAGGAACTTGTTAAATTGGTTAAGGGTCATTATATTAACATTGAAAAATAAATAACTACTGAATGTAAAATAAACGATAAGAAGGAATAAGTGTAAATTGAAAAAAATTGAGAAAAGTGCCGCATTTTTAAAAAATAAAATCGATTTATTTAGATGCCCTGTTTGCTTAAAACCCTATATTAAGGTTGAAGGGCAGACGATGTTTTGTCCTGAAAATCATCAGATAGATTTATCAAAAAAGGGGACTCTTTTTTTCTTGAATCATGGCGTTAAAAGTGATTATGAATTGGATATGTGGTTAGCAAGGAGACAGTTATTACAGGCAGGCTTGTTTAAACCGATTACGGATAAAATTATTGAGCAGCTTTCTGATGAAGAAGAAACAATTATGGATGTAGGTTGTGGGGAGGGAACGCCACTTCACGATATTGAAATAATACGTCAAAATACTAATGATACTTATGTTGGATTTGATATTTCAAAAGATGCAATCAATTATGCGACACAACAAGAGACAGATGCTTTTTATTGTATTGCTGATTTGGCTAAGCTACCGTTTAATAATAAGTCATTTTCAACAATTATTGACATTTTTTCACCTTCTGCTTATGCAGAATTTGATCGAGTATTAAAGGATAGCGGGCAGTTATTAAAAATCATTCCAAATTCAAATTATCTAGTTGAATTACGTGAACTTTTATATAATGAAGAGAGTCATAATAGGAGTTATAGTAATGAAAAGGTTTTAAATCTGTTTAAAGAAAATTATCCTGATTCTGAACAAATTACAATTAGTTATCAATTTGATATTCCAGAAGGCTTATTTCCCGCCTTACTCGAAATGACCCCTTTACATTGGGGGGCTACAACAGATAATCAGGCTAAAGCTAAAGAACAACCCTTAACTAAAATTACAGTTGATGTTACGCTATTAAAATATCGTAAAAATAAGTTAGAATCAGTGTTGTAACGAATAAATTGCTGTGGTATTATGAGTATACGAATTCGGTTGTTTAGAGACTGTCGACGATGTTGTCAGCTTCTGGAAATTGATCTTCATTAACGTATCTTTTCGCCGTGCCCACACCGAAATGATGCGTTTTTTTGTTGCCTAAAATAATAACGATTTTTTGAAAGGATGTTAATTTTTGACGAATCATATTGCATTATTTGAACCACTTATGCCTGCTAATACAGGTAATATTGCCAGAACTTGTGCTGGAACGGATACTGAGCTACATTTAATCGAACCATTAGGATTTTCAACAGACGATAAATATTTAAAACGTGCTGGACTAGACTATTGGGATAAAGTAAAAATTACGTATCATAAAAATTTACAAGATTTTTTAGCATCTATTCCAGATCAGAAACAACTTTTTTTGGTTTCAAAATTTGCACCGCAAACTTATTCACAAGTAGATTATTCTGATGTGAATAAGGACTATTACTTCTTATTTGGTAAAGAGACAACGGGTCTTCCTGAAAACTTTATGCGCCAAAATGAAGAGAAAGCAATTCGAATTCCACAAGATGATACGCACATTCGCGCCTTAAACTTATCTAATTCAGCTGCTATTGTAATTTATGAAACACTTAGACAACAAGATTTTTTAAATCTAGATAAAACACACACATATGAAAATGATAAGCTAAAATAAGTAGCTTGAGCATTTTATAGACTAGAAATTCATAAATGGGTTATACTTGCTTCGGGTTAAGAAATAAACCGGAATTTATGATAAACAGTTATTTTATAAAATGGAAGGTGTGAGCTAACTTGTTTCAAGTAATAACAATGTTTGGATTCGATGAACCATGGTGGTTTTTTGATGATTGGAAAAGTCATATTCAAAAAACAGTTGATTTTGATTCAATGGATGAAGCAGTGGCTTTTTTTGAGGAACAATCTAATGCATTTACAACTGAATTTAGTCATCAAAAAAGCAAACGTCAATTTTTGACAGCATTTTGGAATGAGGAACAAATGGATTATTGTTCAGATTGTGGTGATGATTTACAGTTATATCAAGGGTTACTGTTAGTTAAAGATGGTAAAGAAATTACAGTCAAAAAAGAGAGTTAATAACAATTTTGTTATTAACTCTCTTTTTGTGGAAATGAGTAGACAGTGATACGGAAGGTAATTAAGATATGGTATAATTGAGTATCTATTTTAACAGAAGGAGGAACTGTTTTGGCTCAAAAAAAGAAAAGAAAAAAAAGAACGACAAAAAAAACAGTTCAATACAAATTTTCTAAAAATATAATTGGTGTGATATTTTTATTGTTTGGAATATTTGGTGTGTTAGCATTGGGATATTTGGGTACTTTATTTGCTAACGTTTTCCGTTTGTTTGTTGGTAATACATATCAATTCGCATTATTAATTCTCGGTGTATATGGAAGTTATTTAATGATTATGGGTAAAGAGCCCAAAGTTAAGAAAAGAATTAATTGGGGATCCGTTATTTTATATGTTGGTGTATTAGTCTTTCTTGAAGCCTGGTTCGTTGGGCACTCATCAGTGCATAGCCAATTTATTCAATATACATGGCAGACACTTGTTTCCGATTTTCGACAATCTGCAGTTAGTTCAACAGTTGGCGGTGGGATGATTGGGGCAAGCTTATATCAATTGTCGCACTTCTTAGTTTCACAAGCAGGTACCTATATCGTTAGTGTACTTTTTATTTTAGCCGGATTATTTATTTTTTTTGATCTCTCTTTTTCAGAAGTTATGTATACTGTTCAACGCTATCTAAACGTAATTATTGCTTGGACAAGAGAAGGTTTTCGCCGAATAAAAGTAGCAATAGATAGTTTCAAAGAAGAAAGACAAGAAAATAAAGTAGAACAAGATGAAGAAGAATTAAAACCAGTAATTGACCATAGAACTGAAGAAAAGGAAATAAAAACTGAACGAGAAGTGACAGATGATGAACCACCCATCATTACGCAACAAGAACCGGATTTAGAATTAGATCCAGAAGATGAGCCTGAGATACTATCAAGTGCAGTGGCTGATGATAATGAAGATTACCAATTACCACCAGTTACATTACTTACAAAGATTCCAAAAGAAGACCAAAGTGGTGAATATAAAACAATTGAAAAAAATACAAAAATATTGAAGCAAACATTCGAAAGCTTTGGTGTTGATGTTGAAATTAAAAGTGTGAGTTTAGGACCATCTGTTACTGAATATGAATTACATCCGGCAATTGGTGTTAAAGTTAGTAAAATTGTTAATCTTGCGGATGATTTAGCTTTAGCACTTGCTGCCAAAGATATTCGAATTGAAGCACCAATTCCTGGAAAGTCACTCATTGGGATTGAAGTGCCAAATTCTAAAGTATCAATGGTTTCATTCAGGGATGTAATTGAATCTCAACAAAAGAATCCAACACCAGATAAAATTCTAGAAGTTCCTTTAGGTCGCGATGTTTCAGGCCAATTGGTAACAGCAGATTTAACAACGATGCCGCATTTATTGATTGCTGGCTCAACTGGTAGTGGTAAGTCTGTTGCAATTAATGGCATTATCACAAGTTTATTGATGAATACGAAACCAAATCAGGTTAAGTTTATGTTGATTGATCCTAAGAAAGTGGAGTTAGGTGTCTATAATGGTATTCCACATCTATTAACGCCAGTTGTCACAAATCCTAAAAAAGCATCACGGGCTTTGCATAAAGTTGTTTCAGAAATGGAGCGACGTTATGAATTGTTTGCAGATGCCAGTCAACGTAATATTTCTGGATATAATCAAATGATTATGCAAGAAAACGCAGATGATGGGCAAAAAAGAGCAACGCTACCTTATATTGTTGTTATTGTTGATGAATTGGCAGATTTAATGATGGTAGCCTCGAATGAGGTTGAAGATGCGATTATTCGTTTAGCACAAATGGCTCGAGCAGCTGGAATCCATATGATTTTGGCAACGCAACGACCATCTGTTGATGTTATCACAGGATTGATTAAAGCTAACGTACCATCACGTATGGCTTTTGCTGTTTCCAGTGGGATTGATTCGAGAACAATTATCGATAGTAATGGTGCTGAAAAACTTTTAGGTCGTGGGGATATGTTGTTCCTACCAATGGGGCTAAACAAACCTATTCGTGTACAAGATGCTTATATTTCCGATAAAGATGTTGAAAGTGTTATTTCGTTTATTAAAAATCAGCAAGAACCGCAATATGATGAAACAATGATTGTGACAGATGAAGAAACAGCTAACCAAGGATCATCATCTGATTCAGAAGACGAATTATTTGATGATGCTGTTAAATTAGTGACTCATGAACAATCTTGCAGTGTATCCATGTTACAGAGACGATTTAGGATTGGCTATAATCGAGCTGCTAGGATTGTTGATGAAATGGAAGCAAAAGGAATCGTTGGACCGCCAGAGGGAAGTAAACCTCGCAAAGTGTTGATAAATGAAGAAACTGATGGTCCTAATTAGGGCTTTCAGTTTTTTTGTTTAGCCTAAACAGATTACGAAACAATTAAATTTGTGTTTCACTAGTCTTTCAATTATCATGGTAAAAGAACATCCGATTTAAAAGGAGGCACATTTTCGTGCGTAAACAATTAGAAACAGGTGTCAACTTAACTGTTATTGAAAATAGTCAATTTAAAACGAATAGAATCGTTATTAATTTTATAGCACCTTTAACCGGAAAAGAATCTGCAGAACGTATGCTATTAGCTAACTTATTAGAAATTAGTAGTGCAGAATATCCATCTCAACAAAAATTAGCCGAAAAATTATCAGAACTTTATGGTGCAAGTTTTGGTATCACTGTTAGTAAAAAAGGAAATTTTCACTTAATAAGTTTAATTTTAAATGGTGTAAACGATAAATTCTTAGAACATAAAACAGAAAGTTTTAAAAAAATAGTTGATTTTATCAAAGAAATTATTTTTAATCCGAACGTGACTGATGGCCATTTTGACGAAGAAACATTTAAGCGTCAAAAAGAAAATTTGATGATGTCTATCAGAAGTATCAGTGATGATAAACAATCATACGCAGGATTAGAATTACAGAAACTTTATTTTCAAAATGATCAGGCTATTCCTAGTTATGGGACTGTAGAAGATATCGAAAAGATAACTGCAACTAGCTTATTTGATTACTACAAACAAATGCTTGCAACTAATCGTGTAGACATTTTTGTACTTGGTGAATTAGATGAATTAGAGACTGAAACTATTGTTAAAACGTTGCCTTTTAAACCTCGAGATTTTAAAATGAAACCTATATTCTATGATCAAGATATTAAAGAAGTTGTGACTAAGACAGAAACGCAAGCAGTAACTCAGGGTAAATTAAACATGGCGTATCAGTTGCCAGTTTATTACAGAGAAAATGGGTACTATGCGGGTCTTATTTTTAATGGCGTTTTTGGTGGTTCACCACTTGCTAAGTTATTTGTAAATGTCCGTGAGAAAGCTAGTTTGGCTTATTATGCAAGTAGCTCATTAGATACATTTAGAGGTATTTTAACTGTACAAACAGGAATTGAGCCACAAAATAAAGATAAAGTTATCGAAATTGTTCAACAACAATTAGATGATATTATCGCCGGTGACATTAGTGATGAACTATTAAATAAAACAAAAATGACAATGATTAACCAATATCAAAGTAGTCTTGACTCACAAATGGCGTTAATTAATCAATCAATGATTGATCAATTAACAAGCACAGAAGTTAGTGCAACAGAGTGGATAGACGGCATTAATAGCGTTGATAAAGCTGCCGTTCAAGCTATCGCTCATAATGTTAAATTACAAGCAATCTTCTTTTTGAATGGGGAAATTAATTAATGAAAACATTAGAATACCCGCAGTTTGACGAAATATTATATACAGAAACTTTAGAAAATGGCTTGAAAGTAAATATCTTACCTCGTAAAGGTTTTCATAAAACTTATGGTATATTCACAACAAACTATGGCTCAGTAGATAGTGTATTTGTGCCAATTGGTGAAGAAGATATTGTTCATGTACCGGATGGTATCGCACATTTTTTAGAACATAAGATGTTTGAAAAAGCAGATCATGATGCATTTGATTTATTTGGAGAATATGGTGCTAGTGCAAATGCTTTCACAAGTTTCACACGAACGAGTTACTTATTTTCAAGTTCTAATCATGTTCCTGAAAACATTGAAACATTACTAGATTTCGTGCAAGATCCGTATTTTACACCTGAAACGGTTGAAAAAGAAAAGGGAATTATTGGGCAGGAAATTCAGATGTATGACGACGATCCCAATTGGCGTTTATACTTTGGTATTTTAGGTAACCTTTACCCAAATCACCCAGTTAGCAGCGATATTGCTGGAACAATTGAATCAATCGATAAAATTACGGCAGATGATTTATATAAGTGTTATGAAACATTTTATCATCCAAGTAATATGAATTTATTTATCGTAGGAAATGTTGATCCAGAAGAAACTTTAGATTTAATTAAAGTTAATCAAAATCATAAAAATTTTCCAAAAGCAGCAGAAACAATTAAACGATCAGTTCCAGAAATCCAAGTAGATGGTTCAGACATCATGCCATATCGCGCAACTGAGATGGTCATTCAACGTGCTAAAACAATTGTTGGTATAAAAGGACTAGATATTGTTCCTGAAGGCCGTAACGGTTTGAAATACAAAGAGACAATCCATATGCTTCTTTATCTTTTATTTGGTGACACGGCCCCCCAATATATGAAATTATACGATGAAGGAACATTAGATGATTCCTTTGGTTATGAATTTGAAATTGAACGTGGATTCCATTTTGCAAGTATTAGTGGTGATACTGATGATCCTCAAAAGTTGTCAGATGCTATTATTCATATTTTAGGGAACGCGTCAGAGTACCTTTCAGGGGCTGAGGCACAGTTTGAATTGGCTAAACGTGAAATGTTAGGTCAATCCATTCAATCGATGAACTCTCTTGAGAGTATCGCAAATCAATATGAAGGTGATTTATTTGATGATGCAACTGTTTTTGATAGAGCACCAATTATTGAAAATATGACATTAGATCAAGTTCGCCAAGGAGCCAAAGATTTTATTCGTTCTGAAGCAATAAGTGTCTACCAAATTATGGCTAAAGAGGATGATTAAATGAGTTGGGCAGTTATCTTTGGAGCGTCTGGTGATATTGGACAAATGATTGCAAGACAATTGGCAGATATTGGTTGGTCGCTAACAATGCATTATTATCAAAATGATGAAGCAATTATGGGATTGACACAAGAGTTGAGGGGGAAATATCCAAAACAAGATTTTTTATCGTTACAATTTGATATGACAGCGTCTGATGTTGAGCCAGTGATAGACCAACTATTTGCGGTAGATGCTGTAATATTTGCTGAAGGCACAACTTCTTACCATTTATTCAATGAAGCCCCAATGGCTGATTTGGATAAAATGATGAAGATGCAAGTTCAAACACCATTGGCATTAATTCAGAAATTGGAACCAAAGTTAGCTCAAAATCATTTTGGTCGAATTATATTTATCGGTTCAATTTATGGAGGCGTTGGTAGCCCGATGGAAGTACTGTACAGTACTGTAAAAGGTGCGTTATCGTCCTTTGCCAATGCTTACAGTAAAGAAGTTGCCTCGTTAGGTATTACGGTTAATGTGGTAGCACCAGGCGCAGTTGATACAAAAATGAATCAACAATTTTCGGAAGATGTAAAGAAAGATATCTCAAGTGAAATTCCAATGGGACGTTTCGCACATCCCGAAGAAATTGGATTTTGGGTAAAACAATTATTAGCCAAAGAGGCAGGGTACCTCACCGGTCAAACGATTTATGTTTCAGGCGGATGGTTGAAATAAAATAATAAAATTTTAACAAATTGGACATGACGATTATGTTATACTGATTGTTAGAAGATTAACTATTAAACTAAGTGGAGAATTAGACATGAGTGAAATTGGAAAAACATTACAAGAAGCGAGAATAAATAAAGGATATACGTTAGATGATTTACAACAAATGACGAAAATTCAAAAACGTTATTTGATTGCCATTGAAGATGAAAAATTTTCTGATTTACCAGGAGATTTTTACGTTCGAGCATTTGTTAAACAATATGCAGAAACGGTTGATTTGGATGGGGATGAATTATTAAAAGAATTCAATGAAACACTTCCAGATACACAAGAAACAGTCGTTGCAAAGGAACAAGTATCACGTTCTGAAAAGTCTGCTAAACTACCAAAAGACGGTAATTTTGATAAATTTATGTCGTACTTGCCAACAATTATTATTGTTGTGATTGTCTTAGGGATTTTGGGTACAATTTATGGTGTGACATTGAATAGTAAAGATACAGATACTCAAATTGAAAGTTCAAGTTCTAAAGTATCTGTTTCAACTGACTCAAAAGCTAAAAGTTCTAGTTCTGAATCAGCAAAGGCTAGTTCTTCATCTGATAAGAAAACGCAAAAATTAACATATGTTTCAGATGCGGGAACAAACACTGTTTACACAATGGAAAATGCACCAACAACTTCTAAAGTTAAATTAGTAGCTTCTGGTAGTGCTGCTTGGAGCTCAATTACAGCTGACGGCACACAACTATGGCAAGCAACACTTGTCTCAGATGCAACGGATACTGTTACGATTCCAGCCGGTACAAAATCATTTGTCTTTAGTTTTGGTAATGCACCAGCTATGAGTATTACAATTAACGGTAAAAAATTTGATTTTATGAAAACAAATGCAACTCTACAAGTTAGAACAGTTACTGTAAATATTAAATAAACCAAAATTGTCAACAACGGATACTATGTTGTTGGCAATTTTTGAAAAAGGGGATCATTATGAATTTACCAAATAAATTAACGGTTGTGCGGATTATTTTAATTCCAATCTTCATGCTTGTATTGTTATTACCAATTGATTGGGGAATGGTTACTTGGGTTGGTACACAGATTCAGGTGACACATCTAATTGGTGCGATTATTTTTGCAGCTGCCTCATTAACAGATTTTTTAGATGGTCAAATTGCACGTCGCCAACATTTAGTTTCTAATTTTGGCAAATTCGCAGACCCATTGGCAGATAAAATGCTTGTAATGACTGCATTTGTTATCCTTGTTTCATTTAACCAAGTACCTGCATGGGTAGCTGCAATTATTGTTTGTCGCGAACTTGCAGTAACAGGATTACGATTGATTATTGTTGAAAACGATGGGGAAGTTATGGCTGCAGCTATGCCAGGCAAAATTAAAACAACAACCCAAATGATAGCGATTATTTTATTGTTCTTAAATAATGTGTTATTTGCAGCAATTAATGTCCCTATGGCTGCTATTTTCCTTTATATCTGTTTATTCTTTACTATTTATTCAGGTATTGATTACTTTGTTCAAAATAGAGCGATTTTCTCAGATTCATTTGAAAAATAAAAATATTTAGACTAAAACATTTAACCGTTTTAGTCTTTTTTAATTAAAATTAGGAGGTAACATTATGCATGCAGAAATAATTGCGGTTGGTACAGAAATATTATTAGGACAAATTGTAAATACGAACAGTGCTTTCTTAGCTGAAAAATTAGCTGATTTAGGTGTAAATGTATTTTATCAGACAGTTGTAGGGGATAATGAAGAACGAATGTTAGAGGCAATTGAATTGGCTTCAAAACGAAATGATTTAGTTATTCTTTCTGGGGGCCTAGGACCAACAGAAGATGACTTAACGAAACAGATGGTCGCCAAATTTTTAAATGAAAAGTTAGTTGAAAATAAGGATGCTATGTCAAAGATAGAAGATCATTTTACACAAACGGGTCGTCAAATGACTGAAAATAATAAATTACAAGCTTTGTATATAGAAGGATCGAAACCAATTAAAAATCATGCTGGAATGGCTGTTGGTGATTTTTACAAGGGTGATTCCTGCGATTTCTTATTATTACCCGGACCACCTAAGGAATTAAAAACAATGTTTAATAAAGAAGTTGAACATCTATTAAAAGAGGAATACAACTTAAATAGTCATCTTGAATCAAAGGTTTTACGATTTTATGGAATTGGTGAATCTAAATTGGTGACAGAATTAAAAGAGATCATTGACTCACAAACAAATCCTACTATTGCTCCATATGCCAAGACAAATGAGGTCACTTTGCGAATTACGGCAAGCGCTACAGATGACAAGTCAGCTGTAGAATTAATTAACGAAATGGAGATTCATGTACTATCTAAAGTTGGTGATTATTTCTATGGTTACGGGGATGACAATTCGTTAAAAAATGTTGTTGTGACTAAATTAATTGAAAAAGACTTATCTATTTCTGCATCCGAAAGTTTAACAGCTGGATTATTCCAAAGTACGTTAGCAGAAATACCAGGTGTCTCAAAAATTTATGATGGTGGATATATAACATATGCTAATACAGCCAAGTCTGATATTTTAGGTATTTCGCCTGAAGATATTAAAAAATATGGTGTTGTTAGTGAAGAAACAGCTAAACAAATGGCTCAACAAACACAAAACAAAATGAAAACTGATATTGCTATTTCATTTACTGGTGTTGCAGGTCCAGATGAGCTTGAAAATCAGAAAGCTGGGACGGTTTGGATTGGATTAGCAATTAAAAATAGCCCTATTATTGCAAAACAATTTCATTTTGCTGGAAATAGAGAGACAATTAGACAAAGAAGTGTTCTAAGTGGGCTTAAATGGATATTTGATGAAATTAATGAGTAAATAATTAAATAATTAAATTAGGCAATGGATTGTTGTTGACAGCGGGGGGCAATTAACCGTAAAATACTAAAGTGTATATGAACAAAATAAAAAACATCTAAAAATTTATGATTAGTTAAATTAATCATTATTTGATGATGCGGAGGTGGACTTTTATGGGATCTATAACAACCGTATTAATCCTCGCTATCATCGCTATTATTGCTTTAGTTGTTGGAATTTTTATTGGAATTGCATATAGAAAGTCAAATTTCGAAAAAACACTTGATGTCGCAACGCATACGGCTGAAGGTATTTTAAAAAGTGCAAAGAAAGATGCTGAGACTCAGAAAAAAGAAGCTGTTTTAGAGGCTAAAGAAGAAAGTCAAAGTTATCGTGATAAAATAGACAATGAGTTAAAGGAACGACGTTCAGAAATTCAAAAGCAAGAAAATCGAGTAATTCAACGTGAAGAAACTTTAGATCGTAAAGATGGCGCACTAGATAAACGAGAACAAACGCTTGAGAACAAAGAGAAAAAAGTAACGTCTGACCAAAAACTTGTTGACACAAAACAACAAGAAGCTACTTCACTGATTCAGGCACAACAAGAAGAACTTGAAAGAGTTGCTTCTCTAACACAAACACAAGCACAGACTATTATTATGGACGATACGAAAGAATCATTAAGTCATGAACGAGCTGTTATGATTAAGGAAAGTGATAAGCAAGCTAAATCAGAAGCTGATCGTAATGCTAAAGATTTAGTTGCTCAAGCTATTCAAAGAAGTGCAGCTGACATGGTATCTGAAACAACTGTTTCATTAGTTACCTTGCCAAATGATGAAATGAAAGGCCGTATTATTGGCCGCGAAGGACGTAACATTCGAACATTAGAGACCTTAACAGGGATTGATTTAATTATCGATGATACGCCAGAAGCAGTCGTTTTAAGTGGTTTTGATCCAATTCGTCGTGAAATTGCCAAAATGACTCTTGAAAAATTAATTCAAGATGGTCGGATTCATCCGGCACGAATCGAAGAAATGGTTGAAAAATCACGTAAAGAAATGGATGAAAAAATTCGTGAGTTAGGTGAACAAACAACCTTTGATCTCGGACTTCATACAATTCATCCTGATTTAATTAAAACAATTGGTCGATTAAATTATCGTACAAGTTATGGTCAGAATGTGTTAAGCCATTCTATTGAAGTTGCCAAAATAGCAGGTGTGTTAGCCGCTGAATTGGGTGAAGATGTTACATTAGCAAAACGCGCAGGATTGTTACATGATATTGGTAAAGCAGTTGATCATGAAGTTGATGGTTCACATGTGGAAATTGGACTTGAATTAGCTAAGAAGTATAAAGAAAATGATGTTGTCATCAACACCATAGCTTCACATCATGGTGATGTTGAAGCTAAATATACTATTGCTATTCTTGTTGCAGCGGCAGATGCCGTTTCAGCTGCAAGACCAGGCGCACGAAGTGAATCGTTAGAAAATTATATTCATAGACTTGAAAAACTTGAAGATATTACACATGAATTTAAAGGTGTACAGAAAAGTTATGCAATTCAAGCTGGTCGTGAAGTACGTGTTATTGTCACGCCAAATGAAGTTAATGATATTCAAGCAACTGTCTTAGCTCGAGATATTAAAAACAGAATTGAAGATGAACTCGAATACCCAGGACATATTAAAGTGACTGTCGTTCGGGAAACAAGAGCAATTGAGTATGCTAAATAAAAAAATGATGATTTAAGATTAATTTCTTAAATCATCATTTTTTGTCTATTAAAAAGAAAAAATGTTAAACTAGTTTTATATATAAGAAAAGAGGACAACCATGCGTTTATTATTTGTCGGAGATGTCGTTGGCGATTCAGGTCAACAAATGATTAAAGAGTATTTACCAAAACTAAAAAGAAAATTTCACCCACAGGCTACCATTGTAAATGGTGAAAATGCAACAAAAGGTAGAGGTATTAATGAATCTGTCTACAAAGCATTCCTTCAAACAGGTGCTGATGTTGTAACAATGGGTAACCATACTTGGGATAACAGAGATATTCAAGATTTTATTGGTGGTGCAAAGAAATTAATTAGACCAGCCAACTTTTCAGCCAACCAAGTGCCTGGAATTGGACATACAATTATTAATATTAATCAGCAAAAATTAGCTGTGATTGATTTGCAAGGGCGTGTTTTTATGTCTCCTTCAGACGATCCGTTTGCAGTTGTTCAAGATATTTTAGAAGAAGTTAAAAAAGAGACTGATTTTATTTTCATTGATTTTCATGCTGAAACAACGAGTGAAAAAGAAGCTATAGCATGGTTTTTAGATGGTCAAGTGTCTGCAGTAGTCGGTACGCATACACATGTGCCTACTAATGATGCGCGTATTTTACCTAAAGGAACTGCCTTTATGTCAGATGTTGGTATGACAGGACCATACGATGGTATTTTAGGGATGAAACGTGAAAATGTAATCGGTCGCTTTTTATCGCAAATGCCAACACGATTTGAAGTGGATGAAACAGGTCGTAAAACGTTATCTGCTTGTGTGATAGACATTGATGACAAAACGGGACATGCTAAAAAGATATTCCCTGTATTAATTAATGATGACCATCCTTTTATGGATTAATTTAGAGATAGGAGGGCATCTCGACTATGCCGCAAAAAACAAAACTAACGCCAATGATGATACAATATTTTGACATTAAAGCACAGTATCCTGATGCTTTTTTGTTTTATCGTCTTGGCGATTTTTATGAACTATTTTATGATGATGCTGTTAAAGGGTCACAATTACTCGAATTAACGTTAACGACACGTAATAAAAAAGCTGATGATCCTATTCCAATGTGTGGCGTACCGCACCATGCTGCTCAAAATTATATCGATATTTTAGTTGAAAAAGGATATAAAGTTGCAATATGTGAACAAGTTGAAGATCCTAAATTAGCTCAAGGTATGGTTAAACGTGAAGTTATTCAGCTTGTAACACCGGGAACAACGATGGATAACGGTGCGAAGGAGTCTAAAGAAAATAATTATTTAACAGCTATTATAGAAGACAATAGTAGCTTTGGATTTGCTTATGTTGATTTATCAACAGGTGAATTGAAAACAAGTCGCTTAGATGATTTAGATAATTTAATTAATGAAATAATGAGTTTAAGAACTAAAGAAATCGTGATTAATGATAGTTTGTCTGATTCAACAATTGAAACATTAGAAAAACTAAATATTATGCTTTCTAAACAAGAAATTGTTGAAAATCATGCTGAATCAAGTTATGCAATTCAAGATTTAACAGATTCACTAGAAATCTCGGTTGTAACTGACTTGTTAACGTATCTTTCAGTTACACAAAAACGAAGTTTAGATCACTTACAAAAAGCAGTTCATTATGAGCCTGATTTTTTCTTGAAAATGGATCATTATTCAAAATATAATTTAGAATTAATGCAAAATATTCGAACAGGCAAAAAACAAGGAACATTATTGTGGCTATTAGATGATACAAAAACAGCTATGGGTGGTCGTTTACTTAAACAGTGGATTGATAGACCTCTTATTAATTATGCTGAAATTTTAGACCGTCAAAATAAAGTTGATTTATTGATTAACCATTATTTTGAAAGAAGCACGTTACAAGAAGAGTTAGTTAAAGTTTATGATTTAGAAAGATTGGCAGGACGTGTCGCTTTTGGTAGCGTAAATGGGCGAGATTTAGTTCAACTTAAATTATCGCTTAGACAGGTTCCTAAAATTAAATATGTTTTAGACGAAATTGACGATGGTACTTTTTCCGATGTTATCAATAAATTAGATCCAGTCGATGATATATCTAATTTAATTGAACGTGCTATTGTTGATGAACCGCCATTATCTGTGACAGATGGACACCTTTTTAAACCGGGGTATAATGATCAGTTAGATATTTATCAAGATGCAATGAAAAATGGTAAACAATGGTTAGCTGAGATGGAAGCCAAAGAAAGAGATTTAACCGGGATTAAAAATCTTAAAATTGGATTTAACCGTGTTTTTGGTTATTTTATTGAAGTGACAAAATCTAATATCATTAATGTTCCCAAAGATCGTTATGAACGGAAGCAAACGTTAACTAATGCAGAACGTTATATCACACCTGAATTGAAAGAGCGCGAAAGTATTATTTTAGGTGCCGAGAGTAAAGCAACGGATTTAGAATATAAATTATTTGTCGAAATTAGAGATATTGTTAAAAAATCAATTGAACGATTACAGATATTAGCTCAAGGAATTGCTACGTTAGACGTTTTACAAAGTTTCGCAGTTGTTAGTGAAGACTCACATTTTGTGAAACCACAATTATTAAAAGAAGGTCATCAGTTGGATATCACAGCTGGTTGGCATCCTGTAGTTGAAAAGGTGATGGGCAAACAAAGCTATATACCAAATGATGTTAGAATGCCTGAAACACTTGATATTTTATTGATTACAGGACCTAATATGTCAGGTAAAAGTACGTACATGCGTCAATTAGCTTTAACAGTTGTGATGGCTCAAGTCGGTTGTTTTGTACCTGCAGAGGCGGCTAAAATGCCAATATTTGACCAGATATTTACTCGGATTGGTGCAGCAGATGATTTAATTTCAGGCCAAAGTACGTTTATGGTCGAAATGAAAGAAGCTAATCAAGCCTTAGAAAATGCGACTGAGAATAGTTTAATCTTATTTGATGAACTTGGTAGGGGAACGGCAACTTACGATGGTATGGCACTCGCACAAGCGATTATTGAGTATGTGGATAAACATGTACATGCCAAAACCCTCTTTTCAACACATTATCACGAATTAACGATACTTGAAGAAACCGTTAGTTCTTTAAAAAATGTCCATGTAGGTGCTATTGAAGAAAATGGTGAATTAATTTTCTTACATAAAATTCAAGAAGGACCTGCAGATAAATCTTATGGGATTCACGTTGCTAAATTGGCGGGAATGCCAGCAGAATTATTAAGCCGCGCAACATTAATTTTAGATGATTTAGAGCTAAAAAATAAACAAGCAGATAGTAAAAAAGAATTACCAACAACTATCAATGAAGATGATACACAGTTATCTTTATTTGTTAACGAAGACTTGTCAAAGGACCAGTTAGCAGTTGTGGATGAACTTAAAGCACTTAACTTGATGAATATGACGCCAAGAGATATTATGAACGTTTTATATGATTGGCAAGAAAAATTGAACGGATAGAACTGAAGGTGAATGAATGACAAAAATAATTGAACTGCCCACAATTTTAGCGGATCAAATAGCTGCTGGTGAAGTGGTCGAAAGACCTGCATCTGTTGTAAAAGAACTAGTTGAAAATGCGATTGATGCGAATGGGACACAAGTAGATGTAGTTGTTGAGGAAGCTGGGCTTAAATTAATTCAAGTCATTGATAACGGAGATGGCATTGAGGCATCCCAACTGAAGAATGCTTTTAAACGTCATGCTACAAGTAAGATTACTTCAAGAGAAGATTTATTTAAAATTAGTACGTTAGGATTTCGTGGTGAAGCTTTACCTAGTATTGCATCAGTTGCTAAAGTGACTTTGAATACAGCTATCGAGGGACAACCTGGGGCTGTTATCGCTGTTAACGGTGGTGAGGTAGTGGATGAAAAATCATCTGCTAGTCGTAAAGGAACAGAAATAACTGTTTCTGATTTATTTTACAATACGCCTGCTCGGTTAAAATATGTAAAGTCTTTGCAAACTGAAATGTCAATTATTAGCGATATGATGAACCGACTAGCAATGAGTCATACAAATATTTCGTTTTCTTTAACACATGATGGTAAAGAAGTCTTGAGAACAACTGGAAATGGCCAATTAAAACAAACCATTTCAGCTATCTATGGGGTCAAAAGTGCACGCCAAATGCTTGAATTTAATGGCCATGATTTAGATTTCAAGATTAGTGGTTATACATCGCTACCAGAATTAACGCGTGCTGGCCGACAGTTTATATCTATTTTAATAAATGGGCGTTATGTAAAAAATATTAATTTAAATAAAGCAATCATTAAAGGATATGGATCAAAATTAATGGTTGGACGCTATCCAATTACAATTTTGAATATTCAATTAGATCCCATGCTAGTTGATGTGAATGTTCACCCAACTAAACAGGAAGTAAGATTGAGTAAAGAACCAGAATTAACTGAACTTATAAAAAAGATTATCTATGAACGTATTGCTGAAGAAAATTTAATTCCGGAAGCATTAGAAAATTTAAGTTCTAAGAAACGTGAAAAAATAGATACGGATCAATTGCAATTTGATTTGAATGAAGCCTCAAGTAAATATCAAGCTAAGCCTAAATTCTCATCAATACAAACCAATGCAGTAACAAGTGGTAAAGCTAAGATTACAATTGGCGAAAATTTAAATCATTTATCAAAGAATATTGAACCAATCTCAATTCAAGTTGCTGAACAATTGGATTCGAAACGTGTTAGCGCATTTGAGAGACAGTATACTAATGAAATTAATGTGACACCATTTTCTGTTGTTAAGCCAGATGAAACAGGCGATGTACAAAAAGAGAATGATGAAGAAACAGCTGTTACAAAAAAGAGTGAACAGCGATTTCCTGATTTAAAATATATTGGTCAAATGCATGGGACCTATTTATTTACTGAATCAGAAGATGGGTTATATATATTAGACCAACATGCTGCACAGGAACGCATTAATTATGAGTTTTATCGTAAACAAATTGGTGACGTTTCTAGTGATTTGCAAAATTTATTGGTACCGATTGTTCTAGAATATACAGTAAGTGAAGCTATGATTATTACTGAACATACTGATATATTGGAAAAAATCGGACTCATTCTTGAACCCTTTGGACAAAATAGTTTCATTATTAGACAGCATCCAACCTGGTTTAAAGAAGGACAAGAAGAAAGTACGATTCGAGAAATGATTGATTACTTACTTGCAGACGGAAAAATAGTGATTGCTGAATTTAGAGAGAAAGCGGCTATTATGATGAGTTGTAAGAGAGCAATCAAAGCAAATCATCACCTAGATGATCGACAAGCTAAGGCATTGATAAGAGAGCTAAAAAATGTTGGAAATCCATTTAATTGTCCACATGGACGACCAGTTTTAGTTCATTTTTCCAATCAAGACATGGAACACTTCTTTAAACGGATTCAAGATTCACATCAAACCGGTCATGAGGGTTAGGCTAAGAATCAATTATTGCCAAATATTTGGTAGTAATTGATTTTTTTGTGAGGAAAGCGATGACTGTATAAATAAGTGGTCTATGGTACACTATTAAAAGTAGATTCATGTAGATTAGGAAAAGTGGGAAAATAATATGTATGAGTATTTTATGGGCCAGATAACGGCTGTAACACCTTTTTATCTTGTTTTAGAAGTTAATGGAATAGGTTATCAAATTTTTGTTGCTAACCCATTTAGATACCAAGAAGATCCAAAAAAAGTTGTTAAAATTTTTGTTTATCAGGCCATTCGTGAAAATGATATGACGCTATTTGGTTTTTACGATTTAGATGAAAAAAAATTATTTGAAAAATTATTGAATGTTTCAGGAATTGGTCCTAAGAGTGCGCTTGCAATTTTAGCCAATGATGATCATCGTGGATTAGTTAATGCAATTAATACAGAAGATGTTAGTTATTTAATTAAATTCCCAGGTGTTGGTAAAAAAACAGCACAACAAATCGTGCTTGATTTAAAAGGTAAATTAGATGATATTGAAGGTCAAGTAACCACAATGCCAGGACAACAATCGCTTGATTTCATTCCGGCACAAGCATCACCATTTATGAAAGAAAGTCTTGAAGCTTTATCTGCTTTAGGATATTCTCAACGTGAGATTAAGGCTATTAGTAAGAATCTAGAATCATTCGAAGCAGACTCAACGGATGCTTATCTACGAGAAGGCTTAAAATTATTAATGAAAAAATAAAAGGAGGTTGATAAAATGACAGAACAACGGATTATTTCGAATGAACCGGAAGATAATCAGGAAGAATCCATTGAAAAGTCACTTCGTCCCCAATTTTTATCACAATACATTGGTCAAGATAAGGTTAAAAATGAATTAAGTGTGTATATCCAAGCTGCTAGACAACGTGAAGAGGCACTTGATCATGTATTGTTATATGGACCACCTGGATTAGGTAAAACGACACTTGCAATGGTTATTGCCAACGAAATGCAAGTGCAAATTAAAACAACTAGTGGACCAGCAATTGAAAAATCTGGAGATCTTGTGGCACTTTTAAATGAATTACAACCTGGTGATGTCTTATTTATTGATGAAATTCATCGGTTACCTAAAATGGTTGAAGAAATGTTGTATTCAGCAATGGAAGACTTTTTTGTAGATATTGTTGTTGGACAAGGTCCAACTGCACATCCCGTTCATTTTCCATTACCACCATTCACCTTGATTGGTGCAACAACACGGGCGGGACTTCTATCAGCACCGCTACGAGATCGATTTGGGATTGTTGAACATATGGCTTATTATAATCAATCTGATTTGCAAGAAATTGTCATTCGATCAGCAGATATTTTCAATACAAAAATTGAAGAAAGTGGCGCTCATGAGTTAGCTCGGCGCTCACGTGGGACACCACGAATTGCGAATCGCTTATTAAAAAGAGTTCGTGATTTTGCAGAAGTTTCTGACCAAAGTGAAATTAACCAAGCAACGGCTGATCATGCGTTAAATTTACTTGCTGTGGATAACCGTGGATTAGATGAAACAGATCGCAAACTTTTAGAGACTATGATTGATTTCTATCAAGGTGGTCCAGTTGGGTTGAGTACGTTAGCAGCCAATATAGGGGAAGAAACAGAGACCATCGCTGAAATGGTTGAACCTTATTTAATGCAAATTGGCTTTATAAAACGAACACCAAGAGGGCGAGTTGCAACAATGGAAGCTTACGAACATTTGAATCGACCTTATGACTTTAACGAGAATAAATAGAGAAGGATGACAATATTTTGATTAAACAACTAAGTACTGAAGATTTTGATTATGAATTACCTCAAGAATTAATTGCGCAAACACCCTTAGAAGAACGTGATACATCTCGGATGTTAATCTTGGATCATGAGACAGGTGAAATCAAGGATGATTATTTCTATAATGTAATTGACCAATTAAATGCTGGGGACGCTCTTGTGATGAATGATTCACGTGTCATGCCTGCCAGAATTCATGGAATTAGACCTGATACTGGTGGTCATATTGAAGTATTACTATTGAATAATACGGATGGTGATAACTGGGAGACGTTAGTAAAGCCAGCTAAAAAAATGAAAGTTGGTTCTGTGATTAGCTTTGGTGATGGCCGCTTAACGGCAACTATCATTGAAGAGTTGGAACATGGCGGCCGAATGATTCGTTTTGAATATGATGGTATATTTATGGAAATTCTGAATGAACTTGGTGAAATGCCACTGCCTCCTTATATTAAAGAAACGCTTGAAGATCAAGAAATGTATCAAACGGTTTATTCAAAGGAAGTTGGATCGGCAGCAGCGCCTACAGCTGGATTACATTTTACAAATGAATTATTAGAAAAGATTGAAGCTAAAGGGGTTCATCTTGTTTATTTAACGTTACATGTTGGATTAGGGACATTTAGACCTGTTAGTGAAACGAATATTGCAGACCATAAAATGCATAGTGAATTTTATCGTTTAACTGAGGATGCAGCTCAACAATTAAATGACGTTCGTAAATCAGGTGGTAAAATTATTGCGACAGGAACAACCACAATTCGGACACTTGAAACAATTGGCTCAAAATTTAAGGGCACTATTCAAGCTGACAGTGGTTGGACGGAAATTTTCATTAAACCAGGATATGAATTCAAAGTTGTTGAAGGATTTATAACTAATTTTCATTTACCAAAATCAACATTAGTAATGTTGGTTGCAGCATTTACTGGAAGAGAAAATATTTTAAACGCTTATAAACATGCAGTTGATTCTAAATATCGATTCTTTAGTTTCGGCGATGCAATGTATATTAAATAGGATGGAGAATTAATAATGGTAGAGCCTGCAATTAAGTATCGGTTAATCAAAAAAGACAAACGGACAGGTGCCAGACTTGGTGAAATTATTACACCTCACGGAACTTTCCCAACACCAATGTTTATGCCCGTAGGTACATTAGCATCTGTTAAATCAATGGCACCTGAAGAATTAGACGAACTTGGTGCTAATATTATCTTATCAAACACCTATCATTTATGGTTGCGCCCTGGTGAAGATGTCGTACAAGAAGCTGGTGGGTTACATAAATTTATGAATTGGGATAAAGGTATTTTGACTGATTCAGGTGGCTTTCAAGTATTTTCATTAGCAAAAATGCGTGATATTAGCGAGGAAGGCGTCAAATTTAGAAGTCATCTAAACGGAGAAAAATTATTCTTATCACCAGAAAAAGCGATTCATATAGAAAATGCTTTAGGTGCAGACATTATGATGAGTTTTGATGAATGTCCACCATTTTCTGAAAGTTATGACTATATTAGCAAATCAGTTGATCGGACAAGTCGCTGGGCTGAAAGAGGACTTGAAGCTCATTTGAATCCGAAAGAACAAGCTTTATTTGGAATTGTTCAAGGTGGCGGTCATCGAAATTTGAGAGAACGAAGTGCACGTGATTTAGTTTCAATGGACTTCCCTGGTTATTCAATAGGTGGTTTATCGGTAGGGGAATCAAAAGCTGAAATGAACCGTGTTTTAGATTTCACAACACCATTGTTACCAGAAGACAAGCCACGATATCTAATGGGTGTTGGTTCAGCTGACGCCTTGATTGACGGGGTGTTACGTGGAATTGATATGTTTGACTGTGTGTTACCAACGCGTATTGCTAGAAATGGGACAACAATGACTTCAATGGGCCGTGTTGTTGTGAAAAATGCGAAATATGAACGAGACTTTAGACCATTAGATGAAAACTGTGATTGTTATACATGTAAGAATTATACGCGTGCTTATTTACGTCACCTGATTAAAGCAGATGAAACATTTGGTATTCGTTTAACTAGTTATCATAATTTGTATTTTTTAACACACTTAATGGCTGATGTTCGTCAAGCTATTATGGATGACAACTTATTAGAATTTCGTGAAGCATTTTTTGAACAATATGGATTTTATGATAAAAATCCTAAGAATTTTTAAATTTTTTTGAATAACTGTGGTGTTCAGTCAATAAGTTTGATACCCTTGTGTAGTAAGAAAAAAGAAATAGAGGTGACTTATTAATGCAATATAGTAGTATTTTAATGATTGTGGCTTTATTCGTCTTGATGTATTTCATGATGATTCGTCCACAAAAAAAACAACAACAAAAACAACAAGATATGATGAACCAATTAAAACCTGGGGATGCAGTAGTAACTATTGGTCGTTTACACGGCGTTATTGATAGTTTTGATGAAGAGGCAAAAACTGTTACACTTGATTGTGACGGTATTTTCTTAACATTTGAACGTTCAGCAATCGCACGTGTCCTTCCTGCCGCAGTTAAAGTAGAACCAGCAGCTGCAGTTAAAGAAGAAACAACTACTGATGCAGTTATTGAAACAAAAACTGAAGAAGATAAATTCTCTTCTGACGAAAAATAATTATTTTCAAGTATTAACTTTGAGCTAATCAAAGTTAATACTTTTTTTATTGTCTAGTTTAAGACCAACTTTCTTGTTTATTTTACTAATAAAATGTAAACTTATATTATTGATTTTACTAATAAAGAGGACTGAAACCTCAAAAACGAGAGTGGTGTGGAATAATGGAAACTCAACAAAAGGCCTTATTTATTATCTTTGGCGGAACCGGTGATTTAGCAAAGCGAAAATTGTATCCATCTCTTTTCAAACTATTTGAAAAAGGATTTTTAGATGCTAATTTTGCTGTAATTGGGACTGCAAGACGTCCTTGGACAGATGTTTTTTATCAAAACGTTGTTACTGAATCTTTAGTTAATGTTAGCGATGATGCTAATAAAATTGCTGATTTCGTATCACATTTTTATTATCAATCACATGATGTCACTGATGTTGCGCATTATATAACTTTAAAAAAATTAGCAGATAAACTTGATGAAAAATACCAAATTGAGGGTAACCGTATGTTCTACTTGGCAATGTCACCTCAATTTTTTGGTACGATTGCGACTCATTTAGGGTCACAAAATTTAGTAACTAAAAATGGATTTAACCGTTTAATTATTGAAAAACCATTTGGTCGCGATTTTGAAAGTGCTAAAAAGTTAAATGATGAAATTACAAATACCTTTGATGAAGATCAAATATTTAGAATTGATCATTATTTAGGTAAAGAAATGATTCAAAATATTCCAGCAATTCGCTTTGGTAATATTATTACGCAAACATTGTGGAATAATAAATATATTGATAATATTCAATTAACGTTGAGTGAATCATTAGGTGTTGAAGAACGTGGTGGGTACTATGAAACGAGTGGTGCTATGCGTGATATGTTCCAAAATCATATTATGCAAGTCGTCTCATTATTAACAATGGACATGCCAAAAGAATTTGTTGCATCAGAAATTCGTAAAGAAAAATTAAAGGCTTTAAAAGCAATTCGTATCTTAAAACCTGATGAAGTTAATAAAAACTTTGTTCGTGGACAATATGGTGCAAATGAGGCAGGAACCGAAAAGGCTTATCGTGAGGAAAAACAGATTTCACCTGATTCAATGATTGAAACATTTATTGCTGGTCGTTTAATGATTGATAATGATCGTTGGGCTGGTGTGCCAGTTTATGTTCGAAGTGGTAAACGTCTTGTCGAGAAAAATACTGAAATCAATATTGTTTTTAAAAATGTTGAAAAAAATATTTTCGGAACAAGTGCTGAACATGAACATTTAGGCAAAGATGTATTAACAATTACAGTTGAACCTGATGAACGATTTAGATTGACGATTAATACTAAAGAAATTGGGCAAGGGTTTAACACAAATAAAACGAATTTAGATTATGTTAATTCACCTGAAACAAAAGCTAAAACACCAGAAGCATACGAAAAGTTAATTTTGGATGCTTTAGATGGAAATGCAATTAATTTTGCTCATTGGAATGAAGTTGCTAAGGCATGGAATGTAGCCGATGTGATTTTAGAGACATGGAATAACGATAACGATGATAAAACGGTATTCCCTAACTATTTAAGTGGCTCGATGGGTCCAACGGCTTCAGATAAATTGTTAACAGATGATGGTAATTACTGGATTTACGATCCTAAAAAGTAAAAGACGTTAGTCCCTCGGTATTAATCGAGGTAACTCTTGCATGATAATTTTTAATTATTTAGGGAAATATTATTTTGATAGACAAAATATAAGAATATTTATAGTATGAAAGCGATTTTAAAAATATAAATTTATAAGGAGAGTAATGATGAATAAAATTATTATAGATGAAGATTTTTGGAACATCTTTCCAGATGCACAAATTAATATTATGCTTTTAAAAGATATAGATAATCACCCTAAAGAAAATCAAACCGATTTTTATGATAACATGCTTGAACAAGCTGGGGATAAAGCTCAAAAATATTTAACAAATGAATCATTCAAAGACAATTTAGTCGTGGCTAATTGGCGTGAAGCATACCAAAATTTTAAGAAGAAAAAAGGTGCCCGTTCATCAATTGAAGCTTTACTTAAACGAGTTGATCAAGGTAAAGGTGTGGGTTCAATAAATCCACTTGTTGATTTATATAATAGTATTTCATTAGAGTATGGTGTGCCTGTTGGTGGTGAAGATACAGATGCTATCAAAGGAGATCTTCATTTAGGTGTTGCTAAAGGTGGAGAAGCTTTTTATCCTTTAGGTGATGATAAAAATGAACCAGCTCTGCTTGGCGAAGTTTTATATTATGATGATGATGGAGCAGTTTGCAGATGCTTAAATTGGCGAGATGGTAAAAGAACAATGTTAACAGATGATACAAAAAATGCTGTTATGGTAATGGAATCTGTCAATAAAGAACAGAATGAAATTATTGATGAGGCAATGTTACAATTACAAAAGTCTATTAAAGATAATCTTAATGTAGAAGGTAAAATTTTTAAATTAAATAAGAATAATTCCGTTATAGGTGAATAATATGAAGTACCTCATAATTGTTAAACATAAGTTTAACGATAATGAGGTATTTTTATATCATATTATCAAGTGGGCTTAAATAATGTTGGCGGTTACTAACATCTTTGAGAAAACTAAACATATATTTAGTTTTGATTAAATGGCATAAAGCTAATAGAAATTGGAATTATGGGTTTATTGTTAATGGAGAATAAAGAGCAATTAATTTGAAAAGGAACGTGCGTTCGTGTAAAATTATATGAAAAGGATGTGGGACTAATGGCTGAATTAAATGGTATTACAATAGACGATAATTTATTAAAAAGAAAAATTATCCATGTCGATATGGATGCTTTTTATGCGTCAATTGAAGAGCGTGAACATCCTGAATTTATTGGACAACCATTAGTTATTGCTCAGGATCCTAGAAAAAATGGTGGTCGCGGTGTTGTCGCTACAGCAAATTATGAGGCAAGAAAATTAGGTATTCATTCTGCTATGGCGGCTCAAGAAGCTTATGAAATTTGTCCAAAAGCTATCTTCAAATCGCCTGATTTTACACTATATAAAGAAGTTTCAAGACAGCTTCATGAAATATTTCATGAATATACAGAAATGATTGAGCCAATCGCATTTGATGAAGCCTATCTTGATATTACACAGAATAAAAAAGAAATTAAAAGTGCTATTCAAGCAGCGCACATGATTCAAAGAGAAATATATCAAAAATTACATTTAACCTGTTCAACTGGTGTTTCTTATAATAAATTTTTAGCAAAATTAGCGTCTGATTATAATAAACCGGCTGGAATGACGTTAATTCTGCCAGAAGATGTCATTCCTTTTTTATCTGAATTGCCAATTGGTAAATTTAGAGGCGTAGGCAAAAAAACTGAACCTAAAATGATTGATCAAGGTATCCTTACTGGAAAAGAATTATTAGAAAAATCTGAAGTTGAATTAATTCAACAATTTGGTAAATTAGGTTACTTCTTATATAAACGAGTACGTGGTGTTGATGATCGGCCAGTCGAGTGGCAAAGAGAGAGAAAATCGATTGGTAGCGAGCGAACATACGGTAAGTTATTGATGACAACGGATGAAGTTGAAACACAACTTAGGTATATTGCACATTTAGTTTCAGAAACATTGAGTAAACAACAAAAACATGGGAAAACGTTAGTCATTAAAGTTCGCTATCAAGATTTTACAACGTTAACAAAAAGATTAACATTGGAAGAATTTATTCGTAATGATGCAGCAACTATTTATTTTTATGGACGACAGATTTTTGACGATATTTTGGGTGCAGAAAAGGGAATCAGGTTACTTGGATTAACAATGACAAATTTAGCACCAATTGGTTTTGAAAATATGAAACTACCATTATTTGGGAAAAAAGACACAAAACAGCCTTTGTAATTGGCCTCAATAACCGTTATACTTAAGAGCAACTTTGGAAACGAAAGAAGACTAAACATGAAAATTACATGGCTTGGACAATCTAGTATTCAAATTGTGACTGACGATAAGTTGACAATTTTAATTGATCCATTCATTAAGGATAATCCGTTAGTTAAAACGACTATTGAAGAATTAAATCCAGATTATATTTTAGTGACGCATGCACACTACGATCATGTGGGTGATACAATTGAGTTAGCAAAAAAATCAGGGGCTAAAGTCGTTACAATCAACGACTTAGCTAATTATTTTGAAGATGAAGGTTTAATTGTTGAGCCCTTAAATTTTGGTGGTCAGCTTAAATTACCTTTCGGTTCGGTAAAACTTATTCCCGCGTGGCATACTGCTGCCTTGGTAATTGAGGGTACAGCGAGAACATTAGGTGTTGCTGCAGGGTTTGAAATGCATATTGATGGAAAAGTCTTGTATCATGCAGGAGATACGGCTTTATTTTCAGATATGAAATTAGTTAATCATATGGAACCAGTTGATTTAGCATTTTTACCAATTGGTGATACTTATACAATGGGTTTAGAAGATGCTGCAATTGCAGCTGAATTCGTACAGGCAAAAAAAGTTGTTCCAATTCATTACAATACGTTTAGCAAAATTGAACAAAATCCAGTTGAATTTGTTCAATTATTGAATGATGGTGTGGGGATTATTCCCGAGATTGATATTCCATTTGAGTTCTAAGAAGGAGTCATTTAAGTGAAAATTGAGTTAGAAATTTTAAAAAAAATTAAACAATTTGATACGATTATTATTCATCGTCATCAAAGCCCGGACCCTGATGCAATTGGATCTCAATCTGGGTTAGCAGCAATTATTCGTGCCAGTTTTCCTGACAAAAAGGTTTATCAAGTTGGTGCACCCTCAGCTGGATTAGCGTGGATTAGCGATCAAGATGAAATTTCTGACGAGACGTATAATAATGCACTCGTTATCGTAATTGATACGGCTAATCGTCCAAGAGTTGAAGATGATCGATATACAAGTGGTGCCTACCTAATTAAATTAGATCATCATCCCAATGAAGACGTTTATGGTGATTTAGTTTGGGTGAAAACAAATGCATCAAGTAGTTCTGAATTAGTTATGGATTTAGTTGATGGCGTTGGTGGAGAACTTGTAGTTACTGATGATGCGGCTAGGATGTTATACGCCGGAATTGTTGGCGATACAGGCCGATTCATGTATTCAGCAACAACCGCACATACGATGCAAGTGGTTGCTGAATTAATGACCTATCATTTTTCAACTACTAAAATAAACCAAAAAATGGACAATATTACCGCAGGTGTAGCTAAGTTATCAGGATATGTATATGATAATTTAGTTATTACAGAACATAAAGCAGCATATGTCATATTGACACATGACTATCTAGATTCAATAGAGTTGGGCGATGCTGGTTCATCTCAAATTGTACCTTTACCAGGTAAAATTATTGAAGTTCAATGTTGGGCAATTTTTGTGCAGCAAAAGGATGGTAGCTATCGCGTTCGATTACGATCAAAAGGTCCTGTAATCAATCAGTTAGCAAAAGAGCATGATGGTGGTGGACATCCCATGGCCAGTGGTGCAAGAGCCAAAGACCAAGCAGAGTACGAAGAAATAGTTAAATCACTTGATGATTTAGCTAAGACATATACGGGAGAATAAAATGCCAGAAAATTTTAAAAATTTTGGATTGAAATCGTATCTTTTAAAAGCGATTGAAGCAATTCATTTTAATGTACCAACAGAAGTTCAACAACGATTAATACCAGTTGTTTTAAAGGGTAAAAGCGTTGTAGGTCAATCACAAACGGGTAGTGGTAAAACACATACTTTCCTATTACCAATCTTTAATCAACTTGATCCTTCAAATAATACGGTTCAAGCAGTTATTACGACACCAAGTCGTGAACTTGCTTACCAAATTTATGAAGCTGCTAAGCAATTGGCAGAATTTAGTCCCGAACCTATTCATATTCAAAATTATGTTGGTGGGACAGATAAACAACGTCAAATCGATAAATTAAGTAGAAGACAACCACAAATTGTTATTGGGACACCTGGACGTATTGCTGATTTAATGAGCAGTAACGCTTTAGATATTCATAATGCATCAACTTTAGTTGTAGATGAAGCAGATATGACACTTGATTTAGGCTTTTTGAAAGAAACTGATCAAATTGCATCTGCATTACCTTCTGATCTTCAAATGATGGTTTTTTCAGCAACTATTCCACAAAAATTACAACCATTTTTAAAGAAATATATGAAGAACCCGGTAGTTGAAGAAATTGCAGCTAAATCAGTTATTAGTGATACGATTGAAAACTGGATTATTCCAACGAAGGGTCATGATCGTAATGAAGTTATTTATCAATTAATTACGATGGGACAACCATATATCGCACTTATTTTTGCAAATACAAAAACACGTGTTGATGAAATTGTTGAGTATTTACGTGGTAAGAATTTAAAAGTTGCTAAAATTCATGGTGATGTGCCAGCTCGTGAACGAAAACGTGTCATGAAAGAAGTTCAAAATTTAGATTTTCAATATGTTGTCGCAACTGATTTGGCAGCGCGTGGAATTGATATTGAGGGTGTCTCACATGTCATAAATGATGATATTCCAAATGATTTAGAATTCTTCATTCATCGTGTTGGACGTACTGGTCGTAACGGTTTGAGTGGTATTGCGATGACGTTATATGAACCAAATGAAGAAAATAAAATTGCTGAGTTAGAAGCAATGGGTATTAAATTTGCACCTAAAGATATTAAAAAAGGTGAAATCGTTGATTCTTATGATCGTAACCGTCGTGAAAATCGTAAACAAACCAAAGATCCTTTAGCTCCAGTAATCAAAGGAATGGTTAAAAAAGAGAAGAAAAAACGTAAACCTGGATACAAGAAAAAGATTCAAAAAGCAATTAAACGTAAAGACCAAATGGATCGCCGAGTTAACAGAAAACAAAATCGTAAAGAGTCGTAAGCTTAATTTGACAATTTGAGTCGATTTCAATATAATTTTTATTAGAAACAGGGATAAATTTAAATAGCCTAACAGAAACATTTCATTTGCTGAGAGAAATGATTATTTAAAAAGCTGCCTTGTGCTAAGTATTAATAGAATGACGTCCACTCAACGTTATCGAGTTTAAGAGGTAAACGACTAAAACATCGTTGCAAGTAAGGTGGTACCGCGCTATAAGCGTCCTTACTCGCAGCGGTGTTTTTTGCTTAAAAATAGAAGGGAAGTCACACTTATGAAAAAAATGACTAGTACTGAAATACGCCAAATGTATTTAGATTTCTTTAAAGAAAAAGGCCATACAATTGAACCTAGTGCCTCATTACTACCTGTAGATGATCCTACATTACTGTGGATCAATTCCGGTGTCGCAACTTTAAAAAAATATTTTGATGGATCAGTTGTACCAGAAAATCCTAGAATTACGAATGCCCAAAAAAGTATTCGTACGAATGATATTGAAAATGTTGGTAAAACAGCACGTCATCATACGTTATTCGAAATGTTAGGTAATTTCTCAATTGGGGATTATTTTAAACCAGAAGCAATTAATTGGGCTTGGGAACTATTAACAAGTGAAAAATGGTTCGCATTTGATGCTGAAAGACTATACGTTACTGTTTATCCAAAAGATTTGGAAGCAAAACGTATCTGGTTAGAAGAAGTTAAGTTACCAAAGGATCATCTAGTAGAAGTAGAAGATAATTTTTGGGATATTGGACAAGGACCTAGTGGACCTGATACAGAAATTTTTTATGATCGTGGACAAAGTTTTAATAACTTAGCTGAAGACGATCCTGAAAATTATCCTGGTGGCGAAAATGAACGTTATCTAGAAGTTTGGAATATCGTGTTCTCTGAATTTAATCACACACCTGAAAACACTTATGAACCACTACCTCATCAAAACATTGATACAGGGATGGGCTTAGAACGTGTTGTTTCGATTTTCCAAAATGCAAAAACTAATTTTGAAACAGACTTATTCTTACCATTAATTGATGCAACTGAAAAAATGAGTAATAATAAAAAATATGATGATAATGCCCAAGATGATATTTCATTTAAGGTTATTGCAGATCATGCGCGTGCAATTTCATTCGCCATTGGTGATGGAGCGCTGCCTTCTAATGAAGGACGTGGCTATGTTATTCGTCGATTAATTCGTCGTGCAGTAATGCATGGCCAAAAATTAGGGATAGAAGGTTCATTTTTAACGCAACTTGTACCTGTTGTTGGTAATATTATGAAGGATTATTATCCAGAAGTTTTAGAGCAATCAGAGTATATTTCTAAAATTGTTCGTTCTGAAGAAGAACGATTTAATGAAACGTTAAAAGATGGATTGCAGTTATTAAACAATCTTATTTTAACGACTAAAAAGGAAAATAAAGTAGAGTTATCTGGTGCTGGCGTCTTTAAATTGTATGATACTTATGGTTTCCCATTTGAATTAACGAAAGAATATGCTGAAGATGAAGGATTATCTGTAGATCAAGTAGGTTTTAACACTGAAATGCAACAGCAGAAGGATCGTGCTCGTGCTGCGCGTAGTAATGCTAAATCAATGGGTGTTCAAAATGGTATGTTAACAGATATTAAAACAATTAGTGAATATGTTGGTTATACACAAGCTAATGTGGATGACGCCAAAGTGGTTGATTTAATTGTGGATAACAAATTAGTAGATAACATAAAACCAGGTGACAACGCCCAAGTTATTTTTTCAAAAACACCATTTTACGCTGAAATGGGTGGACAAGTTGCTGATAAAGGAACTGTCAAAGATACAGAAGGTAATGTTATTGCTGAAGTAGAAGAGGTTCAACATGCCCCTAATGGACAAAATTTACATGCTATTAAAGTTCTTGCACCAATGCAAAAGGACCAATTAGTGACACTAGAAATTAATCAAGATTTCCATAAAAAAGTTGAAAAAAATCATACGGCAACTCATTTACTTGATCAAGCATTGAGAGATGTTCTAGGCGAACATACACATCAAGCTGGGTCATTAGTCGAACCCACATATCTACGTTTTGATTTTACAAATATTGGTTCTGTTTCAGAGAAACAGTTAAAACAAGTAGAAAAAATTGTTAATGATAAAATTTGGGCTGAGTTAGCTGTTGAAACTGTCGAAACAGATATTGAATCTGCTAAGAATATGGGAGCTATTGCTTTATTCTCAGAAAAATATGGAAAAATTGTGCGAGTGGTGAAAATTGGCGATTATTCAATTGAATTCTGTGGTGGTACGCATGTTTCAAATACGAGTGAAATTGGCTTATTTAAAATCATTTCTGAATCAGGTGTTGGTGCCGGCGTTCGTCGTATCGAAGCCGTAACTTCTAAAGAAGCTTTTGATTTCTTAAACGGACGTAGTGAGCTCTTAGAAACAGTAGCACAACAAGTAAAAGTAAACAAAGTCGCAGAAGTTTCAAATAAAATTGAACAATTACAAAGTGCTTTAAAAATAAGTGAACAACAAATTCAAGCGTTTGAAGATAAAATTGCCAGCCAACAAGCTGGGGATGTTTTCAAAAATAAACAAGAAATTAATGGTAAAACGTTAATTGCAGCAAAAGTTTCTGTTTCAGGGATGTCTCAGTTACGTCAGTTGGCTGACCAATGGAAGACACAAGAATTATCAGATGTTTTGGCTATTGGAACAACAAGTGATGACGGTAAAGTCAATTTAATTACGGCAGTTAGTGCTGATGGTATTAAATCGGGATTAAAAGCAGGTGATTTAATTAAGACGATTGCGCCACTTGTTGGCGGTGGCGGCGGTGGCCGACCAGACTTAGCTCAAGCAGGTGGTAAAAATCCAGCAGGTTTAACTGATGCAATCAAAGAAGCAGCAAATTGGTTAAATAATCAAACCAAATAATAATTAAAGGAGTATTTATCTAATAATAAATAGATGAATACTCTTTATTATATTACGGCTTGATTACATCAGCCTGTTTTGATTGTCGAATGGCCCATTTTTTAGTAGAATAGAACTAGGTTAATAAATTGATGGGGGTGCCACGTTATGAGTTCATTAGATAAAACAATGTTCTTTAATTTTGACGAAAGTAATAAAAAAGATGTCCACGATACATTGGTAACTGTTTACCAATCATTAGAAGAAAAAGGGTACAACCCTATTAACCAGATTGTTGGCTATTTGTTATCGGGCGATCCTGCTTATATTCCTAGATTTAATGACGCACGTAATTTAATTAGAAAATATGAACGTGATGAAATTGTTGAAGAGTTAGTTAAAAATTACTTAAATACAGAAGAAAAGTAGGAAATTAAATGAGATTAATGGGCTTGGATATTGGTTCAAGAACGGTCGGCGTTTCAATGAGCGATTTATTAGGATGGACTGCCCAAGGCGTTGAAATTATTCGTATTAATGAAGACAGAAGTGACTTTGGTATTGAACGTGTCAAAGAATTGGTTACAGAGTATGAAGTAACTGGCTTTGTACTCGGATTACCCAAAAATATGAACAACTCATTAGGACCTCGTGCTGAAGCTGCGCAAAAGTACGGTGAGTTATTAGTTGAAACTTTTGGCTTACCAATTGATTTTCAAGATGAACGGTTGACAACTGTTGAGGCAGAACGTATGCTTGTTGAACAGGCTGATACATCAAGAAAAAAAAGAAAAAAAGTTATTGATAAACTTGCTGCAAGCCTAATTTTACAGAACTATTTAGATGGTAAAGGCAAATTAACTAAAGAATAAAGTGAGGTCACAATATGAATAATGAAGAAGAAAACCAACAGATTACATTAGTAGATGATAATGGTAATGAAACACTTTTTGAAGTTCTGTTTACCTTCGAATCTGATGATTACAATAAATCATATATTATGCTTTATCCACTTGGCTCAGAAGCTGATGAAGAGGTTGAAATTCAAGCTTACTCATTTAGTCCTAATGAGAATGGTGAAGCAACTGAAAGTGATTTAGAACCAATCGAAGACGATGATGAATGGGATATGGTAGAAGAAGTTTTGAATACCTTCCTTTCAGATGAAAGTATGCAATAGAAGATTATTTAAAAAGTTGAGCCAAATTGGTTTAACTTTTTTATTTTGTTTTAAATTATATATTATGGACTGTGATACGCGTATCTCTTTTGATCAATTCGTGGTAAAATTATTTTTAAATGATTAAATGTAAGGAGGGTGTTCATTGGAAAATCAAAAGAATAGATATAAGACTAAAATCGGTAAAAAAGTGTATACCATTATTGGATCAGAATCAGACACACACATGGACGCCGTAGCAACATTGGTGAAAAATGAATTTCAATCAGTGAAGGACATGCTACCTGAGATAGATGATGAACAAGTAGCGATATTAGTAGCTATCAACGCAGTTTCAGATCAAATTAAATTACAAGAAAAATTAAATGAACTTAATGGTGAAACACAAGTAAAGGAGTAATATTATGACAGTGTCTTTAATTGTTATCTTTTTATTAATTGTGTCGTTTTTTAACGGTTATAGAAAAGGATTAGTATTAACGCTTTTGAGAATTGTAGGATTTATCGCTATCTATTTATTTGCTAAAGTTTTAACAAATCCTGTTACTATTTGGCTGGGAGAACGTTTCCCTAAAATTATGGAGACTGATAAGACATCTATTACGAACCATCTTCAGACTAACTTTTATTCGATGATTGTATTTGCGGCTTTATTTGTGGTTGGCGGTATACTCATTAGAGGTATTATTAGAGTAATAAATTCTGTTACAAAATTACCAGTTATTCATCAGGTGAATTCACTAATTGGTGGGGTTCTGTCAGTTTTACTGATGTTTGTTTTTATTTTTATTGGGTTAATTATTTTGTCGGCTTGGCCTAATCAAAAAGTTAATGAAGCTGTTTTAGAATCGACAGTTGCTCAAAAAATACTAACAGATACGCCAACAATAGCTAAAAAAATGTTTATTACAAATGCATCATCTACAGATTAAATGTTAGGAGAATTAAAGTATGAACGAAAAAGGATTAAAGACATTAGAATATCAAAAAGTTAAACAACAAATTCAAACATTTATATCTACTGAATCTGGACAAGAAGAAGTTAAGGGATTAGAACCGATGATTAATCTCGAAAAAATCCAAAAAGATTTAGACGAAACACAAGATGCTGTGAAAATATTGCGACTCCGCGGTGGCATTCCTTTACCACAATTAGTCAACGTTAAGCCACATATGAAACGGTTAGATATGGGAGCTTCTTTGAATGGTAAAGAGCTGTCTGCTGTTGGTCGTGTTCTGCGAACGACTAATGAAGTTAAATTATTTTTTAAAGATTTAGCAGATTCTGAAATTGAATTAACGAGATTATTTGAATGGATAGAAAAGCTTGAAAATCTACCTGAAATTAATCGTAGGTTGAATCAGTCAATTGAAAATGATGGTCACATTACTGATGAGGCTTCACCAGTATTGCATAATATTCGACAAAATATTTTACGCTCGGAAAGTGCCATTAGAGCTAAATTACAAGAATTTACGCGTGGCAAAAGTGCTAAATATTTAAGTGAAACATTAATTACAATTAGAAATGAACGTTATGTTATCCCTGTTAAGGCAGAATATCGTGGTCAATTTGGTGGCGCTGTTCATGATCAAAGCGCAACAGGACAGACTTTATTCATTGAACCACAAGCAATAGTTGAGATGAATAATCATTTACGTGAACAGCAACTTGCTCAAGCAGATGAAGAACGTCGTATTTTGGCAGAGTTGTCTGCATTAGTTGCACCTTTTACAGCAGAAATTTTAGAAAATGCTTATATTTTGGGACATTTTGATTTTGTTAACGCAAAAGCACAATATGCAAGCTCAATTAAGGCAACTGAACCAACGATTAGTGTGGAGAATGATATATTTTTAAGACAAGCACGTCATCCTTTATTGGATAGCAAAAAAGTAGTTGCTAACGATATTATGTTAGGAAAAGATTATCAAGCAATAGTTGTTACGGGACCTAATACTGGTGGTAAAACAATTACGTTAAAAACATTAGGCTTAATTCAGATGATGGGACAATCAGGTTTAAATATTCCAACAAATGAAGGTAGTCGTATTGGTATTTTTGAAGATATCTTCGCAGATATTGGTGATGAACAATCGATTGAACAGAGCTTAAGTACGTTTTCTGCCCATATGACTAATATCGTTTCTATTTTAGCTAATATTAACGAACATTCATTAGTTTTATTTGATGAATTAGGAGCTGGAACGGATCCACAAGAAGGTGCAGCTTTGGCCATTGCAATTCTTGATGCTGTTGGAGAAAAAGGTAGTTATACAGTTGCCACAACACATTATCCTGAATTAAAAGCGTATGGGTTTAATCGTGCTGGAACAATTAATGCTAGTATGGAATTTGATAGTGAAACGTTACAACCAACTTATCGATTATTAATTGGAATCCCTGGTCGTAGTAATGCTTTTGATATTTCTCGTAAAATTGGGTTAGCGTCAAATGTTGTTGATCAAGCTCAAAACTTGACCAATCAAGATAGCCAGGATTTGAATGAAATGATTTCTGACTTAATGAGTAAGCGAAAAAAGGCAGAAGATGAGACACTGGCATTAAAAGTACAACTAGAAGATTCAACAAAATTGCATGATGATCTTGCAAAACAGTATGCTGAGTTTGTTGCACAAAGAGAGTCAATGACGGATAAAGCTAAGGAAAAAGCTAATGAAATCGTAGCAGAAGCTGAAATAAATGCAGATAAAATTATAAAAGAGATTCGCCAAATGCAGATGCTTCAAGGACAAGCTGTTAAAGAACATGAATTAATTGATGCAAAATCACAATTATCACAAATGCATCAACCAACGAATGCTTTGAAGAAAAATAAGGTCCTACAACGAGCTAAAAATAAACAAGAATTCCATGTGAACGACGATGTCTTAGTTAAAACTTATGGTCAACAAGGTGTTCTAGTTAAAAAAATGAGTAAGACAGAGTGGGAAGTTCAGCTTGGTATTCTAAAAATGAAAATTAATGAAAATGATCTTCAAAAGGTTCATATCGAGAATGACAAAAAGGATAGAACCATTTTTAAAAATGCAGCTTCAACGAGCGTTTCAACATCGCTTGATCTTCGTGGTCAGCGATATGATGATGCAATGAGCCAAGTTGATCAGTATATTGATTCTGTCTTACTTGCTGGATATGCGTCTGTCACTATTGTTCATGGTAAAGGGACTGGTGCCTTAAGAACTGGAATAACAGATTATTTGAAATCTAATCGTCATGTTAAATCATTTGAATTTGCAGCACCCAATGCTGGTGGAAATGGTGCAACTATCGTAGAATTCAAGTGACGTTTACTTTTTGTAAGCAAAAATGTGGCGTAGTATTATTTTCTTTGATATGATGGTCACATAAATAACAAAAGGGGGAATTCAAATGGTACAAGCAATTACAGATAAAGAATTTGAAAAAGTAACAGATTCAGGTGTAACATTGACAGATTTTTGGGCAACATGGTGTGGTCCTTGTCGTATGCAATCGCCAGCTATTGAAGATTTAGAACAAGAAATGGGCGATAAAGTAAAATTTTCTAAAATGGATATTGATCAAAATCCAGCAACAGCACAATCTTTTGGTATCATGAGTATTCCAACTTTAATGATTAAAAAAGATGGCGAAGTTGTTGATACAATCGTCGGTTATCATTCAAAAGATCAGGTTAAAGAAGTTTTAGCACAATATATTTAGTAATTAAAAAGAGCTGACTTTTAAAGTCAGCTCTTTTTAA
Organism: Dellaglioa kimchii; assembly: GCF_046115505.1. Taxonomy (GTDB): domain Bacteria; phylum Bacillota; class Bacilli; order Lactobacillales; family Lactobacillaceae; genus Dellaglioa; species Dellaglioa kimchii. The sequence goes on along the minus strand of NZ_CP170736.1, from coordinate 754,546 downwards.
TTATCTATTCGATAATTATTCAGTTTCAGTTGCTTCTTCGAAGTGAAATTGGTCAGTTGGTTCTGTCATATTAGGATCTTTTAAATCAGTTTGAACAATAATTGAAACACCAGATTTATTATTTTGATTTTCAATTATTGTTTCTGATGTGAAACCACTTTGAATTTGGATAGTTTCAGCAATAAACCCAGCTTCTAGGTTAAAATCAGCAGACTTAATCTGATTCTGTCTGAAGGTAACAATACTACCAGATAGTAACCAAGTTTGCTTGTCTTTTTTTTCTTTAACTACTTCAAGGGTACCCCAGTTTGCCTTTTCAAAAAAGGTAATAAGGTCTGCAATATTAGCTAAGTTAGCATTGCGGGCCATTTTTTTACCAACCCAGTATAAAATTGTTGTATCTGTACCAATCACTTCTGGTATTAAACTATCACGAATAAGTTCATATGCGAATGTATCATTGTTGTCAGCAGATAATAAATTTTCAATCAAATTTGGTTTCATATGGATCTCCCTCTAGATATATAATATACAAGTATTATACCGTTATTTAAGATTAGATGATATTGATTTTTTATAAATTAATGTTAAATGACTAGACTTGAATTTTGAGTAAAGACAAGTCATAATTGAGATTGATAAGTAATCGAAAAAGAGGTTAGAAAATGAATAATCAAGCAATTGGATTTATTGATTCAGGTGTTGGTGGATTAACAGTTGTAAAAGAAGCACTTAAACAATTACCAAACGAAAAAATATACTATTTAGGTGATACAGCTAGAATGCCATATGGACCTAGGCCCTCAGAACAAGTTTTAGAATTTACTTGGGATATGACATCTTTTTTGTTAAGCAAAGGGATAAAAATGTTAGTGATTGCTTGTAATACAGCTACGGCAGCTGCCTTAGATGATTTACGAGAAAAATTAGCAATTCCAGTGATTGGTGTCATAAAACCAGGGAGTAGAGCGGCAATTAAGTCATCTAAAAACCAAAGAGTAGGCGTTATTGGGACAGAAGGTACGATTAAAAGTAGCGCATATAGTAATACGTTACATGAAAAAAATCCTAATTTATTTGTGACGAGCTTACCATGTCCAAAATTCGTCCCAATTGTTGAGAGTGATCAATACGAATCAGAAATTGCTGAACAAGTTGTTAATGAAACGTTATCTTTTTTTGACGACAAAAATATTGATACACTAGTTATGGGCTGTACCCACTACCCATTACTCAGACCTTTTATTCAAAAAGCCGTTGGCGATAAAGTAACGTTGATTGATTCAGGAGCTGAAACAGTTAACGATGTTTCAACTATCTTAGATTATTTTAATATTGCGGCTAAAAGTGAAGAAAAAATTGAACATGAATTTTTTACGACGGGTGATGCGAACGATTTTAACGAAATTGCATCAGGTTGGTTAGGATTGGAAAATATAAATTCTAAAACAATTCATTTAGGACAGGGAGACTAACATGCGTAAAAATGAGAATCGAGATAATTTAGAAGTTAGACCAGTCTCAATTACAAAATTAAGTCTTAAAGAAGTTGATAGTGCGATTGAATACCAGTTGGGCCTGACTAAGGTAACAATTTTAGTTAATGAAACGGCTAATATTGGCGAATTGGAAGTTGACGTTAACCGGTGGTTGAGTGTTCAAAGCAATGTTAAAAATGAATTGATTTTATCATCGCTTAAGACAGCCTTGGCAGAAACATTAAAGGATACTGGATTTTATTTACAAGTACAAATTATGCAAGCTGATGGAGATATTATTGCAGCAGTTATTAATGCGAGCTATGTAGCAATTCAAAATTTATTGTTAAAGGGTAACGGTCAAAAATTAAAACCATTTTCAGCGATTAATGTGGGTTTCATTCATGATGAATTATTTGCTGATTTAACAAGTAAAGAAGAGGAAATAGCTGATAGTCATTTATTAATTGTTCAAAATGAATCAGGGGCATTCTTGCAATTGAATTTTGAAAAATCAAATGCTGATTTACTTGGTGACAAATTAACGCAACTTTTAGGAGGAGCAATGTCAGGATTATCAGAATTAATGGGTAATTCGCAGAAGCAAACTATTTTAATTCAAAATGAACACATTGAGAATCAAAAAGATGTGATTTTAATTGCAACTAAAAATGAAGGAAAAGCGACTGAATTTAAACGTTTTTTTAATCCATTAGGATTTAAAGTTACCACGTTGTTGGATTATCCTGAATTACCAGATGTTGAAGAAACTGGGAAAACATTTGAAGAAAATGCAAGGTTAAAGGCTGAAACAATTTCACAGTTAACGCAATTACCTGTGTTAGCAGATGATTCCGGTTTAATGGTGGACGCTTTAGATGGTCGACCAGGCATATTTTCTGCTCGATTTGCTGAGGACCATAATGATGCCGCAAATAATGCGAAATTATTACATGAAATGACTGACGTGCCAAAAGAAAAACGGACTGCAAATTTCCATACAACGTTAGTTTTTGCAAAACCTGGTCACGAGTCACTAGTTGTAGACGGTGAAGTAGCTGGAGAAATTTTGGGTATACCACGTGGAGATAACGGATTTGGGTATGACTCACTTTTTTACGTACCTGAATTAGATAAGTCTATGGCTGAACTGACTGAAGTAGAAAAAAATAAAATTAGTCATCGTGGTCGTGCAACCGTCAAGTTAATGTCAAATTTTAATGATTGGTGGGAAAAATAAGATGAAGTGTTTAATTGTGAGTGATAGTCATGGAGATCGTGATATATTAGAATCTATTTTAGTACATAATAAAAATCAGGTTGATGCATTTTTTCATTGTGGCGACTCAGAATTAGAAGCAAATGATCCGCTTTTTAATAAGTTTAACGGTGTCGTAGGAAACATGGATTTTGATATGAATTTTCCAGAAGAATTAGTTAAAATTGTGAGCGGGGAAACTATCTATCTATCTCACGGGCATCTGACTAACGTTAAAACAGGACTGTTCGCACTTGAATTAAAAGCTAAGGCTAATCATGCTAAATTCGTGTTTTTTGGGCATACTCATGAATTAGGATGTGAGATGACTGACGATGGCGTATTAATTTTAAATCCTGGAAGTATTAGTCTTCCTAGAGGGAAGTATCAACGTATTGGTGGAACATATGCGATAGTAGAAGCAAACGGAAAAAATGTTCACGTCTCATATTTCAACAGACAACATAAATTAATACCAGAATTAACTTGTGAGTTTAAACGTAAATAGCGAAAAAAAACCTCTAAACGATAAAATTCGTTTAGAGGTTTTTAAAATTTAAGCTAGCATAAAAAGTGACTTGTATAGGAAAACGGCACAAATGCCGGCTGCAATTGGTGCAACGACTGGAACCCAACTATAATCCCATTGTGAGTTACCTTTATTTTTAAGAGGTAACAGTTGGTGTAGTAAACGTGGAGCAAGATCACGAGCAGGGTTTAGGGCTGGGCCAGTTGCGCCACCCAATGATGCAACTAATACAAGGACTAAGAAACCTAATCCGAGATGAGCTGTTCCGAGGTTATCGGAGAAAAATGGTGCTTTTGTAATACCAATGGCGCCAAATATCAAAATGAAAGTACCAACAAATTCATTAATAAAACCATTTAATTTACTTTGAGCGGCATCAATAGTTGAGAAAGTACCTAAAATACGTTCAGGATCAGTTGTTTGATCATAGTAAGGTTTGTAGGCTGCAACAACAATAGCTTGTCCAACGAATGCACCTAAAAATTGTACTGTCATGTAGGGAAGTACTTCACCCCATGGGAATAAACCAGAAAAGGCTAATCCTAATGTGAAAGCTGGATTAATATGATTTGCTGAAATACTACCAAAGATTAAGGCGGGAATCATAACACCGAATCCATAACCGAAGGCGATTAAAGCCCAATCACTACCATGTCCTTTTGTATGCCCAAGTTCGACATTGGCCACCGAACCGTTACCTAAAATAACCATAATTGCTGTACCAATAAATTCTGCAGCTAATCTTGTTGTTAATGTATAATCCATTGTATCCTCCTATTTTTGTTCGCAATATTTATTATGTTACCAATATTGCGAACAAATGTAAATATTTATTAATAATTGGCTCAATTTCTAAAAAAAATTAGTGTCTACGTTCAATTTATTATAAAATAGGAGTTGTTCTAAAAGTTTGGAAGGAGGACCTATTGAATGATAGCTAAGTCTATTGAAAAAATGTTATCCGAAAACCAGGAACACTTTTTAATTCCAGCTGAAATTGTTGCTAATGTACAAGAAAATAACTTCCTGGATCACGCACTATTAGTTTTAACAAAAGTTCATTATGCTAAAATACCTGTTTTAGATAATGATTATAAGTTTAAAGGATTGTTATCCTTGTCTATGATTACTGAGACAATGTTAGGATTAGATGAATTGGATGTCAGCCGATTACATGAAGTTCGTGTTAAAGATGTTATGGAAACTGATATTCCCACTATTCAAAATCCTTATGATATTGAGAATGTTTTACACTTACTTGTGGACCATCCTTTTTTATCAGTTGTTTCTTCTGAGGATAGTTTTACAGGGATTGTGACACGTCGTGAGCTTATGAAAAGTATGAATCATATTGCTCATGAATTTGAAAAAGAGTATATAGTTCAAGATATAGAAACTAAAGAAAATAAATAATATAAAATATTAGGAGAATGATAATGGCAACTTTAGATGCACACGAAATTATTAATTTTATTAGCACTTCAAAAAAGAAAACACCCGTTAAGGTATATATTAAAGGGGATTTAGTTGGAATGGATGTTCCAGATACGATAGAAGATTACTTAAATGATAAGGCTGGCGTTTTATTTGGTGATTGGGCAGATATCGAACCTTTCCTAAATGAAAATTCAAAAATTGTCAGTTCTCATATTGAAAATGAAACTCGTAATTCAGCTGTTCCGTTATTAGATTTAAAAAAGATTAATGCACGTATTGAACCAGGTGCAGTTATTCGCGATCAAGTTTTAATTGGCGATAACGCTGTTATTATGATGGGCGCTATCATAAATATTGGTGCTGAAATTGGTAAGGGAACAATGATTGATATGGGCGCTGTTTTAGGTGGCCGTGCAATTGTTGGTGATAATTGTCATATTGGTGCTGGAACAGTACTTGCTGGAGTTGTCGAACCACCTTCAGCAACACCTGTTATTATTGAAGATGACGTTTTAATTGGTGGGAATGTTGTCGTTCTTGAAGGTGTTCGTGTTGGTAAAGGTGCCGTTGTTGGTGCTGGAGCTGTTGTTACTAAAGATGTTGCACCTTATACGGTAGTTGTAGGGATGCCCGCAAAAAAAGTTAAAGATATCGATGATAAAACAAAAGATAAAACAGAAATTTTAGCAGAGTTACGTAATATCTAGAAATTAATTGAAACGAGGGAACAGATAGAAATGAGTTTAACAACTGAAGAACTAATTAAAATCAGACGGGACTTACACCAAATTCCGGAAATTGGATTAGAAGAATTTGAAACTCAAGCCTATCTACTGAACTTAATTTCAAAATTTAATCAAAGTTTTATAGTAATTAAAACAGTTGAAACTGGTATTTTAGTTCGAGTAATTGGTTCTATTGGCGGGTATACAATTGGATATCGGACTGATATTGACGGACTACCTGTTACTGAAAAGACAGGATTGCCATTTTCATCACGAAATGAAGGTAGAATGCATGCTTGTGGGCATGATATTCATATGACGGTTGCGCTCGGAATTCTGAATTATTTTTCTGAAAATCAACCAACAGTAAATATGACTTTTATCTTTCAACCAGCAGAAGAAAATGCCAGTGGTGGTAAGCGACTCTATGAGAGTGGGTTATTAGATGAGTGGATGCCTGATGAAATTTATGCATTCCATGATAATCCGCAGTTACCCGCTGGAACAATTGGAACTCGATTAGGTACTTTATTCGCAGGTACGTGTGAAATTCATGCACACCTAACCGGAAAAAGTGGACACGCTGCATACCCACATCAGGCTAATGACATGGTAGTTGCTGGTGCACAGTTAGTTACGCAATTACAAACGATTGTCAGTCGAAATGTCGATCCTATACAATCTGGAGTTGTCACATTAGGTCAGTTTACTGCTGGAACGACTGGGAATGTTATTGCTGGTGAAGCCCAGATTAATGGGACAATTCGTGCGTTAACACAAGAAATGAATTTATTGATTCAAAAACGTGTTACAACAATTTGTGAGGGTATCGCATTGATGTACGATTGTGAAGTAGAATTGAACCTCATTCAAGGTGGTTATCTACCTGTTGAAAATGATGATGGCAGGACTGAAAACTTTATTCGATTTATGAAAAACGATCCAGAAGTTTCATTTATTGAAACACAACCTGCAATGACGGGAGAAGATTTTGGATTTTTATTGTCTAAAATACCTGGAACAATGTTTTGGTTGGGTGTAGATAGTCCGTACTCACTACATTCTGAATTTTTGGCGCCTAAAGAATCTGCAATTGATGCAGGTGTCCTTGCAATGGTCCATTTTTTGACAGATAGAGATCAACAAATAAGAAACTAAAAAATGACTCAATTATGATTTCATAATTGAGTCATTTTTTAGTTAAGTGAGATAGGTGAGTTCAATACATGTATTTGAGCATCATTTAAAGCCGTTAGATAACCGGCAAGAAATGTCCGTTGAGTAGATGCTTGTTCACCATTTAAAGTGAACACAACGACTCTAAAGACCAAATTTCCTTTACCAAGATCAACTAGTCCTAAAATATTTGGTCCATCTTTAATTTCTGGATGGAGCGGGACTAACTTTTCATTAACGCTCTGCACAATATGGGTTATTTTATCCACATCATCAGTGACGTCAATTCGGATATCGATAACTGCTCGCATATTATTGCGAGATAAATTACTGACAATTGTGATATTTCGATTTGGGACAAAATGCAAAATACCATCGTAGTCTTCAATTTGTGTCGTGCGTAAACCGACAGCCACGATAGGACCCTCAATTGAATCAATTCTAACGATATCTCCAACATCGAATTGTTGTTCTAAAAGAATAAAGAATCCAGTGACGACATCAGTTACAAATCCTTGTGCGCCAAGACCTAAAGCAACACTTAAGATTCCGGCACCTGCAATTAAGGTACCAACAGGAACACCAAGTACTGACAGAATAGCGTAAAGATAAAAAAATAACATAATATAGTGAAAAATATTTGATGTTAGTGAATTGATTGTTTCAACTCTATTTGTTGAATATCTATCGGATCCTCGATATTGATTGAATGTTCGACGAATAATTTTTTTACCAATCCAATTTATAAGGATAAATAGAAAAGAAAAGAAAACAAGGGAAAAGACTAGTTCAACTAGATTGCTAATAATGGCATCCCAGTCGATATGAGCTATGTAACGTGAAAGGAAAGTACTTTGTTTTGTAACAGTTTTTAGTAATGTCCCTAAAAGTAAATTGTCCTTTGCAAAATATTCCAAAGAAAGATTGTTTAAAATGGCGATCACCCCTAAATTAATTTATTGATATCATCATAGCAAACATGGGAGCTAATGTGTAATTTAAATACAAAACTGTCGTATGTTATCAATTGCAGTTTTGAGGTTCGAATGCTATCCTATAAGTAGATTTTGAATTAATGTACATAAGTAAATAGGAGGAATTATTATGACAGGTGGACAAATTGCAGGATTAATTGCCGCTGTTGCTTTTGCGGTCTTAGTCCTATTCATTATTTTCGTTCTTATGAGAATGATGAGAACACTCGGAGAAGTGAATAAAAGTATTTCATCTATTACCAGCGATGTTGATGGCTTATCAAATGAAGTTGAGAATATACTCGTAAAATCAAATATTTTATTAGACGATGTAAATGGTAAAGTAGCAACAATTGATCCTTTATTTCAGGCTGTTGCTGATTTGAGTGAAAGTGTGTCTGATTTGAATGATGCAAGTCGAGGATTAATGACACACGTTTCAGCGACGTCAAAGAAGGCTAAAGATTCTTCAGCTTTCATTAATGTTGGTAAAAAGGCATTTAGTTTTTATAAAAATAGAAAAGTTTAAAACAAGGAGGGGTTTGTTATGTCAAAAAAATTTTTATTAGGATTAGTAGTTACAGGTGGGGTTGCCGCGTATACAGCTTCTAAATTAATTTCTGAAAAAACGAAACAAGATATTAAAGAACATTTAGAAGAAAAAGCTTTAGATGTACGTGATCGTGTATTAGAGTATAAGGCTTATGCTGAAGACGCTAGTATTGATTTAAAAGATAAAATGGTTGATTTTGATGAAATGAAAAACAATCTAAGTGATAAATTTTCTGAAAAAAGTGAATTATTAATGAGCCAGGATGCGTATGTTAATGCTAAAGATGCATTGATTAATGCAAAGAATGATTTAAAAAATAAATTAGCTATGGAATCAGACGATATATTTGAACAAATGACTGACTTAACAGATGAGTTCTCAGACTTAGCTGAAGAAGATATCTATGTTGATAGCAAGAGTGCTTTTGGTGAAGCTAAAGATGCTGATGCAGCAGAAGGCAAAGCTGAAACAATTTATCCAGATGGATGGACAGGCGAAAAATAAAAGTAAAAAAGAATATTACAATGTTTAATGCGAACTATTTGAATCAATTAGCTTTAGAATAATAGGTAATCATGTGCTATTCAAAAATGAGTAGCATTTGGTGACCTATTTTTTTATTTAAGACTCATAGTTTATGGGATATTAAACGCAATAATAACTAAAAACCCCTAAAGTTAGAAAACTTTAGGGGTTTTTAGTTATTATTTTTATTAGTGTAGTTCAATTGTTTTTAATGTTTTTGGTGTAACTGTAAATGGTTCATTACCGTTTTCAGTTAGATAAATGCAATCTTCAATACGAACGCCAGCAACACCTGGAATGTAAATACCAGGTTCTATTGAGAAACACATACCGGGTTTAAGTTCCATTTTATTTCCTTCCATAATTGAAGGGAATTCATGTTCACTTTGCCCCATACCATGACCAAGGCGATGAATAAAGTAGTCACCATAACCAGCCTTGACGATGACGTCACGAGCAACTTTATCTAAATCTTCCGCAATCATACCTGGTTTAGCAGCAGATTGCGCTTTTAATTGCGCTTCGAGACAAACTTTATGAATTTCCAATGCTTTTTCATTTGGTTTACCGAATGCTACAGTACGACTAGCATCTGAGATATAACCATCTGAGATAACACCTAAATCAAATAATGTTAAAGCATTTGATTGGATAAGATCTTTTTTTGCAAATCCATGAGGTTCAGCGGCATTTTTTCCACTTTGAACAATAGTGTCAAAGCTCATATGCATGATTCCTTTTTTCATCATTGCATATTCAATTTCTGCAACAACATCTTGTTCAGTTCTGCCTTCTTGAAGAGCGTTAAAGCCAACTTCAAAAGCGACATCAGCCCATTTTCCAGCAATTTTTAATTTTTCAATCTCGTCTGGTGTTTTAATTACTTTAAGTGTTTCGATAAAGCTTGTTGCATCAGCTACAAATTCAGCACTTGGGAAGATACGACGAATAGCATCATATCTTTCAACCGTTAGGCTACCTTTTTCAATAGCCCATTTCTTTGGCGAATTTTTACGTTTATTAATTTCACTTTGTATGATTGCGAAAGCATCTTCGTGATCAAGATAACCATAAACTGGATATTTCCAGCCGGTATCTTTGGCAGCTTCGACTTCAAGAGCGGGTGTAAATAAAAATGGGTCTTGATCAGGAAATACAAAGAGAGCTAAAACGCGCTCAATAGGATCACTTTCAAAACCGGTAAAATATTGAATACTCATTGGATCGTTGATATAAGCAATGTCAGTACCATTATTGGCAAGCCATTGTTGTAAAGATGCAATATGTGACATGAAATCTCTCCCTTTACAATAGTATACTGTATTATAGCATAAGTAAGACATAACAATTAAAAATTGAAATTTTCATAATATAAAAATTATTTTCATGAAAATAAGGTAAAAACGCTTGCAATTGTCTTGAAAATTTGCTAAATTATTCTAGTGCTTGAAAACGGAATGAAAACTTGATATTTAAGTAATGAGAGGAAATAATACTAATGGATAAACAAACAATTACAATTTATGACGTAGCAAGAGAAGCGGCTGTTTCAATGGCAACTGTTTCACGTGTGGTTAACGGTAACCCTAACGTTAAACCTGCAACAAGAAAAAAAGTTTTGGAAGTTATTGATCGACTTGATTACAGACCTAATGCTGTTGCTAGAGGATTAGCAAGTAAGAAAACGACAACAGTCGGGGTTATTATTCCCGATGTAACTAATATTTACTTTTCATCATTAGCACGTGGAATTGATGATGTTGCAACAATGTATAAATATAATATTATTTTAGCTAACTCTGATCAAAATGGTCAAAAAGAAGTGCAAGTATTAAATACATTATTAGCTAAACAAGTTGATGGTATTATTTTTATGGGAAATCAAATTACTGATGAATTACGTGCTGAACTTAAAAGAAGTCGTACACCAGTTGTTCTTTCAGGTTCAGTTGATCCTACTGGAGAATTAGGTAGTGTTAATATTGATTATATTGCAGCTGTAATGGAATCAGTAACGGATTTAATTAATAATGGCAATAAACGTATTGCATTTGTTTCAGGTTCAATGGATGAACCCATTAATGGTGAATATCGACTAAAAGGTTATAAATTAGCTCTTGAAAAAGCCGGAATAAAATTTGATCAAGACTTAATTTTTGAAACAGATTATTCTTATCGAGCTGGCGAAACCTTATGGCCAGCAATTTCTTCAAGTCATGCAACTGCAGCATTTGTTGGTGATGATGAATTAGCTGTTGGTGTTTTGAATGGTGCTAGAGATGCTGGTTTGAGTGTACCCGAAGATTTTGAAATTATTACAAGTAACGATTCAAAATTGACTGAAATTGTTAGACCAAAATTATCTTCAATAACACAACCTTTATACGATTTAGGGGCTGTATCTATGAGATTATTAACAAAATTAATGGATAAAGAAGAAGTTAGTGAAAAAACGATCCAATTACCATATGGATTAATCAAGCGTTCTTCAACAAAATAATATAATAAAAAACTTGGTTTTCTAAATTATATTTGGAAAATCAAGTTTTTATTATACTTGGATGGGAAATTTTATGAAAAATAAAAATAATATTTACTTTTTTTTAGCCTTCTTAATTATTGTAATTCTGTTTATTAGTTCTTCGGAAACGTACAAGCAGCAGACATCTATTCCTTTTTTAGAAAAGTATTTAGCTGGTAAACCATTTGAAAGCATGTTGTCACATATTTCATTTAGTTATGCTGGAACAGATGAAAGCTTTAACCATGTTGGTTATTTTAAATTAGTTGAGTTTTTTATCCGTAAAACTGCTCATTTTATGACATATTTCTTTATGGCTAGCTTCATATTCTTGGGAGTGAAAAATAAAATTAAGTATTGGCGTTACAGTGGGCTTATTGCAGTTGCTTGTGCAGCGCTATATGCAGGACTTGATGAAATTCACCAAAGTTTTACAGGTGGTAGAACGCCCTTAATCCAAGATGTTTTACTTGATACAATTGGTGCAACAACGGGTGTAATTTTGACTATATTAATTCTAATATACTATCGGCACAAAAAAGCTAAAGAAAACTAGTTCAATCCGATTCTCGTGAAGAAGGTTGATATTAAGCTATTATTTTGATATCATAATAAACGGTTAAAAGTAAAAATTCAGAAACATTTCGGAAAGAGGTAGGGAATTATGTCAGGACATTCAAAATGGAATAACATCCAAGGTCGTAAAAATGCACAAGATGCTAAACGTGGTAAAATTTTCCAAAAATTATCGAGAGAAATTTACATGGCTGCAAAAAGTGGTGGTCCTGATCCCGATTCGAACCCCTCATTACGTTTGATGCTTGATAAAGCTAAAGCTGCAAATATGCCAAAAGATAATATTAAACGTGCTATTGATAAAGCGTCTGGTTCAGAAGGTGCAGATTATGAAGAAATTACATATGAGGGCTACGCACCAGGTGGTGTTGCCATCTTAGTTCATACCTTGACGGATAATCGTAATCGGACTGCTTCAGAAGTTCGTATTGCATTTACACGTAATGGTGGAAATTTAGGTGAAACAGGTTCAGTTAATTACATGTTTGATCGTAAAGGGTACATCATAATTTCTCGTGAAGAATTAGATACTGATGAAGATGCTATGTTTGAAGATGTTATTGATGCTGGTGCTGAAGACTTAAAAACATCAGAAGAGTTATTTGAAATATATACGGATTCAAAAGACTTACCAGATGTACGTGCTTCGTTAGAGGCTAAGGGATACAAATTAGATACATTTGAATTAGTAATGATTCCTCAAAATCTAGTACCAGTACCTGAAGATAAAATTGAACAATTTCATCATATGATTGATGCATTGGAAGACAATGATGATGTTTCAGAAGTTTTCCATGCTGGTGATATTGCAGACGAAGATTAAGGTACTCTCTATAATAAAGAGATAAGTCATCTTAAAAAGTTGGAAATTAATTAAATATAAAAATATGAAAAGCCAAAATTAAATGTTTTGGCTTTTTTTGCGTACTTAAATATATGGAAAGGAGGGATATTGAGATGATTGAAACAGAAATACAAGAAATGATTAAAATATGTGTTAAAAACAGAGCAAGTGATATGTATATAATTCCAAGTGATAAAGGATGCTTAGTTAAGTATCGAACGTTGAATAATTATCATAACCTTAATAGTTATTCAGAAAAAAAGATGATACAAATGAATAATTTTCTTAAATTTAAGGCAAATATGATTCTGAGCGAAACTAGGCGGCCACAGTTTGGAACTTTTCAGTGGCAAATAGAACACGAAAAGGTAAATTGCCGAATTTCGAGTGTTGGCGATTTTTTAGGTAGAGAATCAATTGTTATCCGATTTATTTATTCGAATACCGATGTGCCGTTACTTCAACTTTTACCAAATCAATTTCAGCAGTTGATAAATGCATGTGGGTCCGGTGGGCTAATTTTATTCTCAGGTCCAATGGGTTCAGGTAAGACAACGACAATGTATCAACTGGCTGAAATGATACAGAATCAAAGGACAATATTAACTATTGAGGATCCAGTTGAAATTCAAAATCCTAATTTTATTCAATTACAGGTTAATGATAAAGCAAATATGACATATGCGGAATTATTAAAAGTTGGATTGAGGCACCATCCTGATATTTTTATTATCGGTGAAATCAGGGATGAAGTCACTGCCAATGCTGCTATTAAAGCGGCAATGAGTGGCCATTTAATTTTAAGTACCGTACATGCAAGAAACGCAGTGGGAACAATTAAACGACTGGAAAATCTTGGCGTTAGTCGAGATGATCTCAATAGGACGCTACAGGCAGTAAGTTATCAGAGATTAATTGAAACAACGCAAGGTGGGAGCGGTGTACTATTTGATATATTAGCAGGTCAAAAGTTAGAGTCTGTTCTTGAAGGAACATTTAATCAAAAAATAGTTTTAGAGAGGTGGCATGATAGCCTTGATCAATGTATTAAGAAAAATATTATTACAATTGAAACAGCAAATAATTTTAAATAGAAGAAAATGGACAATTCAAAAACAAAGTGAATTTTTCGAAGTCTTGGCAGACTTATTAGATTCGGGATTTTCGCTCAGGCAATCTTTAGCAACGGCGACTAAATTATTTCCAGTTGGGAAAATAGATATTCAAAAAATTGAATCCAAACTAAGAAGTGGTGAGCCATTTTCAACAGGTATTAAACCGTATATTTCCAAAAGTTCGTATTATCAAATTACGATTTCTGAAAAATACGGAGGATTAAATAAAAGTATTAAACAACTCGGAAAATTGATGACGGTTAGAGTAAAACAAAAGAAACAGTTAAAGCAACTCCTGCAATATCCAATGATTCTGATGGGGTTACTGGTTGTCTTATATATCGGAATCCAACAATATATTTTGCCTGAAATAAATTATAGTCAGTTAGGTTCGTCATCAAATTCTAACTTTAAAATGATATTAATGAAGAGTATTATCTCTGTCGTAATTAGTCTATTTATCGGATATATCATAAAAACTAGCATTCGTGTTTCAAAACAAAGTACGATGAACAGGCATGTTTGGTATTGTCAGGTCCCCATAGTAGGTAAAATTTATCGGGATTATTGTCATTATTATTTAACATTTAATTTGGGTCTACTTTTAGCAAGTGGTTTAAATTTGAATAAAATATGTGATTATTTAAATCAATTTGATCAAAAATCTTTACTATATCAGTTAGGTAAACAGTTAACGAATCATTTTGAAAATGGTGGGAGTACAAAACAAATGATTGATAAAAGTCCTTTATTTCCTAATGAGATAACGACATTTCTCGCAAAAGGGAATACGTTAGATGTGATGAGCCAAGAATTATTAATGTATTCGGAAATAACTTATCGTAAATTTGAGTCATCTGTCGAAAGAATCATGATTTATGTACAGCCAGTTGCATTCGTAATTGTAGCGGCCTGTATTGTCGGATTGTATTTAACAATATTATTACCTATGTATCAGACTATGGAGGAAATTCAATGAAGAAAAACAGAAAAAAATTAAAAGCATTTACGCTGGTTGAAATGCTATGCGTCTTATTTATTATCTCACTTCTAATGTTAATTATATTACCTAATATAGGACATCAAAGAGCAGGTGCTAAACGGGTTAATGATGAAGCGCTAGTTAGCGTCGTCCAAACGCAGGTTGATTTGTATGAAAATGAAACGCATAATAAATCGATAAATTTTGCTGATTTAGTTTCGGAAAAATATTTAACTGAAAAGCAAGAAAAGGAAGCAAAAGATAATCATATTATTATCTCGAATAATGTTGTTAAAACAGAAAACTAAATTTAAAGCATTTAGTTTATTTGAAATGCTTATTTCGTTGGCAATTACTAGTATTTGTGGTCTATTGTTGATGGGGCCAATGGATCAAGTACTTGCGATATCAAAAGAAAAGCAATTTTGGCAAAATTTTGAACAACTTTGGCAAAGTGCAGTGGTAGAGGCACCGATGAATCGGATGCCTAATAGTATTAATTTTAATGATGATAAAATGACCATTATTAACGGCAATAGTAAAATTAAATTAGACTATCCGAAGACTGTGACAGTTAAAAATAGAGTAACAATAAAAATAAATAAAAGTGGGCAAATCACTGGTAAAACAGTTAATTTTAAGTCCACATTACCAAATAGAAATCAAAAAATAGTATTTCAAATTGGGTGGGGTCAATTTATTAGAAAGGATGTCGAATAACGTGCGTAAAATGTCAGGAATTGTGTTAGCTGATGCTATTATGACTTTAACTATTGTCGCATCAGGTTTTGGATTATATGTACAGACCAATCACACATTACAGAAACAAGAAGATTATTGGAATCATAAAACAACTACTACAAGAAATCTGAAAGAAATCAGTAAATTATTAGTCATTCATCCGACAAGTAAATTATCAAAAATAGTTGATGGCGAATTACAGTGTGCCACTATGTCTGAAATTCGAATTAAGTCTGAAAATGATTTAACAAGTATTAAATTGCAATGAAAAGTTTTTCTTTATTAGAAACTATTGTTGCATTAGGTATATTTATCCTCTCTCTTAGTCTAATGACAACATGTTGGCACTTATGTACAAATGGACACCAAGAAATTAGTGGAGATAGAGATTTTTCGTTACAGCAATGTATCGGATTATTGGAGTCAGATCACTTAGATTTAAAGATAATAGATGTTGGTAAATATACAATTTCATTAAAAAATAATAAGACAGGAGCTCGTTACTATCTAAGTCAGCATAATGAAATGATACAGTTTATTGGGTTTTCAGGAGGTCATATACCAATTTTATATCATGTAAAATCATTTTCGGTGGCATATGATGAACCAATTCTATTTTTAAAAATCAAACAAGAACATCAAAATAAGACTTTAAAATTGGTAATACCTATGGAAAAAAAGGATTAAGATGCGAAAAATCAAATTATTAAACGGACATTTAGTTGTATCAGCCATATTTTGTTTAATGTTATTAATTGGTTTGTTGTTGGGACAACTGGTATATTTTCAAACAAAATTCACTAGTTATCAGAAAATATGTCAGTATAATCAAGCAGAAACTATGAAAAATATGACTATTTTGAATCGAAAAGCAAAAAATCTAAAAGAAAAGTATACTTATAATTATGGTGTTGTTGAATACCAAAAAGGAGCCTATCGGGTTATTTTGAAGAATGGTAATCAATATTCTTTTTCAGAAAAATGATAAAAAAGAAACTTAACTTGAATTGAGAATTGAAAATCGTTAAACTGGAACGAGCAAATAAATTCAAGGAGTGATTTTATGTCATTAGAAGAAATAGAAATGAACTTTAATCAGATTAATGAAACAATTGATATTTTACAAAAAAGTTTAGAAATCACTTATTTGGACGCATTTATTGAGACTAGCAATAATTTGTTAGATAATAAATCTGTGCACGTAGAAGATGGCTTACCAAATGAGCAAGATGTAAAAATTTTGAATCAGATTTATAAAAAAATGAATTTGAATACCTTATCGGCAGAAGATGTGCGTAAAGTTGTACAGTTAGTTTTATTGAAGGCAACAAGACAAGAAAGTATTCAACCTAATCATCAAATAACACCAGATACAATTGGATTTTTAGTTGCGTTTGTATTAGAAAAATTAATAAGTGCAAAAAAATCGGTTAGTTTATTGGACATTACAGTGGGGTCAGGGAACTTACTGACGACGGTTTTGAATCAAATGACTGCTGATAAGTTTGAAATTTCAAAAGCATATGGGATTGATAATGATGATACAATGTTATCAATTGCAGGGTTAAGTGGACAGTTACAACACTTGAATTTAGAATTATTTCACCAAGATGCGGTTGATGATCTAATTGTAAAAAAATCTGATGTTGTTATTGCTGACTTACCAATTGGTTATTATCCTCTAGATGAAAGAGTCACTCATTTTGATACACATGCCACTGAAGGTCATTCATATGTACATCATTTATTAATAGAACAATCAATCAAATACCTAAATGATGGTGGTTTTGGTATCTTCCTTGTTCCAACTGGTCTATTTGAAACAGAGGAAGCAAAAAAATTACTTGTTTACATTCAATCAAATGCATATCTGCAAGGTATGCTCAATTTGCCTGTGGAATTATTTAGTTCATCTAATTCGCGTAAATCTATTTTGATTTTACAGAAACATGGTGAAGGTAGTAAACAAGTTGATGAAGTATTATTAGGTGATTTCCCATCACTAAAGGATGAAGAACAATTTCAGAGTTTTGTTAAAACGTTAGATAAGTGGATAAAGGCCAACTTTAATAATAAGTAAAGTGACTCATTTTTTGAGTCGCTTTTTTTTATTTAATTATAAAACGAAGAATTTCTTTAGAAATTAACATGTGTCATGTATAATCTATTTAATTACTATAGAGGGAGTTTGATATTAATGGCAGAAAAAAGTTCAGATGATCATCATGTTAGAGGATTAAAAAGTCGACATGTTCAATTAATTGCAATTGGTGGAACAATTGGGACTGGTTTATTCTTGGGAGCAGGTCAATCTATTCATTTGGCTGGGCCATCTATTTTATTGGCATATATTATTACCGGAATTGCATGTTTTCTTTTAATGCGTTCGTTAGGTGAATTACTGCTATCAAATGTGAATGCACATTCGTTTATTGATTTTATTTATGAATATCTAGGTGAAAAGGTCGGATTTGTTGCTGGATGGACGTATTGGGTCTGTTGGGTAACAATTGCAATGACAGAAATTACCGCAGTCGGTTTATATATGAAATTTTGGTTTCCTAACTTACCGCAATGGATTCCTGGTATGGTTATGCTCCTTATTCTTCTAGGAATAAATTTAGTTACAGTGGGATTATTTGGTGAAACAGAATTTTGGTTTGCACTCATTAAAATTATTGCCATTATTGTGTTGATATGTATTGGCGTGTACATGGTAGTAGTAAACTTTAAAACTTCAGCTGGGCATGCCAGTTTGACGAATTTAGTAAGTCATGGTGGATTTTTCCCTCAAGGAATTAAAGGATTTATTTTGTCATTCCAAATGGTACTATTTAGTTTTGTTGGTATTGAAATGGTAGGATTAACAGCTGCAGAAACTGAAAATCCAACAAAGGTTATCCCAGAAGCGATTAATGAAATACCCTTAAGAATTATTTTGTTTTATGTAGGGTCGCTATTGGCAATTATGGCGATTTATCCTTGGAACATGATTTCAGAATCACAAAGTCCATTTGTTCAAGTATTTGAAAATATAGGGATAAAATCGGCAGCTAGTATTATTAATATTGTTGTGATTACAGCTGCAGCCTCAGCTTGTAATGGGTCTTTATTTAGTACAGGTAGAATGTTGTTCTCGCTTAATTATAATAAAAAAAATAAATTTTCTAAAAAAATTAGTAAGTTATCACATAATCAAGTACCTGCATTTGCATTACAATTTTCGACTCTTGTGATTGCAATTTCAGTCGTACTAAATATGTTTATGGCTGAATCGGTATTTACATTTATTTCAAGTATTGCAACGACCTGTTTCTTGTTCATTTGGGGAGCAATTGTAATTGCACATTTGAAGTATAGACGAAAAATTAAACTAGAAAAAACAGAATCAATGTTAGTATTTAAAATGCCTTTTTTCCCTGTTACAAATTATTTAATTCTATTATTTCTAACTTTTGTAGGTATTGTGCTATGCTTAAAACCTGATACATTAATTGCGCTGATTGCTTCAATTGGTTGGTTAATTGTACTCTATGTTATTAAAAGTGTTCAAATGAAGATAGAAAATTAAATTTTTGCTGAAAAGACCACGTGTGAGGGTCTTTTTTTGTATATTTAAGGCACAAATTAAAAGTAATCGTGGAAAATACTGTTTGATTTTACTTCTAAAAACATTACAATTTAATAGTTAATTTCAGCGCGAGTAATACTATTTTATGCATGCTATTTTTTGTAGAGGGTCATATAAATTCACTTGGACACGGTAAGCAGTATAATATAGGTTATAGTATTGAACCCATCTATTAGGAATTAGATGGTTAGAAAAGAACCTTAAGACTGCCATTATAATATAGTTAATGAAGAGGAAGTCAGCAAATAATCAAAATAAGGTGGATATAAACTAATGGAAAAAATAACGATTTTACATACAAATGATATTCATTCACATTTAGAAAATTGGCCTAAAATTAGACGATTTTTACAATCTGAAAAGATAAAACTTGAAAAACAAAATCAAACTGTCTTGACTTTTGATATTGGAGATGCAATCGATCGTGTGCACCCGTTGTCGGAAGCAACAAACGGTAAAGCAAATATTGAATTAATGAATGCTGTAGAATATGATGCAGCGACAATTGGTAACAACGAAGGTATTGGTAATTCACGAAGTCAATTACAACATTTATATGATAATGCAAAATTTGACATTATTCTTGATAACGTGATAGATGAAGAAGCTAATAGTCGCCCTTCATGGGCCAAAGAATATAAAATAATGGAAACTGCAGTTGGAACTAAAATCGGAATAATTGCCTTAACAGCACCATTTCCAATGACATATGAGATGAATGGTTGGGAATCTAATCAAATTGATACCGTTTTACCATCACTTTTAAAAAAAATAGCAGGTAAAGTAGATATTATTATTTTGTTATCACATTTAGGGTTACCTGTAGATAGAAAAGTAGCTGTAAAGTATCCACAGATAGATATTATATTGGGAAGCCACACACATCATTTATTAAAATCTGGCGAAAAAGCTAATGAATCATTATTAGCCGCAGCGGGTAAGTGGGGGATGTACGTGGGCGAAGTAGCAATTGAACTTGAAAATCATAAAATTAGAAAAGAAGTTGCTAAAGTAATTGAAACAGAAAGTTTAGCAGAAGTTATAAGCGACCAAGACGAAATAGCAGAATATAGATTACGCGGAGAAAAAATTTTAACATCCGAAGTTGTTGCAAAATTGCCTGAAGATTTAGAAGCATCATGGACTAAAAATTCAGCATTAATGCAGACATCATTGAAGGCCATCGAAGCGGGTACAAAAACGGATATTGCAATGTTAAACGGTGGATTATTTTTGAAAAATTTACAAAAAGGGTTTGTAACAAAAAATGACCTGCATCAAACATTACCACACCCAATGCGGGTTATTACTGCTAAATTGACGGGTTATAATCTATGGCGATTAGTACAAGAAATCAAAAAGAATAGGTCATTTCTTAAGAAGTTTCCAATTAAAGGGATGGGTTTTAGAGGCCAATTATTTGGTGAAGTAGTGATTGATGGACTGGTAGAACAAGAAAATGGGGATCTCATATATCATAATGAAAAAATTGACTTTGATGCATATTATACAATTGCAACAGTTGACCATTTTATGTATATACCGTTTTTTCCAACTATAGAAATCACCGGAGAAATTTCTATAAATGGCAAGAAATTTTTAAGAGATTACGTTGGGGACTATTTAAAACTAGAATTTTCTGTATAATGAAGTATGACTAAAGTTGTAAAAGGAGGTTGAGATTTGAATCAAGCACAGAAAGAAAAGAGAGAACAGCAACTTGCAATAAAAGCAGAAAAAATTAAAGCTTATGCTAGTGATGTTGTTCGACAGAGTGAAACCCGAGTACTAATCGATAACCGTCCATATGATCTTGTTTCCAATTATAGAGATGGTTTTGAAATTGAAAAATTAACGGAACGATTTAGCCAAATTTTAACGAAATATGATTATATTGTTGGAGACTGGGGATATGATCAACTTCGATTAAGAGGTTTTTATAAAACTGAGAATAAAAAAGCATATCGATCACAATGCATCGATACACTTGAAGATTATTTATATGAATATTGTAATTTTGGATGTTCTTATTTTGTGTTGCACAATTTGGAAATTCAAAAACCTGAACCAATTTCTAATCCTAAAGAACGTA
Source organism: Dellaglioa kimchii (assembly GCF_046115505.1). Taxonomy (GTDB): domain Bacteria; phylum Bacillota; class Bacilli; order Lactobacillales; family Lactobacillaceae; genus Dellaglioa; species Dellaglioa kimchii. The sequence continues at coordinate 733,389 of NZ_CP170736.1, read as the reverse complement.
AAAAAACAGTTAAACCAGTTGGTAAGAAAAGAAAACCTGTAGTAAGGGCGCACACAACTGAAAAAAAATATCAAATAAAAAATAAAAAAACTAAAGTACCGTTAAATAAGTCTAAACCAGTAAAACCACAAAAAAATAATTTAAAAACGACAACAAAACGAACAAAGAAACACGAATTTGTAATTAGGCAAAAAGATAAAGCATAATTAAATAGGTAAGGTGATAACAAATGGCATATAAAGGTTATATGATTGACTTAGATGGTACAATCTATCGAGGAAAAGAAAAGATTGCGGCAGCAAAACGATTTATCGAGTCGCTACAAGCAAGAAATATTGCATTTTTATTTGTGACTAATAATACGACTAAAGTACCAGCTGATGTTGTCAATAATTTAGCAAATAATTTTGATATACATGTAACTGAGAAAGAAGTCTATACGGCGGCACTTGCAACTGCAGATTATTTAGATGCGTTAAACCCTGATAAAAGAAGTGTTTATATTATTGGTGAAAACGGATTAAAGAAAGCAGTTATGGATAAAAAATTTATTATTGAGGAAACGACGCCTGATTATGTTGTTGTTGGGTTAGATTCTGATGTTACGTATCATAAATTTGAAATGGCAACTTTAGCAATCAAACGTGGTGCTAAATTTATTGGAACAAATGCTGATACTAATATTCCTAATGAACGTGGACTACTTCCTGGTGCTGGGTCGCTGGTAAGGATGGTTGAATGTACAACACAACAAGAAGCTACTTATATTGGCAAACCTGAAACTATCATCATGGAAAAAGCCCTATCAAGACTTGGCTTGAAGAAAAGTGAAGTTGTGATGGTTGGAGATAACTACATGACAGATATTAAAGCCGGAATTAACTTTGGCGTTGATACAATGTTAGTCTATACGGGCGTTTCAACAAAAAAATTAGTAGCATCTAAAAAGGTTCAACCAACCATTCAATTGGATTCACTTGATGATTGGGACTTTGACAATGATAGAGCGCGTTAAAACAGTGGGACAGTGGCTAAGTTTATATCTAGCGATTGTCTCTTTTTCTATTATAGTGGTGATTAATAGTACGTTTATTTATAAAATTTTTATCAGACAATCACATTTGAATAAAATTGTTGGGTTAAACCAATCAGAATTAATGTCTGATTATAATAATTTGTTAGACTATTTTAACTATCCTTGGATAAATAAAGTAAAAATGATATTGCCTTCATCATATAATGGGATGCAACATTATCATGATGTTAAACAATTAGTGCAGTTTAATTATGGTTGCTTTTTAATTTTAGGATTTATTGCAATAATGTTCATTTGTCAATTAACAAAACAAAAGGAATTATGGAAATTGGTAAGACCTTTTCAGATGGCCATTACTGTTCCTTTTCTTAGTGTATTTTTACTTTTCTTTAATTTTGATCATTATTTTATATTGTTCCATGAGCTCGTGTTTAGAAATAATGATTGGATATTTAATCCTAAATTAGATCCAATTATTTTGGCATTACCAGAAAATTTTTTTATGATTTGTTTTCTAATGGTCTTTTGTCTGATTGAAATGTTCTTTTTAGTTGGTATTTACTTTGGTAAGAGAGAAATTAAACGTAGTAAATAAAAAAACGAGATGCCAGTTAAAAGGGCGTCTCGTTTTTTTATTAGATTAAGATAGAAAGGGTGGAATATTAATAGCTAGTTATTTACTTAATTTTGACTTAATACCACTAAATACAGCTGGGATTAAGGAAATTAGTATGATTCCTAATACGACTAAAGAAAAATGTTCTTGGACGATTGCAATATTTCCAAAGAAAAATCCAGCAGAACAACAAATAGTGACCCATGCAAACCCACCAATTAGACTAAAGCGTAAGAATCGAGAGTATTTAAATCCGCTACCACCAACGATAAAAGGAGCAAGTGTACGAATAATAGGCATGAATCGTGCTAAAATAATTGCAGGTCCACCATGTTTATTGAAAAATTGTTCTGTTTTATCAAGACTATCTTTGCTAATCATTTTATTAAATAATGAATGATCTGAAATTGAATTTCCTACTTTTTTTCCAATAAAGAAATTTAGCGAGTCCCCCATGTATGCTGCAGCAAGAAAGAGGATTACGAATATCCAAATATTTAAATGGTAAATTGATTTTGCTGCCAGAGCACTTGCCGCAAATAAAAGTGAATCACCAGGTAAGAAGGGTAAAATGACCGCTCCAGTTTCTATGAAGATAATAAAAAATAAGATAAGATAAGTCCAATTTCCAAAGTTGTTTACAATACTAATCAAGTGAGTGTCTATATGTAAAACAAAATCTATAAAAAAGTTTATGACAGACATAATATTAAATACCCCTTAAGTTCTAATTTTTTTTATGATGTGGATTCATAAGTTGCGTACTATGAATAGTTCGATTAATCTTTGGGTTTATAAAGTTTAAGGCACCAGTTACGGCAGTCGGTGCTTCACCAAATCCTGAAGCAATTAGTGCTATTTTACCAGGGTATGAAACAATATCTCCTGCGGCAAAAACACCGGGAATGGAAGTTGCCATTTCAGAATTTACCGAGATTAGTTTCTTATCCATATTTATACCCCAAGCATTAATAATTTTATTATCGGATAAGTAGCCGTAATTCACAAGTAAATTATCAACAATTATCGTTTTATTAAGATTATTTTTCGAATGTTTCAGTAAAATTTCAAGATGGCCATCCTTTTTAGAAAGTGATTGTATCGAAAAGGGAGTTTCAAAAATAGTATCAGTATTTTTAAGCTTCGTAACATTATATTCTAGAGCTCTAAAGTTATCTCGACGGTGGATCATATGAATTTGATTTGTAATACTTGATAGCTCATTCGCCCAATCGATAGCAGAATCACCACCGCCAGCAATAGCAATTTTTTTATGAGAAAATTTAGAAAGGTCACTGATATTGTAAAATAATGATTCATTTTCAAATATTGCTGAATTCTCAATATTTAATTTGCGTGGTTGAAAAGAGCCGATTCCAGCTGTAATAATAATTGTTCTACTATATGTAACCCGTTTAGAAGTTTGAATCTTAAAAATATCATTCTCTTTCTCGAAATGTAAGACGGTTTCGTTTAATTTAACGTCAAAGTTGAACTGGTGTGCTTGATTTGAAAGTTCTTTAATTAGATGTTCACCCGAAATGCCAGTGAATCCAGCTATATCGTATATTTTTTTCGTTGGATATAAAGTACCAACTTGTCCACCAATTTCAGGAAGACTTTCAATAATCTGAGTTTTAGCTTGGCGCATGTGCGCATAAGTTGAAGTAAATAGTCCAATGGGTCCAGCACCAATGATAGTAATATCAAATATTTCATTTGTTGTCATAACAGTCTCCTAGTATTCCATTTAATAGCATTATAATAGTATAACGCATAAAAAATATAAAGTAATAGTAAAATAGAGTGAAATTGGGTACAATGGAATCATTAAAGTTTGAATAGGAGGAACATATTTATGACATACCCACAATTAGACTTAGAACATGTAGTTGGACCAAAAGTTAAAATGATTACGAATTACGGTGATATAACGATTCAATTATTTCCTGAACAAGCACCTAAGACAGTAGAAAATTTCATTGGACTTTCAGGAAAAGGATACTATAAAGATGTTATTTTTCATCGAGTGATTTCTGATTTCATGGTTCAATCTGGTGATCCAACAGGATCTGGAATGGGTGGTGAAAGTATTTGGGGTAAATCGTTTGCAGATGAATTTTCTTCAGAATTATTTAACCTAAGAGGTGCTTTATCGATGGCTAATTCTGGACCATCAACAAATGGTAGTCAATTTTTTATTGTTCAAAATTCTAATGTTCCTGAACAGATGATTGGACAATTAAAGGATGCAAATTATCCTGAAGAGGTAGTTGAAGAGTATAAAAAAGGTGGAACACCTTGGTTAGATTTTCATCATACAGTATTTGGACAAGTTGTTAGTGGAATGGATATTGTTGATAAAATTGCGGGTGCAAAAACAGCCATGCAAGATAAACCAGTTGAACCAATTGTAATTGAAGATATGATAGTAACAAAATAAAGAGGATGAAAGTCCTTTTTATTTTGGCCGTTTTTACAGAAAGTAAAGGGAGTATAAATGAAATATAGAATTGGACAAATTATTGTAGGAACTATAACAGGCATTCAACCATATGGTGCTTTTGTAACAATTGCAGATGGGGTTCAAGGTTTAATCCATATTTCGGAATGTCATAATGGTTATGTGGATAACATATTGAATTATTTAAAAATAAATGAAAAAATTAAGGTTAGGATTATTGATATTGATGAATACAACAGTAAAATGAGTTTTTCAATTAGAAATTTTACTAAACAAAATAGTAATCCTAAAAGTACAGGCATTAAAATAAAACATAAATATTATTGGACAAATAGGACTGTAGATACAGGTTTTAAAGCAATAGACGATAAAATGGATTTTTGGATAAGTCAACAATTAAGAGATATTCATAGAAATAGACTTGACCAAGAAAACGAAAGCTGATATATTAAATAAGTGCTATTGAGGCGATAATGAATATCGCAAATAAAGTGTTGACATGAGATATACCAGATGGTATATTAATAAAGCTGATTGATACGGCAAGAAGAAATGAATATTTATTCAAAATAATTCTTGACAAATCATGACGTGGTTGATATGATATAAAAGTTGTCAAAAGCAACCAAGTAGATCTTTGAAAACTGAACAAATTTTCGACAAATCAAATGTGTAGGGTCTCTTAACTAAGAGTTAAGAGCAAACATTTGCGAAGTCAATTCGCTAGTTTCAAAAAGTAACAAAACAATAAGAGCAATCAACTTTTTATATGAGAGTTTGATCCTGGCTCAGGATGAACGCTGGCGGCGTGCCTAATACATGCAAGTCGAACGCATTATCTTCACCGAGTGCTTGCACTCACCGAAGATAATGAGTGGCGAACGGGTGAGTAACACGTGGGTAACCTGCCCAAAAGAGGGGGATAACACTTGGAAACAGGTGCTAATACCGCATAATTTGTTAAACCGCATGGTTTGATAATGAAAGACGGCGTAAGCTGTCACTTTTGGATGGACCCGCGGCGTATTAGCTAGTTGGTGAGGTAAAGGCCCACCAAGGCAATGATACGTAGCCGACCTGAGAGGGTGATCGGCCACATTGGGACTGAGACACGGCCCAAACTCCTACGGGAGGCAGCAGTAGGGAATCTTCCACAATGGACGAAAGTCTGATGGAGCAACGCCGCGTGAGTGAAGAAGGTTTTCGGATCGTAAAGCTCTGTTGTTAGAGAAGAATGTAGGTAAGAGTAACTGTTTACCTAGTGACGGTATCTAACCAGAAAGCCACGGCTAACTACGTGCCAGCAGCCGCGGTAATACGTAGGTGGCAAGCGTTATCCGGATTTATTGGGCGTAAAGCGAACGCAGGCGGTTTTTTAAGTCTGATGTGAAAGCCTTCGGCTCAACCGAAGAAATGCATTGGAAACTGGATAACTTGAGTGCAGAAGAGGAGAGTGGAACACCATGTGTAGCGGTGAAATGCGTAGATATATGGTAGAACACCAGTGGCGAAAGCGGCTCTCTGGTCTGTAACTGACGCTGAGGTTCGAAAGCATGGGTAGCAAACAGGATTAGATACCCTGGTAGTCCATGCCGTAAACGATGAGTGCTAAGTGTTGGAGGGTTTCCGCCCTTCAGTGCTGCAGCTAACGCATTAAGCACTCCGCCTGGGGAGTACGACCGCAAGGTTGAAACTCAAAGGAATTGACGGGGGCCCGCACAAGCGGTGGAGCATGTGGTTTAATTCGAAGCAACGCGAAGAACCTTACCAGGTCTTGACATCTTCTGACAAGCCTAGAGATAGGCCGTTCCCTTCGGGGACAGAATGACAGGTGGTGCATGGTTGTCGTCAGCTCGTGTCGTGAGATGTTGGGTTAAGTCCCGCAACGAGCGCAACCCTTATTATTAGTTGCCAGCATTTAGTTGGGCACTCTAATGAGACTGCCGGTGACAAACCGGAGGAAGGTGGGGATGACGTCAAATCATCATGCCCCTTATGACCTGGGCTACACACGTGCTACAATGGACGGTACAACGAGTTGCGAGACCGCGAGGTTAAGCTAATCTCTTAAAGCCGTTCTCAGTTCGGATTGTAGGCTGCAACTCGCCTACATGAAGTTGGAATCGCTAGTAATCGCGGATCAGAATGCCGCGGTGAATACGTTCCCGGGCCTTGTACACACCGCCCGTCACACCATGAGAGTTTGTAACACCCAAAGCCGGTGAGGTAACCTTTTAGGAGCCAGCCGTCTAAGGTGGGACAGATGATTAGGGTGAAGTCGTAACAAGGTAGCCGTAGGAGAACCTGCGGCTGGATCACCTCCTTTCTAAGGAATATTACGGAAACCTACACACTTGTCGAAAATTTGTTTAGTTTTGAGAGATCTACTCTCAAAAGCGTTTACGGGCCTATAGCTCAGCTGGTTTAGAGCGCACGCCTGATAAGCGTGAGGTCGATGGTTCGAGTCCATTTAGGCCCATTTACCAATTAATAAAATACCCATTATGGGGCCTTAGCTCAGCTGGGAGAGCGCCTGCCTTGCACGCAGGAGGTCATCGGTTCGATCCCGTTAGGCTCCATTGACAATGTTAATTGTCGAATTTGTTCTTTGAAAACTAGATAATATTTATTAAATTTTTAAGCAATAAGCCGAGAAACACCGCGTTTTATTAGTTAAGAACGTAGTTCTTAACAAAACCACTTTGCTTTAAGTAAAGTTAGGTTAAGTTATCAAGGGCGCATGGTGAATGCCTTGGCACTAGGAGCCGATGAAGGACGGGACTAACACCGATATGCTTCGGGGAGCTGTAAGTAAGCTTTGATCCGGAGATTTCCGAATGGGGGAACCCAGCAGTTTTAATCGACTGTTACTATTAACTGAATACATAGGTTATATAGAGGTAAACGCAGGGAACTGAAACATCTAATTACCTGCAGGAATAGAAAGAAAAATCGATTCCCTAAGTAGCGGCGAGCGAACAGGGAAGAGCCCAAACCAAGAAGCTTGCTTCTTGGGGTTGTAGGACTGCTCATTTGAGTTACCAAAGATTTTTATAGTAGAAGAGTCTGGGAAGACTCGCCGTAGAGGGTGATAGCCCCGTATACTAAATGAAAATCTCTCAGAGCAGTATCCTGAGTACGGCGGAACACGAGAAATTCCGTCGGAATCCGGGAGGACCATCTCCCAAGGCTAAATACTCCCTAGTGACCGATAGTGAACCAGTACCGTGAGGGAAAGGTGAAAAGCACCCCGGAAGGGGAGTGAAATAGTTCCTGAAACCATGTGCCTACAAATAGTTAGAGCCCGTTAATGGGTGATAGCGTGCCTTTTGTAGAATGAACCGGCGAGTTACGTTTGCTTGCGAGGTTAAGTTGATAAGACGGAGCCGTAGCGAAAGCGAGTCTGAATAGGGCGCCATAGTAAGTAGACGTAGACCCGAAACCAAGTGACCTACCCATGTCCAGGTTGAAGGTGCGGTAAAACGCACTGGAGGACCGAACTCATGTATGTTGAAAAATGCTGAGATGAGGTGTGGGTAGCGGAGAAATTCCAAACGAACTTGGAGATAGCTGGTTCTCTCCGAAATAGCTTTAGGGCTAGCCTCGGAATTAAGAATCATGGAGGTAGAGCCACTGTTTGGACTAGGGGCCCATCTAGGGTTACTGAATTCAGATAAACTCCGAATGCCATTGATTTATATCCGGGAGTCAGACTGCGAGTGATAAGATCCGTAGTCGAAAGGGAAACAGCCCAGACCACCAATTAAGGTCCCAAAATACATGTTAAGTGGAAAAGGATGTGGAATTGCACAGACAACTAGGATGTTGGCTCAGAAGCAGCCACCATTTAAAGAGTGCGTAATAGCTCACTAGTCGAGTGATTCTGCGCCGAAAATGTACCGGGGCTAAACATGTTACCGAAATTGTGGATGGAACCCATTAGGGTTCCGTGGTAGGAGAGCGTTCTAAGGGCAACGAAGCTAGACCGTAAGGACTGGTGGAGCGCTTAGAAGTGAGAATGCCGGTATGAGTAGCGAAAGACAGGTGAGAATCCTGTCCACCGAATGACTAAGGTTTCCTGGGGAAGGCTCGTCCTCCCAGGGTTAGTCGGGACCTAAGTCGAGGCCGAGAGGCGTAGACGATGGATAACAGGTTGAGATTCCTGTACTAGTTATATTTGTTTGAACGATGGAGGGACGCAGCAGGCTAAGGAAGCGCACTGATGGATATGTGCGTCCAAGCAATAAGTCTGAAGTTGAGTTAAATGCTTAACTTTAAGGACAAGTTGTGATGGGGAGCGAAATTAAGTAGCGAAGTAACTGATGTCACACTGCCAAGAAAAGCTTCTAGTTAGAATATAACTACCCGTACCGCAAACCGACACAGGTAGTCGAGGAGAGTATCCTAAGGTGTGCGAGAGAACTCTCGTTAAGGAACTCGGCAAAATGACCCCGTAACTTCGGGAGAAGGGGTGCTGACCGAAAGGTCAGCCGCAGTGAATAGGCCCAAACGACTGTTTATCAAAAACACAGGTTTCTGCAAAATCGTAAGATGACGTATAGGGGCTGACGCCTGCCCGGTGCTGGAAGGTTAAGAGGATGAGTTAGCTTCGGCGAAGCCCAGAATTGAAGCCCCAGTAAACGGCGGCCGTAACTATAACGGTCCTAAGGTAGCGAAATTCCTTGTCGGGTAAGTTCCGACCCGCACGAAAGGCGTAACGATTTGGGCACTGTCTCAACGAGAGACTCGGTGAAATTATAATACCCGTGAAGATGCGGGTTACCCGCGACAGGACGGAAAGACCCCATGGAGCTTTACTGTAGCTTGATATTGAGTGTTTGTATAACTTGTACAGGATAGGTAGGAGCCGTAGAGACCGGAACGCTAGTTTCGGAGGAGGCATTGGTGGGATACTACCCTCGTTGTATGAACACTCTAACCCTCGCCACTAATCGTGGTGGGAGACAGTGTCAGGTGGGCAGTTTGACTGGGGCGGTCGCCTCCTAAAAGGTAACGGAGGCGCCCAAAGGTTCCCTCAGAATGGTTGGAAATCATTCGCAGAGTGTAAAGGCACAAGGGAGCTTGACTGCGAGACTTACAGGTCGAGCAGGGACGAAAGTCGGGCTTAGTGATCCGGTGGTTCCGTATGGAAGGGCCATCGCTCAACGGATAAAAGCTACCCTGGGGATAACAGGCTTATCTCCCCCAAGAGTCCACATCGACGGGGAGGTTTGGCACCTCGATGTCGGCTCATCGCATCCTGGGGCTGTAGTCGGTCCCAAGGGTTGGGCTGTTCGCCCATTAAAGCGGTACGCGAGCTGGGTTCAGAACGTCGTGAGACAGTTCGGTCCCTATCCGTCGCGGGCGTAGGAAATTTGAGAGGAGCTGTCCTTAGTACGAGAGGACCGGGATGGACATACCTCTGGTGTACCAGTTGTTCTGCCAAGGGCATCGCTGGGTAGCTATGTATGGATGAGATAAACGCTGAAAGCATCTAAGTGTGAAGCTCGCCTCGAGATTAGATTTCCCATTCCTTTATGGAAGTAAGACCCCTGAAAGATTATCAGGTAGATAGGTTGGAAGTGGAAGTACAGTGATGTATGGAGCGGACCAATACTAATCGGTCGAGGACTTAACCACAAAGTGGTGTGAAACGGTGTACGGCTTAAAAATCAATGATAAATATTAGCTAGTTTTGAGAGAATAAGTTTTCTCAAAAAAAGAGTGTGGTGGCGATAGCAAGAAGGATACACCTGTTCCCATGTCGAACACAGAAGTTAAGCTTCTTAGCGCCAAGAGTAGTTGGGGGTCGCCCCCTGCGAGGGTAGGACGTTGCCATGCTTTTTATTATTTTATTCCGGCATAGCTCAGTTGGTAGAGCGCTTGACTGTTAATCAAGATGTCGCAGGTTCGAGTCCTACTGCCGGAGTTTTTATTTTGTAATGTGGAGAATTGTCTGAGTTGGTCTAAGGAGCATGATTGGAAATCATGTAAACGGGTTTCCTGTTTCAAGGGTTCGAATCCCTTATTCTCCGTTGCAAATTGACCCGTTGGTCAAGTGGTTAAGACACCGCCCTTTCACGGCGGTAACATGGGTTCAAATCCCGTACGGGTCATATAAAGTAAATAGTGTATGTTGGAGGTTTAGCTCAGTTGGGAGAGCGTCTGCCTTACAAGCAGAGGGTCACAGGTTCAAGCCCTGTAACCTCCATCGAAGGTCCTATGGTATAGGGGTTATTACGTCCGCCTGTCACGCGGAAGATCACCGGTTCAAATCCGGTTAGGACCGTTTAATGGCTCAGTAGCTCAGTTGGTAGAGCAATGGATTGAAGCTCCATGTGTCGGCAGTTCGATTCTGTCCTGCGCCATTTATTTATAATATTTTGCGGGTGTAGTTTAGTGGTAAAACCACAGCCTTCCAAGCTGTTGTCGCGAGTTCGATTCTCGTCACCCGCTTTTATGATTTTGGGCCTATAGCTCAGCTGGTTTAGAGCGCACGCCTGATAAGCGTGAGGTCGATGGTTCGAGTCCATTTAGGCCCATCAATAATTTATGGAGAAGTACTCAAGTGGCTGAAGAGGCGCCCCTGCTAAGGGTGTAGGTCGTGAAAATGGCGCGAGGGTTCGAATCCCTCCTTCTCCGTTTTTCGTGTTATGACCCGTTGGTCAAGTGGTTAAGACACCGCCCTTTCACGGCGGTAACATGGGTTCAAATCCCGTACGGGTCAGTTTAATATTATCGCGGGATGGAGCAGTCTGGTAGCTCGTCGGGCTCATAACCCGAAGGTCGTAGGTTCAAATCCTGCTCCCGCAATTGGTCCTATGGTATAGGGGTTATTACGTCCGCCTGTCACGCGGAAGATCACCGGTTCAAATCCGGTTAGGACCGTCACAGGTATTATTGGAACCTAAACTTTTATAGTTGAGGTTCTTTTTTTAATTTTATTTACTTTAAGGAGATAAAAATGACTGAAAAACATCTATTCACGTCAGAATCGGTATCAGAGGGGCATCCAGATAAGGTTGCGGATCAAATAAGTGATGCAATATTAGATGCACTTTTAGAAAAAGATCCTAATGCTAGGGTTGCTTGCGAAACAACTGTAACAACTGGATTGGTTCTTGTAGTTGGTGAAATATCAACAAATGCCTATGTTGATATTCAGCAGGTAGTAAGACGAACTATTAAGGAAATTGGATATATTAATTCACAAGTTGGCTTTGATGGTGATAATTGTGCTGTTATGGTTGCTATAGATGAACAATCTCCTGATATTGCATTAGGTGTTGATACATCTTTAGAAACCAAAAATGGTGATTTAGATCCTTTAGATCAGATTGGTGCAGGTGATCAAGGTTTAATGTTTGGATATGCAGTAGATGAAACACCTGAACTTATGCCATTGCCGATTTCAATTAGTCATAAATTAATGCAACGTGTTGCAAGTTTGCGAAAAAATAAAGAATTAGAATACTTGAGACCTGATGCTAAAGCACAGGTAACTGTTGAATATAATGATAAAGGTCAACCATTTAGAATTGACACAGTTGTTATTTCTACACAACATGATGAAAAAACGGAATTGAAACAAATTCAAGAAGATATGATTGAAAAAGTAATTAAAGTTATTATTGACCCTAATTTGTTAGATTCAGATACAAAGTATTATATTAATCCAACCGGACGATTTGTTATTGGTGGTCCAAAGGGTGATGCTGGACTTACTGGAAGAAAAATAATTGTTGATACATATGGTGGATATGCACACCATGGTGGAGGTGCTTTTTCCGGTAAAGATGCAACAAAAGTTGATCGTTCAGCTAGTTATGCTGCTCGTTATATTGCAAAAAATATAGTTGCAGCTAAAATTGCATCACAGGTTGAGGTTCAACTTGCGTATGCAATTGGGGTCGCTCAACCTGTATCAATTAATATTAATACATTTGGTACATCTAAATATGACGAATTGGATTTAGTTCAGGCTGTTCGTAAAATTTTTGATTTACGACCTGCAGGAATTATTGAAATGTTAAACTTACGTCGCCCGATATATAAACAGACAGCAGCATATGGTCATTTTGGTCGTACAGATATTGACTTGCCTTGGGAAAAAATAGATAAGATTAAAAGTTTACTTAACGAATTAAATTAAAATAAAAAATGACTTTATTAAATATCATTTTAATAAAGTCATTTTTTATTTAGGAGGTACTTTATGAATTCAAAAACAAATGTAAAATTAGTTACAATTGCTATATTTGTAGCAACATTTTTAACAGCCGTTGAAGGAACAATTGTTTCAACAGCTATGCCAACTATTGTTGGTGAACTTCATGGTGTTTCATTAATGAATTGGGTCTTTTCAATTTATTTATTAACTAATGCCATGATGACACCAATATACGGTAAACTCGCAGATGTTTTAGGCCGTAAACCAGTTTTTATTTTTGGTCTTGTTATATTTTTGGTTGGTTCAACTCTCTGTGGATTTTCCAATAGTATGGCCACTTTAATTATTTCACGTGCTATTCAAGGCATCGGGGCGGGTGCTATAATGCCAGTGTCATTTACTATAATTGCTGATATTTATTCTGTGGACAAACGTGCTAAAATAATGGGATTAAATGGATCTGCTTGGGGTATAGCGTCAATAGTTGCACCATTGTTAGGTGGCTTCATCGTTGATCATCTTAATTGGCACTGGGTATTTTTCATTAATTTACCTATTGGGTTAGTGACGATAGCAATGATACAGATCTTTTTCAAAGAAAAGCGAAGAATTATGAGTTCAAAAATAGATTTTTTAGGCAGTATATTATTAATGCTTAGTATTTTATCTATTTTATATAGTTTTCAACGTTGGGGCGATGATGGTATAGACCTAATTGTTTTAATTTCTTTCTTTATATTTATTATATCGCTTTTATTATTTATTCAATGGGAAAAAAGAGTTGAAGATCCAATTATTTCATTGAAACTTTTTAATAATAGAACATTTGTGATTCAGAATGTAGTAGCAGCATTAATATCTGGATTTTTAATTGGATTTGAAGTTTATATTCCCACATGGACCCAAGGAATATTGGGATTAAAAGCATCAATGGCAGGATTTGCAGTAACACCCAGTTCTATTTTATGGATAGCTGGTTCCTTTTTTGCTGGAAGTATGATGGCAGCTTGGACACCAAAAAAAGTTTTATCTATTAGTCTATTTTTTATTTTAGTGGGTGCCATTGCACTAGGTTCTTTACCTATAAATACACCTTTTTATCTTTTCTTTATCATTTCGGCTGTACTAGGGATTGGATTTGGGATTACCATTACAACTACGACAGTTACTGCACAGAGTTTAGTACCGCAGGCTGATGTAGGTGTGGCTACATCATTTAATACTTTAAGTCGTACATTAGGACAAACATTAATGATTTCAGTCTTTGGTATCATATTTAATACACAAATGCATAAGGAAATAGTAAAAACACCTGGAACAAAGGACAGCATGATGGATATTTTAATTAATCCGCAAACAGCTAATCAACTACCACAACATTTAATACCAAAATTACGTGAAGCTTTGTATCAAGGTCTTCATGGAATATATATAGCAGGTATTTTTATTGTAATTCTTGCAATTATTATTAATTTATTCGATAAAAAGACTAAAGATTATTTGCAATAACAGGGTTCATTTGCTACACTGAAAATAATATAAAACGATTAAGAGGAACTAGTAAAGTAACTAATTATTTCAGCGAGTATATGGGAGTGGAAATATACATTGTTGGTTATTTGAACTCATCCTTGAGTTTTCTCACTGAACGGTAGTAGGTGCGAACGTTATTTCACGTTATGAAAGAGAGTCAGTATTTTATACTGGAATAATAGGTGGTACCGCGGAAAATTCGTCCTATAGAAGTTTATCTTCTATAGGATTTTTTTGTATATATAATCAGAAAGGAAGTAATACACATGGCATATAACCATAAAGAAATCGAACAAAAATGGCAAGCATTTTGGGATGATAATCAGACATTTAAAACTACTGAAAATCCTGAAAAGAAAAATTATTATGCATTAGATATGTTCCCGTATCCATCTGGACAAGGTCTTCATGTTGGACATCCAGAAGGTTTCACGGCTACAGATATTTTGGCTCGAATGAAGAGAATGCAAGGATTTAATGTCTTACATCCAATGGGATGGGATGCCTTTGGTCTTCCAGCTGAACAGTATGCACTTGATACTGGACATAGCCCTAAAGCATTTACTAAAACCAATACTGATAATTTCAGGCGCCAAATTAAATCCTTGGGACTTTCATATGACTGGAGTCGTGAGTTAAATACAACTGATCCGGATTATTATAAATGGACACAATGGATTTTTGAAAAATTATATGAAAAAGGTTTAGCATACGAAGATGAAGTTGCCGTTAACTGGAGTCCTGATTTAGGAACTGTTGTTGCTAATGAAGAAGTTATTGATGGTAAAACGGAACGTGGCGGGTACCCAATTGTCAGAAAACCAATGCGTCAATGGGTCTTAAAAATTACAGCTTATGCAGATCGCTTACTTTCAGATTTAGATGATTTAGATTGGCCAGATAGTATTAAAGAGCAACAAAGAAATTGGATTGGTAAATCAACTGGAGCTAGCGTTAACTTCAAAATCGATCAACATGATGACTTGAAAGTTGAAGTCTTTACGACACGTCCTGAAACTATTTATGGTGTTTCTTATATTATTGTCGCACCAGAATTAGATATAATTGATAAAATTACTATTGACTCTCAAAAAGAGGCAGTTAAAGCTTATCAAAAAGAAATAGAAGTTAAATCAGATTTAGAGAGAACTGACTTAGCTAAAGATAAAACTGGGGTATTTACCGGTTCTTACGCCATAAATCCTGTAAATGGTAAAAAATTACAAATTTGGATTGCTGATTATGTTCTAGCATCGTATGGAACTGGCGCTGTTATGGCAGTACCTGCACATGATGAAAGAGACTTCGAATTTGCAACTAAATATGGATTGGATATTTTACCTGTTATAGAAGGACCTGAAATAATTGATGAAGCAAATACTGTTCCTGGTAAATATATTAATTCTGGTTTTTTAAATGGATTAGAGAAAGCTGATGCTATCGAAAAAGCCATTGCTTGGATGGAAGATAATAATATTGGCGAAAAGAAAACGAATTATAAATTACGTGATTGGTTATTTTCAAGACAACGATATTGGGGTGAACCAATTCCTATTATTCATTGGGAAGATGGCGAAACAACAACGGTCCCTGTAGACCAATTACCACTTGAATTACCCGAAGCAACAGATATTAAACCATCTGGGACAGGTGAGAGTCCTTTAGCTAATTTAACTGACTGGATTAATGTTGTCGATGAAAATGGGCGTAAAGGTAAACGTGAAACGAATACGATGCCACAATGGGCTGGTAGTTCATGGTACTTTGTTCGTTTTATTGACCCACATAACCCTAATGAACTTGCTGATCGTAAAAAGTTGGAAGAATGGTTACCTGTTGACGTTTATGTTGGCGGTGCAGAACATGCTGTGCTACATTTGCTATATGCAAGATTCTGGCATAAATTCTTATACGATATTGGCGTTGTACCTACAAAAGAACCATTCCAAAAATTAGTTAATCAAGGAATGATTTTGGGCGATAATCATGAAAAAATGTCTAAGTCTAAAGGTAACGTGGTTAATCCAGATGATATTGTTGAACGTTTTGGTGCGGATACTTTACGTCTTTACGAAATGTTTATGGGACCATTAGATGCCTCAATTGCTTGGAGTGAAGATGGGTTAAATGGATCGCATAAATTTATTGAACGTATTTGGCGTTTAATTATGGATGAAGATAATCAAATTAGCGCAGCTATTGTTGATAAAAATGATGGTGAACTTGATAAGATTTATAATCAAACAGTAAAAAAAGTAACTGAAGATTACGAAGCACTTCATTTTAATACAGCTATTTCACAATTGATGATTTTTGTTAATGAAGCTTATAAAGTTAAATCGTTAGCTAAAGAACAAATTGAAGGATTTATTCAATTGATTGCACCAATAGCGCCACACATGGCTGAAGAAGTTTGGTCGTTGTTAGGACATAAGGAATCAATTAGTTATGCTGCATGGCCAATGTTTGATGAAAGTAAACTTGTTGAAAATACAGTTGAAATCGTCTTACAAGTAAATGGTAAAGTACGTCAACATAGTGTAGTTTCAAAAGATGCAACTAAAGATGAATTAGAAAAAATGGCTCTGAATGATGGCAAAATTAAGGAAGAACTTGAAGGTAAAACAATTCGAAAAGTAATTGCTGTCCCTGGTAAGTTAGTTAATATTGTCGCAAATTAAAGCTTTAATTTAAGTAAATAGGGACTACAAAATTTTCGATATTTTGTGGTTCCTATTTATTTTTGATTAAAATTTAAAAAATAAATTGCAACTGAATTTTAAAAGCTATAAAATGGTAAGATTAAGTATGATCAGAAAGTAGGGTACAAAAGTAATGAATGAAGATATCGAAGTAGAGGGCCAAGCAGCTTCTGAACAAAATGACGCTAAACAAAAGATGTTGCAAGGATCAGCTTGGATGACTGCTGGTAGTATTTTTTCAAGAGTTTTAGGGGCTATTTATATTATTCCATGGAATATGTGGTTGGGACCAGATAGATTGCAAGCTAATGCACTTTATAGTATGGGTTATAACGTTTATAGTTTCTTCCTAATGATTGCTGTTGCTGGTGTTCCTTCAGCCGTAGCTAAGCAGGTTGCGCATTACAATGCACAAAATGAATATGGTATTGGAAGACGCCTATTTAAATATGGTATGGCCTTAATGGCTATTATGGGTGTAGTCTGCGCAGTAATATTATGGATTATTGCACCATACATTACAAGTGGTGATAAGAATGTGATTCCAGTCTTTAGATCCTTATCTTGGGCATTATTGATTATTCCTATGATGAGTTTAATACGAGGCTTTTTTCAAGGCTATCAGGAGATGGCTCCGTCAGCAATTTCACAGTTCTTTGAACAAATTGCTCGAGTTATTTATATGCTTGCCGCAACTTTTATCATCATGAAAATTAGTCATGGTAGCTATATCACAGGTGTAACGCAGTCAACTTTTGCGGCTTTTATTGGGGCCTTAGGCGGAATGCTAGTTTTAGTGTGGTATTTTTATCGTCGAAAACCAGAATTGGATCGATTAGTTGCCAATAGTGATAATAAGGTAACAATTTCTACCAAACAAATTATTAAAGAAGTTATCAGGGAATCTATTCCTTTTATTATTATTGGTGCTGCTATTACGATTTTTGGATTGATTGATCAGTACACATTCTTTGGGATTATGAGTCACGTTACAAACTATTCACGAACAATTCAAAATGAACTGTGGGCATTATTTAGTTTTAATGCTAATAAATTAGTTATGATTATTATTTCTATTGCGTCTGCCATGTCTATTACAGCTATTCCGTTATTATCTGAGGCATACACAAGAAATGATAAAAAAGCTCTGAGTGAACAAACTTCTGATACCTTACAATTATTCTTTTTTGTAATGTTACCTTGTGCTTTAGGGATGGCAGCTGTTGCTCACCCACTATATGTTATTTTCTATGGGTATGATCCAGTTGGAATCTATGTTTTACAATTTTCAGCGTATGAATCAATCTTCTTAGGATTATTTACAGTTGTTTCTGCTATTTTACAAGGTGTTTATCAAAATCAAAAAGCAATTATATATTTCATCGTTGGAGTGGTAGTTAAGTTGATTGTTCAATATCCATTAGTAGCTTGGCTAGGTGCCTTTGGGCCATTAGCAGCTACAGGAATCGGGATGGGTATAAGTTCATGGCTAATGATTCGCTCATTACACAAAATGTTCCATTTAAATGTAAAATTAATACAAACAAGATTAAATAAAATGATGCTTTATGCACTAATAACATTTTTTGCTGCATTTATAGTGGTGAAAGTTGCTTATCTATTTTTACCAATAGACAGCCGAATTAGCGCAATTATCACAATTATTGTTGCCGCTGGATTAGGTGGTTATATGTATATTTACTTCAGTTTAAAAACAAGATTAGCCGACAAAATATTGGGCGAACGTGTTGCTGGATTACGCCGTAGATTGAGAATTAAGTGAGGTTTAATTTAAAATGAGAATTGATAAATTTTTGACGGAAATGCAATTTGGTACAAGAAGTGATGTTCGAAAAATTATTAAACAGAAGAAAGTGATTGTTGATGGCGAGTTAATCACTAGCATTAAACTTCAGGTTAGTCCATCAAAATCGGTTATTCAGGTTGATGGTGATGTAATTCACTATCAAAAATATTATTATTATCTTTTAAATAAACCGGCGGGTGTGTTAACGGCAACTAAAGATAGAAAACAAAAGACAGTGATGGATTTGTTCAACAGCGTCGATTATCGCGATGATTTATTTCCAGTTGGACGGTTGGATAAGGATACAACTGGACTATTGCTTATTACAAATGATGGGCAATTAGGTCATCAGATGTTGTCGCCAAAACAGCATATCGATAAAGTATACTTTGCTAAAGTTGATGGGCAAGTGACTACTGACGATGTGATTAAGTTTGAAACCGGATTGCTATTAAAAGATGGGATGCAAACTAAACCTGCAAAATTAATTGTTGAATCTTATAATAGCGATTCAAATATCTCAGAAGTTTTAATTACTATTACTGAAGGCAAGTATCATCAAATCAAACGAATGTTTGGAGCTATCGGTATGAAAGTTATCAGACTTGAACGTAAAAAAATGGCTACTTTAGAGTTAGAACCAACGCTATCGTTAGGCCGCTATCGTGCTTTAACAGATGAAGAAATTGAATCAATCAAATAGAAAATTGTTGGCATAACTAGCCAGCAATTTTTTTATTATTTTATTTGTTTTTGATATTCCTTTATTGATATAGTAAGGTCTATCAATATATCTAACCGAATACGCTTTTAAATACCGATTATTAAAATTTTGTGATAAAATGGGCTTACTAATATTTTAGGAGGAATTCAAATGAGTATAGATTGGAAAGCAGAAGTTGAAAAGCGTCAAGACGCCTTATTAGAAGATTTATTTGCAATGTTAAAAATTGAAAGTGTTCGTGATGAATCAATTGCAACAACTGAAGCACCTTTAGGTCCAGGACCTAAAGCTGGGTTAGATAAATTCTTAGAAATTGGAACGCGTGATGGTTTTGAAACATTAAACCTTGATGGTTTAGCCGGACATATCGAATTTGGTGAAGGAGATGAAACGTTAGGTATCTTAGCTCACGTTGATGTCATGCCTGCCGGTAACGGTTGGGATACTGATCCATTTACACCAGTTGTGAAAGACGGTCGAATTTATGCTCGTGGTGCCTCAGATGATAAAGGACCAGGAATGGCTGCATATTATGGTTTAAAAATCATTCAAGAATTAGGATTGCCAGTTTCTAAAAAAGTTCGATTTATTATTGGAACGGATGAAGAAAGTGGTTGGAGAGGAATGACTCATTACCTTGAAAATATGCCTGAACCTGATTTTGGATTTTCACCAGATGCATTTTTCCCAATTATTAATGGTGAAAAGGGAAATATTACTTACTTCTTAAACTTTAAAGGATCAAATGGAGATAAGGATCAATTGCTTGAATTTGATGCTGGCCTCCGTGAAAATATGGTTCCTCGCGATGCTAAAGCTGTTATTAAAACAGAATACGGTGCTGAGATGGAAGAAGTATTTAACGATTTTATTGCTGCTAATATTGTTACAGGTAAAATGGAACGCAATAATGATATTGTGACTATCTCAATGGTAGGAAAAGCAGCCCATGCACAAGAACCTAAAAATGGAGAAAATGCCGGAACTTTCTTGGCATTATTCTTGAACCAATTTAATTTTGGTGGGGATGCTGCTAACTATCTTCGTTTGGCTGCTGATTACTTACACAGAGATTCACGTATGAACAACTTTAGTATTGCCTTTACTGATGATATCATGGGTGATTTAACGATGAATTCTGGAATTTTCACGTTTAAAGCTGATAAAGGTGGACAAATTGCCTTGAATTTCCGCTTCCCTAAAGGTATGACGGAAGTAGATATTAAACGTGGTCTTGAAAATGTAACAAATGAAATGAATGTTGCAATTGAAGCAGGTAGGTTACAAGGACCTCATTACGTTTCACCAGAAGATCCTTTGGTTAAAACATTATTAGGTGTTTATACGAAACAAACTGGCGAAAAAGCTGAAGGCTTAGTCGTTGGTGGTGGGACATACGGTCGTCTCCTAAAACGTGGTGTTGCATTTGGCGCAATGTTCCCAGGTGTACCTGATACAATGCATCAGGCCAATGAATTTATTCCTTTAGATGACGTATTTAAGGCTGCTGCCATATATGCTGAAGGGATATACGAATTGATCAAGTAAATAATTAATTTCATGTACTTGTATGATGCTAATATACATTTCGGATGGCTTTTTTTAAAAGATTTATCATCTTTTAAGTATCCTTAGTGTGTAATCTTTTGTAAAAAAATAAATGTGATTTATACCTCTAATGTTGAAAAACGTTAGGGGTATTTTTATGATTACATTTCCACTTGAATACAAAATTTAAACCGTTTAAACATAGTTAATGGGAACGAAATTAAAGGCGCATGTTAGTAAATAGTATGGTATCAGTAGAAACGTATTTTCAGTCTTCGTCACAATATTTGAATCAAAACTTCAAAATATTATGTAAGCGATTGACATGGTGTTATAATAATTCTGGTTAAAAGTTTGTTTTTAGTTTACTTTGTATCAGATTATATTCAATTTGTTCGTAGATAGAACGGAAAATAGTCACTTTTAAGAGGTGGGCAAATGAAGTTAGTAGTAGATAATGTATCAAGAGGATAGGAAATCACTCTACTTTGTTCTCGTCACTAGGAATTAGTTCTGATTTTTTGCAAGCTATACTTATAACGATTATATTTGGAATACTACTAATAATTATTTCAATATTTATAAATTTTTATCATAAAGATTGATCCTATTTTGAAAAAAATGAACCTTATGTTACATATATGTTAATAGCAATTCTGCTAAACTCAAAGAGTTGACTACAAAGAAAATTAATAAATAGAGGATATAAATAAATTAAAAAGAGCTAGTCGTTAAACTGAATATGTAGTATAACTAACTACGATAAGTTGGTCTTAAAACTTAGACATTAAACAACTACATAAATAAAGCGTAGATATGAATGTGTATCAATGTTATTTAACAAATTTTGAGGGATATATAGAAACTGGACTGAGAAATGCATTAGTTAAATATTTACATTTTAATGATACCGTTGCTTATTGGACAGCACATACGATTGTTTTTATTTACCTTTAAGGAGATGAACTAATGCAAATACAACAAATTATTGGGTTAATTATCGCGATATTAATAACATTTTTCTTTCCTTCACGCCAATGGTTAGAACGACACCATTTAAATTATTTTATGCTTGTTACGTACGTAATAATATTAATAATAATGGTTGTAGCCATGCCTTATAGAAAAAGTACTGGCTTGAATGAGATTTATATTGTGAGTGCTTTTATCATCTATGAACTAGGCTATTTATTTATATATAAAAGATTAAAAAAATAAATACCGATTCAGTTTGTCAAAAATCTAATATAGATTTTTGGTAGATCTTTAGAATTTATACTACCAGAGTTACAAGTTTATTTTTTAAGATTAAACATCTAGACCTTCTTAATTGCAAAGGAAACTAAGGCTCTATGTCAACGAGTGTTGGTGAATAAATTTTAGAAAGATCAATTCATTTTCGAATTGGTCTTTCTTTTTTTGTTTTTAATGAGAATTCAATCATGATACGATCGCGCAGGTGTTGCCAATTTCGATAACCGTAAGCAGTTCGAATGATTTGTTTGATCTTTCGATTAACACCTTCAATCCGACCGTTTGAAAGTAGTGAACAAATCGCCTCGCATACTGCTTTTAGGTTCTTTTTGAGCGTACTTAAGACGGTTGATAAACCAATATTTACAGTTTGCGAATGGTTAATAAGGTCCGTTACTTGTGAGTTTTGGCCTAATTTTAAGGCATCAATAATGCCGTGACAGGTTGCGTAAACCACGGCGAATTCTTGATTAAAACCAAGTGCCGTTTCAATAAGTTGTTCTTGGGTTAAATGATTCCTTAAATGTGTAAACCATTGAGGTTTCTTAGTTTCTAAAGCGTTAGGATGCTTTAAAAATAGCTTCCAATGATGTTTTAAGAGCCGATATTCATAGCTTTTAGAGTCGTATTGACGCATTAATTGAACACGTGCCTGATTAATAACGCGTTCTAACATTTGAACGAGATGGAACCGATCCGCAACGACAATTGCGTTTGGAAAGACGCGTTTAATAAAAGATTGGTAAGCGGCATTGAAGCCGATGACAATTGATTTAACGGCTTGTCTTTCAGTTAAACTGTAGTGACGTTCAAAGTAACTGATAACATCTTGGGATTTTCGGCCCGGTAAAAACGTACTGATTTTACTCGTCTGAGCATCAATCGCAATAAAACTCATTTGATGGTTGGTCGTTCGAACTTCATCAAACGAGAGAGCAGTCGGGAGTTTTGGTGCATAGTTAACGAGCTGATGATGTAAGGCATCAACCGTCCGGTTGATAGTAACTGGCGAGACATTCATCGTTTACGCAATTTCATTAAGATTACGATCAGTCGACAAAGGATTAATGAATGACCGTTTAAGTCGATTAGAAATCTGGCAGCGGAAATCAGCTAGAGAAGTGCGTGCTAACCAGGTATGATTACAATGGTGACACATAAAACGCTGTTTTCGTAAGTAAAGAATGGTTGGTTTATCATTGATAGGTGTAAACCGAAGGTGAACGGTTTTAAAGCCATATTTAATCACTGAACGATGGTGACATTGATGACAAACGGTTAATTTATAAGTTAATTTAGCAAAGATTCTAATAACTTTTGGAGATTCTTCATAATAATTGGTAGGAAATTCTAAATTAGGCTCCTCATTTAGGAGTAAATCTTGTACAATACAGGTAAGGGACATGCCATTCACCGCTTTCAATTAGTTTTAGACGACGATATTGTAGCATAAGGATGAGGGGCATGTCCTTTTTGTTTATACACTTCTTATCTAACTGAATATACCAAGTAGGTTAAAGACATATAAAAAAACACCAACAAAATTTGGTGTTTTTATGCCCTGCAAACTTATTTAATTTGATGACTCACACGTGACTCACTTTGAATGAAAATATATGATACTTGATGAATACTATTTTTCTTAAAATGTTGATTTATCAAGGGTTATGACAATATATGATAACCGGCGAAACTCAACTATGCGCCTGACAGGAATCGAACCTGCACTTGGAAACCCAAACAGCGATCTGAACGCTGCGCGTCTGCCAGTTCCGCCACAAGCGCATAATAAATTATTTTGAAAATTCAATAACAGTACCATAACCATGTAGAACTAGAAATCTTGGAGCAATTGTTACACGAACAGTTTGTGGTTCGAAATGCACGTTAATAATTCCGTCGCCACCTTTATTAATTGCGCGTTCTGCTAGCTCTGCTTGGACACGGTCATATAAGGTATCAAAATCATCCACGCGATCAATTTCATCAGCTTCTAGTACAATCTTGGCTGTCGCATTAACGATGCCTTTAATTGCGTAAGAACGGTTAACATCTCCGGTTGTTAAGAACATATAAATCACTCCTTGAGTAATAGTTTAAAATAAAAATGCTAGATTGACAAGGATTAAAAAAACTAGCCTCAAGAGTTAGTCTCAACTAGGCTAGTTTTGTAGGTTACATGAAGATACGGTAGTTACGCTTATTAATTGAAATTAATTCTTTAGCCTTACTCTTTGAACTGAATTTAAGTAAATTTTTGATTAAACGTTCTAATTTTTCGTCATCTTTAGAAACTTTTTCAAAAATATCATTGTCAATCTTTATTGTTAGATCTTCCTTTTTGCTTGGAACCTTAAATGTTTTAGAAGTTTCATCGCTTGTGATGAAGTTTTTCTCAAGATCTGCTAATAAATTTTTGCTCATATGTTTTCTTCCTCCAGTTTCTTACTATATTAATCATAACACCTAGATGACTAAAATCATAGGAAATGAAAAAAGATAAAAAATGTTATTAAGAAAATTAGATAATAATTTTGCTTTATAAATCTAATTTTGAAAGTATTGCAGGGATGTCGACTCCATCATGGCTTTTTAAGATTAGCGATTGTTTATCAGTAAAATTAAATTTTCCCAATAATTTTTGATTTACTTCTTCTTGTTCGTATTTTAGCATCTGTACATTGGTAAACTGTTCAGATTTAAAAGATTTAAACAGAGCTTTTAATAAATGTGTTGCGATACCTTGTTGTTCTTCATTTTTCGAAACCAGTAATAGACCAATCCAAATAGATTGAACTTCAGGATAATCTGTTAAAAAATCGATCATGGCTACTAATTTATCTGCTTTAAAGAAGCCCAGTGTCCATTTTTGTTCACTTTTAACTGACAGCGGGATCGAAGTTAAATCAGATTTTATTTCTTCAATAGTTAAATTTTGTTTACCTTGGAGTTTTAGGTAAGTGGATTGACTTTTTTCTAATTCTAACATTTGAGATAGATCTTTTTCGGTTAACTCTCGAACCAAGTAGGGGGCACTAAAAATAGAAATCCTTTTTAATAACATACTGAAAACCTTCTTTATTTCAAATTTTGTAGGTAAAACGCTAACATCTAATACAATTTTAATGATATACTGTAACTACAAATAAAAGATATGGGGTGGCAAATATGGAACAAGAATATAAAAATATTTTAGTCCCAGTTGATGGATCAGATTCAGCTGAAAAAGCATTAAATCGTGCAGTAGAAAGTGCTAAAGCAAACCATGCGCATTTAGATATTTTAAACGTAATTGATACGCGTCAATTTTCTGTAAGTTTTTCAGGGATGATGGATGGTGGCGGTTCAATCGTCTATCAAACTTTTGAAGATACAGAAGCATATATGAATGAATTAAAAGAAGATATTGTAAAAAATGGGTTTACAGATGTTGATATTCATATTCGTTTTGGTAGTCCTAAAACAGTAATTGCCAAAGATTTTATTGAAGATCATCATTCAGATTTAATTATTATGGGTCAATCTGGCTTGAAGGCAGTGGAAAGAATGTTAATGGGTGCAGTTACAAATTACGTTACTCGTTTAGCACCTTGTGATGTCTTAGTTGTTAAATAATAAAGAGGGTTGCGTAATTTAGCAACTCTTTTATTATTTATAGGACTAACTCAGTATAAAGTAAAAATGAATTAAAAAATAGTCATATTAGATTAAAAGAGAGAAGGGGTACTGGTGGAAATAGGTTTATATTTAGTTATGGCAATTTTGATTATTTATAATGTTAAGTTGTCTCTACAATTAACTAAAGTGCGGCAAGCTAATGTTAGAACTGTGGACTCACTAGGTCCTGAAGAGACTAAAATATTAGCAGACTACGCAATTGAGAAACGAAAATGGCAAGTACTTGGCAATGCAATGTTCTTTTTAGCTCTCGTTTGTGCTTTTATTGGAACAACAATAGAAACGAGTTATTTTGTAACACTTTATGTCGTAACAATGATTGCTGTGAACCGTTCAAGAATTAGAGTTAATAAGCTGTTATTATTAGATAATTAATGTTGTATGAAGAGTCTATATCTTGAATTAAAGAATTCACAAAAGTTAGGTATAAGTAACCTAATTTTTGAGGAACTTAATATTTGGGATAGGCTTATTTTTTTTAAAATGAATAAATGTTGTGACATGTTAGCTGATCTTATAGAGAACTTCATATGTGTAGTGATGTCATCCAGATGACTAACTTTATAAAAAGGAGTTTAGCGTGGTATAACAGATTCTTTAAATTAATGGTTAATAAATAGTAAAGGTTCTCACTAAGCACCAATATTTTTGAGTAACTATGATATTCTAGAAATAAGCGAAATTCCTGGAGGGTTATTGTGAAACGATTTAAATATTATTCAATTTCCTTGTTAAAGGGATTAGTGCCTTTAATTATTCTTTTAGCAATTGGAAATATGATAGGTCCATCTAATTGGCGATTATTAATTAATTATTATTTGATTTTGAATTTTTTAACTTTTTATCCATATAATCTTGAATTAAACGGATTAAATAAAAAATTAGTGCAAAAAGTTAAAATTGACGAGGCAGAGGAACCACACTCTAGACAAGAAATGAATACACGTAAGGTATCAACTGAAAATTTAACTCGCTTATTGATTTATGTCATGCAATTTGCAGGGTTAATCTTAATTGCTCCTGGTCAATTCATGTATTACTATTTAATCAAAAATTAAATTTTAATGATATCCCCACTGTTGATTAGCTGACAGTGGGGATATTTTTTAGAAAATTATTTGACAAAAGAATCAAAAACACATATAGTCATAATATCGTTAATGAGGTTAACGGAACGAATAATCGTTAAGGTCATTAACTAAAAAGAGAGGGTGGATAATTTTGTTCAAAGAATTTATGTCAAAGAATAAGAGGTCAGTTGCGTATATCGCAATTGCATGTTTAATTCCAAGTTTAATTGCATATGGAACTTATAAGTTAGTTTCAAGTAAGCAACAAATGGACACAGGAAATTTAAAAGTAGCTATTATAAATAACGATGAAGAAGCATCATTTAAGGGAAAATCAATTGACGTTGGTAAGGAAGTTACTAAAATTCTTAAAACCAATAAACAAGCCAAATGGGAGTTTGTTAGTGCAGAAACTGCGAAAAAACAT
Organism: Dellaglioa kimchii; assembly: GCF_046115505.1. Taxonomy (GTDB): domain Bacteria; phylum Bacillota; class Bacilli; order Lactobacillales; family Lactobacillaceae; genus Dellaglioa; species Dellaglioa kimchii. The sequence continues at coordinate 706,360 of NZ_CP170736.1, read as the reverse complement.
TTGGATTCAGGCGATTATACAATGTCAGTTACATTACCAAGTAATTTTTCAAAAAACGCAACAACTGCACTTGATGAAACGCCAAAAGTGAGTTTGTTAAAAACAAAACAATCAGATACAAATAACTATGTTTCGCAATTGATTACAAAACAGGTTGCAGAACAATTGAAATCACAAGTTTTAACTAATATCCAAAAAGCGTATGATTCTGCATTACTTGGTTCCGTTAAACAATTAGGTTCAGGTGTTAAAGAAGCCTCAACTGGTGTAAAAACGTTAAATAAAGGAACTGTTAAATTAAAAAATGGTAGTAAAGAAGTTACTAGAAATTTAAATACATTGGCAACAAGTATGGTGACCTTTGATAAGGGTAATCAGACATTAAAAACAGGACTAAATACTTATACAACTGGGGTTGATACTCTAGCTGACGGTGTAAAAACTTATACAAATGGTGTAGGTACGTTAGTTAACGGTGTAAATACTTATGCTAATGGCGTAAGCACCTATACAAATGGTGTAGGTACGTTGGTTAATGGTGTAAATACTTATACAAATGGTGTAAATACTTATACAAACGGTGTAGGTACATTGGTGAATGGTAATAATCAATTAGCTTCAGGAATTAATACACTTGTTGCTAGTGCACCAACCTTATCAAATGGTGTGACTCAATATGTTGATGGGAATAAAACATTAGATGCGGGACTTTCTACGTTGCAAACTGGTGGATCAACATTAGCTGCTGGGGTCGACACGTTAGCAACTGGTGCAACTACACTAAATTCGAACTCGAATGATTTAAATAACGGTGCTAAAACATTAGCTGCAAGTATGTCAGGAAGCCAATCGTTACCGATGGCGGTAGCAGGTTTAACAGCATATTCAACAGGTATTAAAACTGGTGTAACACAAATTCAAACAAGATTAAAATCTCGTAGCGAAATTATTGATCATATTCCTGAAATAATTCAACAAATTAAAGATACAAAACAGGGATCAAAAGAATTAAAAGCTGAACTTAAAGAAATTTCAGGATCAATTGAAACATTACAAGCATTACCTGGATTAGTAACAAAATTGATGGCGGCAGGGGATAAATTAACAACTGTTCAAACTCAAATGAATGCTATTAATTCGGATACAACACAAAAGATGTTTAGTTTGACATTAGCTAAAGGTCAGGCAGCGACTTCTAATAAGAAGGTTCGCACGATGATTAATGACTCAACAACAATGAGCCAAAAAGAAAAAGACACTGTTTTACAACAAATTACAAAAACAGATACAGCAATAACAACTGTTGGCACAAATATAACTGGGGTAAGTAAAAATTTAACAGATACAAAAGCGATGTTAGAGGCAGTGATGAGTGATGTAGGTGGCTTAATGGCTGAATTTAAATCAACAATGGGTGATGTAGATCTTAAAGCCATGTTGGAAAAATTTGCTAAAATTTCGACACAAGCAACTGCATTATTGAGTAATACTGATACATTGACGAGTGATTCAATGATTGGTCTTTTAGGTGATACAAAAGACTTGAGCGATCAAATTGATTCATTAGTGATAGCATCAAATGCTAATGCACAAGTTGCTGGTAAATTAAATGCTAGTGTTAATGGTGCTGGTGTTGATGTTACAAGTGAAAAAACAATTAATGCAACAATTAAGAATTCAATCATGACGGGTAGTATTAACAAATTGTCAGCTGGTATTTTAGGATATACAGCAGGAACAGGACAAGTAACTGATGGTATTAATCAATTAAATAGTAATGTACCAACTTTAATAACAGGTGTTACTGCTTTAAGAGCAGGATCGCAAAAACTTGTTACAGCAGGTGGACAACTTGAAGCAGGAACACAAACGCTAGTTTCAGGTGGCACACAATTGAAAGCAGGATCTGATAAGCTTGTTAGTGGTGGTACACAATTAACAGCTGCCAGTCCTCAATTATTAGCAGGTGGTACACAGCTAACAGCAGGTGGTACACAATTAACAGCTGCTAGTCCTCAATTATTAGCAGGTGGTACACAATTAATGGCAGGTGGTACACAATTGACAGCTGCTAGTTCACAATTGACAGATGGAAGTTCAAAGTTAAAAGCGGCAAGTTCACAATTAACAGATGGTGATACACAATTGGCAGCTGCTAGTCCTCAATTAGTTGATGGCTCACAAAAATTAGCTGATGGGTCTAAACAAGTAACATCAGGATTGGATACAGCTAATGATGGTGTAACATTATTAAATACTAAATTAGCAGCAGGAGCATCACAGGTTGGTAATATCAATTCATCACCAAAAAATGTGGCTCAATTCGTTGAACCTGTTAAAACAGAAACTGAAAGTGACAATCTCGCTAAAACATTGAAAAATACATTTGCCCCATTAGTGATTGTTTTATCATTATTTGTCGGTGCAATTGTAACTCAATTAATTTTATTCAGATACCGTAAGAAGAATGAATTATCACAAAACTGGTTACAGAACCTTTTCCTAATGTTATTTATTTCTGTTATTCAAACAGCAGGAGTTCTCTTATTAACATTATTCTTTAGTGTAACAATTGAACATCCAATTAGTTTCGTAATCTTTACGTTCTTATCGGGAATAATCTTTACTCTTTTATGTGTGGTAATTGATGAACTCCTTGGAACAATGGGTATTCTCTTATCTTTAGCATTACTACTCATCCAATTGGTGATTACAGGACAAGTTATTCCAAATACGATGTTATCAAATGCTTATCAAGTATTTGCAGAATTCTTACCTGTTACACACGTATTAAATGGCTTCACATATGCAATTAACAGCCAAGGTTCTGGTATGATTGGTTCAGTACTTGCATTACTTGTTACAGCCGTAGTACTGGGTGTAGTTTGGACGTTTGTAAATCGTAAACAATTAACAGTATCAACTGAAAAAGAAAAATAGAGATACAGTTGATTAGATATAGTAATTAACCGCGTTATATGCTAAATTTAACTGTAGGTAGAACATGCAGAGGAGAATTAGCAATGACAACAACTAAGTTAATGGATGACTATATTAGTATGTATTTAGGAACTTTTAAGAATGTGGAAGGATTCATTTCACAACCTACTAGTGAGTTTAATTTATCTTTTGAACAATTCTTAATTTTAAAAGATATCCATAGCACTGAAGATATAAGCATGGTTGATATCGCTAAAAAAAGAAATGTTTCAAGGAGTGCAATTGCACGCCAATTAAACGTACTAAAACAATTAAGATACATCTATCAAGAACAAGACACAGTTGATAGAAGAAGAATAAACCTACGCTTGTCTGATCAGGGTGCAAAAGTAGAACGAGTTGTGACTGAGTCAATTAAGAAACGGTTTGATACTTGGGTAAATGTTTTAGGTGAAGATAAAGCAGTTTTACTGCTTAGTTTAATGAAAGAATTCGGGCAAAAAATAATGGTAGACAGAAAATAAAATTCTGTGTACCATTTTTTGCTTGAAAGTGTTGTATGCGTTTTCTATAAGTAGTATATTAGTTTAATATACTACTTAAAAAAACAATTGTTTTTTAAGGATTAAATTAATACCAAATGAAATCATTATTGGAGGAAGAATATGACAAAAATTATTGCAATTAACGCAGGTAGTTCAAGTTTAAAATTCCAATTATTTAGCATGCCAGAGGAAACTGTTATTGCTAAAGGATTGATTGAAAGAATTGGACTTAAAGACTCAATTTTAACGATTAAATACGATAACGGTAAAAAATATGAAGATGTATTAGATATCGACAATCATTCAGTAGGTGTACAATTATTACTTAAATTATTGCTTCAATTGGATATCATTGCTGATTTTAATGAAATTTCCGGTGTTGGACATCGCGTTGTTGCTGGTGGTGAATATTTCAAAAAATCAACATTAGTAAATGCCGATACAATTGCAAAAATTAATGAATTATCTGAATTAGCACCATTACATAATCCAGCTAATCTTTTAGGTATCCAGGCATTTGAAGAAATCTTACCAGATGCAGTAAGTGTTGCTGTATTTGATACAGCCTTCCATCAGACGATGCCAGAAGAAAGTTACATGTACAGTGTACCTTATGAATGGTATGAAAAATATGCCGCAAGACGTTACGGTGCTCATGGGACAAGTGTTCGTTATGTCGTCTCAGAAGCCGAAAAACTAATTGATAAAGATCCTAAAGAGTTAAAATTAATTACATTACATTTAGGTGCAGGAGCATCAATTACAGCTACAGTTGGTGGTAAATCAATTGATACATCAATGGGCTTTACACCACTTGCTGGAATTACCATGGCAACACGTTCAGGTGATGTAGATGTATCGCTAGTTGCTTACATGATGAGACAATTAAAAATTACTGATATAGATGAAATGATTAATATTTTGAACCGTGAATCTGGGCTAGTTGGTATTTCAGGTATCTCTCCTGATATGCGCGATGTTAAAGCTCAATTAGGAAAAAATCCTCGCGCTGATTTAGCTGTCAAAATCTATGTTCAAAATATTATTAAATATATTGGTCAATACATTGCAGAAATGCAAGGGGTTGATGGTATTATTTTCACTGCTGGTCTTGGTGAGAATGATCGAATTGTACGTCGTCGCGTTATTGAACATTTAGCATATTTAGGTGTTGGCTTTGATGCTGAAAATAACGAGAAAATGGGTGAACAGGTTATGCTTAGCACGCCAGAGTCTGCTGTTAAGATTTTTGCGATACCTACTGATGAAGAATTAGTTATTGCACGCGATGTTCAATCATTAATGTAAAAATAAATGGTTAAAATAGTGGCTTAAAATAAGAAGGATATCACATTGTGATGTCTTTTTTTATTTTGTAACATAACGGTAATATTTAAAGGGTTAACAAGTTATTAAAAAAGTGTTAAATTAGACATTATAAATTATTATTACTGACAACAAGTTGTTGTCATCATTCGGAGGCGTAACTTAATGAGTAGGTGTAAACTTGATATTATGAGTGAGTATCAAGCAGCGATGCAAAAACTTGCTGATCTTAGAAGTAACATTGGAAACAGACAACAATCATCAATTCGAGATAGCTTTTTCCAAGAGGAAAAATCGCTTGAAAGAGAATGTTCTGAACTGAATATTCTATTAGAAGCTATCGATGTTGCGGAAGATTAATCCTGCTTTTTGAGAAATAAAAGTAGTAAAAAACGATTAAATTCATAATTGAATTTAATCGTTTTTTTTGTTCCTATTTAAATTAATTAGTTTATAGATACCGAAGAACGAAACAATTAACAAGATGATACCAACTACTGTAGCAAAAATATCAACTGTTGCTGCAACTTCCGCCCAAGCATTCCCAGCAAATGCCCCAAGATAAATGAGGACAGTATTCCAAATTAATGTTCCAAAAAAGGTTAATGGAATAAAAAAACGCAATTTACATTTTGTAATTCCAGCGGGAATAGAAATTAAACTTCGAACGATTGGGACAAAACGGCCTAAGAAAATAGCACGATTTTCATATTTTACAAAAAATTCAGTCGCTTTTTCAATATGGATGGGTTTTAGACCAAGCCAAGAACCATACTTACTGGCAAAAAATTGATTTAAACGTTCTGTACTTAAAAAGCGACCAATCGAATATAAGATTAAAGCGCCGATAGTCGCCCCAATAGTGGCAGAAATAATTAAACCAATTGGTGTAAGAGAACTTGAGAGCGTTATAAAACCTGCAAATGTTAAAATGATTTCAGAAGGAATTGGTGGGAAAATGTTTTCAATGGCGATCAGTAACGCAACACCTAGATAGCCATGTTGGCCGATTAAGTCAATTATGGTTTCTTGCATTTAGGCACCCCTTTTATTTAATAATTAAAGCATATCATGATGCAAAGAAATAAAGTAATGAAAAAGGATTAGCTTAATAAAAATTAAATAATTTTCGTATTCAGAGTTAAATTTGGTACAATTGAGGAAAGAATAAGACGATTTAGGGTGGTAAAAATGAAAATTGAAGAATTACACAAAGTAGAATTAGATTTAATCCAGGAAGTCGTTGAAATTTGTCAAAAAAATAATATAAAGTATTTTATGATTGGTGGCAGTTTATTAGGTGCGGTTAGACATCAAGGGTTTATTCCGTGGGATGATGATGTCGATATCGGAATGGTAAGGGATGATTACGATCGATTCTTACAAATTGCTCCCCAAGAGATTAGCCAACCTTATTATTTTCTCCAAACTGATCAAAGTGATCCTAACTATGCGTTTGGATATGCAAAACTACTTGATGAATCTATTCATGTCGAAGAGAAAAGAAATATCAATGACGCTAGAAAAGGTGTTTTTGTAGATATTTTTCCTTTTGATAAAGTACCAACAGGTGATGTCGAACGATCTATTCAACAATCAAAATATCGATATCTTAACGCAAAAATTCTTTTACTGAGTAATTATCGTTTAATGGATACCGAAATTAACGCAAAGATTAGGAAATTACAACCTGATCAAAGTCGTAAAACTAAAGAGTATAAAGAAAAAAGAGACGAACTAGTAAGAACGTATAATCAAGATGACACCATTTCAGAATATAAAAATTTAGCTTCACAATACTCATATGAAAAAGAGTTACTATCAGAAAAGGAATTAGCAGACGTGATTCAAGTTCCTTTTGAGAATCTTACGGTAACTATTTTAAGTGCATATGATGCAATTTTAAGCCGTCTATATGGTGATTATTTACAATTACCGCCTGAAAGTAAACAGATTGAAAAGCATATTGAAAAAGTGACTATTTTGGATCGAAATGATTTTACTTTTGATAATGAAATTGATTGATTGATTTTATGACGTAAATGAGATACGTTTAAAGATGACAAATGGAGGTGCTTTCATATGGATAGAAAATCAATTATTGACGAGCGGTTGCTTAACCGGGAATTTACAATTGACAGTAAAAATATTCAAGGCACGGTCGAGTTTTTTGGTATCTACTATCATTATTTCAGTGATGAAACATTAGTAAGTGGAGATGTTGTTCGAATCATTAAAACGCATGTTGAAGGATTAGACGTAAAAAAAATATAAAGGTGGTTAAATTATTATGTTGGGACTTTTAGTCGTTATTATTATTGCTATATTATTGGTCATGATTTTACCAGCAACTATTCGAATTATTAGACAACCTCATCAAGGTGTTGTTATAACTCTAGGAAAGTATGAAACAACATTAGCTCCAGGCTTACATTTTATTAAACCATTTATTTCTTCAGTAATTCGTGTTAGTACGGCACAACAACCTTTAGATCTTGATAAACAAGTTGTGATTACAAAAGATAATGCTGAAATTGAAGTTAAAATTTCATTGAAGTATCACGTTACTGACATCCAAGATTTTGTGTTTAAAAATGAAGACTCTGTTCGTAGTATGATTCAAGATACACGTGCCTCTTTGCGTGGCATCATTGGTAATAAAATGTTAGATGAAGTTTTGAATGGAACGCAAGAAATTAATCGCGGTTTATTTGGTGAAATTTCTAATGTGACGGCTGGTTATGGATTAAATGTTGATCGAATTAATATTGATACAGTAAAACCTTCAGTTGAAATTCAAGATTCAATGAATAAGTTATTGAAAGCCGCTAGAAATCGTGATGCTACTGTTGCTGAAGCAGAAGGTTACAGTAAATCAGTTGCACTAAAAAATAAAGCTGATAATGATGCATGGGTTAATTCAGCCCAAGCAAAGGCTGAAGCAGTCAAAAAGACGGCTGATGCTGAAGCATACCGAATAGATGCAGTTAATTTATCATTAAATAAAGTTGGTAATGGTTATTTTGTTAGCCAAAATATTGAGGCTTTTAAAGAATTGGCAAAGAGTGACGCAAATACAGTTGTTATGCCAAGTAATGCGATAGATAGTTTAGGACAAATTCCAGCAATTAATGCATTATTAAAACCAGAGGCTAAATAAAACTTTCAAGAGGTTATTACTTGGAAGTTTTTTTACTAGGAATGAGAGTGGTTAATTTGAAAATTATTATTGATGGGGATGCGTCTCCTGTGAAAAATGAGGTTATAGCTGAAGCCGAACTACGGAATATAAGTGTGTTGCTGATTACAAGTACGCCACATTTCTCAACTAAAAAGTATCCTGAAAATGTTTCGGTTAGCTATGTTGATCAAGGGCCAGATGCGGCAGACTATAGAATTGTAAAGTTAGCTGAAAAATCAGATGTTGTGATTACACAAGATTACGGACTAGCTTCTCTTTTATTACCAAAAGGTGTGATTGTGATGCATCATAAAGGATTTGAATATACAGATACCAATATCGATAGTATGTTGGATTCAAGATATTTAAGTGCAATGGCAAGGAAATCGGGCCAGCGTACGAAGGGTCCAAGCGCCTTTTCAAACCAGGATAGAGCTAACTTTAAAAAAGCATTTATTTTATTATTGAATGAAAAAGGAATTAAATAAATATAAAGAAAAGAAGGGTCTTATTTGCGATCGTTAACATCGGGTAATCCAGCAAAATTAATTTTTATGTTTACCATACCATTATTGGTTGGTAATTTATTTCAACAATTATATAGTATTTCTGATACGTTGATTGTTGGACAAACTTTAGGTGTGGATGCACTAGCTGCAGTTGGTTCGACCGGGAGTATTCAATTTTTGATTATTGGATTTGCACAAGGATTAACTGCAGGTTTATCTATTATTACGGCACAACGATTTGGGGCAAAAGATTATCGTGGTGTTAGAAAAAGCTTTGCAGTGGGACTTTTGATTAGTCTAGTTGCAACGGTAATTTTAACAGCGGTTAGTTTGTTTTTTGTCAAAGATATTTTAACACTTATGAAGACACCACTAGAAATATTTGATGATGCACAAACTTTTATTAGTATCATTTTTGGTGGAATATTTGCTTCAATGGCATTTAATATTTTATCTAATATTATTAGGGCGCTAGGGGATAGTCGCACGCCATTATACTTTTTAATTTTTGCCAGCATTATTAATGTTGGTTTAGAATTATTATTTATTTTGGTATTTCATTGGGGAGTTGCTGGCGCTGGTATTGCAACTATTATTGCGCAATCATGTTCCGTTGTATTCTGTTTAATTTACATTTATCGAAAAATTCCCGTCTTACATATTGGTCGACACCATTTTAGAGGAATCACAATGAAAGATGTTAACCAGCACCTTTATGTGGCTCTACCAATGGCCTTTCAAGCTTCAATAATTGCTATTGGTGCAATTATGCTACAGTCAGCTTTAAACGGTTTAGGAACGACAGCAGTTGCCAGTACCACGGCAGCGTCTAAGATCGATCAATTATCAACGCAACCAATGATGTCATTTGGAATTGGGATGGCAACTTTTACTGCCCAAAATTATGGCGCAAAAAAATATGGTCGCGTTTTGGATGGGGTAAAAAAGTGTCTGTTAATGTCTGGAACATTTAGTATCGTTGCAAGTCTTTTAGTTATTTTATTTGGTCAACAATTAGTTACACTGTTTGTTGGAAATAATGCACCAAAAGTTGTGGCATTATCGCAGGTTTACTTTAATATTAATGGTTCATTTTACTTGCTGTTGTCAGTACTGTTTGTCATTAGGTATACGTTACAGGGATTAGGGCAAAGTATCGTGCCAACAGTTGCTGGAGTTGTAGAATTACTGATGAGATCATTTGCGGCTATCTTTTTAGCTGGTGCTTTTGGGTATGCAGGAGCTTGTTTTGCAAATCCACTAGCCTGGGGTGGGTCATGCATTGTACTGATTTATTCATATATGAAGGCAGTACAAAATTTGAGACGTTTAGATCTCGAACAAAAAGCTGAAAATAAACATGCCTAATTAGTTATGACAAAAGCACGGAAATATGCTATACTAATCAACGTTCTGCGGGCGTAGTTTAGTGGTAAAATTCCAGCTTCCCAAGCTGATGTCGCGAGTTCGATTCTCGTCGCCCGCTTAAAAATGAATAAGATAATGATATTGAAACCAAGATATTTAATCTTGGTTTTTTTTGTAAATTTTAATTGACTAAATAGATTATAATTAGTCAAAATGATTGCAATTAAACGTTATTTTTGCTAAGTTTAGTAACTGATATTAGTTTTTTGTATAAAAAAACATTGTAATGGACAGAATTAAGGGGGAAAAAAGTGGATATTTTATTAAAACATGCTAAAAAATATCGTGTAGATATTTTTTGGGCAATCGTCATGGTGGTTATCATGGCTGTTTCAACATTGTGGCAACCTAAATTGTTACAAAAAGTAATTGATGCTATTTTAAAGGATCAGGGTGATAAAATTACGACACTTGGTTTGTACTTGATTGGAGTTGCTGTTATTGGATTGTTGGCAGGTGTTGTGAATACAATTCTATCAGCAAAAGTAGCGCAATCAATGAGTGCAGATATTCGTGAAACTGCTTTTAGAAAGATTCAAACATTTTCTTTTAGTAATATTGAACGATTCCAAGCAGGGAATATTGTGGTTCGCTTAACCAATGATATTACTCAAATTCAAACGTTAATTATGACAATTTTACAGACATTAATTCGAGTACCTATTTTATTTATTGGTGCGTTTATTTTAGCTATGAATACAATTGCAGATTTATGGTGGATTATCATTATTTTAATTGTCTGCGTATTAGGTATTTCAATGTTAACTTTTGGTCGTATGGGACGCCATTTTGGGTTAATGCAAGGCTTAATTGATCGAGTGAATGAGTTAGCTAAAGAAAACTTGATGGGTGTGCGTGTTGTTAAGTCATTTAATCAAGAAAAAAATGAAGAAAAACGTTTCGATAAAGTTTCAGATGATTTAAATGCACAAAATATTTATGTTGGAACTCTATTTGCTGTTTTAATTCCTGCATTTACATTAATTGGAAATATGGCTGTTGTAGCCGCAATTTATTTTGTAGGTGATTTAGCTAAAACGGATCCAAGTACAGTTACAGCTATTACTTCGTTTGTTAATTACTTAATGCAAATCATGTTTGCCATTATTATTGGTGGAATGATGATGACGTTTAGTGCTCGTGCGATGGTTTCGATTAAACGACTACGCGAAATTTTAGATGAAGAACCAGATATTTATTACCAAGATGTTCCAGAGGAAGATTTAACGGGATCTGTTAGTTTTGAAGATGTCTCATTTTCATATGAAGGTGATGATAAACCAACACTTAAACATGTTAGTTTTGATGTTAAACCTGGAGAAATGATAGGAATTGTTGGTGCAACTGGTTCAGGTAAATCAACTTTAGCTCAAATGATTCCACGATTATTTGATCCTCAAGAAGGAATGATTAAAGTTGGTGGTGAGAATTTAAAGGATGTTAATGAAAAATCACTTCGTAAAACAGTCGCATTTGTTTTACAAAAGGCTATCCTATTTTCTGGCACAATCGCAGACAACTTACGTCAAGGTAAAGAAGATGCGAACGAGAAAGATATGGATATGGCCAGCCAAATTGCCCAAGCATCTGAATTTATTAATCGATTACCAGAACGTTATGATGCAGAGGTTGAAGAACGTTCAGCTAACTTCTCTGGTGGTCAAAAACAACGTTTATCAATTACGCGTGGTGTTATTGGTAAACCTAAAATCTTAATTTTAGATGATTCAACATCAGCGCTTGATGCACAATCAGAAAAATTAGTTCAAAAAGCATTAAATAATGAATTGAAAGAGACAACAACATTTGTTATTGCCGAAAAAATTTCGTCTGTGATTAATGCGGATCGCATTTTTGTTATGGATGATGGTAAATTAGTTGGCGAGGGGACACATAGGGATCTCGTTGAAAATAGTCAAATTTATCAAGAAATTTATAACACTCAAAAAGGAAAGGAGACTGTCTAATGAAAGATATGAATAGATCGATGGCATTCTTCTTCCACTACTTGAAAAGCTATAAATTAGGTTTTACAGTTATGACTGTTGCAATTATTGCATCGACATACTTCCAAGTAAAAGCACCTGTGTATATGGGAAAAGCAATTACAGCATTGGCAGACTACGTAATTGGTTTAACAAAAGGAGTGAGTGATAAAGGAAACTTTGTTAGTTCATTGTGGATGTTATTCTTATTTTATATTTTTTCAATTGTAGCGATGTTTTTCTCAAATATTATTGTTACGTTCATTACAGGAAACTCGACAAATAGAATGCGAAAAGGGTTATTTGGAAAATTACAAAAAATGACAATTCGATTCTTTGATTCACATAAAGATGGAGATATTTTAAGTCGTTTTACAAGTGATCTGGATAATATTTCGAACGCTATGAATCAAGCCTTAGGACAAATCATGAGCAATATTGCTCTAATGATTGGGATTATCATTATGATGTTCCAACAGAATGTTCAGCTCGCATGGGTTACAATTGCTTCAACGCCAATCGCGCTACTTCTTGCGGTCATTTTAATTTCTAAAACACGTAAGTATGTTGACATACAACAAAAAGAAGTTGGAAAATTAAATGGATATATTAATGAAAAAATTAGTGGTCAAAAAATTGTAATTACTAATGGTCTTCAAAAAGAGGCTATTGAAGGATTCTTGCCATATAACGAAAATGTTCGTAAAGCAACGTTTAAAGGACAAGTCTATTCAGGGATGCTTTTCCCAGTTATGAATGGCCTCTCTTTGGTTAATACAGCCATTGTTATCTTCTTTGGTAGCTGGTTAGCGTTGAACGGTGATATGGGACGTACAACGGCATTAGGACTAGTTGTCGTGTTTGTTCAATACTCACAACAATTTTACCAACCAATTTCACAAATTTCTTCATTGTATAGTATGTTCCAGCTTGCTATTACAGGTGCCGGTCGACTGAATGAAATGTTTGATGAACCAGATGAGGTTAACTCAAAGGATAAGCAAAAATTAACGGGTCTAACAAATGGTGTTAAGTTAAAAAATGTTAATTTTGGTTATAATGCTAATAAAGAAATTTTACATGATGTATCAATTAATGTTGATAAAGGTGAGATGGTAGCTTTAGTCGGACCAACTGGTTCAGGTAAAACAACAATTATGAATTTATTGAATCGTTTTTATGATGTTACAGGTGGTTCAGTTGAATTTGATGACGTAAACGTTAAGGAACTTGAACTTCAAAGTCTTCGTGATCATGTTGGGATTGTTCTTCAAGAAAGTGTTTTATTTTCAGGAACAATTCGTGATAATATTGTCTTTGGTAAACCTGAAGCATCAAATGAAGATATGATTTCTGCTGCTAAGCAAGCTAACATTCATGATTTTATTATGAGTCAAGAAAAAGGCTATGACACGACAGTATCGGATGAAAACTCTGTATTTTCAACTGGTCAAAAACAATTAATTAGTATTGCAAGAACAATTTTAACTAATCCCACGTTATTAATTTTGGATGAAGCGACTTCTAATGTTGATACAGTAACAGAAGCTAAAATTCAAAAAGCAATGGATACAGTTATTCAAGGGCGTACTAGTTTTGTAATCGCTCATCGATTGAAAACGATATTAGATGCTGATAAAATTGTTGTTCTGAAGGATGGAAAGGTTATTGAGCAAGGTAACCATCAAGAATTATTGGATCAAAAAGGATTCTATTCTGAACTGTATAATAATCAATTTGTATTTGAATAAAATAGTGTAAAAAGCTTTCAAATATACTTTATATAAAGTATATTTGAAAGCTTTTTTATTTAAAACAAGATATAAAGTAACAAAAAATTACAATATATATATATTTAATTGTAATTTTGTATCATTTAAGGTATGATGTCATTAGTTAATGATAACGCTTTCTTTACGAATGGAGGAGATATTATGTTGGGATTTTCGATTTATTTAGGTGATGAAATTGATGATGATACAAAAAATTATGTTGAGGTAATGCGTAAATCAGGATTTGAGGGTATTTTTACTTCCCTACATATTCCTGAGGAAGATAGAAAAAAATCCATTGAGGAATTAAAAATTTTAGGAAATTTATGTCTTGAAAATAACTTGAAATTAATGGTTGATATTTCAGAAAAAAGTTTAAAATTATTGGATTTTGATTTAAAAACTGCTGGAATCACAGGTTTAAGAATTGATTATGGGATTAGTATGGAAAAAATAGCTGAATTATCAAATAATATAGATATTGGATTAAATGCTAGTACGATTTCGGAACTGGATATTAAGCAACTAGTTGATAAGCATGCAAATTTTAAGAACATTGAAGCATGGCATAATTATTATCCTCGACCAGATACGGGATTAGATGAAGATTGGTTAAAAAATAAGAATTATTGGTTAAAAGAATCAGGACTTAGTACGATGGCATTTGTGGCAGGAGATAAAATATTTAGAGGGCCAATTGGAAAAGGATTACCAACATTAGAAAAACATCGAAATTACAATGTATTGGCTGCGATAATAGATTTAATTGAGAATAATTATACTGATGACGTTTATATCGGTGATCCACGAGTTTCTCAAAGAACAATTAATAAGATAGTTAACTATTTTACAAATCAGAGTATAGAAATAGATATTGAAAGTAGTTCGTATGAACTTGATAATACGTTGTGGCATAATCGTGCTGACGTGGCTAGGGATGTTGTAAGGTTAGAAGAAAGTCGGATAAGAAATCAATTCATTATTGAACCATTAAATAATGAAGATGATCGAACGAGAGGTACTATAACGCAAGATAATAAGTTATATGGGAGATATACCGGAGAAATACAGATAGTGAAAAATAAGTTACCAATTGATAAAAAGGTAAACCGAATTGGTACAGTTAAAAAGACGGATTTGGATTTAATTGACTATATAGGAGCAAAACAAAAAATAATATTTAATAATACAATTATAAAAGAGGGATAAGATATGGATATTACAAAATTAGTAACGGAAACTAGAAATGAGCAAACTATGAATTTAGATGAGTTAAATTATGCTGAAGTTGCAAGAATAATGAATGAAGCCGATATGACAGTTCCTAAAAGCGTACAAAAAGAGTTATCGCAAATTAATGATGCAGTTAGTAAAATTATTGAATCATTTAATAGTGGAGGCCGTCTAATTTATATGGGAGCAGGAACTAGTGGTAGATTGGGTGTCTTAGACGCTGCTGAATGCGTACCAACATTTGGAACAGATCCTAGCATGGTCCAAGGATTGATTGCTGGTGGTATGAAAGCAATGACTGTGGCAGTTGAAGGTGCCGAAGATTCAAACGAATTGGGTAAGTTGGATTTGGAAAATATTTGTTTAACAAAATTAGATACTGTTGTTGGAATTGCAGCAAGTGGTAGAACACCATATGTTATTGGTGGTCTTGACTACGCTAAACACCTTGGTGCGAACACAATAAGTCTGGCTTGCAATAAGGAATCAATTATTGGACAGCATGCCGATACAGTTATTGAGATTGAAGTGGGACCAGAGATTTTGACTGGGTCTACTCGTTTAAAATCAGGAACGGCACAAAAATTAGTATTAAATATGTTGTCGACAATTTCGATGATTGGAGTAGGAAAAATATATAAAAATTTAATGGTCGACGTTAAACCGACAAATGAAAAATTAGTTGAAAGATCAAAGCATATTATTATGGATGCAACCGGAGTAGGTTATGAACAAGCAAAATTGACATTTGAATTAGCTGAACATGATGTCAAACTGGCAATAGTTATGATTTTAACGGATAACGATTTGAATCAAGCTAAAGAAAAATTAAAAAGGGCTCATGGTTTCGTTAGGGAAGCAATTAAATAAAATATTTGGAGGGATTGAATTATGTCAGATAAAAAAATCGAAAAAATAGCAAATGAAATTTATGATAATGTAGGAGGGCCAGACAATGTTGAAAAATTAATTCATTGTATGACTCGAGTTAGAATGACAATTAGGGATGAAGATAAAGTAGATATTGAAAAATTGAAAAATATCGATGGTGTCATGGGTGTTGTTGAAGATGATACTTTACAAGTAGTAGTTGGACCTGGAACAGTCAACAAAGTTGCAGATGAAATGGTAAGACAAGTAGGTGTTAAATTGGGTGAACCTTTCCCTTTGAAGAACGTAATGCAATCAACTCAAATGACTGATAAAGAATTGGTTGAGAACAAAGCTGCTAAAGTAAAAGCAGAACATAAAGCTAAACAAAAGCAAACGCCAATAAAAAAAGTGCTTAAAGCAATTTCAAATATCTTTGTTCCACTAATTCCAGTATTTGTTGGAGCGGGATTAATTGGTGGATTGGCTGCGGTCCTTGGAAATATGATGGTTGCAGGGGATTTAAGCTCGAGTTGGACAGATTTTATTGCAGTTTTAAATGTTATTAAAAATGGTGTTTTCAGTTATTTAGTTATCTATGTAGGGATAAATAGTGCCAGTGAATTTGGTGCTACTCCAGGACTTGGTGGTGTTATCGGTGCCGTCACTTTGCTGAGTGGAGTAACACCTGAAGCACCACTTCACAATATCTTTAATGGTCAGGCACTAAGTACTGGACAGGGTGGAATTATTGGCGTCATTTTTGCAGTATGGGTATTAGCTATTTTAGAAAAACGATTACATAAATGGATTCCGGATTCTTTAGATATTATTATAACACCGACAATATCATTATTTGTTATTGGAATGATGACAATTTTCTTAGTAATGCCGGTTGCTGGTGTTGTTTCGAATTCTTTAGTTACATCAATTAACTGGGTCTTAGAAGTTGGTGGTGCATTTTCCGGTTTTGTTTTAGGAACATTTTTCTTACCTATGGTAATGTTAGGACTACATCAAATTTTAACACCTATTCATCTTGAAATGATTGCTAAGTCTGGATCAACATTATTATTGCCAATTTTAGCAATGGCAGGAGCTGGCCAAGTGGGGGCAGCAATTGCATTATGGGTTCGTTGTCGTAAAAATAAAAAATTAACAAATTTAATTAAAGGCGCTCTACCAGTCGGATTTCTAGGAATCGGGGAACCATTAATTTATGGGGTTATATTACCTTTAGGACGACCAATGATTACCGCTTGTCTTGGTGGCGGAATAGGTGGAGCAGTGATTGGTGGGATTGGTCATATTGGATCTATTGCAATAGGACCTTCTGGGGTAGCGTTGATACCTTTAATAAGTAATGGACACTGGATTGGATATATTCTTGGATTACTTGCGGCATATGCGGGCGGATTTATTTTAACGTTCTTTTTTGGTATTCCAAAAGATGCTATGATTGAGACAGAAGCATAAGACATACCATAAAAAGAGGTAAGAAGTATGGGTAATTATTTGTACACAATACAAGCAAATATGGATAAATACACAAAGGTAGAGCGAAAAGTAGCACAGTTTATTTTAGATCACCCTCAGAAAGTAATAAGAATGAGTACACAAAGTCTGGCAGAGGTGGTAGGTGTCAGCACTGCGGCAATAACGCGATTTGGAAAAAGTATTAGTAATACTGGCTTTCCAGGATTAAAATTAGAATTATCAGCAGAGATCCAAGATGATAATTCAATGCTCGAGGAAATTAATCCTAAAGATAATTTAGTGACGACACAGCAAAAATTAACCATGCGGATACAACATACGATTGAGGAATCAAATAAAACGTTAGATGAGGAAGTCGTTAATGTTGCAATGGTTATTGCAGAGTCAAAAATAATTTATGCGTATGGAATTGGAGCGTCAGAGATTGTAGCTAAAGATTTCCAACAAAAATTTATTCGAGTTGGTAAGTCTGTAATAGAAACACTTGATACGCATTTAATTGCCGTTGGATTATCTCAACTAAAAGAAGGAACAACTCTTTTCTTGATTTCAAATTCAGGGGAAAATACGGATGCAATTAAGTTAGCAAATCTTGCAAATCAACAAAAAATAAAAGTTATCGTTTTAACACATAATAAAAAAAGCACATTGGCCAAATTAGCTGATATTATTTTAGAACATGACGATAGTGAAGAAAATAAAAAATTCAGAAGTGCAGCGACTACTTCTTTAATTGCTCAATTATATGCAGTCGATCTTGTATACTATTCTTTTGTATCAATTCATTTTGATGATAATGTTACAAGATTGACAGATTCAAGAGATGTCGTAAAAAAATATTTTACCAAAAGTAAATCTAAATTCTAAAAATACTATCTTTTATAATATTAATTTGTTACAATCAAACTATAAATTCGATGATAAAAGCTAGTAAACTAATTAATTTCAAAGCAAGTCTAGGTTGATGGAAGCTAGATAAAAGCGTTAGTTGAATCGTACTTTTTAGAAATAACTGAATATTTTGAGTGGATATTAATCAATTAGAGTGGTACCGCGGGAATTCTCGTCTCTTACATAATTATTTGTAAGGGGCTTTTTTTATACAATTTTAGGAGGAATGGATAATGAATTATAAACAACAAGTTGCACAAGCATTGATTGCTATCGTTGATGGAAACCTTACTGAAGAAGAAATTATTGCCAAAATTGAAATACCAAAAAGTTCTGATATGGGGGATTATGCATTTCCAGCTTTTGCATTAGCTAAAGCATTTAGAAAAGCACCTCAGATGATTGCTAAAGACTTAGTGGAAAAAATTGATCAAAGTCAATTTGAATCAGTTGCTGCAGTTGGGCCATATGTTAACTTTTTCTTGAACAAGGCTGCATTTAGTCAAGATATTATTGAACAAGTGCTTTCAAATGGCAGTGAGTACGGCTCATCTGATATTGGTCATGATGGTAATGTACCAATTGATATGTCATCACCTAATATTGCTAAACCTATTTCGATGGGACATTTACGTTCAACAGTGATTGGTAATTCAATTGCTAACATCTTGGCTAAAATTAATTATAATCCAATTAAAATTAATCATTTAGGTGATTGGGGAACTCAATTTGGTAAATTAATTACTGCTTATAAATTATGGGGTAGTGAAGCAGAAGTTAAAGCCGATCCTATCAATAAATTACTTGAATACTATGTTCGTTTCCATAAAGAAGCAGAAGAAAATCCAGAGTTAGATGTTGCAGCTCGTGCATGGTTTAAAAAGCTCGAGGATGGCGATGAAGAAGCAATCGAACTCTGGACTTGGTTCCGTGCAGAATCATTATCAGCATTCAATAAAATTTATGACATGCTTGGTGTTCAATTTGATTCATTTAAAGGGGAAGCCTTTTATAATGATAAGATGGACGAAGTTGTGACAATGTTAAAAGATAAAAACTTATTAAAAGAAAGCCAAGGCGCAGAAATTGTTGATCTTGAAAAATATGATTTGAATCCTGCTTTGATTCAAAAGACAGATGGAGCAACATTATACATCACTCGTGATTTAGCTGCTGCTATTTACCGTAAACGGACTTATAATTTTGTACAGTCATTGTATGTTGTCGGAAATGAACAAGCTAATCATTTTAGACAATTAAAAGCTGTTTTAAAGGAAATGGGCAATGATTGGTCAGATGATATGCACCACATTCCATTTGGTCTAATCACACAGGGTGGTAAGAAATTATCGACTCGTTCAGGACGTGTTATTTTACTTGAAGAAGTTTTAGATGATGCTACAAGCCTTGCTAAAAAACAAATTCAAGATAAAAATCCTGACTTACCAAATGCTGAACAAGTTGCTAAAGATGTTGGTGTTGGGGCTGTTATTTTCCATGATTTAAAGAATGAACGTATGAATAATTTTGATTTTGTTTTAGAAGAAGTTGTTCGTTTTGAAGGTGAAACAGGTCCCTATGTTCAATATTCAAATGCTAGAGCGCAAAGTATTATTCGTAAAGCGGGTGATGTTTCAATTAGTGAAAGTAACAATGAACTTTCTGATCCTGCTGCATGGGATACAATTAAGTTACTTGGTGACTTCCCTAAAATAATTAAACGTGCAGCTAAAGAATACGAACCATCAGTAATTGCTAAATATGCAATTCATTTATCAAGAGCATTTAATAAATACTATGCAAATTCGAAGATATTAGTTGAAGATGATCAAAAATTAGCTCGTTTAGCACTTGTTCAAAGTGTGAGCGTCGTTTTAACAGAATCATTAAGATTATTAGGCGTAAATGCACCAAAAGAAATGTAATTAATAAAAAAGTTGACTTAATTGTCAACTTTTTTTATTTTATCTAAATATTGTTAGACGTACTTTTTAACGATGATTGTGCGTTTGGACACAAAATGGATGTGCGAATACGACCAGTTTATTTTTATCTTTTTGATACTGTTAGATTAACGATTTAGAACTATCAGTGAATCGAAAAAATAAACCAGGGTCTCCAAAATCCGAAAAAATAAATCGACATTCTATATTTAATCTGATAGTGTTGATAGTTATATATCATAAATATAGGTATTAAGGGAGTAAAGGGATGATTACAGAAAAAGAAAGACAAAGGTATCGATCAGAATTTTCTGACCATGAGTTGTTTGATTGTTTAAGTGAGGATGAGCAAAGAGCTTGTTTTGGACAAATTACATTTAAAAGATTTCTAAAAGGAAATACTATCTTTGATATGAATGATAAACGTGATTTTATTTATGTTGTCTTGGATGGATTAGTTAAAATTGAACGTGGTGATCGAGCTGGTATTTTTCAAAATTATATGTATGTTACATCGAAACAAATATTTCCAATTGGTGGAATGTTACAGAGCGAATATTATACTGTATCAAGTCGTGCTGCTACACTAGCGACGGTTGCTAAGATTCCTGTTGAACTTATTGAGAATTTAATTAAAACACATTATGAAGTTTCTGCGTACTTATTTGGGCAAATTGATAATATTTTAAATTGTTCAGAAGTGTTAAGGTTAAGAACCGTATGTAGTAATACAACAACGCGGATAACACAAGTGTTACAGTATTTAAGTGAGAATCTAGCCGACAAACATGGTGAGAATAGTCTTCGAATTCCATATGTAATTACACATGAAGATATTGCGACGATTAGTGGAACGCGGCGTGAAACCGTTGGACGAGTTATTCAGAAATTAGTGTTAGATGGTTACATTATTAGAGATTCAGGTATGCTTATATTTGAATCAAAATTCAATAAAATGAATAAAATCGTCCTAAATTAAGCGTATTATTTCAGTATTCATATTTCTTTTGCTATACTAAGAATAAATACTCATTCAAAGAGGGATTCTTATGAAGAAAGAGATACGTCAAGCTAAAATTGAACAGTTAATTAATAAAAAAGTAATTGCTACGCAGGATGATTTGATTTCTGAATTGGAACATGTGAATATTAAGGCGACTCAAGCGACTATTTCTAGAGATATTCGTGAAATGAAAATTGTTAAAGCTCAAGATGAACAAGGTGATTTGAGATATGCAATTTTTAAGTCAGGTAATTTGAGTGAAGAAGTTCATTTATTTGAAATTATTTTTGAAGTCGTTACTAATATTACTAAAATCCAGTTTATGAATGTTGTTAAAACAATTCCAAGTAACGGTAATTTACTGGCAGCAATTATCGATGATTTTGGCTTCCCGGATATTGTTGGAACTGTTGCGGGACATGATACAATTATGATTATTAGTTCAGATGAACAGGCCGCACAACGTGTCTATGATATTTTTACTGAACACGCAAATCCAGATAATTTAATTTAAAAATATTGTGAGACTAAGGAGTAGATAACATCTACATTTCTTAGTCTTTTTTTAAATATTTAAAAATATCATAATAAAAATGCTAATTTACTTTTTATAATATTGCTATGGTAAAATAATAAATGATATTAAGATTAAATATGGGGACAACTAATGAAAAATGAAAATAAAAGAACAAAAAATGACAATTGGTTTGTATTACATCTTATTCAATTTAAAAATTGGTTTCGACAGGGATGGAAATTTGTGCATGGTTGGAAATGGTTGACTATTTTTATTTTGGCAATTATTTTAGGCTCAAGTGCGTATTTAACTTATGTCGCCAAAACAACAAATGTTAGTGGGTTAAAAGCTGCTTTACAACAATCAACTGAGGTTTTTGATAAAGATGGCGATAAAGCAGGATCGTTATACTCTCAAAAGGGTACTTACGTTTCATTAAATAAGATTTCACCCAATATTCAAAATGCTGTACTGTCATCAGAAGATCGTAATTTTTACCATGAATATGGATTTTCAATCAAAGGGATGGCACGTTCTGTGGTTTCATTGGTTAAAAACCGATTAACTGGAAGTAGTGCAATTAGTGGTGGCGGAAGTACTATAACGCAACAACTTGTTAAAAATGCATTCTTGTCACAGGAGCAAACTTATAGTCGTAAGGCTAAAGAAATATTTATTTCAATTGAAACAGAAAAAGTATATTCAAAAAAAGACATTCTAACGATGTACTTAAATAATGCATATTTTGGTAATGGCGTTTGGGGTGTTCAAGATGCCTCTAAAAAATATTTTGGAAAAAGTGCTTCAGATTTAACTGTTAGTGAGGCAGCAGTTATTGCGGGTATGTTAACATCGCCAGGAGCATATAATCCGATAGATCATCCTGTTGCAGCTAAACAAAGGCGTAACGTTGTTCTGAATGTTATGTATGAAAATAAAAAAATCTCTAGTGCAGAATTATCAAGTGCTAAGCAGACGGGTATTACATTAAATGATACGTACGATTATCAATCAGGTTATAAATATCCTTATTATTTTGATGCCGTTATTAGTGAAGCAATTAAAAATTATGGCTTAACTGAATCAGATATTATGAATCGTGGCTATAAAATTTATACGGCAATGGATCAAACCCATCAAGAAGCTATGCAAACATCATTTGATAACTCTACCTTGTTCCCTTTGGATGCTGATGATGGGACAAAAGCTCAGGGTGGATCAATTGCAATTAATTCAACGAATGGTGGTGTGACAGCAGTTGTTGGTGGAAGAGGTAAACACGTTTTTAGGGGATATAATCGAGCGACTCAGATTAACCGTCAACCGGGATCCACACTAAAACCAATTGCCGTATATATGCCTGCTTTAGAAGATGGCTATTTTTATGATTCTGAATTAAAAGATAAAAAACAATCATATGGATCAAATAATTATTCACCAAATAATTACGACAATCAATATGCAGGGAAAATACCGATGTATAAGGCACTGGCACTTAGTAAAAATGCGCCAGCTGTGTGGTTGTTAAATAAAATTGGTGTTGATAAAGGATACGATGCTGTTAAAAAATTTGGTATACCGGTTAAAAGTTCGGACAAAAACTTAGATTTAGCTTTGGGTGGTTTAACTACTGGTGTCTCACCCTACGAAATGGCTAGTGCATATACTGCGTTTGCTAATGGTGGTATTCAAAAAAAGGCTCATTTTATTACTAAAATTGTTGATGCTTCTGGTAAAACGATTGTTAATAATTCAGACAATAGTGAAACTAAAGTTATGAGTAGTAAGGTAGCTAAATCAATGACAAGTATGATGATGGGTGTCTTTGAAACTGGAGGAACTGGCGAACTTGCTGTCCCAGCTGGATATACAGTTGCTGGTAAAACGGGAAGTACAGAGGCTAAAAAAGGTTCTACAGATGGGACGAAAGATCAGTGGGTTATTGGATATACACCAGACATTACTGTCGCAACATGGGTTGGTTTTGATCAAACTGATGATACTCATTACCTAAGAAATTTAAGTGGGGATATCGTTGATTCCTTATTTAAAAGCGAAATGTCAGGTATATTACCTAATACTGCTCAGACAAGCTTCTCAACGAAATCTGCTACTACTTTAGCAAATAATACCGGTTCAAATGATAGTGGAGATGGTATTTTAGAATCAGTAGAAAAGCAAACAGATGAAATAAAAAATAAATTATCTGATTCTGCTAAAAAAGCCCAAAAATGGCTCAGTGATAGTATTAATGGGATGTTTGGAAATTAGAACAAATCAATGCAAATTATGGATAAAAATGATACACTAATTAAGTTAATATAAATTATTATTATTGGAGGAATCAGAAATGGTTGTTAATATTTATGATACAGCGAACCAAATGAGTCAAGATCTTAGTCAAACGGAAGAATATAAGGCATTGAAATCAGCTTATACAAAAATGCAAGAAGATGAAATTGCATATAAATTATTTAAAGAATTTCAAACAATTCAAATGTCATTACAACAAAAACAAATGAATGGTGAAGAAATGACAGATGAAGAACTTGAAAATGCTCATAATCTTTCAGAAAAAATCGGTGGTTTTGATACAATCAAAGATTTAATGGTTAAAGAACAAGTTCTAAGTGAAATTATGAATGAAGTTAATTCAATTATCACAAAACCAATACAAGATTTATACCATAATTAATTCGAATAAAAACCCTGGAAGCAAAGCAATTATGTTTTGTACCAGGTTTTTTTTTATAAAGGAGTGGGAAGATGAAATTTATTCATGCAGCTGATTTACATTTAGATAGTCCTTTTGGAGGATTAAAAAATGTGCCAAGTCAGTTAATGGATTCGATTTATCAGTCAACATTTAAAGCTTTGAATAATCTCGTAGATACGGCTATTGAAGAATCAGTAGATTTTGTTTGTTTAGTTGGGGATTTATATGACTCATCTGAGATGAGTATTATGGCACAGACAACATTAATTAGTCAGTGTGAACGACTGAAAAAGGCTGGAATAGATGTTTATTTAAGCTTTGGTAACCATGATTTTTCTGATAACGTTCAAGATCATTTAACTTTTCCATCAAATGTAACTTTATTTACAAGTGAAGTTGAAACAGTGACGCATATTCTAAAAAATGGCGATGAAGTTCGACTAACTGGGTTTAGTTATGCACATAGATGGGAACCATCAAAGATCGTTGATTATCCTCTTCGTGGTGATGAAAAATGGCATATTGGTCTTATCCATGGGGCAAATGAGGGTATAAATTCAATATCAGATGAAAGTTACGCACCATTTACCGTTAAAGAATTATTACAGAAAAATTATGATTATTGGGGATTGGGGCATATTCATGTAAGACAGATTTTGAATGAACAACCCCCAGTTATCTATCCTGGAAATACACAAGGTCGTCACCGTAAAGAATCAGGCGATAAAGGGTTTTATCTAGTGAATAGTGATGGAGATAAGTTGGTTCCTAAGTTTATAACGTCATCTACAATTGATTGGGAAACGGTTAATATTTCAATGGCAAAAATTGATTCACTGTCAGATGCTATTGATAAGATTGACGCTGAATGCCAACATTTTTCTAAAAATAAATTATATTTAATAGTTGTACAAATCACTGATTTAGATGATTTTAGTGAAAGCCTAATAAATCGCATTCAAAATGGTGATTTATTAACTGCTTGGATTCAAAAACATATGCCAGATAATTATTATTGGATTGTTAAAATTAAAATGGTAATTAATAAAAAGATAACTTTTGAATCAATTGATCAACAATATTGGGAAGAAAGCGCAAAACGTGTTTTTACTAATGATGGAATGACTGAACTCGCTGATAAATTATTACAAATTCCGGAACTTAATACGTATTTATTAGAAACGGGACATTTAGTAGAATTACAAGAAAATTCAAAAACATTGCTTCATGAAAATCAAGCGATAGAGGGTCATATAGATGAAAATAACTAAAGTTAAAATTTACGGATTTGGGAAGTGGCACGATAAAACGTTTGATTTTAATCAAACCAATCAGGTTATTTTTGGCTTGAATGAAGCAGGTAAATCGACGTTAACAGCATTCATATTGAGTATGTTATTTGGATTTGCAAATGCGAAAAAGAAGTACCAACAATATCTGCCTAAAGACTCATCCACATATGGTGGGGAGTTGGAATTATTAATTGATGACGATGCATATCGACTGACTCGTACACAAGGTAAATCTGGTGGTAAGGTGTCTATTGTTAAAAGTGATGATGGGATGAAAGTATCTAGCAATAAGCTACATGAATGGCTAAATCCAGTCGATGAAAATTTATACAATCAAGTATTTTCATTTAATCAGCAGGCGTTAAACCAAGTATTTAATTTAACGAATGAAGATTTAAATGAGTATCTAACAACAATGGGAGCAGTTGGTAGTCAGGAATGGTTAGAATTAACAAAAAAAATACAAAAAGATGCTGATCACGTCTATAAGCCAGCAGGTCGTGTAACTGAGTTAAATAAAGAAATTGCGTTATACAATGATTTAGTTAATAACATAAATAATGCCAAACAGAAATTTCCGGAATATGTTGAGACACAAAAAAGGTTAGATCAAAATAAGAAACAAATTAAAGCACTTCAAACAACACAATATAATCTAACAAAAGATTATCAACGCTATGAACAATTAAAGCAAAATTGGTCAATATATGAACAATCTATTGAGTTGACGGATAAGCTAAAACAAACTGATGAAGATGCTATGATTTCTGTTGATAATTATCAACAAATACAAAATTTATTAGAGAAACAAAAAATAAATAATGAAAGATTAAAATCAATTAATCAGAGTGTGATCGATGAAAAAGAAAATTTAGCAGCATTAAATTTAATAAATTTTTATGAAAACAATAAAGTCGATTTTGATATACTATTTGATCAATTAGCTGATAATCAGCAATATTTAGATAAAGTTATATTAGAACAGTCGAGCTTAAACCAACTATTAACTGAACAAGAACGTTTAATGATGCAATATCAAAATATAAACGGAAAAGTTCCGATAGCGTTTAATCCTGATGATTTTAAAAATATTGTCGCATTAATTAAATCTGAAGAGAATAATAAACGATTACTTCAAGAGATTGAACAAAAACAATTGGCGAAAAAACAAGATATATTAGATTTAAATCAATCAATTGATCAAAAAAATCAAGTACAAAAAAGTAAATGGTCTACACAACAAAGTATCTTAGTAGGGGTAAGTGTTATACTATTTGTACTAAGTATGATCTTACCAATGCCGTTTAAAATAGTGGGATTGATACTAGATATTATGATAGTTGTATATACCATAATTGTATTTAAGCAGTCTAATTCTAAGGATAAATCAAGTAGTGATGCTCTGATGCAAATACAAAATAAAAGACAAATGATTACTGCAGAAATTGATGAAAATCAATTGAAGATAGGTAAACTGGACGAACAATTGAGACAAACTGATACTGAATTAACGGATTATCAAATTCAATACGTTTTAGATGACTTTCCAAAGAATCAGTGGTTCTCAATTCAAAATGACTTAAGTCGAATACAGTCTATAACAGATCAAATTAGTCAAAAATCAGCAGAAATTAAAACGTTAACTGACAAGATAAAAAATTATTTGAATCAGACAGATTTTGCTGATAGTTTTCTAGCACTAAATAAAAGTGATATGGCAGATAGTTTAGCTAGAATTAGAGGCTTTAATGATAAATTACAACCTTTAATTGCTGAATCACAATCAATAAAAAATAAAATGGGCTATTTAAATGAACAACAAAAGCATGAAGATAATGTGACTGCTGATATTTCTAATCAAATTAATGAAATATTAACGCAATATCATTTAACGTCAATTGAGCAATTTGAAAAAAATTACGATTTACAAAAGCAATTTGTTCAAGACAAATCTAAATTGAATACAATTAATGAGCAGCTTCCTGTGGAGGTTAGAAAAAATCTTGCTAGATTTGAAACGAAAGAAAGTTTAGATGAACAATTAGATGAGCTTACAGAACAATTGAAACAATTGCAAAATAGTATAATGAACATTAATCAGGAGATTATTGATCAACAGACGTTATTACGGACTTTGAAGGCAGAAGGGAATTATACAGAACTTCGACAAGAGTTGGCTGAAAAAGTTACAATTTTAAGTGAATTAGCTGATAAATGGTTAACTCAAAAGTTAACTATTAATTGGATTAACGAGGCATTAAAAGACTCATCTGGGGTTAGAATGCCACAAATGTTGCAATTAGCAAATCATTATTTTGAACTATTAACATTAGGCCATTTTACACAAATAAATAATATATCAGGATTATTAACCGTCGTTTCTTCTGATATGGTATCATTTGAAGTGGGAGAATTGTCACAAGGAACAGCAGAGCAGCTATATATCGCACTTAGATTTGCTTTAATCATGACAATTAATAAATCAATCGAATTACCATTAATTATTGATGATGGGTTTGTTAATTTTGATAAAAATAGAAAAAATGCCGTTTTAAAACTAATACGAGAAATAAGTAAAAAAGTTCAAATTATTTATTTAACGGCAGACGATTCAGGATTAACTGGATTTGATAATGATAAAATAATTAAGTTATAGGAGGATGGATATGGCACAAGAGAAAAAAA
Source organism: Dellaglioa kimchii (assembly GCF_046115505.1). Lineage (GTDB taxonomy): Bacteria > Bacillota > Bacilli > Lactobacillales > Lactobacillaceae > Dellaglioa > Dellaglioa kimchii. The sequence continues at coordinate 678,027 of NZ_CP170736.1, read as the reverse complement.
TATTTGAATATAAAGTTGACGAAAACGTGGCATTATTTGTTTTAATTAAGAGTGCAGAAGTTAGAAATACAAAGAATAATAAGCAATTTATTGCATTTAATTTTGAAGATAGTTCAGGACAAATTAGCGCAAAACTTTGGGATGCAACGCCAGAGGCAATTGAACAATTTCAAACGGGAAAAGTAGCTTTCATCAAAGGAAAACGTGAAGTTTACCAAAATAATCCACAGATGAAAATCTATCATATTAGATTGACTGAAGAGGATGAACCTAATGATCCGAGTCAATTTGTCGTTAGTGCACCAATGAAAAAAGATGAGATGGAAGAAGAATTTAACAAAGCTATTTTTGAAATTACAAACCCAAATTGGAATCGAATTGTAAGATATCTCATTGCCGAAAAACATGATGATTTTTTCAGTTATCCCGCTGCAAAGAAAAATCATCACGCATTTTCTGGTGGGTTAGCCTACCATACACTTTCAATGTTGCGATTAGCTAAATCAATTGTTGCTGAATATGGTGATGTGATTAATGCACCATTACTTTACGCAGGTGTGATTTTACATGATTTAGGAAAAACAATCGAATTATCAGGTTCTGTGGCAACAACTTATACATTAGCTGGAAATTTAATTGGGCATATTGTATTAATCGATGAAGAAATTGTTAAAGCAGCAGGTGAACTAAAAATTGATCTTCAGACAGAAGACATGATTTTATTACGTCACGTTGTTCTTGCTCATCATGGGTTACTAGAGTATGGTTCACCAGTGCAACCTCATTTAATTGAAGCAGATGTTTTACATCAAATTGATAATATTGATGCATCAATTCAAATGTTGAAAGGGTCATTGGCTCATACAGAAGAGGGCGAATTTTCTGAACGTATATTTGGTATGGATGGTCGAAATTTCTATAAACCACATGCTGACAGTAATGTAACAAATAATTAAATTGAAAAATATCTCAATGGATAAATTCCATTGAGATATTTTTTTCGAAAAAAAAACACCAGATATAATCTGATGTTTTGATGTATTTATTTTGAAGATGAAGAAGATGATGATAAGTAGCTTGAAAGAACATCTTTCAAGTCATCATCTTTGATTGATACGTTACCTTTTTTAAGAACTTTACCAACAATTTTTTGTAATTTAGTTGAGTCAGCCATAGTTTCAGTAACAATTTGTTCTTTTAAGTCAGAAATGTGATCGGCTTTTTTACCTTTACCAGCATTTTTAACACTCAAGATTACATCATAACCTGCTGTTGTTTTAACAGGTGTAGTTGTATATTTACCTTGTTTTAAATCAAATGCAGCTTTTTTAAATTCTGCTGTAAGTGTTGTATCTGTATTGTTAAATGCAGCTAATGTACCACCAGTACTTGCAGAAGTTGTATCAGTTGATTTTGATTTAGCTAATGCAGTAAATTTGTCAGTTAACTTTTTAGCAGTTTTTTGTTCATCAAGTTGTTTGATGATTTTTTCTGCATCTGACTTTGAAGCAACTTGAATACGTTGAACTGTAATAGTTGGTTGGTATTCTTCCCATTGCTTATCTACAGCAGTAGAACTTAAATCACTGTAATGTTTAACAGCAGCTTTTAAAAGTAAGTTAGAACGTAATTCTGCTTTAAAACTAGTCTTTGTCATACTGTTTTGTGATAAGACAGATGAGAAACTTGAACCATATTGAGCTTTATAAGTATCGTATTGTTTTGTGACTTCTTTATCAGAAACATCATCACCATATTGTTTTTCTAATACTTTGTTCAAAATCATTTGTTGTAAAATTGATGTACCACTTGAAGTTTTCTTCAAACTGTCGTAGTAAGCACTTTCTGTAACCTTACCACCTGAAGTAGTTGCAACTGTTGAGCTCCCACAACCCGCTAATGTAAATGTTAATAGTACGCCGGCTAAAGCAACAAGCCATTTTTTCATAACCTAACACATCCTATTTCTTAAATTTTTTGTCTTCTCAATGAAAGACTAATACGTTTAATATAACATAATTATCATATAATGAAAGTAATTGACCGAAAATTCACAAAAAAATCAAACTTTTAAAAGCCTAATTTATTGATATTTTTCTAATTTTTTATTAATTTTATTTATATTTGGCTCAATCTCATAAGTAAACTTTTCTATACGATTACTAATGGAATCGACGATGGGTAGAGTTTCTTCTATAATCGTATTCAGATGATCTGTGGCATATTGCATCTTTTTTGATGAATTAGTTACGCGGTTGATATCATTTTGATAGTCAGAAAAATCTGCCTTTAATTGAACTTTTTTGTCTGTAACAAAAGTAATAAGTTCATCTCTATGATTATAAGCATAGTATGCTGATCCACCAATAATTGATAATAAACTAATTCGTTTAAATGTTTTTGACATTATTTTCTCCAATCTCATTCTTGATTGACGTCATAATTGATTCAAGTTGCTCGGACGTGTACTTCTTAGAATTATCCTTGAATGACATTTTAAAAGTATCTTTTGTTGAGTATCTAGGAATTAAATGAAAATGTGAGTGAAAAACAGATTGATAAGCTAATTCTCCGTTATTATTGACGATATTCATCCCCTGAATATCTGGATTGCTTACTTTAATTGCGGAAGCAATCATTGGAATTTTAGCAAAAACTTTACTAGCGAGTGCTTGGTCATATTCAAAAATATTAGCAACATGTTTTTTTGGAATTACAAGTGTATGTCCTGGGGTTGTTTGTGAGATATCAAGAAATGCTTTAATGTCTTCATCTTCGTATACGGTGAAACTAGGAATATCATTGGCAATAATTTTACAAAAAATACAGTCAGTCATATGTTTGCCTTCTTTCAAAGTTAGTTAATACTTTTATTATACATCATGAATGATAATTCACCATAATATGATATAATTAAAGGCATAAATAAATTGTAAATGGGGAATTAGAAAATGACATTAGAAGTTAAAAATTTAGTGGGTGGTTACTCTCAAATACCAGTTTTAAAAGATATTTCTTTTGAAGTTAAACCTGGAAATGTCGTTGGCTTAATTGGTTTAAATGGTGCAGGTAAATCGACTACAATCAATCATATAATTGGGCTATTAACCCCACAAAAAGGAACTATTAAATTAAATGGCGTAACCTTAAGGGAAGATAGCCAGGCTTATAAATCACATTTAGCATATATTCCTGAAACGCCTATTCTTTATGAAGAATTAACATTAAAAGAACACATTGAACTCTCAATGATGGCTTATGGATTGAATGAAACTAAAGCATGGAAAAAAGCTAATGAATTACTTAAAATATTTAGACTTGATAACAAATTAGAATGGTTTCCCGCTAACTTTTCAAAAGGAATGAAACAAAAAGTTATGATTGTCTGTGCTTTTTTAACAGAATCTGATTTTTATGTTATTGATGAACCATTTCTCGGGTTAGATCCTTTAGCAATTAACGATTTATTAGAGTTAATTGTTTCTGAAAAGAAGCGTGGGGCAAGTGTTTTAATGTCAACTCACGTTTTAGCCACAGCTGAAAAGTATTGCGATTGGTTCATTTTATTAAATAAAGGTGAAATTAAAACACAAGGAACAATGGTTGAATTAAGACAAGCTTATAAGAATCCAGATGCTTCCTTAGATGAAATTTATCTTGGTCTAACTAAGGAAGAGGTAACAAAATGAAAGACTTATGGACAACACGTTTAAAAAGCCACCAGTTATTACTATTAAAATATTTACGATATGTTTTAAATGATCATTTTGTTGTTGCAATTATGTTTTTTGTTGGTGGACTTGGTTTAGCTTATTCAAATGGGTTAAAGGTGATGCCAGTTAATTTGGTTTGGTATCGACCTGCAGTAGTGATTGGGTTACTGGTGATTTTACAAATTGGCCGTTTAAGTACGTTATTAAAAGAAGCGGATATTGTTTTTCTTTTACCACAGGAACATGCATTAATTAGTTATTTAAAAAAGGCAAAACGCTATTCAACAGTTATGGCCAGTTTAATGCAGGTTGGATTTATTGTGTTACTCATCCCATTTATGATGATTGGGATGAAAATTTCAGTAATCAACATTATTTTTTTAATTTTAACGCAACTAAGCTTGAAAAATAATTGGTTAGTCATTTCATTACTTGAAAAATATCAAAATAATCGGTTTAGTTGGGGAAGTATCAAATTAGTTAATATTTTATTGCCTACTTTACTTTATATCCTTGGGTTATATAGTACGTTTATTCTGAGTTTTATTGTTGCTATTTTAAGTAGCTTTGTTTTGAATCAGCTAGCTGCAAAAGGATTTAAGGAAATTTTTGATTGGAAAAAAGCAATCAGTTTTGAAGAAAATAGAATGTTAGGGATTTACCGTTTCTTTAATTTATTTACTGATGTACCAATGGTTAGAGGAAATGTTAAGAGAAGAGTGTACCTTGATTTCATTTTAAATCATATTAAAAAAGATGATGCAAATGTTTATACATTTTTATATGCAAGGGGATTTATTCGCGGAACTGAATTTAGTGGCTTATTTATTAGATTAACTCTAATTGGGGCGCTAATTATTGCATTTATTTCAAATGGGTGGCTAGCAATCGCGTTTTTAATTTTATTTATTTATCTGATTGGTTTTCAATTGTTACCTTTTGCAAAACATTACGATAATATTATTTTTACTCGATTATATCCAAAAGGAAAAGAGTATCAAATTAAGAATTTCAAAAAATTTACTTTAACAATTATAAGTGTAAGTGCAGTACTTTTTAATATCGCAATCTATATTGGTACAGGACAATTTTTAATGATGGGCTATGGTATTTTGGTGAGTTTGGTAGAAATAATGCTGTTTACTAATTTTTACTTAGTTACCAGAGTTAAAAAAATCCTTGACGTACAATAGTGATGTTTGTAAGATGAAACTATAGTATTAGAGCTTAGTCCGGAAAAAGAGGTAATAATAGAATGGATTTTAATTTAGATCCCGGTTGGCAATTGTTACCAATTGGTGGAGATACAGGCACTGCATACATGGGTACACGTGCACAAGAAAAAGTGTTTTTGAAACAAAATATGTCACCTTTTTTAGCTGCGCTCTCAGTTGCTGGTATTACACCAAAATTAATTTGGACTAAGCGAATCTCAAGTGGAGATACAATAACTGCACAAGAGTGGCTAAATGGACGAAACCTTCATTCTGATGAAATGGATCAAAAAATGGTTCCTGAATTATTATCTAAAATTCATCGCTCAAAGCAATTAAAAAATATGTTAAGTCAGGTAGGTGGAGAAGTTATCACGCCTAGTGGCTTATTAGCTAATTATTTTGACGATTTAAGTGATGATTTAAAGCAGCACCCTTTACTATCAAAAATGTTTAAGCAATTGAATGAGCATCAACCTGAACTGTCAACGGATAAGTATACAGTTTGCCATGGTGATTTGAATCATCGAAATTGGTTACAGTCTGATACTAATCAATTATATTTAGTTGATTGGGAGTCAGCAAAAATTGCTGATCCTGCTATGGATTTGAGCTTAGTTATGTCTGAATATATTCCGGATACACAATGGAGTAGCTGGCTGAGTGGCTATCATGAGTCATTGGAGAATAACGATTTATTAAACAGAATAAACTGGTACATTATAATAGCAAAATTACAACGAATAAAAAAAGCGCATCAGTTAAGTCGATTTCATGAAATGAATCAGGCAATAATAGAATTACAAAAATATAATATGAAAACAGATTAAAAGTAGTGGGGCTAAAACGATTAATACGTTCTAGCCCCACTTACTTTATCAAACGAAATGAGGATATATAAGTTGAGATTAAGAAATAAAGCATGGGCTGAACCATTAATTGCAGAACATCCGGAACTACTTGTAACATCACCTAATCAGTTTAAAGGTAAATGGCAATCAAGATTTGAGAAAAAACAACCACTTTTTATTGAAATAGGTATGGGTAAGGGTGGATTTATTATGGGAATGGCTAGAAAATTTCCAGAATATAATTTTATCGGAATTGAATTGCAAACAACAATTGCAGCAATTACGTTGAAGAAACAAGTTGAAGCACAAATCCCAAATTTACAATTAATTTTAGGTAACGGTGATTCGGTAACTGAATTTTTTGATGATAATGAAGTTGATGGTATTTATTTGAACTTTTCAGATCCTTGGCCTAAAACAAGACAGGCTAAACGTCGACTTACTCACGGCAGTTTCTTAAAAGGATATGAAAAAGTTATGAAAAATGATGGTCATCTTGAATTTAAAACGGATAATCGTGGCTTATTTGAATACTCATTAGTTAGTTTAAATGAGTATGGAATGGGTTATGATCAAGTTTGGCTTGATTTACATGCAAGCGTTGAAGCTGAAGATAATGTCATGACTGAATATGAAGAAAAATTTAGTAAAAAAGGACAACCTATCTATAAGTTAGAAGCACATTTTAATACGTCTAAAAATCTGGAATAAAAATTCCAGATTTTTTTGTAAAAACGCCGTTACATAGTAACTAAGCTACATTCATGGCTTCTTTTATGGTACTATTATATAATATAAAGTAAGAGATATTAAGCTAAGTGAGTAGACAAAATTGTGACTAATTCGTCCGATAAAATGAAAAGGGGCTTTCTAATATGAATGATAAAACGTTTAATTTAGTTAAAACAATGACTGAACTTCAGGCAACAAGTGGATTTGAAAATAACGTACGTGATGTAATGCGCGAAAAAATGACACCAAATGTTGATGAGGTTGTTCAGGATGGTTTGGGTGGAATTTTTGGTATCCGTAAAAATGCAGATATAAATGCACCTAAAATTATGACCGCTGCTCATATGGACGAAGTTGGATTCATGCTTGCTGCAATTAATGACAATGGGTTGTTTTCAGTTCGCCCACTTGGTGGATGGAACCCATTTGTTGTTTCTTCGCAACGATTCACACTAACAACACGATCAGGTCAAACGTACCCAATAATTTCTTCATCAGTATCACCACATTTATTGCGTGGTGATAATCATCAAAATGCAACACCACAAATTAATGATATTTTATTTGATGGTGGATTTGAATCTGCAAGTGAAGCAAAAGAGTTTGGTATTGCACCAGGAGATTATATCGTTCCGGATGTTGAAACAATTAAAACAGCTAATGGTAAAAATATTATTAGTAAGGCATGGGATAACCGTTATGGTTGTACTGCAGTACTGGAAACGCTTGAAAAATTAAAAGACGTAACATTACCAAATACTTTATTCGCTGGTGCTAATGTTCAAGAAGAAGTTGGACTACGAGGCACACCAGGTGCAGTAAATATGCTGAAACCTGATTTGTTTTTTGCTGTCGACTGTTCAGCCGCAAATGATATTGAAACAACAAAAGGAACATTTGGGCATCTTGGCGAAGGAACGTTAATCAGAATTTATGATCCAAGATTAGTAACACTTCCTAGATTAAAAGAATTTTTATTGGATACTGCTTCGGATAACAATATTCCTTATCAGTACTTTGTTTCTCAAGGTGGTACCGATGCTGGCGCAGCTCAAACAGCAAATAATGGTATTCCAAGTTCTGTTATTGGCGTTTGTGCACGTTATATTCATACGCATCAAACAATGTTCTCAATCAGAGACTATGAAGCAGCAAAAGAATTACTTGAAAAAACAATTCTAGGATTGGACCGTTCAACTGTCGATACAATCATTAAGGGGTAGTTAGATTGGAAAAATTAAAAGTTTTAGAAAAAGATAAATTAAATGAATTATTATTGAATGGTAAATCATTGTTTTATTTTACGGCAGGTTGGTGTCCAGACTGTAACTTTATTGAACCATTAATGCCCGAAATTGAAGCAGAATATTCCGATTTTAAATTTTATAAAGTAGATCGTGATGAACAAATTGAACTTTGCCAAGATTGGGGTATTTTTGGTATTCCAAGTTTTGTTGCATACAATAACGGTGTTGAGCTTGATCGTTATGTGAATAAAGAACGTAAAACAAAAGAACAAATTGAATCATTTATGAACAAATTAGACTAAACCATGGGGGTGATAGTGATGTTTGAACAAGTTTATAAAAGAGTAATGGTTGGGATAGATGGAAGTGTACAATCTGAACGTGCATTTAATCAAGCAGTTGAGAGTACTTTAAAAAACGAGGCTAGTTTGATAGTTGTACATGTTGTTGAACGAAGTGTTGACAACACATTTTCCGAAGATGAAGACGATGTTACAACTGAAGTTAAGCGATTAAATGATACCTTAGCCGACTACAAACAAATTGCGATAGATAAAGGCGTTAATGATGTTGAAACTATTTTAGTATATGGATCTTCTAAAGTTTTATTAAGTCGTGAAATACCAGAAGAAAAACATGTTGATTTAATTATGGTTGGACAAACAGGGGCAAATGTTGTTGAAAGATTTGTGAATGGATCAACAACAGATGCAATTCTAAGAAATGCGCCATGTGACGTCTTAGTCATTAGTGATATTAAGAAGGGAACTAGTAAATAAAAATGTTAATAACAAGTTATAATTTAAAGAACGTTGGCGATACATTAATGGTTGTTTTACGTGAAGATGTAGAAAACCAAAAGTCAGAATCAAAAAATAATGTTGTTCGCATCTTTAACAAAAAATCAAATGAAACGTTGGGATTTAATTTTTTAGAAATCTCTAAAGAATCACTTGATTTAGTGGGTAACGGACAAATATTTTTAGATGAGAAACAAGTAGAAAAATTAAATCAACTTATCGTTGCTGCTGGATTTAAGGATATACTCGTTGTCGATGATGATCCTAAATTTGTTGTAGGATATGTAGCCGAATCTACTGAACATCCTGATTCTGATCATTTGCATGTTACAAAAATCGAAGTTAATAATGGTGAGACACTTGATATCGTTTGTGGTGCATCTAATATTGAACAAGGTCAGCTTGTTGTTGTTGCTAAAGTTGGCGCAATGATGCCAACTGGGGCGATTATTTGGCCAGGTAAATTACGTGGTATTGATAGTTATGGCATGGTTTGTTCAGCTCAAGAGTTGGCTATTCCTAATGCTCCAACTGTCCATGGTATTTTAGTTTTAGATGAAAAGACGAATCATGTTGGTGATGCATTCGATTTTGAGAAGGCAGCCAAATTATTTGCATAATATAGATTTATAAAAACTAATTGCGGTTATTGCAATTAGTTTTTTACATAGTTAGGATGAAATTAATGGAGCGTTACGATGGACCTGCGTTTTATAAGAAAACGATAAAAAAAGATGTAAATATACCACATCATAATGAACAATTTGTGCGCAAAGAATCAAAAATAGATAGTCAAAGTGAAAATACACAAATTAATCGATATTCTCGAGGCTTCAAACCAAAACAAATTCCTACATTTTTTACGAATAAAAAGCAAAATAAAAGCGTAAAGTATCGGAAAATTTTAGTTCAATTAACTAAAGCAAAGGATACTTATTTACTGTTTGATGATCTTGTTGAAGAGGAAAATCAAGTATCCATTAATAATGAAAATACGTTGCGTTCTGTGGATAGAGTAGCTGAAAAAATTGTACCAGAAGTGGATCCAGTAATCGAAGATAATAAACAAAAAGATGCTTTATCACAAACTGCGAATTTAGAGCCTGATGTACTGGATGTAAAAAATGAACAGATGAAAAATGCTAATATGAATGTAGTTGCTAATAACAAACATGCTTTAGCTCGTGGATTATTTGAAATATCAGCTTCTGAGAATGAGGCTCAAAAAGAATTAGCCGTCTTTAAAAATAAACCTGAAGTTTTGTCACGTGAAGAACTTGCATTTGTAAGTACCAATCATCAAACTAATGAAGAAGTACAAGAAGTACAAGAAGTACAAGAAGTACAAGAAGTACAAGAAGTACAAGAAGTACAAGAAGTACAAGAAGTACAAGAAGTACAAGAAGTACAAGAAGTACAAGAAGTACAAGAAGTACAAGAAGTACAAGAAGTACAAGAAGTACAAGAAGTACAAGAAGTACAAGAAGTACAAGAAGTACAAGAAGTACAAGAAGTACAAGAAGTACAAGAAGTACAAGAAGTACAAGAAGTACAAGAAGTACAAGAAGTACAAGAAGTACAAGAAGTACAAGAAGTACAAGAAGTACAAGAAGTACAAGAAGTACAAGATAGCTATTATGATGATCAGTCAGATGAAGAAGTCAAAAGGTCAGAGGCAAGTTATCAATTCCCATCACTTGATCTATTACCAGATCCTATTTTAGAAAATGCTGGTGAATTAGATGATTGGGTACTTTCTCAAATTGATGTATTAAATAATACATTGGAAGCATTCCATGTTAATGCAGAAGTTGATGGCTGGACAGTTGGCCCCACGGTGACCCAATTTGAAGTATCATTGGCTGCTGGTGTTAAGGTAAGTAAAATTACCAACCTTGTTGATGACTTGAAACTAGCGCTTGCTGCAAAAGATATTCGTGTAGAGGCACCAATTCCCGGACGTAGTAGTGTTGGGATTGAAATACCTAATTTAAAATCAAGACCAGTCCTTCTCTCAGAAGTATTGAGATCTCCTGTGTTTACAGAAAATAAATCGCCATTGACTGTGGCATTAGGTGTTGATTTATTTGGTGAAGCACAAGTAACTAACTTACAAAAAATGCCGCATGGACTAATTGCTGGTGCTACAGGATCCGGTAAGTCAGTCTTTATCAATAGTTTATTAGTTTCTATTTTATACAAGGCAACACCAAATGAGGTTAAATTGTTATTGATTGATCCTAAAGCTGTTGAATTAGCGCCATACCATGATATTCCTCATTTGTTAGCACCTGTTATATCAGATGCGAAAGCAGCTTCTGCAGCTTTGAAATGGGCTGTTGATGAGATGGAAGAACGTTATCAAAAATTGGCTGCAGCTGGAGCTAAAAATATTGGTAACTTTAATCAAAAGGCAGAAGCAAATGGCGATTTTGGTTTAAAGATGCCGTATATTTTAATTATTATTGATGAATTAGCTGATTTAATGATGGTTGCTTCAAATGAAGTTCAAGAATATATTGCAAGAATTACACAAAAGGCTAGAGCAGCAGGAATTCATTTGATTTTAGCAACACAGCGCCCAAGTGTTGATGTTGTTACGGGTACAATTAAAAATAATATTCCAACTCGAATTGCATTTATGGTTTCTAGTCAAATTGACTCGAGAACTATCTTGGATACGGCCGGTGCTGAAAAATTACTTGGACGAGGCGATATGCTCTACCTGGGTAATGGATCAAGTCAGGCTGTTAGGTTACAAGGAACTTATATAGAAGACGAAGTTGATTTAATTACAGACTTTGTTAGAACTCAAGGAAAGCCAAGATATGCATTTAATCCAGATGGACTGAAAAAAATGGCAGATCAAAATGAACAACAAGATGATTTATTGCCAGGTATTTTAGATTTTATTGCGCATGAACAAACCATTTCAACTTCTAAATTACAGCGCGTCTTTTCAATTGGTTATAATAGAGCTGCAAATATTATTGATGAACTTGAAAATCAGCAACATATCTCACATGCCAAGGGGTCGAAACCTCGAGATGTGTATTTAAATGAAGATGAACTTAGACGGATGAGAGAAGAATTTTAACGACAAACTGAATATTAAATCATTTTATGGTAAAATTATGAATGAATAATGTCAGAAAAGGGGATAATGATGAATAACCAAAAAGTATATTATTTTGTAGGAATAAAAGGCTCAGGGATGAGTTCTTTAGCATTAATTTTACACGATCAAGGATTTAAGGTTGAAGGATCTGATATTGACCAATATACATTCACACAACGTGGATTAGAATTAGCTAATATTAAGGTTTATTCATTTGATGAAAAAAACATCCATGAAGGTTTGACTGTAATTGCGGGAAATGCATTTACAGCTGATCATCCTGAACTAAAAAAGGCACGTGAAATGGGCTTAGATATTGTCAGTTATCCTGAAATGCTAAGTCGATTAATGGAAGGTTATACAAGTATTGGTGTGGCCGGATCTCATGGTAAAACAAGTACAACAGGATTGCTTGCACATGTCTTAAGTGGTATTGCACCAACGAGTTACTTAATTGGGGATGGTACCGGTAAAGGAAAACCTGATGCAAGGTTCTTTGTATATGAAGCAGATGAATACCGTCGACATTTTGTTGCCTATCACCCAGATTATTCAATTATGACTAATATTGATTTTGATCATCCAGATTATTTTACTGGTATTGATGATGTTTTTGATTCATTTGAAACAGTTGCAAAACAAACAAAAAAAGGTATATTTGCTTGGGGAGATGATCCTTTACTCCGTAAAATAAAAGCTGATGTTCCAATTTATTATTATGGTACAAAAGATTCTGATGATTTCCAAGCTCGTGATATTAAACGAACAACTAAAGGTTCCGAATTCGATGTTTATTATCAGGATACGTCATTAGGCCATTACCAAATCCCAATTTTTGGTGAGCATAACATATTAAATAGTTTAGCCGTTATTGCTGTTTCATATTTCGAAAAAGTTGATTTAGAAGAAATTGCAAGTGAATTATTAAGTTTTAAAGGGGTTAAACGCCGTTTTAGCGAGAAGTATATTGGTGATATGACAATTATTGATGATTATGCGCATCATCCATCAGAAATTAAAGCAACAATTGATGCTGCTCGTCAAAAATATCCTGATAAAGAATTAATTGCGGTCTTCCAACCACATACGTTCAGTAGAACCATTGCGTTGATGGATGATTTTGCAATTAGTTTGAATCTTGCCGATAAAGTTTATTTAACGGATATTTTTAGTTCTGCTCGTGAAACATCAGGTAATGTTTCGAGTGAAGATCTTGGTGCAAAGATTGTTAAGGGTGGCGAGATTATCAAACTTGATAATCTTTCGCCATTACTTGATTACAATAATGCAGTAGTTATTTTTATGGGTGCTGGAGATGTCCAAAAATATGAGTATGCATATGAGGAATTATTGAGTAATTTGAGTTTTAAAAATAATTAGTTGTTTAAAAAAAGAAATGATTTTCGAATCATTTCTTTTTTATTACTTAAATTATTTTTATGAAAAGTGAAAATTCTTGATAATTTTACATGATTTGGTACACTTGTCCTTATACATACAAGGGGTTATTCTTTTAAAAAGATTAATACTGTATGAGCTTAAAAGTCATGTTGTATTTTGATTAAAATAAGTATTATTTCTCTAACCTATTTCATTTTATTAAATTAGTTGTAATAGGTTTTGGTGTATTAATCACAATGATTTAAACATGATTTCTTAATTATCAAGGAGGAAAGCAAGATGGATAATCAAAATGGCGTTATTATTAATGAAAAAGATGGATTAAATAATTTTTTAGCAAAATTATATGGGTATATGGCACTTGCAGTTGGCGTTTCGGCTGTCACAGCATTTTTAACATTAACGGTATTTCAACAATCAGTTTATGGTTTTATGGCAGAACATTCATGGTCAATTTGGGCATTATTTATTGTCCAGTTGGTGGTTGTTTTAAATATTAACGTAAAAGCATCAAGAGCACCATTCGTAACATTTGCTTTATTGATGGGATATTCTGTACTTGAGGGCGTAACATTGTCGTTGATTATATCAATGTATTCAGTCGGGAATATCATTGCTGCATTTGCTGCAAGTTCGGCTGTATTCGTTACGATGACTATTTTAGGAAATGTTATTAAACGAGATTTAACTAAATTAGGTACGCAGGCATTAGCTGCTTTAGTTGGATTAATTGTTGCTTCATTTGTAAATTTATTCTTACAAAGTGAACTTATTAATTACGTATTCTCATATATCGCTGTGATTATTTTTACTATTTTAACTGCGTGGGATACACAAAAATTAAGACAAGTATTTTTACAACGAGATAGCAATGTTTCAGTTTCTAACTTAGCTATGACAGGTGCCCTAATGTTATATCTTGATTTTATTAATTTATTCATTTCATTTTTACAAATCTTTGGCTACGGTGGTAGAGATTAGTAATTCATAAATAAGAAGGTTAAACCTCCAAGTTAAGGATTCGTAACTTGGGGGTTTTTGTTACTTTATTGAGTTATTAGCGTATTCATTATTAATCAAGGCTGATGTTTGGTAAAATAGAGATAGAGATTTTCAAAGGAGACGGATATTAAATGACTAATACTAATGACAAATTACTATTGATTGATGGAAACAGTATTGCCTATCGTGCATTTTTTGCATTGTACCAATCTGTAGATAGATTCACAAACCAAGCTGGGTTACATACAAATGCATTATATGGATTTAATAATATGTTGAATGTCATATTAGATACCGAAAAACCAACACATGTATTAGTTGCATTTGATGCAGGAAAGACAACTTTTAGGACTAAAAAGTATGATAATTACAAGGCCGGTAGATCAAAAACACCGCCAGAACTAAAAGAACAAATGCCATATTTTAGAGAATTATTAGCAGGATACGGCATTAAAACTTATGAATTAATTGATTTTGAAGCAGATGATATTATAGGCACAATGGCAAAAAAAGGTGAAGAAGCTGGATATAATGTGACTATTGTGACTGGAGATCGTGATTTAACACAATTAACAACCGGTAAAGTAACAGTTTCTGTCACAAAAAAAGGCGTTAGTGAGATCGAAAAATTTACACCAGAGCATGTAATGGAAAAATTTGGATTAACACCATTACAAATTATTGATATGAAGGGATTAGTTGGCGATACGTCAGATAATTATCCCGGTGTTACTAAAGTTGGTGAGAAGACTGCAATTAAATTATTAACAGAATATGACTCAATGGAGAATCTTTACGAAAATATTGATCAATTAAAGAAAAGTAAAATGAAAGAACATTTAATTGAAGATAAAGATCAAGCATTTATGAGCAAAGATTTAGCCAGAATTCGACAAGATGCACCTATCACGATTGATTTTACTGACACAAAATGGGATGGACAGGACTTAGATAAGTTAGTTGCTTTCTATGAAAAAATGGATTTTAAAAAATTTTTAAGTCAATTAAATTTAAATCCAGCATCAAATAGTGTAGAAATGAATTTATTTCCAGAACCTAAAAAGACAGATTATAAAGTATTAACTAGTGACAATTTAGATGAATTATCTAAATTAGCACAACCGATTTCTTTTTATTTAGAGATGTTGGAAGATAATTATCATACAGCAGATTTTGATGGATTTGCGATAGGTGATGGCAAACAATTTTTCGTAACACGAGATGTTGATTTATTAAAATCTAAAACTTTAGTTTCAATTCTTTCAAATGATAATATTAAAAAGAATGTATTTAATTTTAAACGTAATTATGTAGCGCTGAACCGATTGAACATTCAACTTGCAGGAACTGAATTTGATCTTTTGTTAGCTTCGTATTTGTTAGATACAAGTGATAATAGTAATGATCTTAGTAAGGTAGCACAGAAACACGATTACTATGACGTTAAGTCTGATGAAGAGGTATATGGTAAAGGCGTTAAACGTGCAATTCCAGAAGATGATATTTTCTTTAGTCATATGGCATCGAAAGTTGACGCCATAAATCTTTTGAAAGAACCATTAATGGCCGGATTAGTTGATCATGAACAAATGGATTTGTACACGGATATGGAACTTCCTCTTTCACTTGTATTAGCCAAGATGGAAATTCAGGGCATTAATGTCGATGCAGATAGATTAAAGATTATGCAAAAAGAATTTTCAACTATTTTGAGTGATATGGAAACTAAAATTTACAGTGAAGCTGGTGAAGAGTTTAATATTAATTCACCAAAACAGTTAGGCGTTATTTTATTTGAAAAATTAAAATTACCTGTTGTTAAAAAAACTAAAACAGGTTACTCAACTGCCGTTGATGTTTTAGAACAACTTAGAACAATAGCTCCAATCGCAGATTTAATTTTAAAATATCGACAAATTGCAAAAATTCAATCAACGTATGTTGAAGGTTTATTAAAGGTTAGACATGAAGATAAGAAAGTTCATACAAGATACTTGCAAACACTGACAGCGACAGGCCGACTATCATCTGTAGATCCTAATTTACAAAATATTCCAGTCCGTGTTCCTGAAGGCAAGAAAATTAGACAAGCATTTATACCTGAACATAAAGGATGGAAAATATTCTCATCTGATTATTCACAAATTGAGTTACGTGTTTTGGCCCATATTGCGCATGATGCCAATATGCAAGAAGCTTTTAAAGAAGGAATTGATATCCATGCTAATACGGCAATGAAAATTTTTAGTTTAGAATCGCCAGATGACGTGACTTCAAATATGCGTCGAACAGCTAAGGCAGTCAATTTTGGTATTGTTTATGGTATTAGTGATTATGGGTTGTCACAAAATATTGGGATTACTAGAAAACAAGCACAAACATTTATTGATACGTATTTAAATGAATTTACAGGCGTTAAGAACTACATGGAAAGCGTTGTGCGTGAAGCTAAAGATAAAGGCTATGTTGAAACATTATTCCATCGTCGTCGTTATTTACCAGATATTAACAGTCGAAACTTTAACTTACGTTCTTTTGCTGAAAGAACAGCAATGAATACACCAATTCAAGGTAGTGCTGCGGATATTATTAAAGTAGCGATGATTAATATGAACAAAATGTTAGAAGAAGAACATTTACAAGCTAAAATGTTATTACAAGTACATGATGAATTAATTTTTGAAGCACCTGAAGAAGAAATTGCTATCTTGCAAAAGAAAGTTCCTGAAGTTATGGACGCTGCCGTTTCTTTAGAGGTTCCTTTAAAAGTTGAGAGTGCGTTTGGTGATAGTTGGTTTGATACTAAATAAAAAGTGGTGGGGGGTAATTATATGCCAGAATTACCAGAAGTTGAAACGGTTCGAAGAGGTCTTAGTCAATTAGTTATAGGTAAGACAATTAAATCAATTGATGTTTTATGGCCTAAAATTGTATCTGGGGATGTATTAGATTTTAAGCGTGAATTAGAAGGCAGAAAGATTGAATCAATCGATAGACTGGGTAAATACTTACTTTTTCGTTTTGATAGCAAAATGACAATGGTTTCTCATTTAAGAATGGAAGGTAAATATTTTGTTCGTAGTTCAGATGAACCAATTGAAAAGCACTCCCACGTCATATTTCATTTAACTGATGAGCAAGATTTAAGATACAATGATGTTCGTAAGTTTGGACGCATGCAACTAATCCCGACAGGTCGAGAACGTGAACTTTCGGGTCTTAAGAAGTTAGGACCAGAACCGACAGATAATGATTTTAAGCTCAGTTATTTCATAAAATATTTATCTCGTAAACATATGGCAATCAAGCCTGTGTTATTAAATCAAGAGGCGGTTGCTGGTCTTGGAAACATTTATGTTGATGAAGTTTTATGGATGAGTAAAATTAATCCGGAACAGCCAGCAAATTCAATTTCTAATAGGAAATTAGCTATATTACGTAAAAATATTATTCTTGAGCTAGCTACTGCGGTACAAGCTGGTGGAACAACAATTAGATCCTATACGGGTGCGTTTGGTGAGACGGGATTGTTCCAATTTGATTTGAATGTCTATGGTCAAACAGGGAAACCATGTCCTAGATGTGGAACACCTATTGTTAAAATAAAAGTGGCACAACGAGGGACACACTACTGTCCACATTGCCAACCGTTAAAGGAAGTTTAAAGATGACTTATATTCTTGGACTAACTGGTGGCATAGCAACAGGTAAATCAACAGTTAGTCATATTTTTAAAGAAGAAAATATCACAGTTATAGATGCAGATGTTATTGCGAGACAAGTTGTTGAACCAAAATCTGCAACTTTAACAATGATTATTCAAACATTTGGCGAAAAATATTTATCAGTAACTGGGAATTTAAATCGAAAAGAGTTAGGTCAGCTAGTCTTTAATGACGCAATAGCGTTAAAAAAATTAAATGATATTATGGTTCCTGCTATTAGAAAAGAAATTTTGTCACAAATAGAAGTCCAAAAAAAATTAGGTAGTAAGTTAATTATTTTGGATATGCCTTTATTATTTGAGCAAAACTACCAATTACTTTGTAATGCAGTAATGGTTATCTATGTACCTGAAACATCACAATTAGAACGTTTAATGAAGCGGGATGAATTATCTTTAGATGAAGCGATGTCAAGGGTTAAAGCACAATGGCCCATTCAAAAGAAAAAAGATTTAGCAGATTTTGTAATAGATAATTCAACAACGGTTGCCGTTACAAGGGTTCAAGTGCTAAACTGGCTTAGTACTCAAATTAATGTTTAAATAATGTAAATAAAAAATAATGAGGTGTCACAATGAAATGTCCACATTGCCAACATAATGGCTCTCGAGTCGTTGACAGTCGACCAACAGATGAAGGTCGCGTTATCAGACGACGTCGTGAATGTGAAAATTGTGAATTTAGATTCACAACATTTGAACGAGTTGAAGCTACACCACTACTTGTTATTAAAAAAAATGGAACACGTGAAGAATTTAATCGTGAAAAGATCCTTAAAGGTATTATTAGTTCTGCCGAGAAAAGGCCAGTTTCAATGAAAGCTATTACTCATCTTGTGGATCAAGTAGAAAATAATGTTAGAGCATTAGGTGAAAATGAAATTTCTAGCCAACTAATCGGTGAATATGTTATGGGATTATTGGCTGATGTTGATGAAATTGCGTACATTAGATTTGCTAGTGTTTACCGTCAATTTAAAGATATGAGTGTTTTCTTAAAAGAATTAAATGAAATGATGGCTCGTGATAAAACACCTACAGATAAACCGGATTTGAAGGAATGATAATCAATGATTGATACATGGGGAAATATGAGTCCGAAAGACGGTTATGTCGTTTTAATGGATGAAAAAGTTACAAATGATGATATTGAACGACTAGACTACTTGTATCAACCTGTTATGGGTGTGATTGCGAGTGGTCTATTTGCTCTATTGAAAGGTGAGGCAAGTCAAAATCCACAATTATCTAACCGAAAGATGCATAGTGAATTACTTGCCTTACTAAATATTGACTTAGCAATGTTTTCTGAAGCAAGAAGTGCACTTGAAGCTCTAGGACTTTTGAAGAGTTTTGAAAAAGAGGATGCAATAGGAAAAGTTGTTGTCTATCAATTGCGTCGTCCTTTGCAAGCAACTGATTTTTTTACAGATGATTTACTCAGTACTTTACTCTGGGAATCAATTGGTGATGGTAGGTACAAAGAAATTACCGCTCGATTTGCGTTACCAATTTTAAAATTAGAAGGCTTCAAAGAAACATCTAAAAGTTTCTTAGATGTTTTCCAAGTTAATCAAGATCACTTGTCTAATAAACCTGATATTATTTCTGAAAGTAAAAAGGTTTTTTCAACGGACAAGAAGATACCGGAAAAGTTAGTTGAGCCAGGTAGTATTGAATCATTTGATTTTAAATTTTTTATTGAACTACTGGAAAAGAGTTTCGTTTCTTTGGATAAAATTAATGAGCAGCGGGATTTAATTATTTCAGAGCATCTCTTGTATGGTATTGATGAAATTGAAATGGCCCAATTTATTGGAGATTCAGCTGACTTATCAACAAATGAAGTTGATTATAATACATTTAAGCAACATATTGCTCACAAATATAATCAACAAATTAAACTGAAAAAGCAAGAGAATCTAACAAGTAGTGATAGTGAAAATATTACTATGAAATCTGTTGAAACGCTAAAAAAGGTTGGTTTTTCTGAAGAGGATTCGCAGTTAATTCTTGCGAGTGAAGCTTATAAACCTTTTGATTTTTTGAAATCGCTAAAAGAAAGTAAGGGTGGGTATGTCACTGATAGTGAAGCATATCTGTTGCAGCAACTTGTTCAACGACAGATATTTTCTAATTCAGTCATTAACATTTTGATTCATTACATTTTGATTGACCGTGATTTAGCAACGCTTAATAAATCGTTTGTTGATACTATGGCCAATGATTGGTTACAACAAAAAGTGAAGACACCTGAAGAAGCTATTAACCAGGTTCGACAATTTAATAATAAAAAGTCTGAAACTAAGGCGTCAAATCAACGACAAAGAAAAATAATTAAAAAAGAGACATTACCTGATTGGGCTAAAGATGACTATCAAGCACCAAAAGTGGATGTAAAAGTTGATAAGGATGAACTGAAAAGACAACTTGCTGAATTTAACAAAACAGCACCCAAAGGAGGAAAATGATGGAAGATTTAGGGACAGAAATCAAAAAATTTCTTGAAAAAGACAACCTGAGTGAAAGATATCCTAATGTTAATTATCGTGATTTAATGAGAAAAGTTTATGAAGATTCAGATGTCATCGCTTTTTTAGATAGAAATAAAGCTGAATTAACAGAGGATAGTATTCGCCGCGCTGATGCAAAATTGTATGAATTCTTATCTGAAAAAAATAAAATTATTCTTGGTAAAGGAATGATAGCACCAGGTTATAAGCCACAATTGGTTTTGAATAATCATATGATTGATGTTTCCTATGTACCAACAGATTCTTTTATCGAAGCTCAAAAAAGTAGAGCATTAGCTAAGCGAGTTAAATCAATGAGTATGTCTAAAGATATTAAAAATGCGACTATGAATGGCTTTGATATGGATGAACGTGGGGATGCACTTAGCCAGAGTTTAAAATTTATAACAACATTTGTTGATAGTCCTAAATCTTATCACCAAGCAATGTATTTTTATGGTAGTTTTGGCGTTGGTAAAACATATCTTTTAGGTGCTATGGCCAATGAATTAGCAAGTCGAGGATACCAAACGACTTTAATGCATTTCCCTAGTTTTGCAGTTGAAATTAAAAATGCTATTAGTGATAATCGTGTTTATGACATGCTAAATGCTGTTAAAAAATCTGAAATTTTAATGATTGATGATATTGGTGCCGATGCAATGTCTAGTTGGGTTCGTGATGATATTTTAGGTGTTATTTTACAATATCGCATGCAAGAAGAATTACCAACTTTCTTTAGTTCTAATTTTTCGATGAAACAACTAGAAGATGAGCATTTACGTATTAGTCAAAAGGGTGAAGACGAGCCTCTTAAGGCAAAAAGAATTATGGAACGAATTCACTTTTTAGCAAAAGAAGTTAAGATTGTTGGAAAAAATCGTCGACCTAAATAAGAATAATAGTTGCTAAATTTCACTAAAAATGGTTAAATAGTTATTAAATTGATACGGAAGATTACATTCTTTTTTTATGTCCGCAGGGAGGGAAAGCATAGCTGAAAGCTTTTCTGGCAGAGAGTAAGTGATGACCACTTCCATAATGTTGCCTGATTTTTATCAGGTCGGATTGGATCCGTTAAAATCTATGGAGAAAGTTTTGTTTCGGCAAAACTTTGAATTTGGGTGGAACCACGTTAATCGACGTCCCTAATACACGATTTTATTTGTGTATTAGGGACTTTTTTTGTATCAAAAAATATTAAAACAATGGAGGAAGTTAACATGTCAAAAATAAATATTACATTTCCAGATGGCGCAGTTAAAGAGTTTGATTCAGGTATTACGACTGAAGACGTTGCAAAGTCAATTAGTCCTAGTTTAGCTAAAAAATCAATTGCCGGTAAATTCAATGGTGTTTTGGTTGATTATCTTCGTCCATTAGAGGCAGACGGCGCTATCGAAATTGTTACTAAAGAATCTGCAGACGGATTAATCGTTTTATGGCATACAGCTGCTCAAGTTTTAGCTAATGCGTTACAACAATTATACCCAGGTATGAAATTTGGTATGAGTTCTGATATTGAAAATGGTTTCTATTTTGATACAGATAATGGTGAAACACAAGTTAGCGTTGATGATTTGAAGAAAATTCAAGATAAGATGAAATCAATTGTTAAAGAAAATTTGAAAATTGAACGTCAATTAGTTTCAAAAGCTGAAGCTCTTGAATTATTTGCTGGTGACCCATATCGTGCTGAATTAGTAGTTGAAGCTACTGATGAAAATGGACAAGTTGAAATTTACAAACAAGGTGAATTCGTTAACTTAAGCGATGGCGCACAATTACGCTCAACTGCTGATGTTAAAATTTTCCAATTATTATCAGTTGCTGGTGCATATTGGCAAGGTAAATCAAGTAATCCGATGTTACAACGTGTTTATGGTACAGCGTTCTTTAAACAAAAAGATTTAGATGCTGAATTAGTTCGTCGTCAAGAAGCGCGTGAACGCGATCATCGAGTAATTGGTAATGACTTAGATTTATTCTTTGTAGATCCAAAAGTCGGTGCAGGATTGCCATACTGGTTACCTAATGGTGCTACAATTCGTCGTACGATTGAACGCTACATTGTTGATAAGGAAGTTTCAAATGGTTATGATCATGTTTACACACCAATCTTAGCCAACTTGGATTTATATAAAACTTCTGGTCATTGGGACCATTATCGTGAAGACATGTTCCCACCAATGGACATGGGTGATGGCGAAGAGTTAGAGTTACGTCCAATGAACTGTCCTTCACATATTCAAGTTTACAAGCATCATATTCGTTCATATCGTGATCTTCCTATTAGAATTGCTGAATTAGGAATGATGCATCGTTATGAAAAATCAGGTGCACTTTCTGGTTTACAACGTGTACGTGAAATGACATTAAATGATGGTCATACTTTCGTTGCTCCTGATCAAATTCAAGAAGAATTTAAAAGCGTCCTTCGTTTAATGATGGAAGTTTATGATGACTTTGGGATTGCTGACTATTCATTCCGTTTAAGCTATCGTGATCCAGCTAACACAGAGAAATACTTTGATGATAATGAAATGTGGACAAAATCACAAAGTATGTTAAAAGGTGCTATGGATGATTTAGGCTTAGATTACTACGAAGCTGAAGGAGAAGCAGCATTTTACGGTCCTAAATTAGATGTTCAAACAAAAACAGCGTTAGGAAATGATGAAACGTTATCAACAATTCAATTAGATTTCATGATGCCTGAAAAATTTGAATTATCATACATCGGTGATGATGGTGAAGAACACCGTCCTGTTATGATTCATCGTGGACTTGTTTCAACGATGGAACGTTTTACAGCTTACTTAACGGAAATGTACAAAGGGGCATTCCCAACTTGGTTGGCTCCTAAACAGGTAACAATTATTCCTGTTAAAAATGATCTTCATGCCGATTATGCGCATGATTTACGTGCTAACTTAGTTGCTCGTGGTGTACGAGTAACGGTTGATGAACGTAACGAAAAGATGGGTTATAAGATGCGTCAAGCGCAAGTTACTAAAGTACCTTATATTTTAGTTGTCGGTGATAATGAAGTAGCTGAAAATACAGTTTCTGTTCGTCGACATGGTGAAGATGATTCAAATATCTTTACAAAAGACGATTTTATTAACAACATTACAAAAGAAATTGCCAACTATAGTCGTAAAGCATAAAAAAGACTCATTTTAATTTGCTTGACAATAAGTCTTCAAGTTGGTATGATGTAAAAGTTAAGAAAAAGCAGAGGCTCCCGCTTCTCGCCTGAAGAGACAAAGAGTCTCTGGGCAGAATACTATTGAAATTAAATTCCAATTAAAATGGATTTCAAGCGGGCTGCGATAATTTATTATTGTTGCCCGTTTTTCTGTGTTTTTTCTCAAAAAAATTTGGAGGTGCATTGCCATAGCAGTTGATAAAGTAGACAAAATGGTCAATGAAGGTATCCGCGCGTCGGAACTTCGTTTGATCGGTGATGATGGCGAACAACTTGGTGTTAAAACTAAACAAGAAGCACTAGATATGGCAGAAATTGCTAATTTAGATGTTGTTGTTGTTGCCGCTAACTCAAAACCACCTGTTGCTAAGATTATGGATTACGGGAAGTACCGTTTCGAATTACAAAAGAAACAAAGAGAAGCCCGTAAAAACCAAAAAATTGTTAATGTTAAAGAAGTTAGACTTAGTCCAACGATTGATATTAATGATTTCAATACAAAATTGAAAAATGCCTCAAAATTCCTTGCAAAAGGTGATAAGGTTAAAGTATCAATTAGATTTAAAGGCCGTGCAATTACGCATAAAGAAATCGGACGTGATGTCTTGAATCGCTTCGCTGACGCAGCTAAAGAAGTTGCATCAGTTGAATCAAGAGCGAAGATGGATGGACGTAGTATGTTCATGATGCTTGCACCTAAGGCTGAAAAGTAAAGCTATATTAGGAGGATATTAGATTATGCCAAAACAAAAGACTCATCGTGCATCAGCAAAACGTTTTAAACGTACAGGAAATGGTGGCTTAAAACGCTCTAAAGCATATACAAGTCATCGTATGCATGGTAAAACTAAGAAACAACGTCGTCAATTAAGCAAATCAACTACAGTGTCAGCATCAGATAACAAGCGTATCAAACAAATGCTTTCACAAATGAAATAATAAATATAAATTAGACAATTGATGCCATTTTAAATGGCTCAATAAGGAGGAATTTTCATGCCACGAGTTAAAGGTGGAACCGTTACACGTCAACGTCGCAAAAGAATGCTTAAATTAGCAAAAGGTTACCGTGGATCAAAACATATCCAATTTAAGGTAGCTAAACAACAAGTAATGAAATCGTACCAATATTCATTCCGTGATCGCCATCAAACAAAACGTAACTTCCGTCGTCTATGGATTGCACGTATTAACGCTGCAGCACGTATGAATGGTTTAAGTTACAGCAAGATGATGCATGGCTTGAAATTAGCTGAAATTGAAGTTAACCGTAAAATGTTAGCTGAATTAGCTGTTAAAGATTCAGCAGCATTTGCTGCTGTTGCAGAAGAAGCTAAAAAAGCATTAAGTAAATAATAACTTTTAAGAGGATACTTGACCAATTGTCAAGTATCCTCTTTTTTTAATAAAATTTCTGTAAATAAGTTAAGTATGTTATTTTTAGTAAAATTCTAAAAATTTTATGTGACGTCAATGATTATGGGCAATGTAACTAAAAATATAAAAAATTAATCTTAAAAAACGTAATATAAAATTGAAATAACCCGTTTCTATCATTTTTAAAATGAGAAAATGAAATTAATTTCATTTGTTTTCATGGAAAACATGCAATTTTGTTGAAAGTACATTATACTTAGATTATTATTCTAAAATTGAGGTAGCTAACATGCTTGAGAGATATAAACCAACTTGGATGGTTGAATCGATTTATGATTTAACACCAGAGGATTTACAAAATCATGGAATTAAGGTTGTTATGACTGATTTAGACAATACATTAATTGCATGGGATAACCCAAACGGAACCCCAGAATTGAAGAATTGGTTAGAGCTTATAGCTGCGGCTTCAATTCCAGTGATTGTTGTATCTAACAATAGTCACGAACGTATTGAAAAGGCACTGGAACATATTGGATTACCATTTGTTTCTAGAGCTCTAAAACCATTTACAAAGGGAATTAACCAAGTTAAAAATGAATTTAAGATGAATAATCAAGATTTAGTTTTAATAGGTGATCAATTGATGACTGATATTGCTGCTGCGAATAATGCGGGTATCAAAAGTATATTGGTTAAACCACTTGTTGAATCAGACGCTTGGAATACAAAACCTAATCGTTTCATTGAAAAAAGAATTAAAAATCACTTAATTAAAAAACACGATTTTAAAACTAAATGGGGGAATTCATTGGATGACTGACATAATTGAAGTACCAGAAATTGACGAAGATCTTTTTTGTATTGGCTGTGGATCAAAAATTCAAAGTGAAGAAGTAGATGAATTAGGCTATACACCTAAATCCGCAGTAAAAAAAGGACTTGAAACAAATGAACTATATTGCCAAAGATGTTTTAGACTACGACATTACAACGAAATTGCTGACGTTAAGTTAACTGATGATGATTTCTTAAAATTATTGAATCAAATTGGTAGTGCTGATGCATTAATCGTCAACGTTATTGATATTTTTGATTTTAATGGTAGTCTAATTCCCGGACTACATCGATTTGTGGGTGATAATCCTGTTTTAATGGTTGGAAATAAAGCTGATTTATTGCCTAAGTCATTGAGACGCTCGAAGTTAAAGGATTGGATGAGACAACAAGCTAATTTACAAGGATTACGACCAATTGATGTTGCATTGACAAGTGCAACAAAAAACTTTGCGATTGATGAATTATTAGAATTAATTGAAAAGTATCGTGAAGGCCGTGATGTGTACGTTGTTGGAGTAACTAATGTTGGTAAATCAACATTGATTAATCAAATCATTAAACAAAGAACAGGTGTCCAAGACTTGATTACAACCTCAAGATTCCCAGGAACTACGCTTGATAAGATTGAAATTCCACTGGACGATGATCGGGCTTTAATTGATACACCAGGTATTATTCATCAAGATCAGATGGCTCATTATCTATCAGGTAAGGCGCTGAGATTAGTTTCTCCTCAAAAAGAAATTAAACAACGTGTCTATCAGTTAAATGAAAACCAAACATTATTCTTTGGGGCCGTTGCTAGATTTGACTACATTTCTGGTGGAACTCCTGGTGTTGTTGTTTATCTTGATAATGATTTAATGATTCATAGAACAAAAACTGAGACTGCAAGTGAATTTTATGAGAAACATGCTGGTAGTTTATTAAATCCGCCAACAGATGATGAAATGAACGACTTCCCAGAATTAGTTCGTTTTGAATTTAAAGCAACACAAAAAAGTGATTTAGTTTTTGCCGGACTTGGATGGGTAACCATTAATGAGGGCGCTAAGGTCGCTGGCTGGGCACCAAAGGGTGTTTCGGTTCTTTTACGTAAAGCAATGATATAAGAGGAGTTAACTAACATATGACATTAAGAGGCAAACAAAAAAGATATTTACGCAGTCAGGCACATCATTTACGTCCACTTTTCCAAGTTGGAAAAGAAGGTGTATCGACTAATTGGTTGAACCAAATTCGCGAAGCAATTGAAAAACGCGAATTAATCAAAATTAACATGCTACAAAATGCAACAATTGATACAAATGAAGTTCGTATTTTTATTGAATCTAATAGTTCAATTCAAGTTGTTCAAGTGATTGGTCATACCTTGGTGCTTTATCAAGCAGCAACAGATGTCGAAAATCGAGATATCTCTGACAAAGTTAATTTACTCGCTTAATTTAAAATTTTGAGGAGGTTTTTAGCTTGACTATTCAAGTCCAAAAATTAAAAGAAATTAATTTAGTTACGAAATTTAAAACTAAACCCATTCTTGATAATACGAAAAAGCGTATTGGAATTCTCGGGGGTACGTTTAATCCGCCTCACTTAGGTCATTTAATAATTGCTGATCAAGTTTGTCAGCAGTTAGGATTAAGTGAAGTTCGATTTATGCCTGACGCAACACCACCACATGTGGATAAGAAGGAAGCAATTGATGCAAAGTATCGCCTTGATATGGTTAATCAAAGTATCGCGGATAACGATAAGTTTAAGCTAGAAGATACTGAAATTAATCGCGGTGGTATTAGCTACACCTATGACACTGTGGTTGCTTTAAAAGCAGCTCATCCGGAAAATGATTACTATTTTATTATTGGCGGCGATATGGTAGATTATTTACCGAAATGGTCTCGTATTGATGAATTAGTAAAATTAGTACATTTTGTTGGCGTTAAACGAACAGGATTTGAACAAACAAGTCAGTATCCTATACTTTGGGTTGATGTACCAACAATTGATATTAGTTCAACACAAATTCGAGATAAGATAAAAAAAGGCTGTTCAATTAATTATTTAGTACCTAAGGCAGTCTCAAATTATATTGAGAAAGAAGGGTTATATCGTGAATAATTTAGTTTATTCTAATAATCTTTTTAGTGGAACTAGAGAAGAATTAGTACAGATTTTGAAGGAAAATTTGAGTGAAAAAAGATTTCAGCATGTGCTAAATGTTGAAAAATCTGCAATTGAACTTGCTCAAAATAATAATGGTGATATTGAAAGAGCAAGTATTGCTGGACTTATTCATGATTATGCCAAGGAGCGGACAGATGACACCTTTATCAGTACAATTAAGCAAAAACATATGGATCCTGATTTATTAAATTGGGGGAATGCTATCTGGCATGGAATTGTTGGCGCAGAGTTGATACATGATGAATTAGGTATTACAGATGATAAAATTTTAACATCAATTGTGAAGCATACGACAGGGGATGTTGAGATGGAATTGTTGGATAAAATTGTCTACGTCGCTGATTTCATCGAAGAAGGTAGGACGTTCCCTGGCGTTCTTGAAGCACGAAAAAAAGCATTTGAAAGTTTGGATGCAGCTGTTGGATTTGAAACAAAACATACACTAAGTTATTTAATTAATACCAATAAAAGAGTGTATCCTAAAACAATTTTGACCTTTAATAAATGGGTCGCAGAATAGAGGAGTAATAATGAATAGTATAGAAAAATTAGAAATCGCAGTTAAGGCTGCTGACAGTAAACGTGGCGAAAAGACGGTGGCTATTGATGTCCATGAAATTAGTCTATTAGCTGATTATTTCATGGTGACACAAGCTGACTCAGCTCGCCAAGTTAAGGCTATCGTCAAAGAAATTCAAGATCAAGAAGAACTAGCAGGTGTTGAAGTCCGTCGTATTGAAGGACGTAATTCAACTAGTTGGGTTTTATTAGATTTTGGAGATTTAATTGTGCATGTATTTAAAACTGAATCACGTGAATTTTATGATCTTGAAAAATTCTGGTCTGAAGGCGCATCTGTAGATTTATCAGCATGGATTGAAGAATAATGATTTATACCACCTTTTCAAAATTGTATGATCAATTAATGGATCCTGATTTATATGATTCTTGGCAAACATTTGTCGAAACACAAGTTCCTGATAAGAAAACTGAAATTCTTGAATTAGCTTGTGGTGCAGGTCAATTAGCAATTTCTTTAACGCAATCTGGTTATTCAGTCGTTGGTTTAGATTTATCTGAAGAAATGTTATCAATTGCTGACCAACACGCACAGGATGCGAATGTATCCTTGCCTTTAGTACAAGGTGATATGATGAATTTGGAAGAGGCAGAGTTACCACAATTTGATGCGGTAACTTGTTTTGCTGACTCATTTTGTTATTTACCTGACGCTGATGCTGTAGGAAACGTTTTTAAATCAATTCATGGATTACTACAAGAAAATGGTCGATTCATTTTTGATGTTATCTCAACCTATCAAACGGATGAGATTTATCCAGGTTATATGTACAACTATCAGGATGATGATCAAGCTTTTTTGTGGTCAACATTTAAAGATGAAGAGCCACACAGTGTCGTTCATGAATTAACTTTTTTTGTCAAAAATGATACTAACGGTCAATTTGAACGTCTAACTGAGGACCATCACGAACGAACATATTCAGTTAATACGTATACTGAATTGCTAAAAAATGCTGGATTTAAGAATATTAAAATTTCGGCTGATTTTGGCACAAGTCAAGTTGATGATAAAACAACAAGACTATTTTTTGTCTGCGATAAATAGGAGTGAGTTACTTGGACACGACTGGGGTTATTGTTGAATATAATCCGTTTCATAACGGACATTTGTATCAGATTAATCAAATAAAAGAAAAGTATCCTGATACGACGATTATTGCCCTTATGAGCGGACAATTCTTACAGAGAGGTATTCCAGCTGCACTTGATAAAGAGAGCCGTACGGAGCAAGCATTGCAATCTGGTGTTGATTTAATAGTTGAGTTACCCGTTGCATTTTCTGTTCAACCGGCTGATTTGTTTGCTCAAGGTGCCATTAAATTATTGGCCGGATTAAAGATAACCAGACTTGTTTTTGGTGCTGAACATCCTGATTTGGATTTTATGACTATTGCAACTGAAATTCAAACGTTAGATAGTGAGTTTAATCAGTTTAATGAAACGTATGCCACACAATATCAGCGAGCTGTTTTTGAAAAAACTGGTGTTCAAATTAATCGGCCTAATGATTTGTTAGGTTTAGCTTATGCTGAAGCTTGCGTAGCCGAAAAAACCGAAATCCAGTTATGTCCGATTCAACGTATAGAGGCTGATTACCATGAAACGAAATTTGTTGATACTCAAAAAATTACAAGTGCAACAGCAATTAGATTAGCAGTTCAACATCAAGAATCGATTGTAGAAGTTGTTCCTAATCAAACTCGCCTTGATTCAGAAAATGAAAGATGGACCGATTGGACAGATTTTTGGCCATATCTTCGATATCAGTTGAGTCTATCAACACCAGGTCAATTATCGTCGATTTATGGCATGTCTGAGGGTATTGAGTATCGTTTGTTGCAGCAGTACGAAAAGTTGCCTGACGAGGCTAATTTTGATGATTGGGTCCAAGCCGTTAAGTCGAAACGAGTAACTTATACAAAAATCTCAAGACTAGCAACTTATATTTTGTTACAAATAAAGCAAAATGAAATTGACAAACAATATAAGCAGCCTTATTATCATGTCTTAGGGTTCTCAAAAAAAGGTCAAACGCTGCTTAATCATTTAAAAAAGGTAGTGCCATATCCTATACTAACAAAAATTAGTAAAAAGGATAAAGAGGGACTTTACCAATTAGATTATCGAGCAGGAATTATTTATGGGCTAGTTAGTCATAAAAAATCGGATCTTTTTAGAAGACCTAAACAAATTAATTAACATACTGTCAAGGATATACCATTGACAATGTTTTTAATCACAGGTATAATCATAAGCGTTGCATTAGGAGGCATATTTGCATGAAATGGTCCTTAGTTGAGTTAAAAAAACAAAGTGATGAACCACTTCAAGTTGACGAAATGTTAAACCTTTCCGAAGGATTAATGCTGCGCAACAAAACAATTACAGCTGTTTCAGAAGTCCATGTTACGGGTATTCTGTCAGCAGATCATCAAGATGTCATTGGTCATTTTAACGTTAGTTTAACAGTTGAAATGCCATCAACACGATCATTAAAGAGTGTCGATGTCCCATTAAATTTTTCAGTTGATGAATTCTATGTAGGCTATCGCGATAAAGCACTTGAACGGTTTGATAAAAATGATGTTGTAATTATTTTGGAAGAAGATATGCTCAATTTGAATTCTGTGATAGAGGATAATGTGTTATTACAGATTCCGATGCAGATACTGACTGATGATGAGAGAAAAGCAGAAGATTTACCAACCGGAGACGACTGGGAAGTTCTTACTGAAGATAAACTCGTACAGGTTAGAAAAGAAAAAGTTGATCCTCGATTTGCCTCATTACAAAATTTTTTTGATAATGATGGTTCTGAAGAGGAATAAACATAACAATACTTTTATTAAAAGTTTTGGATAATTTTAAAGGAGGTGTTTGATAATGGCAGTACCAGCACGTAAAACATCAAAAACACGTAAGAGAATGCGTCGTACGCATTACAAGTTAACTGTCCCAGGTATGAGCGCTTGCCCTAACTGTGGCGAATTAAGAAAATCACATTATGTATGTCCTAGCTGTGGTTTTTATGACGGAAAAGAAGTCGTAAAAGTAAACAACTAAATCTACATTAAGTAAAAAGCCTTAACAACCATGGTGTTAAGGCTTTTTCTGTACAAAAAAATAAGATTCAATTGAATCTTATTTTTTTTCACTAATTTTTAAACTTATAATTTTGAAGTCTGTCTCTGGATCAAAAAATTGAAAAGGTAATTTGGCCTGGCTTTCAATATAAGTTACATTTTTAGCCGGTGTTTTAACAGCCTTAAAAGTGGGAGATTTGATAGATTTAATTAAATCTATCAAATCTAGAAGTAATAACTCTGGTTTGTTACTAAGATTAGACCAGCCTGAAAATTCGGAACGATAATTTTTAAAGATTGTTTTTCTTATCGGACTGATGAAAGCATTACTACTGTCATTTTCGTAAGGAATTGACTGAGATGCGATAGTGTGCTGACTTGTGGTACTATAAATTTGAATTCGACTATCTTTTAAATCTAAAAAATCGGCCGTTAATAATTTGTCGTTAACTTGGACAACTAAGTCAAAAGTAGGGATATTGTTAGAAAATTCTGCTTTTGCGCGACTGTATAAAAAAGTATCGATGGCATAATATAATTCTTGTACTTCAACTAATTTCATATTTGAAAGACCTCCTGAAATCAGTATAACAAAAAAAGGTAAAATAGATAGGAATTTTTGATGTCTAGTGTATAATTGACGTTGAAAGTTAAATGGGTTTATTGACAAAGTCGGTAGCTGATACTTTCTTAGATTACATGGTTTTTGATTCACAAAAAATTAAAGAAATGTAGGAGGTATTATAATGGATAAAGCACAAATTGGTGTTATTGGAATGGCTGTCATGGGTAAAAATCTCGCATTGAATGCTGAGAGTCGTGGCCGTACGGTAGCTATTTATAATAGAACGGGAGCTAAAACTGAGCAAGTTATGAAAGACCACTCAGAAAAAAAATTAGTACCCAGCTACTCAATTAAGGATTTTGCAGATTCATTAGAAAAACCTAGAAGAATTATTATCATGGTAAAAGCTGGTAAACCAACTGATGCTGTTATTGCAGAACTATTACCATTTTTAGATAAAGGTGACGTTTTAATTGATGGTGGAAATACTTACTTTGAAGATACAGTACGCCGTAATGCAGAATTAGATAATTCTGGAATTAACTTTATTGGAATGGGCGTTTCAGGTGGCGAAATTGGTGCACTTGAAGGACCATCAATGATGCCAGGTGGCCAAAAAGAGGCATATGACCTTGTTGCACCAATTCTTGAGGAAATGTCAGCTAAAGCTAGCGACGGTACACCATGTGTGACTTATATCGGTCCTAACGGTGCTGGTCATTATGTTAAGATGGTTCATAATGGAATTGAATATGGTGATATGGAATTAATTTCTGAATCATATCATTTATTAAGAAATTTATTAGGTCTCTCTGTTGAAGAAGTCGCTGATATCTTCTCTGACTGGAATAAAGGTGAATTGGATAGTTACTTAATCGAAATTACTGCCGATATTTTGACACGTAAAGACGATTTAGGGACTGGTAAACCTATTGTTGATGTTATCCTCGACCGTGCTGGAAACAAAGGTACTGGTAAGTGGTCATCACAAAGTGCACTTGAATTAGGTGTTCCTCAGTCAGTTATTTCTGAATCTGTTTATGCACGTTACATTTCAGCAATGAAAGAAGAACGTGTTGAAGCAAGTAAAGTTTTACCTAAACCAGAAGTTAAATTAGGTGAATTAGATAAAAAAGAATTAATTGAAAAAATTCGTGAAGCATTATACTTTAGTAAAATTATGAGTTATGCACAAGGATTTGAACAATTACGTGTTGCCTCAGAACATTATGAATGGGATTTAAACTTTGGTGATATGGCTAAGATTTGGCGTGCTGGATGTATCATCCGTGCTCGTTTCTTACAAAATATTACTGACGCATTTGACGAAAAAGCTGATTTAAATAACATCTTATTAGATGGTTACTTTAAAGATATTGTTAAAAAATATCAAGAATCAGTTCGAGATATCGTTGGTATTGCTGTTAAAGCTGGTATTCCAGTCCCTGGATTCAGTGCAGCAATTACGTATTACGATCAATACCGTTCAGAAGTTTTACCTGCTAATTTAATTCAAGCACAACGTGATTACTTTGGCGCTCATACTTATGAACGTACTGATAAACCAGGTTCATTCCATTATACTTGGTATACTGAACAATAAAAAAGTTAATAAATATACTAAAAAAGGCCTATCTAACAACGATTTAAAAGTTGTTAGATAGGCCTTTTTTCTTTTGGTTACGTTTGAGTTAAGTATCTAAATACTGTAATAATTTTGAAGTTACTGCTATATAGATTTGAGTAATCCTTACATTGGAACGACCGAGTAGATCTCCAAGGTTATTAAAGGAGGCACCGACTCTATGTAAAACAATTTAAAATTGACAACTACAAAATCCTTAAAACTATTTATAAATTAACGTTGATATTCTAAATTTGGAGAAGTGACTTTTCCAGTTGATTTGTCAACGTCAACTTCAATCATATGAGTCTCAGTATCGAAGACAGATATAGCATATGAATGACCGGTGTCTAAAGTAGCACTCGATTTAACTTTTGGTGTCCAGCCGTTTGTTTCATTATTGAATGAGTTAAAATACTTTAAAGCAAGTGATTCAGCTTTTGATTGCGTCATCTTAGTTGATGTAGATGAACTTGTAGATTTTTCGGTGGTAGTAACGTTATTTTTCTCAGCCTCAATACTAGAAGAGCTTGCGGCAATAGAACTTTCAGCTGCGGTAATTGAAGAACTTGCAGCTGAGATGCTAGATGTTTGAGCAGCTGATTCTGATGATGCTTTACTTTCGGAAGTTGCTTTTTTTATGGACTCTTTCTTACTTGATTCCTTTTTAGCTTTTATAATACTAGATGATGCAGCCTCAGAAGATGAAGAATCCTTACTTGTATTCTTGCTGTTCCCACATGCAGTTAATGAAAGTAGTGTGATTGCAGTAATCCCGACTATTGATATTTTCGTATTCATAATACAAATTCCTCCAAAGATTTTTATAGTAAAAAGCGAGTAATGGGAATTGAACCCACTCGAAGTATCTATACGCTCGTTGGTCGATCCTTTTATAAAAAGAAGTGGTAGTTTTTACTGAAGTTAAATTATCTTAATGATTTTCTGTATCCAGCAGCTTGAGCTTCTTGTTCGCTTTGAAAGGTTATAGCATTTGTCGAACTCATATGATAACCAGCTTGACCTGGTACATGATATATTTTAGATTTTGTATTACCAATAATAGTAGCTCCACCAGTGGTAACTTGACTAGCTCCAGAATTTGTTGTGCTACGCTGAGTAGTTACGGTTTGCTTTTGTTGATTGGATGCTTTTTTAGATTGAGCTTTGGCAGCGACATTACTTGCTTGTTTAGTACTTTCAACATTTGCTTTTTCATCATTTACTTTTTGAATACTTTCTTCACGTTTATTGTTTTCAGATTCTTCTTTAACGCTTTCGGAACTTTCTTTAGCGATACTTTCGGATTCCTTTTTAGTATTTTCAGACTCTTCTTTAGCAATACTTTCGGATTCCTTTTTAGTACTTTCGGACTCTTCTTTAGCAGTGCTTTCAGATTCTTTTTTTGAACTTTCATCTGCTTGCTTTTTCTTTTCTCGCTCTTGTTTTTCTTTACTTGAATCTACTTTTGCTATATTCGTATGGTTTGCTGTCGTGCTAGAAGGTTGAGGTAATACAATAACGATAATATATGAAATAATAAAAACTAGTACGGCGTACCAAATACGATGTTTAATTTTATTATACGTGACAGGATCTTTTTTACGAGTTTGGATCATTTTTATTATGTAATAAATTATTGTTCCAAGAGACAATAAGACTATTACAGAAAAAAATCCAATAACACCAGCTCCTGCGCCAATTGCGAAAAGAGCAACTAGGGCAGCATACCAAACACGATTCTTAACTCTATTGTATGTTTCAGGTTCTTTCGTCTTGTATTGAGATCTTTTAACCGAGTAGTAAATAACGAATCCTATTGAAATAAAAAATATAAGTGCAAATAAAACATCCATAAATAATTCCTCCAAAATTTTTTTGTGGTGAAAAGCGAGTAACAGGAATTGCGCCTGTTTAAAACATCTATAGACTCGTTAAAAATTATCTCTAATAATTTGGTTAAGATGGATGTAGATTTGGGTATGTTAGTGAGTTAACTAGGTTAATTAAAATAAAGATTACGATATGAACGGTACCAGGCACCATACGGTATAAAACTGAGCCAAAGTAATTATTGAAGTAGAATAGTTACATTAATCTTTTTAAGACAGATGTGTTAACTAGGTATGCTCAGATTTTTTGACACTAGTATATCTATTTTAAGAAGGTGCAGTGATACCAATTAGAACGAGTAAAATAAATGAGATTAGGAAACTAAATAATATTAATTTTCTTGCATGATTAGTATCCTTTTTGTTAATTTTTGCGATAATAAATTTAATAACATATACCAAAAACGTGATAAAAGTAGTAATAAATAAGAGAGCGAAAAAGATACTCATGTGGAAAATCCTCCAGAAATAATATTTTTGGTGAAATATTGCGTAATTAGATTATGATGGACATACTCTATATCAATACAATTTTACTATTAAACTTTATAATAGTATATGAAAATAATTATTAGATGAACGTTATGAATATGTCACATTGGGATTAACGTTAAGACGTTAGTTTATGGATATGAAAGAAAAATTAGGCTGAAAAAATCTATTGAATCCCGAAAATATAAAGAATTATTTGTATAAAAATAGAGTGTATTTTCCCACTCTATAAAAAGGTTAATTTTTGGAGTCACTACTGTTTAGAACTAAAATAAAATCGGTTTGGATATCATCGCCTAAAACAAAATCATGTTGGCTATGTTTTGTAAAGCCTTGTTTTTCATAAAAGGAGAGGGCAGGTTTATTATGTTCCCAAACTCCCAACCAAAGTTGATCTTTT
Source organism: Dellaglioa kimchii (assembly GCF_046115505.1). GTDB lineage: Bacteria > Bacillota > Bacilli > Lactobacillales > Lactobacillaceae > Dellaglioa > Dellaglioa kimchii. The sequence goes on along the minus strand of NZ_CP170736.1, from coordinate 641,462 downwards.
TTTAATTCTTTGGCAACCTCTTTAGATTTTTCAAATAAAAGTTGACCTAATCCCATCTTTTTGTGATTTTTACGAATGTAAATGCGTTGGATTTCTAAGCCATTCGGAAAGTCATCTTCAGTTTGTGCGTCGTTAATATTTAATTTTAAATATCCAGTTAACTCATCATTAACATGTACGAAGTAAAAGAATGCATTTGGATCATTTAATTCACTCGTTAATTGTGGTAAAGAATAAGCGGTATCCAAAAAATCTTGTAAATCTTTTGGATCGTTATCTGCAGCGAAAGTATCAGTAAAAGTTTCAATGCTAATCTTTTGTAATATTTCTAAGTCATTAATTGTGCAAAGTGTGATAATAGGTGTCATCGCTTTTTCTCCTTATATGTAATCTAAAATACTTATAGTAATAGTAGCCTAAAGCTGAAAAATAAACAAATATTAAAATAATATAGCATAATCCTTGACTCTGAGTGCACTCCAAGTGTTTAACTTAGTGTATTAAATAAAAAGGGAGCGATTGAAATGAATACAGTTACATTAAATAATGGAGTGAAAATGCCACAACTAGGTTTTGGCGTGTATCAAATTCCTTTAGAAGAAACTGCAGAGGCAGTTTATCAAGCGATTAAAGTAGGATATCGATTACTAGATACAGCGATTGCCTATGGAAATGAAGTTGAAACTGGGGAAGCTATCCAAAGAGCAATTACTGAAGGATTAGTGACACGAGAAGAGTTGTTTGTCACAACCAAATTATTTATCCAACATGTTGGTGAAGAAAAGGCGATGAAGGCAATTGATGAATCACTAGAAAGAATGCAGTTAGATTATCTAGACTTATTCTTAATTCACCAACCATACGGTGATGTATATGGTGCTTGGCGCGCTTTAGCTACCGCACAATCTGCTGGGAAAATACGTGCTATTGGGGTGTCTAACTTTGATACCGGAAAATTAATAGAATTCTCTCATATGAATGGTGTGGCTAAAGTTCAAGTTAACCAAATAGAAGTGAATCCATGGAATCAACGTTTAACGGATGAAGCCTATCATGAAAAATTAAGCATTCAAATGGAAGCATGGGCACCTTTTGCTGAAGGCCGGTTAGACTTATTTAAAAATGAAACATTGTCAAAAATTGGTAAACAATACGGTAAATCAGTTGGACAAGTTATTCTAAAATGGTTAATGCAACGTGGTATTGTAGCACTTGCTAAATCTGTGAGACCGGAACGAATGGCAGAAAATATCGACATATTTGATTTTGAATTAACAGTGGAAGACATGGCAACTATTACTGCCTTAGACAAACAAGAATCTGCCTTCTTTGATCATAATGATCCAGAAAGAGTTGAATGGTTCATGGGATTATTGTCATAAATTACCTGAAGTAAAGTTATTTTACCAAAGGTAAATAAAATAGAAGTACAAGTATATAATGGAAAAGAAACATTTGGGATAATTTTATCTAATTGAAGTGGAACCCCCTGAGTTGGAGAAAAATCTAACTCAAGGGGTTTTGTTGTGTTCTCAGTTGAAATAAAGAAAAAAACTTTAATAGTTCACCAATGAGGTAGTATAGAATAAGAGAATTCGCAACTTTTGTTTAAGACGCTAAGGTATAATTTCGATATTCTAATACCCTAACTTAACGGCACACTTAGAAAATATAATGTGGTTTGGTGGAATTATTTTGTCAGAGAATAAAACCTTTTCATATAAGGTTTTTGAAGAAGTTATTTTGAGTATGCTGAATGGAGAAATCCGTGTTAACGTTGTAAAAGAAATTGAAATGACAAAATTTATAATTGAATTATCGGTATTACTGATTAATGCTGCTGGTATCGAATAACTAATTCCAATTTTTAGTTTTCATTTTAATAAAGCGTTAATGATATATTTTTTAAAGTTAACGGTTTGTTATATTAATTTTATTACTCTTTTAGTTAATAATATATTAAAAAAACGGTTAAAAAGTGCTTGAATACCTATATGAGTTGAGCAGTGCAAAGTGTATGCAAGAATATCATTTAATGGTAGAATAAGAAAAGTAAGATATCGGTTAAAAATTGTGTGTATATGGATGAGAAAATAAAATAAAACTAACAGGAGATCATGAAAATATGAGTCGTATTCTAATAATTGAAGATGAAAAAAATTTAGCGCGCTTTGTTGAATTAGAATTACAACATGAAGGATTTGAAACTGAGGTTCATTTTGATGGGCGAACGGGTCTAGAAGCTGCTTTAAATGAAGATTGGGATTCAATTCTACTTGACTTAATGTTACCTGAATTAAATGGTCTTGAGGTTTGTCGCCGTGTACGACAAGTTAAAAATACACCAATCATTATGATGACGGCTCGTGATTCAGTTATTGATCGCGTATCTGGCTTAGACCATGGAGCAGATGATTATATTGTTAAACCATTTGCAATCGAAGAATTATTGGCGCGTTTACGTGCATTGTTACGTCGTATTGATATCGAGGGTGAACAAAATGTTGCAAAACAGACAACTGTCACTTACCGTGATTTAACAATTGAAAAAGAAAATCGTGTTGTTCGTCGTGATGAAGAAGTTATTGAGCTAACAAAACGTGAATATGAACTACTTTTAGCTTTAATGGAAAGTGTTAATGTTGTTTTAGCTAGAGATGTTTTATTAGCTAAAGTTTGGGGATATGAATCAGAAGTTGAAACAAACGTTGTGGATGTTTATATTCGTTACTTACGAAATAAAATAGATCGTAGCGGTGAAGAAAGTTATATTCAAACGGTCAGAGGAACAGGGTACGTAATGAGATCATGAGAAAAAAAATAACCCAGCATCCAAAAGAAGTAAGACGTATGTCACTTAAATGGAAATGGGCATTAGGAACGGCAATAGGTGTTTTACTTATATTTGCCGTTTTTTCTGCGCTTATTTTTCAGAGTTTTAGTGGCGTTTTATTAGATAAAGAAAAAAAAGATGTACAAGATACTTTAAGAACGGTGACGCAACAGTTAAGTCGTGAAAATCAAGACTTAACAATTTCAAGTACTGCACAACATTTAAAACCGATAAATGCAGATTCTCGACCAGATAAAGACGAAAATAACTTGTACTCAAATGCAGTAATTGTTAATTTATCAAGAGAAAATATTGCAGTAGGTGTTTATAATTTGAAGCAACAAGAAGTTTTTGCTTCAAGAAATTTAAACGTACCATTTGTTAAAAAAAATAAAATGACGTTTACTAGCCAAACAATTGATGGCGCAAATGGATATGTTGCTAGAAGAGCTATTTATTCATCTAAAACTGGCAAAAAAATTGGGTATGCGCAAGTAACTAATGCTTTAGAAAATTACCATAAAATTAGTAATAAATTAATTTTAATTTTTATTGTTTTAATTATTACGGCAACCTTTGGTAGTGCTATATTAGGGTATATCCTGGCATCTTGGTTACTGAGACCGATTGAAGTAGTGAACGAAACTATTGATATTATTAATGAAGGCGAAACACCAATTGGACATGTACGTGTCCCAGATATGCATAGAAATGATGAGTTATCTGATTTGGCGGACTTGTTTAATAGTATGCTAGATAGGATGGAGCGCTACGTTGATCAACAGCAACAATTTGTTGAAGATGTCTCACATGAGTTAAGAACCCCTGTAGCAATAATTCAAGGTCATATGGAATTGTTGAACAGGTGGGGTAAAGATGATCCGGAAGTTCTAGCGGAGTCGATTGAAGCATCTTTGCAAGAAATTAATCGTATGAAGAGTTTAGTTCAAGAAATGCTTGATTTATCAAGAGCTGAACAAGTAGAGATGACATTTAAAAATGAGTTAGTTGATGTCCGATTAGTTGTTTTACAAATTTTCAATGATTTTAAAATGATACATCCCGATTTTACGTTTATTTTAGATGAAGATTTTAATGGAGAAAGTTTGGTAAAAATATCGCATAATCACTTAGAACAAGTTTTAATTATTCTAATGGATAATGCCGTTAAATATTCAGAAACAAGAAAAGAAATTCATATTTCAGCATCAAAAGATATGAAAATGGTTCAAATTGCTATTCAAGATTTTGGTGAAGGAATTTCTAAAGATGACTTAAAAAATGTTTTTAATCGTTTCTATCGCGTTGATAAAGCTAGAAGTCGTGATAAAGGCGGTAATGGTCTTGGATTATCAATCGCACAAAAACTCATTATGGGTTATAAAGGAACATTAGTGGTAGAAAGTGTTGAGAAGCGTGGTTCAATATTCAGAATTTCGTTGCCTCTAGCTACTACTAAACCAACCGAAAAGATAAGAAGAGACTAGTGTTGAAATGCAATACAAAAATTTAGACAGTATAATTAAAAAAAGCTTACCATTCTTAGAGCAATTCTAAGAATGGTAAGCTTTTTTAAATGGTTAATCTTTATTTGCGGTTTTGTTTACCAGCATTACGATTACGATTATTTTTTGCTACATTTGAAAGATTATCTTCAACATTATCAATTGTTTGTTCCACTGTTTCTTCAACAGCATCAATTGTTGAACGTTCTCTAACAATTGGTGGGTTCTTAGCAAGTTCAGCTTGAATTTCGCGACGAATCTTAGGACGCATTAACATAATTATAAATGTTTGAACACAAGCGAAGAGGCCACCGATGAAGAAGTAGAGACCAATACCTGCTGGCGCACTCATTGTAACAAAGACCATCATAACTGGACTAGCAATTAACATTGTTTGCATTGTTTTCTTTTGTTCTGGCGGAATGCCAATTGTTGAAATGAATCCTTGACCCAAGTACACAATGAAACATAGCACAGTAAAGATAATTGATGGTGTACCTAATTTAATGCTAAAGAAGACAGCATCCTTTAATTCTGAAGAATATAAGATTGCAGCGTATAGCGCAGCAAAAATTGGCATTTGAACTAATAATGGTAGGCAGCCAATTCCGCCAGTCATGCTGACGTTGTTATCTTTATAAAGTGCCATCATTTCTTGACTGATAGCTGCTTTTTCTTCTGAACTTTTAGCATTTTTTTGTCGTTCTTGAATGACTTTTAATTGTGGTTGAATCGAACCCATTTTTTCTTGTTGAACGGTCGCTTTTTTCGATTGATTAATCATCATTGGCATAAGTGCTAAGCGAATGACGATTGAGATAACGATAATTGCTAGACCATAGTTGTTACCTAGATGGGCGGATAACCAGTCAAGCAATCCCTGAGTTGGTTTTGCTAAATAGTCGTAAACCATCCCAAAAGGATTACCATTCTTGTCTCTGCGGACGCATCCCGATAGGAACAGGACAAGCGCCATGAATATTGGGAGCATTGTTAAACGTTTAATCTTTTTCATTAATATATTTTCCCCTCTTAAAGTGACTATATCGATTACTATACTTTAAATATAGGGGGATTTCAATGGGCTATAAATAAATCGTAATTAGTAAATAACGGTAAAGGCAGTCGGCATATAATTAGTTAAGGGGGTTTCTTTATAATCAGTCACCTTACCGGCTGGTGTAGGTGAATTTTTAACTTTTTGAATAAATTTTTCTAATTGGGTATTATCTGAACTACTTGCTTTAATTGTGACACTGTCATCAAAATTATTTTGTACTGACCCGTAGATGCTTAGATCATCGGCTAATCTCTTCGTCGTATATCTGAAGCCAACACCCTGCACGCGACCAAAAACAGTTATTTGAATAGCACTCATAATGTAATCCCTCCATATTATAAAGTAGATATAGGCATTTATTGCTTTCATTATAACTGGAAAAGATGATAATGACCAACTAATGCTATTTTAAATATGCTATAATTATTTCCAATAGTAAGAGGGGTACATTTATGGAAAAAATTAATTCAACACAGAATGCTAAGATTAAATACTGGAAAAAATTACAAACTAAAAAAGGTCGTAAAAAGGAAAATAAATACCTTTTAGAAGGCTGGCATTTAGTTAAAGAAGCACTCATGGCAAACGCAAAAATTGAATATTTACTTGTTACTAATGATTTTAGATATTTTGATGAAATAGCCGATACGACAATTGAGCAAGTAGAAATCTCATCTGAAGTTAGTTTATATCTTGCTGACACGAGTACGCCACAAGGTATTTACGCGGTAACTGAGATGGAAGAAAATCAACAATTATCAGTTGACCATTTAACTGGTGGCTGGTTAATGCTAGATGGTGTTCAAGATCCAGGAAATATTGGAACAATGGTTAGAACTGCCGATGCTGCCGGTTTAACAGGTGTCATTTTTGGTGAGGGTAGTGCAGATAGTCATCATCCTAAAGTTTTACGTTCGATGCAGGGAAGCCAATTTCATGTTCAATTAGTAGATGCCGATTTAATGGAAGTTACTACCTTATTCAAAGAAAATAATATTGCTATTTATGGTTCTGAATTAAATGAAGATGCACTTAGTTATCGTGAGATTTCTGCTACAGATAATTTTGGTTTAATTATGGGAAATGAAGGTAACGGGATGCGTAATGATCTGTTAAATGAAACGGATGCTAATTTATATATTCCAATTAAAGGTCGTGCTGAATCGTTAAATGTCGCTATTGCTGCAGGTGTACTAATGTTTCATCTTAAAGCTTAATTATGATATTTGGTGAAATTATTACGATTTACTAAAGATAACTGATTGCGCTTGCAATAGGTGCTCAATCAGTTATGATGGAGATAGGAAAAAATATTTTGGGGGCGTACTAGTATATGAAAAAAGATTCGTATCTTGATGATGAATTATATATGAGTTATGTTGGAGACCTTTTGGCAAAACCAGAAGTTCAAAGATTAAGTGAATATACACAACATCATTTTTCTACTCGATTAGAACATTCAATCTCAGTTTCCTATGACAGTTATCGTATCGCTAAAAGATTACATTTAAATGCAAAAGCAACGGCAAGGGCCGGATTATTACATGATTTATTTTACTACGATTGGCGTACAACTAAATTCGATCGCGGTACACATGCTTGGATTCATCCGCGTATCGCTATTAGAAATGCAGAGAAGTTAACGACATTATCTGATTTAGAAAAAGATATCATCATGAAACATATGTGGGGTGCTACTGTTGCACCACCTAAATATCCAGAGGGATATATTGTAACCATGGTTGATAAATATGAAGCAACAAGTGAAGTTTCATCACCGTTAAAAAATAAATCAAAACATAGCTTTCAGCAATTAATTGCAATTTTAAAATAGCTTTAAAAAGGATAGGTCTTCAGGCTTATCCTTTTTGTTTTTTCGAAAACGAACCAATTTGTTTACTTTTTGTTAGTTAATGATAAAATATAGTAATAAAGTAACTGAGGAGGGGTTAATTATGCAAGTTGTTCAAGAAAAAACAAATTATGAAATGTGTCCTAAATTTGAAAAAACTTTTTCAATATTAGGCAAAAAATGGAACGGTTTAATTATTAACGTTTTATTGGATGAAGGACCTCAACGATTTAAAGAATTAGCTCAAAAGGTTGATAAATGCAGTGACCGTGTATTGGTTGAACGTTTAAAAGAACTTGAAGATACTAATATTATCTCAAGAGTCGCCATCGGTGAAACTAGTCGTAGTTTTTATGAGCTTACTGAACAAGGAAAAGACATGAAAAATATGATGGATAGCGTCCATGCATGGTCAGAAAAGTGGTATACACTTAAAGATTGCGAGTAAGACTTGACGATAGGCTTTGATACCTTTAAACTATGAATATAGAATAAAGGCTTAGACAGAAAATAGTAGATATTTTTCTTGGATTTAAAGGGATGGTTAGCTAGACTGAAACTAACCAATAAATAAAATATTGAATTCACTTCTAGAGCTGTTAATTAATGTAGGCTAACTTAAATCATGCAATTAACCGGTTAATGGCCGTTATCATTTTGAGTGTTTGGGAATTTGTATTCTCAAAAACAAGGGTGGTACCGCGAGACCTCGTCCCTTTTTAGGACGGGGTCTTTTTGTGTCTAAAATCTATCAAAACAACTAATAAAGGAGTCGATATTAATGGATTTAAAAGAGAAATTACTTGAGTTACAAGAAAAAGGCTTGAAACAAATTCGTGAATCAGAGGATCTAAAACAAATTAATGCTATTCGTGTTAATTTACTTGGAAAAAAAGGACCAATCACAGAAGTTTTAAGAGGTATGAAGGAATTATCAGCTGAAGAACGACCTAAAATTGGTAGCTTTTCTAATACCATTAAAAATGAGTTAGCTGAAGCTATTCGTGTGAAAAATGAAGAACTTGAAATTAAAATGACTGCTAAAAAGTTGGAAAAAGAAAAAATCGATGTAACGCTACCAGGTGCCCAAATTCAATTAGGGCAGCCACATGTTATTATGCAAGTGATTGAAGAATTGGAAGAGCTCTTTTTGGGTATGGGGTATCAAGTTGTTTCAGGTCCAGAAATAGAAGAAGACCATTACAATTTTGAAATGTTGAACTTACCTGCGGATCATCCCGCTCGTGATATGCAAGATACATTTTATATTACAAAAGAATTATTAATGAGAACACAAACATCACCCGTTCAAGCAAGAACAATGGAAACACATGATTTTTCAAAAGGACCATTAAAAATGGTTTCACCTGGTAAAGTTTATCGACGTGATACAGATGATGCAACGCATTCACATCAATTTCACCAGTTCGAAGGGTTAGTAATCGACAAACATATTACGATGGCTGACTTAAAGGGAACAATCGAACTAATTGCTAAAACAATTTTTGGAGAAGAACAAGAAATTCGGTTACGACCAAGTTACTTCCCATTTACGGAACCGTCAGTTGAAGTCGATGTGACCTGTTTTAAATGTGCGGGTAAAGGTTGTTCAATCTGTAAATACACAGGCTGGTTAGAAGTTTTAGGCGCTGGAATGGTACATCCTAATGTATTAAGAATGGCCGGTGTCGACCCTGAAGTATACGGTGGTTTTGCCTTTGGTTTAGGACCAGATCGTTTTGCGATGCTTAAATATAGTATCGACGATATTCGTCATTTTTATTTAAACGATAATCGATTCCTGTCACAATTTACGAAAAGAGGTTAGAGATAATGAAAGTATCTAAAAATTGGTTGAATGAATATTTAACATTAGAAATTGAACCTGAAATTATTGCTGAAAAAATAGCTCGTACAGCCGTTGAAATTGATAGCGTTGAACGTCCTTCTGAAGGACTTAAAAAAATTGTTGTCGGATATGTTGATAGTTTAGTACCACATCCAGACTCTGATCATTTAAATATCTGCCAAGTTGATGTTGGCGAAGAGTCTCTTATTCAAATTGTTTGTGGCGCACCTAACATTGCCGCAGGGCAAAAAGTTATTGTTGCCTTACCAAATTCTAGAATTGCTGATAATGTTAAAATAAAGCGTGGTAAAATGCGCGGACAAGCTTCTGAAGGTATGATCTGTGCGTTACAAGAAATTGGATTTTCAGATAGTGTTGTTCCTAAAGAATTTGTAGAAGGTATCTACGTGATGCCAGAAAATGCAATTCCTGGTGAATCAGTTTTTGATTACTTGGGTATGAATGATGATATTATTGATATTGATGTGACACCAAATCGTGCTGATATGTTAAGTATGCGTGGGGTAGCTCACGAATTATCTGCTGACTATGATGTTCCGGCAACGTTTAAGCATCCAGAATTAAAAGAAACATCTACTGAAAAAATTGAAGATTATATTTCTTTATCATTGCCTGATAAAACGTTAGCACCCACGTATTCGATGCGCGTGATTAAAGATTTAACGATTAAAGCAAGCCCAATGTGGCTACAAATTCGTCTTTGGAATGCAGGAGTCAGACCTATTAATAATGTCGTTGATGTGACTAATTATATATTAATGGATTATGGTCAACCACTCCATGCTTTTGATTACAATAAATTAGGCAGTAAAGATATTTTAGTAAGAACGGCTAATGCTGGTGAAAAGATTACAACACTAGATAGCGAAGAACGGGAATTAAAAGAAAAAGATATTGTGATTACAAATGGTAAAACACCAATTGCTATTGCTGGGACAATGGGTGGCGAATCAACACAAATAACCGACGAAACTGTGACAGTTGCGATTGAATCTGCAGTATTTAACAATTCAATGGTTAGAAAAACAGCACGCACACAGGGTATTCATAGTGAAGCCTCAATGCGATTTGAACGTGGGATTAACGTTGAAACAGTACAAGAAGCACTTGATGCAGCAGCAGAGTTAATCGCTAATTTAGGTGATGGAACAGTTGTGTCGGGTACGGCAAGTGCAAGTAAGCTAGAAGCAGAGTCAACTTTTGTTGATACAACGGTGGCACATATTAATGGTGTACTTGGGACTGAATTATCAGAATCTGAAATCACTAAATTATTTAAACAATTAGGATTTACGGTTGTAAATCGCGATGGCACTTTAAATGTTGAAGTTCCTGCAAGACGTTGGGATATTAGTATTGAAGCAGATTTAGTAGAAGAAATCGCGCGTATTTATGGATACGATAATATTCCTTCTACACTACCAACTGGCAAAATGACTCCTGGTAAATATACTTATAAACAAAAAACGATTAAACAGGCGCGTCATATTTTGGAATCAGCTGGGTTATCTGAAGTTATTAGTTATGGATTAACAACGGAAGAAAAAGCTGGTAAATTTATTTTTGAAGAAAAAGATGTTTTTACTACAAATTTAATGTTCCCAATGAGCTCAGAACGAACAACAACAAGAATGAACTTAATCAGCGGGTTATTAGATGATTTAGCGTACAATGAAGCACGAAAATCTGACAATCTTGCTTTCTATGAACAAGGAAGAGTCTTTTTCCGCAGTGAGGGCGAAGATCGACCTACTGAAATTGAACATATTGCAGGTGCAATGACAGGATTATTTAAACTTGCAAATTGGCAAAACGAAAAACAACCTGTTGATTTCTACATGATTAAAGGTGTTGTTGAACAATTATTAACACAATTAGAATTGGTTGATGATGTTAGATATGTATCTTCTGAAAGTCATGAAGATATGCATCCAGGACGAACAGCCGATATCTATTTAAAAGATGAATTAATTGGTTTTGTAGGCCAAGTACACCCTAATGCAGCTAAAGAATTTAATTTAAAGGAAACATACGTTTTTGAATTAGATCTTCAAAAATTAGTTGATGCGAAAAAAGCAGACCGATTATTTGCGCCTATTTCTAAATTTCCATCAGTTACTCGTGATGTGGCCCTCGTAGTTGCTAATGATATAGCTAACAGTGAGATTGAAGCGTTAATTAAAAAACAAGGTGGAAAGTCTTTAATTGATGTTCATTTATTTGATCTTTATCAAGGATCTCATATTGAAAATGGCATGAAATCCCTTGCTTATACGTTAACTTATCAAGATATTACAAAAACTTTGGTTGAAGAAGATGTCACAAATGATTTTAACCGTGTTATCGAAGCTTTAAAAGAGACGCTTAGGGCTGATATTCGATAATTTAGGACGCAGCTTAATAATACTTATTATTAAGCGTGAGGAGGTTAAACAATGAAAAAAGATGATATATCTCAAGAATTACCGCCAGAGAATAATAAAAACCAGGCTAAGAAAATTATTGCAGGGGTCATTGCATTATTATGTATATTACTACTGACAATATTGTTTATGACCTATAGATATATCAAGGCGTCTTTAGATCCATTAGATAAAAATAATAATAAAATTGAACAAGTTTATATTCCGATTGGATCCAGTACAAAACAAATTGGAACAATTTTAGAAAAAAATAAAATTATTAAAAGTGGTACGGTGTATACGTACTATGTCAAACAAAAAAAGGTGTCACAATTTAAGGGCGGCTACTACCAACTTAAGGCATCCATGAGTTTGGATAAAATTGCTTGGACACTGCAACAAGGTGGAAGTAGTGAACCTATACAAAATAAATTAGCGAAGGTATTGGTTAGTGAGGGAACAACAATTAACCAAATTGGTAAATCCATTTCAAAAGAAACAAGTTTTTCATATAATGATTTTATTAAATTAATGAAAAATAAAACTTTTTTGGATTACTTAGATAAAAAATATCCAGATCTTTTAGACGCTACTATGGCATCTAAAAACGTGAGATATCCTTTAGAAGGTTATTTGTTCCCAGCTACGTATACTGTTTATAAAAAAACAACGTTAAAAAATCTTGTTGAGCAAATGATTGTTAAAGCAAATAATGAATTATCACCTTATTATGCAACAATAAAAAAACAAAAATTAACAGTACAAGAGGTTATGTCTCTCGCTTCATTAGTTGAAAAAGAGACGGAAAATCATAAGGATCGTCAAAAAATAGCCGGTGTTTATTTCAATCGAATTGCAGCAGAAATAACGTTACAATCTAAAATATCAGTTAGTTATGCGTTAAATATACCGCAAAAAGATTTAACGACTGCTGATTATTACGTGGATAAACCATATAATTTGTACGTTTATAAAGGATATGGGCCTGGTCCGTTTAACAATGCTAGTTTAGATTCTATCCAGGCTGTTTTGAAGCCATTGGACAGAAAGAAAGGTAATTTCTATTTTATTTTCAATTCAAATTCTAAAAAAATAGAATATTCTAAAACATATGAATATTACCAAGCATTTTCACCTATGACGCAGGCCGATAATGATTATGTCCAATAATCTACGTAACCGGTTTACAATCGCAAAATTAAATGTTAATCTGATAGGCATATTGAACTTATTAATTTTAAGAGGAGTAAGTGATGGCAGAAGATAAAGTATATCCAATGACCGTAGACGGTAAAGTTAAACTTGAAGAAGAACTTGAAACATTAAAAACAAAAACACGTGCAGAAATTATTAATCGTATTAAAATTGCACGTAGTTATGGCGATTTATCTGAAAATTCAGAATATGAATCAGCTAAAGATGAACAAAGTTTTGTTGAAGGCCGAGTTAAAACAATTGAACATATGCTCCATTATGCAGAAATTATTGATAACGCTGGCGTAGATGCTGATGAAGTTTCTGTTGGTAAAACAGTTTCATTTATGGAACCTGGTGAAGAAGAAGAAACATACACGATTGTTGGTGCGGCAGAAGCTGACCCAATGTCTGGTAAAATTTCAAATGAATCACCAATCGCTAAAGGATTAGTTGGACATAAATTAAATGAAACAGTAACAATTGAAACGCCAAATGGCAATTTTGACGTTAAAATTACAGATGTTAAAGATAATTTATAAAAGCTAAATATAAAAGGTTAAGTTGCAAAATTATTTGTTACTTAATCTTTTTTATTAAATTAAGTAGGTGAGATAAGTTGAAAAAGAATTTTGCAATTATCGGTTTAGGTCGATTTGGTGCGAGTGTTTGTGAAACATTGATTGAGTATGGGCAAGAAGTTTTAGTTATTGATAGGGATGAAGCTCGTGTAAATGATTATATGGATATTGCAACGCATGCGGTTGTTGCTGATGCACAAGATGATGAAGCTTTAAAATCAATCGGTATTCGTAATTTTGATCATGTGATTGTCGCTATTGGTGAAGATATTCAAGCAAGTATCTTAGTCACATTGATGGTTAAAGAGTTAGGTGTTCCCGTCGTAACGGCTAAGGCACTGAATAAATATCACGCTCGTGTACTCCAAAAGGTTGGAGCTGATCATATTGTTCATCCTGAACGAGATATGGGAATAAAGTTGGGTAGGGCATTAAGTTCTAATCATTTGTTGGATTACTTAGATTTAGATGATGATTATCGACTTGCTGAAATTGATATGACAGATCCGAGATATGTTAATAAGACATTAGATGAATTAAATTTCAGATCAACTTTTAATTTAAATGTAATCAGTATTAGACGTGGTAAAGAAATGATTATTTCACCATTAGCAGACCAAGTTATTTTACCAAACGATCAGGTATTGATTATTGGTGAAACGAAGGCTGTTACAGAATTTGATGAAAAAATGAATAAAACTAAATAAAAGGACAAGATTGCAATATGCAATCTTGTCCTTTTGTATTATACAAAAACTATTTAATCAATCTTTTTATGTGAACGACAATTGGTTTAATAAGTATTAAGAGAATAGATAAAATTGAGACGATCAAACCAATACCCATGTACGGTGGCCAATAGATAAGTTTAACGGTATGACTTCCTTTTGTAACTTTAAAGCTGAGAAAGGTGTTCAATGACTTATTAGTTGAAACGGTCTTACCATCGACTTTAACGTGCCAACCTTTACTATATGGAATCGTTGTAAAGACGACTTGATGGTTACGTTTAACTATTATTGAACCAGTTATTGAATGTTGATTGTAGTTTGTAACTTTTAATTCACTAGACTTTAGTTGTTTAATTTGGGATTTAAATGAATTAACATTCATTTGATAAAGCGTAAAGTTTTCTAAGAAAAGGGTTCTTTTCTTTAATTTAGCTGTCAGAACTATTTTTTTACCTTTATTATTGGCTGCAATATTAACAACAACTGTATTTCGATACGTTTTATATTGTTTTAATTCGTGACCATTTAATTTAAATAAAACATTATCAGTACTTAATCCTGATCCTAAGGTTAAATAATAAGCATCGTTTGTTGTTGGTGTATATGTGAAAGTGACTAGTCCAGATTTGTTTAATTTTGTTTTTGTTAGAATAGAATTTGTTAAATTGATTTGTGAACCAACATTATCAAAATTGACAGTATTAAAATTAATTGGTGTAAATAAAGCGTCGTTATTCATACCGGTTAAAGCAGATAACCAATCAGACTGATATCTTAATGGGTTAGTTGTTTTATTCTTGTTTGTCAGGACAGTATCATTTGCTGCATAGCCAATTGATAGAGCATACGGATTTTTAACCGTTTCAGTTAATGAGTTATTTGAGATAGGTTTGTAGTAAGTTGTATCAGGTTTTTCAGTTAATGGTGTCAATGCTTCTAATTGTGTGTCTAATGCCTTAGAAGGCCGTATTTGTTTTGGTGTAAAAACGTATTTCATATTTAATAGGGCGTCTGTTACCAAAGTACCATTTGAGTAAGTAACATAATTATCACCATCAGGTTGTCCTATCTTACCGTAAAAAGTTGGAATTGATTTTGAAAAAGCAGAACTAAAATGAGAACCACTGAAAAAATCAGCTGACATGGCATCATTTTTAGTCCGACTATACGTTTGTGCGACACGATAGAAAGAATCATCAATCTTTTTTAACGATTTACTTTCAGTTGCTAGGGCAGTCGTTGACACGTCATACTCACTTGTAGATAAATAACTAATATTATCTAATGAATAAACAGCGTTGCATGACATTTCAGCTATTACACTTGCGAATAACAACCATTTGAATGAAGGTGATGCATGATCTTGAAATTGAATTAAAATTAAAGTTAAAAGAATAAATAAAATTGATAAGAATAAAGTTTCATCAGATAAATAACTATAAGATTCTTTTGATAAAAATAAGTACGTAAACATTCCGATGAATAAAAGACCTACAATACTCAATTTCCATAATTTAATAGGATTAAAGTACTCAAATTGTTGAGCAGCTAAAAGGATAATCCAAAAGCAAAATACAAATGAAAAACGGTAAGGATACCAAACAGGGAATTGCATCCCGTGCCATAGTAAATCTAAAGGTTCAAAGCACATCGATAGAATTAAGAAACTTGTGATAAAAAAAGAGACAACACGTTCTTTAATTGAAAAACGGTTATTCATGAAATATAAGATAAAACCAATTAAAGCTAGGCTACCTACAAAAATATTAGGGAAACCAGAAGGCATTTGATCAAAATTGAATGAACCAATCACAAATTTTGAAAGCATCGCTAGTGGATTATATTCAATTTTTGCTTTGATAGATTCTTCCGTGTATTCTCCCTTACTTGAAAGTAATGAGAATAAGGTTGGAAAGAGAATAGTTGCTGAAATTGCTACAGAAATTAATGATTTATAAATGAAAACCCATGATTTTTTTAAAAATTGTTTAACTGACAGTGATACACGACTTGTTGTATAGAGAAAGTATAAAATCATAAAAAGGCAGACCATGTAACCCATGTAGTAGTTCACAATTAAAAGTAACGCAAGCCACCAAGTATAAGCCCAACTTTTTGTATTCTGCTGTAATTTTTCGAAGCCTAAAATAACTAAAGGTAATAGAATAACAGCATCTAACCATAATAAATTAAGTTGGTTAGCAATTGTCCAACCCATTAGCGCATACGCTGTGGCAAATAATGGGATATAAAGTGAATTCATTCTTGTTGTTTTCTTTAATAATAGGCCGAATGTAAGGCCTGATAAGGCATATTTTAAAAGGGTTACTATCATAACACCTGCTAAAATTGATTTGCCTGGAAATAATAAGAAAATAAGATTAAAAGGACTCATTAAGTAGTAAGCCCATTCGCCTAACATATCACCACCAATTGCTTGTGAAAATGAATAGAAAAAACTAGTAGGATGATGGAGAAGAGTGGCTCTAAAATAAGAGAAAAAATCAATATATTGCTGGCCTAAATCAACTGTTAATAAGGAGCTATTCCCAAAAGGATACATTTTTCGACCAATAAAGTAACAAAGCATAATAAATAAAGGAATAAGGAAACTTAGAAGGAGTACATGATTCTTTTTAAGATAATTTTTAAACTTAACCATTTTAAAACCTCTCTGACTATTAATGTATGGTAATAAGAATAGCATATTTGGGACTTAACCGCATAAATCAGCAGTAGATTAAATTATATTTAATCTGATTATTAAAGTTTTTATTATAATATAAATTGTTAGCCTGTTTATTGGTCCAAAGAATCTTAAAAATGTGGTAATATGGTAAATGATATATTTATACGAATTCAAAGACTAATAATGATACAGTGAGAGGTAATTAAACGTGAAACTTCCAAAAACAAAACAAGGTCGAAGCAAACAAAATAAATCACATATTCCATTTAGATTAAATTTTCTATTTTTTATTGTTTTCTTACTTTTTGCAGCATTGCTAGCGCAACTAGCCTACTTGCAAATTTTAAACGGTGCTTCATTTGAAGCGACAGTTAATAGTACGGATTCGACAACAGAAACTAAGAATGTACAACGTGGGATGGTTTATGACTCAACAGGTAAAGTTTTAGTTGGTAATAATTCTTCACGAGCAATTACTTATACAAAAGGATCAGGTATCTTATCGCCTGATTTGTATAAGATAGCTAATAACTTAGTAACCTATGTCAGTATTGATACGAGTAAATTAACAGATCGTAACGCAGCTGATTACTACTTAGCGGATAAGGAGCATTTGAAAACTGTCACAGCTGCTGTAAAAAAAGAAAAAAAATTAACGTCTGCTGAGTTAAATAAATTATCAAGTACTGATTTTAATACATTGACAGTAGCATATGCTGTTAAAAATAACATTGATTCATTAACTGATGAAGAAAAAGAAGCTGCTACTGTTTTTGGAAAAATGACGGGTGCTTATTCATTATCAACTGTTTATTTAAAAACCTCTGATGTTTCCGATAAGGAAATGGCTGAAGTAGGTGAACATCTATCAGGGATGAATGGGATTAAAATAGGAACTAACTGGTCTCGAAGTTACCCAAATGGTAAAAGTATGAACAGTATCATCGGAAATGTCACTAGTGAAGCTACTGGGCTACCTAGTGATAGTGTGGAGACGTTAATGACTGAAGGCTATTCACGAAATGATAGTGTTGGTCAGAGTTATTTAGAAAAACAATATGAAGATGTTTTAAAAGGAACAAAGTCACAAACTAAGGTTGAAGTGGCTAACAGTAAAATAGTAAAACAAGTACAAGAATATAGTGGTAAAAAAGGTGATAATCTCGTCTTAAATATTAATGCTAAATTCCAAGCTCAAGTTCAAAAGATTATGAAAGATAGTGTGAAATCCATTGCTGGAAGTAATCCTTATAATCCAGGGGCCTACGCAGTTGTCATGAACCCGAATACGGGTGCCGTTTATGCAATGGCTGGTGTTAATCGAAATATTAAAACAGGTAAGATTACAGATGATGCTTTAGGATCAATTAATCAGGTGTTCACCATGGGTTCCGTTGTAAAAGGTGCTACGGTTATGGGAGCTATGATGGATGGGGCAATTACACCAACTAGCAATACTATAACTGATGAACCTATTAAGCTTGCTGGAACAGCTCCTAAGGCATCATGGTTTAATACATCTGGTTCAGCTAACGTTGCATTAACGGCTTCCGATGCATTAATGGTTTCTTCTAACTCATACATGATGCAATTAGCAATGAGAGAAGGCGGATTTAAATATTCAAGTGGGTCTTCACTGGATATGTCGAACTCGATTTTCCCAAAAATGCGTGGTTACTTTAATCAATTTGGACTTGGTATCAAAACAGGTGTTGATTTACCTGGTGAGTCAACTGGATTTGAAGGTGTGGCTAACCAAACAAATATTGGTAAAGCACTTGATTTATCTTTCGGAAATTATGATTCATATACAACTATTCAATTAGCGCAATACATGTCAACAATGGCTAATGGTGGTACAAGATTACAACCACAAATTGTAAAAGCGATTCGTTCAACAAATGAGGATGGTTCTTTAGGTTCAGTTCAAACTGAAATGACACCTAATATTTTAAGTACAGTCAATGCAACAAAATCAGAATTTGATGTTGTTCAATCAGGATTTTATAAGGTTGTTCATGGATCAAGTTCATTGAGAACTGGGAATGCGATGAGTGATGTAACACCATCAATTTCAGCTAAAACAGGTACTGCTCAAACATTCTATGGAACATCTGAAACTGAAGCACTTAGTCTAGCTTCGTATGCACCTTCTAACAAGCCTAAAGTGGTTGTTGCACTCGTTTTCCCTGGGATGGCTAATAATACAGGTAGTGCTGTGAATGGTCAGGCGGCAGTTTCAATTTACTCAGCATTTTGGAAAACAGTTGAATCTGATAAATAATATTAAGTAAATAAGTCATCTAATACCTGATTTTATTGCTGTAAAGTAAATTTCCTTAACAAATAAAAAAAAACACTAGCGTTTACTTATTAATAATGATATTATATAAGACGTTAAAGACTAATTGTCTTATGAAATTATGAAGAAATATATGGAGGGTTGCAACCATGCGTGTACACATTACATTAGAATGTACGGAATGTCATGAACGGACATACCTATCAAGTAAAAACAAACGTAATAATCCAGATCGTGTTGAGCTTAATAAATTTTGCCCACGTGATCGTAAGGTTACTTTACATCGCGAAACAAAATAACAACGGGAATTTTCCTGTTGTTTTTTTGTTTTAAATAACTTTTATACTAGTTGAAATAAAATCTTGTAAACGTTATTTTGTAAATTTTTATATGAAATAAGGAGCTATTCTATGAATTTGGCAAAATACAAAAATACACCATTTATGACGTACTTTTTTATTGGATTATCAGCAATTGTTTTCATCGCAATGACACTTGCTGGTGGTAGTCAGGACACAAATGTATTAATTGAATTTGGCGCTAAATATAATCCACTGATCATGGACGGCGAGTGGTGGCGATTATTTAATCCCATATTTTTACATATTGGATTTGAACATATTGTCCTTAATATGGTTACATTGTATTTTATTGGTATCCAAATCGAGATGTTATTTGGTCATTGGCGTTTTACGGGCATTTATTTACTTGCTGGAATTGCTGGCAATATTGCAAGTTTTACGTTCAGTCCAGATACTATTTCGGCAGGCGCTAGTGGTGCTATTTTTGGTTTATTTGGGGCATTCCTAATGTTAGGTGATAATTTTAGAGAAAGTGCCTATTTTAGACAAATGTCGCAACAATTTTTACTATTCATTGTGTTAAATCTTGCGTTTGGTTTTATGTCGTCAAGTACAGATAATGCAGCTCATATTGGCGGTATTTTATCTGGATTCTTAATCGCAACGACTGTAGGCGCACCAAGATTGGCGCGAATCAGTCATATTAAACAGATAGCTGCATTCGTTATTTTAATTATTATCAATTTAATTCTGATTAAAATTGGAATTTCTAATAGTATCTAGTTTAAGGCGGTGACCGTTAATTGAAAAATTTGTATGACGTCCAACAACTATTGAAACAATTCGGTGTGTACGTTTATGTTGGTAAACGTATGTGGGATATTGAATTAATGGCATTGGAATTAGATAATTTACATCGATCAGGAGTGATTGATGACAAAATCTATGCTAGAGCTAAAATTGTACTATCTCATGAACATCGAGTTGAAGAACAAAATAATTGAGAATGTAAGTGGAGGAATTTGAATAATGGTAATTGAAAAAAAATTAATTGGTGTCGACTTAGGTGGCACAACAGTTAAATTCGCTATCCTAACTGAAACAGGCGATATTCAACAAAAATGGAGTATTGAAACAAACGTTCTTGATGAAGGCTCACATATTGTGCCAGATATCATTGCCTCAATTAATCACCACATCAGACTATTTGATATGACTGCTGATCAATTTGTTGGAATCGGTATGGGTTCACCAGGTACAGTAAATCGTGCAGATGGAACTGTTATTGGTGCATATAATTTGAACTGGAAAACATTACAAAATGTTCAAGCAGATATTGAAGCCGGTACACAAATTCCGTTTGCTATTGATAATGATGCCAACGTTGCTGCTTTAGGTGAACGTTGGAAAGGCGCTGGCGAAAATGATGATGAAGTTGCCTTCATCACGCTTGGAACTGGTGTTGGTGGCGGTATTATTGCCAATGGTGCATTATTACATGGTGTTGCTGGTGCTGGTGGCGAAGTTGGCCATATTACAGTTGAACCTAATGGCTACATGTGTACTTGTGGTAAGCATGGTTGTTTAGAACAATATGCTTCAGCTACTGGTGTTGTACGTGTAGCTCGTGATATGGCTGAAGAGTTTGCTGGCCAATCAAAATTAAAAGAAATGTTAGATGATGGACAAGAAATTACATCTAAATTAGTTTTTGATTTAGCTAAAGAGAATGATGTTTTAGGTAAAATGGTCGTTGATAAGGTATCATATTATCTTGGACTAGCTTGTGGTAACTTAGGTAATATGTTAAATCCAGCATATATTGTTATCGGCGGTGGTGTTTCTGCTGCTGGAACGTTCCTATTAGATCAAGTTACTAAATACTTTAAACAATTTTCATTCCCAACAGTTCGTTCATCAACATCATTAAAATTAGCACAATTAGGAAATGAAGCTGGCGTTATTGGTGCCGCTTCACTTGCTCGTCAGTTTATTAAATAATAATTGAGGGGAGAACTAGTATGATTTTAGGAGCAGTGAAAGTTAGTTTAATTATTAATATCGTTTTGATTATTATTTTAGTTGGCTTGGCTGGTAACCAATTTTATCTTTGGTATATGGGTCGCCGCGCAGCTAAATTAGTGACAAATGAAGAATTTAATGAAGGTATGCGTAAGGCACAAGTTGTTGATTTACGTGAAAAAAGTGAATTTGATGCTTCTCATATTATGGGAGCAAGAAATATTCCCTATTCTCAATTTAAAACAGCGATTGGTGGTTTAAGAAAAGATCTACCTCTTTACTTGTATGATCAAGGCAAATCAATTAGTACTCGAGCAGCCTATAAATTACACAAACAAGGCTACACAGATATTACTATTTTGAAAACAGGATTTTCAAAATGGGATGGTAGAACAAAAAAACGTTAAAAAGAAAAAGCATTGAAGAATGAAAATTCTTCAATGCTTTTATTAGTTTATGAATGGTGTGATGAACGGCTCTTACGAGTTGCACGTTTACGGTTTTCTTCAATCATTTGTTCTTTTTCTTCGATGGGTGCAACAACAGTTTTTTTAAAGGCAAAGACGCTACCAACTAATGCGCCTACAGTTGCGGCAGTTCCGACTAAGAAACCTTTTGAAAAGTTTTTCATTATGTAGACCTCCTTATTCATTTGACATCTTTATTATGACTTATTCAATCTAAAATTGCCACTAAAAGCACCGCTATTTTACGATTAATGATATAATAATTTTTGAAAGTTAGGGGTGACTTGTATATGCAGACCAAAATTTATGCGCATCGCGGAAGTAAGGGAACCAGACCAGAAAATACATTAGTTAGTTTTCAGTCCGCAATAGATGCAGGAGCTGATGGTATTGAGACTGATGTTCAGTTGTCTAAAGATGGTGAACTAATCATTATGCATGATGAAAAAATTGATAGGACCACAAATTTAACAGGTAAGGTAGTCAATCTGACACTAGCGGAATTAAAAAAAGCAGATGCAGGAATTAAATTCAGTCCTGACTATCAAGGTGAACAAATTCCAACATTAAAAGAAGTAATTGAGTTGTTAAAAGATAACAACTTTAAAGGTACTTTTAATTTAGAATTAAAAACGAATCATATAGAATATCATGGTATAGAAGAACTTGTAGACAAACAAATGGAACAATTACCGTCAGATATTCATCTTTTGTATTCTAGTTTTAATCCAAACTCAATTCGTAGAATGCAAAAAATTAATCCTGATGCAGAATTTGCAAGTTTATTCCAATTTAAAATTAAAGAGTCGCGTCAATTGGCTAAGCATCATTTAATTACTAGCTTACACCCTGATGTGACGTGGTTGAGAGAACGACATGGATTATTTTGGCCGAAGCTATTGATTCGCCCTTGGACAGTTAATTCGGTTAAAGATATGACTTACTGTTTTAAAAAGAAATATGATGCCATTTTTACAGATTATCCTGCAAAAGCAATAGAAGTACGAAAAGATATTCAAGGAGATTAAAAATGACGCAAAAAGTATTGTTAA
This sequence comes from Dellaglioa kimchii, assembly GCF_046115505.1. Taxonomy (GTDB): domain Bacteria; phylum Bacillota; class Bacilli; order Lactobacillales; family Lactobacillaceae; genus Dellaglioa; species Dellaglioa kimchii. Next base: position 618,600 of record NZ_CP170736.1, on the reverse strand, counting down.
TTGTTGGGCCAACTGCAGTTGGTAAAACTGATTTATCGATAAAATTAGCAAAAAAATTTAATGGTGAGATTATTTCAGGCGATTCTATGCAAGTTTACCGGAAATTAGATATAGGAACGGCTAAAATTACAGAAGATGAGATGGATGGAATCCCACATTATTTAATTAATCACAAGAATAGTGATGAACGCTATTCAGTCGCTGATTTTACAGCAGAAAGTCGCGCAGCAATTAGTGATATCGCCTCTAGAGGTAAATTACCAATAATTGTTGGTGGGACCGGATTTTATTTACAGGCATTACTTGATAATTTTCAATTGGGAACAGATAATGACGACGATTTAAATCTTAGAAAAGAATTACAAGAACGTGCTGAAAAAATCGGTCCTGAGGCACTTTGGCAAGAATTAGAAAGCTTAGATCCAAATGCAGCATTAAAAATTCCAGTTAATAATACACTACGAGTTATCAGGGCATTAGAGGTTATTCAAAAATCAAATCAATTGTTTTCGGCGCAAGCGGATCAAAAAACGGATGAATTTGACCCCTTTATTATTGGGTTATCGACTGATAGGTCAGTGCTATATAATCGGATTAATCGTCGAGTTGACCTTATGATTGAATCTGGGCTGATTGATGAGGCAAAATGGCTTTTTAACCAAAAAATCAATGATTTACCAGCTAGTAAAGGTATTGGATATAAAGAGCTATATGCGTATTTTGAAGAAAAACAATCACTTGATGAAGCAACAGAGTTAATAAAACGCAACTCAAGACGTTATGCAAAACGTCAATTAACTTGGTTTAGAAATAAAATGGCAGTTAACTGGTTTGATTTAATCGAGCATCCGGAACAACTAAGCAAAATAGAAACACAAATAGTGGATTGGTTAAAAGGACAAAAGTCATAAGGAGAAGAATATATGCAAAAATGGACAGATAATTTATCACAGGAGTTAGCAAACGTTGTAGGAGAAGTTGATACTCAAATTGAACCAAGACTAAAAGAAATTGATGAACAGGTTTTGTTTAACCAACAAAAAGTCTTGGAAGCTTTTAAGAAAAATAATGTTTCTGAAACATATTTTGCCGGATCAACAGGATATGGATACGATGATATTGGCCGTGATGGACTTGATCGTATTTATGCGGATGTTTTTAAAACAGAGGCGGCAATGGTGAGACCACAAATTGTTTCAGGAACCCATTCAATTTCAACAGCCCTTTTTGGCATGTTACGACCTGGGGATGATTTATTATATATTACGGGGATGCCATACGATACGATTCAGGAAGTTATTGGTATTTCTGGAACGGGTATTGGTTCAATGAAAGAATATGGTATCGGGTTTGATTACGTCCCATTAACGGCTGACAATCATATGGATTCTAATGGTTTAAAAGAAAAGTTAACGGATAAGGTTAAAGTTGTTGCAATCCAACGTTCTCGTGGGTATGCAACTAGAGATAGTTTTATGGTATCTGAAATTGCTGAAATAATTAAAGAAGTTCGTAAAATTTCAAAAGATGTGATTATTTTTATCGATAACTGTTATGGCGAATTTTCTGAAACAATTGAACCAACAGAGGTAGGTGCTGATATTATGTCAGGGTCACTAATTAAAAATGCTGGTGGTGGTTTAGCTAAAACGGGTGGTTACATCGTTGGACGTGCTGATTTAATTGAAAAAGCAGGTTACCGCCTAACAACACCTGGTACTGGTAATGAAGAGGGCGCTACTTTAAACGTTATGAGAGATTTTATTCAAGGGTTCTTTTTAGCACCTCATGTAACAGGTGAGGCAATTAAAGGTGCTATCTATACGAGTGCATTACTTGAAAAAATGGGATTAGATGTGTCACCAAAATGGGATGCACCGAGAACTGATCTCATTCAAACGGTTAACTTTGGTAAACCAGAACCAATGGTTAAATTTGCTCAAGCTATCCAACGTGAATCTCCCGTTGATGCATATGTTGAACCAAAGCCAAGTGATATGGCTGGTTATGAAGATAAAGTCATTATGGCTGCGGGAACTTTTGTTGAAGGTGCTAGTGTCGAATTGTCAGCTGATGGTCCAATAAGAGAACCTTATACGCTTTATGTTCAGGGTGGATTAACGTATGCTCATGTTAAGTTAGCAGTTACAGCTGCGGTTGAGAAAACATTCTATTAAACAATCGTTTATAAGCTATGTTATAAAATCTAACATTGTACGTTGACAGTCATTTATTTCCTTGTTACTATAAGGGTGTAATTAAAAAGGAGGCTTGTTTATGAAAGAGAAGGAACTCAGACGATCATTAGCGGTATTACCAATTGGAACGGTAATGAAATTAACGGACTTAACGGCTCGTCAAATTCGTTATTATGAGGAGCAGGAGTTAATTATGCCCCAAAGAAATGATGGTAATCGCAGAATGTACTCACTGAATGATATTGATAAGTTATTTGAAATTAAAGATTATTTAGATGAAGGCATGAATATGGTTGGTATTAAAGAAATTTATTTTGAAAAAGAAGCACAGGCTAAAAAACAACGCAAATTATTAGAAAAGCCTTTGACAGATAATGATGTTAGACATATTTTTCAAAATGAATTTCTCTCAGTTAGTGGACTTAAAAATCCTGACGATCCTTCTTTCAACACAAACAAGCTTCTATAAATTATAAATACTGAGGAGAGATAAAATGGCAAAAGCTGCATACACTAAAGATGACATTGTTACAATGGCAAAAAAAGAGAACGTTAAATTTTTAAGACTTATGTTTACAGATTTATTCGGAATTATTAAGAACGTGGAAGTTCCGATTAGCCAACTAGACAAATTATTAGAAAACAAATTAATGTTCGATGGTTCTTCAATCGACGGATTCGTTCGAATCGAAGAAAGTGATATGTACTTATACCCAGATTTATCAACTTGGATGATTTTCCCATGGGAACATGAACATGGGAAAATTGCGCGTATTATTTGTGAAGTTTATAACGCTGAACGTAAACCATTCCAAGGTGATCCAAGAAATAACCTTATCCGTGTCTTAAAAGAAATGAATGATTTAGGGTTTACTGAATTTAATATTGGACCTGAACCAGAATTTTTCTTATTTAAATTAGACCCTATAACGGGAAAACCTACAACACAATTAAACGATAAAGGTAGCTATTTCGATTTAGCACCAGTTGATTTAGGTGAAAATTGTCGTCGAGATATCGTGTTAGAACTTGAAAACATGGGTTTTGATGTTGAAGCTTCTCATCATGAAGTAGCACCTGGCCAACATGAAATTGATTTTAAATACGCAGATGCTTTACAAGCCTGCGATAACATCCAAACATTTAAATTAGTCGTTAAAACGGTAGCTAGAAAACATGGGTTACATGCGACATTTATGCCAAAACCATTGAATGGTATTAATGGTTCAGGGATGCATATTAATATGTCATTATTCCATAAAGATGGTAATGCATTCTTTGATGAAAAAGACAAAATGCAATTATCTGAAGATGCCTACCACTTCTTAGGTGGCTTATTACAACATGCACGTGGTTACACAGCGATTACTAATCCAACAGTCAATTCATACAAACGTCTTGTTCCTGGCTTTGAGGCACCAGTGTATGTTGCTTGGTCTGGACGTAACCGTTCGCCATTAGTTCGTGTACCAATGGCTCGTGGGTTATCAACTCGATTAGAGTTAAGAAGTGTTGATGCAACTGCTAATCCTTATCTTGTCATTGCTGCTATTTTAGAAGCAGGACTTGATGGACTTAGAAATAAAGTTGTACCACCTGCATCTGTTGATAGAAACATTTACGTAATGAACCGTCAAGAACGCCAAGATAATCATATTAGTGATTTACCATCGACACTACACAATGCCATTAAAGCATTGGAAAAAGATGATATCATGGAAAAAGCAATGGGTCCTCATTTATATCCAAGCTTTATTGAAGCCAAAAAATTAGAATGGGCTGCTTACCGTCAAGAAGTTTCTGAATGGGAAAGAGATCAATATTTAGAACTTTATTAAAAAAAGTGTAATAAAGGTTTGAAATGACTAACTAAATGATTGATAATGAAACTAAGACAAGTAAAATTGTTTTAGTTTTTTTGATTATGCAAAGAAAAATCATAATACATAGTAAAAAAAATAATCATTAAATATGAATAAGGGGTAAACTATGATAAAAGACAATCAATTTAATTTATCGGATCACAGTGAAGCTACAAACAATATCGAACGCACACTTTCTAAAAAAGTTGAGTACTTAAATCAACTTAGAGAGGCGATTAAACAAGAAGATGATCGATTAGTTTATCAACTCATTAACCAATCTCGTTACGCACAACTATTGTTAAAGAAAAGAAGCGTTTCGGAAACGGCCATTCAAGAAGAGTTGGTCATTAAAGATTATCCACAAATTCAACAATATTTAAGTTTGAAACTTATCTCATATTTACGTGATACGTATCCATTCTTCTATTTTGAAGAAATGGAAGTTGGAAAATTCAAAATTCATTTTGGTAATTGGTGGGATCGAAAAGAATTTGGCTATTTAGACGTTTTAAATGTTGAATTTAAATTTGATGAAGAAGAACTAGCTAAATTAGCTAAGTCTTTTGAATTGGAAGAAACGAATAAACGTGTTAATACAGATAAAATTAATCAAATTTCAATTAAAAATAAAGAGCGTCAAGAATTAGTTGATTCTCAGGATGAACGTGATGCTGAAAAAGACAAAATTCGCGAAGATATGAAACGTAATTCACAAGAAAAAGGGCGTCCTTGGGATGCTGGACGTATTCGTGAAGAACGTCGCGTGTTAAAAGAAAGATTAACAGAGTTAACTGAGATGGATGAAAAGGCCAGCAGCGCATATCAAGATATCAAATCAAGTGAGACTGATGTTTTAAGTTTAGCCAAAGAAGATACGTTGATTGGTTATGAAAGACAAAGTATTATTGGTATATTTGGTGATTTTGAAAAATTCACTAAACAAAATGATGCCTTATATTACAATTATTTATCTCACTTAATTAGTCAAAAAGGACAGGTGACTGAATAATGGCTGAAAAAGAAAAGCAGTTAGTTTCTACAAAATCACGTTTGGTAAACTTTAATGAACAAATTAAATTAAGTCTGAACAATGGGATTAAATTTACGGAAACATTAGATGTTTTAATGAATACTCAAGATAAAGTTGAGTTGATTGATGCTGCAATGAGTTTGATGGGTTATCAACTTGATACTAATTATTTAACATTCCCGCAAAAATATAGTGCGGCAGATTATTGTTTACTCTTCTTTAACCGTTTAATGGACTTGCATGATAATGAAACGGCTATTTTACACTTCTCAGAGCCTAGAAAAGCACTTGTCCATGAAATACCTGGGATTAATGTTGTAGATAGTTTTTCCTTTAAAATTGATGATAATGATGGCGCTTATTATGTTGCACAAGAATCAGGAGAATCTTTATTTTATTTAAATTTACGTAAAAGAATGATTCGAATTAATAGTACAGCTATTACAAATGTCTTAATTGTTAGTTACTTGGAAAAATTAGACGCAAAATCGATTAAATATCTTGAAATGATGTTAATTGACTTTGCAACGTATTTAAAAGAAGATTATGGATTTAGCGTTGATCTTAATCTACTGGATTCAGGTAATCCAGCAAGATACGAATTGTCTGAAGATGTACTTAAACGAAGTGTTATCGATGAATTATTCGTACTTGCTTCAGAAAATGAGTTAATGGTTGAGGCGGGCGCAAATAATAGTGCTGTTTTAAAATTAGCTAAATCTGAAATAACAATTTATGATCAACAACAAATGGGTGAAAGTGATAATGAAAAATGGGTTATTACTGTTATGGATGCTGCCCAAGAAATTTCATGGTTTGATATTTTGTTGAATGAACCTTTCATTAGAAATTGGTACTTGAATAATATAAATGAATTAAGTATTAAATCAGATCCCTTGATTTTTAAATAATAAAAACAAGTCTGTCCGTTAGTTACTAGTGGGCAGATTTTTTTGGAGGAAAATTTAGTGAACTTAACAGATATGATCCAAATGGAACGAAGCTTTGATCGGGATGTTATTCAAGATAAGAAAATCAGGTGGAGTCCTGAAGAAAGATTGTTTAATGCCTATGTGAGCTTGGATGTTGAATTATCAGAATTAGCCAATACGGTTGAATGGTTTAAAGTTTGGAAAGAAAATCGTGGACAAAAAATGGAAAAAGGCAAAACGCATGAAGAGACAGTACTCTCAGAATATGTTGATGCAATGAGTTTCTTCTTTAATATTGCTAATCAAAATAAATGGACTTATTTATTATTAATTAGTGATGAAGAGATGGATGGTTTTGCAAAGAAGCCTATGACAATGTCATTGAATAAAGTCTTTTTATCATTAAAATTAATGATTTCTAAAAGTTTATTTAGTCATAAATTAGAAGATTTTAAACATGCTTGGCATCTTTTTATTAAATTCGGGTTAGTTGATTTAAAATTGTCTTGGAATGATATTGAAAATGAATTTGTTAAAAAAAATATGGAAAATATTGAAAGACAAGAAAATAATTATTAATTAAAACAGTCTTAAATTGGAGCTAACCAATAATATTGGACAAAAATTTAAGCAGGTTGGTGAATTTTAAGAGCTTGATATTATTAGTAATTAATTTATAACTGAGCGTCGTAAATAAGGAATCTTTAATAACTTGTATTTTAAATTTTAATCACAAAAAAGCCTTCAATATTGGATTTTTTTCCAATATTGAAGGCTCTTTGTGTGTTAATAGCTGAATAACAGTTTTTACTTGAATGAGACTAATCTCTTTTACAATTAACTTAAGTAAATGATCAAGAACCAGTGTCAAAATTAAAATCAGCACCATCTTCAGATTCATGAATATGAACGTCTTTAGCAGACGAAGTACTATCATTAATATCAAAGCTTTCAGAAGAAGATGTCTTCTTAGCAGATGATGAAGATTCTTTAGAAGAATCTTTGGCCTTAGAAGATGAGGCCTTTTTGTTGGATGATGCAGACGACTGTTGAGAAGAAGAGCTATTTTTGTCAGAACTGGAATCAGAATTATAACTATATTCGCAAGCAGACAATAGTAGCATTGATACGCTTAGAACCCCTAGTAAGCTAATAAATTTTTTCATTTTAAATCCCCCAATATTTTTATGGTGCAAAGCGAGCAGTAGGAATCGCACCTACTAAAAGTATCTATACGCTCGTTAGAAATTTATGTTAAATTTTGTTTATTAGTGCTTAGCAGGAGCTTGTTTGAGTGTGAAAACTGCTGCAATGATTAATAAAATAAATGTAGGAAGGGCAAAAACCATTGATAAAAGAAATAAACCGCAACCAATAATACCAAGAACATGGCCAGTAATAGAGATATCAGCTTTTCTTGATTGAACAAGTGCAACAATGTGAAGAATAAGGCCAATTCCTAGCATAATATAAAAGAAAATAGCTGTACCGCTAGTTAAGGTTGATGTTCCAGAGACAGCGTGTGATGTTACAGTAGATTTATTGATACCAGTTAATATAACTATAAGCCAAGAAAAGGCTACTAATATAGTATTTATAATATCGAAAGTACCTGCTGCAGTGTTAATTTTTAGTTTCATGAAGAATTCCCCCGTATGGAGCTTTTAACGTGATTCCCTATCTGCACGTAAGTATTATTATTATATTTTTTTTATTTATATGATATTTTATAAGGCAGTGAAGAAAGCGATGGCGCCTAGAAAGATACCCGGTACGTTTGCAAAGAATATGGGCCAGTCTTTATTTTTACCACATACGCCATAGACAGTCCAAAATATGCAATTAATACAGGCAACCAATGGCTGAACAGGATTACCCTGGCTACCATTAAGGTTGGAAATGATTTGCGGGATGTATGAGACATACATTAAGATAGATAAAATACTTGCAAACTTCCCGATTTTTTCTAGAGTGCGATCATTTAATAATTTCATTCTAATTCCTCCAAACTTTTTATGCCTCTTTATAATAACTAATTATCAGTTATTCTACAAATTATAACAACTGGGAGTAGGAAAAATATTTTAATATAATTAAAATTGTTTAACTTGATGAGGATATATTAATTTACTTTCTATTTGTATGAGAACTAAGGTTTAATTTTATATTCTATGTTAAAAGAACTAGTAAAAGTTATCTTAAAAGAAAAAACGTTCTTAACGGCCTTATTCTAATCGCCCACTTGAAGGAACTAACAATAAATTGAAAAATATTAAACGTGATGTCTACGGATTTAGTGATTTTAGACATTATAAAGAACCGTGTTTTCTTTATAATGAGAACATACGAAGGGGTATTGCCACAAAGTGATAACACTCATGAGGTATACCCCAAAAGTTAAAGTAAATATTTAGTTGTCTTTTCTAGGCGGCATGTTGTCGGTATTTTACCGGCGATGTGCCGCCTAGTTTCATTTGAATCCGTTTTGTATTGTCGTAAATTATCTAATTCAACCTTTAATTTATTGAAGAAGCTTTCAATACAAGCGTTATCTAGGCAAGTGGCTCGACGAGACATACAGGTGTTATGTGAGCTTGTTTAAATTGCCATGCATTATGACGATATTGCCAACCTTGATCAGTGTGTAGGAATTATTTATAGGTTGTTTTAGGCAATATTTCAAGTAACATCTCTAATGGTTTTAAAGCAAATTCAAGATTGGGGCTGTCACTTGTAATGCTGTAAGTTAGTATTTCATTGTTGTATAGGTCCATGATAGGTTCGACATATACTTTTTCATTTGTTTTAGGAATCCGAAACTCAGTAACGTCGGAAACCATTTTTTGATAGGGTCAATCAGTTTTGAATCGTCTATTTAATCTATTCTTAACGCGATTACCTTTGGGACCTTTAGAAGAATCATACCGACGTTTTTTCTTCCTATATCCTTCACCTTGAATGTTTAGTTGTTTCATTATTCGATAAACACATTTGTGATTGACCTTAAGGTCATAGTCATCCAACAAAGCTTTTGTAATTCGAGCACTGCCCATATGATGGTCAGCTTGCCATATCGTCGTAATTAATTTTCTAAGTGATTTATCTTTATCTGGATTCTTGAATTGACGTCGCCAATAAAAGAATGTTGCTGGTGCAATTGGTAATACGCGTAAAAGATCGACTAATTTAAATTCGGCCTCGAGTTGGCAAATTACTTGGGCAATTTCTTTGTTTGTTGCTTCGTTTTTAATACGTAGTTCAAGATTCTCAGTTTCTAGCTGTTTTAAACGATTTTCTGTGGGTTCACTTCATATATGTATTTTTATAATAGCGTTGGGTGAGTCCAGAACCAATAAATATTATAGGATATTGATTATTTTTTTTGATAGTTTCTAAGAATGTCATAAATTACTCCTGACTAATTATTAGTATTTTAGCAACACGATCAATAAGTCTTGCACTCATAGCCAGCTTACCTGGTGGTCGAAAGGGTAGCTAGGCGTCCATTACAATAACTTGTAATTCTTCAGTTACAAATTGATTGATACCTGCTAAAAATTCTTTAAAGTAAGTTGTTTCATTGTGGAATTCAACCGCGTCCTGGTCTTGCCAATGTTCAATTATTGCATAACGATTGTTGGCACCTAATTGTTTAAAATGATTGTATGAAATATTACCAGATTCTTTTTTAGATTGCGTCACTAGAGGTTCAATAAATTGTTCATATTCTGTAATACAATTTTCTTTAACGACTAAACTAACATTAAAAACTTTCATGATAATATTCTCCTTTTTAGCTTTTAACGTGATTCTTGTGCACGTAGATGAACGAAAACGAGCAGCAGGAGTTGCACCTGCTAAATGTATCTATACACTCGCTTGAATAATTTAATTACATAATGGATTATTTATCTAAATTAGCAACAGCGTAATCTGCTTCAGCAGATGTGAATTTTTCGCCAGCATTGGAAGTAAGTTGTTCACGAATACGTTCAGGCGACATAGACATATCATCTTGATAAGACTTTGCTTTTGCTAACGCATTAGCATTCCAATCAGCATCGATATTATCTATTGCATACTGCGCAGATTTTGCTGAAAATTTACCACCATATTGAGAAGTTAATTGATCATATAATTTTGCTTTTGACATATTCATGTCGTTAGCATAAGAGTCCGCTTGGTTTAGGGCGTTTTTATCCTCAGTAGAGACATCTGTAGTGTTATCAGTATCTGAACTGTCAGTGTCTGAGCTGTCAGTATCTGAGCTGTCAGTGTCACTTTGGCTAGTTTCTTCAGAGCCGGTTAAGGTAGGGTCGTTTTCATTTCCACATGCAGATAACAGCAACATTGAAACGCCTAAAATACCCAATATACTAATAATCTTTTTCAAAATATAATTCCTCCAATTTTTTTGGTACAACATGAGCTGTAGGAATTGTAACCACTTGAAATACCTATACACTCGCTGAATTTTTTATAATAAAATCTGATAGAAGTATTTTTATAAATCTAATAATTCTTTCTTTTTATCATTAAATTCTTCTTCAGAAATCGCACCGTCATCAAGTAATGCTTTGTATTTTTTGATAGAATCACTTACGTCAGTAGGTGGGGTAGCATTGGATTTATTGTTATCATCTTTACGCATAATAATTTCTTGAATAGCTTCATTCTCGATTTTTTCCTGGTCCGCCTTCAACCAACTGTTAATTGAAAATGCATCAACTAGCATCCAGATACCTGTAACAATAATTCCGATACCAAATGTTAGTACCACAATTAATGTCATTGCAATTGCGCTACCGGTTCTACCAAAGTAATAGCGGTGTCCACCAACACATCCAAGGAACCACCATAAAAGCCATGCCAATACCACATTCTTCTTATTTGTTGAAACTTCTGAGTTGACTAAAAGTAGTTCTTCATTAGTTAACTGATTTCTTAAATTATTGCTGTTCATAGGACAATTCCTCCGAAATCTATATCTCTACTCCTAGAAATATGATAAAATTTATTTGTTAATATATTTCTGCCTCTGACTTGCTACCAACAGGTTAGGGGCTTTTTTTATAATTAATAGAATTTAAGACTGACTGCTAGACCGTCACTATTCATTTTATCAATTGCCTTTTGATTAACGTCGGAGAGCATAGCTGCTGCTATAGCTGAGCCTTTGACGGTATTCATAACTTCTTTTCTTTTTGATTTAGATAATTCTAGGTAGTCTTTGAAGACTGTAACTTGCAAATCATCGAAAGAAGAATTTTTAAATTGGATACTATGAATATAGCGAGTATAACCATAGGATTCATTCGATTCAGCAAATTTCTTATCTTCTTTTAATGAATTATTTAGATATTTATTAACTTTAATGAGAGAGCTATTTTTAGGAGACTCTTCGGATGATACTTTGTTTTCACTTTCTGATTTTAAATGTTCAGCGTTAGAAAAACTTTTACTAGGGATGATGGTCACTTTTAATACTTTTGAAGTACCATCTTTACTTGTTGCTGTAACGTTAATTGTCTTTTCGCTCGCTGAAGTTAAAGGATAAGTTAGGGAAAAAGCCCCAGCGTCATCAGCAGTATCTGAATGAACAACACCAGCTACAACAGAAGCGCCTTTTTCGGTAGTACCAGTTATAGTTGCGACGCCTTTATCATTTGTTTTAATTTTTTTAGAATCGAAGGATAATTTTAAATCTTTTGACTCTAATTTAGATGATGGGCTTGTAGAATTGTTTGAATTACTTGAAGCTGCTGATATTAAGATAAATAAGAATGATATGATCAAGGCATAAAACCACCATTTTTTATAAAAAGGTGCAGGCACTTTTGTTACATCTTTCCTATCAATCTTCCTATAATCAACGACGTATCGTATAGCGAAAACTAAAGCCACGATAAATACTACATATAACGCTATTGCAAAAACGAATGATATAACCATTAAAACAACAAAAATACCAAGTATCATTTTCCAATAAGTGTTCCATAATAATTTCATAAAAAGTCCTCCAAAATTTATATATTCTTTATAGTAATTAATTCTTCTTTAAATTAAATCCGTAAGTTTCTCCAACCTCACGTAAATAATCAACGTTAACACCTAAATCATCAGCAACCTCAAAATCATCAACATTTTTTTTAGTAAATGTTTGAAGTGCAACCTCCGGGATATGCTTTTTCATTCCCCAAACTCTAGCTTTTCGTTCCTGTTTTCTATTACTGATTGAATCAGTAGGCGTTATATTACCAACAGTTGTTTCATAGTGGCCAAGTTCTTCATATAACCACTGTAACTTTTCTTCACTTGATAATGCACAATCAAGTAAAATGCAGTCTCCAATAATTAATCCATGAATACCATCAGGCATATCAACATATTTTAGAAATAGGTTAGGGGAGTTACTTAGTATTTGATATACTTTTCATAATCATTATTTCTTCAATATATTTTTTTAGTGCAAGGGCTTGTCCTAAATCTTTGTTTAAAAAAGTGACAGTATTTTCATCTTTAACAGCCTCAAAAGCACCTTTTTTAGTATCTTGTGAACCGGGGTAAATAAATTGGAAATATCCTACTGTCATACCAGGACTTTTAAGTTGATATGCTGTTAATTCACTTAGCAAAATTGTTTTTTCACCATCTAATCCTTGAAGAATTAAATTTGAAAAACTACCACCTCGTGAAATTCTAATGAAATGATCATCAATTCTCACTGTTGTTTTTTGATTTTTAAAATAAAAAATTTTCTCGTTTGGTGATTGTGGAAATAAGTTTATTTTTTCAGTTTTGTCGCCTAAAATTCCCATGTTAATGTAACTCCTCCAAAGATATATTTTTGTTGCAAAACGAGTAGTGGGAATTGCACCCACTTAAAATATCTATACACTCGTTAAGAATATTTATAGTTTTAAATTAAGATCATAATGGTGAGTAGAGTTACTATCATCGTAGTCATCAGTATCATAATTTGCGTCAAATTTAAATCTAATGTTTGTTAATGAAGTAACATCTTTTAATGATTTAACAGGTATAACAACTGATCCATCTTTTACAGCGCTTTTAGAAATATCTCCGTCCCAAGTTTCGGAAGAGTCTGCTTCATGTTGCTCACCATTATCGAATATCGCAGTACCTTGAGTTGGGTAGGCAGCAATATCTCTCCCAGGAGCTATTGAAAAATGTAGTTTAACAAATCCTTCAATATTGAATGTGCCATCATTTGTTGATTTGTATGTGTAATTTTTAGCTAACTTATAAACAGTCACCTTATCGACCTTTACTTTTGTGTTAGCCCAGTTATTATCAGAAACATCTATAGAATAGTCTTTACTTTTAGAAAACGAATAGTCATTGTAATCTATAGTTAATGATTTTGATTTTTTTTCAGAATTACTATCTGAAGAACTCACAGATGGATCTATTTTATCTAAGGCATTACTATATGCAGATTGAGTCATTAAAACAATAATGATTGAAACAATGCTTAAAACTGTACCTATAATTGCAAGTGTCTTTTTATTTTTTCTATTAACGAAAAGACCAATAACACCTAAAAGAGCACCAACTAATCCTAAAAATGCTGACATGTTGTTAATAATTGGAACCCATGAAAAAGCTAAAGCAATTCCCCCGAAAACAATAGCTAATATACCCAAAACTTTTTTCTCTGACATTTGTAAATATTCTCCCTTAGCAGCTTTTAACGTGAGTCCTATGCACGTAGATGATAGGCGAGCAGTAGAGGAGTTACCCCTATATGCTCGCTGAAAACTATAGAATAAATTATTTATCTAAATTAGCAATAGCGTAATCTGCTTCTGAAGCTGTGAATTTTTCACCACTACTTGAAGTAAGTTGTTCGCGAATTTTTTCGGGTGACATAGACATATCTTTTTGATACGATTTCGCTTTAGCTAGGGCGTTTGCATTCCAATCAGCTTTAACGTGATCTATTGCATATTGTGCAGCTTTTGCTGAAAACTTTTCACCGTAATCAGAAGTAAGTTGATTATATACGCCTGCTTTTGACATATTCATTGTACTTGAATATGATTTAGCTTTTGTTAATGCAGAAATATACTCAACAGGAGTATTATCTTTTTTCTTAGATGAAACTTTACTTGATGATTGTTGTGCAGTGCTATCGCTTGTATCCGGCTTCTTATCCCCATTAGAAGAAGCCATAATTGCTATGAAAATAATAACCACAATTATCCAAAACCAAACCCGTTTGTAAAAGGGTTTACTAACTGTGCACGTTTTACCATCTTGACCTGTAACTTTTTTTGACATTAAAATCCTCCGAAATCTATATCTCTACTCCTAGAAATATGATAAAATTATTTGTTAATATATTTCCGCCTCTAACTTGCTACCAACAGGTTAGGGGATTTTTTAATAGTTTTATTTCAAATAATTTACTAAAGCTTAAGTAATTGGCTTGATATTTTTACCGTGTTTTCCAGTAATACAATATAAAGCGTCGCCAACAGCCTTACCGACAGAAAATGCTTTCTTATTGCCTGATATTTTAATACTTTAGTAGATTTACAGATTTATTGATAAAAATATTCATGCAACAAAAATGCAATAAATGTTTTAAGCATTCTATTCTTTCTAGTCCGTTTCCACCTAAATAAAAAAATAGGAACGCCCGTTTAAAGACATTCCTGTTTTTTAAAATCGGTCTAGAATGGATATCTATGACTCGGGTGAGATTCGAACTCACGACCGTCCGCTTAGAAGGCGGATGCTCTATCCAGCTGAGCTACCGAGTCATAACAACATTTAATAGTATATGATAAAATACTGGTACTTGTCAATGGAAATTGGTAGAACTCTTATAAATTATCAAAAACATGAATGAAAGTTTTGATAAAATGTTCTATAATAAGAAAGTAATAGACATAAATGGAGATAAAGACTATTTAATTATGAATAAAGAGGTTGAAAAATGGTTGATTCTAATGATCCACGGGTAAAGAGAACAAGACAAAATTTAAAAAAATCATTAGTTGTACTCATGAAACATTACAAAGTTGAAAATATTAGCGTTCAAAAGATTACTCAGGAAGCAAATGTTACTCGAGGAACATTCTATCTGCATTATCATGACAAACAAGATTTTATTAATAGGGCAATGGATGAAATTTTAGATGACTTTTTTGATTACATTATGATTATGTCAAAACAATCACCAGATAAAGCGTATGTTTATTCGAAACCAGTTGAAGTATGTTGTTTAAATCGAGTATTTAACTATTTACAAGATGAATCAATGATGTTTGGCGTACTTTTAAATAGTCAAGAAGATGTCGCTTTTTCTGATAAAGTATATGATAGACTAGTTATCTACTTAAATAACTTTAGAGAACAGTTAGCAGGCGATTTTGAAGTATCTAAGATACCAAACGAGTTACAAGTATCCTATGTTGCATCAGCGCACCTAGGATTCATTAAACGTTGGTTACGGGACGATATGATCTACACACCGCACTACGTTGCTAAGGTTTTAAAAGAAATTACTGGCGTTGATACAAGTAATGGCGTTAATCTAACAAACTTTTTTGTTGAAAATGATGGATAACGTTGACTTAAGAAGTTACATTTGATATTATAATAACGTTGTATTTGTGAACACCACAACTGCAACCGCACGTTTTAAGTTTTTAAGCGTCAGGTTATCTAAATCTGATCACTAAATTACGGCGAGTCTAAGTAATCTATAAGGAGGTGTAATACACATGTACGCAATTATTAAAACAGGTGGCAAACAACTTAAAGTTGAAGCCGGAGAAGCTATTTACATTGAAAAATTATCAGCAGAAGCTGGTGAAAAAGTTACATTTGATGAAATTGTTTTAGTTGGTGGCGAAAAAACCGTTATTGGTGCTCCTTTTGTTAAAGGTGCTACAGTAACTGGTACTGTTGAAAAACAAGGCCGTGAAAAGAAAGTTGTTACTTTCAAATACAAACCTAAGAAACATTCTCATACAAAACAAGGTCATCGTCAACCATATACTAAGGTTGTTATCGATGCTATTAACGCATAATTTTGAAAGTAGGATACTAGTATGATACGTGCAGTTATTTCTCGGAGAGATGCCAAAATCATCGATGCGTTTGAAATAACAGGGCATGCTGATTCTGGTGAATATGGTCAAGATATTGTGTGTGCTGCGGTTTCGGTATTGACTATCAATACAGTTAATAGTTTGACCGAACTTGCTAAACTTAATCCTGATGTTGAGATGGATGAAGATAATGGTGGATTAATGAAAGTTAAACTATCAGAGTCTGAGTTAAACGATGCTACAGGACAATTATTTTTAGAAAGTTTAGTTTTAGGACTACAGTCAATTGAGCAAAACTATCAAGATTACATTAAATTAACACTTAAATAATAAGACTATAACAAGGAGGTGCATTGATTATGTTAATGAATTTACAATTTTTCTCACATAAAAAAGGTGGGGGTTCTACTTCTAATGGCCGTGATTCTGTCGGTAGACGTTTAGGCTCAAAAAGAGCTGACGGACAAGAAGTAACAGGTGGTTCAATTCTTTATCGTCAACGTGGAACACGTATTTATCCTGGTGTTAACGTTGGTAAAGGTGGAGATGATACTTTGTTTGCTAAAGTCGATGGTATCGTTCGTTTTGAACGTAAAGGCCGCGATAAGAAACAAGTCTCTGTATACCCTGTAGCTGAATAATAATAATTTAAAGGAAACCTCTTCATTTTATGATAGAGATTTCCTTTTTTTGTACATAAAAGGAGTGTTTAAATGAATTTTGATAGAATTAAACAATTACAATCAACTTTTGAGAAACTCTCGATTGATGCATTTTTAGTGACGGATACGACAAACATATTTTATTTAAGTGGTTTTGAAGGTGATGGTGTATTGTTAATTACTGATACACAACAATTTTTAATCACTGACCTAAGATTTGAATTGGCACTAGAAAATCATGATAAAAAATTAGAAATAAAATTTACGCGTGATTATCTGGGTGCTGTATCTGACATAATTAGTGAAAAAGGATTAACAGTTATGGGATTTGAATCATCAATATCATTTTTAGAGTATGATCAATTAGATGAAATCCTTGTTAGTGATTTGGTGCCATTCACTAATATTGCTGACGAATTACGACGTGTTAAAGATAAGGATGAGCAGGTAAAATTAATAAAGGCAGGAAAATTAGCTGACGAAGCTTTCAATTATATTGTGTCGACGATTGAAGTTGGTCAAACAGAAATTGAAATTGCTAATCGGCTAGATAGTTATATCAAAAATTTAGGTGCTATGAGTGAATCTTTTGAAACAATTGTAGCAAGCGGCATTCATTCAACATGGCCACATGCAACGGTTTTCAACCGAAAAATTCAAAATCAGGATTTGATTACGATAGATTTTGGCTATTATTACGAGAACTATACATTTGATGTCACAAGGACCATCGCAGTGGGATCGATATCTGATGAATTAAAACATATTTACGAGTCTGTTTTAATGACACAAGAACGAGTGATTTCATTAATTAAACCGGGAATAAAATTAAGTGAATTAGCTAGAGTTGCTAATGAAACAATCGCCGATGCAGGATATGGTAAATATTTTAATCATGGGATTGGGCATGGAATTGGCCTATCAATTCATGAATTACCTAATATTAAATTGGATGATTCAAACAGTGTTTTGCAAGCAGGCGACGTCATTACAATTGAACCAGGGATTTATGTACCAAATCTTGGTGGCGTTCGAATTGAGGATGATATTTTAGTGACTGAGAATGGCTATCAAATGTTAACGAATTCTTCTAAAAAATTAATGATAATATAGACTTTAACTTGCTTTTATATGTCCATTATTGCTATTATTAGAACTATGAGATACACGAGATAGTAGGAGGAATATTATATTATGATGTCCGTTAATGAATTTAAAAATGGTGTTACAATCGAAGTTGATGGTGATTTATGGCGTGTTGTTGAATTTCAACATGTTAAACCGGGTAAAGGTTCTGCTTTTGTTCGATCAAAACTAAAGAATCTCCGTACAGGTGCTGCTCAAGAAAAAACATTCCGTGCTGGTGAAAAAGTTCAAAAAGCACAAATTGATAATAAAAAAATGCAATATCTTTATGCTGATGGTAACAACTATGTATTTATGGATATGGATACATATGAACAATTAGAATTACCAGAAGAACGCGTGCATGAACAATTAAATTATTTGAAAGAAAACTTAATTGTTAATGTTATTATGTTTGGTACTGAAACACTTGGTGTTGACGTTCCTAATACAGTTGAATTAAAAGTAGCTTCAACTGAAGCGGGTATTAAAGGTAATACACAATCTGGTGGAACTAAACCTGCTGTTCTTGAAACAGGATTAGTTGTACAAGTGCCATTCTTCGTTAATGAAGACGAAATGTTAATTATTAATACACAAGATGGCACATATATTTCCAGAGCACAATAAATCGACGGAGGTTAAACTTATGGCTGAAGAAACAAATATTGTTTTAAAAAGTACTGAACCTTCTTTGGGTGACATTAAGATTGCACCTGAAGTTATTGAAATTATTGTTGGAATTGCTGCTAACCAAATTGATGGTGTTTACTCAATGCGTGGGACAATTGCTAAAAATTTAACTGAATTATTTGGCCGTAAAAAGTCACTTGGTAAGGGTGTTAAACTTGATTTAACAGATGACCAGTTGAATATTGATGTTTTTGTTTACCTTGATTACGGTGTATCTGTTCCTAAGGTCGCATTAGTGATGCAAGAAAAGATTAAACAACAATTGCTATTTATGACAGGTTTAGAAATTATTGAAGTAAATGTTCATGTTGAAGGGGTTATTCCTGAAAAGGAAGCCGATAAGATAGATACTGACGATTTATTTTCAGAAAAAGATGGTGAAAATTAGTGAGTGTAATAGTAACTAGACATACGATTCGCGAAAAAGCATTTCAAGCATTATTTGCGTTAAATTCTAACCCAGATGGTGATAGAGAGGCTATTTATCGTGAATTGTTAGAAGTTCCTGATGAAGAGTCAGCTGTAATTCCACCTTATTTAGAAGCATTAGTTTCAGGTGTTAGTGATAAACAAGCTGAGATAGATTCTGTTATTGAAGAAAATCTAACATCACGCTGGAAACTATCACGCCTGAACAATACGGATTTAATTATTTTGAGATTAGCTATTTACGAAATGAAATACGTAGATGATGTTCCTGCTAAGGTAGCATTGAATGAAGCTTTAGAAATTGCTAAAGAATTTAGTGATGATGAATCAAGAAAATTTGTGAATGGTGTGTTAGATCCAGTTGTTGAAAAAATGCCCGTTGATATTGAAAAAACAAATGAATAATAATGATTGAGAAGTGTTGCATTTTTTGCGACACTTTTTTTTTAGAAATGAATACCTTAAATATGATAAAATGTAAGAAGTAAAAATGGAATAGAGGTGCTAAATTATGGCTAAATTAATTGATGGTAAGAAATTGGCACAAATAACGACGGATAATTTAAAATCTGAGATAGAGGATTTAAAGAAAAAAAATGTCTTTCCTGCATTAGCTGTCATTGTAGTTGGGGAAAATCCGGCAAGTAAAATATATGTTAAGAATAAGCATCGAATTGCTGAATCTATTGGGATAAAATCGATTGTTAAAAAATTACCTGATACGACATCAGAAAAAGAGTTGCTAAATCTCATTAATGAATATAATGATAATTCAGATATTAATGGCATATTAGTACAGTTACCTTTACCAAACCAAATTAATGAAAAAAAGATAACCGAAGCTATTAAACCAGAAAAAGATGTTGATGGATTTCATCCGATAAATATTGGACGATTAGCCATGAATGATCCACTAGCAATTCCATGTACACCACTGGGAATTATGAGAATGTTTAACGCATACAATATTGATTTAGACGGTAAAAATGCAGTTGTGGTCGGCCGCAGTAATATTGTGGGTAAACCAATGGCAGCGTTACTTTTAAACGCTAATGCGACAGTAACGATAACGCATAGTCATACGAAAAATTTAGCAGAGATAACTAAACAGGCTGATATTTTAGTTGTTGCAATTGGTCAAGCAAACTTTATTAAAAAAGCCGATGTGAAACAAAGTGCTGTAGTCATCGATGTCGGGATGAACCGCTTAGATAGTGGTAAGCTAGCGGGAGATGTCGATAAGGAAGTTGCAGAAGTTGCAGGATATCTGACACCAGTACCAAAAGGGGTTGGACCTATGACGATTGCAATGTTGATGGAACAAACAATTGAATTAACAAAACGGAGTGTTGGCATTGAATAAAGATAATTATTTATCAGTCACATCATTAACAACATATTTGAAGAAAAAATTTGATGCTGATCCTTATCTTGGGACTGTTTATTTAACTGGCGAAATTTCAAATTTAAGACCTCGACCTAATGCGCATCAATATTTTAGTTTAAAAGATGACCATGCTAAAATTAGCGCAATTATGTTCCGTTCAGCCTTTGATAAAATAAAATTTAAACCAGAAGATGGTATGAAAGTTTTAGTTATGGGCCGTATATCTTTATATGAAGCGACAGGTAACTATCAAATATATATTGAGCGAATGGAACCTGATGGTGTTGGGGCATTATATCAGGCCTATGAGCAGTTAAAAAATAAGCTACAAGCTGAGGGATTATTTTCAGCACCAAAACAGGCATTGGTTAAATATCCTAAACGAATTGCTGTGATTACAAGTCCTTCAGGCGCTGTCATCAAAGATATTATGACGACCGTTAAAAGACGTTACCCGATTGCTCAATTAGTTTTATTTCCTGCGATTGTACAGGGCGACAAAGCAGCTAATGATTTAGTTAAGCGTTTAAAACAAATTAACGAATTAAGCCATTTTGACACGATTATTATTGGCCGAGGCGGTGGCTCAATTGAAGATTTATGGCCATTTAATGAAGAATCTGTCGCAAGAGAAATATTTGCTAGCCAGATTCCAATTATTTCTTCAGTTGGACATGAGACGGACACAACTATCGCTGATTTAGTAGCCGATGTTCGGGCAGCAACGCCAACAGCAGCAGCAGAATTAGCTGTCCCTGTTTACGCCGATGAATTAATTAAGATTAATCAATTAAAATTGAGATTATTACAAGTAACGCAAAATATTTTAAGTTTAAGAAGACAACAATTAGATAAGATTCAACAATCATATGTTTTTCAACAACCTAATCGGTTATATGAGGGTTACCTTCAAAACTTAGACAATTTAGCACAACGCTTAATGCAAGTAACAAAACAAATTATCACAATTAAGAAACAACAATTTGAACAAGCTAGTGGTCAGTTGCGCTATCAAAATCCGCAACAATTGGTTAGTCAACTGCAAGATCAAGTGCAACAACAAAATAAGCAGTTATATCAATTAATGACCTACTTACTTGAAATGAAGAAACAACAGGTTGGCGAAAAAATAAATGCGCTTGATTTATTAAGTCCATTGAAGATTATGGGACGAGGATACAGTTACGTATCTATGGAAGATAAAATTATTAAAAGTATTAATTCAGTGAATATAGATGATAACGTCGTGTTACACCTTACAGATGGTAAAGCATATGCGAAAATTGAAAAAGTTGAAAAAGGAGAATAAAAAATGGCAGAAAAAAAAGCGACATTTGAAGATAACTTAGTAGAACTTGAAAAAATTGTAACAGAGCTAGAACAAGGTGATGTTCCTTTAGAAAAAGCATTAACCCAATTTCAAAACGGTGTTAAGTTGAGCTCAAAATTGCAAAAAACATTGGAAAATGCTGAAAAAACATTAACCAGTGTCATGAATGATTCTGGTGAAGAAGTGCCATTCGAACAAGGCTTAGAAAATGAGTAACTTAACTAAATTTTCTGATAACGTATTACCAGAATTTAATCAAATTATGTTGAATCAATTACAGTCTTTAGACACTGAAAAAAAGTTAAAAGAATCGATGACTTATTCAGTTGAAGCGGGTGGTAAACGTATTAGACCACTAATCATTTTTGTTATATGTCAAATGCTTAATCGTAAACTTGATAAGTCAGTTTATTCTGTTGCTGGTGCATTAGAATTAATTCATACTTATTCATTAATTCATGATGATTTGCCTGCGATGGATGATGATAATTTAAGACGTGGTAAACCAACAAACCATATTATTTTTGGTGAAAGCATGGCAATTTTAGCTGGTGATGCACTAAATACATTAGCCTTTGAATGGATCAGTAACGCAGAATTACCTGATTCACAAAAAGTATTACTAATGGGTCAACTAGCTAGGTTAGCTGGCCCAGAGGGAATGGTTGGCGGTCAAGTTGCCGATATTGAAGGTGAACAAAAAGAGTTATCATTAGCGCAGTTGAAACAGGTGCATAAGCGTAAAACGGGTGATTTGATTGAATTTTCAATGTACGCAGGTAGTATACTTGGAAAAGCGACTGACCAACAGCACGTAGCGCTTATGGCATATGGACGTCATTTTGGGTTAGCTTTTCAAATCTATGATGATATTATGGATGTCGTTGGGACATCTGAAGAGATGGGCAAGGCTGTTCATAAAGACAATCAAGAAAATAAAAATACGTATCCTGGACTAATGGGAATTGATCAAGCTTATAGGATGCTCGAAGAGGTAACCAATCAAGCTAAAGATGCTATTCAAACGCTTAAGCAAACAGGGTTGGAGACAGAGTATTTGGAAGAATTGTTACATTACTTTAAATTAAAAAATTAGGAGTCACTATGAAAAAAGAGCGCATTGATGTTTTATTAGTTAAACAAGGGTTATTTGAAACTCGTGAACAGGCCAAACGTGCAGTTATGGCTGGTGAAATTCTGGGTGAGAATGAAGAACGATTGGATAAACCAGGTGTTAAAATTTCTGAAGAAACTGTACTTCATTTTAAAGGTAAAAAATTACCTTATGTGAGCCGCGGTGGACTTAAATTAGAAAAAGCCCTTAAAGTATTTGATGCAACCGTTCAAGACAAAACGGTCTTAGACATTGGATCATCAACCGGTGGCTTTACCGATGTTGCCTTGCAAAATGGCGCAAAATTGAGTTATGCGTTAGATGTTGGTACCAATCAATTAGTTTGGAAATTACGACAAGATCCAAGAGTTGTTGTGATGGAAAATACTAACTTCAGATATAGTAAAAAAGAAGATTTTGAATTTGGACAACCCAATTTTGCAACAATAGATGTATCGTTTATTTCATTACATCTTATTTTACCTGCCTTAAAGAAAATTATTACTGAAAATGGGGATGTTGTGGCATTAATAAAACCCCAATTTGAAGCAGGAAAAGAAAATGTTGGAAAACATGGTATTGTACGAGATGAAAAGATTCATCGTCAAGTGCTCGAAGACATTGTTCAATTTTCTATTTCCACTGGATTTAATGTTGCGGATTTAAGCTACTCACCAATTAAGGGTGGCGAAGGTAATATTGAATTTTTAATTCATTTAAAGTCTGCGATAAATGAAATTGGCGAGATTTCGGATAAGGTTAGTATCGGTGGCGTATTAACTGCTGCATACGACAACCTGAATGCCGTTAAATAAGGATTTAAAGTGAAGTTCTTTAATAATAATTGAAATTACGTTATACTAACTGTATGGGTGGTAGAGGTTATCGGACGAGGGGGACTTTAATGAAAAAGCAAGAACGGCAACGTTATGTTCGAGAATTATTAAAGAACAATAATATTGATAAACAGGAAGATTTTGTGAGTTTGCTTAAAAAACAAGGGATTACGGTCACACAAGCAACTATTTCTAGGGATATTAAAGAAATGCAATTAATTAAAGTGCCATCTTCTGATGGGAGTTACAGCTACAATTTACCTGTTCAAAAAAAACTGAATACAGAAAAAAAATTAACTAAAACCTTAAGAGATGCTTTTGTATCAACTGATGTTCAAAATGAAATGTGTCTCGTTAAGGTGACACCAGGAAGTGGTCCAGCAATCGTATCTTTAATTGAACAAATGAATTATTCATTTGTTTTTGGTACTTTAGGTGGAGATGGATCAGCTCTAATTATCTGTCACTCGAACAAAGATGCATTAAAGTTAAGCAAAATTTTAAATGAGATTGTAACTGAATAGATAGAAAGAAAATCTGTGACATTTGTTTCAGATTTTTTCTATATAAAGGGGTGAAAAAAATGTTACAAGAATTGACAATAAAAGATTTTGCCATTATTGATTCTTTGAATATCGATTTCATGGCTAATATGACAGTTTTAACAGGTGAAACTGGTGCGGGTAAATCCATTATCATTGATGCTTTGGGTCTTTTATCAGGTGGTAGAGGGTCCCAAGAATTTATTAGAAAAGATGCAAAAAAAATGGTCCTACAAGGACTTTTTATGCCAACTGAAAACTCAAATACGTTAGCGAAGTTGGACCAATTAGGTATTGGGCATGATGATAACTCTGTGATTTTACAACGTGAAATACATAGATCTGGTAAAAATATTTGCCGCATAAACGGTATGTTAGTTAACACGAGTACACTAAAATCAATTGGTGAAACGTTAGTTGATATTCATGGCCAAAATGAACATCAAGAATTAATGCAACAGGATAAACATTTGGGCATGTTAGATGAGTATATTAAAAATGATATTCAAACACTGAAGCATAGTTATCAAGAAGCATTTGAATACTATCAAAACCTAAATAAGTTACAAATAAAAAGACAAACAAATCAAAATGAGTGGGCACAACGATTAGATATGTTACATTTTCAAAAAGATGAAATTGAAAGTGCAGATTTATTTGAAAATGAAGAAGACATATTAAGTGCTGAAAAAGAACGTCTAGAAAATTTTCAAACTATTAATCAGTCGCTGGATGCTAGTTACCAAGCGTTATCGGGTGATGATGAAAATACAGTTGACCATGTTGGTGTTGCGATGTCTAACATGCTGAAAATTGATAATTTAGATAGTGAATATAAAGATTTAGCAGAACGGTTGTCGTCAGCCTATTATATGCTGCAGGATGCATCTAGTGACCTATTGCGTCAGTTAGACTCCCTGGAATGGGATGAGCAACGATTAAATGAAATTGAAAATAGACTCGAATTAATTGTACAATTAAAACACAAATATGGTGATTCTGTTGAAAAAATATTGTCCTATTTGAGTCTTATATCTGAAGAACTAGTTGAAATGGAAGCAACTGAAGGTAATGCAGATGATTTGGATAATCAAGTTAATTTAGCCAGAAAAGAAGCTCATAAATTGGCTGATAAATTAACTAATATTCGAAAAAAAGCAGCCATCATTCTACAAAAAGAGGTGCATAAACAGTTAAGTGAGTTGTATATGGACAAAGCCGTTTTTGAAGTTAAATTTGATTCACTCAATCAGTTAAATAGTACCGGACAAGATAAAGTTGAATTTTATATTCAAACAAATGTTGGGGAAACAATGGGGCCGTTAGCTAAGATTGCTTCTGGTGGTGAGCTTTCTCGAATGATGTTAGCGTTAAAGACAATTTTTTCTAGGACGCAGGGTATCACAAGTATTATATTTGATGAAGTTGATACAGGAGTTAGTGGGCGTGTTGCCCAGGCAATTGCTGAAAAAATTAATCAAATTGCCCAACAATCACAAGTTCTATGTATCACGCATTTGCCACAGGTTGCTGCAATTAGTGAGCACCATTACTTTATAGCCAAAGAAGTGATTGGTGAACGTACAGAAACATCTATTAAATTGTTATCTAAGGAAGATCGTATTCAAGAAATTGCTCGAATGCTTGCTGGTTCTGAGATTACACCTTTAACTGTTAAACATGCTGAGGAATTACTAAATACGGCACAAAAAAATAATTAAAACCAAAATATTGCTATGAATAGATGATTGGTTAGTTATAAAAAAGGAGAGTACTAATATGCTTAAGTTTGATAATATATCAAAAATTTATAAAGGTAATAAAGCTGTAGATAATTTTAATTTGGAAGTTCAAGATGGTGAATTTATTTGTTTCATCGGAACATCTGGTTCAGGTAAAACAACTACTATGAGAATGATTAACCGTATGTTGACACAAACAGAAGGTACAATCACGATTAATGGTAAAGATATAGCAAAAATGGATCCCGTTAAATTACGTCGTAAAATCGGATACGTTATTCAAAATATTGGTTTAATGCCACATATGACTATTCGCGAAAATATAACATTAGTACCAAAATTATTAAAATGGCCTGAAGAAAAAAGAAATGAACGCGCTAAAGAAATGATTAAATTAGTTGAACTACCAGAATCATATTTAGACCGTTATCCATCTGAACTTTCTGGTGGGCAACAACAAAGAATCGGAGTTGTCAGAGCTTTAGCTGCTGATCAAGATATTATCTTGATGGATGAACCTTTTGGTGCGCTTGATCCTATTACTAGAGAAGCTTTGCAAGATCTAGTTAAAGATTTGCAAGAACGTTTAGGTAAGACCTTCGTTTTTGTTACTCATGATATGGATGAAGCTTTAAAATTAGCAACACGAATTGTTGTTATGTCTGAAGGAAAGATTGTTCAAGCAGATACACCCGATAATATTTTGAAAAATCCAGCAAATAAATTTGTTGAAAACTTGATTGGTCAAGATAGACTTATCCAAGCTCGTCCAAGTATTACAACTGTTGGTCAAGTTATGTTAGCTAACCCAGTTTCAATTACACCAGGTAAGTCATTAGTAACAGCTATTCGTTTAATGCATGATCGTCGAGTTGATACGTTGTTAGTTACTGATGATGCTGGTATTTTAAAGGGTTATATTGATATTGAAAGCTTAGATTATAGTTTCAATACATCAAGTAGTGTTAGCGATATTATGAACAAAGATATTTTCTATGTTAAAGAAGATTCATTAGTTCGTGATACTGTTGAACGTATTTTAAAACGTGGATTTAAAAATGTACCTGTTATTAATAAAGATGGGATATTAGTCGGAATTGTAACCCGCGCTACCTTAGTTGATATTGTTTATGATGCACTTTGGGGTGATGAAAATAGCGCTTCTCATGAAGAAGTAACTAAAATAATGACGTCAGACTCAGGTACAGATACCGATGAAACTAGCCCAAGTTCAACGAAGGAGGGTTAATAATGACTTCATTTTTACAAGAATATGGGGCAATGATTGTCTCTAAATTATGGGAACATATTGAAATTTCAGGAATGGCATTATTTTTTGGAGTGGCAATAGCTGTTCCTTTAGGAATTTTACTAACAAGACTGCCTAAGACAGCCAATATTGTAATTGCGATTGCTAGTATGTTACAAACAATTCCTGCCTTAGCTTTACTAGCCATGATGATTCCTTTATTTGGGATTGGTAAGTTACCAGCTGTTGTAGCATTATTTATCTATTCGTTGTTACCAATATTAAGAAATACGTATATTGGTATTAATGAAGTGGACCCAGTGTTAAAAGATGCTGCTAAAGGGATGGGTATGACTAATCTACAGTCAATTATGCAAGTTGAATTAGTTATGGCCTCTCAGGTTATTATGTCTGGAATTCGGTTGGCCGCAACATATGTAATTGCTTGGGCAACATTGGCTTCATATATTGGTGCTGGTGGTTTAGGGGATATGATTTTTAATGGATTAAATTTGTATCAACCAAAATTGATTTTGGGCGGTACAATTCCAGTTATCTTATTAGCCTTACTAGTTGATTTTATACTTGGACAGGTTGAAAAAAAGGTAGCACCAAAAACAACAAGAAATTAAGGAGGCTTTAACATGAAAATTACGATGAAAAAAATACTTGTTAGCTTAAGCCTTCTGTTTGCCGGTGTGAGTCTATCAAGTTGTGGGTTTCCTGGTTTAACAGGTGGCTCTGAATCGACAATTAAAATTGTCGCACAATCAACGACGGAATCTCAAATTATTGGATCAATGCTACAACAATTGATTGAGCATGAATCAGATAATCAAGTAGAACTGATAAATAATTTGGGTTCTGGTACATTAAGTTTTAATGCACTCAAAAACGGTGATGCAGATATTTCATCTGCTAGATATACAGGAACTGACTTAAGTGCGGTATTAAATAAACCAGTAGAAAAAGATACCGTTAAAGCTAATAAAATAGTTAAAGATGGATTCGAAAATAGATTCCAAATGAAATGGTTTGATAGTTTAGGCTTTGCTGATACTTATGCATTTATGGTTACAAAAGAGACAGCTAAAAAGTACCATTTAAACACAGTATCTGATTTAAGAAGAATTGAATCTAAATTAACAGTCGGTGTTGATGCCAACTGGATTAGCCGTGTAGGTGATGGTTACGATGGTTTCCAAAAAGAATATAATATTAAATTTGGTAATATTTATCCTATGCAGATTGGGTTAGTTTATAGCGCCTTGGCAAAGGGTAAAATGGATGTTGTTCTCGGTTATTCAACTGATGGTCGAATTAAGAGTTATGATTTGAAAATTTTGAAGGATGACCGTCACTTCTTCCCACCATATTCAGCAAGCCTTGTTGCAAATGATTCTATCTTGAAGGAACATCCTGAATTAACGCCGCTTATTGATCGACTTAAAAACAAAATTAATTTATCAACAATGCAATCATTAAATTACAAAGTTGATAATGATTTTTACGAACCAGCAGTAGTTGCAAAACAATTCTTAGAAGAACATCATTACTTCGAAAAGGCGGGTGATTAATATGAATACTTTTGATCAATTGATGTCTTATTTTAGTAATAATGGGTTATATGTTTTACAAGAATTTACAAGACATTTTTTAATTTCAATATATGGTGTGATAATTGCTGCAATTATTGGGATTCCAATCGGAATTTTTATCTCAAAACATCATAGATTAAGTGACGTAGCAATAGGTGCTGCTAATGTTATCCAAACTGTACCGTCATTAGCAATGTTATCTATTATTATGTTGGGACTAGGTTTAGGTGTTAATACAGTTATTGTAACTGTTGCACTTTACTCACTATTACCTATTTTAAAAAATACGTATTCAGGAATGGTTAATGTTGATCCTGGCGTTCTTGATTCTGGTAAAGGGATGGGGATGACAAGACTTCAAATCCTTTATATGATTGAGTTACCTTTATCATTATCAGTTATCATGGCTGGGATTAGAAATGCATTAGTTGTTGCAATTGGTATTACAGCAATTGGTTCATTTATTGGTGCGGGTGGACTTGGAGATATTATTATCCGAGGAACAAACGCAACTGATGGGGCAGCTATTATTTTAGCTGGTGCATTACCAACAGCTCTAATGGCCGTTATTGCTGATGCAATTTTGGCACTTATTCAAAGGAAATTTGATCCAACAACAATTAAACGTAAATAAAAAAATGGTCATTTTCTAGTTGTTATAGAAAGTGACCATTTTTATATTGAATCGATTAAAGCGATATAACGGAGTTGATTATCAGTAAGAAGATAAGTGATATTCGTATATTGCGTTTTAAATATTAATTGATTAGAACCTGAACGTCGGTGTAAGGTACCACGAAGTTCTTGGAATTCTTTTTGAAATCCAGTTGGATTTAATTGTAAAATAATTGTTTTTTTCATTTTTAAAACTTTTTCAGTAAAGAGTGCTAATTGAAATTGGGGCATTT
The DNA here is from genome assembly GCF_046115505.1 of Dellaglioa kimchii. Classification (GTDB taxonomy): domain Bacteria; phylum Bacillota; class Bacilli; order Lactobacillales; family Lactobacillaceae; genus Dellaglioa; species Dellaglioa kimchii. The sequence goes on along the minus strand of NZ_CP170736.1, from coordinate 588,875 downwards.
GAGGCCTTAAAATAAAGTCATCCAAATCAAAAATCTTGTGATATGAATATTGCAATGTTGAGCCAATAGTCTGAATTGTTGTCTGTTGTTTATTTTGCATAATAAAGTTCCTCCCCGAACGTTTGTTTGTATTCTTATTATACGAACAAATGTTCGGTAAAGCAAGCGTTAATTTATTATAAATTTAAAAGCTGATAACAGCGCATAAAAAGCTTGAATAATAGCCGTAAAAAGTGCATACTATTTATTAATACTTATCTTAGAGGAGTTTACAAATTTAATGGCTAATCGTGGAATGTTGATCGTACTATCTGGTCCATCAGGGGTCGGTAAAGGAACCGTAAGAAAAGCAATTTTTGACCAAGCTGACAATAAGTTTCTTTATTCAATTTCAATGACCACTCGTAAAATGCGAGAAGGCGAAGTTGATGGTGTTGACTATCATTTTGTATCAAAAGAAGAATTTGAGAATGAAATTTCAACGGGTGGTATGTTAGAATACGCCAAGTATGTTGACAATTACTATGGAACACCGTTAAAATATGTAAATAAGATGCTTGACGCTGGTCAAGATGTCTTTCTTGAAATTGAAGTACAAGGTGCTATGCAAGTTCGAGATAAAATTTCTGATGGTTTATTTATTTTCTTAACGCCACCTGATTTGATGGAATTAAGACAAAGAATTACAGGACGTGGAACGGATGATTCTGCAACTATTGATAAACGAATGACAAAAGCCATTGGTGAGATTGATATGATGCAGAATTACGATTACGCGGTTGTTAATGATGAAATAAATGATGCTGTTGAAAAAATTCAAACTATTATTAAAGCTGAACGTTGGCGAGTAAAACGATTCTTACCTGACTATAGAAAACAATTAGGAGATGTATTTAAATGATTTTATATCCTTCAGTAGATGACTTATTGAAACAAGTAGATTCAAGATACTCATTAATTATGTTAGCAAGTAAACGTGCCCATGAATTAGATGCTGGCGCTCTACCAATGCTTTCTAATTACAAATCAAAAAAGAATGTTGGACGTGCTTTGGAAGAAGTTGTTACTGGTGATTTAATTATTGATCCAGTTGAAAAAGAAGATATTCGTTAATCTGATTAAATGAAAAGGAGTTAAGACAAGCTTATTGTCCTAACTCCTATTTTATTTCTTAGAAAATTGATACAATAGAGAATAGAATAAATTCGGTATGGGGGCGACATGAAATGACACTTGAAAATAAAAAAATCGGTCTTGTTGTGACAGGTGGTATTGCAGCGTATAAAAGTTTGGGATTAGTTCGAGAACTAATTAAACAAGGTGCTAGCGTTCGAGTTGCGATGACCAAAGCAGCAACTGAATTTGTGGCACCCTTGAGTTTTGAAACGTTAAGTAAAAATAGGGTGTTAACTGATTTATTTTCGGTAAAAGAGTCTAAGTATGTTGCGCATATTGAATTTGCAGACTGGGCAGAATTAATGGTTATTGCACCAGCGACAGCAAACATTATCGCAAAAATGGCCAATGGTATTGCAGATGATTTTGTTTCAACCACTTTATTAGCAACTGAGGCACAAAAAATTCTTGTACCAGCAATGAATGAACATATGCTAATGAATCCTGCTACACAACGTAATCTTAAATTTTTAGAACAAAATAACGTTCAGATTATTGAACCAGAAATAGGCTTTTTAGCAGAAGGTTATTCAGGTAAGGGACGTTTTCCCGAATTAAATGTGATAATGTCAGTTATTCAAGCTTCCTTTGAGGATAGTGATAAACCATTAGAAGGTAAAAATGTCTTAGTGACAGCTGGTGGTACACGAGAACGAATTGATCCAGTTCGTTTTATCGCTAATGATTCTTCAGGTAAAATGGGTTTCGCAATTGCGATTGAAGCGCAAAAGTTAGGTGCTAATGTCACCTTAATTAGCGGAATAAGCCAGTTGCCAGACCCAATTGGTGTGACAACAATTAGAGTTACAACTGCGTTAGAGTTATCCGAAGCTATCAATAAGCAATTTGATGACCAAAATATTTTGATAATGGCAGCAGCTGTTTCAGATTACCGTGTACAAAACGTGGCAGATCAGAAAATAAAAAAAGCTGAATCTACTTTAACGTTAATATTAGAAAAAAATCCAGATATTTTAAAACATTTGGGTCAAATTAAGCAAAATCAGTATTTAGTCGGATTTGCTGCGGAAACCCAAAACGGACTAGAAAATGCACAAGAAAAATTAGAAAAGAAAAATTTAGATTTATTAGTTTTAAATGATGTCTCAAATTCTGCCATTGGATTTAATAGCAATGATAATGAAGTAACGCTACTTAGACCAAATAGAAAAAACGATTTCATAAAGCAAACAAGTAAAAAGCAAATTGCTAAGGAATTATTAGCTACTGTTATAAGCGATTTAGCAAAATAAATAGCTAATTAAATGAAAGGAGGTTTCAGTATGTCACAATATGCAAAGATTATAGTTGATGTTCCTACGATGCAAACGGATCAACCATACACGTATTCAATTCCGGCCGTATTAACGAATCAGATTGAAATTGGCATGCGGGTTATTGTGCCATTTGGGAATGGTAAACGATTGGTTCAAGGATTTGTAATTGATCTTTTTGATAAGAATGAGTTCGATGGTCGTGTGAAAGATATTCAATCCGTCGTGGATTTAAGACCTGTTGTGAATACTGAATTATTAGACTTATCTGAGTGGATAGCTAATGAAACCTTTTCCTTTCGTATAACTGCCTTACAAATGGTTTTACCAAGTGTTATGCGTGCAACTTATAAAAAGCGAGTTCGTTTAATTGACGAAATTGATGAAAATTTACAAGATAAATTATTTCAAGGTCAAGATTCTATTGATTTTGATCCAGAACATATGGATGCTCAAATAATTAAAGAGTTATTACAACTTACCAAGGCTGAAAAGGCTGAAATGATTTACGAAGTTGGCAACAAAGCTAAAGTTAAGATGCAATTATCAATCCAACCAAAACTTGGATTCGAAGTATATGAAAATATTCGAAGTGGTTTACGTAAAAATGCTAAACAACAGCACTTATTAGTTGATTATCTACAATCACTCACTGAAAATAGCTTGATTCCTCAGAAACAAGTTGTTGAGGAAGTAGGCGTGACACCTGCAACAATTACAGCTGGAGCAAAAAATGGTTGGCTTGAAAAAGTTGAAACTGAGGTATATCGGGACCCATATAAAGACACAATTATTGAGCCAACCGATATGCAAGAATTAACTTCAGATCAAGAAGTTGCGGTGCTAGCTGTCGATGAGGCTATTAAAAGTGGAACTAATAAAACATTTTTACTCCAAGGTGTGACGGGGAGTGGAAAAACAGAAGTTTATTTGCAGACGATTGCAAAAGCACTAGAACTTAGAAAAACAGCTTTGATGCTTGTGCCAGAAATAGCTTTGACACCTCAAATGGTTAAGCGTGTTAAATCTCGATTTGGTGATTTAGTTGCGGTCCTGCATAGTGGATTGTCTGATGGTGAGCGTTATGATGAATGGCGCCGGATTGAACGTAAAGAAGCGCAAGTAGTTGTGGGTGCACGTTCAGCGGTTTTTGCACCATTAGATAATATCGGTGTTATTATTGTTGATGAAGAGCATGAAGCGAGCTATAAACAAGATGAGACGCCGAGGTATCATGCAAGGGATGTCGTCCTTTGGAGAAGTAAAAGACATCAGTGTCCTGTCATATTGGGTAGTGCAACACCATCCCTTGAATCTCGTGCTAGAGCTCAAAAAGGCGTGTATGAGTGGCTACAGTTACCTCACCGCATAAATGGACATCCCATGCCAGAAGTTACGCTAATTGATATGAGAGAAGAAATGAAAAAGACAGGTGAGAGTAATTTTTCTGAACCGCTTAGACATGAAATTACGAAACGTCTTGAGAAAAAAGAACAGACTGTTTTAATGTTAAATCGTCGCGGTTTTTCTTCTTTCGTAATGTGTCGAGATTGTGGATTTGTATTGCCTTGCCCTAATTGTGATACTTCTTTAACATTGCATATGGACACTCATACAATGAAATGTCATTATTGTGGGCATGAAGAAGGCATTCCTAAAACTTGTCCTAACTGTCATAGTCGTAAAATTAGATATTACGGTACAGGTACACAAAAAGTTGAGGAAGAACTTAAAACGTTATATCCAGAGGCAAAAATTTTGCGAATGGATGTTGATACAACACGAAAAAAAGGTGCACATGAAAAATTATTGGCTAAATTTGGCGCAAAAGAAGCTGATATTTTATTGGGTACACAAATGATTGCGAAAGGGTTAGATTTTCCTGATGTGACATTAGTTGGGGTTCTTAATGCGGATACAGCACTTAGTTTGCCTGATTTTAGATCGAGTGAAAGAACATTCCAATTATTAACCCAAGTTAGTGGTCGAGCTGGTCGAGCTGAAAAAGAAGGACATGTTATTATCCAAACTTTTAATCCAGATCACTACGCGATTCAATACGCAAAACATCATGATTATGAATCGTTTTATAAAAAGGAAATGTCAGTTCGACATATGGAAAATTATCCACCATACTATTATACAATTCAGCTTACTGCGAGTTATACAGATGAAGCTGGAGCAGCAAAAAAAATGTTAGAAGCAGTTCAATTTTTAAAACCAGTGTTATCAAAAAATGCGATTATTCTTGGACCAACACCAAAATCAATTATGCGTGTGAATAACCGTTTTTATTATCAAGTGGTCATTAAGTATAAATCAGAAGGTCAATTAAAAGAACGACTAAGAGAATTAATGACTAAATCTCAAGCCGAAGTTCGAAAAGGTTTAAAATTAACGATTGATTCTGAACCAGTAAACTTTATTTAAATTAAGGAGATATTATGACGTCAATTGTATTTATGGGAACACCAGAATTTTCAGCTCCAATTTTAGAAAGTTTAATTGAAAATGGCTATGACGTGAAAGCTGTCATGACACAACCAGATCGAATGGTTGGAAGAAAACGTATTTTAACACAATCACCAGTAAAACAAGTTGCAGTAAAACATGATATTGAAGTATTACAACCAGAAAAATTAAGTGGTAGCGATGAAATGGCCAAAGTAATTGCAATGGCACCGGACTTTTTGGTTACTGCGGCATTTGGACAATTTTTGCCAACAAAATTGTTAGAATCTGCTAAAATTGGTGCAATAAATGTCCATGGCTCACTATTACCTAAATATCGTGGTGGCGCACCAATTCAATATGCTATTATGAATGGTGAACAAGAAACAGGTATTACCATTATTTATATGGTTAAACAAATGGATGCTGGAAATATCATTAGCCGTCGTGCAATCAAAATTGAAAATAATGATGATACTGGTTCAATGTTTGAAAAATTAAGTTTATTAGGTAAGGAACTATTACTTGAAACATTACCAAAACTAATTGATGGTACAAGTGAATCAACGCCACAAAATGAAGATAAAGTAACCTTTTCACCTACTATTAAACCAGAAGAAGAAGCCCTTGATTTTTCAAAAAAGGCTAATGAAATAGACTGGAAAATTCGTAGCTTAAGACCGGTACCTGGTGCATATGCAATTTTAAAGGGTAAGAGAACTAAAATATGGGATGTAACTGTACTAGATAAAAAAACTGTTTTATCTGCTGGGAAAGTAGTTGAAGTAGCTAAAAAATCACTTGAAATTGCTTGTGGTGATGGGACCGTGTTAGCTATTAATTCGCTTCAACCCGATGGTAAATCAAAACAAACCATTGTCGATTACCTAAATGGTAGTGGACAAGGAATAAAAGAAGGACAACAGGTGATTGATGTATGACAACTGATTTAAAAACGACACCCCGATTCTTAGCAGTTGATCTTTTAACAAGAGTTGCTAAACAAGGGACTTATTCAAATATTGCGTTGAACCAAGTGATTAAGAATAATCATATGGAAGTTAGGGATGCTCATTTATTAACACAACTAGTTTACGGTGTTATTCAAAGGCGTCTTACTTTAGAATATTGGTTGGCACCATTTGTTAAAAATCCTAGTAAAATGGATAATTGGGTTCAAGAATTATTATTGAGTGCTATTTATCAGATGCATTATCTTGATAAAATTCCAACTCGTGCAATTTTTAATGAATCAATTGAAATTGCAAAACGAAAAGGCCATGCAGGTACACGTAAATTTGTTACTGGTGTTTTACATGCGATTGAGCGAGAAGGTATCCGTCCTGTTTCTGAAATTAAAGATGATATTGAACGTTTGAGTATTGAAAGTAGTACGCCAGTTTGGTTGGTTAACGAATTAATTAAACAGGTAGGCTTAGAAAAAACGACACATTTGTTGGCTTCAATCAATGAAGCACCTGATCAATCTGTCAGAGTAAATACAGCTAGAGCAACTGTCGAAGAAGTCATCGAAAAAATGGAAAATGAAGGCTTTGAAGTGAAACGCAGTCAAGTTTCACCAGTTGGTTTATTGGTGACTAATGGATTCGCTCCTGATAGTGGCGTTTATCATGATGGGTTAATTACGATTCAAGATGAAAGTGCAATGTTAGTTGCTGACGCAATGAATATTCAACCAGGTGCTAAAGTTTTAGATGCATGTGCCGCACCAGGTGGGAAAACAACCCATATCGCATCATTCTTAGATGAAACTTTATTTGGTGAAGTTGTAGGGCTAGATATTCATGCACACAAAGTTAAATTAATCGGTGATAATGCTAAACGTTTAGGTTTATCTAGTGTTGTTGAAGAGATGGTATTAGATGCACGTTTAATTTCAGAAGAATTTGATAATGAATATTTTGATTCAATTCTTGTTGATGCACCTTGTTCTGGAATTGGATTATTGCGTCGTAAACCAGAAATTAAATACGAAAAAACATTAGCTGACTCAAAAAATCTACAAAAAATTCAATTAGCTATTTTAGACAAAGTGGCACCAACTTTGAAAAAAGGTGGTCGCTTAACTTACAGTACATGTACTATTTTAGATATTGAAAATAAGGATGTTGTTAATCAGTTTGTTGAAACCCATCCTGAGTTTAAAGTGATTGAAACGCCAACTGCTTTGGCATTAAAAGAAAATAGAGATGATAAAGAATTAACTATTTATCCGGATGATTACCATTCAGATGGATTTTTCATTACATGTTTAGAAAAACAACTTTAGAGTCGAGGTGTAAGGATGAAAGTTGCCTATCAAACAGATGTAGGTAGTGTCAGAGAAAATAATGAAGATTATGTCGGTGTCTTTCACAATAAAAGTGGCATCTTTTTTGTGATGGTTGCAGATGGTATCGGTGGTCATTTGGGCGGTGACGTTGCTTCAGAAATGGCTGTTTCACACATGGGATTTCGATTTGAAGGAGCTAATTTTAGCGAACCTAGTGACGCGATTAAATGGATAACCAAAGAAGTAGAGATGGAAAATAAACAAATTATTGAAAAGTCTAATCAATATGAAGATCTTTCGGGTATGGGTACAACAATGGTATGTGCCATATTCTTCGAGGAAAAATTTATTGTTGCCAATATTGGTGATAGCCGAGGATACTTATTACGTCACAAAGAACTCTATCAATTAACTGAAGATCATTCGGTAGTGAATGAATTAATTAAGCGTGGCGAACTAACTGTAGAAGATGCTAAAAATTATCCGCAAAAGAATATGATTACAAGAAGTTTAGGTATCTCGTCAGATGCTGATGCAGATATTGCGGTTAATGATTCTGAATCGGGCGATTTATTGTTATTATGCACAGATGGTTTAACTAATATGGTCTCAGATGATGAAATCAAAGCGGTCTTAAAAAATTCTGAAACTGTTGAAGAAAAAGGGGCAGAATTAATTAGATTGGCCAATAAGGCAGGCGGATTAGATAATATCACCATACTCCTGGTTAGTAATGATCGGGGGATAGGGAAATGAAACCTAATACAATTTTTAATGAACGTTATAAAATAATTAATTCATTAGGCGAAGGTGGCATGGCAAATGTCTATCTTGCGACCGATTTAATTTTAGATCGACCAGTAGCTGTTAAAGTGCTGCGAGTTGATTTAAGAGATGACCAAGATACTGTTAGACGTTTTAAACGTGAGGCATTGGCAACAACTGAATTGGTTCATCCAAATATTGTGAATGTCTATGATGTTGGTGAAGTTGATGGTCTACAATTTATGGTTATGGAATATGTACCAGGACATGATTTAAAAACATATATAACAAAAAAATTCCCAATTCCATATCAAGTTGTGATTGATATTATGACTCAAATATTATCAGCTGTAGAAGTAGCACATGACCACAGTATTATTCATCGTGATTTAAAACCACAAAATATTTTAATAGATGCAGATGGCAATGCTAAAATCACAGATTTTGGTATTGCTGTGGCATTGGCTGATCATTCGCTAACGCAAACTAATACCTTACTAGGCTCTGTCCACTATCTTTCGCCAGAACAGGCTAGAGGTAGTATGGCAACAAAACAATCTGATATCTATTCACTTGGTATTATTTTGTATGAAATGTTAACTGGCCGAGTACCTTTTGAAGGTGAAACAGCTGTTTCAATTGCCCTGAAACATTTCCAAAGTGATGTGCCATCTGTTCGAGAGTTTGATTCTAATATCCCACAGGCTCTTGAAAATGTTGTTTTACAAGCAACAAGTAAAGTACCACGAGACAGATTTCAATCTGCTGGAGAAATGTCAATTGCTTTGAGAGAATCTTTGGCCAAAAAAAATGTGGCAAAGTGGCAGCCTGAAGAAATTATCAGTGGTGAAACTAAAGTATTACCGGTATTTGATAAGCAGACTGTAGAAACACTTAGTCCAAATCAGGAACCAGATGTTAAAAAAGATACGAAAAAGAAAATGAGTCGTCGTAAAAAATGGACTGTTGGCGCAATCATTTTTGCTTTTGTTGCTCTTATTTTAGGTGGTGCCATTCTTGCAATGAGTTCGCCAAAAGAAGTTAAAGTCCCTGATTTAAGCGGAATGACAGTTAGTGAAGCAAAATCAAATTTAGCAGATAAAAATTTGAAACTTGGTAAAATTACTCGAACAAATAGTGAAACCGTTGATAGTGGTAGTATCATTAATTCAACACCTAAGAAGAATGAAATAATTCGAGAAAAAAATCAGGTTGATGTAATGGTATCAAAGGGAAAAGCTAAGATAACAATTGAGAATTACGTTGGTAGTAACTATGAGGATGTTAAAACAACGTTAGAAAATGATGGCTTTAAAGTTGAAAAAGAAACGGAAGAGTCAGAATCTGTGACTGAAAATGAAATTACGGCACAAGATGTCACAGCGGGTGATAAGGTAGTTCCAAGTGACACAGTGATTACATTGACAGTTAGTTCAGGTCCTAAAGTGTATACACTTAGAGATTTAACAGGATATACAAGAAAAAGTGTTCAGGATTATACAAACGAATTAGGTGGTAACCTGACAATTAGCGAGGCCTACTCAGATTCAGTTGACAAAGGTCAAGTTATCAAACAATCACCAGCAGAAGGAAGTTCTTTTTCTAAAGGTGATCAATTATCGGTTGTTATTTCTAAAGGAAAAAAAGTCACAACTGATGAGTTTACCAGGACTGTATCTGTTCCATTTAAATCAATTGTGTCAGAAAGTTCAAGTTCAGTTGATGAAGAAAAAGATGAGGACAAGAACTCGTCGTCAGATGATAGTTCCAGCTCTAGTTCAAGTTCTTCAGAATCAAAAGTAGATGAAAATGCTATTGAAGTTTATATCGAAGACAAATCACATAATATTGATGATATTTATGAACGGAAAACAATTACAAAAGATACTAATTTTAAATTATCATTTATTTTAGATTCTGGAAAATCAGGAAAATATAAAATTTTGCGTGATGGTGAAGTAATTGCGGAAAATGATAATGTAACTAAAAATTAAATAAAAGATGTGGTAAAATTAGATTAGAGGGTAAACTTCTAATCTATTTTTTAATTAATCATATAAAACGGTTACACTAATCCAGTTAAAGGAGGTTAATTTATTGGTAACAGGTCAGATTAGACAATCATTAAGTGGCTTTTACGACGTTGATGTCGAAGGCGAAACTTATCGAACAAGAGCTCGAGGTAATTTTAGAAATTCTAACCAGGCACCATTAGTAGGCGATTGGGTTGACTTCAAAGCTGAAAATAAAAAAGAAGGCTATATACTTAATATTCATGATCGAAAAAACAGCTTAATTCGACCACCAGTAGCTAATATTGATGAAGCAATTGTTGTAACGTCGTGTGTTGAACCAGCATTTTCAAGCAATCTATTAGATAGACAATTGATTATGCTAGAATCACATTATGTTAAGCCAGTCTTATATTTTTCAAAGGGCGATTTAATTCCTGAAGAGAAAGTCGCTGAAATAAGCAGTATTATTGAAGCTTATAGTCGAATTTATCCAACATTTTTTCCGTTTGGTAAAAACGAAGATGTTGTGGTTAAAGAATTACAAGATACCTTTCCGGGCAAAATTGCAGTCGTAATGGGTCAGACTGGTGCAGGAAAATCAACATTACTAAATAAAATTATGCCAGAGTTGGAGTTACAGACAGCTGAGATATCAAAAGCCTTACATCGTGGAAAACATACTACACGTAAAGTAACATTAATGCCTATTGCAGGTGGGCTAATTGCTGATACACCTGGATTTTCTTCTTTTGATTTATTTGATATGTCAAAAGAAGAGTTACCAAAGTTATTTCCAGAATTAAATGAACTATCTGTTGGCTGTAAATTTAGAGGTTGTTTGCATATTAAGGAGCCAAAATGTGCAGTTAAAGCAGCCCTTGAGCAAGGTAATTTATTACAGAGTCGGTACAAAAATTATTTACAATTTAATCAATTAATTGTTGATCAAAAACCAAACTATAAGAAATGAGATGACCAAAATGAAATTATCACCTTCTATTTTAAGCGCTAATTTTGCAAACTTGGAAAAGGATATTAAAGTTGTTGATCAAGCTGGTGCAGAATATTTACATATTGATATTATGGATGGCCATTTTGTGCCTAATTTAACTTTTGGTGCAAATGTCGTTGAAGCAATTAGACCATTAACAAAAATGGTTTTGGATTGTCATTTGATGGTGGAAAATCCAGAATCTTATATTGAAGAATTTGCTGCGGCAGGTGCTGATATTATTGGAGTTCATGTTGAATCAACTCCCCATATTTTCGGTGTTATTCAACATATTAAAAAATTAGGTGTGAAAGCTGAAGTGGTTATTAACCCAGGAACATCCCTAGAGACAATTAAACAAATTTTACCATTGGTTGACCAAGTATTAGTGATGACTGTTAACCCTGGATTTGGCGGACAATCATTTATTCCAGAAATGAAACGTAAAATTGACCAATTAGATCGTATCAAACAAGTTCAAAACTATGATTTTGATATTGAAGTTGATGGTGGTGTTAATGATCAAACGATTAAGGAATGTCTTGATAGTGGTGCAACAGTCGCAGTAGCTGGTTCATACATCTACAATAGTGACAATCCAACTGAACAAATTAATAAGTTAAGAGAAGCAACCAAATGAAACTCAATATCTTAGTCGGTGGACCTAAGGAACAGTGGCCTAAGAAATTAGTGGATGGTAACGTTCGTGGTCCATGGATTGGTGTTGATAGAGGTGCATTACGATTAATAAAACTAGGTATTACACCAGAGTTATCAATTGGTGATTTCGATTCAATGACTGAAAGTGAATTTAATTTAGTATCTAATCATAGTAAAAAAATTAAAATAGCTAATCCTGAAAAAGATGATACAGATACTGAATTGGCTTTGAGAGAAGCCATATCTGGATTTAAGTTTGATTCAGTGACGATTTATGGTGCCACAGGTGGTCGAATTGATCATTTATTGGCTAATTTATTTTTTATCTTTAGAGAACCATTTAATACAATGTTTGAAAAAATTTGTTTAGTTGATAAACAAAATTCAATTCGATTCTTTAAACCAGGTAAGTATCAGTTGATAAAAGAAAATGATAAAAAATATCTTGCATTTATTCCACTGACACCAGTTAAAAATTTGAGTTTAATAGATGAAAAGTACACATTGGATCAAATTAATTTTGTGAACCCGATTTCATTAGCAAGTAATGAATTTATGGGAGATACAGGTGAGTTTAGTTTTGAATCTGGCGTTATTATTGTGATTCAAAGTCGTGATGATGAAAAATAGAGCAAAAAAAAAGACTTAGCATAAATGCTGAGTCTTTTTAAATTGAATTAAACACGGGTAACTTTACCTGACTTTAAAGCGCGAGCAGATACATAAACTCTTTTAGGTTTACCATCAACTAAGATGCGAACTTTTTGTAAATTAGGTTTCCAGCTACGGTTTGTTTGGTTCAATGCATGAGAACGTTTCTTACCGAAAGTAGTCTTACGTCCTGTAATAAAATCTTTTGCCATATTCATATCCTCCTCTGCAATTCACTTAAAAAGCAAAGCTATGCTTACTTACCTAAACAAAAATATCATATTTAGCCATATAATGCAATACTTTTCTTTCAAGTAAATTTGCTTGACAGCTTGAAATTCCCGAAGGTAGGGGAATAGAATTTTCTTAGATGCTATTTTTCTTTTATTCTACCATATCCTATGATAAAATACTCTTATTGATTGTGTGAAAATATAAGGAGGCTATTCTTATGGCTGTTAAGATCAAAACGCAATTCGGTACGATTGATATTGATAATGAAGTTATTGCGACAGTTGTCGGCGGTGCTGCAACTGAAATTTTTGGTATTGTCGGAATGGCAAGTAAAAACCAAATTCGTGACAATGTGAATGAAATTTTAAGAAGAGATAATTATTCTAGAGGTGTTGTTGTTCGCCAGGAAGACAATGGTGTTGCTATTGATGTCTACATTATTGTTGGCTATGGCACAAAAATATCTGAAGTTTGTCGTAACGTTCAAGAAAAAGTGAAGTATAATTTAGAAACAATGCTAGGTGTATCTGCTAATTCAGTTAACGTGTTAGTACAAGGCGTTCGCGTACTAGGCGATTAGTAACTAGCTATTTTAGTAGTGACCAAGGAGGAAAAAGAAGTGACTGTTACGAAAATTACGGACCAAGAATTTAGAAAAATGGTCCAAATTAGCTCACAACGATTGGCTAAAAATGCCGAATTTATTAATTCATTAAATGTATTTCCAGTGCCAGATGGTGATACAGGTACAAATATGAACCTTTCGTTCGCAAGTGGGGCAAAGTATGTTCAAGATTCACCTTCTGAACATGTTGGTGAACTATCTTCAATTTTAGCTAAAGGTTTATTGATGGGTGCTCGAGGTAACTCAGGCGTTATTTTATCACAAATTTTTAGAGGCTTTTATAAACGGATCCAAGCTAAAGAGGTTTTAACTGCTACTGATTTGTCAGATGCTTTGACAGGTGGTGTAGAAGTCGCGTATAAAGCAGTTATGAAACCAACTGAAGGAACTATTTTAACAGTTGCAAGAGAAGCCGCTAAGGCTGCAAATAAGGCTGCCTCTGAGAGTGATGACGTTATCGTCGTTATGGAAGCAACTTATGTAGCTGCTAAAAAAGCATTAGCAACAACACCAGATTTATTACCTGTTTTAAAAGAGGTTGGTGTTGTTGATTCAGGTGGTCAAGGATTAACATTTGTTTATGAAGGTTTCTTTGATGCCTTAACTGGTAAAGAAACAATTAGTGAAGAATACAAACCAAATGAAAAAGAAATGGATGAAATGGTTAATGCCAGTCACCATCAGAGTGTTCAAAGTAAATTAAGTACTGAAGACATTAAATTTGGTTATTGTACAGAAATCATGCTTAAATTGGGTGCCGGTCGTTTAGTTGATCGTAAATTTGATTATGATGAATTTAGAAATCATTTGAGTGAAATTGGTGATTCTCTTCTTGTTGTGGCCGATGATGAAGTTGTTAAAGTTCACGTACATACAGAAAATCCTGGTGAAGTGATGACTTATGGTCAACATTATGGTTCATTAATCAAAGTTAAGGTTGATAATATGCGTCAACAACATGAGACAATTTTGGAAAATGATGAAGAAGAGACTGAAGAAACAAGTGAAACTACAGTACCTAGCGAAATTGCAGTTATTTCAATTTCATCTGGTTCTGGTGTTGCGACACTCTTCAAAAGTTTAGGTGTTTCTTACATTTTAAGTGGTGGTCAAACAATGAATCCAAGTACGGAAGATATTGTTAAGGCAATTGAAGCAACTAAAGCTAAAAATGTGATTATTTTACCTAATAATAAAAATATTTTCTTAGCTGCTGAACAGGCTGTTGAAGTTTCAACAGTTCCAACAGTTGTTGTACCAAGTCGTACAATCGCTCAAGGAATGACAGCAATGCTTGGTTTTAATATTGATAGCACATTGGAAGAAAATAAAGATGCTATGATTGAAAACTTGGATACAGTAACTTCTGGTCAAGTAACAATCGCAGTTAGAGATACAACAATTGAAGGCATTGAAATTAAAAAAGATAATTATATGGGTATTATTGATGGTAACATCAAAGTAACTGATAATGATCGTAAAAAAGTTGCAATTGAAATGACTAAAGAAATGTTGGATGAAGACAGCGAAATTATCACAATTATTGTGGGTGAAGACGGTTCTGAGGACGAAGCTAAAGAAATCGAAGAAGCCATTTATGAAATTGATGAAGATTTAGAAGTTGAAATTCATGAAGGAGACCAACCGGTCTATCCATATCTAATTTCAGTTGAATAAATAGTAAAAAAGTAAAGGTGGGATGAGACTATGTTCTCTCCTGCTTTTTATATTCCGTAGAAAGTGAGGTATCATAATGTCATCATTGAACGATTCAGTTAGTGTTTTAACTGGTGTTGGGCCTAAAAAATTGACTGCACTTAATCAATTAGGAATTAATACAATAATAGATTTATTAACATTTTATCCGTACCGTTATGACGATTTAAAAGCAAAAAAATTATCTGAAATTACTGATCAAGAAAAAGTAACTCTAAAAGGAATTGTTTCTTCTGAACCAGTTTTAATTCGGTTTGGTCAGAAAAGAAATCTGTTAAATGTTAGATTGCTAATTGATAGTGATAATATAACCGTCAGTTTTTTTAATCAACCTTTTTTACAAAAACAATTTGAGATTGGTAAAGAAGTCGCCGTATATGGTAAATGGGATGATAAGAGAAAAAGTTTATCTGGGATGAAGTTATTGACGAAGCAAAATGATGATAAGTTATCAGCGATATATCGTTCTTCTAAGGATATTCATCAATCGGCAATTCGACAGTTAATTACGCAAGCATTTGAACAATACGCGGATCGAATTGATTCAATATTACCAAATTCCTTGATTAAAAAGTATCGTTTAATTAATCGTAAGACGATGTTACATGATATTCACTTTCCACAGGATGAAAAAGAGTTTCATGATGCTAAGCGGACGGCTATTTTTGAAGAGTTCTTTTTATTTCAATTGAAATTACAGTATATTAAACGAAATGATACTAAAAATGATGGTATTAAAATTAACTATCAAAATAATGAATTAAAAAAATTCATTCAGACGTTACCCTTTGAATTAACGGCAGCTCAAAAAAGAGTCGTTAATGAAATTTGTTCAGATATGAAACAACCAATCCATATGAATCGATTACTTCAAGGTGATGTTGGATCAGGTAAAACAATTGTTGCAGCAATTGTGATGTACGCGGCTATTACGGCGGGGTATCAAGCCGTTTTAATGGCGCCAACAGAAATATTAGCTGAACAACATGCCAATAACATGGCTACCTTATTCGCAGATTTCCCAGTTAATGTTGCACTTTTAACTGGGTCAATGAAAGTTAAAGCTAGACGTGAACTATTAGCACATCTTGAATCAGGTGAGGTTAATTTAATTATTGGAACACATGCAATTATTCAGCCTGATGTGTCATTTAGTCGCGTTGGATTAGTTATTACTGATGAGCAACACCGATTTGGTGTGAATCAACGTCGTATTTTAAGAGAGAAGGGAGCTGAACCGGACGTTTTAGCAATGACGGCCACGCCAATCCCTAGAACGCTAGCAATTACTGCTTACGGCGAAATGGATGTCTCTACGATTAACGAATTACCTGCAGGACGTCAACCTATTACGACATCTTGGTTAAAGAGTTCTCAAGTAGGTAAAGGAATCGATCTCATTAAAGAACAGTTGATGCAAGGCTCACAAGCTTATATTATTACACCACTAATTGATGAATCTGAAACACTAGATTTAAAAAATGCATTAGCTTTATACGAAAATATGAAAGAAATATTTGAGCCAAAATATAAAGTTGGACTACTGCATGGCAAAATGAAAAATGATGAAAAGGATCAGATTATGGCTGATTTTAAGGCTAATAAATATCAAATATTGGTTTCAACAACGGTTATCGAAGTCGGTGTTGATGTTCCTAATGCTACTGTGATGATGATTCATAATGCTGAACGGTTTGGGTTAGCGCAATTACATCAATTACGAGGTCGGGTTGGCCGTGGGAAGAAAGCATCATATTGTATTTTAATTGCTGATCCTAAAAATGATTTTGGGAGACAACGCATGCAAATTATGACAGAGACAACAGATGGTTTCGTCATTTCGCAAAAAGATTTAGAGTTGCGAGGTGCTGGCGATGTACTAGGCCGAAAACAATCTGGAATACCTGATTTTAAAATTGGTGATCCAATAGGTGATATCAATGCATTGCAAGTGGCCCAACAAGAAGCACACGAAATAGTTTTTAGAAATGACTTTGAAAGTAATCCTGAATTTAAACCACTAAACGATTACTTGAAGAATCATCAAAATACAGATTTAAAATTCGATTAAATAAGTTAGGAGAATATAATTATGAAATTAGCAGTTGATGCAATGGGCGGCGATTTTGCACCGCAATCAATCGTCGAGGGCGTTGAACGTGCTAGAGACGAAGATAGCACCATTCAATTTACGTTGTACGGAGATGAAAAAAGAATTCGTGAATTCTTAAAAGATGATAAAAATATCACGATTGTTCACACGGATGAAGAAATTGATGGGAATGATGAACCAGTTAAGGCAATTCGTTCAAAGAAAAAGGCGTCAATGGTCTTAGCAGCTCAATCCGTTAAAGACGGTGAGAATGATGCCGTCTTTTCATGTGGTAACACTGGGGCACTACTTGCTGCTGGTTTGTTTATAATTGGCCGTATTAAGGGTATTCCACGACCTGGTTTATTAGCAACATTGCCAGTTATTTCTAGTGATAACACTGTAAATTTATTAGATGCTGGAGCCAATGCGGATAGTAAACCTGAACATTTGCATCAATATGCTGTCTTAGGTAACTATTATGCTAAAAATGTTCGCCATATTAGTAATCCTAAAATCGGTTTATTAAATAATGGGACAGAACCACATAAAGGCAACAAAGTGACACAAGAAGCGTATCAATTATTACAGAACGATACCGAATTAAATTTTGTAGGTAATATTGAATCTAATGATTTACTTTCTGGTAAAGCTGATATTGTTGTTTCTGATGGCTTTACAGGTAATGCTGTTTTAAAATCCGTTGAAGGAACAGCTTTAGGGATGTTTTCATTACTCAAAAGTGCCATTATGAGTGGTGGTTTGCGTGCTAAAATTGGCGCGCTTTTACTGAAACCTAGTTTAAAACAATTGAAGAATAAGATGGATTCACCTAAGTATGGCGGTGCGGTTTTACTAGGTATTAAAGCACCAGTTGTAAAATCACATGGATCAAGTAAGGCTGAAGTTGTTTATTACACAATTAATCAAATTAATGATATGGTTAATACAGATGTAGTACCTAATATTGTTAACTATTTTGAAAAGGAAACTAGTGAAAATAAAATTAACTAGACATTTCTCTGAAAAATGGTTAAAATTACGTCATGATTCAAAAGGAGGCTATTGGAATGACAGAAGAAGAAATTTTTGGAAAAATTGTTAAAATTATAGACGAACATTTTGATTTGCCAGTAGAAAAAATTACGAATGACTTAGATTTTAAAAAGGATTTAGATGCAGATTCAATTGATGTTGTCGAGTTCGTTTTAGAACTTGAAGATACATTTGGTGCAGAAATTTCTGATGAAGATGCAGAAAGTTTAACAACTGTCGGAGACGTTGTCACTTTTATTAAAGCTAACCAAAAATAATAATTCAACACGTAGATTAAATCGTTTATTAAAAGCGTTAGACAATGATATTTGTCAGCGCTTTTTTTGTATGGAGTACCTTTTAGTGAATAAAACAGGTATAATTGTAAGAGCAATAATGATAATAACGGAGGATAATAATGATTAAAGGTTTAAATGAAATGTTAGCAGAAGAATTTAATATTAAATTTGTGAATACGGATTTATTAGATGAAGCATTCACACAGGCATCATATGTAAATGAACATCCCAAAGAAAATTTAAAATTTTATGAACGAATTGAATTTTTAGGAGACGCTGTTTTACAATTAACAGTTTCAGAATATTTATATCAGCGGTATACAATGCTGCCACAGGGGAAATTAACGCGTCTAAGAGCTGCAATGGTATGTGAAGAGAGTTTCAGCGCATTTGCTAAAGAATGCCGATTTGATGAATTTATTCGTTTAGGTAAAGGTGAAGAAAAATCAAATGCACGTCAAAGACCTGCGTTATTATGTGATATTTTTGAATCTTTTGTAGGAGCGCTTTATCAAGATCAAGGTAAATTAGCTGTTGAAACATTTATCAGGAAAGTTATTTTTCCAAAATTAGACTTAGGCTGGTTTGACCATGTTATGGATTATAAAACGTCGCTACAAGAGTTTTTACAAAAAGATGGTGATGTTGTGATTACCTATGATGTTGTTGATGATCTTGGTCCAGAGCATGACAGACAATATGTCATGTCCGTTAGTGCTGATGGTAAAATCATTGGACAAGGGGCGGGACATTCTAAAAAAGTTGCAGAACAACAAGCAGCAAGTAATGCATTAGGATTACTCAGAAAGTAAAAATGTTCAGGGGGTTAGTGACGGATGAAATTAGAGTCTTTAGTCATTAATGGTTTTAAATCATTTGCAGACAAAACAACAATTGAATTTAAAGACGGGATGACTGGTATTGTCGGTCCTAATGGTAGTGGTAAAAGTAATATTATCGAAGCGATTCGTTGGGTGCTTGGTGAACAATCAGCTAAAAATTTACGCGGAAATAAAATGCCTGATGTTATATTTGCTGGTTCAGGGAGTAGATCAGCAGTTAATCGTGCTGAAGTTAGTATTATTTTTGATAATTCCGATTTTTATATTCAAGATAATCCCGAAAAAATAACCGTTACGAGACGGTTATTTAGAGATGGTGTTAGCGAGTTTTTAATTAATCAAAAGCAGTGTCGCCTTAAAGATATAACAAATTTATTCATGGATACTGGACTTGGAAAAGAGTCATTTTCAATTATTTCTCAGGGTAGAGTTGCTGAAATTTTTAATAGTAAACCTGAAGATAGACGTTCGATTATTGAAGAAGTTGCTGGTGTTTTAAAATATAAACAAGAAAAGAATATCGCCACTCGCCAATTAGAAGAAACAAAAGACCATCTTAACCGGGTTTCTGATATTATTTTTGAACTTAAAGGACAAGTTGAACCTTTACGTGAGCAAAGTAGTTTAGCAAAGGATTATTTAACTCAAAAAAAGCAATTTGATGAATTAGAACTCAGTCGGTTGGTTAAAGAAATTAAAAGGCAATCGCAACTAAAAAGGGATGTCACACATTCGTTAGATAAGTTACTTGAAATAGATAGCGATTATAAGACTAAGGTCACTGCAAAAGAACAAGAAATAGTAGGTTATCGTTCAGAACTAGAAAATATTGAAAAAACGATTGATCATACACAAAATAAACTATTAGATTTAACAATTAATAAAGAACGGTTGATGGGAAAAAGTGATATATCAACTCAAAAAAAGGATTTTGAAAAACAAAAAATAGCAGAATTAAAAAAAGAACAAGAATCGGTGAATGAACAAATTATTTTGAAACAAGAGTCATTAGCGGATTTAGATAAGCAGTCATTGGCTTTACAGAAAAATATTACTGATGAGAACATGTTTATTGAAAAGATTGATAAAACGTTGGAAACAGCGGATGTTTCTGGACAAGATCGTTCAAAAGAATTAAGGCGCGTTGTTAATGACACTATCCAGCAACGTACACGACTACAAAGTGAAAATGAATTTTTACAAAAAACATTAAATTTTGATTCGCAGACTAAAGTTAATGATGACTTATTAGCTACTGAACAAGAATATTTAACCCAAGTAAAAAATGATTTTAAAACTAAAAAAGCTGAATTTAATTTGATTGATAATAAATTAATTAATGAAGAAAAAAATTTAGCAAAATTAAAAATTTCTTTGAAAGAAAATAATGATTCTTACGAGGCGCAGCAACGTAGATGGTTTGAAGCATCAAACATTTTAGTACAGGCAAAAAATAAAAAAGATAATCTACTTTTGACGCAAAATAGCTATAATGGCTATTATCAAGGCGTTAAGGCAATTTTAAAAGAAAAAAATAAGTTTCCTGGTTTATATGGTTCAGTGGCAGAATTAATGACGGTTCCAAAGGAAATTAACCAAGCAATAGAGACAGCCTTGGGTGCGCAATTACAACAGATAGTTGTGCAAGAAGAGTCTGTTGCAAAGAATGCAATTAAGTTTTTAACTGATAATAAATTTGGTCGGGCAACGTTTTTACCGATTTCAGCCATTAAGGGACGTTCAATCGGTGATACACAACGTTTTGTCTTAAAGTACGAAGGAGTCATCGGTATTGCTTCAGAGTTAATTAAAATCGAACCTCAATTTATTGAAATTAGTCAGTATTTGCTAGGGACAACAATCATTGTTGAAGAGATGGATACGGCAATCAAAGTTAGCCGTGATCTGAATCATCGGGTTAAAGTTGTCACACGGACTGGAGAAGTAATAAATGCAGGCGGTGCAATAACTGGTGGTAAACAGCAGCATACTAGTGGATTGTTAAATCAGAAGCAAACTATTCTACAGTTAGATGAAAGTATCCAAAAAATGCAACAAGAACTAGAGGCACGTGAAGTTCGGGGCAATGAAGCTAGAGTGACTGTTGAAAAGCAAAAAGAAATGATTCAGTCGATTGAATTGATAGTTGTTGATTTAAAAAGTCAATATCAAACAACACAATCTGAATTAACAACTAGTCGGTTAATTTTAGAACAGCAAGAACTTAAAACGACTGAAAAATATGATGAGTTTGAAAAAAATCAAACTGATAAAATTAATAACCAAATAAAATTTAAAGACAATGAACAAAAAATTATGGCATTAGCACGACAAATACAAGTAGCAAATAACGATATTTCTGATATTGACTTACAATTAAAAAATAGTGATCAATTTGAACAGCAGCAACAAGTTAAGAAACAAAACCATCGTGAAAGTTTATTAGTTTTTCAAGAACAATTAAAACAGCAACGTACCAATGTTATGCTGTTGAATAACGATATTCAAGAATTAGTTGAAAAAGCTACATTGATAAACCAACAATATCAAGATTTACTCAGAAATACCGAAAATAGTCAGGTGAAAGAAAAAGATATCCAAAAAGAATTACAAAAATTTCAAAGGCAAGCAGAAGAAGCCGATTTAAAGTTAGCTGATTTTAAAAAGAACAGAACTAATATTAATCAAACTTTAACTGAAGAAAATAGTCATTTATCTCGGTTATCTGAGTTACAGAGAAATATTATTGCAGATAAAATCAAAGCTGAAAATAAACAACAACAACTTGATGAGACACTTGACGAATTTTTAGCTAAGTTAGCTAGCAATTTTCAACAGACTTTTGAAGAGGCTGAAAAAGTAGAAAGTCAGAAATCACTTGAACAAATTTTGGCACAACAAAAATTATTGAGAAAAGGGCTAAAAGAAATTGGTGAGGTTAATGTGGCCTCGATTGATGAATTTGAAAGAGTTAATGAACGTTACTCATTCTTATTAGACCAACAAAATGATTTATTAGAAGCCGATGAACAATTAAAGAAAACTATGATGGATATGGATACTGAAGTTGAAAAAAGATTTAAAGCCAGTTTTATTGATATCTCTAAGAAATTTGAGGAGATATTCCCCGTTATGTTTGGTGGCGGTAAAGCTAGATTAGAATTAACTGATCCAGAAAATCTTTTAACAACCGGAATTGATATTCTAGCGCAGCCGCCTGGTAAAAAAGTTCAAAGTTTAAGTTTACTTTCTGGCGGAGAACAAGCTCTGACCGCAATTACGCTATTGTTTGCTATTTTAAGAGTAAAACCAGTTCCTTTTTGTATCTTGGATGAAGCAGAAGCTGCACTTGATGATGCAAATGTAGCTCGATTTGCTAGTTATCTAAAATCATTTCATCAAGAAACGCAATTTATTGTAATTACGCATCGAAATGGAACAATGGTTGAAGCTAATATTTTGTATGGTGTTACAATGCAAGAGTCTGGTATCTCTAAAATGGTTTCGGTATCATTAGACAAAACAGTTTGATATACTAATAAAAGATTAGGAGGCGCTACAGATGGGAATATTTAGTAGGATTAAGCAAGCTTTTACAGGTGAAGAATCAGAATCATCTGAACAAGAAAAATATGATAAAGGCCTTGAAAAATCAAGAAAAACCTTTGGACAACGCTTAAACTCACTGTTTGCTAACTTTAGAACAGTTGATGAAGATTTTTTTGAAGAGTTAGAAGAAACTTTAATTGAAGCTGATGTTGGATTTGAAACGGCTATGAAAATTAGTCGTGAGTTACAAGAAGAAGTTAAGTTAAGAAATGTAAGTAATCCAGATGCTGTTTCTGCAGCAATTATTGAAAAATTGGTAGATTTGTATGAGTCAGAGGGTAAAGACGAAGATAATTCGATTGCGCAAGCTGAATCAGGTCCAACCGTTATTTTATTTGTTGGTGTTAATGGTGTTGGTAAAACGACCACTATTGGTAAACTAGCACACCGCTATCATGAAGAAGGTAAAAAAGTACTTTTAGCTGCTGGAGATACATTTAGAGCGGGTGCAATAGAACAACTTGCTGAATGGAGCCGTCGTGTTGACGTAGATATCGTTCGTGGACCAGAAAAAAGTGATCCAGCATCTGTTATCTTTGACGCGGTAAAACGTGCCAAAGAAGAAGATTACGATATTTTACTAGTTGATACAGCTGGTCGTTTACAGAACAAAGTTAACTTGATGAATGAATTAGATAAAATTAAACGAATCATTTCTCGAGAAATTCCAGATGCACCTCATGAAGTTTTACTTGTTTTGGATGCAACAACGGGTCAAAATGCTTTAATCCAAGCTAAACAATTTAAAGAAACAACTGATGTGAGTGGTATTGTATTAACTAAGCTAGATGGAACTGCTCGTGGTGGTATCGTGTTAGCCATTCGCAATGAGATGCATTTACCAGTAAAACTTGCTGGATTAGGTGAGCAAATGGATGACTTACGTGATTTTAATGCAGAAGATTTCATTTATGGCTTGTTTAAAGGACTTATTCAAGAACAACCTGAATCAACAGAAGAATAATCTTAGAAGTCAGATTAAACTAATCGGACTTCTTTTTGCTATTGACGTTTAAGGCTAAAATCGGTACCCTTCTAAGTAGGACTGAATGAAACAAAAACGAAGGAGTTTTTTTAGTGGCGATTGATAAAACAAATCGAGTAAATGCATTGTTTGAATTTTATGAGTCATTATTAACTAAAAAACAGGCTGAATATATGGCCATGTACTATGGTGATGATTTTTCACTTGGTGAAATTGCGGACAATTTTGATGTCAGTCGGCAAGCTGTTTATGATAATATTAAACGAACAGAAAAAATTTTAGAAGATTATGAAGATAAGTTGAATTTGTATCATAATTTTATTCAACGTAATGAAAAATTAGACCAAATTAAGCAATACACAGATAGTACTTATAAAGAGGATCAAAAATTAACCGATCTAATTAATCAATTAGAAGAATTAGACGAAGAGTAAGGGTAGGTAGTTAAAAATGGCATTTGAAGGATTAACAGAAAGATTACAAAATGCGATGACGAAACTTCGTCGTAAAGGTAAAATATCTGAAACTGATTTAAAAGAGGTTATGCGTGAAATTCGCTTAGCCTTACTTGAAGCCGATGTTAACTTTACAGTAGTTAAAGAGTTCGTTAAGGTTGTTCGTGAACGTGCAATTGGTGCGGAAGTACTTGAGAGTTTAACGTCATCACAACAAATCGTCAAAATTGTAAATGAAGAATTAACTAAAGTTATGGGTGAAACAGCTGTTCCATTGAACAAGTCATCTAAAATACCAACAATTATCATGATGGTTGGTCTACAAGGGGCTGGTAAAACAACCACAGCTGGTAAGCTTGCTTTAAAATTAAAAAAAGAAGAAAATGCGAGACCTTTAATGATAGCAGCCGATGTTTACCGTCCAGCTGCCATTGACCAATTACAAGTTTTAGGTCGTGATTTAGAGATACCTGTTTTTGAATTGGGTACAAAAGTAAACCCTGTTGAAATTGTTCGACAAGGTCTAGCACAAGCTGCAGAAAATAAAAATGATTACATTATTATTGATACAGCTGGTCGTTTACAAATTGATGAAACGTTAATGGACGAATTAGCTCAAATTAAGGCCTTAGCTAACCCGAATGAAATTCTTTTGACTGTTGATTCAATGACTGGACAAAGTGCGGTAGATGTTGCTAAAGGCTTTAATGAACAATTAGATGTTACTGGTGTCGTCTTAACTAAATTAGATGGTGACACTCGTGGTGGTGCTGCGCTATCAATTCGTTCAGTGACAGGTAAACCAATTAAATTTATCGGACAAGGTGAAAAATTAACTGATTTGGATGTATTCTATCCGGATCGTATGGCGTCAAGAATCTTAGGCATGGGTGATATGCTCACGCTGATTGAAAAAGCACAACAAGATTTTGATGAAAATGAATCAGCTAAAATGGCTGAAAAATTTCAAGAAAATACATTTGATTTTAATGACTTTTTAAGTCAAATGGATCAATTACAAAAAATGGGTCCTATGGAAGATATCATGAAGATGATTCCAGGGATGGCTAATAATCCAGCTATGAAGAATGTTAAAATGGATCCCAAGGATATTGACCATATGCGTGCGACAGTATACTCAATGACACCTAAAGAACGCGAAAATCCAGACATCTTGAACCCCAGTCGACGTCGACGTATTGCTGCTGGTGCAGGTCGTCCGATTGTTGAAGTTAACCGAATGATTAAGCAATTTGGCGAAATGAAGAAAATGATGAAGAAAATGAATAGCGGTAATTTTGAAGGTATGGAAGGGATGCTTGGTAAAGGCGTAACAGGTCGCTTAGCTAAGATGTCTATGAATTCTATGGTCCGTAAGAATAAGAAAAACAAGAAAAAACGTATGAAGAAAAATAAAAACTCTAGAAAATAATCATTAAATAATCAATACCGGTATGGCTTAAAGGGCATTTTGATAATTTATTTTAACTGTCAAGAAAAAAACCTTTACAAGCTGATAAATAACTGGTATATTAATTATTGTTGAAGTAGATATCAGGAGGTGTATATTAATGTCAGTAAAAATTCGTTTAAAACGTATGGGTTCTAAAAAGAGACCGTTCTACCGTGTCGTTGTAGCTGATTCACGTTCACCACGTGATGGCCGTTTCATCGAAAACGTTGGTACTTACAACCCATTAACAGAACCACAAACAGTAACACTTGAAGAAGAAAGTATTTTAAACTGGTTGAACAATGGTGCACAACCATCAGATACTGTACGTAACATTCTTTCAAATGCAGGCATCATGAAGAAATTCCATGAAGCTAAATTCTCTAAAAAATAAGGACGATTAAATGACTGAAGCAGAAGTGACAAGTTTAATTTTAACAATTGTCAAACCGCTTGTTGAAAATCCTGACGATGTCCAAATAGGGCAGAAACAAGATGATCATTATGTCTATTTTGAATTATCTGTGAATTCAGATGATATTGGCCGTATTATTGGGAAGCACGGACAAGTTGCGCAAGCTATTAGAACAATAATCTATGGTGTGCGTTTAACAAGTTCGAAACGAGTGCGTCTAAACATATTAGATTAAAATAGTAACTCTTGAATGAAGCAGCAATGTTTTGTTTAGGAGTTTTTATTTTACAATGAAAAGGAGCAAATATGGATTATTATCAAGTAGGAACAATCGTCAATACTCATGGAATCAAAGGAGAAGTTAGAGTTATGGCTACAACTGACTTCGTTTCTGAGCGTTTTAAAAAGGGAACCGTCTTGTATCTGTTCGATAAGAGCGGAAAACAAGTTATTTCGTTAACGGTTATGACCTATAGACATCATAAAAATTTTGAACTCGTGACGTTTGAAGGATTACAAGATATTAACCTGGTTGAGAAATATAAAGGATTAGATCTTAAAGTCGCTGATAAAGGTCTTCAGGAATTAGAAGAGGGTAATTACTATTACCATCAAATTATCGGCTTAGATGTCCAAAATGAAAATAAAGAAAAAATTGGCTCTATTTATGAAATTTTAAGTCCAGGAGCCAATGACGTTTGGGTTGTTAAGCGTCAGGGACAAGGTGATTTATTGTTACCAGTTATTAAAGATGTTATAAAGACTGTTGATATCGATAATAACATTGTAACGGTAGAACTTTTAGAAGGATTGGACGACTAAATATGAAAATTGATGTTTTGAGTTTATTTCCAGAAATGTTTGATGGCCCCATGAAACAATCAATTGTTGGTAAGGCAATTGATAAGAACGTTCTTGATTTAAAAATTACTAATTTTAGAGATTTTACAACTGATAAACAAAATCATGTGGACGATTACCCATATGGTGGTGGTGCAGGTATGTTATTACAAGCACAGCCAGTTTTTGATACTTTAGAAGCTGTTCAAAAAGAATCTGACACAAAAGGTAAAGTTATCCTTTTGGATCCAGCAGGACGTAAATTTGACCAAACTGTGGCTGAAGAATTTGCGAAAGAAGAACATTTAACATTTATTTGTGGTCACTATGAAGGCTACGATGAACGTATCCGTGAACTTGTAACTGACGAGGTTTCACTTGGTGACTACATTTTAACAGGTGGAGAACTAGGGGCCATGGTTATGATTGATGCGACGGTTCGATTGTTACCTGAAGTTTTAGGCAATAAAGAATCTGCTCCCGGAGATTCTTTTTCAAACGGCTTGTTAGAATATCCGCAATATACACGGCCAGCTGATTTTAGAGGGATGAAAGTTCCTGAAGTTCTAACAAATGGGAATCATAAATTAATCGATGAATGGCGTCAAAAAGAATCATTGAGACGAACATTTGAGAGAAGACCAGATTTGTTGAAAGACATTCAATTATCTAAACAACAAGTAGAATGGTTGGCTGATATAAAATCTGGAAAGTAAAGGAAATAACCTTTACGCCTATAAAGTAATATGATACAATTTCAAAAGTGGTTAAAAGCCACATAAAATTACGATATTCCGCTGGCATAGTAAATGTGAATGAATTTCTGTTGAAAAGGAGATCCAAATTATGAGTCCAATGATCGCAAAACTTACAGAAGCACAATTACGTACAGATATTCCTGAGTTCCGCCCAGGTGATACTGTTCGAGTTCACGCCCGTGTTGTTGAAGGCACACGTGAACGTATCCAACTTTTCGAAGGTGTTGTTTTAAAACGCCGTGGTAAAGGTATTAGTTCAAGTTACACTGTTCGTAAAATTAGTAACGGTGTCGGTGTTGAACGTACTTTCCCATTGCATTCACCTCGTGTTGCTAAAATTGAAGTTATCCGTCATGGTCGTGTTCGTCGTGCTAAATTGTACTACTTACGTGCCCTTAATGGTAAAGCTGCTCGTATTAAAGAAGCTCGCCGTTAGATTGACGTTGAAAAGCCTTGGTAATCAAGGCTTTTTTATTTGTCTAAAAATTTGGTAGGCCTATATAATTGAACCTTGTTTCAAAAAGTCGCATTAAAGTCGCAAAAAGGGGCAGAAAAGGGGCATAAATTATAAGTTCCCGAGATTTAATCATAGTTTATAATTAATATTTTCAATAACAGATAGATATATTTTTTGTCAATTTTTAATTATTTTTGTGTATTATGTAAAAAAATATTAATTTAAGAGATTGGCTTTTTTTAGTTTTTAAAGTATTAATTTAGATTAATCGTATAGTTAAATTATTTGAAGTAACATTAAAATTATGATAGCATTAGATTGTTGTTAATGAAAATAGTATTAAAGTAATAGCTATTTTAATGAAGTTTTGTTCAGTATTATTAGTACCTAATCATATTTATGCTCAGGATACACTTATGAGCCACGATGTAACTAAAGCATATAATATAGGAGTCAAAGAGGGTAAAATTAAGCAATAGGATAGGAACTATCAAGAGTTTTATGATTTATGTAGTTCATCTGTTTGGCCTGTATATGAATGAAAACCAAGTTAAGCCGGGTGCTAAAACTACTCTTACTGAAATGATTGCATAAGATAATAAAGCAAAGCATACGAGCAAGAAAGATTTTTTTCAGCAACATACAAAAAGGTGCTCATGTTGAGGTATATAGAATAAAGAAACATCATGGATTGCTTGGTAATTTTAGTAGTCCGTTCAAGCCAAATGATATTCATAAAATAACATCATAATAACCTGAGAGAGGGGTTTTAAAATGAAAGTAA
Source organism: Dellaglioa kimchii (assembly GCF_046115505.1). Taxonomy (GTDB): domain Bacteria; phylum Bacillota; class Bacilli; order Lactobacillales; family Lactobacillaceae; genus Dellaglioa; species Dellaglioa kimchii. Next base: position 560,000 of record NZ_CP170736.1, on the reverse strand, counting down.
TTAAAGAAGCAAGCGGATGGATACTTCGGGGACTACTTCTTTTTAGTGGATTATGTTATGGTGGTCTCATTTATCCAAGTATAGTAATACATGGAAAATTAGCGCCATTTTCATATTATTTTGGAGGCACATTATGGGACGATTTGGCAGTGGTCATGGGATTATTAACATTTTTATTGTTAATAATCCTAGCTATAATGCCTAATAGATATTTAAAACGTTTTTGGAAATATTTTTTTATTAGTACAGTAAGTATTTTAGTACTTTCCCTCCCAGGTACATTTTTATTATTAACCATAATTTCTTTGTGGGAATTGATCATTATATTATTAATAGAATGGGGAATTACATTGGGGCTTTTGCTTATAATCAAAAGCACAGATTAAATTTGTTACCTAATAAACGAAAGCCTATCTCTTAGTTGAGTTAGGCTTATTTTATTGGGTCTAGAATATCTGTCATTAGTAATAGTTTTTACACTATCACCAACAACAGATATTGTAGACCCCCTTTTTTGTTTTCAGAATAGAAAACTAGTGTTGATGAATTTTATTTCACCAACACTAAAAAGTGTAGACCCTCAAAGTTTATAATTAACATTTTGTCGTTGGGTTACTATTGGTTTATAATAAAAAATAGATAAGGGGGTTATTCAATGCAAAAACTATGGGTGACGTTTTCGCAAAAATTGTTAAGAGTTGATCTACGTTTTAAAAAAACTTTTGTTTATCAAGCAATTGAAAAAACATTTGCAATTATCTTACCATTTATTATTATTGGAAGTTTTAGTATGGCGCTTAGTTCTAGCGTTTTATCAGAACAAGGGTTCTTTAATCAAGTATATAATATTTCATCATGGTTACCTTATGAAAAAATCATAACAAATATATTCGAAATTATTAATACAGTTACAATGAGTTTTATCGCAGTAATGACAGCTTTTTTGAGTGCAAAATACATGACACGGTCCTTTAAAAAAGATGAACAAATTGCAGGATTCACTGGGGCGGTCGGAATGCTTATTTTGAATTATAATTTATCAAGTTTAAATCCTGATAGTGATCAGGGGACATTCATGATTCAAGAGTTAGGTGCTAAAGGAATTTTTATCTCACTAATTTTGGGGGTCTTTGTAGGATATATCTTTAAATGGTTTTCACCTAAAAATAAACAAGAAAAAGCAGATCAATATACATTTATTTCTCGTGGTTTAGAGAGTCTGCTACCTATAGTGATAATATTAGGGATTTTAATTGGACTAGTCATGTTAGTTTCATTGGTTAATCAAATTGGTGTGAATGGTCTTTTATATTCTATGTTTAGATTAACAGAAGTTAAATCAAAGCATTTAATTATAACTATTCTATTTTTATCCTTTTTCAACACTATTTTATCAGGTATAGGAATTTCGGGTTCTTTGGGAATTGCACAAGGCGGCTTAGATGATACTTCGGTTGTTAGCAACTTAAGTTATGCGTTAAAACATGGCACGTCATTCGGTGTACCTTATCCTATTTCTATACATACAATTTATGATAGTTTTGGTAGCTTTGGTGGAACAGGAATGACCTTATCTTTAATTATAGCGATATTGATAATGTCTAAAAATAAAAATAGTCGTAAAATAGCAAAAATATCAATTATTCCAAGTTTTGTGAATATTAATTTTCCATTGATGTTTGGTTTGCCAATTATTTTAAATCCTATTTTAATGGTTCCGTTTATCTTATCACCCATCGTTTCAATGGTGATTGGGTACTTCTGTATTTACTTTAAGTGGATACCTCCAGCAGTTTACAGCTTGCCTGAAACAACTCCAGCACCATTGATGGCATTTTTAGGAACTGATGGATATTGGAGTACATTAGTTGTATCAGGAATTGTGCTTATTATTACAGTTTTAATTTATATACCGTTTGTAAAATTAAATAATAAGGCAATGAATATTGATGGAGGTAAGCTAAATGAAAAACAAACGAAAAATAGTTAAATACGTGTTTATTTGGATAGCTATCTTAGCTTGTTTTTTAGCCGTTATCATACCGGCAAATACATGGAACAATAAAAAAGTTAAAACTAGCCGAATTATTCATAATTCAAAGCTAAATCCTGTTATTTTAATACCAGGAAGTAGTGCAACTCAAAATCGATTTGATGAATTGATTGATGTTTTAAATACTTCAACAAATCGAACACATAGTTTGTTGAAGATAACGGTTCAGAAAACTGGAAAACTTAAAATTACTGGTAAAATAGCTAAACGGGATATGCAACCTTTTATAGTTGTTGGGTTTGAAGATAATTCGAATGGCTATAATAGTATAAAAAAACAAGCTAAATGGTTTGATATAGCGTTTACGTATCTTGCTGATAAGTATAAATTTAATCAATTTAATGGTATCGGGCACTCTAACGGAGGTCTTATTTATACGACATTTTTAGAAGAATATTTTGATGATAAAGCGGCCTCAATTAATACGTTAATGACGATAGGTTCACCATATAATGGTGAAGAAACTAATCAGAGTACGAGAACACAGATGTTAGCGGATTTTGTAAAGAACCGAAAAAAAATTCCAACTAACTTAGTGCTGTACTCCATTGCTGGAACAGAGAATTACAATAATGATGGAATTGTTCCGTATCAAAGTGTTAATGCCGGGAAGTATATTTATCAAAATCAAGCGAAATCCTATACAGAAATAACTGTCACAGGAAATGAATCGGAACATTCTGATTTGCCACAAAATAAACAAATTGTCGCTTTGATTGAACAGTATATTATTGCTTCCCAAAATTCTAAAAATAATGGACCAGATGATAAGAAAATTTAGAATAGCGCTTGATTATTATTGTGATGAACTATGTATAGTTGTACATTGTAAAAATAGTCTTAATGATTTTAAATATGTACAGTATATTAATCAAATAATGCCGATGGCGAGTGCTGTAGTTAATTATTTAAAATAGTATAAAATATAGGCCCTTGTCAACTATTGCTGATGAATGATATTAAAAAAGTTCTAATCGCTAAGTGATTAGAACTTTTTTGTATGAGTTTTAAGAGTATAGAGTGGTTTAGTTCAAAATTTATAAACATTTTGAAAGCTAATGCGCTATATAAAATGTGTCTATGACAACAAATAAGTTGGGAAAAAATATTTAACTAGTTTGGGCAGGGGTCATAATGATATGTCTAAAAAAATTGGCCAATCCCGTAATGAATTAACATGGTTATTAAACCAATGATAATATTTCGTATAATGGCAACTTTAATTTTACCATCACCTAGTTTGGAGCTAATAAAGGCTGTTAAAGCCACCGCTACTGAAACCGCAATAATTGTACCAATCATTTTCCAATCATTTGGTAATACAATGATGGCAAGTAGTGGGAAAATACCACCTAAAGCTGCAGAGATAAGTGAAGAAAAAGCGGCATCCCAAGGGTTCATATAATGTCCTAATTCGAGACCGTATTTAACATTAATAATCGTTTCGAGTGGCTTTTTTTGCATCAATTCTGTAGCAATTTCAAAAGAGGTTTCTTCAGAGACGCCTTTAGCTGTATAGAAATTTTGAACTTCATGAATTTGATCAGCACGACTCGTAATCATACGCTGCTTTTCGACGGCTACAGCTGCTTTTTCGGTGTCACTTTGTGAACTGACAGAGGCATATTCACCAGCTGCCATAGAAAATGCGCAAGCTATTAAATCAGTTAAACCAGCGATGAAAATAATGAAATTATCTGTTGTAGCTGCTGCAACACTGAATAGGACACCTACAACAGTTAAAATACCATCATTAGATCCTAGTATACCTGCTCGAAGTGAATTGAGTTTTTCATCCATTGTTTTATATTTTTTTTGTTTAATTTTGGTTTCAGATGTCATGAAATTAAGTGTCCTTTCCTAATGAGCAAATAAAGTACCAATAAAGTAAGTGACTAGCATTGTTAAAATACCAGAAACAATATTACGAATAACAGATTTCGTCCGATTCGAGTTACCTAAAGTTGCAGCACTAAATCCTGTGATAGCTAGTGCAATAATAACAGAAATAGATGTCGCAATGACCTTGAATTCAGCAGGGAATAAAGTAATTGCAAGTAAAGGCAGCAATGATCCAATCGGAAAAGAAATCATTGATGCAATCGCTGCCGCATAAGGATCCGTATAGACGTTAGGATCAAAGCCATATTTTTCACGCACGATAGTATCTAATGGGTTAGCCGACATCATTTCATCTGTAGCTTTTAATGCTAAGGATGAAGAAATACCTGTTTTAAAATATTTTTGATAAACATAATTATATTCCTTATCATAATTATGTTTTAGATTGTACTTAGAGTTAGCAGTGGCAACTTCTTGTGAATCTTTTTGAGTACTTACAGAAACATATTCTCCCATAGCCATTGAGACAGTACCGGCAAGCATACCAGCAATACCTGAAATGAAAATAGAAAAATTATTATTCGTAGCACCAGCGACACCAATGACAATCCCAGCAACGGAAAGAATACCATCATTAGCACCCATAACACTAGCTCTTAAAACGTTTATTTTCTGAGATAATGATAATTTTTTAGACATAACTCTCTCTCCTTTGTTATAATGGTTCTAAATATATAATCATTATAAATCAATTCAATAGATAAAGTCCACATATTTTATAAAATATGAGATAATGGACACAGTTAATTAAGAAAACGGGGGTCGTTAAATTGATCGATAAAAATCTTGACCAGGCTTTAGAAGTTTTAAAAGAACGTGGTGTACGTATAACACCACAGCGTAAAATAATTCTTGAATATTTAGTAACGCAACACAACCATCCATCTGTTGAACAAATTTTCAACGGAATTAAAGATGGGAGCGTAGGGTTAGGTATAGCCACCGTCTATAATACGTTACAAATATTAGTTGCTCAAAAATTAGTGATAGAATTGTCTAATGGCGATGACGGTAAAATGCATTACGATTACTTTGGCATACCACATTATCACGCTATTTGTCTAAATTGCGGTAAAATAACAGATATTTTTACAGAATTAACTTTTCATGAGGCAGAGCAAGAGGCTGAACGTCAAAGTGGCTACTTAATTGAAAGTACACATGTCGAAACGCTTGGATATTGTCCAGAATGTCAAATTAAACTTGGTTTAACTAAAAATAATAAATAATAGATATTAGTAGATACAATAATCAGTAAAAAATTGGTTGTAAGTACCAATTTATAGATATAATCTATTTTAAATAAAGGTTAAAGCTGTTCAAAAATCAGTTATCACACTTTAGGGTAGATAATTAAATAGTCGTATCATTATGTTCTTGCGTCATACAAATAAATATATCCACAAAAAAAGCAGAACTTAAAGTTCTGCTTTTTTTGTGGATATATTTAAGTAAATGATTAAAGCACAAATTTCGCACAGTAAGATTAAAATTGTCATTGGAACATAAGAATGGTCCCCCATGATTCCGACGAATGGAGAAAGAATGCTTCCAACTAGGTTCATACCAACGCCAAGTATGGCAGAAGCACTTCCTGCGTGTTGTCCTTGTTTCTGCATAGCTAATGAGAAGGCCGTTGTATTGACGATACCAACCATAGAAACAATTAAAAATAAACTGACGAGCACTAATAATAACGAGTTACTAATAAATAATGAGGCCGTTAATAGTAGGCTACCAAATAATGCAAGGTAAACACCTAATTTTAGACCAGTTTGTTCAGAAAAAGTATCTGAAATTCGTGAACTTAATTGAGACATTATAACGATACCTAAACCATTAATTGCGTAAACTAAACTGAACATATTGGAGGATAGATCAAAAAGATTTTGTAAAACAAATGATGATCCAGAAATATAACAGAACATTGCGCCTGAGATAAAGCCTTGAATTAGAGCATAACTCAAGAAAAATTTATCAAAAATTAAATTTTTAAGAATTTTTTTCGTTGAATCACCAGTATTTGATTGCGACTTATCAGGCATAATCTGGTTAGTTTCTGGTAATGTCACTAATACAAGCAGAAATAAAAGCAAACCGATGACAGTTAAGATAACAAAGATACCGCGCCAAGATGTGAATTTTAGAATAAAACTGCCAAGAATCGGTGAAATAATCGGGAAAATTCCATTAACAGCCATTAAGAGAGAGAAAAAACTGGTTAATTTTTTTCCGGTGTATAGGTCTCTAGCTATTGCTCGAGAGATTACAAGTCCAGCAGATCCCGCTAAGCCTTGTAATAATCGGATAATAACCAAAATTGTTATATTCTGACTTGTTGCTGCGATGATAGAGGTAATAGCGAACAAGATGAGTCCCAAAAGTAATGGCTTTCTACGGCCAATTTTATCACTGTAGGGTCCAACTATTAGTTGTCCAAGCGCCAATCCAAGTAAACAAGTCGTAATCGTCAACTGGGTAAGCGATGCAGTTGTATGTAAGTGTTGCTGAATGACTGGTAATGCTGGCAAATACATATCCATTGATAATGGACCAAAAGCACTTAATGTTCCTAATAAGAAGGTTAAAAATAATTCATGCTTTTTAGGATTTTTAAAATAAGAAAAAACCAACAATTTCACGTCCTTTTAAATGATTAATAAATATACCATAGAATAAATATTAATAAGTTACAATAGTATTGTCAAAATTTGGGTCTATCAATATAAGTTTCTTAGGTTTATGTGTTAATCGATTTAACAATTCAGGTACCTCTAATGAAGATAAATGTGAATTGATGGGGAGACTATTATTATTATTTTCCAATAAATCAGTTAATGAATAGGTATTTTGGGTAGACAAATTAAAATCGCCTAACTCATTTTCTATATTTACCAAGATATATTTCTCAGGATGCCTTTTAATTGATACAGAAGTATCTTCATTTAATGAAATTACTTCTGTATCAGGATAAAAATACGTTAATAATTGATAGGTTGTCTTATCTAGTGCGATTATTTTATCTAATTTTTTAGCCATTGTCGCTAACTTATGAATTAAATAAAGATTTTCGTTGGCGACGTTGACAGCAGTTAATTCTTCTACTTTTAGAAGTTTAATGAGATGATCTAGAACCGTAATTTCAGTGTAATAATTAGTATCTATCATATTCACAGTATTCAAAATAAGAACATCTAATGGTAGGCGATTTAAGTCATGAATCCATTTCTTAGTTCTCTTTTTATGAGGGCCAGCTAAACGAGTATCACCAGCTAAAAAGGCTTGTTTCTGCATTTCATCTTCTACTAAAAAAGCTAATGAACCCGTGTATATTGAATCAGATAAAAAAGCAATTACTGTAAAATCACCAATTGTTAGTGCAGTATTAATCGGAATAATTTTATAATTTAAGTGTGTTTCACTAATTTTACCTAGTAAGGCAAATTGTTGTTTTAATTCAAATGCTTCTTTGGACAAATAGATAGGTAATTTTTGCATCATGTCAGATTCAAGAATTTTTTCATGGATATCTATTGAGAAGTATGAAAGAAAAAGAGCGTCTGGTTGTTCATTTAGTTGTGAATCAATGTTAAATTGAACGATTGAATGTGGACTTTTAAATTGTGAGCTACTACCAAATAAGTTATTTGTTATATTAATTTTGGTCATTATATTCCTCGCTTTCTAATTAGAACTATCATACCATGATGAACCTAAGTCGTCATACTTGTCTAAAATAATCAGTGGTGTACAATGTAATTATTAAATAAGAAAGCTGGTAATTTCATGTATTTAAAAATAAGTGAAGACGCAAAAAGTAAGATTATGAAACTTATGGGGAATGATTCAGAAATCTTGCTTGATTTTGACGATGGTGTTGGTGCTTTATCAAATGAAGGAACATGTACGTTAGATTCAAGCTTTAGAATGTTAGTAATTGATGATCAGAACGATAGCAAGGCATATGATGGAACAATTGATTCAGATTTAGGTCCCATTAGAGTAAAAGAATACAGCAAAACTTATATGGATGAGAATATGCAACTTGTCGTAAATGAACGATTTAATAGTTTAGCATTGCATGGAGATAATTCAGGACTATTAACAGGTAATGTTACTTTAGAAAGTCTTGTTAAAAACTAAAAAAAATCGTAAACAATTTTTATTGTTTACGATTTTTTTAGTTTATTTTTTAATTTTTCTCTCATAACGTGTGTAGTATAGGAAAGCGACTAATCCAGAAAGGACAGGACCAGATATCATCCAGAGAGCATTACTTAATGTATCGCTGATAACAGTGAAAATAATTCCAAAGGCTAAAACTAACCAGACGACAATAGTAATAATATTTGTAAGAGTTCTATTCTTATAAACTTCAAAAGGTCGATTTAAGTCTTGACGTTTTTTAAAGAATGGAAATGCACCAATTAAAAATAGATAAGGTACAGAAGTTGAGATATTTCCCATTAATGTTAATTTTGAATAGAACAATGTTGAATTTGAACCTCCAAATGAAACGGCCATAATAATGACAATAACGACGGCAGCTTGAATCCACATTGCAAATTCAGGCATACTATGTTTATTTAATTTCGTCATTTTTGCTGGCCAGATATCCTTAGGTGTCCCAAGAATAAATGATTTAAGTGGAGAGTAAATCAAGACGAAGAATGCACCTGTATAAGCCATGAACATGCTTAAACCGGTAATTCTAGCAAGTGTATGACCAAAAATTGTCGAATCACTTGCGCTCATACCAAAGCTTTGACCTGCAAAATTACCTAAGTTTTCCATCAATACGTAAGAGATATTACCTAGGTTGGCGTTTTGACCACCAAGTTTACTCCAGTTTGTACTAACACCCCAGAAGAAGATTGAGATCGAGTAAGCAAAAAGAATTAATAAAGTGGAAATGATTAAACCCTTTGGAAAATTTTTCTTAGGATTTTTAATACTATCTGTAACACCACTAACTGATTCCATACCACCGTATGCAAAGATAGCAAAAACAATAAATGAAATTAGCGCGATAGGTGATTGATAGCTAGGATTTCTAGAAGTTATAATACTTGTCATACCGTGCCATGGTTCTTGGAGTGCACCGTGATTAACAATTAAAATAACAATACTTAATAGTAAAAAGATAACATTTAAACCTAAGATAGCAATACCACCAACTGAAGAAATCTTGGCAATACTACTGATACCTCGACTAGCAACAAAGGTAACTAGCATAATCCAAAGGATTGCGAGAATACCAATAGTTTGTGTTGAAGATAGGTCAAAGATAGCCCAAGATTGTGTTTGATCACTTCCAGAAAAAATTGTTGAAAGTGGAATCCAAACTTTAGATGCAATTGATACCATCCAGACAATCCATGCAAACAGCCAAATAAATGTTCCTGTGAAAGCAAGCTTGGGGCCAATTGATTCAGCTAACCAAGAATAAATGCCACCTTTTGATTCATTTAAAGCTGAACCATATTCTGCAAACATTAAAGCAGTTGGTAAGAAAAAGAAGAATGCTGCTAAAACATACCAGATAATACTAGCATAACCCATTTGAATAAAGGCGACGGGAGTATTAGCAAATCCAAAAATAGTTGTAAAAATCATTAAAATGAAACTTGTTAGGGAAATTTTCTTTTGTTTGTCCATAAGACTTTTGTAATTCCTTTCGGTTTCTTATATTTATAAGTTTTGGTCAGTTTTAAAATTTAATGGTGATAGGTCAGTTGATAATGTAATTAGCTGACTAATTAAGGCCTTAACCTTGATTTCAGCAGCTTCAGTAATTTTTAGATTTTCTTTAGTTAAAAAATCCGTTAGTTCTGTGCCACTTTTGGAAATTGATTCTGTTTGAATCCATTTTACAGAGGCATTAAATTGACTTAATAAATCTTTTTGGAGATCTTTTAGCAATGAGCCAAATTCTAAGTAATGTGAATCAACCAAAATACCTAATTGTTTATATAACCAGTAAGCAGATTTGTCATCATATACATCGGTACCAATTTTATAATTCTCCGGTGTATCCGTAATACCAGCAAAGAAGGGTACATAAACACTTTGAGCCGTAACACCCATTGATAGCCAGTGAATACCACCAATTTCAAAAGGTAAATCAGGTCTAATTTGTAAAATATGAGACTCTTGTGTTTTTGCTAAACTAATGGGTCTGAATTTATGTTTATCACTGATTGAACCAGTTCCAATCGGATCATATTGAGTTCCTTGGAAATGCGAGCCAAGAATTTGTTCTAAATCTTCACGTTGAATTAAATGATCAGCCTGACGAATGAACGGTAAATTCATGCTCATAGGATCTTGTGAAGCAACTGATGGTGTTAAAAGTAATTGGCCATACCAAACTCTTGGCGTGCTGTAAATGGCATCAGATTGATCATGAGTTCCAAAGATATCTCTAAAATTAAATGAATCCTTTTGGTTATTTAAATGATTATCAGAAACAAATTTCTGAATACCAGAACTAAACATAAAATTAGCGGAATCAGTAAAGTTAATTTCTTGAATAGCTAGTTGATTGGCAACAACCGCATAAGAATCATCTGGAATACGTTGTGCAACCCAATGGTGACCAGTTGCAATTTCCATATACCAAACATTTTTTTGATCAGAGAACAAGACACCATTTGTTTCACTTGATCCGTATTTTTCTATTAATGATCCAAGGTAACTAACACCTTCTTTTGCGGAGTGAATATAGGGAAGAGTAATTGTTACGATTGCTTCCTCACCAATCCCGTTTTCAGTTAGTAAGGGATCGTAACTGAGAACCCTGCTATTAGCGTATGCACTTTCGGTAGCGCTCATAGCAACACCATATTCATTAAAGCCATCTTCTTCAAAAATACCAAATTTTGGCGTCCATTCAGGAGTAGCTGAATATTTACCACGAATTTTTGGTAATGGCATTTTAAAATGGTTATCCGGTGATTCAAATAAAGGTGATTGTTCAAATTCTGTATGAGCATGAATAACAAAATGTTTTGGCCATGCTGTTTTTGCATCTTCATTGCGGCCAATAAAAGTCGACCCATCTGCAGTTGCTTTAGAACCAGCTAAAACACTTGTACATGCTGAAAAATTAAAAGGGTCTGTCGTCATGGATATTTCTCCTCCCAGTAAATAAATTTAGATATTACCATTTTATCATTTAATTGCTATTTTTAAACGCCATTTGTAAATAAATATTCGTATTTAACCGGTTACGCTGTATAAGGTTAGTTTAATAGAAATTTAAAATGAGAGATTACTCATTTTATTAATATTATTGTTTAATAAAAGGTAAAATGAAAAGAGTCACATATAATAGGAGGGAGATTTATGAAGTTATCAATTTCTGATAAAAATAAACGACTAGTTATAATTGTATTTTCGGGATTATTAATTGCATTATCCCTTAATTTCTTTCTGATTCCAGGAAATATTTTTGGAGCGGGTGCCAATGGTATTGCCCAATTACTTTCTGCTATTTTTTATGATCTATTTCATATTAAAATTGGTACTGGATATTTAATTATGTTAATAAATATTCCAATTGGTATATTAGGCTGGTATAAAGTAGGACGTTCATTTACATATTATAGTGTACTGACCGTTGCTTCTTCATCTCTCTTTACGGTAATTTTACCAGTTCACCAATTATCAACTAATCCATTAATGGCAGCATTATTTGGTGGTGTAATAAGTGGTATTGGCGTTGGATTAGCATTGAAATTTGGATTTTCAACTGGTGGGATGGATATCATTGCACTTGTTCTAGCTAAGACGACAGGTAAAACAGTCGGTTCATTAATGTTATCAACAAATATGATTATTATTTTAACGGCTGGATTTTATTTCAGTTGGGAAAGTGCTTTGTATACAATTATTTCTAATTATGCTATGTCTAGAGTTGTCGACGACATTCATACATCACATCAAAAGTTAACAGCATTTATTGTTACAAAAGAAGCAGATTTAGTTGTTGGAGCGCTCCAAAAATCATTAATTCGAGGAATTACAGTGATTGACTCAAAAGGTGCTTTCTCAAATGAAGAAAGTAAAGTTTTGATGTTAGTTATTACACGTTATGAATTATATAATTTAAAAATGACAATTAGTGATGTTGATCCAAATGCATTTATGAACTTAGTTAATACGGCTGATATTGAAGGTAATTTCTTAAACTCAGATCAACAAGAATTATTAAGAAAAGGGCAATCAACTAAATAAAAAGGAGATTCATTATGCCAATTATAAATATTGATTTAATTGAAGGTCGTTCACAAGAACAACTTAAAAATTTAGTTAAAGATGTGACTGATGCTGTTTCAAAAAACACTGGTGCACCTACAGAGCATATTCATGTGATTTTAAATGAAATGCGTAAAGATCGTTATAGTGTCGGTGGTATTCTAAAAAGCGACGAAAAATAAATATCATTAAAAATGACTTCTGGTATATTCCAGAAGTCATTTTTTATACAAAAATAACAAACCACTACTGATCTGTTACTAATTAACGATTATTTAGCTAAATTTAAATAATTCTTTAAGTAATGAGCAAGCCCATTTTCTTGATTATTTAAAGAGGTAACATCATTGGCTAGACCTCTAATTTCAGAAGTGCCATTTTTCATTGCAACGCCCCAGCCAGCATATGAGAGCATTTCTTTATCATTACTTTCATCACCAAAAGCAACGATATCTTTTTGTGAGATACCATAGTAATCTGCTAGATAAGAAACACCAATTGCTTTTTGAATACCTTTTGAAACAACTTCTAGAACAGGTTTTGGTCCGCCCCAAGTGTTGACTTCGATAACATCACCATATTTTTCAAGTAGTCTAGATGTAATTAATTGTTTTTTATCTTGATCGACAAACATCGTAATTGATGTCGGATCATGTTGTAAATTTTGTTTATTAAGAATTTGATTTGATCTTAAAACTTGTGGGAAAAAGCCTTTTACTAGCTGACTTGCATTGTCAGCCAATAACATATTTTTTCCTTCGGCAGCTAACATATTAATACCTAATTCTTTTCTAGCGTTAAGAATATCAAAAACAATGTCTCGATTAATTGTATATTCGTATGATTTATCCCAATTTTTATGTGGAATATGTGCCAGGGCACCATTAAAATTAATCATTGGTGTTGTTAATCCTAATGAATCATAAATTTGTTTTGAGATACGATATGGGCGTCCCGTTACAATACTGACAATATGTCCTTCAGCCGTTGCTTGAGTAAGTACTTTTTTTGTCGTTGAACTAACTTCCGCATTATTATTTAAAGTTGTGCCATCTAAATCAATTGTAATTAATTTTTTGTTCATCGTTATTGTTCCTCCATCAACTTAACTTTATGTGAATAAGATTTACAGTTTTTTATCTTAATTAGTTTAGGATAGCATTTGAGTATACAGTATTCAAACGTATTTAACCATTTTTTACCTATTGTTATAAAATCGTATCTTTAATATGGTCTGATTTTTAAAGTAACTTTGATGGGGCATTATATTAAATTTCAGAAAAAGTAAAGAGTTCAGTAACATTAAAACAATAGATTGCAATGCTAAAATAGAAACGATAAACTAGTAATATTAGCTATTCAAGAGAGGATTAATCCTATGAGTGAAAGACGGAGCGCAGAAATAATTAAGAAAGATATTTTGACACATTTAGAAAAAGTGATGGATCCTGAATTGGATATGGATATCATTAATTTAGGTTTAGTATATGAGATTGAGTTAGACAATGATAATAATTGTAATGTACAAATGACTTTGACCACAATGGGTTGCCCGTTAACAGGTGTACTATCTGAATTAGTCGAAGATGCGTTAAAGCCAGTACAAGAAATAAAAAAAGTAACTGTACAATTTATATGGAGTCCAGCCTGGTCAATTGAACGTATGTCTAGGTATGCCAAAATGGCACTCGGTGTCCATTAAAAGTTAGGGGGAAATTAAATTGATGATGCGAAGAAGATACATATTTATAGTTGCTATCTTACTACTTACATTCTTTACTACATTTTTATTTTTTAAGATGCAGGAAAAAGATTTAATCACAAAATTAGATAATCATAATCTATCTAAAAATGCGTATGTTCTTAAAACAAAAGAACAAAATTTAGATAAATATAATATAACGTTAGCAAAGTCAGGAAAAATTTCTGATTTTCAAATTCATTATCAAGTAAAAAATAAAAAAAATATTTCTTATTTTTATGCGAAGGGTAATTATGATAAACCGCCAATGGTCTCTGGAACCTTTTTTTCAAATAATGATTTTTTATCTGAAGTCCCGGTGGCAGTAGTTGGTCGAAACATTGAAAAAAAATTATACTCGCCATTTCATCAGCAGTATTATAAATTAAATGGGCAATACATTTCAGTCATCGGTATTATGGGAGATAAATACAATTCCGAGTTGGATAACCAAATTTTTATTGCGATGTCAACTGCAGACACAAGTAATTTGAAGGCAAATAATACAAATATTATTCTTGATTCAAAGCATGTTGTGACTAAGAATGTGTTAACGACCGAATTAACTAATACAACAGTTTCTAAACAGGTCAATGATAATTTGATTTTAACTAATAACTCATGGATCAGTCGACATTGGCAACAAGCAGTGGGTTTAATGGCTGTTATTGCTAGTGTTATGGTCGCAACGTATATTTGGATTGTTGGTGTTAGTAAGCAAATTCGTAATCAGAAATTTATCAAGCAATCAAAAAAACTTATTATTTGGAATAATTTGTTAATTTACATGGGTTCGTTCTTAGTTGGTGGCTTAATAGGAACTGCGATTGGTCAGTCACAATTTTCGATTAAAACAAATATGATCGCTCTGTACGAATTTGAAGGTACTCTCTTTATTGTTGCTTCAGTTATTTTCTACTTTGTTATCCGTAGAAGGGTTAACAAACGTAATGACTAATAAAAACGCCAAATCAGTTAGATTCATTATCTAACTGATTTGGCGTTTTTATTATGTAAACATGATTATATTTGATTTTTAAAATTTTGTAACTCTGGTGATAAAATCATTCTAATTTTTGTTAAATCGCTTAAATTTTTGGTACCAAGTAATAGCATAAGCATGTTAATTTTTGATTGATAATCTAATATTGTATTTGTTAGCGCATCTTGACCTTGTTTATTGAGAATGTGCAAGAATGCACCAGAGATACCAACACTTTTAGCGCCTAAAGCGAGACATTTAACAATATCTAATGGGGTACGAATACCACCAGAGGCAAAAATTGTTAACCCTGTTTGCAGAGATTTTGTATCAATGAGACTTTCAGCTGTGGTTAAGCCCCAATCTTCTAGAAAGGAAAAATCTTTAGCATGTCTACGTTCGTTTTCAATCATGGCAAAATTTGTTCCACCACGACCAGAAATATCAACATAACGTACACCAATATCAGCTAATTGTTGAACCGTTTTATGTGACATCCCAAAACCAACTTCTTTAACAATAATGGGTACTTCAAGCCGGTTTACGAGTGTTTCAATATTCTTCAACCAATAAAATTCACGTTCACCTTCTGGCATAACAATTTCTTGAGCGGCATTAATATGAATTTGTAGGGCGTTTGCTTCAATCATATCAACGGCTCTTTTTGCCTGTTCTAATGTCGCGTTAGCGCTTAAATTAGAAAAGATGAGGCCATTTGGGTTCTTTTCGCGAAGTATTTTAAATGTATGAGCCATAGAAGGGTCTTTTAAGGCAATACTTTGAGAACCTGTTGCGATTGGCGTATTTGTGATAGCTGCAACTTCGGCTAATTGTTGATTTAAAATACCCGTTTGTTCACTACCACCAGTCATAGCATTAATATAAAAGGGCGATTGAAACGAGAAATTTGGAAGCTCAACGCTAGATTGAATATCATTAATAGAAAGCTCAGGTAAATTTGAAGGAATAAGCTTGATTTCATTCAATTGATTTTTTGATTCAGTATTGAATAATTTTTCGGCGATAAATACATGTTCATCTTTTCTGTGACTTTGAATTAAATTATCGTCTTTAATCATAAAAAAACTCCTTATCCTATAAGGTCACTTTGATATTCAAAGGCTGAATATCGTTTTGTGCCCAATCTTTAAATAATTCAGTACGATTTGTTTCAGAAGTTGCTAATGCAATACCGCAATCACCGCCGCCAGCACCTGACGTTTTTGCGGCAGCATGTTGGGATTCTGATAAATTACAAAGGGAAGTTAATGATTCGGTTTCAATTATCACCTGACTAGCATCGGCTAATTGTTGCAAGATCATTCGATTATTTGTAATTTCTTGTTGAATAATGATGGAATTATTTAATTTAAAGCCATTAATCATCGCAGTGACACATTTTTTTGAATCTTCTAAAAATTCAGAGTAAGTCTTTTTTTGTTTTGCTTTAAAAAGGGCCATCTTATCAACAAAAATGGAAGTTGAAGCTGGAGAGCCAGTCCAACCGATTAATAATTCTAAATCTTTAGGTTGTGGTAGGCGTTGGACAGAAAGCATAGGCCAATCCATAGTTAAAAGTTCGGTTAGTGGCGTACCTTTTCTCATAATTTTCAACCAATCTCGATCGAATGAATAATAAGCAATCCAACCGCCATAAACACTAGCGGCTATATCTCCGAGTGAACCATTTCCCTGAACATCTAGGTGAGCCATTGCTGATAATTTAAATAGAGCGTTATCTGTTAATTTTAAATTGTAAAATTGTGAAACGGCACGAACGGTTGCTACGGTAACCGCAGCAGAACTACCCAAACCATATTTTTTACCATCAGTACTATCTAAATCACTATCAATATTGACGTGATAATTAACCATCTGTTTCCCGATGGATTGTGCATATAATTCGGTTAAATGAATCGCCGATAATATGTAGTGAAAGGGGTTATCTCGATTATCAAAAATAATTTTAGTCCCTTGACGATACCAAGATAAAGAATTTTCTTGGTATTGTTTAGATGAGATACTACCTGTTTCTTTACTCTTTTTAATTGTTACAGTTACAAACTGATCAATAGCAACAATGATTGCTGGTGATCCAGGTTCAACAATTGCGTATTCTCCTGCAATATAAAGTTTTCCTGGTGCTTTAGCGGTGATCAAATAGGCTCAATTCCTTTCAATATGGATAACACTAGATAAGTGTCGCTCCAGGTCCAGGTTTGGCAACCAAAAGATTTTTTTCACCAAAAAGTGGACTTAATTTTTTTAAAATATAAGGTGTTTCAGCTTTGGAACAAATTATTTTAACATTTGGACCAGCATCCATTGTGAAATAACAGGTAATACCTTCTTGACGCAAGTCACGAATAGCATCCATAGCACGTATGCTATCAGGATTAAAATAGGTAAAGCTGGGATTAGCGCTTAATGTTGTTGCGTGCATTTTCATTGCATTATTTTCGGCAATTTGACCGACTTTTTCGAGGTTTTTCTCTAGAATAGCTTTTTTCATATCAATTAAATCACGTTCAGAAGATTTAACCCAATCATTGTAGAAAGGTGATGTGTCCACGGAATGTTGCATCCCAGAGCGAGAATCAATCGCTTTTTCATGACTATTAATCATAATAGCAATCATTTGAATATCCCAATCAATCGTTTCTTCCATCGGTACAGCAAAGGAGTCTTCATCATTGTGACCTTTTTCCCATTCAACTAGGCCACCAAAAATAGAGCGACTAGCTGAACCAGAACCACGACGTGCTAATCGTGATAAATCGCGTCGATTTAAATTTAAACCAATTGCTTGACTGGCAGCAAGTGCGAGTGCAGCATATGCGCTTGCTGATGACGCAAGCCCTGCTGAAGTTGGAACGTGATTTACTGATTCTACTTTAGCATAAATATTTTTTTGTGCTTGATTACGAACAACGTCTAAAAAGGCTGATACTTTTTTATCCTTTTTTTGTTTAGTATTTAAAAAAAAGGTATCTTCAGTTAGTGTATCGTCAAAAGTGACCGTAGTATCAGTATAAAAATGATCTAACGTCAAAGATAGGCTATTGTTGTATGGGATAATTAAATCTTTATTTTGTTTACCCCAGTATTTAATGAGTGCAATATTAGTATGAGCACGTGCTGAAATCTTATTTTTCAATATGTTGTGACTCCTTTTTAAGGGGTTGAATCCAAGTTGCAATGGCACCATTGCGATTTAAGAGATGACTTAGATTTAAAGCTTCTTCAGGTGTTTTGACTAGGGCTATCATACAACCACCGCCACCACCACCGGTAAGCTTGGCACCTAAAGCGCCATTTTCTAGACTTGTTTTGACAAGTGCATCTAATTTGGGATGACTAACACCTAAGGATTTTAGTAAATGATGAGCCCTAGATAATGTATGTCCTAAACTTATAGCATCATCTGTTGCAATTTGTGCCTTAGCCATACCTGTTAATTGACCAAGTTCAGAAATTATTTTTTCAGTTACATCAGGACTTGATAAGACGCGATCACGAACTTGACCAACAGTTAAACCCGTTTGGCCCTTGATTCCAGTATCAGCAATCACTAAGGTTGCCTCTATGTTTAATGGGACGGGGTAAGCCTCTTGGTGCTTAATGAACCAAATAGGATCATGGCTACTAGTTGTTGCGGCATCGATACCACTTGGAGAACCATGTGTGGTCGTTTCAGCGATATTGGCAATAAACAGAAGTTCATCGCGATCAATTTTCGTATCAAAAAAAGCGTACAAACTTCGAATTATGGCAATAACTGTGGCAGCGGAAGATCCCATCCCTCGTTCAGATGGAATGTCACTTTCAATCGTTAATTTAAATGATTGATGTCGTTTATTCAATGATTTTAAAATGTACTGGATAACTTGTTTAATGCCACGCATATTCATGGGAACATTTTTCAGTTCACCACTATAAAAACGACTTGTGATCCATTGTTTATCTGGCATTGCTTCCGTTAAAACTGATATTTTAACATTTGGTAAAGGAAGGGCAATAGCGGGTTGGCTATAGACAACAGAGTGTTCGCCGATTAATATAATTTTAGCATGGCTAGTACCAAGAAATTTTGCTTCTGTATTATCTGACAAATTGTTCAAAAAAAGAGTCCTCTCTAGATGAATTTACTTCCATTATCATACCTTAAAATTGTCGTTATAGCTATAATGGACTGGATGAACTTAGAGAATTTATAATGATTTAGTTTTTGGCATATGATTCTTTAATCAATATGGTAAAATAAACATAAATGCGTTAACTTAAAAAGACTGGTGATAAACTTCAATGAATAAAAATACGATTTATGCTGTAGTGGATATTGAAACGACGGGAACAAATCTTAAAAGTGGCGATCGAATGATCCAATTTGGTTGCGTTTTAGTTCAAAAAAATCAAATAATAAATTCTTTCTCGTTTGATATTAATCCTGGTATGGCAATTCCGAAAGTTATTACAGAATTAACAGGGATTACAAACCGTCAAATCAGAAAGGCTGCCTATTTTGAAGACGTCGCTGCAACGATTTACGCGATTCTCCAAGATACAGTTTTTGTTGCGCATAATATTAACTTTGATTTACCATTTATCAATAGTGAGTTAGAAAGAGTTGGCTATCCTGCATTATCAATCAAGGGTGTCGATACTGTACAGCTTAGTCAAATCTTATTGCCAACAGCACCCAGTTTTAAATTAAAAGATCTGAGTCGATATTTGAATCTAACTCACGAAAATCCGCATCATGCCGATAGTGATGCCCATGTGACAGCAGAGTTATTTATCTTCTTATTAACTCGACTAGAAACGATTCCAAGAGAAACTTTATTTGAAATAAATCGTTTGAGTTCATTTTTATTAAGAAATACAAATGAACTATTTTATGATGCCTACAGTGATAAAAACAGAAGACAGGAAAGACTACCAGATCATCTATACATTGTTGGTGGGCTTGTCCTCCAGCGTAGGAAACAAGATACATTTAATTTAACGAATTATGCTTATCCTGAAGCAGAAGTAGATAAGAAAAAAATATTTGAAAAACAATTGAGTTGGCGACCTGAACAAGCAAAGATGATGGACCTCATTTCTGAACACTTGAAAAGTAGCAATCGAACTTTAATTATTGAGGCCCCTACAGGAATTGGTAAAACATTAGGTTATTTAATTCCAGCAGCTTATCACGCTCAAAATCGTAAACAAATCGTGATTAGTAGTGCGACAACGATACTTCAAACCCAGTTGATGAATCAGGCATTACCGTTACTTAACCAATTATTGCCTTTTCAAACATCTGCAGTAAATTTGAAGGGTAGTAACCATTATATAAATTTAGCAGCATTTAAAAAAGAATTAACACAAAAAGAAACCTCTGGACAGATAGCTTTAATGAAAATACGTATCTTAGTATGGCTGACAATGACTAAAACTGGTGAACTTGATGAATTAAAACTTTCAAGTTATCAAAATCCCATTTTTAATCAAATTGAACATCAAGGGGTTGGGAGTTTAGTATTAACTGATCAATTTTTTGAAGTTGACTTTATTAATACGTTATATAAACAAGTTGAATCGTCAGAAATTATTTTTACAAATCATGCTTTTTTAATGAAGCATCCTGGTTTATTTAACTCAGATCGTACAAAACTTGCGCCTGAATTAATTGTAGATGAAGCACAGCATCTTGCTGATGTTGCTCTACAGTCAAATAAAGGACGCATTCGATTCTGGAAAATTATTAATATGTGTGATTCATTATTGACTAGCATACAAAGTTCACAAAAATTTTCTTTTAATGACTTAATGGCAATTAATTTCTTAACAGCTAGTGAAAACAATCAATTATTAACAGAAATTAGGAAATTACGGGAATCAGTTGAGTTACTCATCAGACAATTTTCAAGAGAGTATGGTCGACAAATTAGTAGGAATTCAGCAGCAAAAAATGAAACGATCGGAAAAGTAATTATTTTAAAATCAACTGAGCTAATTAGATTGATTAATCGAAATAAAATTATGCTTGAATCTGTTTTAAAAGTGATAACTGTTTTAAAAAGAGATGATGCCATTTTACGAGATCGTTATATCGCTGCAAAAAGCCAACAAAATATTGGTCAAGACGAGCAACAGCTTTTGAATCGTGTTCATAACTTTTTTAAGCAATTATTTGCAGAAACTGAGGGCTGGACTATATTTGAACAAAATCAAGACAAGCTAAATGAAAAGGTGCTTTGGTTAAGTTTTCCGATTAACGGACAAACAGACAAAATGCAATTTGAATTTAGTTTATCAGATGCAACTCATTTTCTTTCTGAAGTAATTTATCGGCACTTTAATCACCTGACGTTTACTGGGGCGACTTTGCTACTACCAGGTAATCCTGATTACATTATTGATCAGCTAGATATACAAGATGATAATTACAAAATCGAAAAATTAGGGAGTCCTTTTGATTATAGTAACCAAGCTAAATTGTATGTAGCAAGTGATGCTTTTGATGTTCGATCATCAAAAGAGCTTTATGAATCTTACTTGGCTGATTCAGTTTATGAGATTATAAAATCACAGCGTAAACAAACGTTAATTTTATTTAATTCGCTTGATACGATAGCAAATGTTTATGGGTTATTAACAAAAAGAGGGTTACACCTTGATCGTGAACTTTTAGTTCAGGGTGTTACAGGACGGCCTGGAAAATTAAAAAAACGATTTTTATTAGGTAAAGACGCTGTTTTAATGGGTACTGGTAGTTTCTGGGAAGGCGTTGACTTACCAAACGATAGATTAGAACTTTTAATTGTGACGCGGTTACCATTTGAGTCTCCAGAGTCGTTAAATGTAAAGGCAAAAGAAAAAGAGTTTGAAGGTCAAGGTAGGGATGTATTCAGTGAGTATTCACTACCAAGAGCAACAATGAAGCTTAAACAAGGGTTCGGACGCTTAATTCGGACGTCAACCGATAAAGGAGCAATGATTGTATTAGACAATCGATTGATAAATCAAAGTTATGGTAAAAAGATGATTGAAGTATTGCCGGATGAATTACAACTCATAAATGAACCATTGGCAGACATTATTATTGATTTAAAGACGTTTTTATCTAATTCTGATAGTTAATCTGAATTAGATAATGTCTGTTATAATATGACCATATAAAACTAAGACAGGAGAAAAATTGATCATGCGAAGATCCCCCAAAAAATCAAAAAACATCGTTTTTCTTTCGATACTTGGTACGATATTAGTTATTGTGGTAAGTGCTTTTATTTTATATAATCGCGCAAAATTACCGATGGCTACAGCTGAAAAAGAAGCTGTCACAATTGCTAAAAAATACGCAAACCTAGATAAAGAAACAGAATTTTATAGATATAATAGGGATGCAACTTATTTTACAGTTGCAGGAACAACAAAAGCTAATAAGAAAATTTATGTGATTGTTGCTCAAAAAGGTGGGAAAGTTAAAGTCTTATCACAATCAAATGGTAAAACAAAAAATGACATTTTATCTTATATCTGGAATGAAAAAAAACCTAGTAAAATATTGAACGTTGGACTTGGTATATACAATGGTGTGCCTGCATGGGAAGTGAGTTATTTGAATAAGAAAAAAGACCTTTGTTATGAAACTCTGCAGTTCTCAAATGGTAAAGTTTTAAAATCCGTTGAAAATATATAATTGTCTTATGGACTAATATATCCGACTAATGATATTATAAAAGGAATGAAATCGATCTAGCAACTAGGACCGTAATGAGGAGGAAGTTTATTGAAAACAATTAGTATAATTGATGCTAAAAACCATGTAGACGAAGAAGTAAAAATCGGTGTTTGGCTTACTAATAAAAGATCAAGTGGTAAGATTGCATTTTTACAATTACGAGATGGAAGTGCTTTTTTCCAAGGTGTCGTGATAAAAAGTAATGTCAGTGAAGAAACTTTTGAAATGGCAAAAGAGTTACATCAGGAATCTAGCCTTTACGTTATTGGTGAGATTCATGAAGATAAACGCTCACCATTTGGCTATGAAATTGAAGTTAAATCACTTGAATTAGTTGGTGATAGTCAAGATTATCCGATCACACCTAAAGATCATGGAACAGAATTTTTGATGGATCATCGTCATTTATGGTTACGTTCAACGAAACCATATGCAGTTATGCAAATTAGAAATGAAATTATTCGCGCAACGTATGAATTTTTCAATAAAGAAGGTTTTATAAAGATTGATGCGCCTATCTTAACTGGTAGTGCACCAGAAGGTACAACTGAACTTTTCCATACTAAATATTTTGACAAAGATGCTTATTTGTCACAATCAGGTCAATTGTATGAAGAAGCTGGGGCAATGGCCTTTGGTAAAGTATTCTCATTTGGACCAACTTTTAGAGCTGAAAAATCTAAGACAAGACGTCATTTAATTGAGTTCTGGATGATTGAACCTGAAATGGCATTTATGCACCAAGAACAAAGTCTTGAAGTTCAAGAGCAATATATTGCGTTCTTAGTACAAAATGTTTTAGATAACTGTGACTATGCTTTAGATATTCTCGAAAGAGATAAAGAAGTCTTAAAAAGTTATACAAAAACACCATTCCCTAAAATTTCTTATGATGAAGCCGTTGAATTATTACAAAATTCTGGTGAATTTCCTGATACTAAATGGGGTGATGATTTTGGATCTCCTGAAGAAACTTATTTGGCAGAACATTTCAGTATGCCAGTATTCGTTTTAAACTATCCTAAAGCAATTAAACCATTTTACATGAAACCACATCCAACAAGAGAAGACGTCGTTATTTGTGCTGATTTATTAGCTCCTGAAGGTTACGGCGAAATTATTGGTGGTTCAGAACGTGAAACGGATGTAGATAACTTAATAGCACAAATTAAAAAAGCTGGATTGAACGAAAAAGATTACGAATGGTATTTAGATTTAAGAAGATATGGTAGTGTTCCTCATTCAGGATTTGGTCTTGGATTAGAACGCGCAACAACTTGGATTACAGGTGAAGAACATATACGTGAGGCTATTCCATTCCCACGTCTATTAAACCGTATTTACCCATAAAAAAGTAGAGAAAAGAACCTTTAAACGAAATTGTTTAAGGTTCTTTTCTTAATTAAGGAGGCATTTTCGTTATGGATGCATTTATGAGTCAATTTTTAGAAGCAGGGGAAACTCATGTGTCTAATTTAGTTTTACGGAATTATCGAAAAATCGGATTATCAAGTGATGAATTAATTTTCTTAATTCATCTATTAAGCTTTAATCAAGCGGGCAATAAATTTCCAGATACAAATCAAGTTGCCAGTCAAATGGGCGTGACAGCTCAAGAGACCTATACGTTACTGCAGAAATTAATTGAAAAAAAAGTTATATCCATTAAAACAATTGATGATTCAAATGGATATAGCACCGATCAATTTGATTTTAGTGTGTTATACGAAAAATTAAATAATTTAAGTCAGAGGACACAAGAAAAAGTTGAAGTTGTTAATAGTAATAATTCTCGAAAAGAGGTTTATGAAAAAATTGAAGTTGAATTTGGAAGACCTTTATCACCAATGGAATTAGAAAGTATTAGCATGTGGATTGATCAAGACCACTACTTACCAGAACTAATTTTGATGGCGTTGAAAGAAGCTGTTCTAAATCAGGCATATAGTTTAAAATATATGGATAGAATTTTACTAAATTGGGAAAAGAAGCATATAAAAACAAGTCAAGACATAAAAAAAGATAAAGAAAAAAGACAACAACAGAACTTTTCAAATAATGTGAAAAATAATGACAATACAAAGGAATCTAATGATAAACCGGAAATACCCCTATATCATTGGTCAAATTAATGAAATAAATAAAAAACCTGGCGATATTCAGAATTTTAACTGAATATCGCCAGGTTTTTTATTTAACGAGTAGCAGACGAAACGGCTTTACTGCTGTCTGCTTTAGATGAAGCACTTGAACTAGCAGCAGAACTAGAACTACTAGATGATGAACTGCTAGATGAGCTAGAACTTTCTGAAGAACTAGAACTACTTGAACTAGAAGAACTACTTGAACTAGAAGAACTGCTTGAACTAGAATCTTCTGAAGAACTAGAGCTATTTGATATCTTAGGGATTGAATATGAACTGCTATCTGATGTCATTGTTGTTGCGGTAGACGAATCCGTTAATGATAATTCACCGTTTTTAAGATAAACATCAGAAGGTTTCGTCCAATCTGTATTTGAAACAGATTGTGAGACATACTGCATCAAGTTTTTATAAATACCTGCAGCTAGATGTTGAGAGCTAACGTCTAGGTAATTATTTGCGACTAATGGTGAATCATAACCTGTCCAAACCGCAATTGAGTAATTTGTAGTATAACCGGAGAATAATGAATCCATAACTGCGCTAGATGGAAATTTAGAAGCGACGTTTGATGGATAATCGGTCGTACCAGTTTTACCTGCTTGGTAAAGACCCGGTATTTGTGCCGCTGTACCTGTACCATTAGAACTATTAATAACGCCTTTTAACATATCCGTAATCATATATGCAGTTGATGTTTTCATTGCTCTAGTACCTGAGCTAGAATAATTTTCAACTGTGCCATCTTTCTTTTCAATTTCTGAAATATAAGTCCCTTTATGATAAGTTCCACCATTTGCAAATGCCGCATAGGCTTCTGCATTTTGAGTAGTTGACATATTAGCACCAATACCAGAAGAATAGGTCTCAACTTGATCCTTAGAGACACCAAGTTTTTTGACGAATCCTTGGGCTTTTGATAAACCAACCGCTTCAAGTGTCCGAATAGCAGGGATATTACGTGATTGAATTAAAGCATTTCTCATTGTCATTGTTCCAAGATAGCTATTATCAAAATCATTTAATTGTTTTGTAGTAGCATCAGGGTAGTAATATTTTGTATCGCTAACTTTTTGATTAGTTGGGTAGTCAAGATATTCAATAGCAGGACCGTAATCCATAATGGGTTTCATAGTTGAACCATTGCTTCGGCTAGTTGCGACAGCTCGATTATACCCGAAAGTAACGTTAGTTTGTTTACGGCCACCAATCATAGCTGAAATAGCACCAGTTTTTGAATCAACCATGGTAACAGCTAATTGCATTTTACTATCAGGATAGACCACATAGTTATTTGTATTAGCTATATCATAAAGTCGTTTCTGAGCATCCAAATCTAAGTTTGTACGAATTTTAAGACTACTATTATAAGGATCAAAACCCTTATCTTTAACAGACTGAATAACTTCTTTTAAATAAGAATCAGAAATTTTTGCATTATAAGTATCTTTTTCAGCAGAATGTGATGTTCTTAGGCCTGAAGTAATTGGTGTCGCTTTAGCTGTACTTGCTTCGTTTGCTGAAATTTTGTTATTTGCTAACATTGCATCAATAACTTCATTACGTCGTTCTTTTGCATATTCTGGATGTGCGTAAGGATTGTAAGAAGATGGGGCATTAGGAATACCAGCAATTAACGCAATTTGTTCTATATTTAATTTATTCAATTTTTTACCGAAATAGTAATTTGCAGCAGTTTGCATCCCGTAAATACCATTTCCCATAAAGACTTTGTTAGCATAGAACGTTAAAATCTGAGATTTACTGTATTTACGCTCTACTTGTAATGCTAGCCATGCTTCTTGCGCTTTTCGTTTTATTGTTTGATCAGATGCTTTTGTCGAAAAGACAGATAATTTAATAAGTTGTTGTGTTAAAGTACTACCACCTTGAAGACCAGCTGATCCACCAGTGATATTTGACAAGGCTGCACCTACAATTCGCACAGGATCGACGCCATTATGTTTATAGAAGCGTTTATCTTCGATTGAAACAATAGCATCTTTTAATAGTTGCGGCATGTCAGATGATTCAGCGTAGACTCTTGAAGTTCCTAAAGTAGTGATAATTTCATCATTTTTTGCATAAATAACACTTGCAGGGGTACTTTCAAGACTACTTGATGTTATTTTTGGTGAATCTTTGGCGTAATAGAAAAATAAACTGATACTAGCAATTACGCCAATAACGAATAGAGCAAGTAAGCTCAAAAAAATACGTTTAAAAAGTTTACCTTTACTGTTTTTACCTTTGTTGCCTTTTTTGTTAGTGCTTATTTCTTGTTCGCGTCGCGCAACACGAGTAGTACCTTTATTATCAGCTGTTGCCATAAATAAAATTCTCCTTTAATTATATAAAGCCTTAATTATAGATGCTCTATCATTTTATCAACGTATTTTAAATAGGGAATGACCGGATTTAAAGTATATTGTATCTCGAATCCTTCAGTTTGGACTGTTTTCAATGGAATTGATTTACGACCATTAACACTCTGCTTATCCCAGTAAGTAAATAGTGTTTTTGATGGTAGTAAGTAGACCTTACCTAAGGTTGTGAACTTCATTATAACAAAACTAATGCCTCTTTGTAACACACATGCTTTCATATGGTTAATTTGGTGCTCATGAAAATTACTTAATGGAAATGAAGTTTTATTTTTAGTTTCTTTAGCTTCAAAATCTAAATAGTGGCCATCGTATATGCCATTGTAGTCAGTTGTTGACGCAGTTTGAAAGTAAGCTTCTTTGATAACAGCTGCACTTCGTTTAGGATAATCAACTTTTACAATTTGAATAGGCGTTGGTTTTTTGTGAATGACAGCCATATTATTAGCAAGGTAAAATGCGTTGCTTACGTTGATATCATCCTCTAATGACATCCCACGTTTACCAAACAACAGCATATTTGACTTTTTTGGCGTATTTAAAGGTGATTGTTCATAAAGTTTTCCATTAGGATAATTAATACTCACAGTTATTTCACGCTCCAATCTAAAATATTATAACAATAAGTGATATAATTTAATAGCTTTAAAGGATTTGGTAACATATTCTTAATATAAGAAAGGAATATTTAATCAATTATGAAGCGTTTATGGGTGACTGGTTATAGAACATATGAATTAGGTATTTTTAATGAAAATGATCTTAAAATAAAAATTATTAAAAGTGCAATTAAAAAAAATATTATTAATGAAATAGAAAATGGATTAAAGTGGGTTATAACTGGCCCTCAGCTTGGTGTTGAGCAATGGACAGCACAAATTTGCTTAGATATACAAAATGAATATCCTGATTTTAAAGTATCAGTTATGCTACCGTTCAAAGAGTTTGGTAATAATTGGAAAGATGATAAAAAATTAGTTTTAAATCAAATATTAAATGACGTAGATTTTTCTGACTATGTGAGTAAGGATACCTATCAATCGCCACAACAATTAAAAAATTATCAAACCTTCATGATAGAACACACAGATGGCGCGCTATTACTTTATGATTCAGAAAATGAAGGCAAAACAAAATTTGATTTATTAAAGATAAAGCAAACTAAAGAAGCAAAAGACTATGCATTGCGTATGATAGATTTTATGGAATTAGAAGATATTGCAAACGAAATGGAAGAGGAAAAAAATAATCATTTGAATTATTAAATAATTCTGCTATAATAAACAGGTATTAACATTATTTATGAGAAATTAGTGATGAGGTGTACGAATATGACGGATGTTAATTTTGTACCTAAAGATATCTTACAAAAACATTTTGAAACAAAAATGCGTGGATATGATTCTAAAGAAGTTGACGAATTTCTTGACGATGTTATTAAAGATTATGAAACCTTTGATAAGAAAGTCAAAAAACTTCAAGAAGAAAATGATCGTTTAATTGCTCAAGTTGATGAACTTACGAAACAGGTTACTGTTGGTAAAAGTTCACAGACAATCCAAACAACATCTACAACTTCAAATATGGATATTCTTAAACGATTATCTAATTTGGAACGTCGTGTGTTTGGTGCACAGTTAGATGAGAATGAAAATTCTAGAAATCAATTTTAAATTAATTGAATGATGTAATATATATTCAGTGTAAATTTCGGGTAATTGCGGTCTATTAAGTTAGGCTGAGGAAAGTCCATGCTTGCACAAGCTGAGATGCTTGTAGTGTTCGTGCTTGGTGAAAAAATAAGCCAAGGTACCTTCGGGTAACGGCGGATAAAATGACTAAGGCTTCGGCTATGTCAAAGTAATCTGTAAAGTGCCACAGAGACGATACAATATTGGAAACAATATTGCTGGAACGCGGTAAACCCCACGAGTAGGCAACCCAAACTTTGGTAGGGGCGCTTCATGACGGAAATGAACAAATCATGGGGGCAGATAATATCTGGAGATAGATGATTACCACTGATTTCATCGCCTGAGATGGATGACGTACAAAACATGGCTTATAGAAATTTACATGATTTCAGGATGAACTAGGATGAAGAATTTTCTTTTATCCTAGTTTTTTTATTAAAAAAATTAAATTATAGTGAAGGTGCAAAATGGAAACTTTTAAATTATTGGCAACCGCAGCTAGCGGTATTGAGTCAATTGTTGGAAACGAACTTAAACATATGGGTTATGATGTTCAAGTAGAAAATAGTCGTGTCCGCTTCGAAGGAACAATGGAAGATGTTATTAATACAAACCTGTGGTTGAGAACCGCAGATCGTGTTAAAATCATTGTCGGCGAGTTTACGGCTACAACTTTTGACGATTTATTTGAACAAACAAAAGCAATTTCTTGGGATAAGTTTTTACCATTAGATGCAGAATTTCCGGTTCAAGGAAAATCTCAAAAATCAACACTATATAGTGTTCCAGATGCCCAAGCAATCGTGAAAAAGGCAATTGTTGATCAATTAAGTGATGTCTATCACCGTACAACACGTTTACCAGAGACGGGCTCAAAGTATCCGTTGGAAGTTGCTATTAATAAAGATAACGTCTTATTAACACTTGATACAACGGGTAGCAGTTTATTTAAACGTGGTTATCGTGTTGAAAAGGGTTATGCACCTTTAAAAGAAAATATGGCAGCTGCATTAGTTATGTTAACTAATTGGTATCCAGAAAAACCTTTTGTTGATCCAGTTTGTGGTTCAGGAACAATCCCAATTGAAGCTGCATTAATGGGACATAATATTGCACCTGGTATCGGTCGTTATTTTGTATTTGAAGATTGGGATTTTGTTGAAAAAGGACTATTTGATCGTTTAAGAGAAAAAGCAAAAGGTGAAGCAAATCTTGATGTAGTATTAGATATAGCAGGTTATGATATTGATGCTGGCATGATTGAAATTGCTAAAAAGAATGCTGCTGAAGCTGGTGTCTTGGATAGTATTGAATTTAAGCAACTTGCTGCAAAAGACTTTACAACAGAAAAAGAAAATGGTGTTTTAGTTGCTAACCCACCATATGGTGAACGATTGAGCGATACTGAATCTGTACGTGTTTTATACAAACAGATGGGTGTTGTTTATAAACAAATGCCTACTTGGAGCAAATATATCTTAACGAGTGATTTAACTTTTGAAGAATATTATGGCTCAAGAGCATCTAAAAAACGTAAGTTATATAATGGATCATTGAGAACGGATTATTTCCAATACTGGGGTAAACGTAAACCAAGAGCATAATAAATAATAAGTCTAAATGCTATCTAATCAACGATTAGGTAGCATTTTTTATTTAAGATAAAAAAAATAAGTGTTATCTCTTTACTTATTAATAGTAAGTGATATACTAAGTTTATTCAAATAGAGAAGGGGAAATTAATTATGAAAACTCAATTATTAGATCTTATGGAACAACGTCGTACAATTTACGCTTTAGGGGATAAAGTAAGTCAAACGCCTGATGAAATTACAGGTGTTATCGAAGATGCTATAAAAAAATCACCAACATCATTCAATAATCAAACAATTAGAGCAGCAATTTTATTTGGTAAAAATTCAGATATGGTTTGGGATATCGTTGAAAAACGTCTTAAATCTGAAGTTCCTAATGCTGAAGCATACAAGAAAACTCAAGAAAAGATTGCAACATTCCGTGCTGGATTTGGAACAATATTATACTTTATAGATACTGATGTTATTGCTCAAAATGAAAAAGATTTTGCTTTGTATGCTGATAACTTCAGAGTTTGGGCAGAACAAGGTTTGGGCGGCGCTCAACAAAGTGTTTGGACAGTATTAGCTGAAAATGGTATTGGCGCAAGTTTACAACATTATAATCCACTTATTGATACTGAAATTAAAAATGCGTTTAATATCCCTGGAAACTGGGAATTACGTGCACAAATGCCATTTGGTTCAATTGAAGCAGCAGCAGGAGATAAAGATTTCATGTCAGATGATGACAGATTCTTAGTTATTAAATAATAGTTCAAAAAGATGAAACTTAAGGTTTCATCTTTTTTTATGGAAAAATATAGAATATCTGATCAATTATGTTAAGCTTTAAATATAGAAGAATAATTTTATTGTGTTAGAGGAGATCATAAGCATGAAAAAATATCAAAAAACATATTTTTATCAACCCGAGCTAGCTAAAACGGTTATTTTATGGTCATGGACGTTCTGCTTATTTTTAGGTAGTTTATTATTATGGTTAGAGATAACAACATTACAAATTTGGACAATTGTTTTATTTATACTTTTTCTTATTGTATCAATTGTTCAAATCTTGAATCGTAAATTAATAGTTGACGACAAAAATATTAAGTTAACTAAAGTTATTCGAAAGCATAATGAAATAATTGAAATTTCCGCAATAAAACAAGTTAAATTAAGAAGATTTGGACTATCTTTTTATTTAGCCAATAGTAAAAAGTCAGTTGTTTTGAATTCTAGAAGCAAGTTACAATTATATACGGACCTTAAAAAGGAAAATAAATGATGCCAATAGGTGTCATTTATTTTTTTATAAAAAAGAAATATTAAAAAGAGAAACAGCCTAAATATCCATTAAAATACGAACTATTTTTATTTATTTTTTAATTTCGTCCTTTTTTTGCTTTGACACAACGCCGAGTTGTTGATAGAATAGGTTTATTAAATTTGGAGGTAATCGAATGGCAAAGATAGCAATTGTAATGGGATCGATTTCCGACTGGACCACAATGAAATTTACGGCTAATTTATTAGATGAACTTGATATTGAGTATGATAAAAAAGTTATTTCGGCACATCGAATGCCAATAGAAATGATTAAATTTGCAGAAAGTGCAGATAAAAATGGGTATGAAGTTATCATTGCTGGTGCGGGTGGTGCCGCACATTTACCAGGAATGATTGCAGCTTCAACCGTCATCCCTGTAGTAGGTGTTCCGGTGCAGTCCCATGCGCTAAATGGAATAGACTCCTTACTGTCAATTGTTCAGATGCCTGCGGGAACTCCCGTAGCAACTATGGCCATTGGTAAAGCAGGTGCAACAAATGCCGGTATCCTTGCCGCAAAAATTTGTGCTTTAAGTGATTCAACTATAAAAGATAATTTAAAATCGTATCAATTATCACTCCATCAAAAATCTTTGGAAAGTAGTGATTTACTTGATTAAAAGGATATTACCGGGACAAACGATTGGTATTATTGGTGGTGGTCAGCTAGGACAAATGATGACAACGTCTGCAAAAGAAATGGGTTATCATGTGATTATATTAGATCCGCAAAAAGATTGCCCAGCTGCTCAGGTTGCAGACGAACAAGTGATTGCAGATTATGATGATGAGATTGCTATTTTAAATCTTGCAAAAATATGTGATGTACTAACGTTTGAGTTTGAAAATGTAGATGCTGATACGATTGATGCAGCAAAGCAATATTGCTATGTTCCACAAGGGTCAACTGCACTGCGTATTTCACAAGATAGAATTAGTGAGAAACAATTTTTGGAAGCTCATAATTATCCAATCGCACCATTTAAGCTAATACAAAGTTTTGATGATTTAGAAAATGTCATTAAAATAACTGGGTACCCATCAATTTTAAAAACAATTCGTGGCGGATATGATGGTAAAGGACAAGTTATTTTAAAAACAAGTGCTGATTTGATTGAAGCGGAAAAATTGATTCAAAATAGAACATGCGTGTTAGAAGGCTTTGTTCAGTTTGATCGTGAAGTGTCCGTCATCATTGCTAGAAATGAATTAGGCCAACAAAGTATTTTTCCGATTATTGAAAATCAGCATCGTCATAATATTTTACATGAGAGTTCTTGTCCGAGTCGTTTATCGATTGAGACAAGAAAAGAAGTTGAAATTATTGCAAGTCAAATTGCTGATGATTGTTTGTCTGTTGGAACAATGGGGATTGAATTTTTTGTTTCAGATTCAGGTGGCGTTTATGTTAATGAAATTGCACCTAGACCACATAATTCCGGACATTTAACAATTGAGGCCTGTTCCTTATCACAATTTGAAGCACATATTAGAGGAATTTGTAATTTACCAATGTTAAAACCACAGTTGTTAAGTCATGCTATTATGATTAATATTTTGGGACAACATGTCCAGCCAGTATTAAATGAAATTCAAAACGAAGGTCAGTGGCGTTTCCATTTTTATGGTAAAAATGAAGCAAAACAAGATCGTAAGATGGGTCATGTAACGATATTAACTGATAATATTGAGCAAGCTAAGATTGATGTATATCAAACGAAAATTTGGGATTAAGAGAGGAAGATAGAAATGATTGATCGTTATACAAATGATGAGATGGGTGCCATATGGTCAGATGAAAATAAATATAAAGCTTGGTTAGAAGTTGAAACATTAGCTAGTGAGGCTTGGGTTGAATTAGGTCATGTTCCAGCAGAAGATGCTGAAAAAATTCGTAAAAATGCTAGTTTTGATATTGATCGTATTTTAGAAATTGAACAAGAAACAAAGCATGATGTTGTTGCCTTTACAAGAGCTGTCTCAGAATCTCTAGGGGAAGAACGTAAATGGGTTCATTATGGGTTAACTTCTACAGATGTAGTTGACACAGCTTACGGGTCTATTTTAAAACAAGCAAATGAAATTTTACGTAAAGATATTGAAGAATTTATGGCTGTTTTAGCTGATAAAGCTGTTGAATATAAAGATACTGTTATGATGGGTAGAACACACGGTGTGCATGCTGAACCAACGACTTTTGGATTGAAAATTGCATTGTGGTATTCTGAAATGAAACGGCATCAAATTCGATTTAATGACGCAGCATTAGATGTTGAAGCTGGAAAAATTAGTGGTGCAGTAGGAACATTTGCCAATATCCCAATGTTTGTGGAAACTTATGTTTGTGAGCATCTTGGAATTAGACCTCAAGAAATATCGACACAAGTCTTACCACGTGATATACATGCTAATTATGTTTCTGAGATGGCGCTTCTTGCAACATCTATTGAAAAAATGGCAACAGAAATTCGCGGATTACAAAAAAGTGAAACACGAGAAGTTGAAGAATATTTTGCTAAAGGCCAAAAAGGTTCATCAGCTATGCCGCATAAACGTAATCCAATTGGTTCAGAAAACATTACAGGGTTGGCGCGTGTTATTCGTGGACATATGGTCACTGCCTTCGAAGATGTTACATTATGGCATGAACGAGATATTTCACATAGTTCTGCAGAACGTATTATATTACCTGATACGACTATTTTATTAGATTACATGTTACGTCGCTTTACAAAAATAGTTAAAGAATTAACAGTATTTCCGGAAAATATGAAAAAAAATATGGATCGTACTTTTGGTCTTATTTACAGCCAAAGAGTTTTACTTAAATTAATTGATAGTGGCATGTCTAGAGAGGCTGCATATGATTTAATTCAACCTAAGACGGCGATCTCTTGGGATCAGCAAATTCAGTTCCGTCCATTATTAGAAGCAGACGAACAAATAATGTCTGCATTAACTCAAGCAGACTTAGATGATGCTTTTGATTATCATTATCATATTAGAAATGTTGATGCTATTTTCGAACGAATCGGTCTCATTTAAATAAATATGTAAACCATAAAGTTATTTTAATAGCTTTATGGTTTTTTATTTACCATAATACGAACTTTTGTTTTAAATAATATAAAAATAATCGTATTTTACCTTGATATATCATATGGTAATTGTTAAACTATATTTGTAAAGAACGAACTATTTAGTTATAAAATCTATTTTTATATGTTTTTTATTCTTAAGGGGGCTATTCACTTGGATCAATTGATTTATGAAGGAAAGGCTAAAGATGTTTATCAAACAAATGATGAAGAAGTATTAAGAATGGTATACAAAAACCAAGCTACCGCACTTAATGGCAAACGAAAAGAAGAAATATTAGGTAAGGGATTATTAAATCATCAAATATCTGATATTATTTTTTCTTATTTGATGGCAAATGGTATTAAAACACATTTCATTGAAAATGTTTCTAAAACCGAACAATTAGTTAAGAGAGTTGAAATGATTCCAATTGAAGTTGTTTTACGAAATACTATTGCAGGTAGTTTTGCTCGTAAATTTGATCAAGTTGAAGGAACTAAATTAACAGTCCCAGTTATTGAATACTATTATAAAAATGATGCTCTAGACGATCCTGGAATAAATGAGTCACAAATTTTTGCGTTAAATTTTGCGACTAAAATCGAAATGGATGAAATAAAGAAACAAGTACTACAGATTAATCAACTACTGTACAAATTATTTAAAGACATCAATATTGATTTAATTGATTTCAAACTTGAATTTGGTCGGTATCATGGGGAGCTTATTTTAGCAGATGAATTTTCACCCGATAATGCACGTTTATGGGATTCAAAGACACATAAATCATTAGATAAAGATATTTTTAGAAAAAAACAAGGTAGTATTATTCCAGTATATCAAGATGTTTTAAACCGACTAAAAAATCGAAATGAGGCCATATAATGTATAGTGTAAAAGTTTACGTTACATATAAAGAATCAGTTTTAGATCCGCAAGGTCAAGCTGTTAATGAAGCGATAAACCGATTAGGATTCTCAGGTGTTAGTGACGTTCGAGTTGGTAAATATTTTGTGTTAAAGGTTGAAGCAACTGAATTAGAGATAGACCAAAAAATTGATGCGATTTGTGATAAATTATTAGCTAATCCAAATATGGAGCAATATCGTTACGAACTTGAAAAAGTGGAGGCTTAATCATGAAATTTGCAGTTGTTGTATTTCCTGGTTCAAATTGTGATTATGATTTACTTCACGCTATTCGGGATGGGTTACATGAACAAGCTGAGTTTGTGTCATATACAGAAAAATCTCTTGATGGCTTTGATGGTGTATTACTTCCGGGTGGATTTTCATACGGCGATTACTTAAGAAGTGGGGCAATTGCCAGTTTATCGCCTATTATGAATGAAGTGAGACGTTTTGCGGATGAAGGTAAACTAGTATTTGGAACCTGTAATGGATTTCAAATGTTAACGGAAATGCAATTACTTCCAGGTGCATTAATCCAAAATAAAAATATTAAATTTATTTGTAAGCCAGTTACTTTGGAAATTATTAATAATCAAACGCGTTTTACAACTGATTACAAAACGCAAACGACGATTGAATTACCAATTGCTCATGGCGAGGGTAATTATTACTGTGATGACGAAACATTAGCTACTCTTAAGAAAAATAATCAAATCATTTTTAGATATCAAGATAACCCAAATGGAAGTATCGATAATATTGCCGGAATTATTAACAAACGTGGAAATGTACTTGGTATGATGCCGCATCCAGAACGTGCTATTGAAGTATTACTCGGTTCAACGGATGGCCTAAATTTATTTAAATCGATGTTAACGACATACACAGAGGGAGTGGGTTAATTTGGTTACAAAACAAGAACCAACGGCGCAAACAATTGAAGATACCAAATTATATCAAAATTGGGGATTAACTGATTCAGAATATAAGTTAATCAAAGATGATATTTTAAGTCGTCAACCTAACTACACTGAGACTGGTTTATTTTCAGTCATGTGGAGTGAGCATTGTTCTTACAAAAATTCCCGCCCCGTTTTAAAACATTTTCCAAATTCTGGACCGCAAGTTTTACAAGGACCTGGAGAAGGTGCTGGTGTTATTGATATTGGTGATGGTAAAGCAGTTGTATTTAAGGCTGAAAGCCATAATCATCCCTCAGCTGTTGAACCCTATGAAGGTGCTGCAACAGGTGTCGGCGGTATTATCAGAGATATTTTCTCAATGGGGGCAACACCTATTGCGCTTCTTGATAGTTTACGTTTCGGTGAATTAGATAATGAGCACACTAAGTATCTTGTTTCAGAAATTGTAGCTGGTATTGGAGGATACGGTAACTGTATTGGTATTCCAACTGTTGGTGGAGAAATAGGATTTGATCCTTGTTATGAAGGTAACCCATTAGTAAATGCGATGTGTGTTGGATTGATTGATCATAAAAATATTCAAAAAGGCCAAGCTAAAGGTAATGGAAATCTAGTGATTTATGTTGGCGCTAAAACGGGTCGTGATGGTATTCATGGGGCAACGTTTGCTTCTGATGAATTTGCTGATGATAAAGAAACACAGCGCTCAGCTGTTCAAGTCGGTGATCCATTTATGGAAAAATTATTAATGGATGCTTGTCTTGAACTTATTCTTGATCATTCAGACTGGTTAGTTGGTATTCAAGATATGGGCGCTGCCGGATTAGTTTCGTCAACTGCTGAAATGGCCTCGAAAGCTAAATCGGGGATGGTACTTGATTTAGATAACGTTCCACAACGTGAAACTAATATGTCTGCTTACGAAATGATGTTATCTGAATCTCAAGAACGGATGGTTCTTTGTATTAAACCTGAATTTGAAACTAAAGTTATCAATTTATTTAAAAAATATGATTTAGAAGCCGTTAATATCGGGTATGTAACAGAAAATACGGATTATGTTTTAATACATGAGGGAAAAATTGTTGCTAATATTCCCGTTGATTCTTTAGCAAGTGATGCACCCGTCTATCATAAGGAACAAAAAGAACCTGCAAGAATCAGTGAATTTAAAGCGCAGTCTGATTTTATACCCGAGATAGGAAATACGAAGCAAACTTGGCTAGATTTGTTACAACAACCAACAATTGCATCAAAAAAATCATTGTACGAAACGTACGATTCGCAAGTTAAAGTCAATACAGTGGTTAGACCTGGTAGTGATGCAGGTGTTATTCGAATTAGAGAAACTAATAAGGCACTCGCAATGACAACAGACTGTAATGCGCGTTATATTTACTTGAATCCTAAGGTTGGTGGTCAAATTGCTGTTTCTGAAGCAGCGCGTAATATAGTGGCATCTGGTGGACAACCACTTGCTATAACAGATTGCTTAAATTATGGACGTCCTGAAAATCCAGAAATTTTTTGGGAATTTGATCAAAGTGCTATCGGTATTTCTGAAGCATGTGACATATTTAATACACCTGTTATTTCTGGTAATGTTTCTTTATATAATGAATTTAATGAACAAGCGATTTATCCAACGCCAATGATTGGAATGGTTGGCTTAATTAAAGATGTTAAAAACATAACAACACAAGATTTTAAACATATTAATGATTTAATTTATTTAGTGGGTACAACCTATAATGACTTTAATGGTTCAGAAATTCAGAAAATGATTACCAATGAGATTTCCGGAGATATTAAACATTTTGATTTAAAGACTGAACAAAGTACCCAAGCGTTAGTTTTAGAAGCTATTGAATCTGGTTTAGTCGAAAGTGCGCATGATTTATCTGAAGGTGGTCTAGCCATTGCTTTAAGTGAATCCGTATTTAAAAACGATTTAGGCATTGATATTAATGTAAATATGACAGATTCGCAACTTTTCTCAGAATCACAATCACGATTCATTTTATCGATTAAATCAGAAAATAAGACAGATTTTGAAAATTTAATGAATCAAACTGCAGAAAAAATTGGCAGTGTTACAGCAAATCAATTAATCAACGTGACAACAAAAGAGAGTAAGCTAACTCTTACAACTTCTGAAGCCAAAGAAGTTTGGGAGGATGCAATTCCATGCCTAATGAAATAAGAAGTTTAAATGAAGAATGTGGTGTTTTTGGTGTTTGGGGAAATGAAGATGCAAATCAGATTACCTATTTTGGTCTGCATAGTTTACAACATCGTGGCCAAGAAGGTGCAGGAATTGTATCAAATGATGAAGGTAAACTAATTGGTTACAGAGGATTAGGCTTACTATCAGATGTTTTTAGAAATCCTGAAAAAATTAAAAAGTTAACTGGTAATGCAGCTATTGGGCATGTACGTTATGCAACGGCTGGTAGTAACGGGATTGATAATATTCAGCCATTCTTATTTGATTTTTACGATACACAATTTGCCTTAGCCCATAATGGTAATTTAACTAATGCGGTAACGCTTAGGAATGAGTTAGAGCAAGATGGGGCTATTTTTAAATCAAGTTCGGATTCAGAGGTTTTGATGCACTTAATTCGTCGTTCATCACAAGATACTTTGCATGAACAGGTTAAAGACGCATTGAATCAAGTACATGGTGGATTTGCATACTTATTAATGACGTCAAACTGCATGATTGCGGCACTTGATCCAAATGGATTTAGGCCATTATCTATTGGTCAAATGGTAAATGGTGCTTACGTCGTTGCAAGTGAAACCTGTGCTTTAGATTCTGTTGGGGCAGAATTTGTTCGCGATGTGAACCCTGGTGAAATTGTCACTATTACTGACGAAGGGCTATCAATTGACGTTTATACAACTGAAACTAAAATGTCAATTTGTTCAATGGAATATATTTATTTTGCAAGACCGGATTCGGATATTTGTGGGATTAATGTCCATTCTGCTCGTAAAAGAATGGGTCGCAAACTAGCACGAGAAACGGGTATTGATGCAGATATGGTTATTGGTGTACCAAATTCTTCATTGTCTGCAGCTAGTGGTTATGCAGAAGAAAGTGGCATTCCTTATGAAATGGGATTAGTTAAAAATCAATATATTGCCCGGACCTTTATTCAACCCACCCAAAGGCTTAGAGAACAAGGGGTACGAATGAAATTATCAGCTGTTAAAAGCGTTGTTAAGGGTAAAAAGATTATTTTAGTCGATGATTCAATTGTTCGAGGGACAACGAGTAAACACATCGTTCGTTTATTAAAAGAAGCTGGAGCTGCTGAAGTTCATTTGCGAATTGCGTCACCACCTCTTAAATATCCTTGTTTTTATGGGATTGATATTCAAAAGCAATCTGAATTAATTGCTGCAAATAAATCAATTGAAGAAATGAAGGCTATTATCGGGGCAGACTCGTTAGCATTTCTGAGTGAAGCTGGATTAATTACTTCAATTGGTTTGAATTTAGATGCGCCTTACTCAGGATTATGTATGGCTTACTTTAATGGCGATTATCCAACGCCACTATATGATTACGAGGATGAGTATTTAGCAAACTTAACGACAGAAAAGTGAGGACTTCAAAATGGTAAATGCTTATCAAAAATCGGGTGTTGATGTAAATGCAGGTTATGACGTCGTTAATCGAATTAATAAACAAATGTCACTGGTAAATGAAACAAGTACAGTTGGTGGATTTGGAGGACTCTTTGATCTTGGTCGATTAGGTATTAAAGAGCCACTTATGGTTTCAGGTACTGATGGCGTTGGTACTAAATTGATGGTTGCCTTTGAAACAAATCGACATGACACAATTGGTATTGATTGTGTCGCTATGTGTGTTAATGACATTGTCGCTCAGGGTGCAACGCCTCTATACTTTTTGGACTACTTAGCGACTGGCAAAACTGAACCTCAAAAAATTGAAAGTATTATTTCTGGGGTAATTAAAGGATGCCAAACAGCACATATGGACCTTATTGGTGGTGAAACAGCTGAGATGCCAGGGATGTATCAAAAAACACATTATGATATGGCCGGATTTGCGGTTGGTGTCGTTGAAAAAAGTCAATTAATAGATGGTCATTCAATTCAAGAAAATGACATTTTAATTGGAATTTCGTCAACCGGTATTCATTCAAATGGATTCTCACTTGTTAGAAAGATATTTCTTGAAGACACGGTTTTTAATTTAGATGAAGCTTTACCAGAAATACCTGACGAAACACTTGCTGAAATATTAATGACACCAACAAAAATTTATGTAGATGATTTGACCCCTTTATTTCAAGATAATTTAATTAAAGGCGCAGCACATATTACAGGTGGTGGCTTTATTGAAAATGTACCAAGAATGTTACCAGAAGGCCTAAAAGCAACAATTAATCTGGGATTATGGCCAGTACTACCAATTTTTGACGCCATCTCTAAATACGGTGAAATACCCTATTTAGAGATGTATGAAATTTTTAATATGGGCATCGGAATGGTTTTGGCTGTTGATAAAGCTAACGTTGAACAGGTGATGACACAATTAAATAAAGAAACTGTACAAGCTTATGAAATAGGCTGTATAGACATTAAAAATACTGATCAAACGGTCGAATTGGTAGGTAAATAAAATGGTCAAAGTAGCAATTTTTGCATCAGGGACCGGTTCTAATTTTGAATTTATTGCAGATAATCAGGCTTTAAAAGATGCAGGATTAGAAATTGAAGTTTTAGTTTGTGATCGACCAAAAGCTGCTGTCATTAAAAAAGCACAACGTAGAGGAATTCCAACCTTTATTATTCAACCTAAAGATTTTGAAAATCGTAGTCATTATGAACAAGTGATTGTTACCGAATTAGCTAGGTATCAAATCGATACTATTTTATTGGCGGGTTATATGCGTGTGATTACAAGTACATTATTGAGTGAGTATCCGATGGAAATTATAAATATCCATCCCGCACTGTTACCCCTTTTTCCAGGTATTCATGGAATTGAAGATGCGTATAAGGCTGGTGTTAGTGTAACTGGCGTGACGATTCATTACATTGACGAAGGTGTTGATACTGGTCCAATTATAGCGCAACAAAGTATTCCCATCTTACCAGATGAAACACTTGAACAATTGGAGAGTAAGATTCATGATGTCGAACACCAACTATATCCAAAGGTGATTCTAAATTTATTAAACAATGAAAAGGGAGATTAATAAGATGAAAAGAGCTTTGATAAGTGTATCTGATAAAACTGGTGTTGCAGACTTCGCTCAGGGATTAATCAAACGTGGATTTGAAATTATTTCAACTGGCGGTACGTTTAATATTTTAAAGGATGCCGGTATTGCTGTAATTAGAATTGAGGATGTTACTCACTTTCCAGAAATGCTTGATGGACGAGTTAAAACATTACACCCAATGATTCATGGTGGGTTATTAGCAAAACGTGACAATCCAGCTCATATGGCTAAATTAGAGGAAGAACATATTGCCTTAATCGATTTAGTTTGTGTAAACTTATATCCCTTTAAAGAAACGATTGAAAAATCTGGTATTACTGAGTCAGAAGCTATTGAGCAAATCGATATTGGTGGGCCTTCAATGTTGCGTTCAGCAGCCAAAAATTTTGAATCTGTTTATGTTGTTGTCGATAAAGCTGACTATACGCCCGTTTTAGATAAACTCGATGATGATAAAATGGATAATCAGTTTCGTCGACAATTAGCAGCTAAGGCTTTTAGACACACGGCTGCATACGATACGCTAATATCATCTTATTTAACAAAAGAATTAGAAATTGAATTTCCTGAAAAATTGTCATTAACATACGATTTCAAACAAGGGATGCGTTATGGTGAAAATGCACATCAAAAAGCGGCTTTTTATCAATCAGCTTTACCAAATGATTTTTCTATTGCTGCCGCTAAGCAACTACATGGTAAAGAGTTATCATATAACAACATTAAAGATGCCGATGCTGCTTTGAAAGTTGTCTCAGAATTTAAGCAACCTGCTGTCGTTGCGATGAAACACATGAATCCTTGTGGGGTTGGTACTGGCGAAACGATTAATGCTGCATGGAAAAAAGCATTTGATGCTGATAAAACGTCAATTTTCGGAGGCATTATTGCCTTAAATCGCGAAGTTGATTTAGAAACAGCAACTGAATTACATCATTTATTCCTTGAAATTATTATTGCACCAAGCTTCACAGATACTGCATATGATATTTTAGCTAAGAAGAAAAATCTTCGTGTCATGACAATTGATTTCAGTCAAAAGGACCAAGCTGATAAATATGAATATGTCTCAGTGATGGGTGGTCTACTTGTTCAAGAACGTGATCAAGTCATTGACCAAATGGAAGAATTAAAAACGGTAACTGAAAAATTACCAACAAGTGATGAAAAAGAAGCGATGTTATTCGCTCAAAGAATTGTGAAGCATGTTAAGAGTAATGCGATTGTAATTGCAACTAAGGATCAAACGCTTGGAATTGGTGCAGGTCAAATGAACCGTGTTGGATCGGTTAAAATTGCATTAGAGCAAGCACTAGAACATGGGATGGTAGAACCATTTGTTTTAGCTTCAGATGCTTACTTCCCAATGGATGATAGTGTTGAATATGCTGCTGATCATGGTATTACGGCAATTATTCAACCGGGAGGGTCAATTAAAGATCAAGAGTCAATTGATATGGCTAACCGCAAAAATATTGCTATGGTATTTAGTGACCGTCGTCATTTCAAACATTAAATTGTTAAAATGAGTCTATCTTTTTAAACCCATGAAAGGATTATTTTATATAATGAAAATTTTAGTTATTGGTTCTGGCGGACGTGAACATGCCATCGCACGTAAATTTATTGAAAGTGATGCTGTCTCAGATGTTTACTGTTTACCCGGAAATCCAGGGATGAGTAACAACGGGATTAAATCTGTTGGTATTGATATCACTAATTGGATTGGCATGACAACTTTTGTCCGTGAAAATGACATTGATTGGACTTTTGTTGGACCAGAAATCCCACTGATAGATGGTATAACTGATTTTTTTCGTGAAGAAAACCTAGTTATATATGGACCTTCAAAAGCCGCTGCCCAGTTAGAGGGGTCAAAGGAATTTGCGAAACAAGTTATGGCGTCAGCCAATATTCCGACAGCTAACTATCAGACATTTACCGATTACCGGACTGCATTAGATTATATGACGCATCAATCTTTCCCAATAGTTATTAAAGCAAATGGATTAGCTGGTGGTAAGGGCGTTATTATTGCTCAAGATCTGTCAGAAGCAACGGATGCTCTGCGTTCATTTTTAGTCCAACAACAATTTAATACAACAGAAGTATTAATTGAAGAGTACCTTGAT
This sequence comes from Dellaglioa kimchii, assembly GCF_046115505.1. GTDB lineage: Bacteria > Bacillota > Bacilli > Lactobacillales > Lactobacillaceae > Dellaglioa > Dellaglioa kimchii. The sequence continues at coordinate 515,883 of NZ_CP170736.1, read as the reverse complement.
GGTGAAGAATTTTCATTAATGGCATTTATTGATCGAGATAAAGTTTATCCGATGCCAATTTCTCAAGATCATAAACGAGCATTTGAGGGAGATAATGGGCCTAATACCGGCGGAATGGGCGCATATTGTCCAGTTCCACAAATTTCAGAAGATGTTGTTACAGAATCAATTGATAAAATAGTTCAGCCAACAGCAGATGAAATGATGAAACGTGGTATTCCGTTCACAGGTATTTTATATGTGGGAGTAATTTTAACTAAAGACGGTCCAAAAGTAATTGAATACAATGTTCGGTTCGGCGACCCCGAAACTGAAGTCGTATTACCAAGATTAAAAACAGATTTTGCATTAGTTATTTCAAAATTATTGCAGCATGAAAGTCCATCTTTACAATGGGAAACAGAGGGAATTACTTTAGGTGTCGTCATTGCCGCTGATGGGTATCCAGAAAATCCTGTAAAAAACATTACATTACCCAATTTAAGTGACTTTAAGTCACTTTCCAACAGAATTGATTTTGCAGGTGTAAAATTGGTTGATAAGAAATTAGTTAGTGCAGGTGGACGTATTTATATTATGCATAAATCAGGCGTAGACATGGCAGATGCACAACAGAAACTTTACCGACTAATTGCCGATTTTGAAGCACACAAAACATTTTACAGAATGGATATTGGCTATAGAGCGAATCTAAAATAAAAAAACGTTCATGTTTACTTCATAGTACAAGTAAGCATGAACGTTTTATGAGTTTATGACAGATTAATTAGTGACAATTGAAACATTTGCGGCTTGTAAACCACGGCTACCTTCTTTAATTTCAAATGTTACATTTTGACCAGTTCCAAGTACTTTAAATGCGTCAGATTGTATAGCGGTATAATGGACAAATATCTCTTTTTCATCACCATAAGCAATGAATCCATAACCTTTTTGTGCGCTAAACCATTCAACAATGCCAGATTCCATATCAAACGCCTCCCAAAATTGGTCGTAAAGTTTAAGTACTTCTACAGTATAGGTAACTTTAACCAGTAGTGCAACTAATGACAATCGCAGTTTTCTCAGTTATACTTAAAAGAACTTAATATGAAGGGATGATTAATTTGAACGATATAGAAATTGCACAAAAAAACGTGATGAAACCAATCGAAGAAGTAGCTAACGAGATTGGTTTGAAAAAAACTGATATTGAACCATATGGTAATTTTAAGGCAAAAATAAATTTACCTTTAGATTTACCTACAAATAAAAATTCTAAGTTGATTCTCGTTACAGCAATTAGTCCCACTCCAGCTGGAGAAGGTAAATCAACCGTAACAGTTGGCTTAGGGGATGCTATGCATCGTTTGAATGAGAAAGTTATGATTGCTCTCAGAGAACCTTCTTTAGGTCCTGTTATGGGGATGAAGGGTGGCGCAACTGGTGGTGGTTATTCTCAAGTTGTCCCAATGGAAGATATTAATTTACACTTTACAGGTGATATGCATGCCTTAACAACTGCAAATAATACACTTGCCGCTTTGATTGATAATCATATTCAGCAAGGTAATGATTTAAAAATTGATCAAAGACGTATCATTTGGAAACGAGTACTTGATATTAATGATCGTGCCTTACGCCATGTTGTAGTAGGGCTTGGTGGCCCAATGCAAGGGATACCTAGAGAAGATGGATTTGATATTACAGTTGCCAGTGAATTAATGGCTATTTTGTGTTTGTCAAAAGATATTAAAGATCTAAAATCAAGAATCAGTGATATTGTTGTAGCATACAATACAGATAAAAAACCAATTACAGTTGCTGATTTAGGTGTAACTGGTGCAATTAGTTTATTATTAAAAGACGCAATTAAACCTAATTTAGTTCAGACTTTGGAACATACACCTGCCATTATTCACGGCGGACCTTTTGCTAATATCGCACATGGCTGTAATAGTGTTCTTGCAACACAAACAGCTTTACAATTGGGTGACTATGCAATTACGGAAGCAGGATTTGGGGCTGACTTAGGAGCTGAAAAATTTCTTGATATTAAAACACCAATCTTAGGTAAGACACCAGATACAATTGTTCTTGTTGCTACAATCCGTGCTTTGAAAATGCATGGTGGAGTTGCTAAAACTGAATTGAATACTGAAAATGTTGCTGCTTTAAAAGTGGGATTCGTTAATTTAAAGAAGCATGTTGAAAGTATGCAACGTTATGGTATTCCAGTTGTTGTTGCTATTAACAAGTTTACTGCTGATACAGATCTTGAAGTCCAAACTTTGATTGAACTTACCTCTGAAATTGGTGTTTCTGCTATACCTGCAGATGTTTGGGGCCAAGGTGGTGCCGGCGCTCTTGATTTAGCAAAAAAAGTGATTGAAACAACGAATGAGGTTCATGAATTTAAAGCATTGTATGAAGCTGATGATTCTGCTGAAACTAAAATTGAAAAAATTGTTAAAACGATTTATGGCGGGGCCAAAGTTGAATATGCACCTAAAGCAAAACAGCAATTACGTCAGTTTAAAGAATTGGGATGGGATAAATTACCTATTTGTATGGCAAAAACACAGTATTCATTGTCAGATAATGCTAAACTGTTAGGAGCACCTACGGAATTTACAATCCATATACGTGAATTTAATCCTAAATTAGGATCGCGTTTCTTAGTTGCATTAACTGGAAATGTCCTAACGATGCCCGGATTACCTAAAGATCCAGCTGCAAATCATATGGATATTGACGATAATGGTCTAATTTCAGGGTTATATTAATTAAGAATTAAGAGGATTTAATATGATTTTATATGCGTTATTAGCAATGATTATTCTAGTTGTAGACCAAGTAGTGAAATATGCGGTTTCAGCTAATATTGCGTTGAACACAAGTCAAACAGTTATACCGAATTTTTTATCGATTGCTAATATTAGAAATGATGGTGCAGCTTGGAGTTTACTAGCTGGAAAACAATGGTTCTTTTTTATTGTTTCTATTCTAGCGTTAGGATTGATGATTTATTATTTTTATAAATATAGAACAAATATGGGCTATAAGCTCAGCATTACATTGATGATTGCTGGGACTTTAGGTAACTTTATTGATCGATTAAGATTTGGTTATGTTGTTGATATGTTTCAAACAGACTTTGTTAACTTTCCAATTTTTAACGTGGCGGATACTGCGTTAACAGTTGGCGTTATCATTTTATTAATAATTGTTTTAAAGGAAGACGATAAATGACAGAATTAGTGATTCAAGATGAGACAGGACGTCTCGATAAGGTTATTGCGAAGTTAATGCCTGAAATATCTAGATCAAAAGTACAACGCTGGATTGAAAGTGGCGATATTCTAGTTAATGGTAAAACAGAAAAGACTAAATATGCCGTCCAACCAGGAGATAAAATTAATTTAGTAGAACCTGAGCCAGTTGAGTTAGATTTAATACCACAAGATATTCCCTTAGATATCGTTTATGAAGATGATGATGTTATCGTCGTTAATAAACCACAAGGTATGGTTGTTCATCCATCACCAGGACATGCAGATGGTACATTAGTTAATGCATTATTATTTCACAGTCCCTTATCAACAATTAATGGGGCCTTTAGACCAGGAATCGTTCATCGAATTGATAAGGATACTTCTGGACTTTTAATGGTTGCTAAAAATGATAAAGCACATCAATCATTAGCAGCTCAATTGAAAGCAAAAACGAATATTCGAGAATATATTGCTTTAGTACATCAACCAATTAAAGAAGAATCAGGAATTATTAAGGCGCCACTCGGTCGTTCACCTAAAGATCGTATGAAACAAGCGGTGGTTAAAGATGGTCGTCCAGCAGTGACACATTTTAAAGTGGAAAAAAATTATGAAAACTACTCACTTATTAAGTGCCAATTAGAAACAGGTCGTACACATCAAATTCGTGTTCACATGCAATACATTGGTCACCCAGTTGTAGGTGATCCCTTGTATGGGTCACGTAAAACAATTAAAGGGCATGGTCAATTTTTACATGCAGCTAAGCTTGGATTTAAGCATCCAACAACGGGTAAAGAGCTTATTTTTGAAGTACCAATCCCACCTATTTTTAAAAGTACGCTGGATTATCTTGACAAAACAAATGCTATCAGGTAACATAAAAATCAATAAAGTTCCTTTAAAATAGTCCTGTGAGACTAAAAGGTAATGTACGAATAGATTTCTTTTCTAGAAGTCTGCCTCTTAGTCTAAGTATTTTTAGATTAGGGGGCTTTTTTATTGGAAAAAAGGAGGAATACTAGATGGTAAAAGAAGTAGTAGATTCATTAGGTATGAAACGTGCTTTAACCAGAATGACATATGAAATTATTGAAAAGAATAAAGGTATTGATAATCTGGTACTGATTGGAATCAAAACAAGAGGCATCTATTTAGCAAGACGAATCGCAGATCGCTTAAAACAACTTGAAGGTGCTGATGTTTCAGTGGGTTCACTAGATATTGCACTTTATCGTGATGACCGACATGATGCAAGTTTAGGCAATGAACCAACTGTTAATACGCAAGGTGAACAAATTGATTTTGATATCACGGGTAAACAAGTTATATTGATTGATGATGTTTTATATACCGGACGTACAATTAGAGCTGCACTTGATGCTTTAATGGATCAAGGAAGACCCCAAACTATTAATTTAGCCGTTCTTGTTGATCGAGGCCATAGAGAATTACCAATAAGAGCTGATTATGTTGGAAAAAATATTCCTACTTCGTCAGATGAACAGGTATCAGTTTCAGTAGAAGAAATTGATGGTAAAGACTCAATTGAAATTGAAAGAATTAAATAATAGATCGTTAAGATGTTCCAGAGAGAGCAAACGATTTAGAAATCTATTAGGGAATAACGTAGGCCTAAACTAGATTTCAACTTCGAACGCATCTCTCTATAGAGGTGCGTTTTTTATATAGAAAGGAAATGAGAAAATGAAAGAAAAGTTTAGAAATGATGATGCTGTACTTGATATCCATGATAGACCATCATTTGGGCAATGGATGGGATTATCAATTCAACATTTATTCACGATGTTTGGAGCAACGGTTTTAGTACCTATTCTAGTCGGTTTGAACCCAAGTATTGCTTTATTTAGTTCAGGTGTAGGTACTTTAGTTTATATCGGGATTACAAATGGTAAAATTCCAGCTTACCTTGGTTCAAGTTTTGCTTTTATTGCGGTTATGCAAATGTTAATGAAAACATCCGGTTATCCGGCAGTTGCTCAAGGAACGATTGCAGCAGGATTAGTTTATCTGATTGTCTCAATTATTATCGGAAAAGTTGGGTCAGGTTGGCTTGATCGTATTTTGCCACCAGTTGTTGTGGGGCCAGTTGTCATGGTCATCGGATTATCTATGGCAACAACAGCAGCAAGTAACGCGATGTTAAAATCGGGTACTTATGATATTAAATATGTTTGGGTCGCAATATTCACTCTGGCTATTACGATATTTTTCAATATGTATCTTAAAGGATTCATTAGTTTAATTCCCATTTTACTTGGAATTGTCTGTGGCTACATTATGGCTGTCTTATGTGGAATCGTTGATTTTTCTACGGTAGAAAAGGCTAATTGGTTTACATTACCTGCATTCGATGTTGCATTTATAAATTACCAACCTAAAATTTATTGGAGTGCCATTATTGGTATGGCACCAATCGCATTTGTCACAATGACAGAGCATATGGGCCATATAATGGTTTTAAATAAATTAACGAAAAGAAACTTTTTCAAGGATCCCGGACTGAATAGAACCCTTTTCGGTGACGGTGTATCATCAATTATTGCTGGATTTGTTGGAGGTCCTCCAACAACCTCATACGGTGAAAATATTGGTGTTTTAGCCATGACTAAGGTTCATAGTATTTGGGTGATTGGTGGCGCCGCATTCTTCGCCATTGTCTTTAGTTTCGTTGGAAAAATTAGCGCTTTGATTCAAAGTATTCCAGGACCAGTTATTGGTGGTATTAGTTTTCTACTCTTTGGTGTCATTGCTTCAAGTGGGTTAAGAATCTTAATCGATAATCAAATTGATTATGATAAAAAGCGTAATCTGATGATTACTGCAAGCATCCTAGTGTTAGGAATTGGTGGCATGTACTTAAAAGTGGGTGATTTACAATTAACAAGTATTGCACTTGCAACAGTAGTAGGTATTGCACTAAACCTTATTTTACCTAAAGAAGCTAAAAGCGAAAAATAATAGGAGATGATATTTTGTTAGATAAAAAGACAAATTTAGTTCAGTTACAACATTTAGTATCAATCGAGGATCTATCTACAGAAGAAGTTGAGGCATTAATTGAAAGAGCTGAAAAGTTTAAACGAAATCCGTCATTATTTAACTTAAAACATCCTATCTTTACAACAAATTTATTTTTTGAAAATAGTACCAGAACACATAGTAGCTTTGAAGTAGCTGAGCAACGTATGAAATTAAACATTGTCTCATTTAATCCAAGTATTAGCGCACTAAGTAAAGGTGAAACTTTATACGATACTGTTTTAACAATGGGTGCTATTGGGACTCAAATCGCTGTTATCCGCCACCCTGAGAATGAATATTATCAACAATTAATTGGGGATAATGATTTGGGAGTTGGTATTATCAATGGTGGAGATGGGAGTGGACAACATCCTTCACAATGTCTACTCGATATGATGACGATTAAAGAAGAGTTTGGAACGTTTAAAGACTTAAAAGTTGCAATTGTAGGAGATTTAACTAATTCAAGAGTTGCTAAAAGTAATATGCAATTATTAAAAAAATTAGGTGCTTCATTATACTTTTCAGGTCCAAAGGAATGGTTTTCTGAAGAATTCGAAGCATACGGTCAGTATTTAGAAATGGACGAATTAGTTGGTGAGGTTGATGTCATGATGATGCTACGTGTCCAACATGAGCGTCATACTGATGATAGTAAATTTTCAAAAAAGAATTATCATGAAAAATTTGGATTAAGTATTGAACGTGGAAAAAAATTAAAAAATAAAACTATTATTATGCACCCAGGTCCAATTAATAGAGATGTAGAATTAGCCAGCGAATTAGTTGAATGTAAACAATCACGATTTGTAAAACAAATGACGAACGGTGTATTTGTTAGAATGGCCATTTTAGAAGCTATCATTAACGGACGTCATCTGATGGAGGTTAATAGAGCATGAAGAAATTAATTAAAAACGGAACCGTTTTTTTGAATCATAGTTTTAGCCAACAAGATATCTTGATTGAAGACGACAAAATTAAAGCAATTGGCACTAATTTAGCTGATGAACTGTCAAATGTTGACTTAGTTATTGATGCAGAGCATTTAATTGTTACACCTGGGTTAATTGACGTTCATGTCCATTACAGGGAACCTGGATTTGAATATAAAGAGACGATTAAGACAGGAAGTCAGGCCGCTGCCCGAGGTGGTTTTACCACAGTAGGAGCCATGCCTAATTTGGATCCTGTTCCTGATACGTTAGAACATTTTGCTGAAATAAAACGACGTAATCAAAAAGACGGACAAGTACATATTTCCCAATATGCAGCAATTACCAAAGGTAGAACTTCTGAAGAATTAGTAAATTTTGGAGAATTAAAAAAGGCTGGTGCATTCGCCTTTACAAATGATGGTTCAGGTATTCAGACAGCTGGAACAATGTATCTTGCAATGAAAGAGGCTGTAAAGGTTAATTTACCACTTGTCTCTCATGTTGAAGATAACTCATTATTATTTGGCGGCGTCATGAATGAAGGTATTCGTGCAAAAAATCTTGGACTACCCGGTATTATGGGTATTGTAGAATCATCACAATTAGCCCGAGATTTAATGCTTGCACAAAAAACGGGAGTTCATTATCATATGTGTCACGTTTCTACAAAAGAAAGTGTGGAATTAATTCGACTTGCTAAAAGTCATGGAATTAATGTTTCCTGTGAAGTTTCACCACATCATTTATTATTAACGGATTCAGACATTCATATGGATAATGGTAATTTTAAAATGAACCCCCCATTAAGAACTGAAGAAAATCGCCTCGCTTTAATTGAGGGATTATTAGATGGCACAATTGATATGATTGCGACAGATCATGCACCACATAGTGAAGATGAAAAACGCGGTAGCATGCTTAATGCCGCGTTTGGTATAACTGGAAGCGAAACGGCCTTTCCGTTGTTATATACAAGAATGGTTAAAACAGGGATTTTAACATTAGCCCAACTTATTGTTCTAATGAGTGAAACGCCAGCCAAACAGTTTAATCTAAATGGTGGCACGTTGGAGCCTGGATCAGTAGCAGATATTGCCATTTTTGATATCACAAATGAACAAACAATTAATGAAGCAGATTATGTCTCAAAAGGTAAAAATAGTCCATTTACAGGGAAAAAAATTTATGGGGAAACAATGTTAACGCTGGTTAGCGGTGAAATTAAATATGATAGTCGAAAGGTTGAGTAAATCATGAAACGATTCTTAATTTTAGAAGACGGAAGTATTTTTAAAGGATTTAGTTTTGGAGCAATGGCCTCAACTACTGGCGAAGTCGTTTTTACGACTGGAATGACAGGGTACCAAGAAACGATTACAGATCAATCATTCAGTAATCAAATCATCACGTTTACTAATCCTATTATTGGTAATTATGGTGTTAATTTGGATGATTATGAATCAATAGAACCTTCATGCAAGGGTGTTATCGTTAATAATGTTGCTAGGGTTTCTAGTAATTGGCGTCAACAATTAACCTTAGATGAATTTTTAATACAGAAGGATATTCCTGGAATATATGGTATTGATACACGCGAATTAACAAAGAAATTACGAAATGTAGGAACGATGAAAGGAAGCATTATTGATGCCGACGCTGATTTAAATCATGCCTTTGATGCAATGAGTGCAACTGTACTTAACCAAAATATCGTCCAACAAGTTTCTACGATTAAACCCTATCCTAATCCTGGAACAAAATTAAACATTGTATTAGTCGATTTTGGGTTAAAGCATAGTATTTTGCGCGAATTATCTAAGCGTGATTGCAACGTAATTGTTTTACCCTATAATGCAACTGCAAAACAAATATCTGATTTACAACCTGATGGCGTCCTATTATCGAATGGCCTGGGAGATCCTAAAAACTTACCAGAAGTTGTTGAGATGATTAAAATGATACAACCTAAATTTCCAATTTTTGGTATTTGTTTAGGACATCAGTTATTAGCACTAGCAAATGGTGCAGATACATATAAAATGAAGTTCGGACATCGCGGATTTAATCATCCGGTTAGAGAAATTGCAACTGGACGAATTGATTTCACCTCACAAAATCATGGATTTGCGGTGGACAGCGATTCTATTGATTCAGATAAACTGATAGTGACACATCGTGAAATTAACGATGAGTCTGTTGAAGGAATTAAACATAAAACTGATCCAGCATTTAGTGTCCAATTTCATCCGGATGCTGCACCTGGGCCACATGATGCAGATTATTTATTTGATGAATTTATTGAAATGATAAACCGAGTTGGGAGAAAATAAATATGCCTAAAAGAAATGATATCCATAAAATAATGGTTCTTGGATCTGGTCCTATTATTATTGGTCAGGCCGCAGAGTTTGATTATTCTGGTACACAAGCTTGTTTATCTTTAAAAGAAGAGGGTTACGAAGTTGTTTTAGTAAATTCCAATCCAGCTACAATTATGACGGATAAAGAAGTTGCAGACGAAGTGTACATTGAACCTTTAACGGTGGAATCAGTTTCCGGTATTTTACGTAAAGAGTATCCAGATGCCATTGTGCCAACTTTAGGTGGTCAAATTGGCCTTAATTTAGCTATGGAATTGTCTCAATCCGGTATTTTAGATGAATTAAATATTGAATTATTAGGTACCAAATTAAAATCAATTGATCAAGCTGAAGATCGTGAGCAATTTAAACAATTAATGCAAGAGTTAAATGAACCCGTTCCGGAATCACTAACTGTTGAAACCTTAGATAGTGCGCTAGAATTTGCAGATATTGCAGGATACCCAGTTATTGTTAGACCTGCATTTACAATGGGTGGGACTGGTGGCGGTCTATGTAAAACAGCTGAAGAACTTAGTAAAACGGTTGTTAATGGATTAGAGCTATCACCAACAACACAATGCTTGATAGAAAAGAGTATTGCAGGATACAAGGAAATTGAATTTGAGGTTATGCGAGACCACGCTGATAATGCAATTGTTGTTTGTAGCATGGAAAATTTTGATCCTGTTGGTATTCATACAGGAGACTCTATTGTCTTTGCACCAACACAAACCTTATCTGATAGAGAATATCAGATGTTACGAGACGTATCTTTGAAATTAATCAGGGCCTTAAAAATAGAAGGTGGTTGTAACGTACAACTTGCTCTAGATCCTCATAGTTTTAAATATAATATTATAGAAGTTAATCCACGCGTAAGTCGTTCGTCAGCGTTAGCTTCGAAAGCAACGGGATACCCAATTGCGAAGATAGCTGCCAAAATAGCAGTTGGCTTGAATTTAGATGAGATTTTAAATCCAGTGACTAAAACAACTTTTGCTGAATTCGAACCAGCATTGGACTACGTTGTTGCTAAAATACCACGTTGGCCGTTTGATAAATTCAATCGAGCAAATCGCTCACTAGGAACGCAAATGAAGGCAACTGGTGAGGTTATGGCGATTGGTCGTAACATGGAAGAAAGCTTATTAAAAGCAGTTCGATCTTTAGAAATTGATGAAGATTACTTGTGCTTAGATAGTGCTCAAAATGCAACTGACTCCCAACTTGAAAACCAGTTGGTTAATGCAACTGACCAAAGATTATTTTATTTAGCTGAAGCAATACGTCGCGGGTACACAATTGAAGAAATCGAAAAACTAACAAAAATAAATTTAGTTTTTTTGGATAAATTAAAACACATAGTCGAAATTGAAATGTCGCTAAGTATCAATGTTAAAGATATTGACGTCCTTATTGAAGCTAAAAAACATGGTTTTAGTGATAAAGTTATTGCTGATATTTGGCACGAAACTTTGGAGGATATTAGAAAGTTTAGAATAGAAAATAATATTATTCCAGTTTATAAAATGGTTGATACCTGTGCTGCTGAATTTGAATCAGCCACGCCATACTTCTATAGTACGTACGAACATGAGAATGAGAGTTTAAAGAGTAAAAAACAAGCAATTATGGTTATTGGTTCTGGTCCCATTAGAATTGGTCAAGGTGTTGAATTTGATTACGCAACAGTTCATTGTGTTAGGGCTATCCGAGACGCAGGATATGAAGCAATTATCATGAATAGTAATCCAGAAACCGTTTCAACCGATTTTTCAATCGCTGATAAATTATATTTTGAACCGTTAACATTGGAAGATGTTTTAAATGTGATTGATGTTGATAAACCTTTAGGTGTAATTGTTCAGTTTGGTGGACAGACAGCAATTAATCTTGCTGCGGGATTACAACAGTATGGTATTAAAATATTAGGAACGTCTGTTAAAAATTTGGATCGTGCTGAGGATAGAGAGTCATTTAACCAAGCGATTAAGCATCTAGGATTAAAGCAACCAATTGGTAAGACTGCAATAACACAAGAAGATGTGCTTAAAAGAGCAACAGAAATCGGTTATCCCGTTCTTGTTAGACCTAGCTATGTTTTAGGTGGACGTGCAATGGAGATTGTTCAAAATCAGGCAGAACTCGAATTATATTTGCTAAATAACGTTAAAATCGCACCACAACATCCAATCTTAATTGATAGTTATCTTGAAGGTATTGAGTGTGAAGTAGACGCAATTTGTGACGGTGTTTCTGTCTTAATTCCAGGAATTATGGAGCATATTGAACATGCTGGAATTCATTCAGGCGACTCAATGGCTGTATATCCATCACAACATCTATCAGACAAGATTAAAGCAGAGATCGTTAATGCAACTAAAAAGATTGCACTTGAACTAAAATGTGTGGGATTAATGAACCTTCAATTTATTGTTCATCAAGATGAACTTTATATTTTAGAAGTTAATCCACGTGCCAGTCGTACGGTTCCTTTTTTGAGTAAAGTTACAGGTATTAAAATGACCCAAGTAGCAACTAAAATTATATTAGGCAATGATTTGCAAGAACAAGGTTATCAGGACGGTTTATACCGAGAATCTAGTTCCGTTCATGTAAAAGCGCCTGTTTTCTCATTTAGTAAATTAAATGATGTTGATCCATTTCTAGGGCCAGAAATGAAATCAACCGGGGAAGTTATGGGGACGGATCAAACATTTTCTAAAGCACTCTGTAAAGCTTTAGTAGCAGCCAATATCAGCTTATCAGGTAATGGTTCCGTATTAGTAAATGTTAACGATAAAAATAAAAATGACATATTACCACTTGTTCACCGATTTGTTTTACTCGGATATAAAGTTTTAACATCACCAAAAATGGTTGATTTCTTTTTAGATAATCAGATTAAAACGTTTGCCAGCACAGAGGCATTAAGCGTTAACCGACAATTAGATGATATTAATAATTTGTTACAATCTGGAACCGTTCAATTTGTTATCGATACACTATCAGATGATCACGATAAAGCATCATATGGTTATCAAACTCGTAAAATGTCAGTAATGCAACATATTCCATTGTTTACATCTTTACAAACTGTCGATGTACTTATGCAAGCGTTAGAAAGTCAGTCATTTTCAGTAGCAGCACTATAAAAATTAAGGGGAGTAGATAATGATTAATCGACCTATCATTGCTTTAGATTTTCAGAATAGAGCGCAAACGACAGATTTTTTACAGTTATTTCCTCAAGATGAACAACTATTTGTTAAAGTTGGTATGGAATTGTTTTATAGTGAAGGAACTCGTTTTGTTGAAGAATTAATTGATCAGGGACATGATATTTTTCTTGATTTAAAGTGTCATGATATTCCAAATACTGTTCGTCAAACTATGACCAGTTTAAGTCGACTAGGTATTTCACTAACAACGGTCCATGCGGCTGGTGGCGTTGAAATGATGAAATATGCATTAGATGGATTAGACCAAGGTAATTCCTCAATAAAAATGCCAAAAATAATTGCAATTACACAATTAACTTCTACCAGCCAAGAACAATTAGAAACTGAACAATTGGTTGAACGTCCATTAATTGAGAGTGTTGTTAATTATGCTAAGTTAACAGAATTAGCTGGATTAGCTGGCGTTGTTTGTTCAGCACAAGAAGCTAAAATGATTAAGGAAGCAACTTCCAAAAACTTTTTGGCAGTCACACCTGGAATACGATTGGAAGGGCAGGCAGTAAGTGATCAAAAAAGAGTAATGACACCAGCTGCTGCAAAAAGAAATCAAAGTAGCGCCATCGTTGTCGGACGATCAATTACGCAAGCAACAGATCCGTTTGCTGCTTACCAAGCAATCAAAAAAATGTGGGAGGAAGCTTAAATGAATTTAGCAGAGACAGTTGCCAGTGATTTATTAGAGATTGGTGCCGTAACTTTATCGCCAAAGAAGCCGTTTATTTGGGCAAGTGGACTAAAAAGTCCAATTTATTGTGATAATCGGTTAACGATTAGTTATCCTGAAATTCGTACTAGAATCGCTAAAGGTATAGCAGGTATTATTTGTGAAAAATATCCTGATACAGAGGTAATTGCAGGAACGGCAACTGCAGGTATACCCCATGCAGCATGGATTGCTAATGAATTAAATTTACCTTTAATTTATGTTAGAACAAAACCTAAAGATCATGGTACTGGTCAACAAATTGAAGGACGATTAATTAAAGGACAGAAAACTATTTTAATTGATGATCTCATTTCAACTGGTGGGAGTGTGATTCAAGCAGTTAATGCAGCAAAAAATGAAGGCGCTGATGTTTTAGGTGTCATCGGTATTTTTAGTTATGAACTAGCGGCAAGTACTATAAATTTTGCTGAAATTGAAACACCTTTTGAGACATTAACTAATTATTCAACACTTATTAAAGTAGCTAAAGAACAAGAAAAAATTAATTCTGATGAAAAATTATTATTGGATAAATGGCGTATTAATCCAAGTAATTGGTTATAGTAAAAAAGTTTCAACTAAGAATAATTTCTTAGTTGAAACTTTTTATTTACGACGCATGGCCATAATTTTTTGTGAATCTGGTGTAATAAATGTTGAGTTCTGGCCTTCATAGACAACAAAACCTGGTTTTGAACCATTGGGCTTTTTAATCCGTTTAACTTGGATATAATCTACTGGAACAGATGCCGATTGACGATATTTTGAGAAATAAGCGGCTAAGTTAGCCGCTTCTGTGACTGTCTCATCACTAGGATTAGAACTATGAATAATTACATGGGAACCAGGAATATTTTTAGCATGTAACCAGATGTCAGATTTATTGGCTGTCTTCATGGTTAGTTGATCATTTTGAAGATTATTTTTACCAACAGAGATAAGTGTGCCATCTGTAGCATAATATTCATCTGGTTTACTTATTTTAATTTTAATTGCTTTTTTATTTTTATTCAATTTTTGTTCTTTTAATAACCCTTGTTGTTGTAATTCGATCTTAATATCTGGTAAGTCTTTAGGTTCAGCTAACTCGATTTCTGATTGAATTTCTTCTAAGTAAGCAATTTCTTTTTTATTTAGGAGAAGTTGTTCATTAACAAATATAACTGCATTCTTTTGTTTTTGATATTTTTTAAAATATTTTTGTGCATTTTTTGAAGGTGAAATTTGATTGGATAATTGAATGGTCATTTCTTTTTCATTATCATAGAAATTAGGTAATGAAACTTCTGTCATTCCTTGTTTAACTAAGTGAAGATAAGTAGTTAATAATTCACCTTGGACCCGTAATTGATCCGCTGTTTCAGTATTTTTTAATGTTTTTTCTAATTTTTTTTGTTTGCCACGGTTCTTTTTGAGCTCATTTTTAACAACGCGGATTAAGTGGCTCCCTTGTTGTTGAACGCGGTCTTTATTTGCTTTATCGAGATAGTAAGTATCCAGCATTTCACTTAATGAATCGAATTCTTGACCAGTACCAATCTCTTTATTTGGAATGGCCGAAAAATCAAGACGTTTGCCAGATAAAATAGTTGGTGTCGGTGTATCAAATTGTTTAAAGAAAGCTGACCAGCTGACACTAGGGTCTTCAACGTTAGTATGAAGTGCAGTTGCGAGATCTAAACTAGATTGACCAGCGAGACCTTGATAGCTATTTTGAAGCTCCTTCGCTAGCACTTCTTTATTTGGAAACTCGGATAAAAGTGTTTTAAATGCATCAGATGTATCTTTAAATGGATTTAATTTATCTTGTGCTGGTGGCTGACGATAGGTTGCACCAGGAATCAACATACGATATCGATTTTGGTCTGAACTAATATGTTTAATGGTATCCAAAACCTTATCATTCGTTGGATTAATTAGTAGACAATTACTATAGCGTCCCATCATTTCTAAACTTAAAATTAGAGGTTGTTCATCACCAAGTTCATTTCTAGTTAAAAATGAAAAATTAATAATACGATCGTTAGCAATCTGATCAATTGCAACAAGTTGACCGCTTTCTAAATATTTACGAAGCATCATTGTAAAATTAGTTGGCGTTTTAGGATTTGAATAGGGTATATTTGTAATTTGCGCACGAGCATAACTTGAATGTGCAGATAATAATAAGGGTTGATTCTTTCTATTTGCACGAATTGTAATAATAACCTCATTTGGGTAGGGCTGTGATATTTTTGAGACCCGACCACCGATTAGTTTCGTTCTTAGTTCACTAATCATTGCATGAGTAAAAACGCCATCAAATGACATTTAATCAACTCACTTTCTATAAAATATGTTTAATAACTACAAGTGTAACGTTTTAAACGATAAATCGCAAAGAATCATTATTGAATAGTTTTCTTGCCATTTTTAGTCTATATATTGTATAATGCAAGGTATATCGAATTTAAGGGGTCAACAAAATGAAAACAAGTCTTGAAAACTTACTATCAATTGATAAACAGTATAAAGTAATTTTACAACGTTTAACTAAAAAAAATCAATTAACAATATCTGAGTGGCAGTTATTAAAGAAAATAAGTATTAAATTTAATACACAAGAAAAATTGGCCGTAGAAACGGATCTAGATATTTCAACGCTAAGTCGACAATTAAAACGCTTAGTTGAAAAAGAAATGCTTGATAAGCACAGTATTGGTGATGATAAACGCCAATTGATTTATACAATGACTGAAATCGGTGTTGAGTCGTCGAAAGCAGTCGATGAAGGTTTTACTGAACTTGAGGCAACTATTTTCGAAAAGTGGCCAGAAGATGAACAAAATTTATTAAGAATATTATTAAATCGCTTAGACAAAAGTCTAACGAGAACTGACGTTTAAACCGTCATAAAATGAGGTGTTTAATTAATGAAAATAGCAATTGTAACAGATAGTACAGCGTACCTATCTAAAGATCAGATTGAAGAGAACAATATTACTATAATTCCTATCCCAGTTATTATTGACAATAAAATTTATAATGAAGGCGTTGATATTACAACTGAAGGATTCTATGAAAAATTAAAGACATCTGAATCCTTCCCAAGTACCTCACAGCCTTCTGTTGGAGAAATGATTAACTTATATGATAAATTAGGTAGCGAAGGCTACGATATTATTTTAAGCATTCATTTAACAAATACAATTTCAGGATTTATTGATAATTTAAAAAATATAGCACCAACAATTGAGTCAACTCGAGTGATACCATATGATTCTGGTATAACAGTTATGTTAATGGGGTATTTAGCTTTGGAAGCTGCTAAAATGGCTAAGGAAGATGCCCCTATCGATGATATTATTGCTCGATTAGATGATTTGAAGACAACGTTAGGTGAATATTTCATTGTTGATGATTTGCAAAATCTCGTACGAGGCGGTCGTTTGTCTAATGCTTCAGCCTTTATTGGAAGTGTTCTTAAAATTAAGCCAATTTTAACATTTGATAGTGTTTCAAATAAAATTGTTGCATTTGAAAAAATTAGATCAACTAAGAAGGCAATTAAGCGTGTAGAAGATTTATTTGAAGAGCACCGAACATCTGTTGATTATCCTTTACGTGGCCTTATTATTCATGCAAATGATGAAACGTCAGCAATTAAGTGGCAGACTAAAATGAAGAAGAAATATCCTGATATGACATTTGATATCAGTTACTTTGGACCAGTCATTGGGACACATTTAGGTGAAAAAGCTTTAGCATTAGCTTGGATTAAAGATTTTGATCAAGCATAAAATCTATTAAAACTAACATCCGGTTAAATCGGGTGTTAGTTTTTTATTTATAATAATAGTTAAGACGTATTAGTGACTAGTTGATATTTATTGTGTCAGAGAAAATGTTTTTGATTTAATAGGTAAAGTTTAAAAGCATTAAAAGATTGGTAAATTAGGACTTATCATTTCAATACTACTCAACTTTAGTTAAAACACACAATTTAATGAAAGTTGAATAGCGCAATATCTTACTGGTTTTAAACAAGTCTATTTAAATTATCACTCGTTTTGTATTTGTATCTCGCTCATTTTATTTTATGTAAATATAATATGTAAATATAATTTGTTCATCATAAAATATATTTACAATTATTATTCTCCAATAAATTATATAATTAACACTAATATTTGTAGATACATATCAAGCATGACGACCATAATTTGCCAAATTATGGTATTAGCTATATAAGGATTACTTAAAATCTAAAGTATTAAATATATTAGTTATTTTGTGAATAAACACTAATTTTAAATAATATGTATCATACTGTTTGATATAAAAACATTTTGCGTTCAACTTTCATTAAAGTTGAATTGTAACTCTTTAATGTGTTATTCTCTACGTATTAAACTATCCGTTATAATGAGGTGTATTTTTGAGAAAAGAAAAATATTTAGAATTAATTGAGAATGAATTACAGTACCAACCTTGGTATGCGCAGGAATACTATCAATCTAAATCTACAATCCCCCTATCCAATGCAACGTTATATCAATATTTAACAGAGTTTAGACGTTTTTTTGATTGGTTACTGGCAGAAGGTATTGTTAACGAAAAATCAATTAAGACAATCGATATTAGTGTTTTAGAACATTTAAAAAAGGAAGATATGGAACTATATAAATCCTCCCTACTTTCTAGAAGTAAATCAAATAATGCAAATAGCAACACACAACTCTCTAGGAGCACTGTAAATCGTTCTCTAACAGCGATTTCTTCATTGTTCAGGTATCTTTCTGAAGAAACGGAAAAAGAAGATGGAGAGCCATATTTTTATCGTAATGTGATGAAAAAAATTACTGTCGTAAAAGATAACGAAACGTTTGCTACACGTGCAGCAAATATTAAAGATAAATTAATGCTTGGAACTGAAGATCGTGATTATATTAACTTTATTGATCAAAAATATGCCGATTTGTTAAAGCCTAAAGGTCTTTCCTTTTTCAAACGGGATAAAGATCGCGATATTGCTATTAACGCTTTAATGCTAGGTAGTGGTTTACGGGTTTCAGAAGTTGCAAATAGTGACCTACCTGATTTAAATTTAAAAACAAATAATATTACCGTCATTCGAAAAGGTGGCAAGAAGGATACTGTGCCAATTGCACCGTGGGTAATCCCCTATCTTGTTAAATATATTGAAGTGCGTACAATGAACTATAAAGTAGATAAAATGGAAAAAGCCCTATTTTGTTCATCATATCGTGGAATTGGAAAACGCATTGAGAGTGGTACAATTGAAAAATTGGTAGCCAAGTACTCATCTGCATTTAAAGTCCGTGTTACGCCGCATAAACTACGCCATACACTCGCTTCTAAATTGTACCTAGAGACGAAGAATGAACAACTTGTAGCAACACAATTGGGTCAGAGTTCGACAAGTGCAACTGCGTTATATACCCATATGATTGATGAAGAACAACGGAATGCTATTAATAAATTATAAAATAAAAACGATTAACTCGATATTGAGTTAATCGTTTTTATTTTATGACTTTCCTTCCCATTCAGATTTGAAATTCTCAAGGAAATCTAACATAATTTGATGTCTATTTTTAGCCATTCGTTTTCCTGGTTCAGTGTTCATTGTTTCTGTAAGTGTCAATAACTTTTCGTAGAAATGGTTAATGACCGTTTGATTCTCAATATTCCTGTATTCTTCTGGGGTCATATTTCTTCTTGGACCACGATGTGGATCATATATTTTACTGCCAACATGTCCACCGTAATAAAAAGTTCTAGCAATACCGACAGCACCAATTGCATCTAATCGATCAGCATCTTGAACAACTTTTGCTTCTTCGGACAAGTTAATAGTATTATCGTTCAATTGGTTTTTAAAAGAAATTGATTTAATAATTGTTAAAATATCATTAATTTGAACTTCATTTAAATCAATAGATGTTAAAAAATTTGTTAAATTAGTTACTTCTTCTTTAACATTATCGACTACTTTATCATCAATTACGTCATGTAAATAACTACTAAGAACAATTATTAAATAATTGATATTATGAATTTCTGAGGCAATCGTTTTTGAATTTGTAACGACTCGTTCAATATGAGCAAAGTCATGTCCAGAAGTATCTGACGCTAATTTATTTTGCGTATATATTTTAACTGCTTGAATTTGTTCTTCAGGTAGCATCCTAAATTCTCCTTAAAATAAAAAAGCTTAGAGATAAAGTCTAAACTTTTAAGATTTTTTATTAAGCTTCAAAAACAGCTTGTAATTGAGGAACAACTTGTTTTTTTCTTGAAACAACACCAGGTAATGACAATTTGTTATCAGAAAGTTTTGTGTTGAAGGCTTTTTCAACCATTTTTTTAGGTTCTCCAACAACTAATAGTTCTGAATCACTGTCTAGGATATTTGTAACTAATAGTAAGAATAAATCATAATTATTAGCTTTACTATCATCTTCAATAGCTGAAACTAGTGCAGCTTCACGGTTAAAAACTTCTTCTAAATCAACGGTATTAACTTGAGCAACACGTACTGTTTTACCAGCCATATCAAAAGATTTGGCATCTCCGTTAATCAATTCTGTTTCAGTTTTGCTAGATAAATTAGTTCCAGCTTTTAACATATCTAATCCGTATACATTGTAATCAGTATTACTAATTTTAGAAAGTGCTTTAGTTGCTTCAATATCAACTGGAGTCGTTGTAGGTGATTTGAATAACAATGTATCAGAAATAATAGCTGACATCATTAATCCTGCAATATTAGCAGGAATTTCAATATTGTTTTCATTAAACATTTTCCATAGGATGGTACTTGAACAACCGACAGCCTCTGCGCGGAAATTAAGAGGCATATTGGTTGTGAAATTAGCAATACGATGATGATCGACAACGTCTGTTACAACAAGATCAGCGATATCAGAAACACTTTGTTGAGATTCGTTATGATCAACTAACATAACTGATTCAACCTCATTTTTAGCTGTTTCAATAATTCTTGGTTCAGGTTCATTAAAGTAATCTAAAACAAATTTTGTTTCTTCACTTAATGTTCCTAAGGCAACGGCTTCAGTATCGAAACCTAATTTATTCTGTAGATATGAGAATGCTTTAGCAGCTACAACTGCGTCTGTATCAGGACTTTGATGTCCAAAAATTAATTGTTTAGTCATTATTATAATCTCCTTTTTATTTGTTAATTTCTTTGAGTCGAGTCATGTAATCTTTTTCTTCTAAAAATTCATCAAATGCATTTAAAAAATGTTCATTTCTTGGAATTTCATCTTTATCTTTTCTAAAGACAAATGATAAATCAAATTTTATTTCCGGATCAAAATGAGACGTCCAAAGATCTTTGCTTTCAGGATGAGCCGTTAAAAATGAAGTTGGTAATGCTGAATAAGCATGTGTTGCACGAGCAAATTTTAAAATTTGTGTGGGTGATGTAAATCTAGCAACACTCTTTGGTAAGTTCACTAATTGATTTTGATAAATCGTTTTAATTGTTTTATCAAGATAATAGTCACTTGGATAAGTGACCCAAACATTATCAATTGTTTCTTGAAGTCTAACTTTCTTTTTAGAAGATAACTTTTCATTATGATGTAAAAATAATAAATCTTCAGTAAAGATTTTCTTACTTTCGTATGGTTTCCAGTTTTTAATACTTTCATCTGGAAGATACATAATAGCTAAATCAATTTTATTATTCTCAAGTTCACTCCAAATTTCTTTACGCGTTAGTAAATGGAATGACACAATAATATCTGGATTATTTTTATAGTACTGGATAACAAAATCATCAAACACTTCGTCTTCGATTGAAGCCAATATTCCGATGGTAATTTCTCCTTGTGTTGCACTTGTCGATTGTTGAATTTCATTCGTTGCTTTATTTAATGTTTCATAGATTTGGTGTGTTGCATCTAGCATTGTATAGCCAGCATCAGATAGATGTAATTTTTTTCCAACAGAATAAAAAAGTGGTGCACCAACTGTTCTTTCCAATTTTTTAATTTGCTGTGTTAATGCAGGTTGTGTGATTCCTAATATTTGGGCTGCTTGCGTATAATTCATTATATCTGCAAGCTGTAAAAAATATGTTAACGTTTTTGATGAAAATATATTTTCTTGCTTTGTTTTCATATTAGCGTGATCTCCTCAGTTCTAGAAATTAATAGTCATATTAGTATAATAAGCGTAATAAAAAAAAAGAGCAAACAAATTTGCCTTTTTTTAACAATTTAATTATTAATTAATCTCATTTAAATTATTAGGTATTCCTAATTGTTCTGTATCAATAACAAATGAACCATTTGAATATCTATCAGATAGCGGATATGACATTGGTTCGATAATAAATTCATTGCCACTTTCAGTAAGGGCATTTAAATTCACATCTTTAGTAATGAGTTTCATGCCAACGACTCTATGAGGTTCCTTCTTAAGCTCTCTAAGAACAAGAACGCCACGTTTCGCCCTACTTGTCGAGCTCACTTCTGATACAGTCATACGCTTAAATGAACCGCGCTGTGTTAATAATCCAATCTGACTATGTTCAGTTACTAAACAAGTAGCGGCAACATAATCATCCTTCTTAAGATTCATCGCGATTACACCAGCTGCTTTAGATCCGACAACAGGAACTTCTTCGAGAGGATACTTCAATCCATACCCATCATGTGAAGCACTAAAAATGAATAACGAGTCATCCGTTTCTTTCAAGTATGAAATAAAGATAACATCATCGTTAGCTTCCTTCAATTTCATGAATTTACTTGCATGACCTTTATAAGTTCGTCCGGGTTGTAAGTCGGAAACCAATGTTTGTTTAATGAATCCATTTTTAGTTGCAAAAACAAATTTACCAGGGACATTCACTTTTTTGAAAGAAAATGCTTTAATTAAATATTCATCAGTATCTAATCCAATAGTTTGTGAAATATGTTCACCAGTATCTTTCCACTTTGCCTCAGTTATTTCATGAATTGGACGGTAAATCATATTTCCCTTATTTGTAAACATAAATAGATGATCTAATGTGTTAACAGATTCATTAAATACAATTTGATCTTCGTTTTTCAAACCATTCTCATTTACTCCTGAGGCGTTAAATGACCGTAATGAGCTACGTTTGAGATAACCATCACGGCTAACTAATACTTGAACATCTTCGGGAGTCACTAAAACTGCTGTTTCAATCTTAATGTCTTCAATATGTTCTTGAATTTCAGTTAGTCGAGGTGTGGCATATTCTTTAGATACTTGTTTAAGCTCTTTTTTCACAACATCAGATAACTTACTAGGATCTGCCAATATTGCTTTGTAATCAATAATTTTTGCAGCAAGCTCTGCATTTTCTTTTTCAAGTGCAGTCACATCTGTATTAGACAAGCGGTACAGTTGTAATGAAACAATTGCTTCAGCTTGTTTTTCTGTGAAATCGAACAGATCCATTAAGCTTAATTTAGCACTCTTTTTATCTTTACTTGCACGGATTGCTTTAATTACTTTATCTAAAATTGATAAAGCTTTAATTAACCCTTCAACGATATGTTGACGAGACTCAGCCTTTTTTAAATCAAATTCAGTTCTTTTTTTCGTAACACTTAATTGATACTCTAAATACGAAGATAAGAATTTTTTTAAGCCAACTAACTCAGGTCGTTGATGGTTAATTGCAACCATATTGAAATTATACGAAATTTGTAAATCAGTATTTTTAAATAAATAATTTAAAATACCTTGTGCATTGACGTTGCGTTTTAATTCAATTGCAATTTGTAGTCCTTCACGATCACTTTCATCTCGAACTTCAGCAATCCCATCAACTTTTTTTAATAAGCGAATTTCATCCATCTTTTTAACAAGAACAGCTTTATTCACTTCGTATGGAATTTCTGAAATAATAATTTGTGTTTTACCACCCTTTAGTTCTTGAATCTCAGTTCTAGAACGAACGACTACTTTACCACGCCCCGTTTTATAAGCACTCTGGATGCCGGATAATCCTTGTAAAATACCACCGGTTGGAAAATCGGGGCCCTTAACGAATGACATTAATTTATCTAAAGTCGCATTTGGATGTCCAATTAAATAAACAACGGCATCAACAACCTCGCTTAAATTATGAGGTGGAATTTCAGTTGCATATCCAGCTGAAATTCCCGTTGCGCCATTTACTAACAAATTAGGAAATCTTGCTGGTAAAACAGTTGGTTCATACTCCGTATCATCAAAATTCAATACGAAATCAACCGTTTCTTTTTCAATATCACGTAGCATTTCAGTCGCAATTTTACTTGTACGAGCTTCTGTGTAACGCATTGCGGCAGGGGAATCACCATCCATTGACCCATTATTTCCGTGCATTTCAATTAATGGTGTTCGTAATTTCCAGTTTTGACTCATACGGACCATAGCTTCGTAAATTGAGCTATCTCCATGAGGATGAAAATTACCCATAACATTTCCGACAGATTTAGCAGATTTTCTAAACCCTTTATCATATGTGTTACCATCTTGATTCATTGCGTATAAAATACGACGTTGAACAGGTTTTAGGCCATCACGTATATCAGGTAAAGCACGTTCTTGAATAATATATTTAGAATAACGACCAAATCGTTCACCCATAACATCTTCTAAGGTCAGCTCTTGAATTTTTGATGTATCTTTTTCTATAACCAAATTAATAATCCTCCTTCCTTAGTCAGTCGTTGTTTGATCTTCAAATAACGTTAAATCTTCTTCATTTTTTAAATCAGTAACTTGTTTACTTGATACCTTATCAAGGATACTACCGTCCTCTTCAAGTGAAAATTGAACATTTTCTTCAATCCAATTTCGACGAGGTTCTACCTTGTCGCCCATTAAGGTTGTCACTCTTTTTTCAGCAAGTGCAGGATCATCAATTCGGATTCTAACTAAAGTTCTTGTCATTGGATCCATAGTTGTTTCCCATAATTGATCTGCATTCATTTCACCCAGACCTTTAAATCGTTGTAGGCTGTAACCACGTCCAATTTTTGTTGTTGCTTTATCAAGCTCTTCATCGGTCCAAGCATAGATACTCTCTATTTTTTTACCCGTTCCTTTTTGAATTTTATATAAAGGTGGTAAAGCAATATAGATTTTCCCAGCATCAATTAGTGGACGCATATATTTATAGAAAAATGTCAATAATAAGGTTTGGATGTGCGCACCATCAGTATCAGCATCAGTCATGATAATAATTTTATCGTAGTTACTGTCTTCGAGCTTAAATTCAGCACCAACACCTGCGCCAACTGTATAAATCATTGTATTAATTTCTTCATTTTTTAAAATATCTTGTAATTTTGCCTTTTCAGTATTCAATACCTTACCACGTAAAGGTAGAATGGCTTGGAATTTGCGTTCACGACCTTGTTTAGCTGAACCACCGGCAGAATCACCTTCGACTAAAAACAACTCATTTTTCTTAGCGTTTTTCGATTGTGCAGGTGTTAATTTCCCAGATAATAAGCGATCATTTTTCTTTTTCTTTTTTCCATTTCTTGAATCATCACGAGCCTTACGAGCTGCCTCTCGAGCCTCTCTGGCTTTAATTGATTTTCTAACAAGTTCTTGTGCAAACTCACCATTTTCCATCAAATAAAACCCAAGTTTTTCACTCAGAACGCTATCGACGATAGATCTTGCTTCGGGTGTACCTAATTTACCCTTCGTTTGTCCTTCGAATTGCAATAACTCTTCAGGTATTCGCACTGAAATGACTCCTGAAAGGCCCTCTCGAACATCACTACCTTCTAAATTACGATCTTTATCTTTTAAAAGACCTAATTTTCTAGCATATTCGTTAAATGCTTTTGTCCAAGCAGACTTCATTCCGGCTTCATGTGTACCACCATCTTTTGTCCGAACGTTATTAACAAAGGACATTAAGTTTTCTGAGTAGCCATCATTATATTGTGCTGCAACTTCTACTTCAATTTTATCTTTAATGCCATCAAAATACATCACTTCGCCAAGTGTATCTTTGTCTTCGTTTAAATAAGCAACGAATTCTTTAATACCTTCTTCAAAATGGTAGATATCTTGTTTATCAGTTCTTTCATCTGTTAAAACAATTTTGACACCACGTAATAAAAAGGCAGACTCTTTTAATCTTTCAGCTAAAATATCATACTTATAAATTGTAGTTGAAAAAATACTTTCATCGGGTTTAAAAGTTACTGTTGTTCCATTTGCTCGTTTAGTTGCACCTAATTTTTTTAAAGTCCCAACTGGATGCCCACCATTTTTAAACTTTTCTTCATAACGAATACCATCACGAACGGTATCAACTGTTAATGATGAAGATAATGCGTTAACGACACTTGCGCCAACGCCATGTAGTCCACCAGACGTTTTATATCCGCCTTGGCCAAATTTTCCACCAGCATGTAAGACAGTGAAGATAACTTCAACAGTTGGTATTCCTGATGCATGCATACCAATAGGCATACCACGACCATAATCTACAACAGTAATACTGTTATCACTGTGGATTGTAACGTCGATTTGTGAACCATATCCTGACAAGGCTTCATCAACTGCGTTATCAACAATCTCGTAGACAAGATGATGTAATCCCTTGCCATCTGTCGACCCAATATACATACCAGGTCGTTTTCTAACTGCTTCTAGTCCTTCAAGAACTTGAATTGAATCATCATTGTATTTTGTTTTATTTTGATTAGTCATTCAGTTAAACGCCCCTTACTCTGTATTCCTACAGTAACGTTACTATAATAACCTATTCTTTTTTAAAAAGTAAAGAGAAATCCGAATAGACGTTCTATTTTATAAAAAATTTTGGTGTCTTCTTAAAAGAATGTTAAAATACTACTTATTGGATTTACTGGCTGAAAGGAGTGAATTATCATGGGTACAATCATATTAATGTTGATTATCGCTTATATTTTAGGATCAATTCCATCAGGGGTTTGGATTGGAAAATATTTTTATCAAAAGGATATCAGAAATTTTGGTAGTGGTAATGTTGGTACAACTAATACTTATCGAGTTCTTGGACCAAAAGCAGGGACTGTTGTCTTAGTGATGGATATATCAAAAGGAATTGTAGCTGCAAGCCTCCCTTATATGTTTGGGGTCGCATCAACCGTTAGTCCTTTACTAATTGGTGTAGGTGCAGTAGCTGGACATACATTCTCAATATTTACTGGATTTAAAGGTGGTAAGGCAGTTGCTACTGGTGCGGGTATTTTATTACCGTATAATCCGCTATTTTTTCTTATTGCTTGTACCATGTTTATTTCTTTAATACTTTTAACGAGTATGGTAAGTGTTGCAAGTGTCATTGGATTTATTGGTATTACGATAACAGCGATATTATTTCAAGATTGGTTATTAACTAGTATTGCAGGTATTTTGACTATATTTGTTATTTATAAACATAGAGACAACATAAAACGTATTTTAAATGGTACTGAGAGTATGGTACCTTTTGGTCTTGGATTATATTTACGAAATAAAAAAAATCGATGATTATTTCATCGATTTTTTTTAAAATACTGTGATTTCATACGAACCTTCGAACGATTTATTTTTTTCTAACGTATAAATATTACTTTTATCTGATAAATTACCAGTAGATTTAATATTATCAGCTACTCCCCACCATGGTTCAATACAAACAAATGGTGAATTTTCAGGATATTTCGACCAGATACCAACGTAATCTGCACCATTTAATGTCACGGAAACACCATGATCATCTTCAGGTGTTGAAAGTAAGACAGTCGTTTCTAGTTGTTTCAATTCGTAAATTAAGGCATCATTTTTGAATGTTTCGCGAGATAACTTAATAGGTTCGTTGAACTTAACTGATTTTGCATTTTCGATATCGCTAAAAGGTCCAACTAGTGGAATTTGACGTCTTTCAACATTTGGTGCCACTTCAATTTGATAATTTTC
The DNA here is from genome assembly GCF_046115505.1 of Dellaglioa kimchii. Lineage (GTDB taxonomy): Bacteria > Bacillota > Bacilli > Lactobacillales > Lactobacillaceae > Dellaglioa > Dellaglioa kimchii. The sequence continues at coordinate 488,367 of NZ_CP170736.1, read as the reverse complement.
TAGATTTAAATAAGCATTTTTAAGTGGTACGTTAAATGCTGGGTGTCCTCCGATAGAAAATAACAAAGGATTTTCATCGGGGTTATAAACATCGTAAATTACTTTTATTTGATGATTATTTAAAATGTAATGTAATCTCAATCTAAAATTAAACGGATACTTTGAGATTGTTTCTGGGGATGAACCTAATTCCAGAACAACTGATGTTTTACTTTTAGAAGCCGCTGTAAAAAGCATGTCACGGGCAAAGCCATGTTGACCCATTTTATATGTTTTATGATCATACGCATATTCATCATTTTTTAACCGCCCAACAAATGGAAACAATACCGGAGCATGTCTACCCCAGTATTGTTTATCTGCTTGCCAAATATATTCAATAGATGTGTCATTTCCGGTAATACTGATTAATTCAGCACCTTGTTCAGCAATTTTGACTGTGATGAAATCATTTTTAAGTTCAACTGTCATTTTAGTTCACCCTATCCTATAAAATATAACGACTAAGATCTTTATCAGCAACGATGTTACCAATTTTGTCTTCAACATAACTTTCAGTAATTGTTATGTCACCCATTTGCATATCTGGACCCTCAAATAGTAAATCTTCAAGTAATTTTTCAAGAATTGTATGCAGTCTGCGTGCACCAATATTTTCAGTATCGTGGTTAACGTTGTAAGCAATTTCAGATATTTTCTCAATTGCTTCAATTGTAAATGTCACATTAATATTATCAGTGCCAATTAAAGCAATATATTGTTTAATTAAGGCATTATGAGGTTCTGTAAGAATTTTAACAAAATCTGCTTGGCTCAAATCATCTAATTCAACTCGAATTGGGAAACGACCTTGAAGTTCAGCAATTAAATCGCTAGGTTTACTTTCATGAAAAGCACCTGATGCAATAAACAAGATATGATCAGTATTAATAACACCATATTTAGTTGAAATTTGAGAGCCTTCAACAATTGGTAAAATATCACGTTGTACGCCTTCTCTAGAAACTTCACCACTATTTTTTTGAGATTTTGAAGTAATTTTATCAATTTCATCAATAAAAATAATTCCAGTGTTTTCAGCACGTTCAATTGCAGCTTGATTGATATCTGCTACATTAACTAATTTTTTTGATTCTTCACGAATTAAAATTTTACGGGCTTCTGCTACGGTTAACGTTCTTTCTACTTGGCGTGTTGGTGTTAATGCACTTAAGGTATCTCCTAAGTCGATGCCCATTTGTCCCATCATGCCATTCATACCAGAAGGCTGTTTAGGTTCATCAACTTTAATTGTCACTTCGTTATTTTCTAATAAACCACGACTTAGTTGTTCCGATACAGATAGTCGTTCATTTCTAATGTCGTCAGTGACCTCTTCTTCATCTTTTGCATCTAATCCGGCAGGTATTTGACCTTTTTGAATTTGAGACATCATTTGCATAAGATTAACATTCTCGGCTTTTTTTTGTTTTTTAATACCCGGAACTAGAAGTTTTACAAGGCGTTTATCAGCCATACGTTCAGCTGCGCCTGAAACACGGCCATATTGAGCATCTTCTTCTAATTTAATTGACACGTCAACCAAGTCACGTACCATTGATTCAACATCACGTCCAGCGTAACCAACTTCAGTGAATTTTGTTGCTTCAACTTTAATAAATGGTGCTTCAAGCATTGTTGCCAAACGACGAGCAATTTCAGTTTTACCTACACCAGTTGGCCCAATCATCATTAAATTTTTAGGTGTAACATCTTTTTGCATTGATTCAGAAAGTTGCATCCGACGATATCTATTACGTAATGCAACAGCAATGGCCTTTTTTGCATCATTTTGACCGATAACGTATTGATCTAGTTCTGTAACAATCTGTTTTGGTGTTTTATCACTTATAGTCATAAATTTACCCGCTTTCTATAATTCTTCTGAGATGACATGATGGTTAGTAAAAATATCAATATCACCGGCAATATTAATTGATGCCTCAGCAATTTCTTTAGCTGACATATCAGTTGTATGATGCTTAAGTGCCTTTGCAGCAGACAAAGCAAAATTTCCGCCAGATCCGATTGCTAAAATGTCATCGTCAGGTTCAATTACTTCTCCACTACCAGAAACTAATAACATTTCATTACTGTTCATTACAATCAAAAGTGCTTCTAATTTTTGTAAGGATTGTTCACTACGCCAATCCTGAGCTAATTCAACTGCTGCACGTTGTAAATTACCACTAAATTCATTTAATTTTTTTTCAAATCGTTCTTCAAGATTAAATGCGTCGGCAACGCTACCAGCGAAACCAACAACTACTTGATCGTTATATATGCGACGAACTTTTCTAGCAGTCCCCTTCATAATAACTTTTTCACCCATTGTGACTTGGCCATCACCGGCCATTGCACAGTGACCATTATGCTTAACGGCACAAATTGTTGTTGCATGAAATGAAACAGTTGCCATAATAAACTCCTCCATGTTTCTCATTTATTGTATAAAAAAACTTCATTGAACGCTACTACTGTAGCACAACAATGAAGTATAACTCAATTATTTTATCAGATATTTCATAAATATTTAAAGACTTGGTTTAACAATTGCTAAATGCTCTAGAGCACGATTTGCAACCGCTTGATTTTTTTCTTGTTTATCTCGAATTTTTGTGCCTAATTTAGGGATAATACCAAAGTTAGCATTCATCGGCTGAAAATGTTTACCACTGGCATGTGTTATATAATGGGCCATAGCTCCCATCACAGTTGTTTTAGGAAGTACGACTAGCTCTTCTCCTAAAACAAGATGTGCGACATTGATCCCTGCTAATAATCCACTTGCAGCACTTTCTACATAGCCTTCAACACCTGTCATTTGACCAGCAAAAAATAAATCATTTCTAAATTTAGACTGATATGTTGGTTCCAGTGTATCAGGAGAACGCATAAATGTATTACGATGCATAACACCATAACGAACAAATTCAACATTTTCTAAACCTGGAATTCGTGAGAAAACTTTCTTTTGTTCGCCCCATTTAAGATGCGTTTGGAAACCAACAATATTGTATAAGTCTCCGACTGCATTGTCTTGACGCAATTGGACAACGGCAAAAGGTGTTCTACCAGTCTTAGGGTCTTCTAATCCAACTGGTTTTAAAGGGCCAAATAACATTGTTTTAGCGCCTCTTCTAGCCATTTCTTCAATTGGCATACAACCTTCGAAAAATTTTTCATCTTCAAAATCATGCATTTCAGCAGTTTCGGCCCCTATTAGTGCCTTATAAAAGGTTATAAATTCCTCTTTAGTCATTGGACAATTAAGGTATGCAGCATCACCTTTATCATATCGTGATTTTAAGTAGATTTTATCCATATTTAATGATGATTTTTCTAAAATTGGTGCAGCTGCATCATAAAAATAAAGTCCCTCACTACCATTTAATTGTTTAATTGATTCTGCTAAACCTGATGATGTTAAAGGACCTGTCGCAACAATTGTTGGACCTTTTGGTAGTTCAGTTAACTCTTCATTGATAACCGTAATATTTTCATGATTTTTAACTAAATCAGTTATCTCACCAGAAAATTTATCACGGTCAACGGCTAGCGCACCGCCAGCCGGAATTGCATTATGGTCAGCTGACTTCATAATAACTGAATCTAACTGTCTCATCTCTTCCTTCAAAAGACCAACGGCATTCGTAATTTGATTAGCTCTTAAAGAATTCGTACAAACTAGTTCAGCAAAATTCTCAGTATGATGCGCTGGTGTCATTTTGATAGGGCGCATCTCGTATAAATTAACATGAACTCCTCGCTTGGCAATCTGCCATGCAGCTTCACTACCGGCAAGACCAGCACCGATTACATTAACGCTAGTATTTTCCATTATATAATCCCCCTGCTAGTTAGATTCAATTATTTTTGAACCGCTTCTTCATAGTCACAATTACTACATTTGACTTGTTTTCCACCTTTTACTTTTTTCTCAATTAAGTAATGTTGACATTTAGGACATTCGCGACCAATAGGTTTATCCCATGATACGAATTCACAATCTGGGTATCTTGAGCAACCATAGAATAAACGATTTCGTTTAGATTTACGTTCAATTACTTCACCTTGATGACACAATGGACAAGTTACACCAATTTCTTTAACGATTGCTTTTGTATTACGACAATCTGGAAAACGCGTACATGCAAAGAATTTGCCATATCGGCCCATCTTAATAACCATCGGTGACCCACAAATTTCACAATTAAATCCAGCTGGTTCATCTTTAATTTGAACTTTCTCAATTGTTTCTTGGGCATGTTCAACATTTTTTGAAAATGGTTTATAAAAATCATCAACAACTTTAACCCAATTTTCGTCTCCGACTTCAATGTTATCAAGACCTTTTTCTAATTCAGCAGTAAATTTAACATTCACAATATCACTAAAATAAGCTTCAATCATATCATCTACAATTTCACCCAGTTCAGTTGGTTCAAAACGCTTAGCAATTAATTTCACATAATATCGACGTTGAATAGTATCCAAGGTTGGTGCATACGTTGATGGCCGTCCAACACCATTTTCTTCAAGTGTTTTAATTAAATTTGCTTCAGTGAATCTAGCAGGTGGCTGAGTAAAATGTTGGTTAGGCTGATTTTTAGCTAACTTAACATGATCGCCAACTTTTAAATCCGGTAAAATATTATCAGTCTTTTTGTTATCCTCATAAATTTTTGTATAACCTGCAAACTTAGTCTTTGACCCAGCAGTATGATAAGTAACGCCATTTTGTTCAATAGATACAGACATTGTATCCATTACAGCTGGTGTCATTTGACTGGCAACAAATCGCGACCAAATTAATTTATATAACTTCATTTGATCATTACTTAAATAATCCTTCATTGAAGCAGGTGTACGTAAAACAGAGGAAGGTCTAATTGCTTCATGTGCGTCCTGTGCACCTTCTTGTAATTTACCTTTGCGTGGCTTAATAGCTGCATAATCTTCACCATACTTTTCGTGTAAAAATTGAGCAGTTTCATGTTTGGCAGTCGTAGATACACGAGTCGAATCGGTACGCATGTAAGTGATTAAACCAACAGTACCCTGTTTTCCGAGATGAATTCCTTCATATAATTGTTGTGCAACCATCATCGTTTTTCTTGTACGAAAGTTTAATTTTCTATTAGCATCTTGTTGCATTGTACTTGTAGTAAATGGTAAAGCTGGAAATCTTTTACGTTCTTTTTTTGTGACAGCGGTGATATCAAAATCTTGTTTTGTATCAATTAATGCCATTACTTTTTTAACATCTTCATTATCATGAAGTGTTTTTTTCTTTCCCTTAATACCATAAAAAGCTGCATCAAATTTCTCTTTACCTTTTTTAAATTCAGAATCAATAGTCCAGTATTCCTCCGGTATAAAGGCACGAATTTCTTTTTCTCTATCAATAATTAAATTCAAAGCAATAGACTGAACTCGACCAGCACTTAAGCCTTTTTTTATTTTAGCCCATAATAAAGGACTAATTGAATAACCAACTAATCTATCTAAAATACGGCGAGCTTGTTGTGCATCAACTAAATTCATATCAATTGATCTAGGATCGTTAAAAGCATTCTTAACTGCATCTTTTGTAATTTCATTAAAAACAACACGATTTTTGTCCGTGATATCTAAATCTAAAATATGAGATAAATGCCATGCAATTGCCTCACCTTCACGATCAGGATCGGCTGCTAGATAAACATTTTTAGCTTTTTTAGCTTCTTTTTTTAAACTTTTAATAACATCGCCTTTACCACGAATTGAAATGTAATGAGGATCATAGTTGTTTTCAACGTCAACTCCCATTTTACTTCGTGGTAAATCTCTAATATGTCCAAGACTAGCGACAACATGGTAGTTGCTGCCTAGGTATTTTTCAATTGTTTTAGCCTTAGAAGGTGATTCAACAATAACTAGATTTTTTTTTGCCGGCGTTCTTTTTTTCTTTTTGGTTACTGGCATAATTGAACTCCTTCGTAGTATTTATATTGTAAGCAATAACATTTTTAAAATCGTTAGTAATCTTAAAGCATATTAGAGAGACTTGTCAAGCGTAACTAGTTTTCATAGAACTCTGCAAGTATCTGTTCACCATTAATAATCGGCATTGCACCGGCTATTATTAGTTCATTACACCCAAGTGAAAGAGGACTAATAATTGAACCGGGTACAGCTAGTACTGTGCGATTTTCTTGCAATGCTAAATTGGCAGTTATAAGACTACCACTATGGTGTTTAGCCTCTGTAACTAATAAGCATTCACAAAGGCCTGCAATAATTCGATTTCTTTCAGGGAAATGATTACGTTGTGGTCCTGTATTCAGTCCGTACTCAGATAATAAAAGTCCCTTTTTGCTAATTTCAATCTGTAATTCTTCATTAATTTTTGGATAATAAATATTTAAACCTGTACCAATAACAGCAATTGTATCTGCTCCGTTAGCTATTGTAAATTGGTGTGCCAAGGTATCAACGCCGGCTGCTAATCCGCTTAAAATTACCTTATCATTTTGGATACTATTTGGTAATAATAATTGTATTACTTCTATTGAATAGTTAGTTCTTTGCCGAGCACCAACAACAGCAAGTGATTGTCGATTTAATAATTGCGTATTTCCTCGCATAAAAAGAACAATTGGTGGTCGATAGCATTCTTTTAGTCGATACGGATAGTCCTCATCAATAATAGTCACAATTGTTGAATGTAACTTATTGGTAATAACCTCATTTTCCAATGAAATACTAGTATAAGCTTTACTGAAACTAGCTATTTTTTTACTATTTAAATTTAAAATGGATTTAATTACATCTAGAGTTAAATCAGTACAACTTGGATTCTGTTGTAACCAATCAAAAATTTTATTTTCGCCAATATACGTTATTTCAGAACATAGTCTAAGTTTAATTAAAGTGTCTCTTATTGTCATTGTTTCTCCTTATTAGTCATTAATACTAATAAGGTACGCAATTTATTTCATTATTTTTTTAGCATAGATTTAATTGGTTCAAATGTTCGACGATGAATTGGAGTGACTCCTAGTTTGCTAAGTCCTGCTAAATGTTTTTTAGTTCCATATCCATCATTATGATTGAAATCGTATCCTGGATATAATTCATTGTAAAAGTTCATGAGATGATCCCGGTAAACCTTAGCAACGATACTAGCAGCAGCAATACTAGCACTTTTAGAATCGCCTTTAATGAAACTTTTCTGTGGAATATCGCTATCAATCGTCATAGCATCAATCAATAATTGTTGTGGTTTCACGTCCAATGAATTAACAGCTTCTAACATAGCAATTCTTGATGCTTGATATATATTAACTTCATCAATTGTTTGATTATTTATCACAGATATACCAACTGAAACAGCTGTAGCTAATATTTCAACGTATAATGCTTCACGCATAGATGCAGATAATTTTTTCGAATCATTCACGTCAATTAGATTGAAATTATGAGGTAAAATAACTGATGCACTAACAACTGGACCAGCTAACGGTCCTCTTCCAACCTCATCAATACCAGCGATGTAAGGAATACCATTCTGCCATAGGTCTCTTTCTATTACTAACCTACGATTAAATAATTCTTGGTGTTCAACTAGTTTTTTTTGTCTATTATTATATTGGATTAAAAGCTTAATAACTCCTTTGCGAGAGTCTTTAGCTATTTCTTGCATAAAGTTATCCGATGGATTATTCAATAAATGTTCTTTTACTTGAGAAATTGTAAATTTGGTCACAACTATTCGCCACCCAATTGAGGGATTTCTAAGGTATAACGACCAAGTTTACCTTGTCTAATATCAAATATAATTCTCTCACTCGCACGATCATAATCTTCTTTGAAACCCATTTTTTTTGTTAAATCTAATAATAAATCAACATTACTTAACTGCATTTGTTCATCCGTTAATTTATATTTCTCTTGTAATGCCTTTGGATTTGTTTGTTTAAAATGTTCTAATCCGTATAATGCAATGTCATCTTTTGCATATAAAGAGTCTTTTATTGCTCCTGTTAAAGCAAGGCGTTTACCGATTTCTTGATCTTCAAATTTGGGCCATAAAATACCTGGTGTATCTAAAAGAGACATTGATTTTCCGGCTTTTAACCATTGCTGTGCTTTTGTCACCCCAGGTCTATTTCCAGTTATGGCGACATTTTTACTTAACAAATGATTTAGTAACGTCGATTTTCCAACATTCGGAATTCCGATACACATTACCTTAACTCGTTGTTGGAGGATACCTTTACTTTCTCGTAACGCTATTTTATCTTTTAAAACAACGTTAATTTTTTTCTCGATAGCGTTAAGTTGTCCGTGTTGACTATCTACTGCAACTGCCGGAATTCCATTGTTTTCATAGTACTGTAGCCAACGTGCAGTAACGTTCGGATCGGCCATATCTTTTTTTGTTAAAACCATAATATGAGGTTTTGTTGCAAGTAATTGCTCAAGTTGTGGATTTCTAGATGATTCAGGCAATCTTGCATCAACTAATTCAAGTACGATATCTACTAAGTTTAATTTTTCCTTTACTAATCTTAAGGCTTTTGCCATATGTCCTGGGAACCATTGGATTACTGTCATTTAAATTCTCCTTGTTAAGCCAAGTAAACTTTTAATTAACTTGCTTAATTCTTTATATTTAACTCTCTTAATCAGAATACCTTAATTTGTGCACAAAAAGAAGAGAGTTCCGCTATTTAGTTTCGCCCTCTTCAGTCTTTTATTAATTTGTTAATGATTTAATTGCCGCATCATAGGCAGGATCATTTTTTGAAATTTTTTTCTGAACTAATGTTTCAATTTTTAAAGCAGTATCTTTATTAACTTCGCCCGTTTGAGTTAAATTATTTTCTTTTTGTAACATTTTTACTGCATTAACCGTTGATGTACCAAAGTAACCATTATTTTTGTCTTTATAATAATTAAGTGCGCTTAAGTAAACTTGAATCGTTTTAACTTGAGGTGTAACGTCTTCATATTTATATGTTTTATCAGTATTAATTAGTGGTGAATAAGCATACGCAGGATAATCAGCTGAAATAGTAGGCTTAATCCCTTTTTTATTAATCCAAGAACCATCAGGTGTTAGCCATTTAGCAATGGTAACTTTTAATTCTGTTTTATCTGTAAAGGTATTGATTGTTTGAACGGTCCCTTTTCCATACGATGTTGACCCAATTAGTTTATCATTACCAGATTGATTAAGTGCGGCTGCTAAAATTTCAGAAGCACTTGCACTATCTTTATTAATGATAACAGCTGTTTTTTCTGTGACTTTAAATCCTGAGTCATATTTTTTACCAGCCTTATATACTTCAGGAGAACCAGTTTTAGCTTGTACCTGCATAATTGTTTGACCATCTTTTAAGAACATTGATCCAATCGCTAATGCTTGATCCATAAGGCCACCTGGATTATCTCGAACATCAATGACAAACGATGTAGCGCCATCTTTTCTAAGTGACTTCACTGCTGATTTAACTTCTTTAGAAGTATCCTCAGAAAATGTACTAATTTGAATATATCCTACTTTTTTATTCTTTTTCGAAATGCTACTATAGACTGTTTTAACAGGAATATCATCTCGTTTTATTGAAACATTAAATGTTGATGAATCACGTTTAATAGTTAGTTTAACTATCGTTCCTTTTTTCCCTCGTATTTTGGAAACAGCCTTCTCTAGACTGAGACCATAAATGGATTTACCATCTATTTTTTGGATAATATCATCTGTCTTCAAACCAGCTTTTTTAGCTGGTGTTCCTTTAATAGCTGAAACAATCTGAATATCTTTCTTGTTAATTTTGACTTCAGCACCAATTCCAACAAATTTACTAGAAATAGTTGAATTTAAATTAGTCGCATCTTCTTCACCTAAATAGGCCGTAAATTTATCTCCAGTAGAATCGACCATACCATTGATAGCCCCATCGACTAATTTTTTCTTACTGATATTTTTATAATAAGAATTATTTAGTGCCGAATAAACAGACTCAATTTTGGCTAAATCTGAACTAGTCGTTTGTAATGACCCAACTAATGTATTAATTTGACTAATTGCAAAAAAATACATTGCAGCAGCTCCGACTATAAAAGATAAACAAATTGACCCTATTAAGGTCCAAAAATGACGATCAAATCTAAAACGTTTTTCTTTTTTATCTTTTTCCATAATTTAATTCCCCACTAATTCATTTTGTCTAAATATCGGGCCCAAGCGTCATCAAAAATTGTCATTGAAGGTAAATATCCTGCATTTAATTCAAGATAATTAGAAAGAAAGTCATACTTATCTGACAATTTAGGAAAACTTTGATCATAAAATGCATTATTTGCAAATTGGGACACCTCATCCGTGCCGTGATCGTTACGTTCGGTCATTAAAAATTGATAAAATGTTTGTCTCATAAATTGATACCTCATTTAATTTAAAGGGATAGAAACATCGAATTTAAAAACATTCGTTTTTAAATCAATTTTGGTTGCACTAGCTTGTATACCATTCTCAATATCTAGTTTTTTTAAGTTAAGCATAATTGTTTGTTCTTTGCTATTAATCGTAATCCAATTTGGTAAATCATATGCATTTTTTACATAATCCATTATAAATTTTTTAGGAACTGGTAATGAACCTACAGCAACAGATTTTGCTTTTAACAAGATATTACCATCATCTGTTACAACTGGATCTGAATATAATGTGAATGAAATATTTTGTCCTAAAATTTTTGTTGTGCCCATTAATATGGCAGATTTATCTACTAAAAACCGATATTTAATTGATTGACCTTTTTGAATTGATTTTAAATAATAATTAATGGTTCCGTTAAGTTGTTCCTTGTTCATTTCCACGCTTAGTTCTGTTCTTTTTGTTGCTTTTGAAGTGGTTTGAGTTGTTAGTGTCTTTTGATCTTGGGATTGGTTCATAATACTAACGGAAAAATAAAGTAGTACGCCAATCAATAAAGAAAATAATATGATAAACGCAACTTTCCATGCGTTAAAAGTGGTTGATGTTTTTTCTGTTCTTTTCGGCATAATTCTCCTCATTATTTAAATAAATGATGTTCTTCCATTGATTTGAACAACAAATCAGTCATTTTTTTATAACCTTTTTTATTTGGATGAAAATGATCAGTTATAGAAATATAGTTGTTTTTTTCATCTTTTTCTTGCAAGACACTTTCAAGATTAAAACTAGATAAATCAGATAAATCTGAGCTACCCAAAGTCTTAGCTAATTTACCTGCTTTACCATAATATTGTCCTTCAGAAAGCTGTTTTTCAACACTAACAAAATAACTATTTTTATCATTTTTAACAACCTTGTTGGTTACGTTATTCCATGATTTAACAATCGTTTTCATACTACTCATTTCGGGGAAATAAACGTAAAATGGGTTATACACTCCTATAACGTAGATAGGCGCGCTATTATTATATTTTCTAATCTCTTTAAATAAATCATTTAAATTTTTTGTATAAGTCATTTTTTCAGTATCAATAGCTTTATTTAACTTATCAGTATCATTAGATAAAATGTTTTTTTGTATAACCTGTAATAGGTCATTCCCACCAACTGTTAATGTAATAACATTGGCTTTTTTTAACGTTTTTTGCATTTTGGGTTGTTTCTTTAATCTGCTATAAATTTGATCACTTCGATCTCCTGATAAACCAAAGTTAGAGGCAGTTACTTTCATATTTTTATCAGTATTTATTTTTTCTGTAATTAATGAAACGAATCCACCTTTATTCGTTTCATCTCCGACACCCTGCGTTAAAGAATCACCAAGGGATACTAGCTTAAGAGCTGTTTTTTTATGGGGCACTGTTATTAAAGAATGATTCGAAAAATGGCCGGTTGCAAACCACAGCCCACTAAATATAAGACCACTTAGTACTAAAATACTTAAAATAGTAATGGAAAAGCTTTTAAAAAATTTCAAAAAATCATTCCTTTATTTAATTAAAAAAACCGGACAAAAACAGCTGTTTTTGGACCAGTTTAAAAATAATTATTTAATATATTAGTCTTTATCTGTGTAGAACATCACTGCAAAAGCCCCTGGACCACCATGCGTCGCAATAATAGGTGCTGTCTGTCGAACTAGAATATCAACTTTTGGGACTGCTGTTTGTAATAAATCGCGAACTTCAAAGGCCTTTTTTTCATTTCCAGCATGAGAAATACCTACTGCTTTAACATTAGGTGTACTTTTCAATTCTTCAACTAAATCTGCAATAAATCTGTTAACCGTCTTCATACCGCGGCCTTTATTTTTAATTTTTAATTCGCCATCAATCATTTCCAAGATAATCTTCATATTTAAAACACTTGAAAGAACACCAGTTAATCTTGATATACGTCCACCTTTAACCAGATTATCCAGAGTCATAACGGCCATATTTAAAGTTGAATTCTTACGGATTTCAGAAATTTTTGTTAAAATATCATCCATTGATGCACCCAAATTTGCTAACTTAGCAGCTGCCAAGACTTGAAAAGCCATACCTCGATCAGTAGAGCGAGTATCAACAACGGTTACATCGGATTGACTCATTTCTGCAGCTTGCTCTGCAGTATGAACCGTACCACTAATTTGGTCAGTCATGTTAAGTGAGAGAACTTGGCTACCATCTGCCCCAAGACTGTCAAACATTTCTACAAAAGTACCAATTGGTGGCTGACTTGTTTTAGGTAACGTTTTTGACGTTTCCATTTTAGTCTCAAATTCGTCATTTGTAATTGATTCACCTTCAACGTAAATAGTATCATCAATCATAACGCTTAGAGGTATAATGCTAATGTCATTTTCTTTTATTTCATTATCTGTTAATCCAACAGATGAATCCGTTATTATTTTAATTTTTTTCATGTTTCTTCATCCACACTTTCTTAACAAAAGTTTTTAATCATGATACAATAATGTCACTATAAACTTTTCTATTTATAATGTCTAGTATATCAGAATTACTGGTCTATTTCACATAGAAATTGATGACTGAGGTGTTTTTTTGGAACATAATTACAGTAGAAGGTATCTCATCTTAAATGAGGTATTAAACGCGGTGACTCATGGTATTGGTCTTGGATTAAGTATAGCGGGATTGATTTTTTTACTTATTAAAGGTGCTCATGATGGTAGTGCATTAGAAATTACCTCGTATGCTATATATGGTTCATCTTTGGTACTGCTGTACTTAACTTCTACCCTATTTCATAGTTTAATATTTACACGAGCAAGAACTGTTTTTCAAATCTTCGATCATAGTAGTATCTATATTCTGATAGCAGGTACTTATACGCCTTATTGTCTTCTCTCTGTTGGTGGGGCATTAGGTTGGACACTATTCGGAATCATCTGGATGATGACCGTTTTAGGAATTATTTATAAATCAATTTGGTTGGGCCATTTTAAAACAATTTCAACCATCATTTATCTAATTATGGGCTGGCTTTGTTTGAGCGCAATGATGCCACTTTATAATAGCCTCGGTACAATTGGGTTCTGGCTACTTGTTTCTGGTGGCATTGCGTTCACAATCGGCGCTGGAATTTATAGTATAAACGGTGTTAAGTACTTACATGTCGTTTGGCATTTATTTGTGATGTTAGGTACAGGATTAATGTTTTTTTCTATTTTATTATATACTTAAAGTTAAAAAGCGAAGACATATCCAATACGGGTATGCCTTCGCTTTTTAATTATTTTTTATCATAAATTCTAAATTCATGGTCATATACATTTTTTTCATCAATAATTCCCGGAATCGTTTCAATTAATTTCCAATGAGTATAATCAATAGGAATCATCACCACATCACCATCAAACGTATTGTTAATCTTTGTTTGATACAATCTATTAACATTTACATACAATTCAGAAAATAATGTTGCGCCACCAATAATAAAAATATCTTCAGAATAAGTTTCTAATAAATTATTCAACTCGGGTATTGAATGAACAATCTTTAGAGTATCCGTTTCAACTAAATCAGTTTTACGTGAAAGAACAATATTAATTCGATTTGGTAATAGTCCCGGAAAACTTTCAAATGTATTTCTGCCCATAACAACAACTTTATTAAGCGTTGTTTTCTTAAAAAATTTTAAATCATTTGGTAGGTACCAGGGTAACTTCCCCTTATATCCAATATGATGTTCATTATCTTCAGCCCAAATAAAATTAATCATTATTGACCCTCCTTAAGTAAATATTAAACTGCAACAGGCGCTTTAATAGGTGGTGCGGGATTATAATCTTCAATTTTAATATCCGTCATATCGTATTCAAAAATACTATTTTTATCAGGATTTAACCATAATTTTGGCATGGGTTGCACTTCACGAGAAAGTTGTTCCTTCACTTGTTCTATATGATTATTGTAAATATGAGCATCGCCTAATGTGTGAATGAATTCACCAACTTCAAGTCCAACCTCTTTAGCAATTAGATGAGTTAATAACGCATAACTAGCAATATTAAATGGTACACCTAAAAAGACATCGCCACTTCTTTGATATAATTGACAACTTAATTTACCATCAGCCACATAAAATTGAAATAAAGTATGGCAAGGTGGTAATGCCACATTTGGTACATCTTCTGGGTTCCAAGCGGACACAATTAATCTTCTAGAATCAGGTGTTTTTTTGATTGCTTCAATAACATCTTTAATTTGGTCAATCGTATCACCTTGTCTAGTTTTCCAATTACGCCACTGACTACCATAAACGTCACCTAATTCACCAAACTTTTTTGCAAATTCATCGTCTTCAATAATTTTATCGCAAAAAAGGTTTTTCTGTACTTCATATTCTTTTTTAAAATCAGTCTCTAAAAGTGATCGATGGCCAAAATCAGTCATATCTGGGCCCGTATACTGAGAACTTTCAATGTAATTTTTAAAAGCCCATTCGTCCCAAATATGATTCTTATGTTTCAATAAATATTGGATATTAGTATCACCTTTTAAGAACCACAGTAACTCACTCTTAATTAAACCAAATGGTACTTTTTTAGTTGTTAGTAGTGGAAATCCTTGACTTAAGTCAAACCTCATTTGATAGCCAAAAAGACTTTTAGTTCCCGTTTTTGTACGATCAGATTTATCATTTCCGTTCATTAAAATATCACGTTCAAGTTGCAAATATGTTTCTTCCATACGAAAATTACCCCTTTTCTGCATATTTACCTAAATAGTCCCAACGATTCATCTTTTCTTCAATTTCATTATCTAAATTATCAATTGACACTTGTAGTTCACTTAATGCTACAAAATCATTGTCATTGATATTCGACATATCACTTTCAGCTTTTTCTTTCTTAGCTTCTAAATTATCAATTGTCTGTTCAATTGTTTCAAATTCTTTTTGTTCAGCATAAGTTAATTTAACTTTTAATTTATCGTCAGAAATGGTGTCGTGTTCGATAATTTTTTCTTTTTTTGATATTGATACGGCATCATCCAGTGATTCTTTAGCAAGGTACGATGTAAATAATCCAGTATAACGATTAATTTTAGCATCGCCTTCAAAAATAAGTAATTGATCTGCAACTTTATCTAAAAAATATCTATCATGTGAGACAGTTATAACTGCGCCATTAAAAGATTCTAAATAGTCTTCAAGTACTGTTAATGTTCCAATATCTAAATCATTTGTAGGTTCATCTAGTAATAAGACATTTGGTTGTTGCATGAGTAATTTCAAGAGATAGAGTCTTCTTTTTTCACCACCGGATAGCTGTCTAATTAATGTCCCATGCATCGATCTTGGAAAAAGAAACTGCTCTAAAAGTTGTGTTGTACTTATTCGTTCGCCATGTTTATTTTCGACATTTTCACCAATTTCATTTAGATAGTTAATCATTCGTTTATCGCCAGGTATGGGTTCAGTTTGTTGCTGGTAATAACCTAATTTAACCGTTTCGCCCATTAGTAATTCGCCAGAGTTAAGTGGTAATTTTCCAGCAATTGCATTTAGTAAACTAGATTTACCAGCACCATTTTTACCGGTAATCCCGATTCTATCGCTCGCCTGAATCAACTCACTAAAATGATCAATAATTTTATGATTTTCTAAGACTAAACTAGCATCTTTTAGCTCAATAACCTTTTTACCAAGCCGCTGTTGGCCTAGTCCAATTGAAACATCTTGATCAATTTGTAATGAATTCATATTTTCTTTTAAATCGTTAAAACGGTTAATTCGTGCTTGTTGTTTTGTTGATCTAGCTTTTGCTCCAGTACGCATCCAAGCTAGTTCCTTTTTATATAGCTGTTGTTCTTTATGCTCAGCGGTAATTTCCTGAGCAACTCTTTCAGCCTTTTGAGCAACGAAATCTTGATAGTTACCTTCATACGAGTGTAATTTACCAAATGATAGTTCTAAAATCTGGTTGGCAATTTGATCTAAAAAATATCGATCATGAGTAACAACAATTAAAGCTCCTTTGTACGTTTTAAGGTAACTTTCTAGCCATTCAATAGAACTAAAGTCCAAATGGTTTGTTGGTTCATCAAGAATTAATAAGTCAGGAGCTTGTATGAGTACTTGCGCCAAGCCGACTCTTTTTTTCTGTCCACCGGATAAGGTTGAGACTTTTTGTGTTAAATCCGTTATTTGTAATTGCGTTAGAATTGTTTTAACGTCATTATCGGCATTCCATGCATCTTCACGATTCATACGATCTTCCGCATCTGAGTAACGTTGCTGTAATTTTTCATCTTCAGGATGTTCACTATAAGCTGTTAAAACAGCTTCATAATGACGAATTGTTTCAAAAATAGGTGAAGCTCCTTCAAAAGCGGCTTCCATAATTGTCATATCATCATTTAATTCTGGTATTTGTTTTAAATAACTCATACGATAGTTATTTGGTTTAATTAAATCTCCTGAATCAGCTGGGTCAAGGTCTGTTAATGCATTTAATAACGTTGTTTTCCCTGAACCGTTAGTTCCAATCAATCCGATTCTATCTTTTTCATTAACAATAAAATTTAAATCATCAAATAATGTTTTTTCGCCGTATGTTTTCTTTAAATGTTCTACCCTTAGTGTTTGCATGTAATCACTCTCTTATCTAATTGATTCTCTTTTATAATTTGTATTACTAAGCGTGCTTTGTAAAAAAAGAGATTAAATGATATTTAATCTCTTTTTTTACGCTAATTTTAACATTAGTTGCTTAGCCACTTTTAATAATTGAGTTGATTCGTTTGGGACTTCTTCTAATAAAATACGATTTTCCAATATGGATAAAATTTGCCCTAATTTTTCACCTGGTTGAATACCAACATCCTTTATTAACTGTCGTCCATTAATTGCCATGTCTTTTTTAGACTTAATTGGAAGTGCAGTATAAGCAACTGTCAGCATTTCTGCATCTAAATTACTATTAAATATTGCTGCAACTTCATTTGCAATTAATAATAATTCTAATCCAGTTTCATACATCAGTTCTCGACTAACGGAATCATGAATAATACCGTTAAGTGCTTTGATAACTATTTGAACGTGTGTAATTAACTCATTTGAACTTTTCCATGAGATTAAAAAATGATTAATATTAGTTTCTGTTATCTTTAGCACATGAATAATTAACGACCAAGCAGCTACTTCTGATGTAAGTTTAATTGATTGCATTTTTGACATATCAGTTAGTTCCGATAAATAATTATTAAATTCGGGACAATATTTTACTAAATCTGATTCAACAAAATGTCGAAGTCCAATTTGAGGATTTTTTCCCAACAGTAATTTAATAAATTCAATATGAATCCGTTCAATAGCAATCTTTTTCAATAGTGGTGCATGTTTTTTTAATGCTTTCTTCGTTTCCATTTCGATTGTGAAATCTAATTGGCTTGCAAATCTAATTGCCCTCATCATTCGTAAAGCATCTTCATTAAAACGTTCATCAGCAGTGCCAACAGCTCTAATGATGTGATTTTCTAAATCTTGTAGTCCGTTGAACAAATCAATAATCCGTCCATCATGTGTCATTGCTAAGGCATTGATTGTAAAATCACGACGTTTTAAATCTTCTTCTAAAGAGCGTACAAATTCAACATGATCTGGACGTCTAAAATCTTGATAGGTTGATTCTGTTCGAAATGTGGTGATTTCATAACCTTCTCCATGATCTAAAACCATAACAGTCCCATGTTGAATGCCTGTATCTACCGTCTTATTAAAAATTTCCTTAATTTCCTCAGGGTATGCACTAGTGGCAATATCAATATCATGGATTGGTAATCCTAAGATAGTATCCCTAACACTTCCTCCGACAAAATATGCTTCAAAACCAGCATTTTCAATGGCTTTAATCACTGGTTCAGCATTAATGAAATCATCCGCAAGATTGGAAACTATCATAATATATTTTCCAATCCAACTAGTAATTCTTTATATTGTCCAATTTTTTCAGTAGCTAATGCAACACCAGACATGAATGAAATACGGTCAAATGAGTCCTGACGAATAGTTAATGCTTCACCCTCGCCACCAAATAAGACTTGTTCATGAGCAACATAGCCTGGTAAACGGACACTATGAATTCTCATGCCTTCAAAGGCTGCACCTCTCGCACCTGGTAATGTTTCTCTTTCATCAGGGTTGCCTTGAATTTTAGGTTTACGAACTTCAGCAATTAATTTTGCGGTATTTAAGGCTGTACCACTTGGAGCATCCAATTTATTATCATGATGCATTTCAATAATTTCAACGTCAGGTAAATACTTAGCAGCTTGTTGCGCAAATTGCATTAATAAAACAGCTGAAATACCAAAATTAGGTGCAATCAATCCACCTAATTTTTCTGTTTTACATAATTGTTTAAGTTCAGCTATATTATTTTCCGATAAACCCGTAGTCCCAATAACTGGTGACATATGTTTCGAAATAGCAAATTTAGTATTTTCGAAAACAACACTTGGGACAGTAAAATCAATCCAAACATCGGAAACTACGTTTATTTCATCTAGCTTATTGAATATTGGGACATTCTCTGTCTTATAGTCAGTAATTTCATTTATATTTTTTTCTGTAGCTGTAGTACTATAGACTCCAACTAATTCAAATAATGGATTTTCTAAGATCATATTTGTTGTAGTGGCACCCATTCGTCCTTTAAACCCAGCAACCAAAACTTTAATCATAGTAATCCTCCTCATCTTTAATTAATACAATCTAGTTTAACAGATTTATACTAGATTTAAAATGATAGTCAGCAGACATTCATCGATAATATGGTATGATATTTATATTGAATTTATTTCAGGGGGTAGAACTAATCTTAAAAAATGAACGAATTAAAATAATCGATTTAGTAATGATTGCGTTAGGTTGTTGTTTTTATGCATTTGGATTAGCAACCGTTAATATAACAAACCATCTTGCTGAAGGTGGTATAACCGGAGTTACTTTAATTTTACGTTATTGGTTTCATATTGATCCTGCGTATTCAACAATTGCAATTAATGTTCCATTAATCCTTATTGGTTACCGTTTTTTAGGTAAACGATCATTAGTCTATACTATATATGGAACAATAATGTTATCTCTTTTCTTATGGATTTGGCAACGTGTTCCGATTCAAATTAATGTAAATGATGATTTGTTTTTAGCAGGTATCCTTGCTGGTGCTTTTGGTGGCCTTGGGTCAGGCTTAGTATATCGTTTTGGTGGTACTACTGGTGGAACTGATGTAGTGGCTCGAATTTTTGAAAAAACACGTGGTATTCAAATGGGTAAGACAATTCTTGCCCTTGATATTGCTGTTTTGGTCATATCACTTAGCTACTTAGATTTAAGGCATATGATGTATACCCTACTAAGCTCATATGTTTTCTCAAAAATTGTTAACTTCACTCTTGAAGGTAGTTATTCTGGACTTGGCATCTTAATAATTAGTGACCAATATCAAATTATAACTAATGAAATTTGGGATAAATTAGGTAGAGGTGTTAGTTATATCAATGGTGAGGGATCTTATTCTCGCCAAAATAAAAAAATGATTTATGTTGTTATCAACCGTAATGAACTTCATCAGTTGAAGGAAATATTACAAAACCAGGATTCAAATGCTTTTGTTTCAATTAGTAGTGTTAACGAAGTACTGGGACAAGGGTTTAGTTTTAATCGACAAAAAAAGAATAAAATCACTAATATCTTTAATAAATGATTGGTCTTGCGCACTGCGATTTTTGCAGTGCGCTTTATTAGTGTGGTATAGTTAAAGTAACTTATTGTTTATTACTAAAGGAGGCAATTAAATGAATTATCCCTATCAAAAAGCTTTTAATTTATCATTAGAATCCAACTCTTTGTCCCCATCAACAATTTTAGAATATAACTACGATATTCATGATTTTTTTAACTATCTTCTAAATTTTAATGATGCATTCTCTAATCCAATAATGGTTGAAACTATCTTAGAATCAGACGTTCGTCAATATTTAACTATGCTTCAAGATAAAAGAAATATTAAAAATTCAACATATACTAAGGTTTTATCGCATCTGAATGGTTATTTTAAATATTTATTTACCCATCAGATAAATACTCATATTCCAACATTAATGTTAAAAGGAAAAAAAAATATCGCAAATTCTGTTATAACCTTCAATTGGTTAATAGACTTCGACTCTTATCTTTTCAATTCAGAAATTAGCTACTATTCTCGACTTGTTTTATTAATGACACGTCATTTCTTTAAAATTTCAGAAATTTTACAACCTGGTTTCTTCGTTAGCTTTAAACAATTAACATTTACGGAAACAGAGGAATTATTTTTGAAGCAATTCAATACCTATATTAAACAACTACAAATTTTACAAAACTCCAACGATTGCTTTTTAAAACTACGTAAAAATGTTGAAGCACCTTTATTATCTTTACCTGGTCTACACAAATTTTTAAAGAAAGATTTACAATTTATTGCGCCAAATGTTTCACCACGTCTGCTGTACCAGTCAGCTATTTGTTTTTTTATTCTCACTAACAATACGATGACAGATTCGGAAATTATGATGACGTTAAGAATTGATCCAAATTCACTTTTATACTACCGTCATTTAATTATTGAACAAAAATTAATCATATAAACCTTAAAAGGGCAACAAAAAGGAGCCAGAAAAATTCTAGCTCCTTTTTGTTGCCTAAATATTTTTAAATTATGCTACTTTTCGTCATAACTTTATCTAACCAATAGTCTTAATAATTCGTGCTGGATTACCTGCGATTAAAACATTATCAGGTACATCTTTTGTTACCACACTACCAGCACCAACGACGACATTATCTCCAATCGTGACACCAGGTAAAACAATCACTGATCCACCAAACCAACAATCATCACCAATTGTAATTGGTGCATCATATTGCCATCCTTCACGACGTAAATTTTTGTCCATAGAATGATGATTAGGTGTATATAACTGACAATTAGGCCCAATGAAACAGTGTTCTCCAATTGTTATTTGTCCTGCACTTAAAATCTGTAAATTAGAATTAATAAATGTGCCTGACCCTATTTTTAACATTTCCGGCCATTCTATAGTTGAAATTGGAAAATATATTTCAGCAGATTTTTCCATATTAGGTAAGAATTCTTTAAGCATTTTATCTGCATCATTCGTATCATGTGCCGCCAATTTATTTATTTTATAAATAGTTTGTGCACTTGTTTTAACAGTTTTTTGAGCCCATTCTTCTTTAGAATATTGGTACCAATCGCCATCTATAATTTTCTCAGTAATACTTTTTTTACTCAATCGTTCAATTTCTTTTTCATTTAAATCTTTCATGTCCCTACCCCCGATATATAATTTTAGATAATTAATCGCCATTTAAACAACATTACCTATCTAAAATTATATCCTTAATAGCAATTAAAAAGCAAAAAATAATAATATCATTTATAAATATACCATCATAAATTCTATAATCTCTTTTCAAAAATTAAATTTTGGTCATTTTGTTCTATAAAGTGATAATTATTAGTCTTAGCTACTTTCAAACTTTTTATATTATTCAAATCTAGTATTATTTTTAATTTTTTTAACTTATATTCCTTTATAGCTAGTTTCTCAAGTTCTGTTAAGGCCTTTGACATTATTCCGCGTCCTACATACGACTTGTCTAACCAATAACCAACCTCAGCAGTTCCCATATGTAAATCTATTCCATGTAAATCAATCATGCCAACGATATTCTTATTAATTTTTATAGCGAAAATTAATTTAGTTTCATCCTTAAAAGAGTCTCTTAAAAAAATTATTTCATCATTAATCGATTTCAAAGCACTAACCCATGGAAGCCACTCACTTAATTCAAGACGATTACGATTAATTAATTTAAATATTTCAGTACTATCTTCTAATTTTGGTATCACTATCTGATTTATGAGCATTTTAACTCTCCTTCTTTAAAAAATCTTATAAATTGCTAACAAAAAACGCTTATACCAAAAAATGATATAAACGTTTTATTTTAATAATTTATATCATTTTGAATATCAATAATTTCTTGATCATCAGGTACTAAAGCTAAGTAATGTTTAATCGCGTCCTTTAACTCCTCTTGTCGTCCGTTTTCTCTAAAAATAAATATAACAGATCTTAAAAAGTCAACTTGATTAGTAAAATAAGGGTATGCTTCTAAATAATTTTCTTCAGCTTTATCATAATCTTCAAGTCTTTCATATGAAATAGCTAAATTCCAAAATATTTGAGGATCTACATCTCCGTCGCTCTTGATATCTTCTAGTAATTTAATATCTTCATCATCACGTTCTTGCTTAACTAATAAATTACTTAATTGTAATAATATGCCAGTATTATCTGGATTAATATCAATTGCTTTATTTAAATACTTTTCAGCTTGCTTCTCATCGTCCAATTTTAAGGCAACAGTAGCTGCCTGTTCATACAATGTATCATTTACCTCATCAACCGCTAACCCTTCTTGATAGACAAGTAAAGCATCATTTAATCTATTCTCATTTGAAAGTGCTTGGCCAAGAATTGGATATAAGGACGTATAAGAAGGATCTTCTTCCTTCAAATCATAAAGAATATCAATTGCTTTTTGTTGATCATTTAATTGTAGATAGGTTAAACCCATCTGTAACTTAGTATCAGAGTCCATATTTTCTAAATGAATTTGTTCTAAATATGCCATTGCTTTTTCAAACTGCCCACTGTTTGCGTAACTAACACCTAATCTTTGTACTAAGTTAACCTGTGACAGTTCAGTCTGTCCTGATTTAATTAATTCAAGATAAAATCCGATTGCCTGACTAAATTGTTTCGTATTAAAATATAGTTCGCCTAGAGCAAATTGGATAACTTCTTCTTCAGGGGCCAACTTGTATGCAGTTAATAATTTATTTTCACTAACTTCAAACATACCTTGTGTCTGATATAAATCGGCTGCAACCATAAGAGACTGAAGATAAGCTTCTGAATCTTCTTCAATTTCTGACAAATAGTTAAGCGCTTCATCAGATTTTCCTTCACTAATTGCAATATCTGCTAGGAATGTTTTTAAAGTATCTTCTTCTGGATATTTTTCTAATAATCTTTCATAAGTACGTTTAGATTGAGCTAAAAAACCTAAGCTATATAACTCTTCTGCTAAACTAAATAATGTTGCATCATTGTCTTTTCTTAATGCTCTGGCAAATTCTTTCATTGCCTCATCAATTTGTCCTTCGTCCAAGTAGTCTAGCATAATTTCTGAATGCGTCATTAAATAACTTCCCTTCATTATTAAATTAATATGGTTTAGTTTAATCTATCATACACACAATAGCTAGTAATCTCGTACATAACTATTGTCTATAAAATAAATTATAGATTGAAAAAGCTAGTACAAAATGAATTGTACTAGCTTTTTCTAAGTATTATTTAACAGAATCCTTTAAAGCTTTACCTGGTTTAAATGCAGGTACTTTACTTGCAGGGATTTGAATTTCTTCACCAGTTTGTGGGTTACGACCTTTACGAGCAGCGCGTTCACGTACTTCAAAGTTACCGAAACCGATTAATTGAACTTTTTCACCTGTAGCTAATGTGCTTTGGATTGAACCAAATACAGCATCAACTGCGACAGTAGCATCTTTTTTTGTCAATCCTGTTTCTTTTGCAACATTTTCGATTAATTGTGCTTTGTTTGCCATAATGTTTCACCTCCCCTAAAATGTGTCCGAATATTTAAAAATATTCAGCCATTATTATTTAAAATAAATAATAATAATAGAACCAGAGATTACTCTACTAATTCTTTATTTAAGATACCATACAAAACGTATTACATCAAGGTATTTAACTACTTTAGCAGAAAAAAAGATGGCATGGTAGCGTTTTATCAATTTGAATTATTTTCTTCTTCTTTCAATAACATGAATTGGTGTTCCTTCAAAATCAAACGATGTTCTAATTTGATTTTCTAAGAAACGTTCATATGAAAAATGCATCAAATCAGTATCATTAACAAATACAACAAATGTAGGTGGTTGTATTGCTACTTGTGTTGCATAGTAAATTCTTAAACGTTTTCCATTATCAGTTGGCGTTGGATTATGGGCTACTGCATCCATAATGACATCATTTAATACTGAAGATGTAATACGACGACTATGATTTTCATTTACGCGTTTAATTAATTCAGGTATCTTAGATAATCGTTGCTGTGTAATTGCAGACACAAAAATAATAGGAGCATAACTAAGATATGCAAATTCTTGACGTATATTAGCCTCAAAATCAGATAATGAATGATTATCTTTTTCAAGAGTATCCCATTTATTTACGACGATAATGATACCTCGTCCTGCTTCATGGGCATACCCTGCAACTCTTTTATCTTGTTCCCGAATACCTTCTTCAGCATTTAACACAACTAAAACAACATCTGAACGATCAATAGCACGCATGGCACGTAGTACAGAATACTTTTCAGTATTTTCATATACTTTTCCGCGTTTTCTAATACCAGCTGTATCAATCATTGAGAACATATCGCCCTCTTCAGTATCAAAAGCTGTATCAATTGCATCACGTGTAGTCCCTTCAATAGGTGAAACAATAACACGATTTTCACCCAGTATAGCATTCACCAATGAAGACTTGCCCACGTTAGGACGACCAATCAAACTAAACTTAATTCGACTGTCATCTTCATCAGGAATATTTTCAGGGAATTTCTTTGTAATCTCATCCAATAAGTCACCAACCCCAAGGCCATGACTACCAGAAACTGGAAATGGTTCTCCAAATCCTAATGAATAGAAATCAAAAATATCTTGTCTAGACTCGGGATTATCAACTTTATTAACCGCTAAAATAACTGGCTTATCAGAACGATATAAAATTTTAGCCACTTTCTCATCAGCATCCGTTACGCCTTCTTTTACACTTACAAGAAAAACAATAACATCAGCTTCATCGATTGCGATTTGTGCTTGTTCAGTGATTTGCGTCAAAAAGGGTTCATCACCGATATCGATACCACCAGTATCAATCAAGCTAAATTTTTGCGCTAACCACTCACTATGAGCATAAATACGATCTCGTGTAACACCAGGAGTATCCTCAACAATTGAAATTCTTTCCCCGGCTATTCTATTAAAAACTGTGGACTTTCCAACATTAGGACGTCCAACAATTGCTACAACAGGATTTGCCATAGATAGTACCTCACTCTCTAAATATCTTTTGTAATAAATAATAAAAACGACTGAACTACAGTTCAGTCGTTACTTAAAAATAATATTTTAATTATTTGTTAGTATCTGCATCTTCTAATGCTTTACCTAAAATATCACCAAGTGTGAAACCAGTACTTTCTTCTGGCATACCACTCATTGTTGATTTAGGAGCTTTAGCTTTTGGTGCAGCTTTTTTAACTGTTTTTTTCTTTTCAGGTTTTTCTTCTGTTGCTGGTTTTTCTTCGAGAGCTTTAATTGATAAAGCTAAACGATGTTCTGCTGGATGTACTTCAAGTACTTTAACTTGAACAGCTTGGCCAGTTTTTAAAACTTCGCCTGGTGTAGCAATATGTGTGTAAGAAATTTGTGAAATATGAACTAATCCTTCAATTCCAGGCATAACTTCAACAAATGCACCAAATGTCGTTAAACGTTTAACAGTACCATCTAAGACGTCATCTACATGAATATCATTTTCAACATTATCCCATGGTTGAGGTAATGTTTGTTTGATTGATAATGAAATACGGTTCTTATCTAAATCGATTGCCAATACTTTAACTTTAACTTCTTCACCAACTGATAAGACATCTTCTGCCTTAGAAATACGGTTGTAAGAAATTTCTGAAATATGAACAAGTCCATCAATACCACCAAGATCAACAAATGCACCGAAGTTAGTTAAACGGGCAACTGTTCCTGTTACAACTTCACCAACTGTTAAAGTTTTAAGAGTTTCTACTTTTTGAGCATCTCTTTGAGCTTTAACAATTGCTTTATGTGATAAGATTAATCTATTTTCAGTTGGGTCAATTTCAATAATTTTGAAATCTAATGTTTGATGGTTATATTTTGATAAATCTTCAACAAAACGATCATCAATCATTGAAGCGGGTACGAATCCACGCACACCAGCATCAGCAACTAATCCACCTTTAACAACTTGTGTTACTATAGCTTCGATTGTAGCATCATCATCAGCTAATTTTTGTAAGTCATTCCAAACTTCACGTTCAGCAATTCTTCTTTGTGATAGTAAGTAACTACCACCTTCTTTATCGCCACCGATACTTGAAATAACAACTAAATCCATAACGTCACCAATTTTGACAACGTCTTCTGTTTCTTCACCAGCTTTAAGTGCTAGTTCTTTAGCTGGTACAACACCTTCAACACCGGCGCCTTCAATACCAACAATGACCTGTTTAGCATCATCGATAGCTAAAACTTCACCTTTTATAACAGAACCAACCTTAACTTCACTTACACTATTTAATGCTTCTAGTAAATCATTATTTTCTTCAATATTACTCATGGACAATGTCCTCCTTAGCGAATAAACTCTATTTATTATTTTAGCTGAAATGAAGAGTAATTACTAGTGCTAATACTCATTTTTCACATTTTATTTTATTATTTGTTAATTATATCCATAATTTTCTGTACGACCCCATCAATATTCATTGAAGTCGTATCTACAAGTATAGCATCTTTTGCCTGAATAAGCGGAGAAATTTCACGTGTAGAATCTTTTCGATCTCGTTCGGCAATTTCAAACTCTAAAACATCAAGTGTTGTATTAATACCCTTAATTTGATTTTCCTTAAATCGGCGAAGAGCACGTTCTTTAACACTCGCAACTAAGAATATTTTAACTTCAGCATTTGGTAATACTGTCGTTCCGATATCACGACCATCCATAACAATTGATCCATCTTCGGCAATTTCTTGTTGTCTTTTAACTAATTCCTTGCGTACACCTTCTTGAGCAGCAACCGTTGAAACATTATTAGTTACCTCAGGTTGCCTAATTGCTTGTGTTATGTCTAGATTGTTTATATAGACTAATTGTTCTGGATTTGCTGGTTTAAAAGAAATTATTGTATCTTTTAATAGACTAACTAACTTATCATCATTATCCAGCGCAACATTCTTTGCCATTGCTTCAAAAGTAATTGCTCGATACATTGCCCCAGTGTCGCAATAAACATAATTTAATTTTTTAGCAACTAATTTAGCGACAGTGCTTTTTCCTGCGGATGCCGGTCCGTCAATTGCAATTTGGATATTATTTTTCATCAAGTAATTCCTCCATAAAAATGGGATTGATTAGATATCAATCCCATATGTATATTATTTAACTCTTATTTTTTGTCCTGCACTAATAGAAGTAGTCAACCCTGGATTCATTTGTAGAAGTTGTTCTGTAGTTAACCCATTGTTTGCTGCAACACGATATATGCCTTGTCCTGCTTCGACAGTTACATATGACTTTGAAGATGCACTTGATGAACTATCAGAGCTGGTTGATTCACTAGACGCTGAGCTAGAGCTTGAATTAGTGCTAGAATTAGCTTTCTCTTTTGATTCAGAGCTAGCTTTTTCTTTTGATGCTTTTTCTTTCGATTCAGAACTAGCTTTTTCTTTTGATTCAGAGCTTTTCTTAGCACTTGAGCTAGAACTATCAGAATCATCAGTTTTGGTAACTATTTTTTTACTTACTGAACTCTCGCTTGTGGTTCTATCTTCTGGTTGGTATACTTTGTTACTTTCAACAATATAAAAAGCAATCGTTCCAATAATAATAGCTACAAAAACAACTAATAACCCCGTAGTTAATAATGAACTATTTTTACTTTTACGTCTATTCGCTGATCGAGAATAATTTCCATTATCGTCTCTATCGTCTTCGAATGATTTTTCCCAAGGCTTTTTTTCTGAATTATCTTTTTTATCACTCATTTTTCAATCCTCCTAAAAACAATTATCATTATTTTACCATAATAATCCAAATTATTCTCAAGATAATTTAAACAATCTTGAAATAATATTATCTGTTGATTGAATTAACTGCTTGTCATCATTTTTGATTATCTTTTTTTCTAATCCAATCTTTTGAAGTACATCCACATTAAATAACGCTGAGCAACAGAATTCATCATGTTCTATTAATTTCGATTCTCCAAAATGGTTTAAAATTTGTTGCTTTCGACAATTACTTGAATTAACAAACATTATCATATTTTGTAATCCAGTTTCTTTTTCAATTTTCCTTTGTCTAAAAAGGAACTGCACCTCTTCAACTGAGCTTTGTTTCTCATAGTAATAATCTAACAGTTTACCTTTTTCTTCTCCAAGACCAACTAATTCCTTATGTTTTTTAAAATACATCCTAATAAAATCATCATCTGGAATGGTTAAATCAATTAAGTTTCTTTGTAGAAACACATCATTTTCTTGAGAAAAAACAATTGCGATACTCTGCTGGCCATCTCGTCCAGATCGGCCAAATTCTTGTACGTAGCTTTCAAAATCAGCGGGCATATGATAATGGATAACGTATCTAATATCTTTTTTATTAATACCCATACCAAAAGCGCTTGTTGCACATATAACATCTATTTGATTTTCCATAAATTGTCTTTGTACCGTATACCTTGCCATATCATTCAAGTCAGCATGGTACGGTTCAGACCTTAATCCAGTGTTATTATTTATTAAATCTGAGACCTCATTTGCCTTTTTCTTGCTCGAGAAATAAACGATTCCAACACCCTTGATTTTATTCAATAAATTTAATAATTGTTTATTTTTATCAGATTCATCATGCACTTTTAAGACACTTAAAAAAATATTACTTCTATTAACCGATTTAATGATTTTATGAAAATCTCGACCTTCTGTTTTTAATTGTGTCATAATATCATTCTGAATATTTAGTGTAGCTGTGGCTGTCAACGCCAAAACGCAAGGTGTACCAAGTTTCACAATTGCATTATTCAAATCCAAATAATCAGGCCTAAAATCTGGTCCCCAAGTGGAGATACAATGTGCCTCATCTACAACAAATAGTGATACATCTATTTGTTTAAGGGCATTTATCACTTCAAATTGACTTAACATTTCAGGAGATAAATAAACAAATTTATAAGATTGTATATTTTTTAACACATATTTTTTTTCAGAATAACTCAATATTGATGTTAATCCAATAGCTGTCCCATTACCACGAAAATTAAATTGACTAACTTGATCTTGAATTAAAGATAACAACGGTGAAACGATAACTGTCGTACCATTCATAAGATAGCCAGCTAACTGATAACACAATGATTTCCCAGTCCCTGTAGGTAGTACTGATAACGTGTCTTGACCGGATAAGATAGTTTCTATGGTTTCTTCTTGGCCTATCATAAATGAATCGAATCCAAAGTATTCCATCAATTTTTCTTTTAAATTAATTTTGGACATCTATTTTACTCCTATAAATTTGATACAAACGATAATCGAAAAAATTTATATCAGGTTTCTTATTTTGTATTATTTTAAAAGGTACTTGATCAATATCTCTCCCCATAATTTCAGATAAATCATTAATTATTTTTTTTGTTAAAAAAGTATCAAATGGAAATTTTTCACTAATCATTGCTAATTCAAGTAAATGTTCAAAAATTGTACTAGTCTTCAATCCTCTACTTTTAGCCACATCACTAACAGATAGGCCCATAGTAATTAATCTCATCGTTTCCTTTGCACTTTCAGAAATAATTCCTGTTTTTAGAATTGACTGAACTAATTCTTTGAACACACTTTGTTTTTGCTCCTCAATCCAACTAGCAAAAAAATTTATTGTATCTCTGTATATTAATTGAATCTCCATTTCTGATAGATTCAACTCATTTGCTAACTGTTTATTGGTCAATCCATTAAGATTATGACCAATTAATTTGTTCATAAATATTAAACTAGAATTTGTATCAATTTCTTGCACGAACAATCGTAATTCTAAATTAACTTGTTTTGTTAGTATTGTTTTATCATTGTTAGAAATCCATTTTTTGATATTAAATTTAGTTAATTCGGATGTTACGACAGGATAATAATGACGATTAACAAAACTAAGTTCAGACACAACTTGTATAGCTAAAATACAAGTTTCTGACCATTCATTAAATTTATATTGATTTATTAATTTAGGGTGCTTAATTTGATATAAATCGCTTTTCGCTTTTTTTTGTCGAATTAAACCATTTTGCGTTAACCGAACTTGCCCATTAGATTCAGTGAGTAATTTATTTTGTTTCAACTTAGAAAGTATTTTTTGATATATTTCATTTGTAAATTGAGGATCAATACTAAAATAATCTAGCAAATCATAACGCATTCCCCAATATATATTGGAAACAGTATTCCGACCTGTAATAATGCTAAATATTACATTAGGTCGCCGATATTCGACATTAAACATTTGTAAGAGATAATCTTCAACCATAAAATACCATCCTTATAAAATAAAATGAGGAAGAATCACTTAAGAATTCTCCCTCATTAATTATACTATAGTTGTTTATATTTTTTATTATTTAACTGAACCCAACCATACATTCTCTGATATAAAAGACTAAATAACCCAACGACCAGAATTCCTTTTATAATATTAAAAGGAACAATACCAACAATAACGTACTTGGATACTGACATTCCGATATTCATACCGATAACATTCAAGTACACTGGTAGAATTACAAAATAATTTGCAATAGATAATACAGCAGTTAGTACAAAGGTACTAACTAAAACTGCTAAAATACTCTTTCCAAGTGTTGGCTTAAGGTTTCCTTTACCTTTGAGAAGATAATATGCTGGAAATGATACCGCCATTGATGCTAAGAAATTACTTCCAACACCTATCAAGCTGGCAATATCTGTTCCAGTTGAAACTAGATACAGCAATGAACGAACGACGGCAACCATCACACCGCTCATTGGTCCCAAAATAAAAAATCCAATTAAAATTGGTAAATCACTAAAATCAATTTTTAAATACGGAAAAATTACTGGGAAAGATAAAAACATTAATACGTATGAGATTGCAGCTAAGAATGCTGTAATCACAACTTTATAAACTGGTGACCGATTCATACTAGAAAACCTCCTGGAAGGCCATCTTCAATGAAGAACCTTTCAAGTAAATAAAAATGAACGCCATTAATCACTAAAGATTAACAGAGTTCATTTGAAATTACTTACTCAAATAAGCCCTATCTTCTTTATCCAGACTTTAACTGTCGGTACTGGAATTACACCAGTCCAGCCACATATACAATGTGGGTCGCGGACTATAACCGCCGGTCGGGAATTACACCCTGCCCCTGAAGACGAACCAAATATTTTATTACGCTACAAAATATAACATAGGATAAAATAAGTTACAATTATTTACGCTCGGCGATACTTTTCAATGCATGAACTTCTTCTTCAGATAACTCACGGTATTGACTTGAAGTTAATCCATATAAATCTAAGAATCCATAAGTTTCACGTTTTAATTTTTCCACGGGATGTCCAACCTCTGCCAACATATTTTTAACTTGATGATTTCGGCCTTCATGAATTGTTAATGAAACAATTGCTTTTTGCTTATTTTTATCTGCTGAAATAATTTTTGAATGAGCAGGAGCCGTTTTCTTACCATCAATTACAATTCCTTGACGTAACGTTTTTAAATCATCATTAGATGGAATACCATTCACTTTAGCGACGTAAGTTTTGTCAATCTTATACTTTGGATGAGTCATTTTGTTGGCTAACTCACCATCATTTGTCATTAATAATAATCCAGAAGTATCATAATCTAATCGACCGACTGGATAAATTCTTTCCCTTACACCTGGAAAATAATCCGTAACAACCTTACGATCTTTATTATCCTTAACAGCCGAAATAACTCCTCTTGGTTTGTAGAATAAATAATAGACTAATGGTTCTTCATTTAAACGAATACCATCAACTTCAATTTTATCTTCACTTGTGACCTTAATACCCAACTCACTTGCAACCTTACCGTTCACCTTAACATGACCTTCTGAAATCATTTTTTCGGATTGTCTTCGTGACGCAACACCTGATTGCGCCATAACTTTTTGTAATCTTTCTGCCTCTGCCATATTATTCCTCATTTTCTTGTAATTTTTCGTTAAAATTATTTAAAAAAAGTTTACCTATTTCTCCATCAAAATCTTGATTTTCACTAATCACTGGAAGTTCTTTTAGTTCAGTTAATCCAAAATAATTTAAAAATTGCGTCGTTGTTACATATATAATAGGTCTTCCTGGTACATCAAGACGTCCATTTTCACGAATTAGATCTAAAGCAATCAATTTTTGTAGTGATCCTGAACTTTGAACTCCTCGGATATCATCAATTACAAGTCGTGTCACTGGTTGTTTATAAGCAATGATAGCTAGCGTTTCCAGTGCTGCATTAGAAAGTCTTCTTGAATTAGGATTTTCAAAATAATCTTTAATTAAATCTGCTAATTTCTCTTTTGTTACTAATTGATAACAATCATTATATTGAATTAGCTCCAAGCTAGAATTTATATCATTTTTATACTTTAATGATAATTTTTCAAGTTGTTCTTTAACTGCTGAGTTCAATAATCCAGTTAATCTAGATAATTCTGCTAGAGATATTCCTTGATCCCCACTCACAAATAAAAGTCCCTCAATATTTGCTAAATGACTCACCTTCGTACCTCCTTAATACAATAATCTATGGTTCAATTTTTAAAATCTGAATCATTTCATGGCTATTTGCTTGTTTCAATTTAATTTGGTTTAATTTTGAAAGTTCTAATATTGCCAGAAAAGTAACAACAATTTCATCAACCGTTGTTATTATTTCAAAAAAATCACTAAATATTAAGCTCTTATTTGAATTTAGAATGATTTTTTTTATTTCTGATATTTTATCAGAGAGTGATGCTAGTTGCACATTAATTTTTTTCTCAATTGGTTGGTGATTTATTTGCTTTATTAAAACTCTTTTAAAAGCATTCTCAAGTGTTTCTAAATCCAGGCCAGGTATATCAAGTTGAGGTTTATCAAATCTATCTTTAGGAATACTACTTTGTTCCTTAGAAAAATAATTCGCACGTTTATTTTCCCTGACGCTCAACTCTCCAGCCGCCTCTTTAAAAATTTGATATTCAAGTAATTGTTCGACTAGACTTGCCCTTGGATCAGTTTGAGTTTCTTCTACATTGGAAAATTCTGCCGGTAATAACATTTGACTCTTAATTTTCATCAACGTTGAAGCCATCACTAAATATTGACCAATCACATCTAATGACATATTTGTAGTATCTTTAATAATAGTTAAATATTGCTCTGTTATTTCTGAAATTTGAATATCATAAATATCCATCTCAGAATCTTTGATTAAATGCAGTAACAAATCAAGTGGTCCTTCAAAAGAGGTTAATTTTAATGTTACCTGACTAATAGATTTAAATTTTTGACTCATTTTTTTGCATTTCCCATTTTTCAATTAATTTTGTAGTATCAATTGTACCCATGATTTTTTTATCAGGATATAGCGATAATACAGCGCTCAGAATCAAAAAACTAACTTTTTTATGTCTTTCATCTGGACTCAATGATATTGCCCGAACTACGACAACGTTGCCATCATTTTCAATACCAACTATACCAGTAAAATTACCTGCCTCATTTTTCCAAAGATACAAATCTCGATTTTCTGTATCTTGATAACCTTTAATTGCTAAATTAATTCTAGTAACATCCTTCAAGTCAGGTATAAATGACAACAAGCCCATCGCAATTTTTTCATAATCATTCTTATACTTAATAAGCATTATTGTTCTCCTCTACACGCACGGCATTCATGAGACAATTCATATATTTAAAAATAACTAATATACTTGTTTGTTACCGATATATTAATTTAACGTTGAACTAATAAATTATATTTTCAAATAATTTTATTTATTATCTCTTACCTACTAAAATAGTTTTCTATTAATCATCTGTTTCGTTAATTAATTCATCATTATTAGTTTCAAATTCCTCAGGCATTTTTATTAAAATAAGATTACCATCTTCTTGTTTAACATAACGCTCTTTTAGCAGATGTCCAACAGCTCTCTTAAATTGACCTTTGCTGATACCAAAATATTCTTTAATGTCTTCTGGATTACTTTTATCGGTAAAAGGTAATGTTTTTTCATCATTATGACTTAATGCAGCAATCAACATTGCTGCATCATCACTGATTGCTTCATAGGCACGTGGTTTGATAGATAGATTAATTGTACCGTCAGTTCTAATTCCAATTACACGTCCTTCTAATACTTGACCTAATCTAGGTTCATTAAATCTTTCAGATGGATGGATAAATCCAAGATAATCATCATCAGTAATTACAAAAGTTCCAATCATTTTTAAGCGAATAACTGTGAATTTCATATTCTTATTTTTTAATGAGTCATCAGGTTTCTTTGCAATTGATCGAAACATTTCCTCGTCCACAACATCACCCCAAATACGATCTTTAGCATCAATTTTAAGTCCAACCATCAATCGATCACCAGCTTTTGGCCAAAGTGATTTCATTTCTGGCAAATCATCTAGTGAAACTGCTACATCTTTGTCTGGTAAACCAATATCAACAAAGACACCTAGATCTCTTCTAACTTTTACAACATCTCCGAATGCATATTGATCAATGCCAGCTCTAGGAATTATTGTTGATAAACTCAAATCATGATCTTCGTTCTCATACACAAAACCTGTAACCATCGAACCATTTGCTAATTGACTATTTTTTTCATCTTTCAATAAATGCATTGTTATACCATCTTTTTGTACTAAAAATTCTGTATCATTCTCATCAGTTACCATTGCGGTAACAACTTGTCCCATTATTGAACTCATTTATTTCTCCCATTCAAAAAAATATTGTTTTTATATTTCTTTATTCATATTTTAAAATTACATACTCACATTTTACCTGATATTAGGCTTAATAGCCAATTGAATAGAAATATTGTGTAATAAAAAAAGTGATTAGACTATATGTCTAATCACTTTTTCCAATTTTAAAATATTCAAGTAAGGATTGATACAACCTGATAAATATTATCTTAATTAGTCAATTATATTCATGATTAACCCAATAAAATTTTTCATCGTCAATATCTTACCGATAAAACCAACTTAGGTTCATCACGTACTTGAACCTTAATATAATTAGTCTACTAATTGAACTTTCAAACTGTTTGTTGTTCCTTTTTCACCAACTGGAAGACCAGCAGTGATTAAGATAAGGTCACCTTTTTTAGCGAAACCTAATTCTTTAGCTTTTTCAGTTGCTAAACTAAACAATGCATCTGTTGATGCTGGTTTTTCAGCAATGATTGGGTGAACACCCCAGTTAACTGATAAACCATGACGAGTTTGTTCGTCAAAAGTAATAGCTAAAATATCTGAGTCAGGACGGTATTTAGAAATCATACGTGCAGTTTGACCAGATTTTGTAGCAGCGATGATAGTTTTAATACCTAAGCTATCAGCTGTTTCAGCAACAGCACGACCAATAGTTTCAGTAACATCATTTTTGTCAAATTCATTTAATGCAAATGAGCTATGTGCACGCAATGCATTTTCAGATTTTTCATCAATACGAGCCATTGTTGCAACTGATTCTACAGGGTAGTCACCATTAGCACTTTCACCTGAAAGCATTGTTGCATCTGTTCCATCAAATACGGCATTAGCAACATCAGATGCTTCAGCACGTGTAGGACGTGGGTTTTCTTGCATTGAATCAAGCATTTGAGTAGCAGTAATAACTGGTTTACCCAAAGCGTTACATTTTTTGATTAAGTCTTTTTGAACTAAAGGAACATTTTCAGCAGGAATTTCAACACCCATATCACCACGGGCAATCATTAATCCTTCAGAAACTTCCATAATAGCATCAATATTATCGATACCTTCTTGTGATTCAATCTTAGGGAAGATTTGAACATGTTCCATTCCTTTTTCTTCAAGTAAAGCGCGGATATCTAAAACATCAGCTGGTTTACGTACAAAACTTGCAGCAATGAAATCAATGTTTTGATCTAAACCAAAACGAATATCGTCTGAATCTTTTTCAGTAATACCAGGTAAGTTAATTGATACACCAGGAGCGTTAACACCTTTACGTGAACCTAAACGACCAGCATTCATAACAGTTGTTACTAATTCGTTAGCAGCTGTATCAATTTCATCAATTCTCATATCGATAAGACCATCATCAAACAATACATGGCCTCCAACATGAACATCTTCAATTAAACCTGGATAAGTAACAGCAATCTTTTCTTTTGTTCCTTCAAGTGAATCATCCATTGAAATACGAACAATATCATTAATTTCAAAGTTGATTTTACCTTCTTTTTGAACAGTAGTACGGATTTCTGCACCTTTAGTATCAAGCATGATACCAACCATTTTACCAGTAATTTTTTCTGCTTCATGAACTAATGTCATACGACCTAAATGTTCTTCATGGTCACCATGAGAAAAGTTGAAACGGAAAACATTAGCACCGGCTTCGATTAATTTAACAATTGTATCAAGATCTGAACTGGCTGGACCAAGTGTACTTACGATTTTAGTTTTTTTCATTAGATTATGATCTCCTCTTAGTTTACTTATTATTTATAAATAACAATAACAGTATTATATTATTTTGGTGTTGAAAGTCGTGTATTTAAGTCTAAAAGACTCAAATCTGTATGATGTTTATGTTCTTCAAGCGTTGCAACAATATCTTCAGCAACTAATTTGTTGTCTTTAATACCAATTGCTAATCCGCCTTTACCTTCCATAAGAAGTTGAACAGCATAATCACCAAAACGACTTGCTAAGACACGATCTTTGGCAGTTGGTACGCCACCACGTTGTGTATGTCCTAAAATAGTCACACGTGTTTCAAAATTACCATATGTGTCTAATTCAGCAGCAAAATCACTAGCTCCCATAACACCTTCAGCTAATACGATAATTCCTGAATCTTTACCATGTTCACGGTTACTGTTGAGCTTGTCTGCAATTTCTTGCATGTCATATCCTTTTTCAGGAATAACAATAACATCAGCACCACCAGCAATACCGGACCATAAAGCAATATCTCCAGCATTTCTACCCATTACTTCAACGATAAACGTACGTTGATGTGAACGAGCAGTATCGCGAATACGATCAATTGCATCAAGAGCTGTGTTAACAGCTGTATCAAATCCAACTGTGAAATCTGTATCAGGAATATCATTATCGATTGTTCCTGGAATACCAACAGCGTTAAATCCACGTTTTGTGAGTGCTAAAGCACCATGGTATGAACCATCCCCACCGATAACAACTAAAGCATCAATACCGAACTTTTTAAGTTGTTCGATACCTTTTAATTGTCCTTCAGCAGTTGCAAATTCAGGATAACGGGCTGAATATAACATTGTTCCACCGCGTTGAATAACATCATCAACGTCAGCATATTCAATTTTATGAATATCGCCAGCAACTAAACCAGCAAAACCATAATTAATACCGTATGCTTCTAATCCTTCACCAATTACACGACGTGCAACAGCACGAACTGAAGCGTTCATACCTGGCGCATCTCCACCACTTGTTAAAATACCAATGCGTTTCATTTCTTCACCTCAATAAGTAATTTAAGTACATATTTCACTCACTATATTAACACTTTTCAGAAAAGTTGTCTTGTTAAATGTGAAAATATTTTCAGTATTTTCAAGAATAAATTACTTAATGACGACATTTTCAGAACCTAATATTTTTGTAAGCGCTGTATGTGTTTCTTTGTCGTTCCTTAACCAATAAGTTCTATCTAAACTAATTTTACGATTGTCTTTTTCATAGAATAAAATAACCGGCGTTTGACCTAACCTTATTTTCATGGTTTGCATCAATTTTTCTATTTTTTCATTTGTTGTTTCTTTAGTAATCTTCAAAAACCATTTTTTTTGAGTTATTCGTTTAAAATAGTCATCTGCTAATTCTATTTTTTTAACAATAATTTGTAATCCTCTATTTGTTTCAACATCCCCCGAAACGACAACGACCTTATTTTTTTCAAGTAAAGATTCTTTCTGTCGAAATAAATCAGGAAATATTGTCAAATCAATCTCACTTGTTTCATCCGAACCATTTACAAAGGCCATTTGTTGACCCTTCTTTGTTCGAATAACTTTTACTCTCGTAAGATTAACTAAAATGGTTACATGTGTCTTATCAGATATTTCCGATATTTTTTTAAAATCGCTTTGATTTAGCTGTTTCCGATACTTCTCAACCGGATGTCCCGAAAGATACGCACCTAAATATTGTGATTCTTTTTCTAATCGAACCATTAATGGAAAGTTTGATTGTCTTGCTATCTTAGGCGTTAATAATTCAAATAAATTAGTATTATTCCCACTTAAGTCAATGCTGCTGATTAATTCTGGTAGGGCACTGATCAATTCAGCACGATTATATTCAAATTGATCAAAACACCCAGAATATATTAATGCTGAAATATTTTCCACATTTAAATATTTTTTGTCTATCCGATGCAAGAAGGATTGGAAATCTGTGAACGATTCTTTTTGTCGTAACGTAATGATATGTTCAATAAAGTCTTTTCTAAGTCCTTTTATACTATTTAATCCAAATAAAACAACATTTTGTATTAAACAAAACCCGACATCGCTCATATTAATATCAGGTAATTTAATTATTACATGATATTGCTTTGCTTCCACTAAGTATTCTTTTATTTTTTGCGGATTATTACCAACGGAATTTAAAATAGCTTCAAAAAATGCAGCTGGAAAATTAGCTTTAATATAGGCTAATTGAAAAGCAATTTTACTATAGGCAACGGCATGTGAACGATTAAATCCATAATTAGCAAACTGCTCAATATAACTATAAACTGTTTTAGCCACATCTTCTTGAATTCCATTATCATATGCCCCATTGATAAACTGAGTACGCATTTCATCAATAGTCTTTTTTTTCTTTTTACTCATTGCTCGGCGTAGTAAATCAGCTTCACCAAGTGTAAAATTACCCATCTTTGATGCGACCTGCATAACCTGCTCCTGATAAACTAATACACCATAGGTTGACTCAAGAATTTGTTTTAAACTATTGTCCGGAAATGTTATTTTTTCAAGATGATGTTTTCGTGCAATAAATGTATCTATATTTTCCATCGGACCCGGCCGATATAACGCATTTACAGCTGCGATATCTTCAAAAGATGTTGGTTGTAATTTTTTTAAAACGTTTTTGATACCATTAGATTCAAATTGGAAAACACCGGATGTATCACCTAATCTAAAAAGGGCTAATGTTTTTTCATCTTCTAAATTAATGAATGCTGGATTGAAGTCTGCTTGATAATTCTTTTTAACCTGTGTTACAGCTTGATCTAAAATATTTAAATTACGTAGACCTAAAATATCGATTTTTAATAAACCAACATTTTCAACTATATCTTTAGAATACTGTGTTAAAAGAATATCCTCACTTCCATTTTGTAAAGGAACAACTTCTCGTAAATCAATTTGGCTCAATACGACCCCTGCTGCATGCGTAGAGTAGTGTCTTGGAATCCCTTCGATATGCTGCGCAATTGTAAAAATATTTTTATTTTTGGAACTATCATTAACTAAATTACGTAATTTTTGTGATTGTGCTAGCGCCTCTGTCAACGTAATTTTCAAAACATTTGGAATTGCATCACTCCACCCTTTCATTTCAAAAGGTGATACACCAAATACTCGACCAACATCCCTCAAAGCCTGTTTTGCTGCCATTGTGCCAAATGTAATAATTTGAGCCATGTGATAATGTCCATATTTTTGATGTAAATAATTAAGGATTAGTCCACGTTTATCATCTGGAATATCTAAATCAATATCCGGCATCTGAACACGTTTTGAATTCAAAAAACGTTCAAACAATAAATTATATTTAATTGGATCAACATCCGTAATCGTTAAAACGTAGGCTGTGAGTGATCCAGCAGATGACCCTCGTCCTGGGCCAGTTATAATATTTTGCGAATGAGCATAGTTCATAATATCCCAAACGATTAAAAAGTAATCTTCAAATCCCATTTGTTGAATAACGTTTAACTCAAGTTCTAATCTTTGTTTATATTCCTTAGGTACACCATTTGGAAACCGCTCATTTAATCCAGTATTACACATACTTCTCAAATAACTATGTGCTGTTTCATTATTAGGTAATGGATACTCAGGTAGTTTGGGTTGTGAGAATGTTAATTCCAGAGACGTTTCATCTGCTAAATTTTGGGTTTCTTGAATTGCATCTGCCATTAGCAATTCTTGATATTGCTCCGTTATCTCTTTTGGATTTCTTAATGCATATTCTCCCTGAATTTGTTCATCAACTTTATTAATTAAAATCGTTTCACCAGTACTAATTGCCTTTAACACATCAATATCAAACTGATTTTCAGCATCCAAATAAGCTACTTCATCTAGCGCAATTACACGAATATCAAAATTTTGAGCTAAAGATTTAATTGATTGTGCCGTAATTTTATCCATTAAGTGAGATAGGCCAACTCGAATATTTTCTGAACCTATTAAGCTTTGATATTTGGCTAATAATTCTTTTGCATCGGATATTTGACTTTGTTCAATTAAATAACTAAATTCACTTTTTTCACTAGGTGATAATATAAATAAACCGTCTAAATAGTTAGTTAAACTACTAAAGTTTAACTTATCATCATTTAAGGTCATTTTTAAGGTCGATAATTGCATTAAATTTTGATAACCTTGTTTATCTTTTGCAATAAAGGTCAATTCATATTCATGGTTTGTTTCGATTAAACCGGAGATATCTAACGTTAGTCCGATAATTGGCTTAATTTCAGCTTTTTGACAGGCATTATAAAAATCAATTGCACCATACAATGTATTATTATCTGTTAAGGCAATTGCTTTATAGCCTTTACTTTTAGCACTTTGAACAAGATCATTAATTTTAGTGGTGCTTTGTAATAAGCTGAATGAACTTTTAACTTTTAACGGAACAAACATTTTATCCCCCTTTTCACGTATCTATTAATGTTATTATACAAAACTTTTTAACAATACCCAATAGACACTAAAAAGCTTTTGCAAAAATAATTATTTGTGCTAAAATTAGCTTTGAATGTGAGGTGCTGTTCTATGATGAAACAATTAACAATTCTCTTTTGGGGCTTCATTTTTGGTGAAGTAATTGGTTATATCGTAAGCTCACTAACTGGTACATTGTTTGCACCAGTTTTGTTAATCGGTATTATTTTTGCAGTTACCGGCTTAATTGTCGTAAATTGCCTCTACGCCATTCTCAAAGATCCTAAATCAGATAAATAAAAAAAGATAAACTAATTAGTTTATCTTTTTTTATTTGGTTTTATAAGACTACAAGGAAAAATTTGAGAAAGAAAGGTCTCAATATGTCCTCTAGTTTAACTCATCCTCACTATTTAATAATACCTATTTTGTTTCTTCAGATACTAATTTTATAATTTCTAGAACAACATCCGTTGCTTTTTCCATTGTTTCAACTGAAACAAATTCAAATCGCGCATGCATATTTTCTGCCCCAGCAAATATATTTGGTGTTGGTAATCCCATGAATGAGATTTTTGAACCATCTGTCCCACCACGTACTGGATAGATATCCGGTTTAATTGCTAAATTTTCCATAGCTTCTTTAGCAACATTCACAACAGTCATATCCTTCTCGATTACTTCACGCATATTGTAATATTGATCTACCATATCAATTGTCACACGTTCAGAATCAAAATCAGCATTCATTTTATCGGCAATACTCATCATATACTTTTTACGATCTTCGAATTTTTGGCGATCATGATCACGAATGATATAAACCATTTTTGCTTCATCGACTGTGCCTTCTAGTGAAATTAAGTGGTAAAATCCTTCACGACCTTCAGTTTTTTCAGGTACTTCATCTTGCGGTAATAATGAGTCAAATTGATTTGCTAACTTACTTGCATTAATTAAAACACCTTTAGCAGTTGCAGGATGAACTTCCTTACCTTGAATTGAAACAACTGCTTGAGCAGCATTAAATGTTTCATATTCTAATTCACCTAATGGTCCACCATCAACAGTGTACGCTAAATCAGCTCCAAAATCGGCTACGTCAAATTTATCAGCACCTACCCCAATTTCCTCATCAGGTCCAATACCAACTTTAATGTCACCATGCTTAATTTCAGGATGTGCAACTAAATAGGCTACAGCAGTAATAATTTCAGCTACTCCCGATTTATCATCTGATCCTAATAGTGTTGAACCATCTGTTGTAATTAATGTATTGCCTTTATAATTTTTTAAATTTGGAAATTCTTTAATAGTTAGTTTAAATTTACCATCATCGTCAAGATTAATATCAGATTCGCCATCATAATTTTCAACGAATTGGGGGTTAACACCCTCTGCTGTAAATGCAGCTGTATCCATATGTGAAATAAAACCAACCGCTTTAACGTTTTTACCAGCTTCTAAATTACTTGGTAATGTTGCTAAAACATACCCACTTTTTTCAGAAATACGTGCATCCTTTAATCCAATTTGTAAAAGTTCTTCCTTTAATTCTTTCGCAAATTCAACTTGAGTTTGCGTTGAAGGAGTTACCCCTGAATTTTCATCAGAACGAGTTTCTACTTTAACATACTTAATAAAACGTGGAATTAATTCTTCATATTTTGTCATGATAGCGTATCTCCTAATCTATTATTTAATATCTCTAATCATACTCTAATTTTAAAATTAAATAAACTGAAATGGATCTGTATTAATATCTGATTCAATAATCTCAATCTGCCAATTATTTTCTAGATTCCATTCTCCAAATAACCGTTTCAATTGTGCTTTACAGATACTTTCAACATGATGGCCCGGATCAATAACTGACAACCCTTCTGCTAACATGTCATGAGCCGTGTGGTAGTAGACATCTCCTGTTACGTAAACATCCGCCTGCTGCTTAATTGCCTCATGATAAAATTTACCACCATCACCACCTAGAACTGCAACACGCTTAATTGATTGCGTCAAATCATTAGAAATCAGTCTTAATCCACTTATGTTAAATTGCTTCTTACAATATTCAGAAAATTCAATAACAGTCATAGGACTAGTTAAATTTCCGATTCGACCCATTCCATAATCTGAACTATTTGTATACACTAACGGGATTGTTTCTTGTAATTTTAAACGACTCGCTAACCAATCATTCATCCCACCTGTAACATTATCTAAATTAGTATGAGCTGCATACACTGTTATATTATGACTCAATAAATCGGCATACATTTTATTTTGAGGATTTGTAGTATCCAAATTTTTTGCCGGTCTAAATATTAATGGATGATGTGCGAAAATAAAATCTACATTTTTATTAATTGCTTCTTGGACAACTTCTGGACGAACATCTAAAGTTGTCATTACTTTAGTAACAGTATTATTAATATCACCTAATTGTAGGCCTACTGGATCACCAATTTCAGCCATACTTT
This sequence comes from Dellaglioa kimchii, assembly GCF_046115505.1. Classification (GTDB taxonomy): domain Bacteria; phylum Bacillota; class Bacilli; order Lactobacillales; family Lactobacillaceae; genus Dellaglioa; species Dellaglioa kimchii. Next base: position 444,150 of record NZ_CP170736.1, on the reverse strand, counting down.
TTGGAGCAAATACTTCGAATTGATTGACTAAATCAATAATTTTTGTCATCCCAGCATCTCCTCAATTTCTTTGATATCAACTTCTAATATCATTTTTTTATCAATAGGAACTTTATTTGCTGCCTCAAAATTTTTTAAAACTTTACGCTTTTTTTCCATTTGCTTGTGCCATTTAGCTTTGAATACATCGCTTTGCTCAATTCTTAATTTAGGTCCATACTTTAAATCTAATATCGAGTAGCTCATTTTAGTGTTAACTTTCTCAGCAACAATAATTTCATAGACATGATGGTCGTCTTCGACAATATCTTCATCAATAATTTGATATGAATGATCCATTAACCATTCTCTTATTAATTTTTGTCCAACATTAGGTTGAATAATTAACCGACGGACACCCGTTAATTTTTCTAAATCGGCAGTAAATATATCTTTTATTAAAGGGCCACCCATTCCGGCAATTGTGATAGTATCAATATTATCGTCTAATTTAATTGCCTTTAACCCATTAGCTAATCTTGGCATTATCATATGGTCTAATCGTTCTATATTAATTTCTGTTACGGCATTTTCATAAGGCCCTTTAGCTACTTCTCCAGCAACAGCATATGAAATAATTTTATTAATAGCTAAATATGCAGGTAAGTAAGCATGATCCGATCCGATATCGGCCAATCGTGCATTTTTTGGTACAAATTTTGCAACTCGAACTAATCGATCTGATAAATGTCGTGCATCCATTTCTTGATCCTCTTCTTTCGTATCTTATCTTTTCTTATTATAACTAAAAAAGGACCATTATAAAACAGGTTTCGTTTTATAATGGTCCTTAAATTTTTTATTCTAAGAAATCTTTTAATTGTTTTGAACGAGATGGATGGCGTAGTTTACGTAATGCTTTAGCTTCAATTTGACGAATACGTTCACGTGTCACTCCAAACACTTTACCAACTTCTTCAAGTGTTCTTGTGCGACCATCATCAAGACCGAATCTTAAACGCAGAACATTTTCTTCACGATCTGTTAATGTATCAAGAACATTTTCTAGTTGCTCCTTCAAGAGTTCGTAAGCCGCATGGTCAGCTGGACTAGTTGCATCTTGATCTTCAATAAAATCACCTAAATGTGAATCATCTTCTTCACCAATTGGTGTCTCTAATGAAACAGGTTCTTGAGCAATTTTTAAAATTTCACGAACTTTTTCGGCTGGCATAGCTGGCATATCCATTTCAGCACCAATTTCTTCAGGAATTGGTTCGCGAACAAGTTCTTGTAATAATTGGCGTTGAATTCTGATTAATTTATTAATTGTTTCAACCATATGAACTGGAATTCTAATTGTACGTGCTTGATCAGCAATAGCACGTGTAATTGCTTGTCTAATCCACCATGTCGCATATGTTGAGAATTTAAATCCTTTACGATAATCAAATTTCTCGACAGCCTTCATTAATCCCATGTTACCCTCTTGAATTAAATCAAGAAATTGCATCCCACGACCAACGTAACGTTTAGCAATTGAAACAACTAAACGTAAATTAGCTTCTGCCAATTTTTGTTTTGCTTCTTCGTCGCCTTCTTCAATTTTTAATGCTAAAGCAACTTCTTCTTCAGCTTTTAAAAGATTAACACGACCAATTTCTTTCAAATACATTCTAACTGGGTCATTAATTTTAATTCCAGTTGGTGCAGATGTGTCTTTTAAAGCTTTCTTTGTCACTTTTTCAGCTGCTTTTAAACTATGTTCACTTGGGTTTCCCTCTTCATCAACAACAGCAATACCAGCATCTGCGACTTTTTGAAGTAATTTATCCATACGATCAGCATCTAAATGGAATGGTGTTGCTAGTTCATCTGTTAAATTATCATACTTAATTTCTTTTTTTACTTTATATTCCTTGATCAACTTCGTTTGTGCTTTTTTAAAGCCTTTTTCGTCAAATTCTGATTCTTCAACTTTTTCTACTTTTTTTACCATTAATAATTCCTCCCTTAGATGGATGTTCGTGGTACTTGTTGTTTTTGATATAATGCAATTAACTTAACTGATAATTCATTGGTTAGTTCTGTATTGCCAAGACGATTTGCTTCCATAAGATCTGATCGAACTTGATTAATTGATTGTTCCATCGGCGAATCATTCATAATGACGGACACACAATCATCAAATTCATCCTCTGAAGACTCTTCTGCAACTGTCATCAGCTCTATTTGCATTAAAAATCTCTTTGAAGACTCTTCTGGCAAGTAATCTAAAAAACTAGCAATTTCATATTGCTCATGTAATTCTAAATAGCCTTCAGCTAACGTATAAATTAACTGATAACTATCATGAACAAAACTAAAATCATCAATTGATCGAATTTTCAGCCAAGCTGTATGATCATGTAATATACGATAAAGCAATAATCTTTCAGCTCTTTCAACACGATCAATTTTTTCATCGCTCATGACCTCTGAGCGATTTTCTACAGGTGGTTCATCTGTTCGAACCCTTGGAACTTGATTAACTTGTTGCACTACTTTTGGTTGAACGGCAACTAAATCAATTAACTGTTGTCTTAGAATTCCTTTATCAATTTTAAATTCATCTGCCAACTGATTAATATAAATATCTTGCTCAAACGGCGTTTTAATTGTAGTTAAAACTTGTAGTACTTGATCAATATAATCAATTTGCTCACTTTCATTTTTTAAGTTTTTATTTCGTTTCAAAAAATTCATTTTGAATGAAATAACCGTCTCTCGAGCAGAGTGAGCTAACTCCAGAAACGCTTCTTTACCATTTTTTTTAACAAACTCATCAGGATCCATACCGTTAGGAATGGCTAGCACGCCAACTTTCATTTTTGTCTGATTCGCTAGCAGGTCCAAAGCACGATTTGTTGCATTTCGACCGGGTTCATCCCCATCATAACAAATATTTAATTGTGATGTTGAACGTTCTAACAAATAAATTTGTTCATTTGTTAAACTTGTTCCCATAGAGGCGACACCATTTTTAACTCCAGAGCGGTATGCTGCTAAAACATCCATAAATCCTTCAAACAAAATAACATTTCCTTCTGTCCGAATTTCTTTTTTTGCCAAATCGTAATTAAATAGAATCTCTCTTTTATTAAAAATAGGCGTTTCAGGACTGTTTAAATATTTAGGTAATTCTTTATTTTTTTCAAGCAGACGACCTGAAAAGGCAACAACTTGACCATTTTGATTTCTAATCGGAAACATCACTCGATCAATAAATCGTTCACGCAAATCACCTGCTTGATTTTCAATAAATAGTCCAGACTGCCTTAATAATTGATAGTCTACTTTCTTTTCCTTAAAAAAATCTTGTAAGACCGATTTCCCAGGCGCAAATCCAATTTGGAAAGTTTTGATAATTTCATCCGTTATACCACGATTATGCAGGTAATCTAATGCCTTTTGACCCATTTCTGTATTCATTAAAATGTGTTGATATAATTTAGCACCGTCATCATGAATTTGCTTTAACTGACGATTTTCAGTTGATTCTTGTGTCCTTGCTGACTGAGATTCAGAATATTTACTATCGATATCCATTCCTGAAAATTCTGCAACTTTATTGACAGATTCTGGAAAGCTAAGTCCCTCTAGTTCAATTAAGAACTTAAAAACATTCCCACCTCTTCCACAGCTAAAACAGTGAAAAATTTGTTTCTCTTCGCTTACAGAAAATGAAGGCGTTTTTTCTTCATGAAATGGACATAAACCCATAAAATTACTACCAGATTTTTTTAATCCGACATACTGACTAATGATATCAGTAATATTCACACTAGTTCGTACCTGTTCAATTACGTTTTCGGGTATTCTCATTCCAACTACTCACCTCCAAAACTAACGATACGAAGTTACCTATATTTTGAGTACCCATAATAATAGCATTTATTTGACATAAATACAATTATTAGCTTTAAGTAATAGACACTTTTGTCAAATATGACTATTCTGATTCTTTTACCAAACAAAAAAGGAATTTATCTTCACAGATAAATTCTCATTTTTATATTACTTAATATTTAATTTACTTAAATTACCTAATTTTGAACTCATCTTAGCAATTAAACTCAATTGATTTAAGCGATTATTTTTAATTTTTGTATCATCAACCATAACCATTGTCTGGTCAAAATAATTTTCAATTAGCGGACGAATCTCGCTTAATGTAGTATATAACTTCTCTGACGTTAAATCTGCCAACTGACTTTGGATTATTTCAACTCGTTCAAATAAATCTTTTTCAGCAGTATTATCTAATAATACTTGTTCAACAACTAGATTAGTTGCCTCATTTTTATCTGCCAGCTTTAATACACGATTGATTGCTTCAACGGTCTCCTTGAAATCCTTATCATTTTTATGATTTTCTAAGGTTACAGCGGCCTCTGACATAACTAATAAATCTGCATCTGTACTTTCAACAACACTTTCAATTACATCATAACTAACATTTTTATTTGAAAGCCATTGCTTCATACGATCATTAACAAAACTTAAAATATCTTTATCATTTTCGCCAACAGTCATCTTGGTAAATAAATCTGGATGTATCGTTGCCAATCCCTTAATATCGTTCAGTACCTCAAGTGGTGAAAAATGCCACTGACGATCTTCAACAATTCTAACTATCCCAAACGCTTGACGACGAAGTGCATAGGGATCATTCGATCCAGTTGGAATTAATCCAACTGAGAAGAAACTTGATATGCTATCCAACTTATCAGCAATTGCTAAAACTGCACCAATTTTTGATTTAGGTAGTTTACCATCAGCACTAATTGGCATATAGTGTTCAGCAATTGCTTGTGCAACAGTTGGATTTTCACCCATTAGCAAGGCATATTTCTCACCCATAATTCCTTGAAGTTCAGAAAATTCTCCAACCATCCCTGTTACCAAATCAAATTTATAAATTTCACTTGTTCTTTGTAAAAGAGATAATTCATGGTCATTTAAGCCAAGGCGTTTACCAATGATTTGTGCCATTAATTGAACACGTTCCATTTTTTCAGACATTGATCCAATTTTATCATGGAATGTGACATTTTTTAATCGCTCTACATAATCATTAATCGTTTGTTTTTGATCTTCTTGGTAGAAAAATGCAGCATCTTCCAATCGTGCTGTAAGAACCTTTTCATTGCCTGCTTCGACGTTAGCAATGTTAGCTTCTGTCCCATTACGAACTGAGACGAACATTGGTAAGATTTCATCGTTTTGGCCACGCACATAAAAGAATCTTTGATGGTCTTTCATTGAAGTCATTAGAACAACATCAGGAATATCTAAATATTTCTTATCAAAATGACCAGAAAATACTGTTGGATATTCAACTAAATTGTTAACTTCTTCCAAAAGATCCTCATCAAGAATAATATGCCAGTCTTGATTATTTTCAAGATTAGCAATTTGTGTTCTAATCATTTCTTTTCGTCTATTAGAATCAACGATTACATATTGTTCTTCTAATTTTTTAACATACTCTGTTACTGAGGCTAAATCTACAGCTTCTCCTAAAAAACGATGGCCTTGCGTTTGGCGGCCAGATTTAATATTTAAAATACTGAATGGAATAACGTCACTATCAAGTAACGCAACTATCCAACGAATTGGTCTAACATATTTAAAGTCATAATTTGCCCAGTGCATCATTGTTGGGAATGTCATTGCTTCAATCACATCTTTAATCTGAACCAAAATATCTTTGGCAGATTTACCAGCGATAAATTTATTTACATAGACATACTCAACGCCTTTTAATTCTTTAAACGTTATATCGTCTGTTGTTACTCCCTGTCCACGGACAAAGCCTTTTGCAGCATTAGACCAATTTCCTTCATCATCCATGGCAATTTTCTTTGCAGGTCCTTTAGCTTCTTCTTGAATATCTGCTTGTTTATCAGCCAAACCAGTCACTTCAACAGCTAAACGTCTAGGTGTTGAGAATGCCTTTATTTCGTCAAATGATAACCGTTGTTCTGTTAAAAAGTCACCTACACGTTTAGCCAATTGATTTTGGCTAGGTGTAACAACATGAGCAGGAATTTCTTCTAACCCAATTTCTAATAAAAAGGAATGTGTCATCTTATTTATCCTCCTTTAATAATTTACTACGAAGTTTTTCATCTTTTAGTAATGGGTAGCCTAATTTTTTACGCTCTTGTACGAAAACTTTAGCAATTGATTTAGCCATATTTCTAATTCTTGCTAAATAACCAGCACGTTCAGTAACAGAAACGGCTCCTCGAGCATCTAATAAATTAAATGTATGACTACATTTTAAAACATAATCGTATGCTGGATGAACTAACCCATTGGCAATCTGTTTTTTAGCTTCTGTTTCATATACATCAAACAAATTAAATAACATTTCTTGATTACTTTCTTCAAATGAATATTTAGAATTTTCATATTCTGGTTCTTTAAATATGTCGCCGTACATGACCCCATCAGCCCATTCAAGATCATAAACACTCTCAACATCTTGAATATATGAAGAAAGGCGCTCTAACCCATAAGTAACTTCACTAGTGACGGGATGTACCTCTAATCCACCAACCTGTTGGAAATAAGTAAATTGTGTAACTTCCATACCATCAAGCCAAACTTCCCAACCAACACCAGCACAACCCATTGATGGGTTTTCCCAGTTGTCTTCAACAAATCGAATATCATGTTCAGCTGGATCAATACCTAATGCACGCAAACTATCCAAATATAAATCTTGAATATTTGCAGGAGATGGTTTCATCACAACTTGAAATTGATGATGTTGGTACAAACGATTGGGATTTTCGCCATAACGACCATCTGCAGGACGTCTTGAAGGTTCAACGTATGCAGCATTCCATGGTTCTGGTCCAATTGCACGTAAAAATGTGTAAGGGCTCATAGTTCCAGCACCTTTTTCTGTATCATAAGCCTCCATTAACATACAACCCTGATCAGCCCAGAATTTTTGTAATGTCATAATAATATCTTGAACAGCTAACTTTTTTGACATAGTATTCCTCCTTATTTTTAAGCACAAAAAAACCTATGCAGTCTTATAGACCACATAGGGACGATTTTAATATCGCGGTTCCACCCTACTTCTGGTTCAATTCAACCAGCAGCTTCATTAACAAAGGACTCCGAAAATGCCAATAAAAATAATTAATTACTTAGCTCGCACTAATCCTAAGTTCGCTTTAATAACTATTCTTACCCTTTTTCATCATAATCCCGCTATTTATTTCTCTATAATCATAGTTTAGAAATAAGTATTTGTCAATTATATTTCAGTATTTTTCTTTAATGAGACTGGCCAAGAACTGATTCCATCGATAAATTTTTTACTTTTCAAATTTAATCCAACACTATTATCATAAATAACATCAATAATACGACGTAATTCCTTTTTGGTACTTTCAGCAACCTTGATTGAATTTAATTTATCAAGATTCACTACAGAAAATTGTCTCAAATAAAAAATTGTTTTTTGAGTAGCATGAAGTCGATTATTATCAAGATACCAATGTTTAGAACACAGTAGCCCACCGTAAGATTCTGAATAATCAAATTCTCCCTGCGTTTCGCCACCAACTGCACAGCCCTGCAATTGAGGCTGTACACCAAAAACTGTTAATAGCTGAATTTCAATAATATTTGTAATAATTTCTGGATCAAATTCTTCGTTAATCAATCGAATTGCTGTCACAACTTTTCGGTACCAAACAGGGATGGGTTCGTTATCTTTGAATGCAGCATCAATTAAACTAAAAATATAAATGGTATAAGCATTACTGATTATATCCTGTGAAATCGTTTGAAATTGTTCAAACTCTTTAGCAGTATTAATAAATGATAATCCGTTGTCATTTATACTTCCACTGTAAGTTCCTATTGTAAATGGTAGTAAAGCAGCAGATAATTTGAATCCTCGTTTTCTAGCACCTTTAATAAAAAACATTTTTTTACCATAACGATCGGTTAAAAATTTCACTAAAAGATCACGTTCTTTATACTCTTTACGATAAAGTAAAATCCCTTCAAAATCTGCATTATTCTGAACGATACTATGCATCCCCTTTCCATAAGCAAATAAAAATCGGAACAAAAATTATCTTGTTCCGATCATTAGTTACTTCTTAATAGTCATCTTCGCGATAACCAAATGCTTTTAAATCAGTCTGTTTATCTCGCCAATTTTTTTGAACTTTAACCCAAAGTTCCAAATAAACGCGATCACCAAGCATCGTTTCGATATCTTTTCTAGCTTTAACACCGATATCTTTTAACATTTTACCACCTTTACCAATAATAATACCTTTTTGCGTTGGACGTTCAACGATAATTGTTGCAGAAATGTGCAATTTTTCTTCGTCCTCTTTTTTTATATCTTCAACCAAAACGGCAACTGAGTGAGGAACTTCTTCTCGTGTTAATTGTAGAACTTTTTCACGAATTAGTTCACCCATAACAAAACGTTCTGGATGATCTGTAATTTGATCTTCTGGGTAAAATTGGGGTCCTTCAGGTAATTCACTAATTAATGAATCAACAAGCTCATCGACGTTGTTTCCTTTAAGTGCTGAAATTGGGAAAACTTCTTTATAGTCCAAAGATTCTCGATATGTTTCCACAATAGCTAATATTTCATCAGGGTGAATTTGGTCAATTTTATTAATAACCAAATAAATTGGTTTCTTAGTATCTTTTAATCGATCAATAATAAAATTATCTCCTGGTCCACGTTTTTCTGTTGCATTAACCATAAATAAAATAGCATCAACTTCACCAAGTGTTGAAAGTGCCGATTTGACCATAAAATCACCTAAACGACTCTTTGGTTTGTGAACACCAGGTGTATCAATAAAGACAATTTGTGCATCATCTGTTGTATAAATACCTTGAATTTTATTTCTGGTCGTTTGTGCCTTATCACTCATAATAGCAATTTTTTGACCCATAACATTGTTTAAAAATGTTGATTTCCCAACATTTGGTCGTCCTAAAATTGCCACAAATCCTGAATGAAACTTTTTATTTTGCATTAATTAATTCTCCTCTTATTTATGTACCTTTTATTATGATTGACTAATCAAAAACTAATTCTAACAGTTGTGGGATAAAAATAAGACATCCAACAATCATAGCAAATAGTGCCGAAAGTAAGACAGCAGCAGCTGACATATCTTTAACTTTTTTTGCAATCTCATTATATTTATGACCAGTTGTCAGATCAACTAAATTTTCTATAACTGTGTTCCAAACTTCATTAATAATAACCATACTAATGCTAAGAGCTAGCCATAACCACTCTGTTTCAGAAATTTGAAAAATTGCCGCACAAATAGATACTAGTATCATCATGGCTACATGTTTTTTCATATTTCGTTCTTCTTTAAAAACCGTAACAAGGCCATCTAGAGAATGTCCTAGTGACAACAAAAATGTTCGATTTTTTTTAACTTGGCGCTTATCGTTTAAGGCCATAAGCATCTAATATCTCTGTTTGTAATCCAAACATTTCTTTTTCATCTTCAGGTTCCATATGATCGTAACCATTTAGGTGTAAGAACCCATGGACTGTCAAAAATCCCAATTCACGTTCATAAGAATGACCATAATCAACTGCTTGTTCAGCAACTTTTTCAGTTGAAATCATGATATCACCGATATTTTTAGCAATTTCAGGCATATCCATACCTTCATCATCAGGAAAAATAATTGGCATATCATCTCCATCTTCTTCGATTGCGAAGCTGATGACGTCAGTTGGTCTATCTACATTTCGATATTCACGATTAATTTTGTGAATTTCTTCATTATTCATTAAAGTAACTGACATTTCTGTTTCATCAGGTAATTTTATTTTCTTACCCGCAAAATTAAGAATTTCTTTAATTAATGTTATATTTTTTTCTGGTTCTGCCTTAGTGTGGTCAAAAATTTCTAAATCCATAATAACCCTCTTTAAATTCGTTTTATATGTCCCAAAGTTACTCAACTCAAATAATAGCATAAAAAAAAAGGAACTACAATTCAAGTTGAATTGTAATTCCTTTTTCGCTAATTTAATAATGATTTAACTGTCTCACTTATAACCTTACCATCAGCGCGTCCCTTAAGTTTAGGAATAACCGCACCCATGACTTTTCCAAAATCAGCTTTTGATGTTGCACCAACTTGTGAAATAACTTCTTTCACGACATCAGTAACTTCTTCAGCTGATAATTGTTCAGGTAAATATTTTTCGACAATTTTTATTTCCATATCAAGATTTTCTAGAAGATCATCTCGACCGGCATCTTTGAATTCTGCATAAGATTCTTTGCGTTGTTTTAACTCACGAGCCAATAAAACAGTTTCATCATCAACTGATAAATCATGACCTGCTTTAATTTCTTCGTTTGTAACAGCTGCTTTAAGCATTCTTACAGTACTTAAAGTTTGTTTGTCTTTTGCTTTCATCGCTTGTTTTAAATCGTTATTAAGTGTTTCTAATAGACTCAACGTGATTCCTCCCTAGACTAGAAGCGTTTCTTAGTTGTTTTACGCTTTCTTGCTGCTTCGGATTTCTTCTTACGTTTCACACTTGGCTTTTCATAGAATTCGCGTTTACGGTATTCTTGTAATGTACCTGTTTTAGAAACGGAACGTTTAAAGCGACGAAGAGCATCATCGAGAGATTCGTTTTTACGTACGACTGTCTTTGACATAGATATCCCTCCCTCCGAGCTTGAATGTAACCGTCTTTTTATGCATTAAGTTGCATCGTCGAACTGTCCTTGTTCATTATAACTAAAGTCTTTATCGCCGTCAATAAATCTTTTATAAAATATTTGAGATAAGACAAAAAATATACTTTATTTTAACAAATTAAGCATAAATCAATTGATCTAAATCAATAAACAGCTTTAATTTAACCCAAGTTCCGTTAATAGATTAGGATTAAAGGTATTTTCTTTAAACATCAAAATTTCTTTTTGATATGGTGATTGTTGATTTTTTTTATCTACACCTACATATGGTGTTTCTAATATTTTAGGTACCTTACTAAATCTTTCGTCATGTACAATACTATTTAATGCATCAAACCCAATTTCACCAAAGCCAATATTAGCATGTCTATCTTTATGACTTCCTTGAACATTTTTTGAATCGTTGATATGAAAGACTTTCAATCGATCAATTCCAATAATATCATCAAACTTTTCTATAACAGATTCAAAGTCATCTTTAATATTATATCCAGCATCACTAGTATGACATGTATCAAACGTAACAGATAATTTATCATTCAACTTCACACCATCAATCATTTGTGCAATCTGTTCAAATGTTCGTCCAACCTCTGTACCCTTGCCCGCCATTGTTTCAATAGCAATTTGAATTTTTTGGTCTGAAGTCAAAACTTCGTTTAATCCTTCAATGATATGTTTAATTGCAGCTTCATCTCCCGCACCTACATGAGCACCAGGATGGAGAGTCATTTGAGTAGCGCCTAATGCTTCGGCCCTATCTATTTCAGCTTTCAAAAAATTGATTGCAAATGTAAAATTCTCTGGTTTAACTGTATTTCCTAAATTGATAATATAAGGGGCATGAACAACTATATCACTTAATCCATGTTCCACCATAAAGGCTTTACCTTTTGGAATATTCATCTCTGAAATATCTTTTCGCCTTGTATTTTGAGGTGCTCCCGTATAAATCATAAATGTACTTGCTCCATTATTCGAAGCCTCTTCGGCGGAACCAAGTAACATATCTTTTCCCTTCATACTAACATGTGATCCTATCAACATTATCCTTACCTCTTTTCGCATTTTAACTTGATTGTATTATAACATTGATTATAAAAAAAGATTTAGAATACTCACCTGACAGGAAGTTTTCTAAATCTTTTATATTTAAATTAAATCAACAAAATGAGCTCTAAATTTATAGTGTAAATGTGATCCTATTAAGAGGAACATTAACGTGATTGACCAAAATAGTAATAGTTGCGTTGGATTATTAAAAAACCAACCTTCGCTCAAGAAAGTTTCTCTAAACCCTGCGACCAAATAGTTAAACGGATTTATTTGTAGAATTCTAACAAAAACTTTAGGAAAACTACCAGAATTTAAATTGAATAAAATACCTGACATGTAAAATAAAACCCTCATAATTGATTGGAGTGCTATATAGTAATCACGAGCTAAAATTGAAATGGTTGAATTAAAAATACCGAAAGCAAATAAAAATGCAATCATACAGATAAAATAATAAATGTACTGTAACCAATACAAAGTGGGCGTTACACCTGATAATAATAAAACAATAATACTAAAACCGAACATAACCCAATACGCAGTCATTTGACTGACCATACGAATTGTTGGTAGTACGCTAACCGGAAATTTCATTTTAGCAACTAATCCAACTTTTTCATAAACACTACGAGACATACCAAGTACACTAGAATTCATAAACAACCATGGGGCGATACCCACCATCATCCAAGCAAAATAATTAACCCCATCTATCTGTTGTCCAGCGTGCAAGGCAACACCGAAAACAAGATAGTAAATACCAATTTGAATCATTGGGTTTAAAAACTCCCATGCAATTCCTAAATAATGACTTTGGTAACTTGCTCGATCTTCATATTTTGAAACTCGAAATATAATTGGTAAATTTTCAAATTGTTCTTTTATAATTGAAATAACTTTTTTCAATGTATTGACGCTCCTTATTTAAGTAAAATAATAATCTAGAACACGCTCTGTCGCATGCCCATCATTAGATGTATTCCATAATAAATTAAATGTTGCTAATTGTCTATCACTATTTTTGAATTCTTTATAAGTAGCAACTAGTTCACTCATTGTTTGCACAATCGGTCCTGGTACCCAGTTATTAAAATCCGATTGAATCCCAATACTACTTTCATAATTCTTTAAATCAAAACAATAGAATAAAACTCGTTCAGCGTTTGGCAATAAACTGAAATCAAAAATAACCGATGAATAATCTGTAATTAAACAATTTGTGATGACCAACAATTCTCCAGTTGTGTATTCATCCACCCATAAAATATCATTATTCTTAGATAATAATTTTTTAAAGGCAAGCTCTTTGTCCTTTAAATGCGGATGTAATTTAATAATTAACTTAGTTTCATCATTTAATAATTCTTGAATATTAGAAAAATCATCTGGTATTTCTAATATAACTTCCCCATTTATATCTTCTCTATATGTTGGTGCGTATAAAATAATTTTTTTCTTAATTAAGTCTGGGTGGCTACTAAAAATATTTTTTTTTGTTAATTTTATCCAATTGCTATCTTTAAATTTATCTGTAGCAGGGTATCCAAGTTCTAAAATGTGATCATCAGAAACATGATAACTTTTCTTAAATACTGACCCCATTTTAGCTGACGCTACAATAAAATCATCAAATTGATTATAGACAGATTGAAATCGTTTTTTATCTTCAGCCGATCGATCAGCTGTTTTAGGCTCATCCCAACCAAATGATTTAATTGCCCCATTTGCATGCCAAAGTTGAACAATTTTGGTTGTTTTTTTTGTATGCATTGTGGCTAAAAAAGCAAAATAATTATCGACAAAAATTAAGTTACTCTTAGAAATCAGAGGAATTAAATTTAATACGAAAGAAATATTTTCAGTAAATATTTTGGTTTCAATATTTAAGTCTTCGATATTCTTAATTTCTAACTTCATAGAAGGTCGATAAAAAATGATTAAATGTTGATTATTATCTAAACATCTTTGATTTAATTTCCGAATGAAGTCACTATTACCACCGAAACTCATTAAATAGCTGATATTAGTACTTTTTTTAGAGAAATTCAGTAACGAAAATAGTCTGATGAGAAATAAGTAGATTATCTTTTTAATTTGCATAACTTATTAATCCTTTAGTTTTATTTATAATGCTTGCTCATAAAAACGTCCCCATATCTGAACGTTTTCTGAGATACTAACAAATGCGACCGGGTCTGACTCTTCCATTGCATCATGTAATTCATTTTGTTCATATCTTGAAATAACGGTAATTAAAAGTGTCTTATCATCATGATGGTAAGCACCCTCAACATCGTTAACAATTGTGATTCCACGACGCATATGATTTTGTATTGAATCAATCACACTCTTAGGACGACTCGTCACAATCATAACTTGCATTTTTTGTTGTCTTGTATAAACCATATCCATGACTCTAGCATTAACAAATAATCCCAATGCAGAATAAAAAGCATAGGGCCAACCATAAATAAAACCGGCTGCTAGAACAATAAAAGCATTAAAAATAATATTAATAGTTCCAATACTTTTACCTGTTTTCTTTTTAATTGTTAAGCCAATAATATCTAATCCACCAGTTGAAATTCCATTTCTAAGCGCTAATCCAGTACCAAATCCATTAACAGCTCCACCAAATATCGCGCAAATAATAGGATCCGTTGTTAACGTTACTGGCGTAATTGCTTTGATCATAATACTTGAAAATACAACTGCTAAAAAAGTAAACACAGTAAAACGGTGACCAATTTTATTCCAAGCCAAAATGAACATTGGTACATTTAAAAGAAATAAGAGTAACGCAGTCGATATTTGAAATGGTGCATATCGACTAAGGAGGGTTGCTACTAATTGCGCTAACCCCGTAATACCAGAGGCATATATTTTTCCTGGTGTCCAAAAAAAGTTCATCGCAACCGAAACTAATATCGCATATATAAATGCTGTTGAAGCTTTGGCCGCGTATGAATGTTTCTTAAAAATTTGTTGCAGATCGTCCATGATCAAAAAACCTCACATTTCATTTTAACAAGTTACGAATATTATACCATTCATTACGGTCAGATACAGTTAGACATTTACTTATCAAGTAAATCTTAATCTATACAAAAAGAGTCTTTTCAAAATTCATTCGAAAAGACTCTTTTAACTTATTTAGATTTCCAGACAGATTGTTTAAATTGATTCCGACCACCGTTTTCTTCCATAGCAAATCTTCTTGGATTCTTTTTATAAAACTCTTGATGATAATCCTCAGCAGCATAAAATGGACCTGCATCTTCTATAGTTGTAACAATTGGTTCTTTGAATCTATGACTATCAATCAATAGTTGTCTTGAAGTTTCCGCAATTTTTCTTTGCTCATCATTTAGTGTATAAATCACTGGGCGATATGAACTACCCCTATCTTGAAATTGCCCCATCGCATCAGTTGGATCTGTTTGTTGCCAATATATCTCAACAAGCTGAGCGTAATTAATTTTTTTAGGGTCAAATGTTATCTCAACTGCCTCAGTATGCCCCGTTGTTTCAGATACAACATCTTCATATGTTGGATTTTTAGTGTGTCCTCCTGTATATCCAGATACGACATTTAAAATTCCTGCTTGTTCTTCAAACGGTTCAACCATGCACCAAAAACAACCACCAGCGAATATTGCTTTTTCACTCATTATCATCATTCCCCCTCTTAATATATGATAATAATAAATCACTTAACATAATATTGATATTTTTATGCCTAAAAAAGACTAATGAGTTTAATCATTAGTCTTTTAAACGTCTATTTTAATTTATTTTCTTCAACTTTTAACGATAATTCATCTAATTGCTTACTTGCAACTAGACTAGGCGCATTCGTCAATGGCTCTGATGCTTTTGAATTTTTAGGGAACGCGATAACTTCGCGAATGTTATCTTTCTTTGCCAATAACATAGCAAATCTGTCTAACCCAATAGCCAATCCACCATGTGGTGGGAATCCATAATCAAGTGCATCTAGGAAAAATCCAAATTGTTCTTCCGCACTTTCTTTAGTAAATCCTAAAGCCTTAAACATTTTTTCTTGAATATCGCGTTTATGAATACGGATTGACCCACCACCCAATTCATAACCATTCAAAATAATATCATAACTTTGTGCATGTGCTTCATGTGGATTTTCATCAAGTAAGTGAATATCTTCTTCATTTGGCATAGTAAAAGGATGATGCGCAGCAATAAATTTGTCAAAGTCTTCACTGTATTCAAATAATGGCCAATCAACAACCCAAAGGAAGGCGAATCTATTTTCATCAATCATATCCATCTCTTTGGCAATATCATTACGTAAGTAACCTAATGATGCACGAACAACACTTGCTTTGTCAGCAACAAACAAAATTAAATCTCCGACATTTGCACCAGCAGCTTCTTTAATTGCATCAACATGATCATTTAAAAATTTAGCAATTGGGCCACTAAATCCTTCTTCAGTTACTTTTACCCAAGCTAACCCTTTAGCACCAAAACGTTCAATATAAGCCGTTTTAGCATCAATCGCTTTGCGTGAATACTTATCGGCACCACCAGGAATCGCAATAGCATTAACAAGTCCACCATTGTCTAAAGTATTAGTAAATACTTTAAAATCAATATCTTTAACTGCAGCAGACATATCTTTTAATTCCATATCAAATCTAATATCCGGTTTTTCAGAACCATATCTTGCCATTGATTCATTCCAAGTCATACGTTGTAATGGTAATTCGAGGTCAATATTTAAAGTATCTTTCATTACACGTTTTAATAAACCTTCTGTTAAATCTTGAATTTCTTCAGCAGACATAAATGATGTTTCTAAATCTATTTGCGTAAATTCAGGTTGACGGTCACCACGCAAATCTTCGTCTCTAAAACAACGAGCAATTTGGTAGTAACGATCAAATCCGGCATTCATCAATAATTGCTTAAATAATTGAGGTGATTGTGGTAATGCATAAAAATGCCCAGGATAGACACGGGAAGGTACAAGATAGTCACGAGCCCCTTCAGGTGTTGATTTTGTTAAATATGGTGTTTCAATATCAATAAAATTTTGATTATCTAAGTAGCTGTGAACAGATTGTGTAATACGGCTACGAATCATCAATGATTTTTGCATTTCAGGACGACGTAAGTCTAAATAACGATATTTTAATCTTGTATCATCTACAACATTAATATCATCTTGTATTTCAAATGGCGGTGTTTTTGCTTTATTCAAAATAACTGCATTATGAACTTCAACTTCAATCTTACCCGTTTTCATTCTTGGGTTGATTGCTTTAGCATCTCGTTGTGTCACTTGTCCTGCAACCTCAACAACAAATTCATTACGTAACTCTTCAGCAATCTTTAAAGCTTCGGAATCAAATTCTTGACTAAAAACCAGTTGAACAATGCCCTCACGATCACGTAAATCAATAAAAATTAAATTTCCTAAATCGCGTCTTTTTTGTACCCATCCCTTTAATGTAACTGTTTGACCAATAAAAGTTTCATCAACTAAGCCATTGTATGTTGTTCTTTTCATTCTCCATCAGCCTCCATTTCTAATTTTAATGCCTCTTCATATACTTTCGAAAAATCAGTATATACATCTTCTAATTTTAATATAATTTCTTGACTTGTTTTCATATTTTTAAAATTCAAAGTTTGTGTTTCTAGTTCGCTCTCACCTAAAGTCATAACAAAATGAGCATTCATACGATTAGCAGATTTAAATTGACCTTTTGGTTTACGATTTAAATAATCTCTTTCAATTGAATAACCTGCCTTACGCATTGATTGCACGAGTTTTAGTGTTTCAGTATTCGTTTCTTCACCAATACCAACAACATAAACATCTAAACTTTGTTCAACGGGTAATTTTGCATCTTCAGCTTCAAGAACTAATAATAATCTTTCAATCCCCAAACCAAAACCAATCCCTGGTGTTTCAGGACCACCTAATTGCTCAACAAGGCCATTATATCGTCCACCAGCACAAATGGTCGTAAATTTCCCACCAAATGCTTTTGAATCAGACATAATTTCGAAAATGGTATGGTTATAATAATCAAGTCCACGAACCATTGTTGAATCAACTTCATATGGAATTTCCAATGCATCAAGTAACACTTTTACTTGGTTAAAATGAGCCTGTGACTCTTCACTAAGGTAATCTAGAATTGATGGTGCATTTTTAACAATTTCTTGATCACCTTTATCTTTACTATCCAAAACGCGTAGTGGATTTTTTTCTAAACGTGCTTTTGAATCATCACTTAATTGATCAGCGAAGGGACGTAAATATACAACCAATGCGTCACGATAATTATCACGACTATCATTATCTCCCAAAGTATTAATAGCTAATTTTAAATTTGTTAACCCAAATTTTGATAAGAAATCAATTGCCATTGCCATAACTTCAACATCAAGTGTTGGATTATCAACCCCAAAGGCTTCAACTCCAATTTGATGAAATTGACGTAAGCGTCCAGATTGAGGTCTTTCATAACGAAACATTGGTCCAATATAATACGTTTTAAATGGCTTTTGAATTTCTGGGCCATAAAGTTTATTTTCAACATACGCTCTAACAACTCCAGCTGTTCCTTCAGGACGAAGTGTTATATGGCGGTCACCTTTATCTTTAAAATCATACATTTCTTTAGTTACAATATCAGAAGTATCACCTGAAGTTCTTGAAAAAACCTCAAAATGTTCAAAAAGTGGCGTTCTAATTTCATCATATTGGTAACTTGAGAATATATTTCTAGCGGTCTCTTCAATATATTGCCATTTTTTTGAATCTGCTGGGATTATATCTGCTGTTCCTTTGGGGCGTTGAAATTTCATTATAAATCCTCCTATTTGTGGCATTATATACAAAAAAGCACCCTCATCTAAATACGACAAGGGTGCTTTTGCACGGTACCACCTTAATTTTTTACTAATAGCTTAACGCAACTTAAACGACATGTGATTTAACCACACGCACCTCAAAAGTGTCTTTCGGTTAGCAAAAATGGTGAATATTTCAGCAAATTATTCACTCTCTACACATTTAACTAACTTAATTTCTTTTTCATCGGTTTTAATATTTTATTAATTATAAAGTTACTCGAGTAACTCTCTAAAGTCAAGTACAGCTTAACTTACAATATTATTAAATTTGATTCTTACTATTGAACAAATATTTGGTATACTATTATTTAGATTCAATATCTATAGTTAAAGGAGTACATAAATGTCAACAAAGAGAAAACATGGATTCAGCATAAACTGGCCAAGAGTCATTTTATTAATCATCATTTTTTGTACCCTATGTTTAGGTATTGTAAAAACGACAACTTATTTAAAAGAAACTGTTGTTACATCTGACAATATTAATGTACGTACCGGCCCAAGTACGTCAAATAAAGTGTTAGACACTCTTAAAAAAGGTGAGCGTATTACAATTATTCGAGAAAAAAATAATTGGTCATACGTAAGTTTGCCAAATACTAAAAAAGGTTGGGTAGCAAACTGGATTCTTTCTAAAAAAAATGCCAAAGTGACTAAATTATCTGAAGCAACGATTGTTTTAGATCCCGGACATGGCGGTAACGATTCAGGTGCACTTTCAATCAAAGATAAACAAGAAAAAATCTACACGCTTCAAATTGTAAAAAAAGTAGCTTATCTTCTTAAGAAACGTGGCGCCAATGTGATTTTAACACGAGACTCTGATTCGTATGTAGATTTAGCCCCACGCGCTAAACTT
The DNA here is from genome assembly GCF_046115505.1 of Dellaglioa kimchii. Lineage (GTDB taxonomy): Bacteria > Bacillota > Bacilli > Lactobacillales > Lactobacillaceae > Dellaglioa > Dellaglioa kimchii. The sequence continues at coordinate 424,554 of NZ_CP170736.1, read as the reverse complement.
GCAGAATCAAATAATGCAGATGCATTTATTAGTTTCCATTTTGATTCATCGCCTAATGATGATGAAGCAACTGGTTTAACAAGTTACTACTATAATAAGACAGCTGATTTAGCACTTGCAAATTCAATAAATGCCGAATTAAACGATACCGGTCTTGATAATCGTGGAACGGAATTTGGCGATTTTCTTGTTCTAAGAGATAATACACAACCATCCGTCTTACTAGAATTAGGGTACATTAATACAAAATATGACTTTAAGTTAATCCAAAGTAGCAGCTTTCAAGAAAAAACAGCAAAATCAGTCGTTGAAGGTTTAACAAATTATATCCAAAATAAATAAGACAATGATAGTTAATCATTGTCTTATTTTTGTATTAAATCAATTAATTTCAATACACGCTTATCTGGTTTTTCAACTGTTGAAATCATTTGATCAAAATCAAATAAATATCCCTTCATACCTGCATTATGCCCTGCAGCAATATCCAACTCCCGATCACCAATCATTGCTGCTTTCTGGTAATCAACTGCATTTTTTTCTACAAGATAATTAAGTGACGCTGGATTAGGTTTCCTTGGAAATTTTTGATCTGAAGTAACAAAATCTGAAAACAAATGAATAATATGTGTTTCCCTAAGCATATCAATTGCGCTTTGATCCCTATGGGTTAATAAAAAGTTTTGCCCACCATTATCAACCACCCATTTACAAACTTCTTTTGCACCAGGAAATAATTTTGTATTTTTTTGACTCTGTCTTTCTAAATCATCATAGCTTACCCTCAATTGTTCAACATCTAAATTCAAATTTGTTTCTTGATAAATTTGAATTGCTTGTCTAACAGATTTTTCTCGCATAATTTTATAAATTTCTGTTCTAGTCGCAATTACATTTTGTAAACGTAACGCTTCTTGAAATGCCTTAACCATCTCAGGATAAGTATCAAAAAGCGTCCCATCAAAGTCCCAAAAATAATTATTTATCATTTTATACCCTCCAAATATTCTTTACACCAAAAAGATGTATTAGAGTTGATTCTAATACATCCTTTATTTTTTCTCTGTATCAAAAATAATTGTTACTGGTCCATCATTTATAAGTTCAACATCCATATCTGATCCAAATTGACCTGGTTTAACAATAGTTACTATTTCAGCCAATTTTTGATTAAATTCATCATAATGTTCCTCAGCTAAATTAGGTTCTTCAGAATCTGTAAAGCTTGGTCTATTCCCTTTTTTTGTTGACGCGTACAAAGTAAATTGTGAAATAGATAGAATTTCTCCATTTATTTCTTGAATACTTAAATTCATTTTTCCCATATCATCTTCAAATAATCTGGAATTAGAGATTTTTTTTACCATATAATCTATCTCAGTAGATGTATCACCCGTCTTAAATCCCACCAATAAGAGATATCCTACATTAATCTGATTTAATACCTGACCATTTACCGAAACACTTGCCTTTTTAACACGTTGAACAACAATTTTCACTTCTTTAGTACCTCCATTAGAAAATTAATGAATTTTCCTTTTAACAGCATAAACGTCTTCAACACTTTTCAAAGTTTCCATAATTCTTTCTAATTGAACAATATCTTTTACGCCAACTGAAACATCCATTGTCGCAATTTTATTATTATCAACACGGCCATTAACTGAGCTTAATTGCTTAGTTGTATTATTCAATGATTGTAAAATATCATTCAAAAGTCCAGAACGATTGTACCCTTGGATTTCCAAATCAGATTGATAATTAGATTTATCATCCATGGTTTTATCCCATTTAACACTAATAATTCTTTCCCCGGACTCTTCAGCTTTAATAACATTAGGACATTCAGTTCTATGAACTGAAACACCACGCCCCTTTGTAATATAACCAATAATGTCATCTCCTGGAATAGGATTACAGCAATGACTTAATCGAACAAGTAAGTTATCGACGCCATCAATTACAACACCACCATCATGGCTACTTTTACGATTTTTTTCAGATACATCTGGTTTTTTCATTTCTTTATGTTCTTCAAGGATTGCCTTCTGCTCATTAACCTGTCGAACTTCTTCTTCTTTAGAGCGAATATCTTCCGTTAAAGCATTGGCAACACCTAACGTTGCTACCTCTCCAAATCCAATTGCAGCATACAAGTCATCTGATTCAGACAATTGTCTTTTATCCAAAAGCTGCTTCATATTTTCTTTTGTAATGACTTTTTTAGGATCAAATCCTAAATCAATTAATTGCATCGTCAACAAGTCTTCACCCTTAGCTGCATTAGCAACACGATCTTGTAGTTTGAAGAAGTGTTTAATTTTATTTCTAGCTTTATTTGTATGCACCAAATTAACCCAATCACGGCTTGGTCCTATTGAACTTTTACTAGTTAAGATATCAACAATGTCTCCATTTTTGACTTGATAATCTAATGGCACAATCTTTCCGTTAACTTTTGCACCCGTTGTATGATGTCCAATTTCAGTATGAATACTGTAGGCCATATCAAGTGGTCCTGCACCTTTGGGTAATTCAAAAACATCACCTTTAGGTGTGAAGACATAAACGCGATCACCAAAGATATCGCCTTTAACACTTTCCATAAAAGCAGAAGCATCATCAGTCTCATCTTGTAATTCAATAATTTCTTTAAACCAATTTAATTTTGTACCCGCGTCATCTTGCTGAACTTTCTCTTTCACACCTTCTTTGTAAGCCCAATGTGCTGCTACACCAAATTCAGCTATTTCATGCATCTCTTTTGTTCTAATTTGAACTTCAAAAGGACGTCCCTCTGGTCCGACAACAGTTGTATGCAGAGACTGGTACAAGTTAGCCTTTGGAATCGCAATATAGTCTTTAAATCTTCCAGGCATCGGTTTCCATCTAGAATGTATTGCCCCAAGTACCGCATAACAATCTTTAATTGATCCAACAATTACTCTAACAGCCAGGAGGTCATAAATTTGAGAGAATTGTTTATGTTGGTCTTTCATCTTTTTATAGACGGAATACAAATGCTTTGGTCGCCCATAAATTTCGCTTGAAACTTTTAAATCACTAATGGAAACTTTTATTTCTTCAATAGCTCCAGAAATATAAGCCTCACGTTCTTCACGTTTAGAATTCATCAAATGAACAATTCGATAGTATTGTTGGGGGTTCAGGTAACGTAATGAACTATCTTCTAATTCCCACTTAATCGTACTAATACCTAAACGGTCTGCCAATGGTGCATATATTTCTAACGTTTCATTTGCAATTCGTCGTTGCTTATCTGGACGTAAGTGTTTTAACGTACGCATATTATGTAACCTATCTGCTAATTTCACAATAATAACACGTAAATCTTTAGACATCGCTAACAATAATTTACGATGATTTTCAGCTAATTGCTCTTGATGAGATTTATATTGAATTTGACCTAATTTTGTTACACCATCAACAATTACTTGCACATCTTTACCAAAAAGTTCGCCTACATCACCTAAAGTAACTGGTGTGTCTTCAACAACATCATGTAAAAATCCTGCACTAACAGTCTCCGGATCCATTTTTAATTCTGCAAGAATACCAGCAACTTGTATTGGGTGCATTATATATGGTTCGCCAGACTTACGATATTGATTCTTATGAACATAGGTAGCAAAATCACATGCTTTTTGTACAAATGCAACGTGTTCTTCATTCATATAGCTTTCAACGATTTCCAAAACGTCTCTAGCACTCCACATTTCTTCTTTTGTCATATCTACACACCTCTTTTTATATAAAATAAAAATACGCGATTCCATAATGCAGTCCGCGTACTCATGTATTCATAAAGTATTTGTATTATTTTTTTGAAATTCCCCATGTTAATAATGATAAACAAAGATAAATAATTGCAAAAAAGATAGTGGTACTTTGAAATAAATGGCACAACACACCTATTGCAAAAATAACTGGAAAGAAAAAGTTAAAAATCAAACTATGATCATTTCTACCAATAATAACACCAATAATGATAGAAAAAATGACATTTACTATAAATAAAGAAACACCAATTTTTATAACATCGTTTGCATTAACTAAGGTCAGTACCATCGGGACCACAATTCCGATGGCAATACTTACCGTTAAGTACCATGCAGCTGTTATGCTTAGAAAATTTTTCAAAAATATTTCCTCATTTCGTTTTCTCATGCCTTACTTAACTTAATTCACTAACAAATGAAAGGCTCGCTAATAAGTATAACGGAGCAGTCTCTGCACGTAAAATTCTAGGTCCTAAGCCTACCTTTTGATAACCAGCCGTAGCTAACTTATCAATTTCTGATTTTGAAATACCACCCTCTGAACCAAATACCGCAATCATATTTTGATTAGGTTCAATCAAATCAAATGATTTTTTTAGTTGGCTAACCTCACCTTGTTTAGCAGATTCTTCATATGCAACAATCTGAATATCATAAGATTGTTGAAATATCTCATCAATTTTTTTAGCGTATGAAATCGTTGGAATTTTAGTTCGATGTGCTTGTTCTGCAGCACCCTTAGCAATTTTTTGTAAACGTTCAATTTTTTTAGCCTGCTTTTTTTGATCCCATTTTGCAATAGAAAAATCACTATTAAAAAATATAAAATGGGCAGCCCCCATTTCTGTACCTTTTTGTACAATCCAGTCTGCCTTATCTTTTTTTGAAAGAGCCGACGCAATTGTTACTTCTACTGGCAACTCAACTAATGTTTCTACTGTTTTTTGATAATCAAAAGTAGCTGAACTTTCAGTAACCTGTTTCATCTTTGCAACAACAACCTCTGTTGATTGCTTAACGAGTTCAACTTGATCACCAACAGCCAAACGCATAACTTTAATTGCATGATGAAAATCCTCATCTGTTAAAATTAACTCATCAGATTTCAAAAAATATCTCTGCATCTTTACTACCTAACCTTCCAAATCCATTTTAACTGCAATAATTGAGAACCAGTCACCCATATTTAAAATCTGTTGTATTTCAAATCCACCAGTTACCAGTGACTCCTTGATTAAATCGACTTTATCTGCAATAATCCCAGATGTCACAAAATGGCCACCTGGATTTAAATTTCTTCTAGCTTGCGGAATTAACGGTACAATAATTTCGGACAAAATATTAGCCACAATTAAATCAACCTTATTATCAATACCATTTAGTAAATCATTAGCTGCTACATGTATCTGATTTGCAATTGGATTTAAGTTGAAATTTAATACGGCAGCATCTACTGCAATATCGTCCAAATCATACGCATCAATATGACCAACACCAAGATGTTTTGCAGCAATACTTAAAACACCTGAACCTGTTCCAACATCAATCATAGATTCATTTCCACGTATTACTTGCTCTAGTGCTACCAAAGCTAGCCGGGTTGTGGGATGTGTTCCTGTACCGAATGCTTTACCAGGGTCTAAACGTATCACTTTTTCATCAGGTTGGACCACCTGATATTTCTCCCAACTTGGTACTATTGTTAGGAATCGGGTAACTCTAACCGGATGGTAGTATTGTTGCCATTCCAATCCCCAACCTTGGTCATCCACTTCATTCAATTCAATCAGACCACGTCCCGGATTAAGTCCAAAATCAGCTAATTGATTAACCCTACTCTGTATAGTTGGCAATATTTCAGGAATAAAAATAGTTTCTGGGAAAAAAGCAGAAATCTTTGCTCCATCATTTTGGTGCTCAACAGATGTAAAATCGTTCCCGTCTAAATTACCCTGCATTAATTTTTCAAAATCTTTTGAATCATCAATTTGGACACCTTCAGCACCACTTTCAATTAAAATATTAGAAACCGCTTCTACAGCTTCACTACTTGTTGAGATACTTACTTCTGTCCATTTCAAATTGAAATCCTCCTAAAATTTTGGATAAATTAATCGCATACTTTTTTCTGTACCTTGTGCTTTTTGAATTTTTTCAAAATCGCTAGCTGACCAACTTAGTTCAAAGAATTCAGCATCATCATCATTCAAAAAATCTAATAAATCACTTTGACCATTGTCTAGTACAATTTGTAAATAGTTAATAAATGCTGCTGCCTCTGAGCGTTCCCAACCCGATTTCCCTTGAAAGGGTAATGTTGTTAAATACTCTTTTTCAACTTCCTTTGAGTCAAAACGTTCTTCATCATAGAGTAATATAGCATCCCCAAATGAAATAATGGGTAATTCTGAGTTAACACCTTCAATATCAAGAATTGCTTGTTGTGACTTATTCTCAGCATAAAATGTGAGATCTACTGTAAATGTATGATCCTTTTTCTGCCAATCTAATACAATATCACCATCAAAATCAATTTTTGGTAATTCCTTCTTTAAATAATCAAACAATGTTTCTTGTGCCATACTATCACCTCATATTTTAAATAAATTTAAATTACATCAAATTTTGTTTAGTTCTCAAAGTTTATTATAAAGCATTGCATTCATTCATGCATTAATTAAAGAGGAAAACGATAACAATTTATCGCTTTTTTTGGTAAACTAAGGTTATTAAAATATTGGGGAGGTTTTATTTATGGGAAGAAAGAAAATGATTTTGGATTTAGACACTGGTATTGACGATGCATTGGCTATTGCCTATGCTCTCGCTAGTACCGAAATTGATTTAATTGGTATTGTAGGTTCTTACGGTAACCTGCAAATGCTAGCTGGTGTTCAAAACAGTTTGAACTTACTTAATTTATTAGGTGAATCAAATATTCCAGTTTATCTTGGTGAGAAACATTCAATCACGACTCAATCTTTTGATACTTTAGAAATAAGCCAAGAAATACATGGTATGAATGGTTTAGGTGACATAAAAATCCCTAAATCAAGCCGACCATACGCCTCAGAATCTGGAATCGATTTTATTATCGATTCTGCACATGAATTTCAATCAGATTTAATTATTGTGCCTACTGGTCCATTAACGAACTTATCATTAGCCATAAAAAAAGATCCTAAAATTGAAACATTAATTGGTAAAGTCGTTTTAATGGGTGGTGCTTTAACAATCCCTGGAAATGTAACTGCCGTTGCTGAAGCAAATATTAATCAAGATCCAGAAGCCGCAAATGAAGTATTCCAAAGTAAATTGCCTATTACAATGGTAGGTCTAGACGTAACACTTAAAACACTTTTAACAAAAAAAGAAACAGAGCTATGGCGTGAAATTGACAGTCCATCAAGTCGAGCTTTCGCCGATATTGTTGATTACTATATTAACGCCTATGCAAACCTAAAAACAAATTTAGACGGCTGTGCTTTGCATGACCCCTTAGCTGTTGCCGTTGCTATAGATGCATCTTTAGTTACTACTTTACCTATCAATATGAAAGTTGACACAGAAGCGCCTTTTTCTGGACGTACAATCGGTGACGAGACACGCCTAAATTCAAATCAAGCAACAACGGTTGTCGCTGTTGCCGTTGAAACCGAAAGATTCTTATCGACTTTTATGACACGTTTATCAACTTTATTTTCAAAAAATTAAATTTAACGGAGTTTACTTATGCAATATCTCGGTCCATTCATTCTTTCCATTTGGTTTATCATGACCACTATTATTTATATTTCTACATTTACGAAAAAAAAACGTCGAAAATTTTCATATAAGTCACTTTTTTTTGGCTCGTTAGCCTGGGAAAAAAATAGTCGTAACTGGCTATTGATACTGGGACTTTTTTCGCTTATTATTTTAAATCCTATTACAGATACATTTATCTTTTTGATGATACTTGGTAGTTACATTGCTGTTACCTCATGTTTAAACTTATTCTTACATCATGGTAATCGCCGTCAAACTATTCTAATCATTATTCTTTCCTTTTTTTTAATTTTAGCAGCATTCTATCCTTTATTATCAAATTTTAAATAAGTAAAGATAGTTGCTTTAAGTTTACTCAAAGACGATAATGTAAGCGTTAACTGTAATTTTAATGAGCTTTATTATTCATACTACTATTTATTCAAGGGAGATCACTATGCCATATATAATCGGTGTTGATATTGGAACAACAAGCACGAAAGCAGTTTTATACGATCTTAAAGGTACCGTAATTGAATACGCTAATATTGGTTACCCACTTTATCAAGAAGAAAATGGGATGGCTGAACAAGATCCTGATGAAATTTATGCTGCTGTAACAAAAGCAATCACTGAGGTCAATAAAAAAGCGAACTTACGCCCCACTGATTTAAAAGGCGTTTCATTTTCAGCAGCCATGCATAGTTTAATTCTACTTGATAAAAATCATAAACCGTTAACTAGATCGATTACTTGGGCTGATAACAGAGCTAGCAAGTGGAGTGATGATTTAATTGAATCAGGTGTTGGTCATGAAATTTATCTCAAAACTGGAACACCTATTCATCCTATGTCACCATTATCAAAATTAATTTGGTTAAAGAATGATAAACCAGATTTATTTAATCAGGCAGCCTATTTTGTTGGTATTAAAGATTATATTTTATATCAATTATTTGATCGACTTGTTATTGATCATTCTTTAGCATCAGCTACAGGTTTATTCAATATTTTTAATTTAGATTGGGATAAGCAAGCATTATCTGTAACTGGTGTTACACCTGAACAGTTACCAGAACTAGTTGAAACAACTTACCAACTATCCGGACTAAACACTGAATTTTCTAAAATAACTGGTATCCAACGTGATGTTCCTTTTATTGTTGGTGCAAGTGATGGTGTTCTATCAAACCTTGGTGTTAATGCTATCGAACCAGGTGTTGCGGCTGTCACAATTGGTACGAGTGGTGCCGTTAGAATGGTTATCGATCACCCTGTTACAGATCCTAAAGGTAGACTATTCTGTTATGCGCTCGCCAAAAATAAATGGGTCATTGGTGGGCCAGTTAACAATGGCGGTATCGTCTTCCGCTGGTTACGCGATGAGATATTTACACCCGAAAAAATTACTGCTGAACAAATGAAAATTGATCCCTATGAAGTCATCACTCAAATTGCAGAAAAGGTTCCTGCCGGTTCCGATGGACTCCTCTTCCACCCCTATCTTGGTGGCGAACGGGCACCACTCTGGGATGCTAATGCTAGAGGTTCATTCTTTGGTTTAACACGTCAACATACACGTGCGCATATGGCTCGAGCTGTACTTGAAGGGATCGTTTTCAATTTAGACATGGTCATGTTAGCACTAACTGAAATTGCTGGGAAACCCACTAGAATCCAAGCAACAGGTGGTTTTGCCCAATCATCTTTATGGCGACAATTATTAGCCGATATTTTTGAACAAGAAGTTACAATTCCTGAAAGTTTTGAAAGTTCTTGTCTTGGCGCAGCAGTCTTAGGAATGCAAAGTTTACATTTAATTGCTGATCTATCTGCTGTTGAAAATATGATTGGTTCCATGCATGTCCACCAACCACAAAAAGAAAACTTTGAAGTATATCGTGAACTATTACCTATATTTGTTCGAGTAAGTAGGTCATTAAGCACTGAATATAAAAATATTGCTGATTTCCAGCGGAAACATTATCATCAAATCTAGTTTCATTGGGGGAAAGTTACTATGCCACTTTTAATTGTTTTTATTGGGATTCTCTTTTTACTTTTATTAATCATTAAATTTAAATTAAATACATTTGTTTCATTAATTATCACATCATTTGTTGTTGCCATTGGATTAGGGATGCCTTTAGATAAAATCACGACTTCTATCGAAAATGGTATTGGTAGTCAATTAGGTCATTTATCCTTAGTCTTCGGTTTTGGTGCTATGCTAGGTAAACTGGTTGCTGATTCAGGTGGTGCTTATCGGATTGCGACTACTTTAATTAACCGATTTGGTCGAAAATGGATTCAATTAGCAGTCGTACTTGCATCATTCATTATTGGTATTGCATTATTTTTCGAAGTTGGTATTGTTTTATTGATTCCAATCGTTTTTGCGATTGCTACGGAATTAGGAATTTCAGTTTTATATCTTGGGATTCCCATGGCAGCTGCACTTTCAGTTACTCATGGCTTTTTACCACCTCACCCCGCCCCAACTGCAATTGCATCAGCACTAAATGCCAATGTAGGGATGGTTCTTATTTACGGATTACTATTAGCTATTCCGGTAACATTGATTGCCGGTCCACTTTTCGCTATGGTTGCAAAAAAATATATTCCTTCTGCATTTAAGCAAAAAGGAAATTTAAGCGCATTAGGAACACAAAAAGAATTTAAACTTGAAGATACACCTAGTTTTGCAATGAGCACTTTGACATCTTTATTTCCCGTTGTAATTATGGCCATTTCAACAGTTTACGACATGATTGTTAATAAAGGGATAACACCAAAGAACCCTAACTCTATAGATTCCTTTTTCATGTTCGTTGGGTCTCCTGGCGTTGCAATGCTTCTCTCCCTTCTGTTCGCTATCTATTCAATGGGTATTGCCCGAAAGATCCCAGTCAAAGATATTATGGCTTCTCTTGAAGTTGCCATTAAACAAATTGCAATGTTACTCTTAATCATTGGTGGTGGAGGTGCATTTAAGCAAGTTCTTGTTGATGGTGGTGTCGCAGATGTTATCTCAAGAATGTTTGAATCCTCATCGTTATCACCATTATTGTTAGGCTGGTTAATTGCTGCACTTCTTAGAATTTCTCTTGGTTCTGCAACAGTTGCTGCATTAACAGCTGCCGGTCTAGTCAGTGGTTTAATAGCTGGTTCAGGCGTTGATCCTGCATTAATGGTTATCGCCATTGGTTCAGGTAGTTTAATTGCTTCTCACGTAAACGATGCTGGTTTCTGGATGATTAAAGAATATTTTGATTTAACCGTTAAAGAAACACTCGCAACATGGACCGTTCTTGAAACAGTCGTCTCTGTTTCAGGGCTCGGTGGTGTTATGCTTATTAACTTATTCGTATAAATTAATAAAAGGCTAAGTTATTTTAGATAACTTAGCCCTTTATTATGTTGTTAAATTTAGACATGTGTTAAAATAGACACCATTCTAAATTAAAATTATTGGAGGCAATACTATGGATTCACTGTCTGCTATCTTATTATTACTTGGTGGCGTGGTTATCGCAAATGTGATTGCTGTTAAGTTTCCAAAAGTTCCGCAAGCTTTTTATCAAATTGGTATAGGATTAGCACTTTCTTTATTACCAAATTTTCAACACTTCGAACTTAACCCAGAATTATTTTTTATGATAATCGTTGCACCTATTATTTTCAATGAAGCCCAAAATACATCTAGAAGAGCATTAGCTAGAAACATTTTAACGACGCTTTCATTAGCCATCATTTTAGTTGGTACAACAATAATTGTCACTGGGTTTTTAGTTCACTCAGTCTTACCTGATTTATCACTTGCCTTAGCATTTGCGTTAGCAGCGATTGTCACACCCACAGATACAGTAGCAGTATCTTCAGTGACAAAAAATTTACCGATTCCTGAGTCAATGATGAATATATTGGAAAATGAATCCTTATTTAATGATGCATCTGGTATTGTTGGTCTTAGTTTAGCATTAACTGCTTTCTCTTCAGGTACTTTTTCTATGAACGAAGGTCTAAGTGCTTTTAGCACATCATTTTTTGGTGGACTCTTAATTGGTGCATTTTTAGGATTAGTATTCGTTAAAATAAGGTTAACATTACTAAATTGGCACATCGAAGATACAGCAATTATGATTCCAATTGAAATAATAACTCCTTTTTTAATTTATTTTATATCTGAAGAATTAGGTTGTTCAGGTATTTTAGCAGTCGTTGCTGCCGGTTTAATTCATGGTGTTCAAAAAGATCGTTTACGGCTATCTTCAACTAAATTACAATTTATATCAAGTAGTATTTGGAAAGTACTTACAGATGCTTTAAATGGGTTTGTTTTTGTAGTTCTAGGTTTAACATTGCCTACTGTTACCTCAGATTTATTAAAAAGCTCAGGATTTAATTCACTAATTTTACTTGCTATTAGTATTGGTATTTACTTTATTATGACACTAATGCGTTTTCTATGGTCCCACTGTCTATTAAAAAATTTATCAACAAAAGACGATTTTACATTTGCCCTAAGTGGAATTCACGGAACAATTACACTATCAATGGCATACTCATTACCATTAGTAACAGTTTCAGGAATTGAATTCCCTATGAGAAATGAAATCATTTTTATAGCTGCATTAGTTATATTAATTAGCATGTTAGTCCCTACTTTCCTTCTACCGCACTTAATCACCAAAAAGAATGAGATTACTATTTTAGAAAATATTGGTGAAATTCGTTCTAAGATGGTTATTTACACTGTTGAACAACTTAATGTCACAAATATTCCTAGTCCAGAAAGACAAACAGTAATTGAAACACTATATAACCAACAAAATTTTTTAAAACGGCCTAAAAAGAGTGATTTTTATGACCTATTAGAAAAAACACAAGAAATTGAAGAAAATATTTTGCATGAATTATTATCGAGTGGTCAGGTTTCTGAAAAAAATGGTTCTTGGTACGAAAAGTATCTTGCTACAACTTATCAATCAACCCGTGGATTTTCACTTAAACATCTCATAATGCATTTGAAATTCTATTCACTTCATTTGTTTAAACATTTTGCTATTAAAAAAGGCAAAAAAGCGCTATCTCAGGTTACTGAAGATCAAAAAAATACTTTCAAAAAATATTATAATAATACAAAAGATGACTTTATTTTAATGGAGGAATCTAGTTATCAGGCAGCAATTACTTATTTAACCTCTATTACCACTGTTGACAATTCAATGGCCGTTACCTTGGTTAGACAATTTTTATCAGTTAGACACAGAAGAATGTTTTCAAATGAGACTGAACTTATCTTACAAAATAATATTTTTATAAATGCCTTTCAATTAGAATATAATTTTGTTCAACTTCAATTAGAACAAAAATTAATCACCCCTGCAACGGCCAACCTGTTAAGAGAACAAATTTCATACGATGAGATGGTTTACATGCAAAATAATGAAGCATACTTATCATAAAAAAAACGACAACCAGACTTTTCCGGTTGTCGTTTTTACTTATTTTTTCTTAGATTCTTCATCTTCATCAATTTTCAAGACTGCCATAAATGCTTCTTGTGGAATCTCAACATTACCAACTTGTTTCATTCGTTTCTTACCAGCTTTTTGTTTTTCCAAAAGTTTCATACGGCGTGTTCGATCTCCACCATACAATTTAGCTGTAACATCTTTACGGTATGCTTTAATATTTGTTCTTGCAATAATTTTTTGGCCAGCAGCAGCTTGAACTGGAATTTCAAACATTTGACGCGGAATTAATGATCTTAATTTATTAACGATACCTTTTCCACGTTCAAAAGAAAAATCACGATGAACAATAAAACTCAATGCATCAACTGCTTCACCATTCAACAAGATATCAACTTTAATTAAATCACTTGGACGGTAACCCTCTTCTTCATAATCCAGGGATGCATATCCACGTGTATTAGATTTTAATTTATCAAAGAAATCAAAGATAATTTCTGATAAAGGCATATGATAAATAATATTTACACGGAATTCATCTAAGTAATCCATCGTCTCAAAAACACCACGTTTTTTTTGACAAAGTTCCATGACTGCTCCAACATATTCATTAGGTACCATAATACTTGCTTTCACATAAGGTTCGTTAATTTGCTTAATTGATGATGGTTCTGGCATTTCAGAAGGATTAGAAACAATTATTTTCTCACCATCAGTTAAATCAACATGATAAATTACAGATGGTGCCGTTGTAATCAAATCTAACCCAGATTCACGTTCTAACCGCTCTTGGACAACATCCATGTGTAATAACCCTAAAAATCCACAACGGAACCCAAATCCTAGTGCTTGTGACGTTTCTGGTTCAAACTGTAAAGCAGCATCATTTAATTGTAATCTTTCAAGTGCCTCACGTAATTCATTATATTTTGAATTATCTACGGGATATAACCCACAATAAACCATAGGATTAATTGCACGGTAACCATCTAGTGCTTCAGTTGCTGGATTATCAGCTGAAGTTACTGTATCACCAACTCGTGTATCTCGAATATCTTTAATTGCCGCTGTAACATACCCAACATCTCCGGCCATTAAAAAATCACGATTAACTGCTTTGGGTGACATCACCCCAACTTCAGTCACTTCATATTTTTTCTTACTATTCATTAATTCAATTGTGTCGCCAGGTTTTACAACACCGTCAACCACCCGAATGCTCAAAACAACGCCACGGTAACTATCATAGATTGAATCAAAAATTAAAGCTTTCAATGGTTTTTTTAAATCACCATTTGGTGCAGGAATTTTCGTTACAATCTGTTCCAGCATATCTTCAATACCAATACCATTTTTAGCACTTGCCAGAACGGCATCAGAGGCATCTAATCCGATAACATCTTCAATTTCTTTTTTTACCATTTCAACATTAGCAGATGGTAAGTCAATTTTATTAATAACTGGTAAAATCTCCAAATCATCATCAATCGCTAAATAAACGTTTGCGAGTGTCTGTGCTTCAACACCTTGAGCAGCGTCTACAACAAGTACAGCACCTTCACATGCCGCCAAACTCCTTGAAACTTCATAAGTGAAATCAACATGTCCTGGTGTATCAATTAAATGAAAGATATATGTTTCACCATCTTTAGCAAGATAATGTAATTCAACCGCATTTAATTTAATTGTAATTCCACGTTCTCGTTCAAGATCCATCGAATCGAGTAATTGATTTTGCATCTCACGTTTAGTAACTGTATCAGTCATCTCGAGGATACGATCCGCAAGTGTGGATTTTCCATGATCAATATGTGCTACAATCGAAAAGTTTCGAATATGTTTTTGTCTATCTTGCATTTCTTCAAAATCCATTAATAGCGTCCTACTTTCTTGTTTCTATCTCTTCTGATTATAACAATCAACGCTACTAAACACAATTACAGTTCGCATACAAAAAAATAGAATCATCTTAGAAGACGATTCTATTTTTAACTTTATTTCTTATTTTTAAATTGATCTTTTAACTTATCAAATAAATTACCTTCGCCAACAACGTTTTTACCGCTAGCTGTAGCAAATTCTTTCAAAGCATCTTTTTGTTCTTTTTTAAGATTACGAGGTGTTTCAATATTAACCGTCACTTCTTGATCACCATTACCCTTACCATGTAATTTAGGCGCACCCTTATCACGTAATCTGAAAGTCGTTCCCGTCTGTGTTCCAGCGGGAATCTTCATTTTTACATCTCCATGAACGGTTGGAACCGTTACTTCGTCACCCAATGCAGCTTGGACAAAGCTAATTGGAACATCAATGTAAATATCAGGACCTTCACGGTCAAATGTGCCACTGGCCTGAACTCTAAAGATAATGTATAAATCTCCATAAGGTCCACTGTTTTCACCAGATTCACCTTGTCCTTGAAGACGCATCTGTTGTCCATCTTCAACGCCAGCAGGGACAGTTACTTTAACTTCATGTCTTTCATCAATATGGCCTGATCCATGACATGTATCACATTTTTCTTTAATTTCTTTACCAGTACCATGACAAACATCACATTCTTGTTCAGTCATCATGTTTCCAAGTGGCGTACGACGCTCAACTTGGATAGTACCTCGACCACCACATTTATGACATGTAATTGGAGAAGTTCCAGGTTTTGCTCCAGAACCAGAACAAGTAGCACATAGACTTTTACGATTGTATTTAATTGTTGATTCTTTACCAAAAACACCTTCATTAAATGTCAATGTCATCTCGTATTGCAAATCACGACCTGCTCGTGGAGCGGTTGGATCTTGGGAAGCACCACCACCGCCGAAAAATGAACTGAAAATATCTTCAAATCCACCGCCGCCAAATCCACCTTGTTGTCCTTGACCACCAAATCCTCGGTAAGCACCACCTTGAGACCCAGCTGAACCATATTGATCGTATTCAGCTTTCTTTTGTGGATCACCAACTGTTTCATATGCTTCAGTGATTTCTTTAAATTTATCTTCGGCACCAGCATCCTTATTAATATCCGGATGATATTGTTTAGATAACTTACGATATGCTTTTTTTATTTCTTCAGGTGACGAATCCTTAGTCACACCAAGTACATTATATGGATCTTTGTTCTCTGCCATTCCGTACCTCCGAATAACCTTTTTGGTTTTTATTGCTCTAAATAGGATAACATGTCTAACCTGAAATAAAAAGCCAAAGTCCCAAAGGCCTTTGACTTTCTATCACACTCAAAATTTAGTAAAGATTACTTCTTATCTTCAGGGTTAACTTCTTCGAAGTCACCATCGACAGTTTCATCTTTAGGGTCTTTAGCCGTGCCTTCAGCACCAGCTTCACCTTGAGTTTCTTGTGCTTGTTGATACAATTTAACAGTTAAGTCTTGAACAATTTTATTCAATTCATCTTTCTTAACTTTCATATCTTCAACATTGTTATCTTCTTGAGCTTTCTTCAAAGCATCACGAGCATCTTCAGCAGATTTAATTTCTTCTTCAGTTACTTTACCTTTTAATTCTTCCAAAGTTTTATCAACTGAGAATAATAATTGATCAACTTCATTCTTCAAATCAACTTCTTCTTTACGTGCCTTATCTGCTTCTTCGTTTTCTTTAGCTTCATTAACCATGCGTTCGATTTCGTCTTCTGCAAGACCACCTGAACTCTTGATTGTAATTTTTTGTTCTTTGTTTGTGCCTAAATCTTTAGCAGAAACGTTAACAATACCATTTTTATCAATATCAAATTTAACTTCAATTTGAGGGATTCCACGAGGTGCAGCAGGAATATCATTTAATTGGAAACGGCCTAATGTTTTATTATCAGTAGCCATTGGACGTTCACCTTGTAAGACATGGATATCAACGGCAGGTTGGTTATCTGCAGCTGTTGAGAACGTTTGTGACTTGCTTGTTGGGATCGTTGTATTACGGTCAATTAACTTAGTAAAGACACTACCCATTGTTTCAATACCCAATGAAAGTGGTGTTACATCAAGTAAAACAACATCCTTAACATCACCAGTAATGACACCACCTTGAATTGCAGCACCAAGTGCAACAGCTTCATCAGGGTTAACTGATTGGTTAGGTTTGTGATCTGTTTCTTTTTCAACTAATGCTTGGACAGCTGGAATACGTGTTGAACCACCAACCAAGATAACTTGATCAATATCAGCATTTGTTAATCCAGCATCTTTTAAAGCATTTTGAACTGGAATACGTGTACGTTCAACTAAGTCTTGTGTTAGATTATCAAATTTTGCACGTGATAATGTTGCTTCTAAATGTAAAGGTCCAGCAGCACCAGCAGTAATAAATGGTAAGCTAATTTGTGCACTAGTAACACCTGATACATCTTTTTTAGCTTTTTCAGCAGCATCTTTAAGACGTTGCATTGCCATTTTATCTTTTGATAAGTCAATACCATTTTCTTTTTTGAAGGTCTCAACTAACCAGTCCATGATTTTTTGATCAAAATCATCTCCACCAAGTTTGGTATCACCGTTTGTTGATAGTACTTCAAAGACACCATCACCTAATTCAAGGATAGAAACATCAAATGTACCACCACCTAAATCAAATACAAGGATTTTTTCATCTTTTTCAGTATTTTCAAGACCATATGCTAAAGCAGCAGCAGTAGGTTCGTTAACAATACGTTCAACTTCTAAACCGGCAATTTTACCAGCATCTTTTGTAGCTTGACGTTGTGAATCATTAAAGTAAGCAGGAACTGTAATAACAGCTTGTGTTACTGATTCGCCTAAGTAAGCTTCAGAATATTCTTTGATGTATTGTAAAATCATAGCAGAAACTTCTTGTGGTGTGTATGATTTTCCTTGAATATCTACTTTGTAGCCTTCTTCTCCCATGTGGCGTTTAATTGATGCAACAGTATCAGGGTTTGTGATTGCTTGGCGTTTAGCAACTTCACCAACTTGAGTTTCGCCATCTTTAAATGAAACAACAGATGGTGTTGTACGATTTCCTTCTGGGTTTGTAATAATTTTTGCTTCTTTACCTTCTAACACAGCAACAGCTGAGTTAGTTGTTCCTAAATCAATTCCTATAATTTTTGCCATAATTTATCTACCTCTTCTTATATTATTATTGAGCGACAACGACCATTGCTGGACGTAACACTCTATCTTTTAATTTATATCCTTTTTGAAGGACTTGAACAATTGTATCTGCTTTTTGATCATCAGAAGCTGGAACTGTTTGAACTGCTTGGTGAACATTTGGATCAAAAGTAACGTCATCAGTTGCAATTTCTATAACGTCATTATTAGTTAATGCTTTTTGTGCATCTTTATAAACTAATTCAATCCCTTTTTTAAGTTGTTCGCCACTCTCAGTGTCAACCTCAATTGCCAATGCTCGTTCCAAATTATCGATAACTGGTAGAACATCTTTAGCTAATGATTGCCCGCTATACTTTAAGAGTTGTTCTTGTTCTTTCTTAAAGCGCGTATTCATATTTGCCATTTCGGCTTCTGCTCGTAAATATTTATCTTCCATCGTATCTAAATTAGCTTGTAACTCAACTAATTTATCTGCATCAGAAGGCTTTTTACTAAATTTTTCTTTTACTTTATCAGTAACAGAACTTTTTTTCTCATTTTGATTAGTTGCTTCACTAGACTGATGTTGCTCTTGTGTAACATCTTCTTCAACTAAATCTTCTTTGGCATCTTTAACCACACACAACACCCCTTTTCTTATTTATCAAATTGTTGATAATAGTCTAATAATTTTTTAGCAAGCTCATCACTAAATGCATCTAATAAACCAATCATTTTTGAATATGGCATATTTGTAGGACCCAATAATGCGATAACCCCTTGACCATGGTCACTAACATCATAACTAGCTGATATAAGACTATAATTATCAAGTAATTGGTTCGTTAATTCCTCACCAATTTTAATTTGAATAGGTTTACCTTGAATTCCAATTAATTCACCAATATTCTTGTTGTTTGATGTGTCTACTAAATCATATAATGATTTTAATTCATCCACGTTACTATCGGTAGCAAAATCTAATATATTAGATTTACCGCCAACAAAAACTTGTTCACGTGCTGCCTGCTTTAAAATATTACCAAAAATATCTAAAATACCAGCTGGCCTACGCATATAATTAACCAACATAACTGGGATACTTGTTCTTAGCTTCTTAGAAATTTCAGCTAATGACAACCCAATTAATTGGTCATTCAACAACCTTGTTACGGCTTCTAAATCTGAGCCGTTAATCGATTTAGGAATACTGAATGTCTGATTCTCAACAACGCCACTACTCATCACAAGAATAGCCATAATTCGATGATTTCCTAATGGTACTAATCGAAAACCTTCGAGACGACTTTCCATTGTTTCAGGTCGTAAAGAAATCGCTGTATAATTTGTTAAGTCCGAAAGAATCTTAGTTGATTCTGCAAATATTTCATCAATCTTTTGAAAATGAACACCAAGAGAATTTTGAATATTCGCTAATTCCGCTGCTGGAACAACGCCGGGTTTAACAATGTGATCAACATAATATCGATAACCTAAAAATGAAGGAATTCTACCAGAAGAAGAATGTGTTTTTTTAATTAACCCATTATTTTCCAATGTCACCATTTCATTTCTGATAGTTGCTGAACTTACATGCATTGGTAAAAAATCAACGACCGATTTAGAACCAACAGGTTGACCAACCTCTGTATACACTCTGACAATTGCTTCTAACACTAACATTTGTCTTTCTGTTAGCATGATCAATCACCTCTTTTTAGCACTTAACACAATGGAGTGCTAAGACAACTATTAATATACTAAATGTTGAGATTATTGTCAAGGAATGCACTCACTTTTTTAAAGAAAATGGCTGACTAAATATATCCTATTTAGTCAGCCATTAAACCAATACTTATATGTGTTGGTCAAAATAAGTATTAGTATTTTTTTTATCTTTATTTAATTGCGTAATTAATCCAGGAATACCTTCAAATTTAACTTCACTTCTCAAATATGCTAACCATTGAACCGTAACAATTTGGCCATAAATCATCTCGTTGAAATCAAATAAATTTATTTCGACCGTTAATTCACGATTTTTTCCAAACGTTACGTTGTAGCCAATAGATGCCATCCCACGATACCAGACATCACCAACCTGAACGCTAGTCACATATATTCCGGGTCCTGGAATTCGAATGTGTTCATTGAATTCTAAATTTAATGTTGGAAAGCCAAGTTCTCTACCTCTAGCTTCACCGTGAACAACTTTACCAAGTGTTTCATATTTATAGCCCAATAACTTATTAACATCGCTAATATGTCCGTTATCAATTTCCATTCTAATTCGAGATGAACTTATTTTTTGATGATTCGTCGCTAATTCAGGCACAGTAATAATTTCAAATTTTTGTTTAGCATATAAAGGTAGTGTATCCATATTTGCAATATCTTTTTTACCATACGTATAATCAAATCCTGCAACTACTACCTTTGCATGCAATGCAACCATATATTTATCGACAAAATCTTGTGGTTCCATTTTTGCTAAACTATTATTTAGCGTTAAAATATAAAAAATATCAACGCCCAATTGCTTCATTAATAATATTTTTTTTTCCATAGACGTTAAATATTTTACACTTTGTTCGGGTGCTTTTTGAAATTGTACTGACGGATGCTTATCAAATGTCATTACTGCAAGTTTAATATTTTTTTCGTTGGCTTTTTGCTTAGCTTCTTGTATTACTTTTTGATGTCCTAAATGAACACCGTCAAAAAAACCCATAGCAAGTGAAATAGAATCATTACTAATTTCGTTAGGGTTATACGGTTCAGTTAAATAAATAACTTTCATGTTCCAATATCTTCCTTTATCCTAAATCAAACATTGTCTCAGACTGGTAACGATTTTTTTCACTATTCAATCTGTATAAACATCTAATTTTATTTTCATAAACTAGGGCAACTGTTGGCTCATTATTAAACGAATCAATTGCTAAAAATCCCCCATTTTGGACAATAAGCCACTGTTCAGTGGTTAATTCATACCTTTTGAATGATGTTAGCGCTGTATCAATTGGATATAACAACGATTCTAACGTCCCATTGACTTTAGCCTCATTTAATTGGTCCAGGGTAAACGCCTTATCAATTCTAAAACCGCCGCTTTCCAGTCTAGTCAGGTCAGACATAACTGCAGGTACACCTAATTTTTTCCCGAGATCAACAGCTAGCGTCCTAACATAGGTCCCTTTTCCACATGCAACTTCAAAATAAATTTTTTGCCTTTTATTTTCTAAATCATATTCTGTAGCTTTCGTTTGAATAAATGAAGTCACCGTTATTTGTCTTTCTGGACGTTTCACTGTTTCACCTTTACGAGCGTAATCATATAAGCGACGTCCGTTTACTTTAACAGCTGAGAACATTGGTGGAATTTGAATCATTGTACCTGTCATCTGGTTCATAACATCATCAATTTCTTCCGATGTGAAAGGATCTATAATCTCTTTTTCTTCGATTATTTCGCCATCTAAATCTTCAGTTTCTGTAGAGAAACCAAGTGTTATTTCACCCGCATATACTTTGCCAGAATTCATCAAATAGTTTACTGTTTTTGTCGCTTTACCAATACAAATAGGTAGAACACCATCAACATTTGGATCAAGCGTACCTGAATGACCAACTTTTTTTGTTTGAAAAATACCACGACACTTAAAAACACAATCGTGACTAGTCATACCACGCTCTTTGAATAGTGGAATAATTCCGTCCATTGTCTTACCTCCGTTAATATACTTTTAACAGTATATCATAATCAGTAAAACAAGGGATACCGATTCTAATTTATATAAATATTAAAAGTTCTATTTAAGAGATAACTATCTGTTATCTAAAATACAAAAATTATTAATATCAAATTATCTATTGAAGTATATTAAAAATAAAAGATACATTATATTATAATATTTCCATTGATGAAGAAACAAAAAAGGCCTAATCGCTAAGGATTAGGCCTTTATATATATTATCCATCAACAACAATTTAAACAGAATAATCAACGGTGTCAGGATTTTATTTTAATATTCAGAATCTATCTTTTTAAGTAATTGATCAATTTTATCACCATATTGAACTGACTCATCTCTTACAAAAACCAATTCTGGTGTTTTATAAATTGATAATCTTGATCCAAGTTCACCACGAATTAATCCAGAAGCTTTTTCTAGACCACGTTGTGTTTTTTGTGCATCTGATGCCATATTTGACAAAATACTATAGTAAATTGTCGCCTGCTGTAAATCACCAGTTACATTAACACCTGTAATTGTGACACCTTCAACTCGAGGATCTCTCACTCGTTTTAAAAGAATATCATTAACTTCTTTTTGAATTTCTTGTGATAAACGACCTACACGGTAATGTTGTGTCATTTTATATCCTCCTATAGTTGTTATGAATTATTTAACTGGAACTTCTTCCATAACGTAGGCTTCAATTTGGTCGCCCTCTCTAATGTCATTGTATTTTTCAATCATGACACCACATTCGAAACCTTGTTTAACAATTTTAGCGTCATCTTTAAAGCGTTTCAAGCTTGCTAATTTACCTTCATAAATAACAATACCATCACGAATTAAACGAACGCCGCTATCTCTTTCGATGTAACCTTCAGTGACGTAAGCACCACCAATTGTTCCAACTTTCGTAACTTTATACGTTTCACGAATTTCAACTTGCCCAGTTATTTTTTCTTCAAAGACTGGTTCAAGCATTCCCTTCATAGCCGTTTCAATTTCTTCAATTGCGTTATAAATAACACGATGTAAGCGAATATCAACTTCGTCAGATTGTGCTTGAAGTTTAGCTTGAGGTGTTGGACGAACATTAAAACCAATAATAATAGCATTACTTGCTTCTGCTAAAGTGACATCACTTTCAGTAATTGCACCAGCAGCTTGATGAATGATATTAACTCGAACACCTTCAACATCAATCTTCTTCAAACTTCCTGCAAGAGCTTCAACTGAACCTTGAACATCTGCCTTAATAATAACAGCAACTTCTTTTAATTCGCCTTCTTTAAGTGAATCAAACAAGTTATCAAGTGTTACATGCGTAACATTTCCACGTTCTTTTGTTAAAGCACGTTTAGCACGTTCTTCACCAGCTGCACGAGCAGTTTTTTCATCATCAAAGACAACGAAACGATCACCAGCACCAGGAACATCATTCAAACCAGTAATTTCTACTGGTGTAGCAGGTTTAGCTTTATTAACTTGACGGCCTTTATCATTTGTCATAGTACGGACACGTCCGAAACTATTACCAACAACAATTGGATCACCAACTTTTAACGTACCTTGTTGAACAAGTAATGAAGCAACTGTTCCACGGCCTTTATCAAGACGAGCTTCAATAACAGATCCAATACCCTTTTGTTTTGGATTTGCTTGTAATTCAAGAACTTCGGCTTCAAGTAAAATCATTTCTAATAATTCATCAAGGTTTGTGCCTGTTTTCGCTGAAATTTCAACGAAAATAGTATCACCACCCCAACTTTCAGGAATTAATTCATATTCAGCCAATTGTTCTGTAACATGAGCAGGATTAGCACCGGGCTTATCCATTTTATTAACAGCAACAATAATAGGTACATTGGCTGCTTTAGAATGATTAATGGCTTCAATTGTTTGAGGCATAACCCCATCATCAGCAGCAACAACTAAAACAGTAATATCAGTAATATCGGCACCACGAGCACGCATATTTGTAAATGCAGCATGTCCAGGTGTATCTAAGAAAGTAATTGTTTTATTATCATGTTTTACTTGGTAAGCACCAATATGTTGTGTAATACCACCAGCTTCACCATCAGTAACATGTGTATGACGTAATTTATCAAGTAAGGTTGTCTTACCATGGTCAACATGTCCCATGATTGTAACAACTGGTGGTCTTGAAACAAGATTATCTTCATTTTTAATTTCTGCATCAAACATTTTATCAATATCAGCAACATCTACATCGATTTTAGCTTCTGATTTAATACCATATTCTGCTGCTAAAATTTCAATTGTATCTGTATCGAGTGTTTGATTTTGGTTAACCATTACGCCTAACATAAATAATTTTTTAATAATTTCTGCTGGTTCACGATGAATCTTTTTAGCAATTTCAGCAACATTAGTTGCAGCATTGTAATATAAGATTTCTGGTAATGGTTTATCTTTTCTGGGTGATACAGGTGGTTTTGGTGTCGTTGAACGACGGTTTTTCTTATTTCTGTTACGTTTGTTATAAGGATTATTCCCATAACGGTTATTATTATTAAATCTCGAACGTCCTTGCTGATTAGCATTACCATTATTAGCAGTTCTAGCACTTGATTGTGTACTATTTTGAGGACGATTTGCTGGCTTTTCATTTGTTGTCTTTGGTGCAGCGTTAGTTGTTCTTGCTACTGGTTTTGAAGCTACCTGCGATGATTTTTGAGCAACGGGTTTACTATTCGTTGTTTTAGCAGGTTGTGCTGGTTTATTTGCAACAGGTTTTGCTACTGGTTTTTTTGGTGTTGCATTAGATACAGTTTTTTCAACCATTTTCTTTGCAGCAACTACTTTAGCAGCACCCTTTTTAAATTTATCGCGAATCTGACGTTCTTCATTTTCACCAATAGTTGACATATGATTTTTAACATCAAAACCTTTTGTCGTTGCAAAATCAATAATATCTTTAGTATTTAATTCTAGCTCTTTAGCTAATTCATAAATTCTTTTTTTTCCCATATTTGCATGCTCCTTCTATATATCCATTAAGTCACACATCCTTCTGCTAAAACCTTTATCGGTAATAGCATACACTGTGCGCTGTTGTCCAACGGCCTCACTTAAACTGGCTTTTGAAAATCCAACATATAATTTAACATTATAGCTGTTGCACTTATCTGTTACTTTTTTTAAAGTCGCTTGTCCACAATCTTCAGAAAGAATAACCAATTTAGCTTTATTCTTCCTAACAGCATTCAATACTAGTCCTTCACCAGTCACCAACATACCTGCGCGTCTGGTCAAACCTAGCATTTGTAAGAATTTTTGACTATTTTTCATCTTTAAATAATTCTCGTCTAGCTACCTGATGGTCAACATATTCGACAAGTTCTTCATAAAATGATTCGTCAATCTTAATACCGAATGCTTTATTGAATGTTCTTTCTTTTTGAGCCTGCTTAGCCACATCTACATCAAGAAAAATATATGCGCCACGCCCTGGTTTCTTGCCAGTTGGATCTAAAGATACTTCATTTTCTTTATTCTTAACAACACGAACAAGTTCTTTTTTAGGTTTCATTTCACCCGTAACGATATCTTTACGCATTGGAATTTTACGATTAATCACTTTAATTTGCCTCCAAATCAATTACCGATCAGTTTTAATCGGCTTATTTGTTTGTTTCAGAAACTTCTTTTTCTTCACTACTGTTAACCATATCAGATTCAGATTTAATATCAATTTTAAACGTTGTTAATTTTGCAGCTAATCGTGCATTTTGACCTTTTTTACCAATTGCTAATGACAATTGGTGATCTGGCACAACTACAGTACAAGCATGATCATTTTCTGGATTAAAGACAACATTGACAACTTCTGCAGGATTCAAAGCATTAGCAATGTATTTTGCAGGATCTTCATTCCATTCAACAATATCCATATTTTCGCCTTTTAATTCATTAACAATAGTTTGTACACGTTGTCCTTTAGGACCAACACAAGTACCAACAGCATCGATATCTGGATTATTCGAACGAACAGCTACCTTAGCACGGTCACCTGCTTCACGAGCAATTGATACAATTTCAACTGTTCCGTCATATATTTCAGGAACTTCTTGTTCAAATAATCGTTTTAGCAAGTCAGGATGTGAACGACTAACAAAAACTTGAGGGCCTTTAGCAGCATTCTCAACTTTTGTGATATAAACTTTAATTCGATCATGTGGATTAAAACTTTCACCAGGAATTTGATCAATCTTAGCTAAAACAGCTTCCACTTTACCTAAATTAACATAAATATAACGATTATCATGACGTTCTACTTCACCGCTAACGATTTCATTTTCATATTGAATATATTGATCATAAACAATACTACGTTCAGCTTCACGAACACGTTGCATGATAACTTGTTTAGCAGTTTGTGCAGCAATTCGTCCAAAATCCTTAGGTGTAACTTCAAATCGAATTGAATCGCCAACTTCATATGCTTTATTAATCTCTAAAGCATCTTGCAAACTAACTTCAAGACGTGAATCAAAGACTTCTTCGACTACTTCTTTAACCGCATAAACTGTAATATTACCTTTTTTTGAATCAAACTCTACTTCAACATTTTGTGCTTGATTGTAATGACGCTTGTATGCAGAAACTAATGCTGCTTCAATGGCATCAATAATAACTTCTTTTTTAATACCTTTTTCTTCTTCTAACACTGTAAGTGCACTTAATAGTTCTTTACTCATCTTTAATTTACTCCTTTATAAAAAGCTACTTAAAATTTGATAGCTAAGCGCGCCTTAGCTATTTTTTGACGAGGAATAACGATCGTTCTCTTACGCGTTTTGTCCATATAAACAACTGTTAATTCATCAGCTGTTAATTCCGTTAAGGTACCTTGAAAAATTTTAGCGTTATTAATAGGTTCATATAGTGAAATATTAACGTATTCATTCAAAGCTCTTTCATAATCTTTTTCCTTTTTCAAAGGTCTTTCAGCACCAGGTGATGAAACCTCTAAAAAGTAAGCTTGTGGAATTGGATCAGGATTAATCTCATCTAATTTTTCACTTAAAATATCACTAACAGCAACACACTCTTCGATTTTAATGCCTTCAGGTTTATCAATGTAAACTCTTAAAAACCAACTTGGGCCTTCTTTAACAAATTCAATGTCCACCAATTCAATATTCTGTTCATCAACAATTGGTTGAACTAGCTCTGTGACAGTCTCTATAACAGTACTCACACGTTACCCTCCTTACATTTTCCCAATAAAAAGAGTGAGCATCGCTGCTCACTCAAACAAGATATCAAAATACTTTCTTTAATATAGCATAATTTTCTGAAAACATCAACAAACTGCTATGTTCTCACTTTTTAGAAAAAAACATCATCAAAAATAGATAGTTGATTTTCATCTGGTAATGCTTTTAAAACATTATTTTCAGTCATATACTCAATTAATGACTTAGAAACTTTACCACGTTTAGCTAAATCTTCTTTAGATAAAAATGGGCGTTCCTCACGAGCAGCAATAATTTGCTTAGCAACGTTATTACCAAGACCTGGTACAGCTCTAAATGGTGCGATTAACTTATCACCATCAATTATCCAATTGGAATCATCTGATTTATCCAAATCAATCATTCCAAATTGGAAGCCACGTTCAAGCATTTCATTACTTAATTCAAGGACCGTCAACAAATTTTTCTCTTTTGTTGATGCATCCATCCCTTTATCATTAATATCTTTCATTGCTTTTTTCACTGCATCTTTACCGTGCGACATTGCGACTAAATCAAAATCATCTGCTCTAACACTGAAATAAGCACAGTAATATAACATTGGAAAATAAACTTTATAGTAAGCAATTCGTAAGGCCATCAAAATATACGCAGCAGCATGTGCCTTAGGGAACATATACTTGATTTTTAAACATGCCCCGATATACCAATCTGGAATTTTTGCTGCTTTCATCTCAGTTTGATAATCATCTGAGATACCTTTTCCTTTTCGAACACCTTCCATGATATTAAAAGCGCTACCGGCTTCCATACCCATGTGAATAAGTCCCATCATGATATCATCACGACAGCCAATAACTTCTGGCATCGTGATTGTTCCATTAGAAATAAGTTCTTCAGCATTTCCCAACCACACATCTGTACCATGCGATAGACCAGAAATTTTTAATAGTTCAGCAAATGTTTTAGGTTTTGTTTCTTCTAGCATCCCTCGAACAAATCTCGTTCCGAATTCTGGAATACCTAATGTACCTGTTTTTGAGAAGATTTCGTCGCTAGTAACGCCAAGTATTTCAGGCCCTTGGAATATTTGCATAACGCCTTTATCATCCGTAGGGATTGTTTTTGGGTCAACTCCTGATAAATCTTGTAACATTCTAATCATGGTTGGATCATCATGACCCAAAATATCTAATTTCAAGATATTATCGTGAATAGAATGGAAATCAAAATGGGTTGTTTTCCATTCAGAAGTTGAGTCATCTGCTGGATACTGGATAGGTGAAAAATCATAAACATCCATATAGTTAGGGACAACTAAGATACCACCAGGATGTTGACCGGTCGTCCGTTTAACGCCAGTTGACCCTTTAGCAAGTCGATCTATCTCCGCATTTCTAAACGTTGCTCCAGTATCACGTTCATAACCCTTAACATAACCATAAGCCGTTTTATCCGCAACAGTACCAATTGTTCCTGCACGGAAAACATAATCTTCCCCAAATAAAACTTTCGTATAATTATGCGCAATTGCTTGATAATCACCCGAAAAATTCAAATCAATATCAGGAACTTTATCACCATAAAATCCAAGGAAAGTTTCAAATGGAATATCATGTCCATCTTTGTCCAATGGTGTACCACATTTTGGACAGTCTTGGTCTGGTAAATCAAATCCAGACCCATATTCACCTTTTTCATAAAAATGTGTATATTTACATTTAGGGCATCGATAATGGGGTGGTAATGGATTAATTTCTGTTATTCCAGTCATTGTTGCAACAAGACTTGACCCAACAGATCCACGGGACCCTACTAAATAACCATCTTTGTTAGATTTATGAACTAATTTTTGTGAAATTAAATAAATAACTGAAAATTCATTATCAATGATACTTGTTAATTCTTTATCAAGACGTTTAACCACAGTTTCAGGTAACTCTTCTCCATAAAGTTCATGAGCGCGATTATAGGTTAATTGTTTAATTTCTTCTTCAGAGCCATCAATTTTCGGTGCATATAATCGATCTTTAACTGGAGAAATGTCATCATCAATCATATTAGCGATTAAATTCGTATTTGTAACAACTATTTCTTTAGCAACATCCGTACCTAAAAATTGGAACCCTTCCAACATTTCATTCGTTGTTCTAAAATGTGCATCAGGTAAAATAGAACGATTTAACGGATTAGCACCACCCATTGAATTAACAAGAATTTTACGATAAATACTATCTTCAGGGTTCATATAATGAACATCTCCAGTCGCAACAACCGGCATATCCATTTCGTGTCCTAAATCAACCATATTTTGTAAAATTTCCTCTAAATTTTGATTATCCTTAATTAATTCTTGATGGATTAGAGGTTCATATAATGCTTTAGGCTGAATTTCTAAGTAATCATAAAACTTAGCCTTTTCTTTAGCCTCTTCCATACCTTTTTGCATCATTGCTGTAAATACTTCGCCTGAGTCACAAGCAGAACCAACAATAATACCTTCACGATATTTATTTAACTCACTTCGAGGGATGCGGGGCATCCGATAAAAATAATCTATCATCGAAGTTGAAACTAATTTAAACATATTTTTAAGTCCGGCTTGAGTTGTCGCAAGTAACGTAACATGGAATGGACGCGCTTGTTTGTAAGCATCATGCTCACCCATATGATCATTCAATTGAACATGTGACGTTATTTCAAATCGTTCTTTAGCATCTTTAATAAAGATATTACACAAAAGACCAGTTGTCTCAGCATCATAAATAGCGCGATGATGATGTTCCAAGTTAACATTGAATTTTTTGGCAAGTGTATTTAATCTAAACCCTTTTAATTCGGGATGTAAAAATCTTGCTAACGTTAACGTATCAATGATTGGATTTTGCATAGGTTCCATGCCATGACGTTCATATCCAGTATTCATAAAGCCAATATCAAAACTAGCATTATGGGCAACTAGAATACTACCTTCTGAAAATTCTCTAAATAATTTAAAAACTTCTTCTTCAGATTTTGATCCATGAACCATTTCATCCGTAATTGAGGTTAAATTAGTTGTTGTTTCAGATAAATGATGTCCTGGATCAATAAATTCATCAAATTCTTCAATGACATTTCCCTTTGTCATTTTAACAGCAGCTAATTCAATAACTTTATCAAATCGAGCAGATAAACCCGTTGTTTCCGTATCAAAAGTAACATAAGTGGCTTCTTCTAGATTTACATCCTTATCATTAAAAGCAATTGGAATACCATCATCAACAACGTTAGCCTCAACACCGTACAAAATTTTAATATTATTTTTCTTTCCAGCAGAATGAGCCTCAGGAAAACTTTGTAAGGTAGAATGATCCGTAATCGCAATTGCTTTTTGTCCCCATTTACTGGCTTGCTGTACATAATCCGTAATTGAATTTGTGGCATCCATTTGACTCATATTTGAGTGTAAATGTAATTCAACACGTCGTTCATCATCTGGAGCTGTTTCTTGACGGCTTGGGTGGTCGACTTGATTAATATCGTAAGCATTCACCACTAGGTCTCGCATAAAATTATCTTCTTGTACTGCACCACGAACTCTGACCCATTCTTTTTCTTGAATAGCAGCAAACATCGCTTCGTCATCTTCATTACGAGAGAATTTTTTTACGGTCATGGATGAACTATAATCCGTCATTTTAATGATCATTAATTGTCTTTCAGACTTAAGCGTCCGGATTTCCTTAGAGAAAATATATCCCTCAATAATAACTGAGCGTTCCTCTTCAATGATTTCAACCATCCGTTTTGCAGGCTCTTTTGTACTAATCTTTTTACCCATTTGAACAGGTCCATTAATCACAGTTTGAGAATCAGTCTTTTTCTTTTCATTTTGTTTCTGAATAGTTTCTGTTGCCTTCTGCATCATTATGGCATCTTGAGATTCTTTTCGCTGTCTAATTTCTTCTATTTTTTCTTGTGATTTTGATTCATCTAATAATGTATTAATATTTATCTGTGGAAATCCGACCATTTGATACGCAGTTTCAATTGGTCCTAATGCTTGACCTGTTAAGAACGTTTTTACAATTTCATTTTCAGCCATTAACATCACTCGTCTATCATCAAGATAAGGGACGTTCCCATGAAAAAGTTCTTGTACTAGCGAAGAATTAGCTTCACTATTTTTAACTGCCCATGTCCAATAATCGCCTAAAAGTTGGTTTGTTAATTCAGGTTGCTCAACTTGAACAGTTATTTTTGTTTTTGCAATATCTTTAAATGTAATTGCAATTTTATTTTCTAAGTCACTAAATAATGAAAATGGCAGAATTTTAGGGGCCACTAGTTTAAATTCCCATTGTTTTGACTTTTCATGAACAGTTACGGTTGAAATTTCAATTGAATCCAATATTTCACTATCTTGTTGGTCACTTGATTGAAAATTAATTTGTTCTAATAGTTTATTGAATAATTCTTTATTATTAAGCGACAAATGATTGACTCCTTTTCTAAAAATGAAAAAGAGACTGAGTCAAAATTTTCTTTTGAACTCAATCTTCTTTAACTAGTTTTGATTTTCTTCTTTTAATAAAATTGAGATAGAGCTCTCTAATTCGTCTTTCGTTACTTCAATCGTTTCACCATTTCTACGTAACTTCACTTCAACGATACCATCAGCAGCTTTCTTACCAACTGTAATTCGAACAGGTAATCCAATTAAATCTGAATCAGCAAATTTAACACCTGCACGTTCTTTACGATCATCAAGCAATACTTTGTAACCATTTTCAGTCATTTTTTTGTCAATTTCATTAGCTAGAGCCATTTGTTCATCATTTTTAGCATTAATTGGAATTACATGAACATCGTATGGTGCAATACTTCTAGGCCATACTAAGCCATTTTCATCAGCTTGTTGCTCTGCAATTGCTGCAAGTAAACGACTAACGCCGATTCCATAACAACCTAATATCACAGGCTTTTCGCGACCATTATCATCTAAGATATTAGCGCCCAATGCCTCAGAATATCGTGTTCCAATTTTGAAGATATGACCAATTTCAATCCCCTTAGTAAATTTCAATTCGCCTTCTCCTTCAGGTGAAGTTTCACCTTCTTGAGCCAAACGTAAATCTACAAATTTATCTACTCGGTAATCACGATCAATATTTGCGTTCAATAAATGAGAACCAGTCGTATTTGCACCAACGACCGCATTTATCATTCCCTTAATTCCTTCGTCGGCAACAATTGTTACGTCTTCTGTAACACCAACAGGTCCAAGTGAACCAAACTCTGCACCCAACACTTCAGTAACATCTGAATCAGTTGCCATACGTAAAAAATCAGCACCTAATGTGTTTTTTAATTTAATTTCATTCAAAATATCATTTCCGCGCATTAAAACCATCACTGGTTTTTCATCAGCCATAAATAATAATGATTTTATTAAATTTTCGCTTGCTGTATCAATAAATTTAGCCAACTCATCAATTGTTTTAATATTTGGTGTTTCAATTTTTTCAATATCTTTAATCGCTTCATGTGAATTCTTATATGTTTTCAAACTTTTTGCCATTTCTAAATTAGCTGCATAATCGCTCTTATCAGAATAAACGATCGTATCTTCACCAATATCAGAAATTGCCATAAATTCTTTTGAATCATTACCGCCCATTGCACCTGCATCACCAATAATACTTCTAAAATTAAGACCACAGCGTTCAAAAATATTTTGATATGCACGATTCATTTTTTGATAAGTATCATTTAAACTTTCTTCATCCGCATGGAATGAATAAGCATCTTTCATTAAAAATTCACGGCCTCTTAAGATACCAAACCGAGGTCTATTTTCATCACGATATTTTTGTTGTATTTGGAACATTGTCAGTGGTAATTTTTTATATGATTTGATTTCATCGCGAATTAAAGAAGTAAATGTTTCTTCATGAGTTGGTCCTAAAATAAATTTTCTATCATGTCGATCTTTTAATTTAAAAAGTGTATCACCATAGGTTTCATAACGACCTGTTTCTTCCCATAATTCAGCAGGAATAACGGCAGGTACAAGCATTTCAACCGCTCCAATTGCTTCCATTTCTTCGCGAATAATTGTTTCGATTTTTCTAATAACGGAGAAAGCTAATGGTAAATAACTGTACATCCCGGCAGAAACTTGTCGAATATATCCAGCTCGTAACATCATTTGATGACTGATAACCTCAGCATCGCTTGGAACTTCCTTCATTGTTGGTATTAATAATTGTGATTGTTTCATACTATTTTATTCTCCTTTTTCATTTAAAAGAAATAACGCTGAATATCATTCCATGTGACTAATATCATCAATATCATTAAAAATGCAAATCCAACTAATGTAATAACACCTTCTTTTTCAGGTGAAATTGGTTTGCCACGAATTCCTTCGATAATATTTAGTACTAATTTCCCACCATCTAAGGCTGGAATTGGTAATAAATTCACAATTCCTAAGTTAATTGATAAGAATGCAAGCAATGACACAACACTTGCCAACCCATAACTTGCTGCATTTGAAGTCACTGCATAAATTGCAACCGGACCACCAAAATCATTTAAGCTGACACCTTTAGTAAACATCCCTACTAATACAGCCACAATACTAGCCACGACACTCCATGATTGCGTAAATCCATAAGTAATTTTATTGATAAATGAGTGATCCATTTTAACTGTAATACCAATTTTACCGGTCTTTGTTGAGTCTGTTTTACTTGATTCAGGTGTAATAACGATTAATTCTGTTTTACCGTTCCTTATTACTTTTAAGTCAGTTTTTTTATCAGGACGACTGCTAATCGCTGTCGTTAATTCAGTCCAGTTTGTTGTCTTTTTATCAGCTACAGCTACAATTTTATCATTTGCTTTTAACCCCGCCCTTTGAGCCGCAGAATTCTCTTGAATTGTACCAATCTGATTCGAATTAGTTGCAACGCCACCTTGCATGAAAGCAAGTAGTATAAATGCAACAATAGCTAATAAAAAGTTATTCATCGGTCCAGCAAAATTCGTTAAAATTCGATTCCAAAGCGTAGCTGATTGAAATTGAACATCTTCAGGAGCGATTTGAATTTCTGTGCCATCTTTTTCAATTATTAGCGCATCATGATCAACATTATATTTTTTTACTATCTCTTCATTACCATTTTCATATCCTGTAATCCAGAGTTCTTTTTGTAAATCGCTATCTAGATATTCGATTGGGATACCATTATATAGCGTTGTTTTTTTACTCGTATTAATCTTTGTAACCTTATTATTACTATCCAGTATTAAACTCATAGGCATACCAGGTTTTAAATCTTCATCTTCATCATCAGCGATTCCCGCCATTCTAACATATCCACCAAGAGGTAATATTCTTAAAGTGTACGTTGTACTACCTCTATGGAATGAAAGTATTTTTGGCCCCATACCAATTGAAAATTCACGAACTAAAATTCCAGCACGTTTTGCAAAATAGTAATGACCAAATTCATGAATCACAACTAAAATTCCAAAAACGATAATAAATGTGATAATCGTTTTAATCATGTGAATCCTCCCCCTTTAATTTATTACATTAACCCAAATAAATGCATAATTGGCCATACAAATATTAAACTATCAAATCGATCTAAAATACCACCATGTCCAGGTAGAATACGTCCAGAATCTTTTACGCCATAGAAACGTTTAAAAGCGGACTCAACTAAATCACCGCATTGTCCAAATACCGAAAGGATTAATGTAATCAAAATCATTATTGGAAAAGAATGATTTTGTGGGAAGAAGTAAATAAAGATACTTCCTAACAGTGTAGCCATCAATGTCCCACCAATTGAACCTTCCCAGGTTTTATTTGGACTAATATGTGGTGCTAATTTATTTTTACCAAACTTACGTCCAAACATGTAAGCACCTGTATCTGTTGTCCAGATAACAATTAAAATATATGCTAATGTCATTAATCCGTTAAAATCGTTGCCTCTTGCCGCAATAAAATAATGAAATCCCATCCCGACATATAAAGAACTTAAGACAAAAACACCAGCATCATCAAATGAAAAACGATTTTTTGAAGTAACCATATACATTAATAGAAGTGCAACAAGAAAATAAAATACATTTACAGAAGAAATGTGAGCAGGTAAAAATTTAAACCACTTATCTGGTGCAATCACAGTTATTGTCATTAAGATACCAAAAGTAGCCTCTGGTGATATCAATAATTTTTTCTTCATTACAAATACTTCCGAGATACCAATGCATCCTAAAATTAAAGCAAATATCTGCAATGGTAGTCCACCAATAATAACCAATGGTATGAAAATACAGAGTGCCACAATTGCTGTAATTACGCGCTGTCTCATAAAAATTCTCCTATTCTTTTATACCACCGAAACGGCGGTCTCTTTTTTGATAATTTAGTATTGCATCTTTTAATGCATCTTCAGAAAAATCAGGCCATAATGTATCAGTAAACACTAATTCACTATAAGCAATTTGCCATAATAAGAAATTAGATATTCTTTCTTCACCACTAGTTCTGATTAGTAATTCCGGATCATTATAAGGTGCTAAATTACTAGTCATTAAATACTGGTCAATTGTTTTATCTGTTATCTCTTCAACGCTTAGTTTACCATTAGAGGTATCAGTTGCAATATTTTTGATAGCCGTCACAATCTCTGCTCGCCCACCATAATTTAATGCAAAATTAAGAACCATCCCTGTATTATCTTTAGTATCTTCCACAGCATTTTGAACGGCTATTTTTGTTTCATTTGGAAGCTGATCAATGTAGCCCATAACATTAACTTTTACATTCTTTTCAATTAATTCTGGTACAAACTTATCAAAAAAAGTACCCGGTAAACTCATCAGGTAATTAACTTCTGTTTCGGGCCGTTTCCAATTTTCAGTAGAAAATGCGTAAAGTGTTAAAACTTTAATCCCCAAATCACTTGCAGCCATAGTTACTGTTTTTACAGTATCCATACCGGTTTTATGTCCCGCAATTCTAGGTAAATGCCTTTTTTTTGCCCAACGTCCATTACCATCCATTATAACAGCAACATGTTTAGGAATTCTTTCCATATCCAATTGGATTAATTCATTTGTTTTATTTTTTTTAAAATTAAAAGCCATATTGTACCTCCAAGAATAGTTACATGTTCTATTGTAGCAAAAAAACAGGCACAAAACGACGCCTGTCTTAAAATAAAGCTATTTATTTAAACTGCTAAAATTTCTTTTTCTTTATCTGCTTGAATATTATCAATATTTTTAATTGATGCATTCGTCACATCTTGAGCTTGTTTTTCTAAATCTCGTAAATCATCTTCTGTTAAATCACCATTTTTTTCTGATTTTTTCAAGGCATCAACTGCATCACGTCTGATATTACGAATAATAACTTTAGCATTTTCTGCTTCAGCTTTTACATCTTTAGCTAATTCCTTACGACGTTCTTCTGTTAATTGAGGAATAACTAATCGAATTGCTGATCCATCATTCGAAGGGCTAATTCCTAAATCGGCTACTAATAAGCCATGTTCAATATCCTTTAAAGCACTTTTATCAAATGGTGTAATTAAAAGTACGCGAGCTTCTGGTACTGAAATTTGTGCAACTTGATTAAGTGGTGTTGGTGCACCATAATAATCTACTGTCACATTGTTCAATAAACTAGCATTAGCTCGACCAGCCCGAATATTACCAAGATTTTTTTGAAGTGAAACCTCTGCTTTTGACATTTTATCTTGAGCATCAACTAATATAGGTTCTGTTATTTTCATTTATTTTCCCCTAACGGTTGTTCCGATGGTTTCACCGAGAACAACTTTTTTTATATTTCCTGGTTCGTTCAAATTAAATACGACTAGCGGAATATCATTATCCATCGATAATGTACTTGCAGTTGTATCCATAACTTGTAAGTTTTTATTAATTATATCTAAATGTGTTAATTCTTCATATTTTGTTGCTGAGTTATCTTTTTGAGGATCAGCAGAATAGACACCATCTACGCCATTTTTTGCCATCAATATAACATCAGCATTAATTTCTGCAGCTCTTAACGCTGAAGTTGTATCTGTTGAGAAATATGGTGAACCCGTACCCGCAGCAAAAATAACAACGCGACCTTTTTCAAGATGACGAACAGCTTTACGGCGAATATAGGGTTCTGCAATTTGGCGCATTTCAATAGCTGTTTGAACTCGAGTTGGGACACCTACAGATTCAAGATTATCTTGCAATGCTAGTGCATTCATAACTGTTCCTAGCATCCCTATATAATCTGCCTGCGCACGTTCCATACCCATTGCGGCTCCAGCTTCACCACGCCACATATTACCACCACCAACAACGATAGCGACTTCAACACCCATTTCTTGAATTTCTTTTAATTCTTCAGCAACTTTTCTAATTACAGGTGGATTAATACCAAATCCTTGTTCTCCGGCTAATGCTTCACCGCTTAACTTCAACATAACGCGTCGATACTTAACATCTGACATCCAATGTTCCTCCTACAATCTATTTACAATTATTTTACCATATTTTAGGTATAATTAATAATTCAATTTATATCAAAATAAATTTATTAAAAAAAGTTTGTGCTTAAAGCACAAACTTTTGGATTGTAGAAAATTATTTAATTTGACCCATAACTTCGTCTACAAAATTATTTTCTTTCTTTTCAAGACCTTCTCCAACTTCATAACGGATAAATAATTTAACTTTTCCACCCTTAGAAGCAACATACTTAGCAACTGTCATGTCAGGATCTTTAACAAAATCTTGATCATCTAAGCTAATATCAGCTAGATATTTATTTAAACGACCCTCAACCATTTTTTCAATGATATTTGCTGGTTTGCCTTCATTAGCAGCTTCTTTAGAAAGTACTTCTTTTTCATGTGCCAATTCATCAGCAGGTACTTGTTCACGAGATACATACTTAGGATTAATTGCAGCAACATGCATAGCAACATCTTTAGCAGTTGATTCATCAGCATCTGTAACGACAACAAGTGTTGAAATTGAACCACCCATATGTAAGTATGATCCAAAACTTTCATTATCAGTTTTTTCTACTAATTCAAAACGACGTAATGAAATTTTTTCACCAATTACTTGTGTTGCTTCAATTAAATCATCATTAATTGTGCCACGGTCTGTTTTAATTGTAAGTGCTTCTTCAACATCTTTAGGATGTGCTTCAGCAATTTTAGTAGCAATTAATTTAACAAGTGTTTTGAATTGTTCGTTTTGAGCAACGAAATCAGTTTCTGCGTTAACTTCAACAATAGCTGCAAAGTTACCAGAGAATTGAACATCAGATAGACCTTCAGCAGCAACACGGTCACTTTTTTTAGCAGCCTTTGCCATACCTTTTTCGCGGAGGAAATCGATTGCTTTTTGCATATCACCGTCAACTTCAACGAGTGCTTTTTTTGCGTCCATCATACCGACACCAGTTGTATCACGTAATTCTTTAACTTGAGAAGCAGAAATTTTTGCCATTTGAATGGCCTCCTTGTTTAAATAATTTAATTGATTTTATATCTAAAAAAACTGCCTCAAAAGAAAGGGCCATTACAGTACCTAATTTTGAGACAGCCTAATTTATTTACTATTCAGCAGTTTTTTTATCATTTCCGCCTTCAACAGCTTCAACGATATCTTCGATTGAATCTACTTTTTCGTCAGCCTTTTTGAAAGAAGCTTCATTCACTTCTTCTTTACCTTGATTAGTTTCAATAATAGCATCAGCCATTTTTGCAGTAATCAAACGTACAGCACGAATTGCATCATCATTTGAAGGGATTTTTACATCAATTTCATCTGGATCACTATTTGTATCAACCATAGCGATGATAGGAATATTCAATTTTTGAGCTTCCTTAACAGCGATACGTTCTTTACGAGGATCAACAATGAATAATACATCAGGGATGCGAGGCATATCTTCAATACCACCCAAGAATTTTTCAAGACGATCTCTACGTTTAATTAATAAAGAAACTTCTTTTTTAGGAAGAAGATCAAATGTGCCATCTTCTGACATTTTTTTGATTTCTTTAAGACGTTTGATACGTTTTTGAATTGTGTTCCAGTTAGTTAAAGTTCCACCTAACCAACGATGGTTAACAAAGTATTGTCCAGCACGAGTTGCTTCTTCTTCAATAGCATCTTGTGCTTGTTTCTTTGTACCAACAAAAAGAACAACACCATCATCTTCAGCAGCTTTTTTCATTGATGCATAAGCAGCATCAACTAATTTAACTGTTTTTTGTAAATCAATGATATAAATACCATTTCTTTCAGTAAAGATGTATGGTTTCATCTTTGGGTTCCAGCGACGTGTTTGATGTCCAAAATGAACACCGGCTTCGAGCAATTGTTTCATACTAATAACAGCCATGATGTAGTGCCTCCGAGTAAAAGTTTTATTTTCCTCCCAAGTGTTCAACTGTGCTAAGACTCTCCCGAGCACCCTCAGTCACATCCCACAAGGTGTGAATTGATGTTTTAACATCGTCTTTAAGTATACAAAATCTAAAATTAGAACACAAGTCTTATTTTTAATTATTTAACTTCTGTTTCCACAACGCCTGTTGTTAAAAATTGATAAGCACTATTCAAAGCAATTTCAACCATATTTTTAACTGCAGTTTCAGTATAGAATGCAATATGAGGTGTTAAAATAACATTTACCATATCTAAAAGTTCATTAAATAATGGATCTTCAATAGATGAGTCCGTTAAATCATGATTAAATATTGGATTTTCGAATTCATACGTATCTAAAGCTGCTCCACCAACTTGTCCTGATTTTAATGCGTCAATTAAATCTTCAGTATTAATTAACGTTCCACGGGCTGTATTTACAATCAGAACTCCGTGTTTCATTTTTTCAAATGAATCTCGATTAAGCATGTGTTCATTCTCTTTTGTAGCTGGCGTATGTAATGTAACAACGTCTGCTTGTTCGAACAACTCATCTAATGTATCAACATAAATACCACTCTTTTTTAATTCAGCATTTGGATAGACATCGTATGCAATAACTTTTGCACCGAATCCTTTGTAAATGTCCATTGCAACCCGGCCAATACGTCCAGTTCCAATAACACCCACGGTTAAGCTTCTCAACTCGCGTGAAATATTTGGAGCCCAACGATAGTCTTGATTTTTAATTTTTAAATTAAATTCTGGTGTTCTTCTTAAGAGTTGCATCAATTGTGTCACAGAAAATTCAGCAATCGCGTTAGGTGAATACGCTGGGACATTTGTCACCGTCACACCATATTTTTTAGCTGCAACTAAATCAATATTATCAACCCCGACATTTCTAACAGAAAGAATCTTAATATTCATCTCTTTCATTTTAGAAAATAATGTTTCGTTATAAGGAATTGTTTGCAATGCAATAATACCATCAAATCCATCCGCTTGCTGTATCGTTTCATTCGTTAATAAATCTTGAGTAATTTCAACATCAACTTGATTGTCATCAGACCACTGATTACCAAATCCAACTTCATCTTTTCTCATACCGAACGCAATTAGTTTCATAATATAAAATCCTCCATTTTCTGACTAATTTTATTTAAATTTAACTTCTTTATCAGAATGTCCTGTTTCTATTAAGTCTTTACTTGCATTCAAA
Source organism: Dellaglioa kimchii (assembly GCF_046115505.1). Taxonomy (GTDB): domain Bacteria; phylum Bacillota; class Bacilli; order Lactobacillales; family Lactobacillaceae; genus Dellaglioa; species Dellaglioa kimchii. The sequence goes on along the minus strand of NZ_CP170736.1, from coordinate 383,800 downwards.
GCATCTATAACCATATTCCTGACAGCAGGCTCTGTATAGAAGGCTGTGTGTGGGGTAATTAACACATTCTCACGCTGCAATAAGTTTTTAAAAGTACCATTTATTTGTGATTCTGTTAATTCTTTATTGAAATAATCAGTCTCATTTTCAAGTGTATCTAATGCGGCACCGGCTACTTTCCCTGAATCTAGCGCTCTTATCAGTGCATCGGTGTCAATCAATGTTCCTCTGGCCATATTCAAAATATGCACACCATCTTGCATTTTACTAAATGCTTCGTCATCTAATAAATGATAATTATCTTCAGTAGCAGGGCTATGAATTGTGATAATTGTTGATTTTGCATATAACTCATCTAATGTATCAACATAGATACCCTCTTCTTTCAAAGCAGGATTTTGATAAATATCATATCCAATAATTTTTGCACCAAATGCTTTAAAAATTTTAATGGCTGTTTGCCCAATTCTTCCTGTACCAATCACACCAACTGTTTGTGTACGGATTTCTTTAGAGATATCAGGTTCCCAAGTAAAATCGTTATTCTTCATTTTACGATTAAATTGTGGTGTTTTTCTAAATAATTCCAACAATTTAGCTACAGATAGCTCCGCAACAGCACTTGGAGAATAAGATGGCACATTCGTCACAATCAATCCATACTTATTAACTGCATCCCCATCAACGTTATCCACACCAGTATTACGAATCGATAAATAATTAATATTTAAATCATGAATTTTTTTAATTAATTCAGGTGTATAGTCCTTTTGTTGGTAGGCAACAATAGCGTCATAATTTTCTGCTAATTGAACTGTTTTTTCGTCTAATAATTCAGTAACAGTTTTTATTTTAATTTGATTATCTTTTTCCCATTCTTGGACATACAATAATTCATCTTCTCGGATACCATACGCAATGATTTTCATAATGTTATACCTCTTTATTTTAAAATTTATACTTTCATTATATCATTTGAAATCTTTTTATACATTATTTCAGATTTCAACTGATTGCTTTTTTAAATAAGCAATTTTTTTATCTCTTGATTGGTGTTTGAAAGCATATTCTTTCTTTAATGCTTCAGATTTCGTTTCAAATGATTCCTGCAAAATCATTTTCAAAGGCCGTCTACTAGCTAATTTTGTGTACTTTGCACCTTTCCCTGCATTATGCGTTGCAAGTCTTTTTTCGGGATCCGTTGTAAATCCGCCGTATAGTGTATTATCAGCGCACAGTAATACATAAAAATAATATTTTTTTTCATCTTCCATAAACAATCTCCTGAACCATTTGTGTGTACTCATCATCGTTACCATAAACAACAATAGGAGGCATAATCCTAATTCCTGCTGCATTGCCATCCTTAATTGCTTCAATTAGGACCATGTTAGCCTCTTTTCCCTCTTTTGGATGAACAAATTGGATTTTTTTAGGCGCCAACCGATGATTAACCATTTTACTTAGAATTTCAGGCAATCGATCAGGACGGTGTACGAAAAAAGTTTTCCCCTTCATTTTCAATAAACCGCTAGTAATTTCTAGAATACTATCTAAATTAGTTGTAATTTCATGTCGTGCAATTGCTAAATACTTGTTAGGATTCTGAGAAGATTGTGGCGTATTTGGAAAATAAGGTGGATTACACAATACGGTATCAATTGAGTCTTTTTCAAGATAATCAAACGTGTTGATTAAATCTGTTTGCTTAACTTGTACTTGATTTTCCAAGTGATTCAATTCAATACTTCTATTTGCCATATCAGCTAATTTTTCTTGAAGTTCAATCTGATAAATTTGACCCTTTGTTTTTTGACTAACAAATAACCCGACTGCACCATTGCCCGCACATAAATCAACTATTTTAGTTGATTCTTTTCTTGAAACATCTGCAAAATGGGCTAATAAAACAGCATCCAGTGAAAAAGAAAAAACATCTGAACTCTGAATGATTTTAATTTGATTTGAGTATAATTGGTCAATACGTTCATTGTTATTAAGTGAAACCATTTTTCATTACCCATTTTCTATAATTTTTTTAAAACTTGCAACTTTTAATTTAATTAGTCATACTTACCATACAAAGTTTAAAATTTGAAAGGATTGTTGCCACATGTTTTATTCATTTGCACGGGGTATTGTACGAGTACTTTTATTCTTAATCAATGGGAATGCCCACTATATTAATAAAGAAAAACTACCTGAAGGATCGTATATTTTAGTAGGTCCACACCGAACTTGGTTTGACCCCCTTTACTTTGCCTTAGCTGGTAGTCCTAAAAAGTTTTCATTTATGGCAAAAAAAGAACTATTTGTAAATCCAATTTTACGCTATATCTTAATTCATGCCAATGCTTTTCCAGTTGATCGAGAAAATCCAGGTCCATCAACAATTAAAACGCCAGTTAAATTTTTAAAAAAAGGCGAATTATCATTAATTATGTTTCCCTCAGGTACCCGACATTCCGAGGAATTAAAAGGTGGTTCACTCTTAATTGCTCGAATGGCACAGGTACCCTTAGTTCCAGCAGTCTATCAAGGTCCATTAACCTTAAAGCAACTTTTCAGTAGAAAAAGAGTAACCGTTTCATTCGGTGATCCAATCTATTTAGACAAAAAAACAAAATTGACTGATGAGGTCCAAACAGAAATGGACACCCAATTAATGGCTGCATTTCAAAAATTAGATACTGAAATTAATCCCAATTTTAAATATGTTGATCCCCATAAAAGTAAAAATAATAATTAAATTCCAAAAAAATACTGGTAGGAAATCATATTGATTTTCTACCAGTATTTTTATTTAAAATTAAACTTAATCATCTGATATATTTTGTAAATTATACATGTCAGCGTATTTACCATTTAATTTTAGTAATTCTTCATGTGTTCCTCGTTCAACAATTTGACCCTTATCCAACACTAGAATTTGGTTAGCGTCAACAATAGTTGACAGTCTGTGTGCGATAACAAGCGTCGTTCTATTTTGTCTCATTTGTTTTAACCCATCTTGTATAAGTTGTTCCGTCTCTGTATCAATATTAGCTGTAGCTTCATCCAATATTAAAATTTTTGGATTAGTTACAATCGTTCTCGCAAATGAAATCAATTGCTTTTCACCAGCGGAGTATGTTGCCCCTCGTTCAACAACTTTCGTTTGATACTGACGAGGTAATTTATCAATAAATTGATCAGCATGAACAAATTTAGCAGCTTTTTCAATTTGTTCATCAGTAATATCCTGATTAAACATTCTAATATTTGAAGCAACATTACCATAAAATAAAAATGAATCTTGTAATACAAGCCCCATTTTTTTTCGTAACTCTTCTGTCGAATATTTTTTAATATCTAAACCATCAATTAAAATTTGTCCTTCTTCAAAATCATAAAATCTCATCAAAACATTGATGGTTGAACTTTTACCACTACCCGTGTGTCCAACGAAAGCAAGTGTTTCACCAGGTTGTACCGTAAATGATATATTCTTTAAAACTGCATTCTCATTATCATATGAAAAAGTAACATTTTTGAATTCAATTTTACCTTCAGTAATTGTGGCTCCTGCCACGGGTGTTTGTTGTGGTTCTATTGTTTGGTCATCAAGAACACTAATGATTCGGCTACCTGCAACGATTCCATCTTGGAAAGTTGTCAAATAATCCATTAAGTTTGTCATGGGATTGAAGAAATTTTGTAAATATGTTAGAAATGCATATACCATTCCTGCTTCAACAAAATGATCTAAACTGCTAATTCCAAATAACCCAAGTGTCATTACTACAGCCAATGCATAAAATAAACTAATAATTGGTGAAAGTAACAATGAATTAGTTCGAATCATTTCAAATCTTTTTTTCAAATAAAGTTCATTAGTGTCCTCAAATTCGCCTTCAATCCGTTTTTCTTGGCGAAATTGTTGAATCACATTTATTCCAACGATAGATTCATTTAATTTAGTATTTAATCGACTCAAATATTCTCTCATTTGTCGATAAACCTTTGAACTAAACCGTTGGTAATACCATGTTGTTATTAGTAAAATTGGTATAAAAATCAACGTTACCAATGCGATCTGTGGCTTGGCAATATACATTGCTACAAAAGCAGAGATAAGTGAAAATACACCAACGATCAATGTCATAAATAGCGTCCAAAAATCTGCTAATGTCATCGTATCATTAGTAACCCTAGAAACAACAGCTCCAGCCGGTGTCTTATCAAAGTAACGCATCCCTAACGTGTGAATTTTTTTAAAAAGAATGACACGTATTTTTTCTAATGTTTTTTCTGCACCCATTGAGTACAAATACATTTGAATGAATTGAGTAATTGCTTTTAAAATTACACCGATAAAGTAAAGACCCGCAAATAAAAACATAATATTTAGTGGTGTTGATTTCGATTGAAGATAGTTATCCATATAATACTGTAAAAGAAGAGGTAGTAATATATTAATTCCACTTAATATGGCCGCAAATAAAATTGCGATTAAAAAATCGGCTTTAAAATCTTTTGTATAGGGCAATAATCTTTTAATAACTGTTCTTTGTTCTTTACCGCTCAGTTCTTTTTGCCAGCTAGATTTAGGCTTTTCACTCATTAATTTCATCTCCCTCTAACTTGCTTTCAAGTTGTTGTTTAGTTGTCATTTGATAGTACCAACCTTTTGATGTCATTAACGTATCATGCTGTCCTCGCTCAATAATTGTTCCACCATCAATTACGATAATTTCATCTGCATCTTTTACACTACTCATACGGCTTGCAGAAATAATAGTTGTTTTATTTTGACGTTTCTCTTTTAATCTAGTTAAAATAATAGATTCCGTTCTGGCATCAACTGCCGAAAGAGCATCATCCAAAATTAATAGCTCTGGATTAATTACAAGGGCACGAGCGATAGCTAAACGTTGTTTTTGGCCACCAGAGAGGGATATTCCTTGTTCTCCAACCTCTGTTTCATATTTTAGTGGTAATTCAGTGATATCACTATCCAAATCAGCATTAAATGCAGCCATTTCAACCTTTTCTTTTGTTAAATTCATATTAGCAAAACGTATATTATTTAAAATAGTTGTTGAAAATAAAAAGCTTTCCTGAGGAACGTAACCAATTGACTTCAGATACGTATCTAAGGCATACTCTTTAATATTTGAATTATTAACTGAAATCATTCCGTTGTATGCATCAAATTCACGAAGTATCAATTTCATAATCGTTGATTTGCCAGCACCCGTTTTTCCAACAATGCCAAGAGTTTGACCAGAACCAATTTCAAATTTAACATTATGCAAACTTTCCCGATCATCATCTGGATAATTAAAATGCTGGACATCAAATTTAAAAGATCCCACCGATAATTTATCTAACCCCTTTTCATTATCTACAATGCCACTTTTTTGATTTAATAATATTTGAACACGATCATAACTAGCATTTCCACGTTCAATAACATTAAATAATCGACCAATAGCAAACATCGGCCAAACAAGTAACGCAATATAACTTATAAATGAAATCAGTTGTCCAATTGAAATGACGTTGTTAGTCACATAGTACCCACCTAAAATGATAGTGCAAACATATGACAATCCAATAATTAAACTTGTTATTGGATCAAACAATGCATCCAATAAATTAACTTTTCTATTAATCTTGATAGTTTCTTCAACTTTTCCTTCAAAATCTTCAATATCTTCTTGTTCTTGTCCAAGAGTCTTAATCACTTTAATTCCGCTGACACTCTCTTGCGTTTTATTATTCAACGTTGAAAACGCTGCTTGAGATGTAGAGAATGCAGTGTGTATTTTAGTTCCTAAATATCTAGCCATAACCGCCAATAAAGGTAACGGAATAATTGCTAAGATTGTTAAACGCCAATCTATTAAAAATATCATTGCAATTATAGTTGTCCCACCCGTGATAATTGAATCAGCAAAAGTTAGTATACCTGCACCAGCAACCTGCTGAATAGCTGTTAAATCATTCGTTGCATGTGCCATCAAATCGCCTGTTCTATTTTGCTGAAAAAAAGATTGATCCATTTGCATAAAATGTTTAAATAATCGAGTACGTAAAATTTTTTCAAGGCGAGCAGCGCTACCCCAAATATTGGTTCTCCAGATATATCTAAACAGATATTGACCTAATGCAACAAAAACTAAGATACTAATCCAAATTGCTAACTTACTCACTGTTAGTTCATTTTCACTCATACTATCAACGATATTTCCAATAATTTTAGGTGGAATAATTTGGAAGATTGCCACTAAAATCAGAAAGAATACTGCGATTCCATACGATTTTTTTTCTTGTTTAAAAAACCATCCAAGTTTTCTAAATATAGTCATTCTAACTCCTCCTTTTTATAAAAAAAAACAAGCAAAGGAAATCCTTGCCTGTTCATAAAATATTAAATTATTTTTTTTGCGAACTATTTTTTGCTTGTGCATTCATAGATGACATCATCTGATGTAATTTCTTTTCAGAAGGTTTTTGGCCCATTTGGACCATCATCATTCTTAACATATCTTCATTGATTGGTGGGTTCTTTTGTAAATATGTTTCCATATACTTACGAGCACCGAAAAATCCTCCGACAAGTCCAACTGCTAACGCAATAACGGCGATTAAAATCGTCATTCCCATTGACATAATTCAAGACCCCTTTCAATTCACTTCAATCACTAATACTACACAATTTTCACATAAAAGAAAAGGTAAATCTATTCAAATTGGGAACTATTTTCTTAGTTATCTCGTAAACCTTTATCACGTTGAACTTTTTTTACTTTGTCAGGTGTTACTTCTTTACCTGTTTTATCATAAACCTGCATCATTTCCACTCGACTTCTAAAACTTTCTCTAAATAATGCAAGATACGTTTCACGAAGTTCTTTTCTTTCAGCTTCTTCAGCCTTTGTTAAACCTTCATCAGTTTTACTTTTTGCAGCTAATTCATTTATTCTTGGTGCTAAATCTTCTGGGATCATTTATTATCACTCCTTAAAATTTCACTCATAAGCATACCTGATAATATGATAAAAAACAATTATTCAAATTAACCGAACGTTTGTTTGCAACAACTACTTTCATATGCTACTATTAAAATAATAAATAATGATGATGAGGTGTACTAAATGACAAAAGCATCTGACAGCAAACAACTTGCAGTCTTGCGCTTTATTCATGAACGAGTGGACACGAAGGGTTATCCACCAACTGTTAGAGAAATTGGCGAAGCTGTTTCTCTATCGTCTACTTCCACTGTTCATGGACACATTGCTCGACTTGAAAAAAAAGGATTACTAACTAAAGATCCCACCAAACCTAGGGCAATTGAACTTACACCACTTGGATTAGATGCGATTGGCGTTAATAGTCATGAAAATTTAATTCCAATGGTCGGGACCGTTACTGCTGGTGTACCCATTTTAGCTGTTGAACAGGTAACTGATTATTTCCCCCTCCCACCTGACTTTAATTCCTCAGATGATTTATTCATGTTAACAATTCGCGGAGAAAGCATGATTAATATTGGGATATTAAATGAAGATCAAGTTATTGTCAGAAAACAGTCAACTGCTGAAAATGGTGAAATTGTTATTGCAATGAATGAATTTGATGAGGCAACCTGTAAAAGATTTTTCAAAGAAGAAAATCATTTTCGTCTCCAACCCGAAAATGATTCCATGGAACCAATTATTTTAGATTCTGTCTCTATTTTAGGCAAAGTCATTGGACTCTATCGTCATTTTTAATGAACAAAGTAGAAAAAGCTACTAAATTAGTCAGACTAATCTAGTAGCTTTTTCTATTGAATAGAATATTGCCTTTGCATATTTTTGCTGCCTATTAAAATATATTTAGATTTATCATTACTGTAATCTAAATAAATATCTGCTCCATCATTTTTTAAATGATTTTGATACATATTCTCGTATAATTCAATAGAAACTTGAACACGTTCTTCTAAATTAATTTTCGGTAATTGACTCTTGAAATTATCTGTTAATGTACCAGAAAAGAATTCTCCAACTGCCCCTGAACCATAGCTATACATCCCTATTCTATCACCGGCCTCTAAATCATTACTATTTTCAAGTAAAGATATAAAGCTTAAATATAGTGAGCCAGTATATAAATTTCCAACCTGATTATTATACTTTTTAGCTGCCTCAAATTCTCGTTCTAATTCAATTTTTTTGCTATCTGTCGCTTCGTTAAGGACTTCTCTTAAACCTTTAACACCAAGTTTTGTATATGGCAAATGATATAACATAGCCTTAAAATCAGCTACAGTTAATCCTGTTTTATTTTTATACTCATTCCATGTTTGATTAAAAAAATCTAAATATACGTTCTGAGAAGTTTTACCGTCTACAAGTGCTTCGCTGTGATTTAATGGGCGCCAAAAATCCATAACATTTTCCGTTACAAATCCACTATCTGCATCTAATGAAAGTATTTTTGGGTTTTTCGTAATAATCATTGCGACAGCGCCGCCACCTTGTGTAGGTTCACCCGCAGTATTTAGACCATATCTAGCAATATCAGCACCGATAACTAAAACCTGACTATTTGGATTAAGCGACACATGACCCTTTGCCAATTGAATAGCGGCCGTTGCTCCATAGCAAGCTTGCTTAATTTCGATTGATCTCACGTGTTTTAAGCCTAAAAGACCTGAAACGTAGGCTCCTGTCGACTTTGAATTATCAATACCGGATTCTGTTGCAAAAATAACAAAGTCAATTTTGTCTCTATTTTCGTTATCTATTAATACATCTGCAGCATTTGCACCCATCGTCACCACGTCCTGCGTTGGCGGTATAACAGCCATTTTTGATTGGCCAATTCCAATTAAATATTTATTAGGATCTACATTTCTGACATTAGCTAATTCTGACATATCAACGTACTGATTCGATGTAAAAAAATTAATTCGATCAATTCCAATTTTCATTAATCTTCCAGCTTCCATTTATTATATTGTTTTTATTGTACTTGATGTCTCATTTGATGGCAAGATTTGGTATCACTGGTTTAAAAAGGTATCATTATTCAGCTTCAAATACTAAACCTAAATACTTTTATTACTACCCTAGAAATATCTTTATCAATACCCTATCACACTTGGCGAACAGATAAAATCCGGCAACGATTACAAGACTCATTGGTCGTATCGCACTTAATTCCCCTTGAATACTAATTATAGAATCACTTTATGTATTCTCTTGTAATTGTCCAGTTAGACGTATAAAATTTAACCATATATTTATACGAAAAAGGGGATTAATATGATTGCACAAACATTTTATTTAATTGTTTTAATTATTTGGGTGTCTATGATTGGGTTAACTATTTGGGATAAAGGTTTGACTAATTTTTTTAAATATATATTCTCCCCTACGAAAATACCAAGACAAAATAGATTTAAACACTCTTTTTTGTCGTTTTTAGTTATTCAAGAAAAAGAACAAAAATTTTATTTTTATGCAGTAAGTTTTTTAATTGGTACAATTTTTGGTCTAATATTTTTCCCAAGGTTCTTAATTTTAAGACTACTAACATTTAGCATTGCTTCATTACTGTTTTGTTATAGTTTTTTTTCATACCTAAAATTATTCCCTAAAAAAACAAAACTCTGGCAAATTGAATCGTATTTATTATTACTTATTACTACATTCATTTTTTATCTAATTAATTATATGAATTTGATTACACCACTAATGGAAACAACAGTCATTTTTACATTTATATTAGGTATTATTATCATTACCTTTAGTTCATTTTATTTATTAAAATTACTTTCATACATTGTTCAAAATAATTTTGCACATACTGTACAGGTTATTGCTGAATTTGCATTAAATATTTTCTATGAAGGTTTGCTTGTTGGAACATCTTTAATAGGCGTTTTAGGAGGTGAATCAAAAGTTACCGAATTTGTTTCTAAGTTACCCAGTGTCCATGTTGTTGATCACTTAGTAGCTATTTCATATTATGGCTTGAGTGATTTTTTTGGGGACCCCATAAATTCTATTCAAAATGTTCAGTCATATCCAACAATAATTTTATATATTCATCTGCTAAGCTTATTATTTGGCGCAAGCTACACGTGGATATTTCTTGCTAACTTAATAAGCATTGATAATAATTAAATGAGTTTTGCAATTATATTAAAAAGTTGATATACTAAACAAAGTTATTTTGGAGAGTTGGCAGAGTGGTAATGCACCGGACTCGAAATCCGGCGAACGCTGTAATGGCGCGCGCAGGTTCAAATCCTGTACTCTCCTTTTTATATCATATTAAACCAAAATAAAAAAACACAAACGCCAGTTTAAAGGCATTTGTGTTTTTTATTTTGTATAAAAAGAGACTATAAAGCATTAAAACATCATATGACTTTGCACACATTTCGCACATTTTATATACCTAACATTAAAAAAAGCTTTAAGTGACTTTCTGAATTATAAAAAATCAGTATTATACCTGTATCTTGGACCCAAATTGATGTATATATAATTAATATTTCGCAAATAACCGTCTGTTCTTGGTAAAAGAAAGATAATATTCAAAAGCTCGTAGCTTAATTTAAAAATAAAAAGCTCTAGTATTGGACGAAAATCCAATACTAGAGCCTCATTTTATAAAATTATACAACAACAGCTATCATAAAGCTGTAATCATGAATTTAATAGTTCATTAAACTGAATATATCATAGTCTTTTATTTTTTCTCGGCCCTTTAAATCATCTAATTCAATAAAGAAGGCAGTCCCTACAACAATACCACCTAATTGTTCAACTAATTCTATCGTCGCTGCAATCGTACCACCAGTTGCTAATAAATCATCTGTTACTAAAACCCTCTGTCCAGGTTGTACCGCATCCTTATGCATATATAGTGCAGATTCTCCGTACTCCAATGCATACTTGGCCTCAACGGTTTCTCGAGGTAACTTACCTTTTTTTCTAGCTGGTGCAAATCCTACACCTAGATCATAGGCCACAGGACATCCAACAATAAACCCTCTAGCTTCAGGTCCAACAATCATCTCAACATTTTTACTCTTGGCATATTCTACAATTTTATTTGTTGCTTCGCGGTATGCTGCTCCGTCTGCCATTAAGGGTGATATATCTCGAAAAACAACACCTTTTTCTGGGTAATCAGGAATTGCAGCAATATACTTTGTTAAATCTAATACCATTAATAAACGCTCCTTTAATCTTCTGTATTCAATTGTTCAAGTATCCACTTTTTAAGATCATTCTCTTTAGAGTAGACTAACTTATCTTCAGCTAATATTCGATTATTTCTTAGCTTATATTCAGAAGTATTTTTAATGTCCATTTTATTTGTTGTACTTTTTCCAGTCATTAATCCATCTTTTATTTTAACAAATTCCAACTCTAAAAACACCTTAATCATGAATATTAATAAATTTTTCTTTATTTTTAAAAAATCAGATAAGACGATTAGTTGATTATTAATATCAACATCTTTATGACTCATCACAAATTTGTATAACTTTGCATACTGTTCTCTGGATGGCATACCATCTAAATAGGCACTGTTAGTCTTTAAAAATACTGCAATTATTTTCTGACTATCCGATAAACGTAATATTGTAGACATTTGTTCCAACGAGCTTGGGCAATCTACAAATATAATTGTTCTTTGATTATCAAAATCTGCTACACTTTTTAGTTGATCAGCCTGCTTAAATATCTGTTTGTCTGATGAAAATTGTTTTAATTGGTCATAATTTTTTTTATTCCAGAATATAAACAAGCCTTCATTTTGAAATAAACTTTTATTCACGTAGTCAGTTCTTTCATCAATAATTACAAGCCCTTCAAATTTAATGTCCTGTACCATTAACTGTAAATTTGTTTTATTCATCCATACATTTTTTTCAATTTCACCGATTAATTTGATCTCATCTAAAGTATTCTTGAAATCATCAACATACTTTGCATTTGAAAATGAAATTCCACTAATTTTTTCTTTTTCACCAACAACTTCAAATTTTAAGTGAGTTCCTGTTTTACCAATAGCCTTAACATTTTGTATTGATTTATATTTAATTTCAAAAATCGGTTTTTCATTGTCTGTACCAAATGGTTTTAATTTTTCAATATCTTTATAAAAATCCAAAGTCAATTGATCTATATTTAGCGCTGCTACAATCACTTTGACTGGCTTAACATTCAATTGAATCCCTTGAGATACGGCTTCATTTTCCAAATTCAATCTAAATTTTTCTAAGTTTTGAATGGGAAATGTTAACCCCACAGCCATGTGATGACCACCAAAATGAGATGTTAATTCTCTATGCTCATTAATTGCGTTATACAAATGAAATGTATCAACACTTCGCCCGGATCCCTTTAAATAGCCCTTTTCTGTATCTTGATTTAAAATAATTGTCGGCTTACCAGTTACTTCAACAACACGACTGGCAACGATACCTAACACACCTTCGTGCCAATTTTCACCTGTTATTACCAGTGTTTTCCTCTGCTGATTATACTCTGCAGTAGCCTGTTTCAATGCTAGTTCTAATATATCTGCTACAATTTTTTGACGGCGTACATTTTCAGATTGAACAAAGTTTGCTATTTCCTGTGCTCGTTCATCGTCTAGACTAGTTAACAGTTCAACACCAATATTTGCATCACCTAATCGCCCAATTGCATTTAAACGCGGCGCAATACCAAAACCAATATCTTTTTCATCTACTGTGTCCTGTTTTACATTCGCAACTTCCATTAATGCAATCAATCCTGGCCGGAACGTTTGTTGTAAAACCTTCAGACCGAAACTTACAAGTGAACGATTTTCATCTGTCAGTGATACCAAATCTGCTACTGTACCGATTACTACTAAATCTAGTAATTCTTCTGAAATATCACCTGTTAATGCACTCGCAACTTTAAATGCCACACCAGCACCTGAAAGTTCTCCAAACGGATATTTTCCTTCAGGATGTCGAGGATGAATTATTGCATAAGCATTTGGTAAAACATCTGGTAATTCATGATGATCGGTTACGATAACATCTATACCTTGAGATTGAGCAAATTCTATTGCTTCATTCCCTGATACACCATTATCAACAGTAATAATCAAATTAGTACCATTGTCTATTATTTTTTTATAAGCATCTACATTAGGTCCGTAACCATCTATAAATCGGTTAGGTATATAAGTTTCCACATCTGCGCCCATATCACTAAGTGTCTCAAACATGATTGAGGTACTCGTTAACCCATCAGCATCATAATCACCATAAACCGTTATTTTTTGATTTTTAACTATTGCTTGTTGAATTCGTTCAATTCCTTTACTCATATCATGCATAAGCATTGGATCGTGAATGTTTTCTGCTCCTACATTTAAAAAATCAGTAATAGCTTTTTCAGATGTAAGTCCGCGGCTCCATAGTAAAGATATCAATGAATGATCTAATTGAATATTTTCAAATATTTCATTAGGTATTTTATCATTACTTAAATCTAAAAACTTCCAACTATACTTTGATTCAATCATGTTAAACCTCTACTTTACTAACGATTTATATTTTCTGATTTTAACGATTTAATTTCATTTTGTAGTAATTGAACTTCTTTTCTATTCTGAGTTTTTATTTTATCAATTGAATTTTTCAATAATTCATCAAAATTATTTTTATATTCATCCAATTGTTGATTTAATTCTTTATTTTCTTTTTTTAATTTTAAAGTTGCACTTGTTGTTAACAGACCTATCAGCAGTGCTCCTGCTAAAATTGAAAATAGTAAAATAAGAATCATTGGCATTTTAATTTCTGTAAACCAAAAATTAATTGAAACTTCCTTTACATTTAAAATTGAAAAAATTGCTATTACGATAATAAGTAATAACGCTATGATTGTTCGCCATTGTTTTTTCATATTTTCCCCCACTATTTTTTGTTAAATACTGTACCCGCAAGTAAATCTCCCATTTTAGGGAAAATTGTATATCCCAAATATGCCATTTCCATATAATATGGTAAATTAATTTCGCGTTTATTTGTACTTATGTTTCTTGATATAATCTTTGCAACATGCGCAGGATTTAGCATCATTGATCCAATATTTTTTAAATAGTTGCCCTCTTTATCAGCTATTTTGAAGAAATTAGTATCAATCGGTCCAGGATTAACTGTCATAACTTTAATCCCTAGTGGTTTTAATTCTAATCTCAACGCATTAGAATAACCAAGGACACCATATTTCGTTGCTGAATAAATTGCTGATTTCGGTGTTGCAATTTTCCCAGCAATAGATGCAATATTAATAATAACGCCATACTTTCTATCTGCCATATTTAGCGCAACATTTTGAGTCATGTACATTAGCCCCAAGACGTTTACTCTAAACATTTTTTCAGCAACATCCATATCAAAAGATAACACATTCTCCATCAAACCAAACCCTGCATTATTTATAAGTACTTCAATCGGTCCAATTGAAGATTCAATTTTTTTAACCATCTTTTCAATTTGAATTGGATCAGAAACATCACATTCAATCGCATAAGCCAATCGACCAGATAGACGCTGACAAGCATCTTTAACCTCTGTAAGTTTATCCATTTGTCTAGCGCAAATAACAACAATTGCACCTTTTCTAGCAACCTCATATGCCAGTTCCTTACCTAAACCACTTGAACCACCACTAATTAGAACGATTCTATTACGTAAATCTTTTAACTCTTTATATTGACTAATCATTTACTTTTTCCTTTTGAGAAAACGGCACATTAATTACATCAAAATCTCTAACAACCGTTGTATTTTTAAAGATACTTCTTGCCTCACTCTGTAAAGTAATGGCCATTTTACCAACATATCTTGCGGAAATATGTGTCAATAATAACATTTTCACGTTTGAATTTTTAGCGATTTCTGCAGCCTGAGCACTAGTTGTATGATAATAATTCCTTGCCATTTTTGATTCAGCTTTTTCAAATGTACTCTCATGAACCAGAACATTTGCATTTTCAGCTAATGTATAACTATTTTTTGTTTTTCTTGTATCACCCAAAATTGTGACAATACGCCCTTTTTTAGTTTCTCCCAAAAAATCATTTCCATTTAATTTTGTGCCGTCTTCTAATTGAACTATTTTACCGGCTTTTAATTCTCCATAAATTGGACCAGACGGAATATTTAATTCTTTAAGTTTATCTATTTGTAATTCGCCTGCATAATCATGTTCCACAATTCGATAACCCACGCTTATAATACGATGATCTAAGTAATCAAAATATACTTTAAAAGTGCTATCTTCAAATATTAATCCAGGTTTATCAAGTTCTACAAATTTAATTGTATATGACAACTTCGTTTCAGAAACTTGTAAACTGGTCTTCACAAAATTTTGAATTCCTTTAGGACCAAAAATAGTTAAAGGTCCATTACCTCCTTGAAATGATCGGCTACTCAAAAGACCTGGCAATCCAAAAATATGATCTCCGTGTAAATGTGTAATGAATATTTTTTCGATTTTCCGAGGTTTTATTGTCGTTTGTAAAATTTGATGTTGTGTTGCTTCACCTACATCAAACAACCAAACACTATTACGTTCATCTAGTAGTTTTAGTGCAATACTGGTTACATTTCTATTTTTTGCAGGTGCTCCTGCTCCTGTACCTAAAAATTCTAATTCCATATTATTAACCTATCCTTACTTATTCATTTGATTTCATTGGTAATGTAACTTCAAAAACGACACCCTTCGGTATCTTATTTCTAACTTCAATTTTACCTTTATGCTCCTCAACGATCCATTTCGCAATTGACAAGCCTAACCCATTACCACCTGTTTTACGATTTCTTGATTTTTCTTCTCTATAAAAGCGTTGGAAGATTATTTTTTTATGTGTATCACTAATATTTTCTCCATCATTAATGACTTGTATCACTAGTTGCTTAGCCGACTCAATAACGATAAACGAAATTTCATTACCCGCTACTGTGTATTTCAATGCATTATCAAGTAAAATGACAATTAATTGATGTATACGGTCTTCGTCTAATTGAATGTACTTACTTGCAATATTTATTTGAAAATAAAATTGTTTATTTTGACTAAGCGCAATATCTGCATAAGGATGAATAATATTCTCAAAGTATTCATTAGCAAGGACTTTCTTAAAGTTAAACACATTAACATTAGAATCTGAATTAGCTAACAATAATAGATCTTTTGTTAGATTATTTAATCGTCTAATCTCACTTAATGAAGTTGCAATTGACTCGCTTTCATCGATAATATTTGCATTAGGTTTTGTTAACAAATACTCTAATTTATTTTGTACTATCGTCAATGGTGTTCTAAGCTCATGGGCTGCATTATCGATAAATTCTCTTTGCTTATTCCATGCACTAATCGTTGGTTTAATACTAATAGATGATAAAATAACACTTAAGGCAATCGACAACATTCCAAAAATAAGCAGAGATACAAGTAAAATATTCCTAAAACTAATCAATGAGTTTTGATTAATCTCAATATTTTCAATAATTTGAATATATCGTGCTTTATGCCATTTTTTAACAGCTGAGTCTGGAATTTCCATTAAGTATGACCTAAAAGTAGGTCCGTTTTTTTGTTTAATTGTTTTAAATTTGTTTAAATCAGATTTTTTAAATGGTATCTTATTAAAAACGGGGTACCTGGTACCCATTGCATCTTTATTAATTATTTCTCCATTTTGTGACCATAAGATTTGATAGACTTTAAAGTCAGGTGCTTGCTTCAAAAGTGGACTATCATCGATTCTATTTATGGAGACATAATTAGAATCTTTTATTCGTCTAATTTGTTTTTTCATTGATATATCTACATTAACTGTTAAGGTATCATTAAATGAATTATATACAATTAAACCAAGTGTTACAAAAATAATACTGAAGCTTAAAAGATACATAAAAAATAATTTTATACGCGTATCTCTACTTGCCCTATTTTTCATCAGGTTCAACCAGATAACCAACGTTTCTAATTGTTCGAATCATTTTTTCATGACCAATCTTTTTTAATTTTTTTCTCAGATTACTCATATAAACTTCTACAACCGTAATGCTAGTATCGGACGTAAATCCCCAAACACGGTCGAATATTTGTTCTTTCGTTAAAATAGTATTCTTATTTTCCAATAAGTACGTTAAGAATTCATACTCTTTACCCTGTAAATTGATAGATTGGCTGCCAGAAATAATTGTTCTGTTATCAGATAAAATCATATCTTGATATTTTAGTTCACTATCTATTTCAAATTTCATTGTTCTTTTCAGAAGAGCCTTTATTCTCATTTGTAATTCGTTTAAATTGAATGGCTTAGCTAAATAATCATCCGCCCCTAAATTAAATCCGGTAATTTTATCGTCAACACTATCTTTTGCTGATAAGATTAGCACTGCCGTGTCAATTTTCTTTTCTCGAATTTTTTTTAATACATCAAATCCCGATATTGTAGGAAGCATTAAATCTAAAATAATAATATCATATATATTTTGTGAAGCTTTAAAAAAGCCTTCCTCGCCATCGAACGCTTGCTCTAACGTCATAATTTTTGCTGTTGCTTCAACAATATTATCAGAAATAATTGTATCATCTTCAATAATTAATCCTCTTGGCATTTTTTGTCCTCATTCCTTTCATTTTCATTAAAAAAAATGCATAATAATTATATCTTCTACTAAAGGATGGTTAAATATTATGCGAATGATCGATTTAGAATTAGCCACTATTGATTTAAATAAAAATTTTAATTTATATTACACTACTAATAATCTATTTTACCCTATTTCTAAGGTAATTAGTACATCAGAATATTTTATTTTAATTGTTACTCCCTCTGATAAACCCTTGTTACTTCAAGATTTGCTTCACGTATCTGAGTTGAAGTCACGTCATAATAAGCCGTTTATCCAAACTATTGATAAAAATTTACATTTAATTTTAGGTTATAAAATAGAGCACAATAAACTATTTTTAGCTTAAAACTTAAAATAAATCTATCTTCATTCTACTTTGATACTATTATATATATCGCATGGAGTATTAATAAAAAATGCTAACTGCTGTTATACAGTTAGCATTAGTGACATTTGTTAATAGATAAAGTTATTCTACATAATTATCCTGTCTTTATAGTATATCTAAAAAATGGAGGTAAAACAAATGAATATTCTATCTACGATAGTAAGTATCGTCGCCCTATTAATTTCACTGTATACCCTGTACATCGTCCTAAAAAGTAATAGCTAAGTTAAACGTTAATTTTTAACACAATACATTATTTATACAACTACTGGATTAAGTCATCAATTGTCCTACCTTATTCAAAAAAGGACAATATTGGTTTGTTGAAACAAATTTAACCAGCATTATAGAACATAGCTATTTTAATATACCAGAAAAAATAAGAAGCCCTACAAACCATAGTTTGTAGGGCTTCTTAAGTATTTTACATATTTTTAATTAATTGTCTTGCAATATACGTTGCATAATACTTTGAACCATCGGGATCTGGATGAACATTATCATCATAAAACCACTCTGTATGATCCTTACTATATGAATACCAATCAATTATATGCAAATTTGAATATTTTTTCTTTTGTGTCTCCAACATGCTATTAACGGTACCTTCCCAACGCCTTGTTGGGACATGTACATTAATCCAGTAAACTTGTTTCCCCGAACCAACTGCACTCATAATATCGTCAAACTGATCGGTTGTAAATGGACTATTTGTCCCTAAACCAATAACAACGTTATCTTGAAGTTTACCTTGCTTAGCCAACAACCTAATATCATCAGCAGCTGTATATACCTGACGACCGACTTTTGCATCAACATACATATGTGGGAAATCATCTTGTAATATGTTTTCTCCATCTGCCAATACAGAATCACCAATTGCCGTTGCATATACGCTTGAGGCTTTTTTTGTCTCAGCCTTTGTTAATGATGTTGGGCTTTGTTTTTCAGCAACTACTTTTGAAGAACTAGTTTTAGAAGCACTTTTGCTACTTGATTGTTGTTTCTTAGAACTAGACGAGCTCGGTTTTTTTAATGCGTCAGCATTCTTTTTATCAGCTACTTTAGCATTCTCACTAATAGTATTCTGTAAAGCATTCACTCCAGTAATTGAAAGACTTGGTCCGTTAATTATTCCAAACAACGCTATACCAATTATTAATGCACCCACAATAATAGAAAATTTTTGACGAGTGTTTTTAATACCCTTTGTAAAGGTTTCTTTAATAAATGTAAATGTTTGTTTATAATTAAATCTTTGTAAAGGTCTTTCTAAGAATCGATATGACAAATCACTCACTAATAAAATGATAGATATTTCAATTAGCGCGTTTAACCATGGATGATCACCTATACTCTGAATCTTTGACTCATAGAATACCATTATTGGAAATTGATATAGGTAAATGCCATAACTTCTCTTACCAACCCAAGTAAAAATTGGATTTGTCATAATTTTGTTCATATCCGCTCCAGGATGTGCAATTGTAGCTACAAAAATCATAACTAAAACTGAAAAGAAAAACATCCCTCCACGATAAACAAGCGAACTCTGATCTGACATAGTTAAAAACAAACTAATAATTGTTATGAGAGATATTATACCTAACGCATCTAAAACAAATCGGCCTTTTTTTGAAATTTCCTTTTTTAAAGAACTGCTTGGCCAAATAAATGAAAGTGCTGACCCCAATAAAATCGAAAACATTCTTGTATCTGTTCCATAATAGACACGACTTGGATCAGATCCTGCTTTATACAAGAAGGCCATCGCTAATGCGGAAATAAAAGCTAAAATAAAGATAAGATTAAAAATCCGTTCTTTTCGTTTTAAAAACACAATTAGCAACGCCACTATAATAGGCCAGAAAAAATAGTACTGACCTTCAATTGATAGCGACCAAAGATGCGTAAATGGTGATGGCGTCCCGAAATGATCAAAATATGATTCTTTGTGCAAAACTTGAAACCAATTATAAACATATAACAAATTTGATGCGAAAATTTCTTGAATATTTTTCAATAACTCTCTTTGAAATAGTGTTATATAGGCAATAGTTGCAATCAACATCGTCAATAACGCTGGATAAAGTCGTCGAACCCGTCGAATATAAAAGCCTAGAACATCAATTTTTTTATTTTGTTCCCATTCCTGATTAAGTAAATCAGTAATCAAGTAACCCGATACAACAAAAAATATCGGTACACCTAAGTATCCACCTTGTAGACTAGATGGCACGAGGTGATAAAGGATAACCCCAATAACAGCCAATGTCCTCACGCCATCAAAGCCAGTAATATATCTGGCTTTTTTTAATCTTTTTTTCTTATCCATCTTGTTCCGTTCTCCTCTTATCTTATATAAATTACCCTTTTATTTGTTGATGGTGTAACCATCAATTACTAATATTTCGAATTATTCAACGAACTCAAATGAGAATTTATCAATTCTCACTATATCCCCACTTTTAGCACCACGTTCACGTAAAGCATCATCGACACCCATACCACGAAGTTGACGTGCAAAACGCATCAAACTTTCGTCTCGGTCCATATTTGTCATTTGGTATAGACGTTCTAATTTTTCTCCAGAAAGAACCCAAGTTAAATCTTCATCCCTATTAATAACAAAATCAGGTGCAGATTTTTCTTGTTCTTTTTCGAAATCATAGATTTTTTGTTGTGCTTCTTGTTCTTTCAAGTTTAGTGCTGGGAACATTGGTGTTTCTTCCAATAAATCACCAGCTACATTCATTAAGGTTTGTAGTCCCTCACGAGTAATAGAAGAAGTAGAAAATACACGAGGTGTTTCTTCCACTGTAGAATCTTCTGCCAATTGTTTTTTAAATGCTTCTAACTGTTCTGCAGCCCCTGGCATATCCATCTTACTTGCCACAATTAATTGCGGACGTTCAAGTAATTCAGGGTCGTAATTTTTTAATTCTTTATTAATCTTAAGATAGTCGTCAAACGGATCACGACCTTCTTCAGGATTCATATCAACTAAATGAAGAATAACACGTGTCCGCTCAATATGACGTAAAAATTGAATTCCTAATCCAACACCAACTGAAGCCCCTTCAATCAATCCAGGTAAATCAGCAATAACAAAATCACGGTTATCATCTAAACGAACCATCCCTAAATTAGGGGATAACGTTGTAAAATGATAATCTGCAATTTTAGGTTTGGCACTTGTCACAACTGAAAGAAGCGTTGACTTACCGACAGATGGGAATCCAACTAACCCAACATCAGCTAAAACTTTCAACTCAAGTTGAATTTTACGTTCTACTCCAGGTTCACCATTTTCAGAAATTTCTGGCGCTGGATTTTTAGGACTAGCAAATCTAATATTGCCACGGCCACCTCGGCCACCCTTAGCAACAACAGCATAATCTCCTTTATGTACGAGATCAGCAATTACTGCTCCTGTTTCAGCATCTTTAATTGTTGTTCCTTCTGGTACTTGAACTCTTTTATCAGGTGCACCATGTCCGTGCATCCCTTTAATCATTCCTTTTTCACCAGATTCAGCTCTAAAATGTTTACTGTATCTAAAATCCATTAAAGTTCTTAATCCTTCATCTACTTCAAATACAATACTACCACCACGGCCACCATCGCCACCGGCTGGTCCACCATTAGGTACATATTTTTCTCGACGGAACGCTACCATTCCGTCGCCGCCTTTACCTGCTTTTATTTCAATTGTAACTTGATCTATAAACATACGATCACCTATTCTTTCCGTTGACTACTAACTTACTATTTTAAAGAAGAAAAAGTCATTTGTCTATGTATTTACTTAACTCTTTTAAAAATTCAAGCCAATTTCTCATATTTCAAATTTTTTTGGTATTTTTGAATGTTTTTGGTTGATTTTGAATGCTTTTGGTGGTATTTTATTTATAAGGAGTTGAGAAAGTGCTTACAATTGAAAGATGCCAATATATTATTTCTGAAATTGACAAACATGGTTATATTAAGTTACAAGATATTTGTCATAAATTAAATGTCTCAGAATCAACTGTTCGACGCGATTTACAGCAGCTTGAAACTGATGGTGAATTAGTAAGAGTTCATGGTGGTGCACAAAGCATCCAATCATTAAAAGTTGAATCAAATTTAGAAGAAAAATTTTCATTAAATACGCCAAATAAAATAGCAGTTGCTAAAGCTGCTGCAAATTTAATCAAACCTAATAATGTGATTTTTCTTGATGCTGGTAGTACAACTTTCGCAATGATTCCCTATCTTAAGTTAGTTAACAATCTAACTGTTGTTACAAACGGTGTGAATCATGCACTTTCTCTTTCTGAAAATGATATTAGAACAATCGTCATCGGTGGTCAAGTTAAAGCTAATACAAAGGCTATTGTGGGAGCTGATAGTATTAAATCAATCAAGAACCTTCAATTTGATTTAGTCTTTCTCGGTATTAATTCAATTAACAATAAATTTGGATTTAGCACACCAGATCCTGAAGAAGCCGCAGTTAAACTGGCCGCAATTCATCAAAGTCGACAAACTTATGTTTTAGCCGACAAATCAAAATTTAACCAAGTTTCATTCATTAAAGTTGCAGATCTTAATCAGGCTACAATTATCACTGATAAATTGCCGGTAACTGATTCTGAAAGTTATAAAACACAAACAAAAATTTTGGAGGTACAACAATGATTTACACAGTAACTATAAATCCTTCTATTGATTACATCGTTCAACTAGATAAGTTAACGCTTGGCGAAGTTAATCGGATGGATTATGATACAAAATTACCAGGTGGTAAAGGTATAAACGTTTCCCGAATTTTAAATGAATTGAATCAACCTAATAAAGCACTTGGTTTTATTGGTGGATTCACAGGTGAATTTATTAAGTCAGCTATGATAGCTAATCACCTAGATACTCAATTTACAAAAATAAAAGCTGATTCTAGAATTAATATTAAAATAAAAGCTGACCAAGAAACCGAAATAAATGGTAAGGGTCCTCTAATATCAGATGATGAACTTAAACTATTCAATGAGCAATTTGAAACATTGACGTCTGATGATACTGTCATTTTAGCTGGTAGTTTAGTTCCTAACCTATCTCAAGATTTTTATTATGAATTAATTAAAGTAATTCGTTCTAAAGGCGCACAATTTGTTATTGATACAACTGGTGAAGCACTATTGAAAACAATTAGTGAAAAACCTCTCGTCGTGAAACCAAATCACCATGAATTAGCTGAATTATTCAATGTTACTTTAAACGGTATCAACGATATTGTGAAATATGGTCAAAAATTATTAGAATTAGGTGCACAACATGTTTTAATTTCAATGGCTGGCGATGGCGGCCTATTGATTACTAAAGATGCTGTTTACCAAAGTAATGCGCCTAAAGGGACTGTTATTAATTCAGTTGGTGCTGGCGATTCAATGATTGCTGGTTTTACAGGTACCTTTGCAAAAACTAATGATCCTATTGAAAGTTTTAAATATGGACTAGCTTGTGGCTCCGCAACTGCATTTTCTGAAGATATTGCAACTATTGAAAAAATTAACGAAATTTTACCACAAATTGATATTAAGAAAATCTAACTATTATAAAAGGAGTTTTACACTATGGACTTAAATGAATTATTACTTAAAGATGTCATGATTATGGATCTTCAAGCAACAACAAAAGCCGAAGCAATTGATGAAATGGTACATAAATACTTTGAGGCTGGCGTGATTGATGATGAGGAACTTTACAAACAAGACATTCTAAAACGTGAAGCACAATCAACTACTGGTATCGGTGAAGGTATTGCCATGCCACATGCAAAAAATAAAGCTGTTAAACGTGCTACTGTCCTATTTGCTAAAAGTAAAGCAGGACTTGACTATGATTCACTTGATGGTCAACCTACATTTTTATTTTTCATGATTGCTGCTCCTGAAGGTGCAAACGATGCCCATTTACAAGCATTAGCTGCTTTATCAAGTCTATTAATTAATCCCGATTTAGTTGATAAATTAAAAACAGTCACAACTCCAGATGAGGTTCAAGCTGCCTTCACTGCCGCTGAAAATGAAAAAGAAGCAAAAGAAGCTGCTGCACAACTTGCTGCTAAAAACACTGATGTTAAACCATCAGGTAATCCATACGTGGTCGCTGTAACAGCCTGCCCTACTGGTATCGCTCATACTTATATGGCTGAAGCTGCCCTCATCAAACAAGCTGAAGAGATGGGCGTTGACATTAAAGTTGAAACAAATGGCTCGGAAGGTATTAAGCATCGTTTAACTGACGAAGAAATTAAACGTGCGTCTGGTGTCATTGTCGCCGCTGATAAAAAAGTTGCTATGGATCGGTTCGATGGCAAACCTTTAATTAACCGTCCTGTTACCGATGGTATTAAAAAAGCCGAAGAATTGATTACTGCCGCAGTAAACGGAAAAGCACCTATTTATCATGCTAAAGGAACCGACGCTGCTGAAAATGATGAAGAAACCTCTGGTAGTGTTTGGAATGAAATTTATAAGAACTTAATGAACGGTGTATCACACATGTTACCATTTGTTGTTGGTGGCGGTATCTTAATGGCACTCTCATTCATCGTTGAACAATACGTTCCCGGTGGCTCAAGTTCACAAACTTTTATCTTCTTAAATGGAATTGGTAATTATGCATTTGCTTTCTTAGTACCTATCTTAGCCGGTTTTATTGCTATGAGTATTGGTGATCGTCCTGCCCTTATGCCTGGTATTGTTGGTGGTTACATGGCCAACTTTGCTGCCGCAAATGTTATTAAAACTGAATCTGTTTCTGGTTTCTTAGGTGGTTTAGCAGCCGGTTTTATTGCCGGTTATGTTATTGTCGGTCTTAAAAAACTCTTTAAAAACTTACCAAAATCACTAGATGGGATGAAACCTATCCTAATCTACCCTATTTTATCCTTATTAATTGTCGGCGCGATTATGTTCTTTATGGTTAATCCTATCTTCGCACAAATTAATCATGTCTTGTCTGATTTCTTAACTCATATGGGAACAGCAAATGCCGTCTTAATCGGTACAATTCTTGCCGCTATGATGGCTATCGATATGGGTGGTCCATTTAACAAAGCAGCTTATACATTCTCAATTGGTGTCTTCACTTCTACTGGTGATGGTAAAATGATGGCTGCTGTTATGGTTGGTGGTATGATTCCTCCACTTGCAATAGCTATTGCATCAACATTCTGGAAAAATAAATTTTCTGAAGATGAAAGAAAAGCCGGTTTGTCAAACTACATTCTTGGTATTTCATTTATTACTGAAGGTGCTATTCCTTACGCAGCAGCAGATCCATTACACGTCATTACATCAAGTGTAATTGGTGCTGCAATCGGTGGTGGTTTAAGTCAATTCTGGAACGTTTCTGTTCCTGCACCCCATGGTGGTCTTTGGGTAATTGCCTTAGCTACAAATAAAACGTTCTACTTACTTTCTGTTTTAATTGGTGCTGCAGTTGCAGGGATTATCCTTGGTATCTGGCGTCCAGTTGCAAAAGAAAATAAGAAATAATCTGTTCAACTCTAAAGAGCTATCAGGATAATACCTGATAGTTCTTCTTTATTTTAAAATAAAAAGGAGTCCTTAATGACATAAATCTCTGTCATTAAGGACTCCTTTTGTAAATTTATAATGATAATTTTATTGTTTGTGCGACTGTCTTTGAAATACCTAATCCTTGTAACTCTTCCATTGAAGCGTCTTTAATATGTTTCATTGACCCAAATTCTTTTAACAATTTTGTTTTAGTTTTTGGCCCAACACCCTGGATAGAATCTAAACGAGAACTAAGTGAGTTCTTTGAATGAACTTGACGATGAAAGGTAATGGCAAATCGATGGACTTCATCTTGAATCCTTTGTAAAAGGTAAAACCCTTCACTCTTTGGATCCAATGATAGTCTTTGATCAGCATCACCAAACATTAAATCAGATGTTTTATGCTTGTTATTTTTAACCATCCCCGCTACTGGAATCATTAAATCTAATTCATTACTTAAAACGTCTTTTGCAGCTTCTATTTGTATTTCAGCACCATCCATTAAAATTAAATCTGGCATAGGCTTACCTTCCTTCAAAAGACGTGTATAACGTCGGCGAACAACTTCACGTGTACTTGCCGCTTCATCCGCGTGATCAACTGTATTCAACTTATATTTGCGATATTCGCTCTTCTCAGGATTACCATCAATAAAACTAACCATGGCTGATACCAAATCAGTTCCTTGTATATGTGAGTGATCAAATGATTCTATTCGATGACCTTCTGGAATCCCCATGGCGTCTGTAATTTCTTTCATGGCGCCAGTTGTTTTGCGCCCATCTAATTCTAGTAATCTGAATTTTTCTTCAAGAACTAAACGAGCATTTTTCTTAGCTAATTTTAAAAGTTCACTTTTTTGCCCACGTTGTGGTGTCCGGATTGGTACTTGTAAGATATCAGATAAGATATCTGTATCAATTCCTGCTGGAACTAATATTTCTTTTGGTAACACATTATTTTTTCGATTATAAAACTGAAGGATAAAAGTTGCCATTTCTTCTTCAGCCGTTGTTACAATTGGAAAAAGTCTTTTTTCGCGCTTCATTAATCGTGCTTGTCTAATAAAGAAAACTTGAATTGACAACCAACCTTTATCTAGATAGAAATTAAACAAATCTCTAGGTGTATTATCATTTGAAATGATTTTTTGTTTTTCAACAGTAACTTCAATAAAATGAATTTGATCACGTAATTCAGCGGCACGTTCAAATAACATTTCATCCGCTGCCTTACTCATTTCTTTTTTTAGTTTTTGTTTTGCTACAATTACATTACCATTTAAAAATGATTTGATTTTTTTTATTTGAGCCTCATATTTTTCATGCGGAACTTCTTTAAAACAAGATCCTAAACATTGCCCCATATGATAATACAAACATGGTCGTTTCTGAAATCCATTGCATCTTCTTAAAGGATAAACTTTTTGTAAGAACTGCAATGTTTCCTGAGCTGCATAAACATTTGGATAAGGACCAAAATAAAATCCACCATCCTTATTAACCTGACTAACGATTTGCATCATTGGGTCTTTTTCATTTGTAATTTTAATATATGGATATCCAGTACCTTTCTTTAATTTTATATTATAATATGGCTGATGTTTTTGAATTAAGGTAATTTCCAACAGAAATGCTTCTTTATCAGTAGATGTAATAATTGTTTCAAAATCAACAATTTGAGAAACCAATTTAGCTGTTTTTCCATCATGCGCACTTTTGAAGTAAGAACGCACCCGATTTTTTAAATTTTTTGCTTTTCCAACATAAATAATCTGACTATTTAAATTTTTCATGATATAGCATCCTGGTAATGCTGGTAATAATGCTAATTTATTTTCGATATGCTCTGAAGCCAATCGAGGCACCTTCTTTACGTTAATATATTCTTTAATTATACCCCGAACAAGCGTTTGAATAAAGAAAATAGATTCCAAATAGACGGAAGTCTATCTGAAATCTATTTTTTTACAATATCTTTGATAAAAAATCTTGCGCACGTTCTGACGTCGGATGATCAAAAACATCTTCTGGACGTCCTTTTTCTTGAATATATCCTTGATCCATAAACCAAATTTGATCTGCTACTTCTCTAGCAAAACCCATTTCATGTGTCACAACTACCATTGTCATTCCGTCACTAGCCAACGTTTTCATAACCTTAAGTACTTCTCCGACCATTTCGGGATCTAATGCTGAAGTTGGCTCATCGAATAAGAGTACTTCTGGATCCATGGCTAATGCTCTAGCAATCGCAACTCGTTGCTTTTGACCACCAGATAAACTATCTGGATATTGTAGTGCCTTATCTGCTAATCCAACTTTTTCTAATAAATTGGTAGCTATATCAGCTGACTCTTTATCTGATATATTTTTAACTTTCATGGGAGCCAATTTTATATTCTCAATTACATTCATATTTGGAAACAAATTAAAACCTTGAAAAACCATCCCCATTTTTTCTCTTAATTGATTTAAGTCTTTTTCATTTAAACTTGTTAAATTTTCACCTTCGAATAAAATATCCCCTGATGTAGGAACTTCAAGTAGATTCAGACAACGTAAAAAGGTACTTTTACCAGATCCTGATGGTCCAATCACACAGATAACCTGTCCTTTATCAACTGATTCAGAAATATCTTTTAAAACATCATTTTTTCCAAAGGATTTTCTTAATTTATTAACTTCAATAATTTTAGACATGCTTCATCTTCCCTTCAAAGTAATTTAATAATTTAGATAAGCTAAATGTTAAAACAAAGTAAATTAACATTGCAACAAAGATAGGCGCAATACCTTTATAAGTAGCTGATTGAACCATTTTCATCTGATAAATTAAATCAGTCACACCAATAATAGAAACAATTGAACTTTCTTTTATTAATGTAATAAATTCATTTCCCAGAGCTGGCCAAATATTTTTTAGTGCTTGTGGAATAATAACAGACTGATACGTCTCTTTCTGTGAAAGCCCCAAACTTCTTGCTGCTTCCATTTGTCCATCATCAACAGAAGAGATTCCCGATCGTATTACTTCAGCTATATATGCGCCTGAATTAAGCGATACAGCAATAATACCTGCAATTAGCGCTGGAATATTTACTAACATTCCAATACCGAAGTACACAAACATCACTTGAATCATTAGAGGCGTTCCACGAACAAATTCAATGTAGGATACTGCAATTACTTTAATCACTTTATTTTTGCCCAAACGCATGAGTGCTAGCAACGTTCCTAATATAACACCAACAATAACTGAAACCGCCGTTATTAATAAAGTATAAACAATTCCTTTGGCAAAATATTTCCAATAGTGAATCATTGTGTTATCCGATGTATTTTTTGTTAAATAATTACTAGCCTCAGGTAAATATGTCGTATTTATTAAATTTTTCTTTTTAATTTCTTTAATAGACTTATTTACAGCTGCCACCAAAGTATCGGAATTCTTTGCAAATCCGGCTGCAGCTCCCCTTGCATCAGGCGCTGAGATAAATCCAGGATTAACAACTGCTAATGAACTATCATTTTGTGCGTATGCTTTAGCAGTTGGTTCTTCCATGGCAACACCCGCTACCTTACCACTTTTAAGCGCTAAAATTAAATCGGTTACTTTAGCCAACCCTTTAATATTCACATTTTTTATTTGTTCTTTACTCATCGTATATTGAAGCGATCCAGTTTGAGCTCCGACTGATAGCCCAGAAAAATCATTTAAAGTCTTATATTTATCTTCATCAGTCTTATTAACCAACATCATTTGTTTTCCATTGTAATAAACATCTGAAAAATCAATACTTTTTTTACGATCATCCGATGGATTCATACCTGAAATAACCATATCAATTTTATTAGTTTCTAAGCCAACAAGTAATGAGTCAAAATCCATTTTCTTAATTACTAACTTAACTCCAATGTCTTTAGCAATTTTTTGTGCAATTGAAATATCAAATCCAACGATTTTATCATCGCCATTAACTGTTGTTTGAAATTCATAGGGTGGATAATCTGGACTTGTTCCAAGTACTAACGTTCCCTTATCCTTAACATCCTGTAGAGAGTTATCAGTTGCAGCACTTACTTGATTACTACCAACTAACATCATGAAAAATGCGATTAATATACCTATAAACCATTTTTTATTTATTTGCATCAATTTACTCCTCTTTTTTAATTTCTCTTATTAGTGAATAAATCGATTATATGCTACAAAGATTTTTTATGCAATTAAATACACATAATAAATGATTTTATACATATAAAAGTTATTTAAAGCGCTTTTTATGCATTAATCAGTTGTCTTGTATTCATTTTAATAAACTGTTATTCTATATTTACATAAGGAGGCTACAATTATGAGCTTAAAAATCCAACGCCAAGATAACTTGGAAAGTTTATTTGATAAATTTGCACTTGACCCTAAAGATCCTGCTAAAGTTGAACTTAAGTCTTCAGAAACGGAAGAGAAGCCTAGTTCTGATGTTAAAGAATCGAAACCTAAAAAATAAAAAAATTCAGATAAGTTTATAAACTTATCTGAATTTTTTTATTTTTTAAATCCATCTGGGTAACGTTTATTTAATTTTAAAATATTATCTCTTGCAACATCATCAAATTCAATATCGGCCCATTCAGCAATTTGGGATAAATACCAAAGTACATCTCCCATTTCTTTAGTTAATTTCACTTTATCTAATTCTCGACCTTTAAAAGTATAATCTTTAATTAAATCAACTAATTGTCCACCTTCAGCCGCAACACCTAATGCACAATTTGTTAAAACTTGTTCAGTTCCATATAACGTGCGATTTGCTGCTTCTTGATATTCATTAAATTCCATTTTTTTCTCCTAGTTCTGTATGACTTTCAATCCATTGCCAAATCTCTTCTTTTCCAGATTTGTCTTGAGCCGAAAATAAAACAAAATCATCTTCAGGTGTCAAAGACAATGAACGTCTTATGATACTCTCATGTTGATTCCACTTACCACGAGAAATTTTGTCACTCTTTGTCGCAACAACCAATACAGGAATATCGTAATAATGAAGAAAATCAACCATTTGAACATCTAATTTTGTTGGCTCATATCGAGCATCAACTAATGAAATAACCCCTCTTAAAGAAGTACGTTCTGCTAAATAGGTTTCAATCATTTGTCCCCACTTTGCACGTTCTGTTTTTGACACTTTTGCATATCCATATCCTGGAACATCTACGAAAAATAATTTTTGTTCCACGTTATAAAAGTTCAATGTTTGCGTTTTTCCAGGCTGACTAGAAGTTCTCGCATAACTTTTACGATTTATTAACGTATTTATTAATGATGATTTTCCAACATTAGAACGTCCTGACAGTGCAATCTCAGGAATACCATCTGTTGGATACTGTGCTGGTGCAACGGCACTCATAACAAGTTCAACATTATGAACATCCATATTAAACACCTTCCTTTCAATACTCAAACCATTTTACCATATAAAAATGTGTTAATGTAACTTAATCTGAATCAAAAAGCTTTACAACATGAATTAAATAATTCGATGTTGTAAAGCTTTTATTTTGTTGCTGCCGTTTGGATAATCCAAATTATTTGTACTTCCGAATATGTTACCACATGCGTTGTCAAAATTTGAATTAAAGTATTGGGCCAATAAAATAAATATTCCCCACTACTATCTTTAGCATTTGCTGTTATATTAGTTGAATCTCCAGAAATTAGATCACCATAAGTTCTTGGCATATTCTTTAATCCAGACTGTAACTTTGGCCGAAATAAGTCAACATGTACAATATCGTTTGACTTATATTGTAGCCTACCTCTCAATTGCCATGATGGTGTCAATCCATCAGTTGCGATTATTTGCAAATAAGGTGATTCTCTATTATTACTATCAGAATAAATTGCATATTCTGAATTATTTTTCTTAACATATTTGTTAACCATATTAGGTAACGTACTGTACCCATATGTTATGTCTGCAGACACACTTTTAAGTGTCACGAGCATACTGAAAAATAAAATAAATAATAATATTAAATACTTACTTATCAGCTTTTTTCTTATCAACATATCTTTTAATAAGGAAAAAGATTAGTATCACTAGGATTGCGAGACCAAGACCTAAAGCAACATACCATAGCGGATTTGTTGCTTTTTGTGGATCTCCAATAGCATCTTTGTTGTACTTACTTGCATCATCATTTGTAATTGTGAAGTTTTTATTGAATTTCCAAGTGTTTTTACCACTTGTTGCTACAGCCTTTAATGTGTAGTCTCCAGCTTCTAATTGACCCTTGTCATAAAGCATTGGGAATTTGAAATTTGAATTAGGAGCCATTGATAGGTTCTTTAATGTTGTATTTTCTAAAACATCTGTTGAACCCTTTTTCATAATTTCAGATTTAATTGTCAATTTAGGAATAATTACGGCTTTATCGTTTTGGAATACAGGGAATACACCTTTACGATAGTTTCTCATACCAGCTTTAACTGATAATAAATTCATATTTGGTTCAACCGTCTTCTTCTCTAAAATTTTAATTCCAATTGCATATGAATATGCATTTGAAATTGAAATCCCTTTTTTATTACTTGTTTCTTTAGTTGAATTATCAACTTTTTCAAAATACCAGCTACCTAACAAAACACCGTTGAAACTATCTTTTGGCATAGTAATTGTAGCCTTAACGATTTTACTTCCTTTAGCAGGAACTGTTACGACACTACCTGAATCTAACTTAGTAAGTGAAGCTAAAGGATATTTCATTGATTTATCAATATTCTTTTTTGCTAATTCTTTTGCATATTCAAGCTGACCATTATCATTTGTAGATGCTGTATAAACAGCATTACGAATTTTTAATGCTTTGTCTGATGAATTAAAGATTTTAACTGAAATCGTTTCTTTTTCCTTAGCATCCAATTTCAAATCAAAGTATGATTGTTTCAAACTAGCTTTAACTTGTTTATCAGATTGAATACTTTGAACACTGTACCCAATATTATTTGCAGGAGCCTTAGCTTCAACAGACTTATTGAATAACCCAAGTCCACCCAACAATACCCCAGAAAATCCGAACAAAATCGCTTTTTTTATTGTTTTATTCATGACGTCCACCCTTTATTATTTATTAAAATTATTAACCTTAAATTCATTATACTACATTTATATTCATTACTATGTCTTTTTTTTAGAGTGTACTCACTATATTTGACAGTCTTTAAATGACTATACTCTAACAAGACTTTAAGATGCTGCTTTCTTGCTCCCTTTAATTATTACAGGACCATCAGTTTGATCAACTGTTGCTTTAGTGATAATTACGCGCTCGATGTCTTCTTGGCTTGGAATATCAAACATAACATCACGCATTGTTTCTTCAATAATAGATCGCAAACCTCGTGCCCCAGTATCTCGCTTAATAGCAAGTTCGGCAACTCGTGACAATGCCTCAGGTTCGAATTCAAGCGTCACACCATCTAATTCAACAAGTTTTGTATATTGTTTAACCAATGCATTTTTAGGTTCCGTTAAAATTCGAACTAAATCTTCTTCTTTTAATTCTTCTAAAGCTGTCATAATTGGTAAACGACCAACAAATTCAGGAATTAATCCAAATTTTAATAAATCTTCTGGAATGATTTGTTGCATAACACTATTTTGTTCATCAATAGTTTCAGAATTAGATTCAGCACCGAAACCAATCGTTTTATCGCCTAATCGATTTTTGACCATTGTTTCAATTCCAGCAAATGCTCCACCAACAATAAATAAAATATTCTTAGTATCAATTTGAATTAATTCTTGTTGTGGGTGCTTACGTCCACCTTGAGGCGGAACACTTGCAATAGTACCTTCAAGAATCTTTAAAAGTGCCTGTTGAACACCCTCACCTGATACATCACGTGTAATTGAAACATTCTCACTCTTCTTAGCAATTTTATCGATTTCATCAATGTAGATAATTCCTTTTTCAGCTTTTGCAACATCATAATCTGCACTTTGCAATAATTTTAAAAGGATATTTTCAACATCTTCACCAACATATCCAGCCTCAGTTAAAGTAGTGGCATCTGCAATAGCAAATGGTACGTTTAAAATTTTAGCTAAACTTTGTGCTAAATATGTCTTACCTGATCCCGTAGGACCAACTAAACAAATATTACTTTTTTGTAATTCTGTTTCGTCATTATCTTCGTCAACTTCAAGCATATGATTAACTCGTTTATAATGATTATAAACCGCAACTGACAACGTTTTTTTAGATTGATCTTGCCCAATTACATAATCATTCAATTTATTCATAATTGCTTGTGGTTTTAATACAAGTAATGGTTCAGAATCCATTTGTTCCCTGAATTCCTCGTCGATAATTTCCTTACATAAATCAACACATTCATTACAAATATAAACACCAGGTCCAGCAACGATTTTCATTACTTGATCTTGTGACTTACCGCAAAAAGAACAATTTACGGGTCCGCCTTCTTCAGTATTTTCGAACATTTTACCACCTCGTATTTTTCTTCTCATCTTTTACTTTATGCATACCTATAGTACCAAATAAAGCAATATTTCGCGAATATTTACGTTCAAATGTATTTAACAAAAAAGATTGAAGCTAATAAACTCGCTTCAATCTCATTCAAAATGATTAATCAAAATATCCGATTAATTATTTATTTTTTCATTTTTGCTTCTTCAACTGCTGAGTCAGCTAACTCGTCAACAACTTTCTTGATAGCAATATCATGTTTTACCATATCGTCTGAAAGAGCAGAACGAACTGCTTCTTCTTCCATACCATATTGTTCTGCTAAGTTTGATATTTCAGATGAAACTTCTTCTTCAGAAGGTTCAATTTTTTCAGCGGCAACGATAGCTTCTAACACAAGATTTGTTTTAACACGACGTTCTGCG
Source organism: Dellaglioa kimchii (assembly GCF_046115505.1). Lineage (GTDB taxonomy): Bacteria > Bacillota > Bacilli > Lactobacillales > Lactobacillaceae > Dellaglioa > Dellaglioa kimchii. Next base: position 349,214 of record NZ_CP170736.1, on the reverse strand, counting down.
CCTTCTTCAAATTGTTTGTGTAAATCGTCTTCACTTGTTCCTGTTAATTGGAAGTACATCTTTGTGTCAATTCCTTGTTGTTGCATATTTGCAAGGTATTGATCCATTTGGCGATGAACATCTTCTTCAATCATTGAATTAGGAATTTCATCAACTTTAGCATTATCAACTGCTAATTCAATTGCTGCATCTTGAATTGCTTCCTTAGCTGCAGCTTCTTTTGTTTCTTTAATTTGATCTTTTGTTTTTGCTTGTAATTCTTCAAGCGTATTAACTTCTTCATCAACATCTTTAGCAAATTCATCATCCATTTCTGGAAGTTCTTTGCCTTTGACTTCATGAACTTTAACAGCAAATACTGCTTCTTTACCACGTAAGTCTTCAGCTTGGTAATCTTCAGGGAATGTAACTTTTACGTCAACATCCTCTCCAGCTTTATGTCCTACCAATTGGTCTTCAAATCCAGGAATAAATGAATTTGAACCTAATTCAAGAGTATAATTTTCTGATTTTCCACCATCAAATGCAACGCCATCAACTTTACCTTCAAAATCAATGATAACAGTGTCGCCAGAAATAGCTGCTTCGTCTTCTTTAAGTACAAGTTCAGCTTGTTGTTGACGTTTTGCTTCTAAACTATCTTCTACGTCTTTTTTAGTTACTCGACGTGATTGTTTAGGAACAGTTAATCCTTTATAGTCACCTAATTCAACTTCTGGTTGAAGTGTAACTTTAGCTTTAAGGACCCATGTAGAATCTTTTTCTAAACTATCAATGTTAATATCAGGTTGATCAACGGGTGATACTTTAACTTCTTCAAGTGCCTTTTCGTATGCTTCTGGCAATAGAATGTTTAAAGCATCTTCGTATAATGATTCTTCACCATACATTCTGTTAAATACTTGACGTGAAACTTTTCCTTTACGGAATCCAGGAACAGTTAAATCTTTCTTAACTTTTAAGAAAGCTTTTTCCAATCCTTCTTTAATTTTATCAGTTTCAATTTCGAATGTTATTTCTCCATTGTTTTTACCTGTTTTTTCAAATTTTGCTGACATTGTTTTCCCTCCGGTAGAACAAAAATTTTATATTCGTACTATTTATATACTTGTCTATTTTACCGTATCATTACTAGATTGTAAATGGTTATAAAAAAAAATTCGAAAAGCAAAAGCTTTCCGAATTTCTTTTTTTAATTAATTAAAAATTAATCATCAATTTCTGAAACGACTCCGGCACCAACAGTACGGCCACCTTCACGAACAGTAAATTTAAGACCTTTTTCAATAGCAACTGGGGCGATTAATGATACTGTAAATGTAACGTTATCACCAGGCATAACCATTTCTACACCTTCTGGTAATTCAATAACACCAGTAACATCAGTTGTATGGAAGAAGAATTGAGGACGGTAGTTTGAGAAGAATGGAGTATGACGTCCACCTTCTTCCTTAGAAAGGATATAAACTTCGCCTTTGAATAATTTGTGAGTTTTGATTGAACCAGGTTGTGCAAGAACTTGTCCACGTTCGATTTGTTCGCGATCAACACCACGGAGTAAAGCACCAACGTTATCGCCGGCTTCACCTTCGTCAAGTGTTTTACGGAACATTTCGATACCTGTAACTGTTGTTTTAAGAACATCTTCATGTAAACCAACAATTTCAATATCGTCTCCGACTTTAACTGTACCACGATCGATACGACCTGAAGCAACAGTTCCACGACCAGTAATTGTAAATACATCTTCAACTGGCATTAAGAATGGTTGGTCTGTAGGACGAACTGGTGTTGGGATGTATGAATCAACAGTATCCATTAATAATTCAACTTGTTTTACAGCTTCTGGATCGCCTTCAAGGGCTTTAAGAGCTGAACCGCGGATAACAGGAATATCATCGCCTGGGAAATCATATTCGCTTAATAATTCACGAACTTCCATTTCTACAAGGTCTAATAATTCTTCATCATCAACCAAATCAGTTTTGTTTAAGAACACGATAAGGTAATCAACACCAACTTGGCGAGCAAGTAAGATATGTTCACGTGTTTGAGGCATAGGGCCATCAGTTGCGGCTACAACTAAGATAGCACCATCCATTTGTGCAGCACCAGTGATCATGTTTTTAACGTAATCAGCATGTCCTGGAGCATCGATATGTGCGTAATGACGTGCAGCTGTTTCGTATTCAACATGGGCAGTATTGATAGTAATACCACGTTCACGTTCTTCAGGTGCAGCATCGATTGAAGCGAAATCTGCTGCTTCACCGAAACCGTTGTCTGATAATACTTTACTAATTGCAGCTGTTAAAGTTGTCTTCCCATGATCGACATGTCCAATAGTACCAATATTAACATGGGGTTTTGTTCGTTCGTAATGTTCTTTTGCCATGAATAAGAGCCTCCTAGTGTTTTTGTAAGAATAAAACAGTTTTAGAAAATCTAACCCTGATGATTCTTTGTTTTTATTATACTACTTCTTTATTTAATAACAAAATACATTATCATCAAATAAAGAAGAATCCTTAAAATATTATATAGACTGTTTAGAGTTTTGTAAATACCTATTTAAAGAATACTGAAACTTTTTATCTCGTCTTAAAATAACCTGGTTAAATCTACGCTCATACAACTAAATCTAAGTGAAATTTTGGATTCTTTATTAGAATATCATAGATTACTGTAAACGGCTAGCTTTACCTAATCATTAATTCATAATTTCAGTTAATTCTTTCGAAAGTAATGCATTTAATTCAACCATATACGTTAAATTTTCAGTCCTTTTAAAAGTGGATTCCATACCTAACTCACTCTTTACTAATTCAATCCATTCTTTCTCAATACCCAAAAACTCACTTGCAAAAGGATAAATCATCCCCAATTTTAAATTTAACATATGATTTAAAGAATTATTCATTTGAACATCAATAGTTCCCTCATCATTTTTTGTTAATTGATTAATTGTCAGTAATACAGGTTCATTTTCATTTGCAACTAATTTTTTTACGTCAATTTTTTTCTGAGTTCCATCAACCCATAAATAGTTTATTATTTCAATATTATTAGGTATCTTTTGCACCTCTTGCAATACACTTGATTTTATAATTGGATGTACGTCTTTATCCATAAATATTTTTTGACAAGCATCTAAGAATTCATTTTTAGGTAGTACCAGTCCACTTTGAACAATTTGTTGCTGTCCAAAAAAGTCCACTGAACCTAAGTGTGAAAATTGACGTTCATTTTGTCTAAGTTGTTTATCGAATTTTTCACGGTATTCATTTTCAGCATCCAAAACTAGTGATGTGGCAAAAGGTTGCTCTTTAACCAATTGCCAAGCTCGAATAAATTTATTGTTTTTTAATAGTATATTTAAATAAACTGCAAATTGATCCCCACGTTTTAAGTAATCGCTATAAAATTCGTCAGCGATAATTAACGCTTCTTGAAATTGAGCATCCAAAACTAGAGAATTAACCAATAATTTATTATTTTTAAAACTACGATGACCATCATAATTTTTTGTGAACAATTGTGATGCTAGTTGATAATTTTTGTCACTTACAGCCCTTTTTGCTAACTGATAATTTTGTTTCTCTTGGTCGGGAAACGGAATAATTTCTGCCATAATATCCTCTATTTATTCTAAAAAAAAGGATAACAACATTTGTGTTATCCCTTTTTGATTATTTTTCGTTATTTTTTGTTTCCGCCGGTTTAACTTCTTTAGACTTTGTTGATTTTCTATGATACTGATTAATTTCCATAATAACAGGTAAAATAACTGGACGTCGTTTTGTTTGTTCATATAGGAAATGACTCATTTTTTCACGAACATCTTGTTTTAAATGTCCCCAATCAAATTCTTTATTGTTCAAATTATCTTGTACTGTTTCTGACACAATTTCAGCACTCTTTTCAATTAAATCAAGGCTCGTTTTTGTATAAACAAATCCTCTTGATGTAATTTTAGGCTTATTAATGATTTTCTTCTTTTTACGATCAATTGTGACGACTGCAATAAAAATACCATCTTCAGAAAGTATTTTACGATCTCTCAATACAATATTTCCAATATCGCCAACACCAATACCATCAATCATGGTATTTCCTGCTTCAACTTGTGATCCTAAATTCATTTTTCCTTCAGAATAACTTAAAACATCACCCTTACCAGTAATAAAGATATGATCATATGGCATTCCTAATGTATGTGCTAAATCAGCATGTGCCGCAAGTAATCGATATTCACCTTGAATTGGAACCAGGTATTTTGGTTTCATTAAATTGATCATTAGTTGTAAATCATTTTGACCAGCATGACCTGAAGAATTTAATTCATCAGAAATTGCTTTCACATCAGCTCCTGCTCGGTAAATGAGATCTCTTGTCTTTGCCACATTAGTTTCCATAGCTTTTGACGTTGTTGTCGTAATGAAAACAAGATCTCCTTCATGAATATTAACAGTTGAATGTTGATTTAAAGCCATTCGCTGTAATGATTTTAAAGGTTCACCCATTTTACCTGTTTCCAATATAATTAGTTGATCATCGTCATATTTGCTAATATCACTCATTGGAACAATTAAATTTTCATCAGGAAGAACTAATTTCTTCAAATCCATAGCTGTTTTAACGATTTTTTCAACATCATGTCCTGTTAATATAACTTTTCGATGACTTTCCTTTGCAGCATTTAATATCTGTTGTACTCGTAATATATTTGATGCCACACAGGCAACAATAATACGACCTTTTTGATATTCAAATGTTTCATTAATATATTCGTCAATTGCACTTTCATTGACTGTTGGGAATGGGTTCTCAGCATTAGCTGAATCACTTAATAACGCTAAAACACCATTCTTACCAATCTCAGCTAAACGTCCAAAATCTGTTTGGTAAACTGGTGCCGCAGCTTGATCGAACTTAAAATCACCTGTATAAACAATCTGCCCTTCATCAGTACCTAAAACGATTCCTAATGATTCAGGAATTGAATGGGTCGTTTTAAAGAATGAAATTGTCGTTTTACCAAAATCAATCTCAGTCTGATCATTAACAACGTGAAAATCAGAAAATTTACTTGCCTTAGGATCATTTTCTATATTAATTTTTGCTAATGCAATTGTTAATTCTGATCCAAAAACAGGCACATCAAATTCACTCACAAAGTATGGTAATGCACCAATTGCATCTGCATGCCCATGTGTTAAGAAAACACCTACAATTCGTTCTTTATTTTCTCTCAAATAACTAAAATCAGGAATTACAATATCAATCCCTAATAAGCCATTTTCTGGATACATTAATCCAGAATCAAAAATAAATAGATCATCATCCACTTCAACGACATACATATTTTTACCATTTTCTCGAACGCCACCAAGTGGAATTATTTTAACTTTACTCATTACTTCACCTCTTACATATTTTATATTTTTAGTATTTTCACTAGTTGATTTATTTCATTTTCAGTTAATGCCTCTATTGGTAAACGACACCCACCTACTAAGATACCCTTGTAATTTAAAGCTGCTTTAGCTGGTCCAGGAGATGGAAGAGAAAAAAGTGCAGCCATTTTTGGCGTCAACTCTCTTTGAATATCTCCTGCAAGCTTAATATTTCCATCTTGTACAGCTTGATACATTTTAGTCATTTCAATACCAAATATATGGCTTGCAACAGAAATAACACCACTTGCTCCTAAGATTTTTGCAGTCAAACTATCCGTATCTTCACCAGTATACACCAAGAAATCATCTGGTGTTTGTTCAACAATACGACTTAAATTTTCACTACCTGTACAATCTTTAATACCAATAATATGATTATTATTAGATAACTTAACAATTGTTTCAACAGTCATAGTTACGCCTGTACGACCTGGAATATTATAAATGAAAATAGGCAATTTCGAAGCATTTGCAACTGCTTCAAAATGAGCAATCATACCTTTTCGATTAGGCTTATTATAGTATGGCACAACAACTAAAGCTGCGTCCACACCAGTAATAGCGGCAACCTCATTGGTAAAATCAATTGTCTCCATAGTATTATTTGATCCTGTACCAGCCATAATTGGAACTCTACCATTAACTATTGCCACTGTTTTTTTAATCAAATTTAATTTTTCAGAATGATTCAACGTAGGTGATTCGCCCGTAGTACCATTAACCAGGATACCTTTTGAACCTGTTAAAATTAAATGTTCAATTAATTTAATTAAGCGATCTTCATCCACTTGATTCTGATCATTAAATGGTGTGACCATAGCTGTCATTATATCTACATTTTCAAACATTCGCTTAATTCACTCCTTTCTTTTTACTTTGGAACTCTTAATAAATCTAATTCATGCAATTTTTCAGCAATTTGAACTGAATTCCATGCAGCACCTTTTAACAAATTATCTGAAACGACCCATAATTGGAAAGCATTATCCTGTTCTAAATCAGCTCTAACACGACCAACAAATGTATCTTTCTTACCAGTGGCATTAATTGCTTGTGGATATATCTGTTGTTCCGGATTATCTTGTAAAACCACACCGGGTGCATCTGCAAGAATATTTTGAATTTGTTTAACAGAAGCATCATGACTTTCAACTTCAAACCAAACAGATTCCGAATGGCTAACAACAACTGGTACACGTACACATGTTGCAGTAACTTGAATATCTTGATTAGACATTATTTTCTTCGTTTCATGAATCATTTTCCATTCTTCATGTGTATAACCTGTGTCTTCAAAAACATCAATTTGTGGTAGTGGATTAAACGCAATTGGATAATGCTTTTTATCACCAGAAGCTGGTAAAATCTTTGCTTCCATTTCTTCGCCATCAAGATAAGCTTGTGTTTCATCTTTTAATTCTTGAATAGCTAAGTTTCCAGCACCACTAACAGCTTGCATTGTTGTAACAACAACCTTCTTTAAACCGTAATTTTTACGAATCGGTTCTAGTGCAACTACCATTTGGATAGTTGAACAATTTGGGTTAGCAATTAGTCCTTTGTGTTCATAAAGTGCCTGTTCATTAACTTCAGGAACTACTAGTGGGACATCAGGATCCATTCTAAACGCACTAGTGTTATCTACAACAACTGCACCACGTTTAATTGCTTCAGGTGCAAACTTTTTAGATACACTACCGCCAGCAGAAAATAGAGCCAAATCAACATTCTCAAAAGAATCAGATGTTGTTTCTTCTACGATAACATCCTGACCTTTAAATTTTAATACTTGTCCTGCAGAACGTTTAGATGCCAAATATTTAATACTATTGATGGGTAAACTTGTTTTTTCTAGCATTTGAATCATTCGTGTTCCAACAGCGCCTGTAGCACCGACAACCGCAACTCTATATCCGTCCATTGAAAAAAACCTTCTTTTTCTTTATTTGAATCTCAATTATACCATAAAATTTATGAACGTTTTACATTTAACTCACTTATAGTAGACATATCTTAAATTTTAAAAATAAAAAAAGCAAAACTCTTAATAAGAGTTTTGCTTTTAGTTTTAACGACGAAGACCTAAGCGTTGGATCAATTCACGGTAACGTTGAATATCTTTGTTACGTAAATATGCTAAAAGGTTACGACGATGTCCGATTTTCTTCATCAAACCACGTTGTGAAGCGAAATCTTTTTTATGAACGCCGATATGTGCATTCAATTCAACGATATCTGCAGTAAGTACAGCGATTTGTACTTCAGCAGAACCTGTATCGCCTTCTTGACGAGCATATTCGTTCATAATTTCTGTTTTCTTTTCATTTGTAATTGCCATTAGTGTTTCCCACCTTTCTGAATCTAAATGCCTAAAACCGAGTAAGTCGTCGGTGAGACGTCAACAAACTAAGTTAAAGGTTACTTGGAACAAATCTAACTTTACTAAAATTTAGAGTATATTGCAAGTTTTTTATAACTTCTCTTATCTAATTATTACTATCAAGTAAAAATCCTTTACAAGTTTTCATTGCATTAACTAATTTGGTTAGGTATAATAATGGTTGTTGAAATATTTGTTGAGAACCAATAAGGTGATCATGATAAGTGGAGGTGACTTAAATGCCAATTATTCAATCTGCAATTAAACGTGTAAAAACGAATGAAAAAGCAAACGTTAAAAATGCTGCTCAATTAAGCACAATGCGTACTGCTGTAAAGAAGTTTGAACAAGCTAAGACTGCTGGTGCCGATAATGTAGATGCTTTATACAAAGCTGCTATTACTGCAATCGACAAAGCACATTCTAAAGGTTTGATCAAAGAAAACAAAGCTGCTCGTGATAAGTCTCGTATGGCTGCTCGTTACGCTAAATAAGTTTTCAGAAAAATACCCAGTAGATTAATAATCTACTGGGTATTTTTTATTTTATACATCTATACGATTAATTTGAAGCATAAATAATGAGAATAATCCTTCTTGATCTTGTTGTGTCGTCTTCATTGCTTTTTCTAAATCAATTAACGCTAAATATATTTTCCTCAAATCACTTCTATTAAATTTCTTTATCTTTTGAAGTGCCAACTTAATTCGATAAGGATGCACTTTTAAAACACTAGCTAAATCTCCTTGTGAGTAACCTTTATCTTGCAAAATTTTCACTTGTAATAATAATCTAAATTGTCCCAATAATATTGCATTTATCTTAATTGGCTCTTCATTTTGTAAAATTAAATCATGATACAACGTTACTGATTTTTCAATATTATTTGAAATAACAACATCTACTAAATCAAATATATTTTGTTCTAAAGTTTTAGAAACTAAATTTTCAACAGATGATAATGTAATTCGGTGGGTTTCAAAATTATACAAAAATAACTTTGGCAATTCATTCATGATTGTTGATAATTCTGTATTGGTTCTTTCTAGAAATAATTCCAAAGCGTTTTTATCTATTTCAAATGATTTGTTAGCCATCTCTTGGGCTATAAACTGTCGCGTTGCACGCTCATTTAACGGTTGATTATCAATAACTAGACTAGATTTTTTAAGCATCTTACTAATCTTTTTACGACCATCTAATTCTTTATAAGGCGCAAATATAACTACAATACTTGTTGGTTCCGGATGAGCTAAATAAGATAAAAGACCATCAATATTGTGTTCAATTTTTCTTTTTTTAGTGTCTGACGTTAGAAAAAAAGGATTTTGAATAAAAATTAAGCGCTTATCACCAAAAAAAGGAACAGACATCGCATCATCTAATGCTTTAGCCAGCGGAACCTCCTCCATATCATATTTACCTAAATTCATCGTTCTCTCTTCTTCAGGTATCAACTCAGTAAATGCTTTTTTTACATCTTCCATTAAATAAGTCTCATTACCTAAGACAAGATTTACTGGCTTCACATTTTCAAGAGATAACGTTGAAATTATTGCCTGTGAATTCATATTTATCAGCTCTTTTCATTGTTAAAAACTTCTAATTTTTCTTTATAATTTTGAAACTTGCTGATTCTTATCATACCATGCTCTGCTGTACTAACAAACGGTATTCGATATTTTTTCAAGGTATCTAATGTTTCTTGATGTGGGTGGCCATATCTATTATTCTTACCAGCAGAAATTACCGCTAACTTCGGTTTTATTTGATCAATAAATATTGGATCAGTCGCAGTTTTACTGCCATGATGACCTGTTTTAAGAATTGATATTTGTAAATTGGGATATTTTTGAATAACCTTTTTTTCACCAGCTCGGTCCAAATCGCCAGTAATAAGATAGCTATATTTTCCGATTGTTCCAAATAAAACAAGAGAATCTTCGTTTTTTCCTATACCTTGATTAAAAGGATGTAGAATCATCAATTCAGCATCCTGTTTTTTACTATTATCTGTCATAGGTATCACCATTTTAGGCGGTCGAGTAGATTCTATTTTTTTAATGAATTGTGGCAGTTGTTCCATTCCAGATGGAACAATCATTCTATCGACGTCTATTTTGGTTAATATAGACGGAAAATTACCTATATGATCTGCATCTTGATGCGTCAAATATAAATAGTCTATATGACTGATTCCTTTGCTTAATAAATAATTAGTAATAATTTTTTCACCAGAAGTTTGATACTCCTTTCTGGTTCGCCAGCTATCCATCTTAAAATGAACTTTACCGCCTGTATCTACTAATGTAATTTGCCTATTAAACGGCTTTCTTATCAATGTTGAATCCCCTTGACCAATGTCAAAAAAAACAACTTCTTGCCGAATCGGAAAATGGATCCATAGAAATACCATAACATAGAAACTAACTAATATTGCCCATCGTTTAATACACGAAGGATGTAAAAAACATGTTAAGGTGCAAATAAAAAATAACACGCACATATTTAAACTGGGTTTACCAAACGTTATCGTTAATGGTAAACGTGCTAGTTCATCAAAAAAATAAATAAACGTTTTTAATACAGTATTTATCCCATCCATAACAACCTTAAAATGAATCCCAACCATTCCTCCAAAAATTACAATTGGTAGGATTAAGAATTCAAAAATAGGAATAATAAAAATACTAAGTACAATTGATAGAACATTCCACTGATAAACGTTGAAAAAAATAAATGGCAAACTAAATAAGTTTAGCCAAATACCTGATTCAAAAGTACCTTTATTCTCCATAAAGATTAGTAGTAATGACATTAGATAGCTCAACTGACCGCCAAATGTGAACAGTACTTGTGGTTCAATCACCAATCCTATTAACAAAGCGAAACACCAAACCGTAATCCCTTGGACAGGTTTATCAATTAGTTCACAAATAAGTTGAACCATACACATAAAAATTGCACGTCGTAAACTACTAGATTCCCCTGCAATAACTAAATAGCATGGAAGTAAAAAAAGTAATCCTTTGGCTACTGTCTCACGAGGAATTAATAGTCTATTTCCTAACGTTCTTATTAACATCACAAAATAATATACATGTAAACCCGATAAACAGAATAAATGAATTAATCCTAATTGTCTTATAGAGGCTAGATCCTGATTGAATTCCTGAGTCTTATCACCAATTACCAAAGCATTCAAAAATTTATCTAACGGACTGGATAAAGAATTAAAATAATTTTTTAATTCTGCTCGTAATTCATGTAACTTACTTATCACGGATTCAAGCGATAAATTTATGACATTTTTTTCACTGTTATTAACTTTTATAATAGTCATACTATTGTAAATTGATTTAGTTCGCATAAAACTTTGATAATCAAACTCGTTTTCATTTGTCGCTGATTTAATTTTTTGTAGCTTAGCATCGACGTTTATAATTTTAGTCTGTTTATTACGTTTAATCTTATTGAGTTCATTTTGTGACTTACAACTATAAAATCCTCGAATTTTTTGTGAATTAGAAATTATTTGTCCATCAAAACTAACCAAATCACCATTGATTGAATAATCATCAGGGTAAATTTTCACATTAACATCTTGTACCTCTTTTTCAACTACAACTTGCTTCTGAATTTCCTTCGCATTGCTGTAAAAATAAATACCAAAAATTAAAATACAGACACAACAAATATAAAAAGTTATCGAACGTTTTAACGTAATAATTCGTATAAAAATAACGATAGCAAAAATAATCCAAATAGGATTGTAATTTACAACATATAAACTTGTTATTCCAATAACTAACGTCGCAAAAAATAGATCAACTGCTTCAACTGATTTTATTCTGAAAATATTTTATTCAGAACAATTTCTTCAATATAATTTTTATCAACTTTTACTTGCTCAAAAATAACATTATTTCTTTCTAATAGTGATATGGCATAATCATCATTATGATAATTACGTAAATAATATATTTTTTTCACGCCGGATTGAAGTAGCATTTTTGTACACTGTAAACAAGGAAAATCTGTCACATAAATTTCTGAATTATCTGTCGCTGAGCCAAACTTTGCACACTGTAAAACTGCATTCATTTCTGCATGAATCGTTCGTACGCAATGTCCGTCAACAAGGTAGCACCCTTCATCTATACAATGTACATCCCCTGAAACAGCGCCGTTATATCCGCCTGCAATAATTCGTTTATCTCTAACAAGTATCGCACCAACAGACAATCTTTCACATGTACTTCTTAATGATAGTAATGCAGCTTGCGTCATAAAATATTGATCCCAAGGAATTCTATTATCAGGCATTTAGTTATTTCCTTCTTTCATTTTTTTATAGTATATCAAAAATAAATCTTTAAAAAAAGTTAGACCGCTAATGAGTCCTTTAGACTTTCATATGTTTTATCACCGATGCCGCCAACTTCTTTTAATTCATCCGTAGTTTTAAACGATTGATGTTCTTCTCTATATTGTAAAATTTGTTCTGCTTTTTTTGGTCCAATTCCAGTCAACCCTTGCAGTTGTTCTTTCGTTGCGGTGTTTAAATTAACCGTTGATTCATCATTCGATTTATCCTGAGTTCCTGTAGTAGACCCTGCATCCATAACAGAAGATCCTTGGGCAGTAGTAGCTACTACTTTATTTTCTTTTACTTCCCCTTTTGCCGGAACATATATAACCATCTCATCTGTTACTTTTTGAGCTAAATTAATCTGTTTCTGATCAGCGCTAGATAAAAATCCCTCAGCTAAATCGATTACCTGACTAATTCTCATTCCTGTTTTCATTGTGTATATACCTGGTTTTTTTATATTTCCTTTAATATCCACAACAATTTTCCCACCATTTGAGGTTTCTAAATGGCTTGATATATTTTTTTCCGAGCTAGACGACGTACTAGTAATACTATTAACTAACATATCATCTGTTTTGCTACTTTTATGTTGTGTAACTATTGAAAAAATGATCAATGCTATTACGGATATCACACAAACAATGATGATTTTTCGATATTCAATTCAAATATTTTTTATTCGATCCATCTTATCCACCTCCCTCTTGTATTTAAATACGCAAAAAAACGAATTTCATTTAAAATGAAATTCGTTTTTTCTTTAAATCATTATCACGTATATTAATGATGATCCATTTTATTTAAGTTAATCTTCTCTACTAGTTACTTCATGACGTTTTTTTAACATAGCTACTTTTATATGATTAGGTACCATATTTGAAATATCTCCATCAAATTTAAATATTTCTTTCATTAAACTTGAAGAAATGTGTGCGTATTTAGGATTAGCAAGCATCAATACAGTTTCCACTGTTTCATCTAATTCTTTGTTCATCAATGCAATATCTTTTTCATATTCAAAGTCCCTATTATTTCTAACACTACGAATAATTATTTTAGCATCTAATTGGTGCATTAAGTTAATCGTTAAATCTGATTCAACACTAACTACTTCTACATTTGCTAATGAAAAGATAGCTTCACTAATCAAATCTACCTTTTCATTAGCTGTAAACAATGACTTCTTTTTAGTATTAGTCATAACTGCGACAATAACTTTATCAAAAATTTGGCTTGATCGAACAATAATATCTAAGTGTCCATTAGTTAATGGATCGAAACTTCCCGGAAAAACTGCATTCATTTTAGTTCTCCTTTTGATAAATCGTTACCTGTGTAATTCCATAATTTTGTCTCCTAAATAGACTGAATCCCGAAATATCATCAGGTAAGTTAGCATATTGATCTGTTTCACAAATAATTAAAGCTTGATTATTTAACAACTCGCTGCTATCTATTTTTTTTATCGTATCAATTATTTCTTGGGTCTTATAAGGTGGATCTAAAAAAACTAGATCAAATGTTTCTTTACCTTTTAATAGTCCAATAGCTTTATCGGCATCTTGCTTATAGACCGTAAACTTATCTTCTTCTTTTGTGATAGCAATGTTATCATTAATTGTTTTAATTGCTTGATACTGTCTATCAATTAGAAAAGCATGAGAGATTCCTCTAGAAACAGCTTCGATACTTAACCCACCGCTACCTGCAAATAAATCTAATGACTTACCGCCGTCAAAATAAGGACCAATGATATTAAACATTGATTCCTTAACTTTATCCGTTGTAGGCCTTGTTGCCATACCTGGAACTGCTTTTAATTTTCTTCCGCCATATTCACCTGAAATTATTCTCATATACTTTACTCACTTTTATTTTTAAATTTTTCTTGATCTTCATCTGTTAATTTAAATGCTTTTTCACCCATTCGAGCCCCAAAGTCCATATCAATATCAGGGCGATGCGATACTTCTGTCTTTTTAACAAATTTTAAATTTTGAATTTTCTTAATCGTCTCGGGTAGGTCTTCTTGATTCATATAAATGACAACATATTTCATTTTTTTTGAAATATATTGAATAATACCGAATCGTTTCAACTGCTTAATTTGCTTCATATGGTATAAAAACACAATGACACCTTGTCTTTTTTGTATAACTAACTTAGTCCCATTTTCTTCGTCAAGCATGTGATTATGACCCCCTTTTTTATTTATTATTTAGTAATTCCTTTTTTCTTAAAGCTGATATATTTAAAACTAAGCCTACACAGAAGCTCAAGATAAGCATACTTGATCCGCCATAACTAAGAAATGGAAACGTTACACCTGTTATAGGTAAAACACCTGATATACCACCAACATTAAACACAGTCTGCACTGTCATAAACGTCGCAATTCCATAACAACAAAGTGAGTGGAAAGTTTCTTTACTTTTAGAACCAATAAAGATAATCCGTCCAATCATACTGAAAAGTAATATTAAAATAAAAAATACCATCAATAATCCAAGTTCTTCACCTGTAATTGCTAATATAAAATCAGTATACGGTTCAGGTAGGTAGCCTCGTTTTTGGATACTATTTCCTAGTCCTGCACCAAAGATACCACCATTACTTAATGCATAATATGAATTTACCAACTGTTGTCCAGTTGACTGTTGATATTTAAATGGATCATTGAATCCACTAAATCTCTTAGCCATATACGCTAATGGACCACCGGAATCTGGAGAAACAGATTTTAATTTTGATAATAATATCATTAAAGTACCCATGCCACCAACAGAAATTAAGGAAGTTATTCCAATTGAATACCCACTAGCCAAAATAATGATTAATACTGCACTAAAATTAATAATAAACCCACCCACATCTGGTTCAATCAAAATTAAAATGAGTGGTAAGACTACTGCAATTGCATAGATAAAACGACGTTTATTTCTACCCTCATAACTTAATTCTTTATTTTCACGGAATGCAACTTGTTGCGCCATAAACAAGACTAAAAAAATCTTGCTGATTTCTGCGGGCTGAATGTTAAAAGAGCCAAAGTTAATCCATCCTGCTGCACCATTAACTGTTTTACCGCTAAGTACTACGTATAAAAGTAGCAGAATGGACACCGCACCAAATAATATTATAAATCCAGAACTTTTAAAAAAATTAACCTTCATTGAATATATAAGGAAAGCAACCAGCAATCCTAAAATGGCAAAAAGCAATTGTTTTTTTAAATATGTCGTTGGATCGCCACCCGCCATTTGAACCTTATATGAACTAGCAGAATAAACCATGACCACACCAATTCCGGATAATATAATATACGGTATAAAAATAAAATAATCAAGATATTGTAATTTTTGTGTTATTCTTTTTAAAATTTGCATTTTTAATCCAACTTATTTCTTCATTTTTTCAAATTTAGTACTAAAGTGTCTATTCGAAGTTACTTCAAGATTCTTTATCTGCTTCTTTTCAGTTTTTTCTTCAAACAGAGCACACTCCAACACAAAATCTACTTCACGAGAAAAACGAACAATTAAGTATCAACTACTTCTTAAAATGTAACATAACCAAGCTAGTAAAATGTATTTCGCTGTTTCCAGATAAAATTATTTATTTTATCTACATTTTCTTACAAAGTGACCATCACATCTTCTTTAGAAATGTTGTTTTTCATCGATTTTATTTTCTCGTAACTTCTAATAGTATACCATATTACTATTTATCATGATTAAAAAAAAGAGTTGAAAATGAACTTAATCATTTTCAACTCTTTTTTAAATTAACCTTTTTTTGAATCTGTTTTATGTTGTTTTTGAGCCTTTTCACGCATATTTGTATCTAAGATACGTTTACGTAAGCGTAAATTATTTGGTGTGATTTCTAATAATTCATCCGTGTTCAAGAATTCCAATGATTCTTCAAGAGTAAGAATAGTTGGTTTCTTGATTGAGGCTGTTTGATCTTTATTAGAAGAACGAACATTACTCATAGCTTTTCCTTTAGTAATATTTACAGAAATATCACGTTCACGGCTACTTTGTCCAACAACCATTCCTTCATAAATATCAGTAGTAGGTGTTACATAAATTGTTCCACGTTCTTCAATACTCATAATTGAATATGTTGTAGCTTTTCCTGAATTAATAGAAACTAATGCGCCATTACGACGACCAGGTTCCCAGTTACGGATAACTGGTTTGTATTCAGAGAAAGTATGATTTAAGATACCATATCCACGAGTCATTGAAAGGAATTGTGAATCATATCCAATTAAACCACGAGTAGGAGCTGAGAAAGTTAAACGAGTTTGGCCGTTATTACCGGTCTCCATGTTAATCATTTCACCCTTACGTTGAGCCATTGTATCAATAACACCACCAGAATATTCATCAGGTGTATCGATTTGGACGCTTTCAAATGGTTCTTGCATCTTGCCTTCGAATTCACGGTAGATAACTTCTGGACGTGAAACTTGAATTTCATAGTCTTCGCGACGTAAAGTTTCAATTAAGATTGATAAATGTAATTCTCCACGACCTGAAACAATCCAAGCATCTGGAGAATCTGTATCTTCAATTTTCAATGAAACATCAGTATGCAATTGTAATTTAAGACGATCTTCCATCTTACGAGCAGTAATATTTTTACCATCTTGTCCAACAAATGGTGAATCATTCGTTCTGAATGTCATTTGTAGTGTAGGTGGATCAATACGCATTAATGGTAATGCTTCTTGATGATCACTTGGTGTTACAGTTTCACCAACGAAGATGTCATCCATCCCTGAAACTGCAATTAAATCACCAGCTTTAGCTTCATTAATTTCAACACGGTCTAAACCGAAGAAACCGAAAAGTTTTGAAACACGGAAGTTTTGAACTGAACCATCAAGTTTAATAACAGAAACTTGATCACCAACAGCAATTTTTCCACGGAATACGCGGCCAATACCGACACGACCAACATATTCATTATAATCCAACATCGAAACTTGGAATTGTAATGGTTCGTCACTATTATCAATTGGTGCAGGAATTGTATCGATAATTGTTTCAAAAACGTCATCCATAGAATGTTTTTGAGTTTCGATATCTGGATCCATACTTGATGTACCATTGTATGCACTAGCATAAATAACAGGGAAATCAAGTTGTGCTTCATCAGCACCTAATTCAATAAACAAATCAAGAACTTCATCAACAACTTCTTGTGGACGAGCACCCATACGATCAATTTTGTTAATAACAACGATTGGTACTAATTGTTGTTCTAAAGCTTTTTTCAAAACAAAACGTGTTTGAGGCATTGTTCCTTCAAAAGCATCAACGACAAGTAAAACACCATCAACCATTTTCATGATACGTTCAACTTCGCCACCGAAATCGGCATGTCCAGGTGTATCTAAAATGTTAATTTGTTTGTCGCCAACTCTAACAGCAGTATTTTTTGATAAAATTGTAATACCACGTTCTTTTTCAATATCATTTGTATCCATGGCACGGTCACTAATTTCTGAATGGCCATCCAATGTATCTGATTGTTTTAATAATTCATTAACTAATGTCGTCTTACCGTGATCGACATGGGCGATAATCGCAATGTTACGAATGTCATCTCTTGTTTTCAAGTTTGTTCTTCCTTTCGTTGGAGCCTTAATATTTTTACGAATAATAACTACAGTTCACTATTATAGCAGACAATTAACACACTTACTAAAAGTTTTCATACTTTTTCATAAATAAATCGCATAAAAAAACTGCGACTTGTTAGTCACAGCCACAACGCGATTCTACTAAAAACTATTTAGTAGTTTTAAAATGTCCTCTTGTGCGTTTTCCGTTGCTATTAATACATCTGCTGATTGTAACATATCGAGCTCTAACCCGTCAATTGTTTTCACGGTGATACCAAGAGTTTCCGCCAATATTTTACCGGCTGCAAAATCCCATGGTTTTAAGTGAGAAACATAACCAATTTCTTGTCCACGTAATATGTGAACAAACTCAATACCGGCACTTCCATAAACCCTAGCACCTGAACTATGTTGAACAATTGATTGTAAATGCTTATAGTCCATCATTAACATAGGTGAGCTACAACCTAGCAAGCCATCCTTAAGTGCTATATTTCCAGGCTTTTCAAGTTTTTTATCGTTGGCAAAGACGCCCCTATCTGGCCCACCAGAATATAAAACATTATTCATTACATCCATAATGAATCCCAATTTTCCAATACCGTTTTCATAAATACCAATCATAATCGCGAAATGATCTTTCTGTTTGACAAAATTCATTGTGCCATCAATTGGATCAACAATCCAAACAGTACCATCTAAATTTGTTACATCATCCCCAAAACCTTCTTCACCTAAAATTTTGGCTTTCGGATCAAAGGTACGAATTTTGTTTACTAAAAATTTTTCAGTCTGTTTATCCATATTAGTTACAAGATCAACTCGACTACTTTTTGTTTCAACAGACAATGGATCTCCAAATGCATGAATAATATTTTCACGTGCCTCTGTCAGCCAACTTTTAACCTGATAATTAACCTCATCAATATTCAAATCATAACCTCCCTATTGGTTAATTTTAATAACGTCCCTTGTACTCTCTCTTGCAAATTTCATTGTACGATAAATACTAAAACCTGATTCATCTTCGTACGATCTGCCTATTTGTTTTTCCTCCATTTTGGAAGGAACAATTTTTTTAAACTCACGATAATTATAAAGCAATTCTTCTCGATCAATACCTGTAGAATTTGCTAATTCTATTGCTTTATAGAATTCACTAACAGAGATAATTTCTTCAGTAGTCCAATGTGCTTCTAATGGGTAATTAATTTTATTATTCATAATTTAGTGTGTTAAACTCCCTTTATTTTTACTTTATTTAATTATTGAATTAATTTTCAACTAATACTTTCAATATACTTGAAAGTATTTGCTATGTTTCATTTTACAGCAATCCATTAAAAACTAAAAGAAATGAAACATAACTATTAATTTTCAAATGGCCTACAGATATGATTATTTTATGCTACAATGTACCGTAGAATATTAATTTGGAGGTACTATTTTGATTAAAATAACAATGAAAAATATCATTCGTGAAGGTAATCCAATCTTACGAAATCGTTCAAGCGAAATGACTTTTCCGCTTTCAGATGATGATAAACAACTCGCACATGATTTAATGGAATTTTTAGAGAATAGTCAAAATGAAGAAATAGCTGAAAAATATCATTTACGCGCAGGTGTTGGCTTAGCAGCTCCGCAATTAGCAATTTCTAAACGAATGACTGCTGTCTTAATCCCTGGCCCAGAAGGTGAAGAACCCACACTTAAACAAGTGTTAATTAATCCTACTATTTTAAGTCAGTCAGTTCAAGTTGCTGCACTTTCAGAAGGTGAAGGTTGCTTATCAGTTGATAGAGATGTCCCTGGATATGTGCCAAGAGCTGATCGGATTACACTTCGTTACTTTGATATCGAAGGTACACAACACAAAATCCGCTTGAAAAATTATGAAGCAATTGTAGTCCAACATGAAATTGATCATTTAAATGGTATATTATTCTTTGATCATATTAATACTGACAAACCATTTGCTATACCGAACGATGCTATTATGCTTGAATAACTAACTAAAGAGTTTCTTCAATAATTAATTTATTGAAGAAACTCTTTTTATTTCACTTTAAACATACTGTTTGAACTATACCTTTTTTAAATCTTTGGTATACATAATTGTCTCAACATTAACCAAATGTGCTACCTCTAAATGTAAAATGCCGTCTAAATACCAAAGATCTGTCACTTCAAATGCCGATTTTGCTTCGACACTTTTTTTAACCAGGTTCATCATTTCAAATTCTTCAAATAAATTGAAAAAAATGTTTCTTATTTTCCCGATATTCTCTTCTGAAGGAGACTTCATCTGAAATTGATACTCAAATACCATGACCCTCTTACCCCAAACCTTTGAAACAATTTCTGTAACCCTTAGTATTTCAGAATTAATACCATATTCATTACCATGTAGTCTATTTAAAGCAAATTCAACCGCATTATCTGTAATAAGTTTGCTTTTATTTTTAAGAATAGTAATCTGTCTATTTCTTTTCAGACGGTTATAATTTAAAATTATGATGATCATTAAAACCACTACAGTCACTATTTTAACTACCAACCACATTTATAAAACACCACTCTTCCTTATACGATAACTTTTCATAATTATAACATGTCTGTTAAATTTTATCCTTTATAAGTCTATTCAAATCGGTCTATTCTATACTTAAATAATAATATATGATAAAATATAAATTATATGTTGTGCAGACAACCCCCAGTTCGGTTTCTAATTTCCATTTCAAATCATTTTAACCAAAATGATATCAATTTAATTTAAAGGAGTTTTACAAATGATTTTTAAAGTTTATTATCAAGAAACACAAGATAGAAATCCACAAAGAGAAGAAACAAAATCACTTTTCCTTGAAGCAAGTTCTGAAATTGAAGCTCAAAGTATTGTTGGTCACCAAACAACACATAACATTGAATTCATTGAAACATTATCAGATAAAGCTTTAGCATATGAAAAGGAAAACCCTACATTTAAAATGACGGAGTTTTCTGAATGAAAAAGATAAATGTTAAAAATAACGAGACTGGTGTTTTTGCAGTTGGCGGATTAGGTGAAATTGGCAAAAATATGTATGGCATCCAATTTCAAGATGAAATTATCGTCGTCGATGCAGGAATCAAGTTTCCGGAAGATGAGTTATTAGGAATTGATTACGTTATTCCTGATTTTCAATACTTAGTTGCCAATCAACAAAAAATTAAAGCATTAGTTATCACCCATGGTCATGAAGATCATATTGGTGGTATTCCCTATTTATTAAAACAAATTAATGTCCCAATTTATGCTGGACCATTGGCTTCAGCATTAATCAAAGGAAAATTAGAAGAACACGGGTTACTTGCCACAACAGAAATGCATGAAATTGAAGAAGATACTGTTCTTAAATTCAGAAAAACGAGTGTGTCGTTCTTTAGAACAACTCATTCAATTCCTGATACTTTAGGTGTCGCAATCAAAACGCCATCTGGTAACATTGTAGTCACTGGGGACTACAAATTTGATCTAACACCTGTTACTAATCAGCCGCCCAACCTTCAAAGAATGGCTCAACTTGGTGCTGATGGTGTACTTTGTCTACTATCTGATAGTACAAATGCAGAAATTCCTAATTTTACAAAATCAGAAAGATTCGTTGGTAAATCAATTCGACGAATTTTTGAAAAAGGTGAAGGCCGCATTATCTTTGCTACTTTTGCTTCAAATATTTCCCGAGTACAACAAGCTGCTGAAGCTGCTGTTGCCAAAGGCCGTAAAATCGCTGTCTTTGGACGTAGTATGGAGGCAGCAATTGTTAACGGACGTGAATTAGGATACTTAAATATTCCAGATGATGCCTTAATTGATGCACGTGATATTAATTCATTACCCGCAAATGAAATTTTAATTTTATGTACGGGATCACAAGGTGAACCAATGGCAGCTCTTAGCCGTATCGCTAATGGGACTCATCGTCAGGTTTCTATTCAACCTGGTGATACTGTTGTTTTCTCAAGTTCTCCAATTCCTGGTAACACAATCAGTGTAAACCACGTTATTAATGAACTTTCAGAAGCTGGAGCAACTGTTGTCCATGGTAAAGTAAATAATATTCATACTTCTGGTCATGGTGGCCAAGAAGAACAAAAATTAATGCTCAGTTTGATGAAACCTAAGTATTTCGTCCCTGTCCATGGTGAATATAGAATGCTTAAAATTCATACTGGATTAGCTGAACAAATTGGCGTTCCAAGAGAGAATAGCTTTATTATGGAAAATGGTGATGTCTTAGCTCTAACTAGTGATTCTGCTCGAATTGCTGGTCATTTTGAAGCTGATGATATTTATGTCGATGGTTCAGGAATTGGTGATATCGGTAGCGCTGTCCTAAATGATCGACAAGTCCTTTCTGAAGAAGGCCTTGTTGTTGTCGTTGCAACAATTGACATGAAAAAACATGAAATTCAAGCAGGACCAGATTTATTATCTCGTGGATTTGTCTATATGCGCGAATCAGGAGAATTAATTAATCAAGGTCGTCGTCGCTTATTCCGTGTCATGAGTCGCTTATTAAAAAATGATAAAATTACAGAAGCCATGATTAATGATGCAATCGTTGATGACTTACAAAAATTCTTATATGAACAAACTGAACGTAAACCAATGATTTTACCAATGTTAGTTATCGTTTAACAAAAATAGCTCAATATTCTAATTAGAATATTGAGCTATTTTTATATAATCAAAATTTATCTTTAAATCCTTTTAAATTTTAGTTATAATTATTAGTATTAATTAAGGAGGGAAGTTCATGAATCAATATTTCATTATCGTTAATGAGTCTGCTGGAAGTGGTCGTGCTAAACAAATTTGGCAATCTATTGAAAAAAAATTAATTTCTCAAAATGTCCATTTTAAGGCCCATCTGACAGACTATATTGGTCATGCTTCCCTTCTAACGGAAAATTACGCCAGACATTATCACCCCATCGAAACAGATAATAATCAAATTATACTAGTTATTGGCGGCGACGGTACTTTAAATGAATGTATCAATGGTGTTAAAAATGCGAACACATTTGATATCCCAATTGCCTATATTCCTGCAGGATCAGGAAATGATTTTGCTCGAGGTGTCAGTATCCCCAAATCTCCACTTGTAGCTCTTGAACAAATATTAAACACAACTTCACCTAAACTATTAAACTTAGGTGTCATGCACGAATTATCTCGGCATGAAAAAAAATACTTTATAAATAATGTTGGTGTGGGTTTCGATGCGCAAATAGTAAGTATCGCAAATCAATCAAGTTCAAAGAAACTATTGAATAAACTTCATCTAGGATCGCTTACTTACTTAAGCGCCCTATTAGGAACTTTATCAAGACAAGCTGCATTTCCCATAACTGTCCGGGTGAATGGCCATCAAGAATTTTATCAAAATGCCTTTCTTGTAACAACATCAAATCATCCCTACTTTGGTGGTGGTGTTCCAATTTTACCAATGGCAGATCCGACAAAAAATAATTTAGACTTAATTATCATTGAAAAACCTAGTGCACTAAAATTAATCTATCTAGCAATTTTACTGAAATCTGGTAAACATATTACCCAAAAAGGTGTTCACCATTTTACATCAGATAAAATTAAACTTTCCGTTGACTCTTTAGAGTACGGTCAAATGGATGGTGAAGACCTAGGAACCCGTTTCTTTGAAATTGAGTATAGCGTCTTATCATACCCATTTTGGATTAACTAAAAAGCCTATATATCTCATATAATTGAGATATATAGGCTTTTTCTATGGTCGGCTATTCTCCATTCCGATCATTGGATCAATTGAACCATCCATAATATTGTCGTTAGTTAAAATAAATTTTTCAATTAAAGTTGGAACAGGCGGAGCTATTTTATTAGATTTTTTAGCTAGTTGGCTCTCTTTAATCGAATCATCAACTTTTTTAATATCACCATCAAAAATCTGTTCAATTCGTAATAATAACGTTGTTTTTCGATTGGCTGATTCATTCTCAACACATTCTTCAAATGATTTTTCTTCGCCAAGCAAAATCAATAACTGGCTAGCACGGGTAATTGCGGTATACAGTAAATTACGTTTAAGCATTCGCTTATACTGCGAAACCATTGGCAAAATAACCATTTTAAACTCACTGCCTTGAGACTTATGAATAGATGTGCAATAAGCCAAAGTTATTTTTTGCCATTCATTTCGCCTGTAAGTCACTTCTGTTTGATCAAAAGCAATAACTAGTTCGTCTACCTTATCTTCGCTATCTTTGGCCAATGTAATTCCTACAATCTTACCTATATCTCCATTAAAAACATTATTTTCAGGACTATTAACAAGATGTAACACCTTGTCACCAATTCTAAATTTTTGATCTCTAAAAAGTACTTCTTTTTGTCTACTATTTTCAAGTGGGTTCATAATATTTTGTAACATTTCATTTAAACGATTAATTCCCGCCGCACCTCGATACATTGGTGCCAGAACTTGAATATCACTTGAAGTGAACCCTTTATTCTTAGCTCGTTCAACAACCTGTTTAATAATTGATTCAACTTGAAATTCACGACTCGCGAAAAATGAACGATCCTTTTGATTCTGTGTAAAATCAGCAGGTAATTCACCTTTTTTTATTGAATGTGCGAGTGAAATTATTGATGACCCATCACCTTGACGATAGATATCCGTTAATTCTTTTCGCTCAAGATAGTCACTTTTCAATAAATCATAAAATGTTTGCCCAGGACCAACAGAAGGCAATTGATCTTTATCACCTACAAAAATGACTTTCATATCTGTAGGTATTGAATTCATTAATGTATTCAATAAATACGTATCAACCATCGACATTTCATCGATAATTAATAAGCCACCTTCTAAATCTTTCGTTTCAACATCATTATTCGATTCTCTTCCAGTTAGTCCTAAGAGTCTATGGATTGTACTGGCAGGTAATCCAGTCGTTTCAGTCATTCTTTTTGCTGCTCGCCCAGTAGGTGCAGCTAAAAGAATAGGAAATGTTTGTCCTTCTCCATAACTACTAAGATCGAGCGAAAAGTCATTTAATTCCGCAAATAACTCCACGATACCATTAATAACGGTTGTTTTACCCGTTCCTGGGCCACCTGTTAATAAAAATATCTGTGAATTCATAGCAGCCTTAATGGCATTAATCTGTGACTCACCATAATTCATATCAAGTTTTTTTTCAATCTTACGAATTGCTTTATCAATATCTTTTTCTGCTAACTTATCTTTTTCTTGCCCCGATGAAAGCAATCTTTTTAAATGTTCAGCAATTTGGTATTCTGCATGATACAGATTTTTTAAATAAATACGCTGTTCATCACCGACAACGAGTCCTGATTTAGCTAAATTAATGAGTTCTTTTGAGATTGCCTCAGGGTTTATTCTGACTCTTCGACTACTCTCTAATAATCGTAAAGATGCCTCCAACAACGGCTCTGCAGTCGCATAGGTATCACCATCTTGTTGACATAAATCATTGATACTTTGCAAAATACCTGCTTGTATTCGACCTGAAGAATCAGCTGCAAATCCTAATTCTTCAGCAATTTGATCTGCCTTTTTAAAGCCAATATTTTCAATATCATTTACTAGTTGATAGGGATTTTCTTGGATAATTTCAAGGGTTTTTTCTTTATAAGTTTGATAAATAGTTGCAGCTAATTGGCTACCAAATCCAAAACCATTTAATCCAATAATAATTTGTTCCATCCCATTATTTACTCGAACAGTTTCTAATATTGTTGTTTTCTGCTTATTTGATAATTCTAATGAATCAAGTACAGTATCATCTGCTAATATTTTATCAATTGTTTTCGTTCCTAACTTTTCAACAATTGATTCCGCAGTCTTTTTCCCAATCCCTTTAAATTCTGAGCCAGATAGATAGGTAATAAGCCCCATTTTTGAAGTAGGTGTTTCATTTTGATAATTACTCGTTTGAAATTGTTTCCCATATTTGGGATGCTCAACTTGTTGACCATAGAAGCGGTACGTAGATTCTTCTTTAATATCAGCAAAATTACCAGTAACAACAACCTCATCTTCAGGCCATTCCAAATTACTTTCAATACTATGAATTAGAATCACTTTATAAAAACTATCTTGGCTTTGAAAAAATATGGTTGCAACCTTACCAACCAAGTAAGCTTGTGTTTCATCACTTTGAGGATCATTATTAAATAAATTTAGTTTCTGAACAACCATTATTTCACATCCTCTTTATTTATCACGTAATTTTATAAACGATTCTATTTCACTTAATCTTTGTTTTTGTGCCTCAAAATAGGCCTGATCGGCTATTTTTGAACGTTCAAAATAAGTATTGAATTCAATTCCTAAAACCATATTAGCTAAACCTCGTTGAAAATTAGCCTTTGCATTATTTTCATCTATTTTAAGAACTAAGTCATAATATTTCCCAGCATTTTCAAACTGACCCAATGCTAAGAAAATATCGCCAATTAATTCGTTGGCGTCCATATTTTTAGGATTTATTTCTTGGGCCGTAATCGCAAATACTAATGCTTGTTGATACAGCTCTTGAGCCATATATGATTGTGCTAACATTAAAAAAGCTGTTTCTTTCAACTTTTGATTAGTTACTTTTTGAAATGATTGAATTGCTTCAGAATACAGTTCTGCCTCGTAAAACACGTTACCAAGACCATATTGTAATAAATCAACTTGTTCATTTTTCTCATCAAAATATCCAATAGCTTTTTTATACAGTTCTTCCGCCTGAGGGTAGTCTTTTAGTTTCGTTAAATAACTACCTAATTCATAATAAGCCGTTTGATTATTAGGTTCTTTTTCAACCTTTTCAACTAATTGATGAATAATATGTTTTGATTCTGCTTCTTTTTCTTCTCTCTTACCCATTATTACTCCTTAGACGACATCACTTTCATCGCGTATTCTATCCAAATAACTAGTATCATTCCATTTAACTAATTCAAATTCGGTTCCATTTTGTGTTTCCAAAATAGTCGTACTAGTATTCGATAAGCCACCTTGTTTACGGAAATCTTTCAGCGGCACCCCTAATAAATCGTGAATCAAGGCACCAAGCGCCGCACCGTGACTAACAATGATAATATTTGCATCTATTTTATTTTGGTCAACAATTTTTTTAATTGTTGGAACCATCCGCTTTAATAAAGCTTGAAATGTTTCGCCATTAATATTTTTAGGATCATATTTATCGGGATGATTACGGAAGGCATCGAGTTCCTCAGGATACTGAACAGCCACATCTGTAAACTTCATGCCTTCCATTTTTCCTAAATGAAATTCTTCTAAGTTGTCATTCAAAATAACATCCAAATTTTGGTTTAGGCCGGTATTGATTAAATTTGCTGTGTCCTTTGCACGTTTAATAGGACTTGAATAAATAGCATCAAATTTTATTGATTTAAGTGCTTTGATTAATTGTTGTATTTCTATGTAACTTTGTTCAAGTAAGGGTGAATCTCCATTCGCACCTTGGTATCGTCCCTCAAGATTCCATTCTGTTTTGCCATGTCGAATAAAATATATATTAGTCATCAGTCAATAAGACCCCTTCGTTTTTTCATCTCTATTATATTATGCCACAAATATAAAAAGGCACAAACAAAATATTTGTTTGTGCCTTAACTATTATAAATTCAATTTAAACATATTGTAATTGTTTTGATCCCTCAGTTGACTTTTTAAATGCAGCGTCAATGATACCACTACCTAAGCATTCTGCGCCATCGTAAAAGACAACAGCCTGTCCAGGTGTAATAGCACGTACTGGTGCATCAAATTCAACTGTAGCTTCTGTACGGTCATCATTTAAATGAACCGTCACACCAACATCAGTTTGACGGTATCTAAACTTAGCAGTGATATGGAAATCATTGCCAAAGCGATCGATTGGTGCCATAAAACTTAACTCTGATGCTTCAAGATAATCAGCATAAAGTAAATCATTATGGTAACCTTGTCCAACAATCAATGTATTTGTTGCTAAATCTTTACCTACAACGAACCAAGGATCGTTACCTTCACCCGTACCACCAATACCAAGACCTTTACGCTGACCAATTGTATAATTCATAAGACCATAATGCTCGCCCATTTTTACACCGTCAACAGTCATCATATTACCCGTTTGTGCTGGTAAATATTCACCAAGGAACTTTGTAAAGTTTCTTTCGCCGATAAAACAAATACCTGTTGAATCTTTTTTCTTAGCAGTTGAAAGTCCAGCTTCTTCAGCAATTCTTCTAACTTCTGGTTTTTCAATGTTTCCAATTGGGAACATAACTTTTTGAATCTGTTTTTGTGATAATTGACTCAAGAAATAAGTCTGATCTTTATTACTATCATCCCCACGTAACATATGCATAATACCGTCAGCATCTTGCTCAACTTGTGCATAATGTCCCATTGCGATGTAATCAGCATCAAGTTCCATAGCATAATCGAAAAACGCTTTAAACTTAATTTCTTTATTACACATCACATCTGGATTTGGTGTCCGACCCTTTTTATATTCATCCAAGAAATATGTGAATACGCGATCCCAATATTCCTTTTCAAAATTAACGGAATAATAAGGAATTCCAATTTTGTTTGCTACTTTAGCAACATCTTTGTAATCTTCTGTTGCAGTACAAACACCCATTTCGTCCGTATCGTCCCAGTTTTTCATGAAGACACCAACTACATCATAACCTTGTTGCTTTAATAAATAAGCAACAACTGATGAATCGACGCCACCACTCATCCCAACAACGACACGAGTTTTACTATTATCTGGCATACTATCACCATCATTTCAATTAGATTCTGAAAAAATCTACGATTTGAAGGTCGCACTATTTCAGTAAGTACTATTATACCAATAATATATACTAATACAACCCTAGTGTGTCATAATTTATTTTATTCTATTACTGACCGCTATCGTTAATTTAGATATAAATTAAAAAATCTTAGATATTGGATTTTATCCAATATCTAAGATTCACTCTATTATATAAAATAATGATACTTTTAATTGTTGAAATCATTATATTTATAAACTATAGAACCTTTTTTTAATTAACCTTTTTTCAAAACATCCCTATCAATTAATTGACCAATCACATAATCAAATTGTTCAGTTTCAGCTTTTTTATCTTCACCATTAAATATGTTAACTGCTTTAAGTCCATTAGCAGTCGTCGTTGACATTTTAAATCCAGTTAATGACTTATCAACGATAACTTTAACTTTAATGCCCTTATTGAAAGGTGAATTAGGATCTAAAGATCTCTCCAATTGAAAATTACCTGCTTTAGTTTCTGCAAATCCTAAATCTCTTAACGTATATTTTTTTACATCAGAACTCAATTCATAAGTTACTGTATCTCCTAAAAGTTGAATACTTTTTTCAAATGCCATTATTAAATTCCCCCTATTTTTTCAATCTACCAACTATTCTAACTAATTGTACTATAAAAGTATCTATCTCTTCAGCCGTATTATCTTTTCCAAAACTCAATCGAATAGATTCTGTGACTCTCGGGCTCTTTTCACCGTACATAGCCATTAACACATGTGAAGGTTCGAGATTACCAGCAGTACATGCAGAGCCACCAGAAACAGCAATACCCGCCAAATCTAACCGGGTCTGTAATACTTCAGTTTGAATACCTTTTATCCAAATATTAAAGACATGTTGTAAGTTATCATCTGAGAGTGTCCCATTGATTTCAAAATCAATATGGTTATCATCTAATCCCGCTATAATTTGCTTTTTGAATCCTTGATACTTTAATTGTCGTACTTGTTTTTCATCATCTGAGATTAAAGAAACAGCTTTAGCAAAACCTGCAATTGCTGGTATGTTTTCTGTCCCTGCTCGTCTCTTGTCTTCTTGCTCCCCACCTTTAATAAAGGGTGGGAAAAATATAGATTCTCTTCTATATAGAAAACCTAAAAATTTAGGTCCGTTCAATTTATGAGCTGATGTTGATAACATGTCTATATGATCCTCATTAACATCTATATCCAATAATCCGTAAGCTTGAACAGCATCCGTATGGAACCAAGCTTGATGGTCCTTTAAAATCTCACCAACTTCATGAATTGGCATATGACTTCCCGTCTCATTGTTACCCATCATGATTGAAACTAGAATTGTATCATCTCTTAAAGCCTCTTTAAAATCGACTATATTGATAACACCATCTTCATTAACTGGTAAATAAGTAACATCAAATCCAATTGATTCTAAATATTTCATTGTCTTCAAAATAGCCTGGTGCTCTACTGCTGATGTGATTAAATGCTTACCTAATGTTTTTCTCTGAATGGCGGTTTGCATAATAGCCATATTATCACTCTCAGTACCACCACTTGTAAAGATGATTTCTGATTCATTTGCATGAATACTATCTGCAATGATTTGTCGACTATCATCAAGCACCATTCGTGCTGAACGTCCGAATTGATGTGTACTTGAAGCATTCCCAAAGGTGCTCTTCATCGTGTCTGTCATCACTTCAATGACTTCATTTGCCATTGGTGTGGTTGCTGCGTTATCTAAGTATATTCCTGACATTAATTTAGTTTATCTCCTTATAATTTAGTTTAATAATGATAGAATCATTCGTGCTGACTTTTGACCAGCTTCAATAATAAAATCGTCAAATGTTTGCCCTGCCTCTTCATCGCCAACATCTGACATTGCTCTAACTATAGTAAAGGGAATACCAAATTGGTGTGCTGCCTGACCAACTGCGGCACTTTCCATTTCACTACAAAGAGCATCCGGAAAATGATTAAGAATGACGTCTGTCTGAGCTTGACTTGCTATAAATTGATCGCCAGATACAATCAGTCCTGGTTTTATACTTAAGTCATTTTCTTGAGCCGCTTTTTTAATTGCATCGTTTAAACTTGTATCTGCCAAGTATTTAGTTGGTTGTTGTGGTAATTGCCCAATTTCATATCCAAAAGCTGTTGCATCAACATCATGATAGGCAACTTCTGTAGCTAAGACCACATCTCCAATTTTAAGTCCCTTACCAATACCACCAGCTGAACCAGAATTAATGACGGCTGTTACTCCAAATTCTGCAATTAAAAGGGCTGTTGTCATCCCTGCTTGTACCTTGCCAATACCAGATCTAACCAAAACAACTTCTTTTCCATTAATTTGGCCTGTATAAAATGAAATCCCGCCAATTTCTTTATCTTTTCTATTCTCTAGATGACTTCTAAGTGAAAGAATTTCTTCCTCCATTGCACATAAAATACCGTAAATCATGTTGTTGCCCTCCATTTTTTATTAATATCTAAGGTAATAAGAATAAAATTAAAAATACAATTACAATTGCAATAACTAAAAATACAATTGTCCAATTCAAAAATTGGTTTAATTTACTTTTTTTATTTGTTTTTTCTGGTTGTTCTGAAGATGAGCTTCTTGTTGGATGTTCATCTTGGTATTCCTTTTCAACTCGTTGACGTTCTTTTTGTCGAAATTCAGGATTGTTCTTTAATTCTTGTAATCTCTGATATTCACTTCTCGATAACTTTTTTTCATCATCCATGTAATTCACCTTTTAATCGTTCAATTTCCCAATGATTAACCGCTAAAATAGTTTTAACATCAGTTATTTCACCAGATTTAATTTTAGCTTGAACCTCATTAAACGTCAATTCGACTACATTTAAAAATTCATCAATATCTTGAGGTAACTCGTTATCTACATTTTCTAATCCAGTCGCATAGAATAGCGTTAAATATTCGTCCGCGAATCCTATTGCTGAATGAAACCCATATATTTCAGCTAAATGTTTAGCTTCATAGCGTGTTTCTTCATTAAGTTCACGTGTTGCAGTCTCGATTAAATTATGATCATCGCCATCAATTTTACCGGCCGGAATTTCTAATGATGTCTTCCTAATAGGTGCTCTCCACTGGTTAACTAGAACAATTTTTTCTTCATCCGTTATTGCTAATATACCCACAGCACCATGATGATGTACGATTTCTCTATTTGATTGTTCACCATTTGGTAGTTTAACCGTCTCATTAACAACTTCTATAACATGTCCTTTGAAAATTAATTCTTCTGATAAAACTTTTTCTTCTAAATTCATTTAATTAACCTCGTTATTTTACTTTGTCTAGTTAAAATATTGTTTTAAAAAATGAGTTACTTTCTTTTCATACTCAACTTTATATTTTGTAAATGACGTAGCATGTTTAGCACCATGTGCAATGAAAATTTCTTTAGGTCCTCTTGTCGCAGCATAATTTTGATAAATCATCTCAGTCGGAACAAATTTATCGTCACTACCATGAATAAATAACACAGGTAACTTATTATGATTTAATTGCTTAATTGAACTTGCTTCATAAAATGAGTAACCTGCTTTAACTTTTGATATCAGACTAGCAATAGGGATAATAGGGATTTTAGGTAACTTATACATCTGTTTCAACTGATAAGTTAACTCATCAGCCACACTTGTATAGCCACAGTCTTCAATAATTGCCTTAACTTGTGAAGGCAATTTTTTCTCTCCACTTAACATCATAACCGTTGCGCCACCCATACTAACGCCAAATAAAGTAATTTTTGAATCTGTACCTTGATACTTAATTACTTTATCAAGCCACTGTAAATTATCTTTCCTCTCTAACCAACCATAACCAATATAATCACCTTGGCTTTGTCCATGTGCTCTTGCATCTGGTGCAAGAACATTATAGCCTTTGTCGTGGTAAAAATGAATAAAGCGGACCATTTCTTCTTTCTTTCCCATAAATCCATGAGCAACAAATATTGTTTTATTAGTTTTACTTTCTGCAGGAACATAAATTGCTTTAAGCTTTAAATTATCTTCAGATTTAATCTGCCAATTTAATTTTTTAACTTGTTTTAACCAAGTGTATTCTTTCTTTAACTCAGCACTTTTGGGTTCGGAATTAATAAATTCCTTATTGGTTGGTGTCTCCGCATATTCAAATAAATAATAACTAACGCCAAAAATAACAAGGCCAATTATTATCAGCATTAAACAAATTCCAATAATCCATTTTTTCATTAAATTTCCTCAAGCGTTTCCCTTTATTTTAAATTAAAAAAAGGATAAAAGACAGTCATTTATGTCTTTTACCCCCATAAAATTACATAATACTTGATATAAACTTTAAATAAGCATCCTGTTCATTAGTTGATATCCATTTGGCCGTAGAAAAATCACCATTCAGAGCATCAGCTAACTCAATTGTTATATTCGCAACATTAGTTGCATTACCAATTAGAGACATCCAGTAATTGCCACTCTCATCTTGATGCACAACAGTTTTAACCATACCACCAGGATTTTTTACATTAATTTCAGTTCCAAATGGCACTTTACCTTCACTTAACAGAACAAACATTAAACTCGAAGCAGACATTGCTGTTCCACACGCATTAGTAAACCCAACTCCGCGTTCATAAGTTCTAACAAAAATTGATTTATTATCTAATTTTTCAACAAAACTAACGTTAACACCATCTGGAAAATACGGATTTTCACCGTTTAAATAAGTGGCAATTCTTTCAAGTTCCGGTCCTTGTAACGTTGTATGATCAACAAAAGTAATTAAATGCGGATTTGGTACCGAGACAGCTGAAAACTTTAACGTTTGTGAAAATTCAGGAATAATTTCATCTACCAATGTTTGTCTTTGTAAAAACATTGGTAACGTTTGTGACTCAAAACTAACAGGTGAAATTTCGACATTGTAAGCTGCAACGCCTGCCTGAAGATTTGGTGCTTTCTTAACATCTAAATCAGCATGCATTGTCTCAACTTTAAATTCTGTTTGTCCAAATTTAGTTTCTAAGTAGCGCCCAACAGTTCTTAAACCGTTTCCACACATACTAGCTTCTGTGCCATCAGCATTGATGACTCTCATTCGACCTAGAACACCATTATGACTTGATTCATTAACGACTAAAATGCCATCCGAACCACCGTGTAATCCAGATTCTCGATTACACATTTGAATCGCTAAATGCTTTAATTTTTCATCCGATAATGCTGTCTCTAATTTAGTTTGATCTAAAAGAAAGAAATCATTTTCTGATCCATGTACTTTTACTAATTCCACATTTAACACCTGCTCTCACTATAATTGTATACCTTACATATTACGCTATATTTTTAGGATTGTAATCAATTTGACTCAAAAAAAGGAATAACTCAACGTTATTCCTTTTTTGAAATATTTAATTTTCAAAACCTTCTGTAACTGCCTCTGGATAACCTTGTTCAACAATCGTTGCACAACGATGACAGAGCGTTGGTAATGCAGTATCTTCCCCAACATCAGTCTTAACCATACGACATCTTTGACAAACTTCACCGTTAGCTACTTCAACTTTAACAGCTAAGTTTTCAAAATTAGTTGCATCTTCTGGAACATCATCAATAGATAAAATTTCTAAATCAGAAACAATCAATTGTTGACGGATATCCGTATCAAGTACGTTAAGTAATTCTTTATCAGAATCATTCACATATAAAATAACTTTTGCTTCAAATGATTTCCCAATTAATTTTGCATCACGCGCATCTTCCAAAGCCTTTAAAACATATGAACGAATTTTCATGAATGCTTGCCAATTTTCAACAATTTTAATTTCACCATCAAAATGGGCAACTTCTGGCATTTCACTTAATTGAACATATTCTTCTGGTTCTTTCAAATAGTCCCAAACTTCTTCAGTTGTATGTGGCAAGATAGGTGTTAATAACTTAGCCATTGTTGTTACAATTTGGTATAGAACGGTTTGCATTGAGCGTCTTTCAAAACTATCTTCAGATTCAATATAAACGATATCTTTTGCAATATCTAAGTAGAATGCTGATAAGTCATTTGAAATAAATGTAATCACTTTTTTGTAAATTGCTAAGAAATCATATTCAGCATAATCATCCAAAACCTCTTTTGAAAATGTATTTAATTTAATTAACATATACTTATCTGCTGATGCCAATTCATCAAATGCAATTGCATTTTCATTTGGATCAAAGTCAGTTGTATTAGCCAAAATAAATTTAAATGTATTTCTAATCTTACGATACGTTTCAGAGACTTGTTTTAAAATATCCATTGAAACAGCGACATCAGAAGATGTATCTGCTGATGCTGTCCATAATCGGATAATCTCAGCTCCTGATTGTTTAATAACTTTACTTGGTAAAATGCTATTCCCAAGCGATTTACTCATCTTATGTCCTTTATCATCAAGTACAAATCCTTGTGACATCAACTGTTTGTATGGTGCAATTCCATTAGTTGCAACGGATGTAATAATACTTGAATTAAACCATCCACGATATTGATCTGAACCTTCCATATATAGATCTGCAGGATACGTTAAATTATCACGTTTACTTAGCACTCCACGATGTGAAGAACCTGAATCAAACCAAACATCCATGATATCTTCTTCTTTTGTAAATTCACCATTAGGACTATGTTCACTTGTAAATCCTTCAGGAAGTAGTGCCTTAGCATCATTTTTGAACCAAATATTTGATCCATTTTTTTCAAACAATTGAGCAACATGTTCAATTGTTTCTGGTGTAATAATAGGTGTCCCATCTTCTGCATAGAAGATAGGTAATGGAACGCCCCAAGCACGTTGACGTGAAATCACCCAATCGCCACGATCTCTAATCATATTGTAAAGACGAACCTTACCCCATTCGTTTTTAAAATCAACTTTTTCAATTTCTTTTAATATATCATCGCGGAACATCTCTACTGATGCAAACCATTGTGCCGTTGCACGGAAAACAACAGGTTTTTTTGTACGCCAATCATGTGGGTAACTATGCGTAAAGAATGAAAGTTTAAGTAAATGACCATTCTCTTTCAATTTATCAGTTACTAATGGATTAGCTTTATCATAAAATATACCTTCAAATCCAGGCGCATCTTCATTCATGACACCTTTTTCATCTAAAACAGATACAACAGGTAATTTATACTTTTGTCCAGCAATAAAATCATCTTCACCATGTCCCGGAGCAGTATGAACAAGTCCTGTACCAGAATCTAAAGTAACATGGTAACCTAAAATAACTAATGATGTACGATCATATAATGGATGTTGCACTGTCATATATTCCATATCACGACCAGAAAATTCTTTTAATACTTCAACATTTTTCCAATCAAATTCTTCTTTTAAAATATTTAAACGTTCTTCAGCGACAACATATTTTTTCCCATCAGCATTAATTTGGATATATTTATAATCAGGATGTACAGCGACGCCATAATTAGCTGGAATCGTCCATGGTGTTGTTGTCCAGATAATCATTTTTGTATCTGTATCTAAAATATCTTTACCATCAACTACATCAAATGTAATATACATTGATGGTGATTTAATATCGTGGTATTCAATCTCTGCTTCAGCTAATGCTGATTCAGAAGATGGTGACCAATAAATTGGTTTTTTTCCTTTATAGATGTAACCTTTTTCAGCCATTTCACCAAACATTCTGATTTCTTCAGCTTCAAATTCAGGTTGTAAAGTCATGTATGGACTATCCCATTCAGCTGCAACGCCTAGACGCTTAAAATCTTCGCGTTGCAAATTAACTTGCTCCAAAGCATATTTTTCACATAATTCACGAAAAGCAGCTTTTGACATGGTTTTACGATCAACACCTTGTTTAACCAATTGTTGTTCAATAGGAAGGCCATGAGTATCCCAGCCAGGAACAAAAGGTGATCTGAAGCCCATCATTGATTTTGAACGAACGATAATATCCTTCGTAATCTTATTTAAAGCGTGTCCCATATGGATATTACCATTAGCGTATGGAGGTCCATCATGTAAAATGAAACTTGGTTTCTTTTCATTTAACTTTTGTCTTAGTTCATAAACACCGTTTTGTCTCCATGCATCTTCACGTTCTGCTTCTTTAACTGGTAAATTTCCACGCATTGGAAATTCTGTCTTACCTAAGTTTAAGGTTTCTTTCATTTTCATATTATAAACTCCTTTTAAAAGTTATTTTATTTCATTATACACAAAAAGACCCCGTTACAAGGGACGAAGTCTTCGTGTTACCACCCAAATTTAGAAACTTAACATTATATAACGTTAAATTTCACTCAATCATCGTGATAACGGAGATGAAGCCGATTAAACTTACTTGATTATTTCAGTTTAATGAAATCGTTGAGATGATAAATTATATAATACTTATTATCGACCTTCCACTATCATCGACTCGCTAAAAATGTATCATATAATTGTTATTCTCAAATTTATTTATTATCTGGGAAAATGACCATTGTATCTTGATCATTTTGCTCAGAATCTTCATTTGCATCTGATTCAGCAATAATTTCTGTAACAACAATATCGTCATTATTATTAACTGATTCTTTTATTTCTTTGGCTTCACGTTTTTCTTTGTCTTCTTCACGTTTTAAAACGTCTTGAATTTCAGAATATGTGCTTGTCTCGCCTTGTTTTAAAATTTCGTCCCAATCAGAACTTTTAACAACTTCTAATTGTGATTCCATCATAACTTTTAAACGTTGACGGAAAATACGTGCTTGTTTCTTCAAGTCATCAGTCTCAACAGCTAATTTTTTAGCTTTTTCTGAAGCCATATCAATAATATGTTTAGCTTTTTCATTCGCTTCATCAATAATATCATGACCTTGCTTTTGTGATTCTTTATTAATAATTTCAGATTCACGCTTAGCATTAACCTTAACGCGATCAGCAGCTTCTTGAGCAACAATAATTGATTGATTTAAAGAATCTTTTAAATCATTAAAGTATTCTAACTTTTCATTACTAGTTTTAACTTCTTCAGTTAAATTTTCATTTTCTTTTAACGTTATTTCATAATCTTTAATAATTTTATCTAGAAAATCATTAACCTGGTCTTGATCATAGCCTCGTAATTTTACGTTAAATTCTTTATTATGAATATCTAATGGACTTAAAGTCATTTTGCACGTCCTTCAAAATTTATTTTTTTAATATTGATAACTCTAATTTATATTTATCTTTTCTAGTCATACCTGCAATAAAATCTAACTTGATTCGTCCAAAACCACGAATTGACAAAACATCAAACTCTGCTAATTCATAATCAGGCTTATTAATAACTTGCCAATTTAAACTAACTTTTTCAGAATTAACTAAATTTTTGGCGTTTTGTCGAGACATATTATAAACAGCTGATATGACTGAATCGATTCGTAACGATGAAACTAATTCATTTTGCGATTGCCACTCATCTGTGACACTCACTGTTTGTGAAAAAGGAATCTCTTCAAGTGATACCTTAATTTTACCAATACGATCAACTTGACTAATCAAATAATTAGCCATCTTTTTTTCAACAACAACCTGCCATTGCTGACCATCTGTTAAAATATCACCAAGTACTTCTCTATCTAATCCCACATTAGCCAAAGTTCCCAAAATTTGTCCATGTTTTAAGGTAGCAAATTTTATTGGATACTTAATTTCAATAAGTTGTAAATCAAAATCACTATCTTGAACATCGAAATACGCTGGATAAAAAAGTAATCTTTTTCGTTCAGCTTCTTTCGTGCCACCAAATAATTTTAAACTAATTTCGTCATTTTGGCCTAATAGATAGGTCGCAATATGTGCCTCTCTAGGATTTAAAAAATGAGTTAGAACTGCCCTGTACTCTGATTTAGCTTGCTCGATATAATCTGACAATGTATCAATAATTTCTTTTTCGTCGGACCTGAAATGTTGGTAAATTGTATCATTCATATATCATTAGCCTCCAACATAAAGACGAATTAAAGTAGTCAGAAGTCCCATAACCCCATTTTGGATGAAGCTTAGCGCGATTATCGCAATAATTGGTGAAAAACTAATACCCCCGATTGCCGGGATAAAACGGTCAAAAAATGCAAGGTATGGTTGACAAATTTTACTTAAGAAATGGCCAACCGGCGTATTATAAGCGCCTGGAAACCATGACATTAAAACGTAAATGATAATTGCTAGCTCATAAGCATCAAAAGCCCACGTAATCACTTTAGCTAGAAATGTAATAAACTCAATCATTTGTATACCTCGATTTTTCTTTTATTCGAATTTTTCAAAAATATTATCTGCCATATTTCCTTCAACAGTAAATGAGTTTGGTGTACAAAGAAAAATATTATCGCCAATTCTTTGAATTGTTCCGTTAATAGCAAAAATTGTTCCGGACAAGAAGTCAACAATCCGTTTAGATTGAACTTCATCCATTTTTTGAAAATTTACGACGATTGCTTGATTTTGCATTAAATGCGTTGCAATATCTTTAACATCAGAATAAATTCTAGGTTCAAATAAATTAATTTTTTGCGGTTGGCTATATTTACCATTAATCGAAACGACTTTATTACTTTGATTCAATGACGAAGTCCGCATAGACTCTTCGGTTTGGTAATCATCAGTTTCAAAATCATCTTCTTCAGCTAACCCAAAAAAACGACCAATTTTTTCAAAAGCCATAATATCCGTAACCTCCCCATCGATTCATTTAATTAATCTTTACGTCGTTTTCTGAAAAATGGTGGTGTACTTAAACTATCATCATTATTTGTTGCTAAATCATCAGTTTTGATATCATTCTTAAAGACATCAAAACTTGGTTTTTCAACGTTTTCAAATTCTGTTGATTTTTTTTCTTCAGGTTGACTTGATGGATGCATAATATCCCAATCGTCAAAACGATCTTCTTGCTTTTCAGCTAATGTTGCTTTAGGTGCATCAGTTCTTGGTAATGTTCGTGTACGAACTGTGGCTTTTTTTTCTTCTTTAACATCATCTATACCAGTTGCAATAACTGTTACGACGATTTCATCACCTAGGTCTTCATTAATTGATGTTCCAAAAATAATATTAATTTCATCAGTTGCAGCTTGTGAAATAATTTCAGAAGCTTCTTGCGCTTCGAAAAGACTCATATCAGCACCACCGGTGATATTAAGTAGAACTTGTTTTGCACCATCAATTGAAACTTCGAGTAATGGCGAAGAAATTGCTTTTTTTGTTGCTTCAGCAGTTCTATTTTCACCAGTAGCAGATCCAATTCCCATTAATGCAGTTCCTTGATCAGCCATCACTGTTTTAACATCAGCAAAATCTAAATTAATTAAACCGGGTGATGTAATTAATTCAGAAATACCTTGAACACCTTGACGTAAAACATTATCTGTTTCTTGGAATGCTTCAAGCATCGGTGTCTTCTTGTCAATGATTTCAAGTAAACGGTTATTAGCAATAACAACTAATGTATCAACTTGATCTCTCAGATTAGCTATTCCTTCAGCAGCAAAACGGCTACGTTTAGGTCCTTCAAATGTAAATGGACGTGTTACAATTCCGACTGTTAAAATGCCTTGATCTTTAGCAATTTTAGCTACAACAGGAGCAGCTCCTGTTCCTGTTCCACCACCCATTCCAGCAGTAACGAAAATCATATCAGCGCCATCAATAGCTTCGATAATTGCTTCTTCACTTTCTTGTGCAGCTTTACTACCAATATCTGGAGTTGCACCAGCACCTAATCCACGAGTCAATTTAGGACCCAATTGAATTTTAATTTCTGCCTTTGAGCTTTCCAATGCCTGAACATCAGTATTTAATGCAATAAACTCGACACCTGAAACATTTTCATCAATCATACGATTAACAGCATTACCACCAGCGCCACCGACACCAATTACTTTTATTACTGCGCCTTTATCTTCACTTGAGTCCAAAGAAAATTCCATTACTTACTTCCTCCTATTTAATCGAAAAATTCATTAAAAAAGTTTTTCACTGATTTTAATGGATCTCCTGATGTTTTTGGTTTTCTATTTTTTTTAACTTTGTTTTTTACTTCTTGCTTCTTAGGTTTTTCGTTATCTGGTTCAACAATATTATAACTTAATTGATCAACATCAAGTCCCATTGCACTTTTCACTAATAATGTGACTTCATCTTGCTCGACTGCATAATTAATCAATCCTAAGGCTTGTGCAAATGAAGGATATCGTAATCCCATTTGATCAGGGACATAGGTTTTAACTTGAACTTGCAAAATTTCTGATGCTAATTCTGTAATTCCTGGTAAAGCTGCAAGACCACCAGTTAAGATAACGCCACCTGGTAATTCTAACGCCTTGATAGCATCTAATGAACTTTTTATTTTATCTAAGATTTGAGAGATTCTTGCTTCAATAATCTCTGCTAAATATTTCTCAGAGATATTGATTGGCTCACTTTGTCCAACAACATCAACTGGGAAAACATCATCTTCTGATGCTAACTCAGAATTAGCAAATCCATAATTGCGTTTCAATTTTTCAGCATTTTCAACAGATGTATTAAGAACCACTGAGATATCTTTCGTGACAAAATCGCCACCCTCTTGGTCCACGTATGTAAATTTCAACTTATGATCATGAATCACTGAAGCAGTCGTTTGACCACCACCGAGATCAATAAGTACAGTACCAAAGTCTCTTTCGCCATCTGACATCGCAACTGATGCAAGTGCTAATGGGTTCACGATTGTTTCTCTGATAGTTAGCCCAGCATTTTCAACACATTTTTTTAAATTATGAATAATTGTTTTTGGGCCAGTATAAACTGATCCATGCATTTCTAATCTCACACCAATCATACCACGAGGATCCTTAATGCCATCAAATCCATCAACTACAAATTCATCAGCAATAATATCGATGATATCTCTTTCTGGTGGTAAATTTTGAACTAATGCTGCACTCGCAACATTCACAACATCTTCATTTGTAATTTCTTTTGATTCATCTGAAACGGCAATCATACCGTTACAAGGAATAATTTGTAATAAATTAGCAGGAATACCAACATGTACTTCATGAATCTGAATATTCGCTTTTTCTTCAGCTTGTTTAATAGCTTTTTGTACTGAAATTACAGCCTTATCAATATCGACTACAATTCCCCTATTCAAACCTTGTGAGCGTTCATTACCAATACCAATTACGTTCAATTGACCATTAACGTATTCAGAAACGATAACTTTAATTGATGTCGTACCGATATCTAACCCCACATATATACCTGCGTTACCCATCTGAAAAAGAACCTCCTTACAGCTTGCTTTTAATATTATTTTTTATAAGATATAGTACTCATATTTTACCACATTAAGACCTGATTTAGAAAGGATATCCCATAGGCCATACCAACTTTGTTAACTTTTCTTATTATATGGATAAGAATAAGCACCCACTTCTAAATCAACGACACCCTTTTTCTTCATTTTAGATGAAATACTTGGATAGAAAGCCATTTTATCGGCAAAATTATCAATGTTAGCAATAATTTTATTTCTGTCATTCATGTATATATATATTCGTTGATTATTCACTTTGGATGGTTGATAATCGATTTCTGATATCCCATTTCTGATTTTCATCGGAATTTTTTTGTATTGTTTAACCATTTTTTGCAATATATTTGTTTGATTAAACTTAGAATACGTAGGATAATTCCCCACTGGTTGGTCAAATTTCTTACTTCCAATTGTCCCATTCAAAAATAATTGATAGTATGTTTTATTTTTATAAATATATCCTGCAAGATCATATTCATTAATAGAAAGTTTAACACCATTCCATTTATTATGGCTAACAGTTAGTGACTTCACCTGTGGTAATTCTTTTTTTATATCCTTTAAAATAGCTTTTTTTCTAAAAAACGCGTGAGATAATGGATCATTAATGTGTAAATTACTAGCATTTTCTACTTGTACTTTTGAAACTGTTTTTTCACCTGAAATACTAATATTTTGTATTTTACTTAATGGTGAAATAAAATATAGTGCAATTAAACCAATAATCAGAAACGAACCAATTATAATAATTAATTTTTGTTTTAGGGCATGATGTTGATATTTTTTTAATTTTGGTAATCGGTCACTAATTGTTTTGGGGTTTCCAAAAAAATCAAATCGTTTATTTTTCTTCTTTTTTTTCTCTTGCAAGGCCTCCCAAGGTGTCAATTCAGCTTTTTTTCTTTTTAAGAATTTATTTTTTGACATCTTATTTGGCCTCCTAACTTATTCTTTAATTTTGATTAAATCTTCCATAACCTTAATTAGATTATC
Source organism: Dellaglioa kimchii (assembly GCF_046115505.1). Classification (GTDB taxonomy): domain Bacteria; phylum Bacillota; class Bacilli; order Lactobacillales; family Lactobacillaceae; genus Dellaglioa; species Dellaglioa kimchii. The sequence goes on along the minus strand of NZ_CP170736.1, from coordinate 306,127 downwards.
TGCAGCATTGGGCACACCCATTTTACGTGAATTATTAGCCATCTGTCTTCTCACATCAGTATTGAGCATCATTTCATCTGAAACCATGACCAATTTTGATCCCGTTAACTTATCCTCAGTAATAAGCTTAGCTGCATTATTATCAACTAGACTCATTGCATTTTTTACTTGATGATTATTTGTAACATAAGGGCTAGGTACCAAAATAGATGGTAATCCGAGTGCAGTTATTTCTGCTATACTCGTTGCACCAGCACGTCCTAAAATGACAGAAATATGGCTTAATAAATTAGGCATATTATTTAAATATGGTTTTATCACAATATTTTTATTTAATTCTATCCCGTTTAAATCATTCATAATTTTATCGTAGTGAACGTTACCTGTAACAAATAAAATTTGATATGGTTTTTTATTTAATTCAGGAATTGCTTCAACCATTGCTTGATTAATTTTCGCAGCTCCTCTTGAACCACCAAAAACTAACATCGTTGGTACATCATCTAATAATCCATATTGCGATAATGCTTCAATTTCTGTTTCATTTACAACCTGTTGTGCGCGGGGATTCCCTGTGAAAACAACTTTTTTCTTAGGAAATTGATCTGCAACTGATTCAAAAGAAATAGCTACTTTATCAACAAAGTGGCTCAAAAATTTATTTGTTACACCTGCAACACTATTTTGTTCATGAACAATAGTTGGGATATGTAATCGAGCAGCAGCATAAACCACTGCACCGCATACGTAACCACCTGTTCCAATAACAATGTCTGGTTTAAATTCTTTAATCATTTTCTTTGCGTCTTTCACACTTTTTAAAAATAGTTGGACTGTCTTAATATTTTCTACTGATAACGATCTTTTAAATCCTTGAATTTTAATTGTTTTAAATGGAATTCCATTATCTGGAACGATTCGGCTCTCAAGTCCTTTTTCAGTCCCAACATATAAAAATTCAGCCGTTGGATCTTTTACTTTTAGCGCTTCAATAAGGGCCAACGCAGGGTAAATATGCCCGCCAGTGCCACCACCAGAAACAATAATTTTCATTTTATTTATCCTCTACTTGCATTAATTTTTCAACCGCTTCAATATATTTGTCACCACGTACTTCAAATGAAGGATATTGATCCCAACTAGCTGCTGCTGGAGATAACAATATGATATCATTGTTATCACTTAATTTATATGCTTCAGGAACAGCTGCAACAACATCAGTGACTTGCTTAATTTGAGTAATACCTGCCGCTTCTCCAGCATTTCGCATTAAATCAGCTGTTTCACCGAAAACAATCATTGCTTTTACATGTGCTTTAAGTACAGGCACCAATTTTTCAAACGTAAATCCTCTATCTAATCCACCAGCTAATAGTATAATTGGATTCGAAAATCCTTTTACAGCCATTTCAGTTGCTTCAATATTTGTTGCCTTTGAATCATTATAGAATTTGCGATTATGCCATGCGCTAACAAACTGTGTACGGTGGCGTACTCCTGTAAATGTCGATAATACTTCTTGAATAGCAGTATTTGTTACACCTTTAATTTTAGCAGTTACAATAGCTGCAAGCGCATTTTCAATGTTATGTTCACCAGGAATATTAACTTCATCCGATTTCATAATGAATTCATTTTGATAGTAAATATTTCCGTCTTTTACATAAGCCCCTGTTTCAATTTCATCTAATCTAGAAAATGGCACAATGTTAGCCGAACTTGTTTTAGCTAGTTCACGAAGTTCTTTTAAATCCCAATTGACAACAAGAAAATCACTAGAATCTTGATTTTCAGTTATTCTCATTTTTGCTTTCACATAATTTTCTCGAGTTTTATGGTAATCCGTATGTGCCTCATAAATATTAGTAATAACGGCTATTTCTGGTTTCAATTTATCAATGCCACATAATTGAAAACTTGATAATTCAGCTACAATAATATCATTTTTGGTTGCCTTTTTTGCTACGGCAACAGATGGGACACCAATATTTCCAGCGACAAATGCTCGTCCTTGCTTTCTTTCTTGATTTAACATCAATGAAATCAGCGTCGTTGTAGTTGTCTTACCATTCGTTCCTGTAACCCCGATCATTGGCGCTTCAGAAATTTCATAAGCAAGCTCTGGTTCTGTAATAATAGGTAAACCTTTTTCCATTGCCTTTGCAATAAGTAAATTTGTATATGGAATTCCAGGGTTTTTTACGACTAACTCAAAATCCTCATCTAGTAAAGAGAGTGGGTGTCCGCCCGTAATCACTTTGATTCCTTCAGCCAAAAGCTCTTTAGCTTCAGGGTTATCATCAATATTTTTATGATCATTCACAGTCACAAATGCGCCTAAATCTTTTAAAAGTTTGGCTGCATTCAAGCCACTCTTTGCTAAACCTACAACTAGAACCTTTTTATTTTGATAATTCGTAATATTTTTCATTCCAATTAAATCTCCCTTTATAAAATGACTAGTAACGTTAAAATTGCAGCAATTAACCCAATAGTCCAAAAGACAATATCAATTTTCCATTCATTCCAACCACTCATTTCAAAATGATGATGAATTGGGCTCATCTTGAATATGCGTTTACCTGTTAATTTAAATGAAGCTACTTGTAAAATAACACTTGCCGTTTCACAAACAAATATAATACCAATAAAAATGAGTGATAGTTCTTGGTGTAATAAAATTGAAACGGTTGCTAATGCACCACCTAATGCTAACGATCCCATATCTCCCATGAAAACTTTAGCAGGTTTATGATTAAACCAAATGAACGCAATTAATGCGCCAATGACAGATAAACAAAAAATAAGTACATCCTTTTGTTGTTGTACTTGCGCAACAACTGCATATGCACCGAATGCAATAATTGATTGACCTGAAACAAGACCGTCAATTCCATCAGTTAAATTAACCGCATTAGAGAATCCAACAAGCCAAATAATAATGAATACAGCATAAAGAATACCGATTGAGACCTCACCAAAACCAAAGACATTAATTGCAAGTGGCAAATGTTCATGGACATAAACGACGGTGAAGATTAATCCACCAACTATTTGACCCAATAATTTTTGCCAAGGCTTTAAACCTTCATTTTGTCGTTTGAATAATTTGATACTGTCATCCCAAAATCCTAAAATAGCATATAAAAATAAGATGAAAATCATAATCATCATCGCTGGTGTCATAGAATTAGCCCATATACCTGTCCAAATTGCAGTAATAATAATAGCAATATTAAAGACAAATCCACCCATTGTTGGTGTACCAGACTTTTTCTCATGCCATTTTGGTCCTTCTTCTCTAATCATTTGCCCTTGTTTACGTATTCTAAAATAGCCAATAAATAATGGCATAAACATAAACGTTAATGCGAATCCACTTACCAACGGTATAAACATTTCTGGTTTAGTCATTGTCTTATCCTCACTCAATTCTTATTTTTTATTTAATGCTCCCGATGCTTCTTCAACATCGTCAAAATGCACTTTTTCTCGACCAAGAATTTGATAATCTTCATGACCTTTACCAGCAATTAAAATAACATCTCCTGGTTGCGCCTTTTTTATTGTTTGAGCAATTGCATCGTGTCGATCCATTATAACAGTTGCTCTATTTTCTGGAATTCCAGTCAGCATGTCTGCCATAATTTCCTTAGGATCTTCAGTTCTAGGATTATCCATAGTAAATACTGGGTAATCACTATGGTCAGCAGCAATTTTGGCCATTTTAGGACGTTTTCCTTTATCACGATCACCACCGCAGCCAACAATACAATAAATTTTATTTTGTGCAAAATCTTGTATTGTCTCTAAGACATTTAATAACCCATCTGGTGTGTGCGCGTAATCTACAATTACACTGATACCCGTTTTAGAAGGTACTAATTGAAAACGACCTTTAACACCAGTCACTTTTTCAAGTGATTTAATAATTTGTGTTTCATCAAGTCCAGCAGCATATGCAGCACTAAACGCAGCAAGCATATTATAAACATTAAACAAGCCGATTAATTGCATTGTTACATGAGTTGTTTCACCAAATAGAATTAAATCAAACTCAGTTCCATGACTCTTAATTTCAATATTTTTAGCTTGAATCATGGCATCATCATTTTCGATACCGTAAGATAATATTTGAGCAGAAGTAAACTGAGTAAACGTTCGAGCCACTGGGTCATCAAAATTTAAAACAGCCACTTTTGAGTCGCCTGATTCAGTATAATGATTACCCAACTGAGCAAATAACATACTTTTTGCATGTGCATAATTTTCCATTGTTTTATGAAAATCTAAATGATCTTGTGTCAAATTTGTAAAAACTGCGATATCAAAATCAATACCCCATACACGTCCTAAGACTAACGCATGTGAAGAAACTTCCATTGCAACAGTTTCAACTTTTTCTTGTTTCATTTGTGCTAAAGTTCTTTGCAATGTAATAACATCTGGAGTTGTATTGTTCGAAGGGTACAATGTATCATTTATTTTACGATACATTGTACCGATTAAACCTGTTTTTTGATTTAAGTCACGATAAATTTGTTCAATCAAATGTGTAACAGTCGTCTTACCATTTGTACCAGTAACGCCAATCATTCTCATCTGCTGACTTGGAACGCCATAAAATACATCGGCAAGAATTGCCATCGCACGGTTTGTATCTTGGACGTACACAACAGGAACCGACACATTAACTGGTTTACGGGCAATAATAATCTTTGCGCCTTTTTCAACCGCTTGATTCACAAAATCATGTCCATCAACTGTATAACCTTCAACAGCAACAAATAGACTATCTTCAACAACTTCTCTTGTATCTTGTGTTAATAGCTTAATATCTAACTCTGAATCAATCGCCGTTGATACTCGTTTAAATTTTAAACTTTGGATTAATTTATCTGCTCTCATATCTATATTCACCTTTTTATTTTAACGTTAATTTCACCATAGTTGATTTTTTAACAACTGTATTCGCCTTAATACTTTGAGCTGCTACATAACCACTACCCGTTGTCGTTAAGTTTAGTTTCATTAATTCTGCAGCATTCACCGCATCACTCTTTGACCAACCGGTTAAATCAGGCATAATCATTTCACCATTTGTTAATAACAATATTTTACGTCCGGATAATACAGTCGTTCCAGCAGGTGGATACTGATTAGCTACCGTTCTGCCATGTCCGATAACTGCAATATCTAGATTTTGTTCGTTTAATTTTGTTTTAGCTGATGAAGTTGAACTATTTGTAACGTCTGCTACTGTTACATTAGTCTTTGCAGTTGATACTGCCGTTGAACTGTCTTCTTCTAATGTCCTCTTCATCAATGGATTAAATATTTGTGCCAAAATAGCATTACCACTGGTACCTTGCATATTTTGTGGTTGTTTCATCGTTACATACATAATATATTTTGGATCTTTGGCCGGCGCCATACCTACAACTGAAAAGACATAATTTGCATCACCCGTTAGATATCCAGTTCCATTTGGATCCGAAATTTGGGCAGTCCCTGTTTTTGCAGCTATCTTGTAACCATCAATTTTAAAGGCATTACCGGTCCCATAATTTTTGTAGATAACATCTTGCATCATGCTTAATACTTCTTTAGACGTTGATTTTTTAATAACTTGTCCTAAATTTGTTGTTTTAGCTTGATACGTTGTTTTTCCAGTATTAGGATCTACAATTTTATCCACAAGCGTTGGTTTGATCATCTTACCGTTGTTTGCAAATGCCGTAAAACCTTGCATCATTTGCATAGTTGTCACATTTATTCCTTGACCAAAAGCTGTATCTGCTTGTTCAATTGGGTATTGAAATTCAATACTACCTTTTGCTTCATTAGCTAATCCCAGATTTGTACTTTCCAGGAAACCAAATTTTTTTATATATTTAAGCCAAGCAGTATGCCCCATCGCTTGTTCCAACTTAGCCATACCAACATTACTTGAACGAGCGAAACCTTCACGATAAGTGATTAAACCCCAACCAGATGTATTCCAATCAGGAACAATCTTAGTTCCCACTTTTAAAACACCTGATTTATAGACGGCATTCTCATTGTAGGCATTATTTTCAATAGCAGCTGCCATTGTAAATACTTTCATAGTCGAGCCGGGTTCATAACTATCTTCAATTAGCGTATTACGCCACATCTTTGAAATACCACTTTTGGTATCTGCATTAAATGTAGGCCGTTGACTTCCTGCCAAAATTTTTCCATTTTTAGCATTCATTATAACAACATTCATTGATTTAGGATTATATGTTTTTTGTACGTTAGTTAGAGTTGTTTCAAGATACGTTTGTAATTTTGTATCAATGGTTGTATAAATATTATTTCCATTTTCAACTTTTTTTGTTTTTGTCTTTGAGTTTGGTAGTTGGTAACCATAACTATCTTTTTGGACCTTTTTTAACCCGTCTGTTCCACTTAATTGTTTATTAAATGCTAATTCTAGTCCCATTACACCAGATAAAGTTGAATCACCTTTTTTTGAAGTGCTTTTTGTCACACCAATTAAATGTGATGCAAAAACGCCATTTGGATATAATCTTGCTTGTGTTTCAGTGAAATAAATACCTTTTAAATCTGCTGATTCTATCTTGTTTTTTGTTTCCAAAGATAAGTTTTTACCAGAATTACCAAATTCAACTTGGTAAGTTCCTTTTTTTGCATTCAAAATATTGTAAACTTTAGATTCTTTCATTCCAATCGCATCACTAATAACTTTTGCAGCTTTACTCTTATCAGTAACGTATAACGCTTTGTTATTTGCACCAACATATGATTTTGATAGAACTGCATAAATTGAGTAGTTTGTTGTATCTTCAGCAATCGGTTGATTTGAATCATCATAAATGGTTCCTCTATTTGCTTTATCAATTCGACTATTTTCATAAAGTGCCTGTGTTTGGCTACTTAAATTAACATCTGAAACTTTTCCACCTATTACAATATAAGAAAAACGAATGATAAACATCAAAAGAATCGCTAAAACGGCCAGGATTAGTAGCACACCAAACCTTTGCCTATTTCTACGTTTCTTTTTCATGTCATTTATCATCCGTTGCTTTTGATTATTCATTTCGTTACATTCCTTATTCTACTCTCACTTAAATTAAGACCATTTTTATTAGCGATACTATTTAATCGATCATTACTGGCAAGTTCGTTCACTTCTTGTGTCAAATCAGAACTCTTAGTTTGAATAGCTGTTATTTCGCTGTTAATATTTTGTAAAAATTGACTACTATTAGACAACTCTACCTGAGATGAAACTAGCATAAGCATAAGTACCAAAGAAATTGCACCAATTAAACCAAATAATGATTTTTCAATTCTAGAAAATGCAACACTTTGTGCTCCCACTGTTTTTTTATGTATAGGTTGTTGTCTTGGATTTTCTTTATATTCTCTTGGCATTTGTCGTGCTGTGCTATTTTGTGCCATGATATGTAACCCCTTTATTATAAAATATTATTTTTTCAATCGTTTTATAATTCTCAATTTTGCTGAATGTGCACGCCTATTATTCTGTAATTCTAATTCTGATGGTAAAATTGGCTTTTTATTAACTAGTGCATAATTTGGCTGAATATTATCTGGAATTACAGGTAAACCCGGTGGTAACTCTGGTAAACTTGTTCGTTCCTTAAACATCGTTTTGACCAATCTATCTTCTAATGACTGAAATGTAATAACGCTAACTTGCCCCTTAACATTAATTAAATCAATTGCTTGCTCTAATGAATCTTCTAAAACACCCAATTCATCATTAACCGCAATTCGAATAGCTTGAAAAACTTTTTTAGCAGGGTGCCCACCTGTTCGTCTTGCACGAGCCGGAATACCCATTTTAATTAATTCAACTAATTGACTAGTTGTAACAATTTCTTCATTTTCTCTAGCATTTTCAATCTGACGAGCAATTGACTTTGCAAATTTTTCTTCACCATATCTAAAAAAGATTCTAATAAGTTCTTGATATGTCCAATTATTAACAATCTCTTTAGCTGTTAATTCTGCACTTAAATCCATCCTCATATCTAACGGCGCATCGTGCTGATAACTGAAGCCTCGTTCTGCGACATCAAATTGTGGGGATGATACACCTAAGTCATAGAGTACACCATCTACTTCCGTCACATTAAGTTCCAGTAACGCGGCTTTTAAATCTTTAAAATTGCGTTTAATAAAAGTAACTTGTCCATTTTCTATGTATTTTTTTAAATGCTCTTCATTATAAGTAATCGCTGTTTGATCCTGGTCAAAAGCATATAAATGTCCCTCCGTACTTAGTTGAGACAGGATTAGGGCACTATGTCCACCGCCACCCAAAGTACAATCAACATATATACCATCTGGTTTAATAGCCAACCCATCTACTGCTTCATTTAGTAGTACTGTTTCATGTTCAAATGTCGTCATAGTTTTATCCCCTTTCATACGTGTTATTTAAAATCCAAAATCAATCATATTTTCTGCAATTTCATCAAAATTTTCTGATGCACTCTCTGAAAAACTATTCCATCGATCTTCACTCCATACTTCGAATCTGTTTGAAGCACCTACTAGCACACATTTTTTTTCTAAATCAGCATGTGTTCTTAAAGGAACTGGAATATTAATACGGCCTTGTTTATCAAATTCACATTCTGTAGCTGCAGAATATAAAAATCTTACAAAAGCCCGTGAATCTTTTTTTGTTAAAGGGAGTGTTTTAAGCTTTTCTTCTAGGAGTGTCCACTCTGTTTGTGTATATCCGAATAAACAACCATCCATACCTCGAGTAATAACAAATTTCTCACCTAATTCCTCACGAAATTTAGCTGGAATAATTAATCTACCTTTAGTATCTAAAGTGTGTTTAAATTCGCCCATAAACATTGTGTACAGCCCCCCTTCATAGTAACTATTTAAATTTTACCACAATGCCCCACATTCCACCACTGAATTCCCCAATATTATGTTTTTAAATGATAATATACAAAAAAACACTCAATCCTTTTTAGATTAAGTGTTTTTTACATTACTTATAATTAAAAATATAGGACGATATCCTTAAAATAGTACTAAAAAGAGAAGCATTAAGAGGTACCATCCAAGCATATAAATATCAGTAATTTTCCAAATGGTCTTGAAAAATTTTGCATAAATTAATTCTCCATCTCGATACGCATACATAAGCGCACTAGCAATACCAATTAAGCACCAAGAAAATATTATAAATGGTGTAATCGATAAATTAAACTCTCGTACTGATAAAATATGTGTCAACAAAAGAAGTAATGGTGGTAAAAAATCAATGATTTGCAACCGTTTAGGCCAATTTTTACGTAAAATACGTTTAAGTAAAGTTAAAATTAGAATATATCCAAATATTAAAATTATCGACCCATACCAAGTTCCAAAAAATGGTAAAAGTTTCATAAATTACCCCTTTTAGATACTGCTTAAAAAGACATCATGTAATGCATTAACAGCAGTTTTTAAATCGTCCTGTTGAACTAAAATCCAAATTGTCGTATAACTATCAGTTGTTTGAAGAATATTAATATCCTTCTCAGCCAGTGCTGTTACAATTTTGGCCGTAACACCTGGTGTTCCAGTCATCCCCGCTCCCACAATTGAAACTTTCGCACAGTTTGGAAGCACTGAGACATCAATTCCAGCATCTACTAAAAGTTGTTTAGCTTTTTTTTCATCATCATTAAACAAATTAAAGACGACTTTGCCAGGTGAGATATTAATAAAATCAACACTCAAATTATTATCGGACATCAAATTAAAAACATCTTTTGGAGCATGATTAACTGTTTTAATTGTAAATTGACTGAGCCCAGTCACATGAGCAATACCAGTTACACTACGATAATGCTTTACACCTAAGTTTCGGTCGGTCACAAGGGTTCCCATCTCTTCAGGACTTTGCCAAGTTGAGCGAATCCGAACTGGAACATGGGCTTGTTGCGCAATTTCCACTGCACGAGGATGGATAACTTTTGCACCTTCATGGGCCATATTTGCAACTTCTTCATAACTGACTGTTTCTAGAAATTTTGCCTTTGTAACTAATCTAGGATCGGCAGTCATCATCCCTGACACGTCAGTAAAAATATCGACACGTTCAGCATCTAATGCTGCTCCAAGTAATGCAGCTGTCGTATCACTTCCACCACGCCCAATAGTCGTCGTTTGACCTTTACTTGTAGCACCTTGGAACCCAGTCACAACTAAAACATCAGCATCTTTAAATGCCTCATCAATTAAATCAGTATTAATGTTAATTACTTTAGCATTCTGAAATTCATCAGTTGTTTCAACTCCAGCATCCTGCCCTGTTAAAGCAGCAGCTTTAATGCCTTCCTTATTCAATAATTCAGAAAAAACTGCGGCAGAAATAGTTTCACCAACAGAAACAATCATATCGAGTTCTCTATTAGAAAGTAATGATTGCTCTCCATCGACAAGTCCTAATAATGAATCAGTTGCATAAGGTGCGCCTTTACGCCCAATTGCTGAAACAACGACAACGACTTGATACCCTTTATCAACTGAATATTTTACGTGTTTTAAAGCTGCTCGTCTCGACTCATCGTCTTGAACCGATGTGCCACCAAACTTCTGAACCATAATTGTCATTATTTTGAACTCCCACTATTTATTATTTAGCTTTTTCTGTTACTGTTTTACTATCTTCTAATATGTCACTTTCAATATAAATACGATGCCATACCATAAATGTTAAGACAGTCCATATTTTTCTAGAGTTATCTCTAACACCAGCACGATGTTCATCCAATAAATCTATGAAATATTGTTTGTTAAAAAATTCATCTGTTTGAGAATCATTAATAATTTGTTTAGCCCAATCATACATTTCGTCTTTTAACCAAAAACGAATAGGCACAGGGAAACCTAATTTTTTACGATTTAAAACATGGTCAGGAACAATACCTTCAGCAGCTTTACGTAAAGCATACTTGGTTGTTCCATGTGCAATTCTCAAATCTGCAGGCACTTCAGAAGCAACGGCAAAAACTTCTTTATCCAAGAATGGTGTTCTCAATTCTATGCTGTGTGCCATTGTTGTACGATCGGCATTATGCAATAAATCTCCATTTAACCATGTATGCATATCAATAAATTGCATTTGATCTATTTTATTGTAATCTTTTGATGCATCATAATATTGGCCAGTAATACTTTGGAATGGATGATTTTTATTATAGTCTTTAAAGAATGCTTCTTTTTCTTTTTCATTAAAAATAAAAGCATTACCAACGTAACGATCCTCCATTGGTGTCGTGCCTCGAAGAAGGAAACTTTGTCCACGCATCCCTTTAGGCATCATTTGAGCAATTTTATTCAACGCACCATTAATTGGTTTAGTGTATTTAAATCCTTTTAATGATTCAGGTTCATGATAAATAGTGTAACCACCAAATAGTTCATCAGCACCTTCACCCGTCAATGCAACTTTAACACGTTTTCTGGCCTCTTTAGCAAGGAAATATTGAGGCACAGCAGCCGGATCAGCCAAGGGATCATCCATATTCCAAATGAAATGTGGAAAAGCCTTCATAAATGCTTCAGCCGTAATAACAGAACTAAAATTAGCGACATCTAATTTTTCTGCGGTTTCTTGCGCAACATCTATTTCACTATAGCCTTCACGTTCAAATCCAACTGAAATCGTTTCTAATTTTGGATTTAATTCTTTAGCAATAGCAACAATAATAGACGAATCAATTCCACCAGATAAGAATGAACCAACTGGTACATCGGCACGCATATGCTTATCAACTGAATCAATTAGGACGTCTTTAATACGTTTAATATATGTCTCTTCTGGACGAACTACTGGATGAAATTCAGCAGAAAAATATCGTGTAATAACAGGCTTCTCGCCTAATTTTTTTGTTAAATAATGTCCAGGTTGTAACATATCAATTTCTTTAGTTAACGTTTCTGGTTCTGGTACAAATTGGAATGTCATATAATCTTGAAGTGCATCTTTATCAAATGTCTTATTTTTTAAAACTTTATAAATAGCTTTACTTTCCGAACCATAATAAAAATTGTCATCTGCTATAGCGTAATAAAATGGTTTAATCCCAAATTGATCACGGGCAGCAAAAAGTGTTTTTTCTTGCGTATCCCAGATAACAAATCCAAACATTCCACGGAACTGCTTAACAGCTTCTGCACCGTACTTAGCATACATACCTAAAATGACTTCTGAATCAGAATCTGTTTTAAATTCATAACCATCAGCAACTAATGCTTCACGTAGTTCAATATAATTATAGATTTCACCGTTGAAAGTTAACCAGTAACGTTCATTTTCGTATGAAAGTGGTTGGTGTCCGCCTTCTAAATCAATAATACTTAATCTTCTAAATCCCATTGTTATATCATCATCACTAAAATAACCTGAATCATCAGGACCACGGTGAACAATCATTTTTGTCATATTATGAACAATTTTATCGTAATCATCATTGGTATTTTTTTGTCTATCGCTCAATACACCTGCAAATCCACACATATTTTCATCCCTCATTTTCATAAAAATCAATGTCTTATATTATAGATGATTCTACCATATATTTCAATTTAGGTTACAGTTATGTTTACTATTATAGCGTATTTGAACTAATCTTAACAACTAGATGTCTGAATTAACGAAAGCTTAAAAAATTTGGTATACTATGTATTATGTTATTCGAATAAAGGGGACTTTGATATTGATAGAATATTATACATCAACTGAGTTAGGTACAATTCAAAAAATAAAAGAATACAGTAAATCATGTTGGATTAACGTTACAAATCCTTCTGAAATAGAAATAAATGAACTTATTAAAAAGTATGCTATACCACGAGACTATATGACCGCTATTTCAGATGATCAAGAAAATTCAAGAACTGAAGGATTGTCTCAAAATATTGTTCCTGACTTAGTCTTAATGCAGTACCCTCATCGCATTAGAAACTCGCTAGGCTACTTAGAATACCAAACGTTTCCTTTTTCAATTATCTTAGCAGATGATGCAATAATTACAGTCTCAAATAGTGAACCAGATTTTATCAGTAAATTTATCGCGGATAGTCCAATTCATCAAATTAAAACGATAACATCGGATCAATTCACTTTGAAATTACTTTGGTATCTATCACAAAGTTTTGTCGTTGCGTTAAAATCGATCATTCAAGAAACCGAAAATTTAGAAAAATCACTTGCTAAAGCAACTAAAAATGAGCAATATTATCAAATGATGTCAATGCAAAAAAGTTTAGTTTATTTTGATGCTGCTTTAAAGAAAAATAATCCAGTACTTCAATCCATGGTTGACTCAAATGAGCATTTCAAACAAAAGGCAACTGATGATTTACTCACAGATGTTTTAATCGAGAACCAACAAGCCGAAACAATGACAAGCATTCAAACTAAAATATTAGAGAATTATGGTGAAATGGTTTCATCAGTTATTTCAAACAATTTAAATATTATCATGAAGGTCTTAACGTCGATGACGATTATTTTAACGATACCAACAATCGTTGGCGGTATGTTCGGCATGAACGTATCCCTTCCTGGTGCAGACACTCATTTTTCATTCTGGTGGTTACAATTAATCACGTTAATAATTTGTTTATTAACTGCTTATTATTTAAAGAAAAATGACTACTTTTAAGTTGACATTTTACTTATAAAAAAGTTATAGTTACACTATTAGATTTGAGAGGGTGGGTAAAACATGAAGAAAAAGAAATCTACATTCCAAAAAATCACAATGTTTGTCGTGTGGTTAATGATTCTTGTAACAGTCGGTGGTGTCGTTTTAACCGCAGTTATGTCAATCGCTTAATTTAAAAATAAAAATTTTAAAGGTTCCCAGCTTAATTAGCTAGGAACCTTTTTTATAAAAAAAGGCGGATTATTATATCCGTCTTTTTCTGTCTATTCTATTTAGCTAGGAAGATTCCTGAACTTTTTTTAAGTATGATACTAAGTATCAAGGTAGCAATAATCATGTTAATAATCATACTCCCACAATTGACAACTGCTGAGTACACAACTGGGGAAAGCCCCCATTGAACATATTTTGACCAAAAAATGATACCAGCCATAAAATGAGCACTGTATTTTAGAAATACAGCTATTAAAATCGCAAAAGTCAGTGATTGTATGGCACCACGCGTATTTTTAGTACGCAACTGACTTAAAAAACGAGCAGAGAATAACCCAGAAAATCCTAGTACCAAATTAGCAACTGGATACTCTAAGATAGCCTGAACCGGCGTTAATACAAACGCAGTTCCAATTAAAATAGGTAATATACCATATAGTAACCCAATAATTAATCCCATTTTTAATCCGCGTCGTAAACTGTATACCACAATAGGTAACACACCTAGTGCAATATCAATATTTGGCGGATTAGGAACAAATGATAGCGCCATTGCTAAAGCGGCCATAACGACCCCTTCTAGTAATATCAATAATTTTTTTCTTTCCAACAAAAAACCTCCTTTGACTTAGTAAACCAAGCACAAAGAAGGTGTTAATCTTCTACACACAATTCCTACGTTTGCATTAACAAACAGGTTCCAAGGGTCTGAATTTCTTCACTCTCAGCCAAAATCAATCGGCTCCCCTTTGTGTTGGTCTCCGATTAATAATATCGCATACATCCTGAAAAACGTCAAGCGTTTCCATTCCTATAATATCGGTGAAAGAAGTCTTGAAAACTGTTGCTTAAATTTCAACCAATGTGATTGATCATTAAAATACCTTTTCGTTAAAAGACTACTTTGTTCCATATCAGTTTCAAAAATTGTTTTAAGTGTGCTTGCCACACCTACATCATAAATAAATGCATTCGCTTCAAAGTTTAACTTAAAACTTCTAAAATCAAAATTAGCTGAACCAACGGATGCAACCATTTCATCAATTACAACTGTTTTAGCGTGTAAAAATCCATTGTTGTATTGATAAATTTCTACACCAATATTCGTTAGATCTTTCGCATAATACTGTGTAGCACGATAAACAAAGGCATGATCTGGCATACAAGGAATCATAATTCTAACCTGAACGCCTGAAGATACCGCAATATCTAACGCTTCTATAACAGAATCATCTGGAATTAAATAAGGGGTTTGAATATAAATATATTTTTTAGCTGAATTAATTAACTTAATATAACCTTTTTTTATTTGTTCAATTTCTGAATCAGGTCCACTAGAAACAATTTGCATGTTAACTTTACCTTTTGTAACAGTTTGTGGAAAATAACTTGACTGGTAATTAATCTGATTATTTCTCGCAGTTGCATTCCAATCCATAATGAACCTACTTTGTAGTGATCCAACAGCGTTTCCAAATACACGAATATGTGTATCTCGCCAGTTACCAAATTTTTCACTTTCACCTAGATACTGATCGCCAACATTAAATCCACCGATGTAGCCAATTTTACCATCAATAACGACAATCTTTCTATGATCTCTAAAGTTCAAACGAAGATTTGAAAATGAAAAATGTGAACCCAGAAAGGTTTCTGCTTTACCGCCCAATTCTTCAAGATGTTTGAAGAATTTTTTAGTAGTTCCCTTTGATCCCAATGCATCATAGATGATTCTAACTTCAAGACCTTCGTTTGCTTTCATTTCAAGTAGCGTCAATAGTTCATTTCCAATATGCCCATCTTCGAATGCATAATACTCAACATGTATATGGTGTTTAGCTTTACGAATGTCTTGAAATAACGTCTTAAACTTATCATGCCCATCAATAAATAACTGAACCTCATTCTTCTTAGTTAAAATAGATTTCTCTATTTCTAAAAACATATGCATAATTTCGTTCACATCATCAGTGTATTTACCACTTGTTGTTAATTCTCCTCTGGCCCATTCTTCTTTTTGTTGATCTACTAATTGGTCAACACCCATACGACCTTGTGTTTTAATATCAAATATTTTTTCTTTTGAAATTTTCTTACCAAAAAAAAGATAAATTAAAAATCCAAAAATAGGAATACCTATCAAGACAAGAAGCCATGCCCATGTTGCAGCAATATCACGTTTTTCTCTAAAGACGGTCACAATTGCCGCTAACAAGTTCAATAAAAAAACAAGTAGCACACCAATATTTACATATGTCATATAGTCCCTCCAAAATTAATTATTTTGTATATTATTATTTTCACCAAACCATTTTTGATTTAATTCTTTTAGATAACCTTTGTTTTGCAACTCTGTTATTGCCCTATTAATTTTTAATTGCATTGTTGTATCAGATTTTCGCATACCTACCGCAAAATCTTCAGTTTTAAAATTACCATTTATCACGTTATATGCATTTGAATTCGACTGATGCTTAATAAAGTAGTTCGCATAGACATCATCAATTAAAAGTCCTTGAATTCTATCTGCATTTAAATCGATAAAAGCATTATCAAATGAATCATATTGAACAGGTTCTTTATCTTTAATATTATCTTTTAAAATATCTGGATGCAAATTTAAGCTATCAAATCCAGCTGAACCACTTTGAACACCTAAAATTTTTTGTTTCATATCAGAAAAAGAATTAATTTCACTTGATTTTTTTGTTACTAATACTTGCTTGTTCGTTAAGTATGTACGACTGAAAGCAACATTTTTAGCACGTGCAGTTGTTTTTGTATACCCATTCCAGATTAAATCAATTGTCCCATTTTTTAATTCCGTTTCTTTCATAGACCAATCAATTGTTTGGAAATCAACTTGAATATCATATTTTTCAAAAACTTTTTTTGCTAAATCAACATCATATCCTACTAAACTACCATCTTTTTGTCTGAATGTCATTGGCACAAAACTATCATCAATTCCGATAACAACGGTACCCTTTTTTTGAATTGATTTCCAACTATCAACCGAATTCATTGATTGGCTACTATTGCTACAGCCAGCTAATCCTATAAACATCATCATAAATAATATTGTAAAAACAATTTTTTTTACTAATTGATTCATTTATTATCCTCTAATCTTCTAGCGGCTTAACTTTTAATAATTTATCCGCAATATTTTCAGCAAATGGTACATCATGTGTCACTATTATTTGAGTCATTCCGTCTACTTTCAACGATAATATTAAATTCTCTACTTCCTGGCGTAGTGCTGGATCAAGTGCTGAAGTTGGTTCATCATAACACAAGATTTTAGGATTCATCGCTAATGCACGTGCAATTGCAACTCGTTGTTTCTGCCCACCTGAAAGTTGGTAAGGATATAAATGCCCTTTATTTCCGAGAGATAAGCGATCTAATAATTTTTGTGCCTCTTCCTCAGCCTGGACTTTATTACGATTTAAAACTAATTTTGGAGCTAACGTTATATTATCTAACACTGAAAGATGAGGGAATAATTGAAATTCCTGGAATACTACCCCAATAACACTTTCGTTCGTATTATTACGATATGGATCAAATGGTGAGGCATCAATTAGAATATCTCCAGAATCAATTGATTCTAACCCACTAATACATCTCAATAAAGTCGTTTTTCCACCACCAGATGGACCAACAATACTAACAATTTCACCATCATTAACTGTTAAATTAATATCATCTAAAATTAATCGTTTTCCATAATACTTTTTAATATTTTTTAACTCTAGCATAGAATTACTCCTTATTTGTAATAACTATAATGTTTTTCAATTTTCTTCAAGACAAGTGTAAATATAGCTGTTAATAACAGATATATTGCCCCAACCATCAATAGTGGGACGAGTGTTACATCACGACTCGTCGCTACGTTACCGGCTCTTAATAAATCGCCTAACCCAATAACATATACTAAACTTGAATCTTTAACTAAATTAATAATTTCATTTCCAATTGAAGGTAAAACGATCTTGAACACTTGTGGAATAATAATTGTCCTAATAGTTTGCCAATATGATAGACGCAATACCTTTGCACTTTCATATTGACCTTTAGGAATCGATTGCAATCCACCTCTAAAGATTTCAGCAAAATACGCACCATAATTCAAAATAAATGCAAATAATGCTGCATCGTATCGACCGAATACAATATGAATATGGAACTGTTGTAGTGTTGGTAGTCCATAAAATACAAAAATTAATTGTAGTAGCAGTGGTGTTCCTCGCATTAACCAAACATAAAAATTCAAAAAATACTTAATTGGTTTTATTTTTGAAATTAATCCTAATCCGACAATTAAACCAAGTGGAATCGATCCAATGATCGTCCAAAAAAATATTTCTAACGTTAATTTAGCACCATCTATTAATGATGGCAAAATTTCTAATATATAAGTCATTACATTATCTCCCTTTAGTTAAATAAAAAAATCCTCTCAAGCCAAATCAAATTGACTCAAGAGGACGATAGCCGTGGTGCCACCTCAAATTCATATTTTTCTCACGAAAAACACCTTATGTAGATTAATAAAAATGAGTATAAAAAAAACTCTATAGTCATTATTGACTATAGAGGGCGACGAATCGCGGTACCACCTCAAACATCATTAAATTCTCACAAATTTAATCTTAACGAGTTTATTAAACTACAGCTATAACGGGCTTATCCCGGACTTCCCTAATTAACTAGTTTAGGAAATCAACTCGCAGATGTGTTTCAGACTTAAGAACTGTATCTTTTCAGCAATCGATACTCTCTTTAAAAGTTTATTTAAGCCTTAATCTTCTGTTCAACGTTTTTCTTAATTGATAATAATTTAGCATACTGCCATTAACATTGTCAAGAATTAGTCTTTCTTAAACCATGAACCCATTTTTTTCCAAAAACCTTTTTGAGGCTGTTTTATCGTCATCAAGGGCACTGTTTCCCCTAGTAGTCGACGTGCTACATTACGATAACCTAATCCAGCAGGATTTTTAGAATCTAAAACAATAGGTTCACCATGATTTGATGTACTAATAACAGCATCGTCATCAACAATAATTCCTAATAAATCAATAGACAAATGACGCGTAATCTCATCAACATCCATTGCTTGACCATCTTCCATCATTTGACGACGGATGCGATTAATAATTAATTTTGGTTGTTGTAATAATGGATTTTGCTCTAATAAACCTACCACGCGATCTGCATCACGAACCGCAGAAATTTCAGGCGTTGTTACAATAATAGCCATATCTGCACCAGCAATAGCATTCATAAAACCTTGCTCAATTCCAGCTGGGCAATCAATAATAACATAGTCAAACTCTTCTTTTAATTCATCAACAATTGCTTTTACTTGTTCAGGAACTAATGCTGATTTATCAGTATTTTGTGCAGCAGGTAATAAGTATAAATATTCGTTAAATCTCTTATCTTTAATGAGTGCTTGGTGTAACCGCGCACGACCCTCAGCTACGTCTACAATATCAAATAAGATACGGTTATCAAGGCCTAAAACAACGTCTAAATTACGCAAACCAATATCTAAATCCATTAGAACAACCTTTTTTTCAAGAAGTGCTAATGCAGTTCCAATATTTGCAGATGATGTTGTTTTACCAACACCACCTTTACCAGATGTTACAACAATTGCTTTTCCCATCTTTAATATCCTCCAGCATGATTAAATAATTTTGGTCGAAGTGACTTTAATTCATCTCGATTGCCATAATCTATAATATGTAAATCATTAACATAGATTACAGTATCTTGACTGTTTGTTACTTTTTCATCATCTATAATATCAACTAATTCACCAATTCGTACTTGTGAAGCAGCTGAAACATCGCCCACAATAATGCTATCTGTATTATTGTTAAATCCAGCATGAATGACACCTTGAACTTCACCCATAACAAAAATATTGCCAGCAGCTCGTAATTGACCACCCTGATGTAATTTACCTAAAAATAAAATATCACCTTTTAAATCAACTATTTGTCCACTTCGAATTGTTAGATAGCATAAATGAACGTTGTCATTTTCTTTTAAAATATTAGCATCTTCTATGGTCATTACTTCAGATTCGATTTTGTGTACTTTAAAATTACGGTATTCAGAAATAATTTTTTCGATTTTTTGCTTTTCATCTGCTGAAAACAATCGATTTTCTGTTTTAATATCAAACGAAATAACCGTTTCATCAGCATTCTTTTTTTCAGCACTTAAATTATTAAATAATTCTCTAAGTTCAACCAAAATTTTATCAAATCCGAAATCCTGTTTAAGAATAATTTCATAACCATCTTTATAACCTTTTAAAATAACACCTTGCATCTACGTTCACCCCTGAATTTTAATTATATCGGTTACTTAAATTCATTAATTTTGATATTGGATAGTACAAAATAATAAATACCACCAGATTAAAAGCTAAAGTTGGTCCAAACGAAGTACTAACGAATGTTGTTACAGATTCATTAGCAAATCCAATCATCTCATTGACTGCATAATACGAAACTTCTAAAACTGCCAAATCAATAAAATAAATGAGTAATATCACAATAAAAGATGGTTCGAAATATTGATATGCTATTTTAGTTAAATAAACAATTAATGGTAACAAAATCATATAAATACCCAAAATACCGGCATAATAACTATCAAATGC
The DNA here is from genome assembly GCF_046115505.1 of Dellaglioa kimchii. Lineage (GTDB taxonomy): Bacteria > Bacillota > Bacilli > Lactobacillales > Lactobacillaceae > Dellaglioa > Dellaglioa kimchii. The sequence goes on along the minus strand of NZ_CP170736.1, from coordinate 285,514 downwards.
TAGACCAACACCAAACGCCCATAATTCAAGATGCTTATTATCTGAGTAAAAGATACCCATTATCAACCATAACAACAACAGGTGACTAACCATGATAGTCGTTTGTGATTGTAACTGTTCCATAAAAACAAATTGTATTGTACCATCCAAAAAAAAGGAAATAATAAGTCCTAACGGAAAAATATACTGTCTATTTTTATTTCTCATCTAATCTCACCTTCTAATCCAACGTCTGAGCAACTGTTACAACCGTTAGGTCACTCAAATCAACTGCAGGTTTGATATAAATTTTAGAAGCAAGTCCATAATCACCTTGCTCAACTTTAGACACAACACCAACATTTAAACCCTTTGGTGTTGTGCCTCCAAGACCAGATGTGACAACAGAATCACCTTTTTTCAAGGCTTTCTTAGAAGTAATTTGACCCATAATTAATAAATTATCTGTTTTATCATAGTCAGTAATTAAACCATTAATAATATCATCGTTTGAATTATTTACTTGAACTGCAAATCTATTAGCAGAATCATTAGTAGTCGATATTAATTCAACTTTACTATTTGTTTTATTAACTTCTATAACACGACCAATCAATCCAGAACCAGCCATCACTGGTGCGTTCTTTTTAACACCAGACGCACTACCTTTACTTATCACAAGTTGATTTAGCCAACCAGAAGGTAATCGCGTTAAAACAGATGCATTAATTGAAGTATAATCAGTCAATGTACTGTCCAATTTTAATTCCTTTTTCAGCTGTTTATTTTCATTTTTAACAGTGTCTGATTCCACTTGAACTTGTGCTAATTTATCAACTTGTTTTTTTAATTTTTGATTTTCTTGATATGTATTTAAAAGATCAGAAATACCAATAACTGAACTTTTTAAGCCATTTGCAGGATAACTAACTGCTCTATCAAATAGACCAACAACATCATTACCAAATTCTTGAATGAGCGGTGGTGTTGATTTTTTATTTCTAACGGAAACTGAAAATGAAATTAAACTAAAACTCACAATAATGGCTATTAAAATGATGACTAGTCTTCTATTTGAAAAAAATTTCTGCATGTTCGCTATCCTCCACTTACCTTATAATTAACTAAAAAATTAAGAGGCTGGATAAATAAACCACCAACCTCTTCATTTTTAGCTTATGTGATTTTTAAAATCTATCTTTTCTTCATGACGTCGATACTTTTTAATGATTCACCTGTACCAATTGCGACACAGTCGAGTGGTTCATTAGCAATAAAAACAGGCACTTTTGTAACTTCAGAAATAACTTCTGATAGGTTTTTCAATAATGCACCACCACCTGTTAATACAATACCATGGTCAATCACATCAGCAGCAATTTCTGGAGAAGTTTCTTCCAATGTTTCCTTAATAGCAGTAATGATTTCAGCAATGGATTCTTGAATAGCAACTGCAATATCAGTTGCTTTTACAGTAACTGTTTTAGGAAGACCCGTAATTAAATCACGTCCTCTGATAGTTGTATCTTCAATTGATGCAGCATCTTTAACTGATGCAGATGCAACGTCCATTTTTAATTGTTCAGCTGTTCTTTCACCAATCAATAAATTAAAGTTTTGACGAATATATGACACAATTGATTCATCCAATTTATCGCCAGCCATTCTGATAGAACGGCTTGAAACAATACCACCTAATGAAATTGTAGCAACATCTGTTGTTCCACCACCGATATCAACAACCATATTACCCGTTGGATCCATCACTGGTAATCCAGCGCCGACTGCTGCAGCAAATGGTTCTTCAATAACATAGGCGTCACGCGCACCAGCAACACGAGTTGCATCAATAACGGCACGTTTTTCAACTTCCGTAACGCCACTAGGAACACATACCATTACATAGGGTTTCCCTGCAGATTTACCTAAAGCTTTTTGAATGTAATATTTCATCATAGCAACTGTTGTGTCATAATCAGCAATTACACCGTCTTTCATTGGGCGAATAGCCACAATGCTACTTGGTGTACGACCGATCATTGCACGAGCATCTTCTCCAACAGAAACAATTTCATCAGTTTTAACATTTTTAGCGACGACTGAAGGTTCACGTAAAACAATACCTTTTCCCTCAACATACACGATTGTATTAGCTGTTCCTAAATCAATTCCTATATTCTTTGTTCCAAATCCAAACACAGTCTTTCTTCCCTTCATCGTCAGCCTTCTAGGCGCTTTTATTCGTAGTATTTATATTATATCATAATCAACAGTGAGATTTCATTCAATATTTACTAATTTTTATTAAGTTTATCTTAAATTATTATAAGGTAATTAATTTTGAATCCATAATCTTATTAAGTTTATCATATCTAATTTCATAGAACAAGAGAGCACCCTTGATAATCAAAGGACGCCCTCTTCTTTCATACTAAGATATTTAGTATTACCCGAAATAATATGATCTAACAGCTCAATTCCCATAAGAATTCCACATTTTTCAACTCTTTTAGAGAAAATAATATCATTCTTAGATGGTGTCACATGCCCACTCGGATGATTATGGACCAATATAATTTTAGCTGCACCATATTTTAATGCAACTGCAAAAATATCTCTTGGATGGACCGTTGCTGAATTCAAAGTTCCAATGAACAATGTCTCTTGTTTTACAATTTGATTTTTTGTGTCCAAGAATAATCCAATTAAAAACTCTTGGTTTAATCCACCTAACTCAGCAACCATTCTAACCCCAGCATCATGACTTGAACAGATTTGTCCACAAATAAAATGAGGTTCACTGTTGATTCGTGTTCCCAGTGCAATAACAGCCTGTAATTGTAATGCTGCAGACTGATTATTCCCATTCATCAATAACTGATAATCTTTTAAACAACATTTTTTTTGTTGGCTTAAAGACTGGTAACGTAAAGAAAAATTTTTAACACACTTTCCAACATCAGCAGGGTTCGTTAATAATAAACTAAAAACAACCGTCAAAAGCTCTTTATCTGATAAATTATCACATTGATACTTTTGGATTTGTTCCAGTAGATATTCATTTGAGCAACTAGAAATAAGTGACATGGTGATTCCTCCTATTTTTTATTAAATACGAGAAATTCACTTATTTAAATTATTCTGATACAAAATAACTACGAACCTCCGAAATAAAGTATAACGATCCTGTCACAAGTAATAAATCAACAGAAGACATTTCGCCAACACTTTGAACTAATGCCTCTTTCCAACTTTCTTGAATGGAGACATTATCAAACTTATTAACGTTGAAATCATCTATTTTGCTTACAAGACGTGGCCCTGAAAATTGAGTTAGTATAACTCGTACATGAGGAACTGCAGCTAATTTTTCCAGCATTTGTTTGCCTTGCTTATCCGCTAGTACTGCAAAAATAATTGTGATTTCTTTATCTTGAAAATGCGTTTTAAGCAACTGCGTAATCCGATCCACTGCTGCGCTATTGTGCGCGCCATCTAAAATGACTAACGGTTCATCATTCACTTTTTCAAAACGTCCTGGCCATCGTGTCTCAGAGATACCTTGCCTAATTGATTTAGGACTGATGGCCCATCCCTGAATTTCAGCAACCTTCTCAAAAGTAGCAATTGCTGTTGCTGCATTTTCATCTTGAAATTCACCTAATAATGGCACAGAAAGTTGTTTAATATTCATTTTATTCGACGTATACGTTAAAATTTCTTCCCATGATGATTTTGTTCCCTCAGATTTAGCATTAAAATCCACTCCTAATCGAAAAATAGGACTATTTTTTAATTTAGCCTCATTATTAATCACGCTAAAGACTCCATCAGTTACTCTACCAACGACAATAGGCCGATTACGTTTAATGATACCTGCTTTTTGTTGCGCTATCTTTTCAATTGTATTACCTAATATTTTCATATGATCTAGGCCAATTGTTGTAATAACTGAAATAATTGGATCAATAATATTAGTTGAATCATACTTCCCGCCTAAGCCCGTTTCAACAACTACAATATCTACAGGATTTATGCTGCCAAAGTATACAAACATCATTGCAGTAATAATTTCGAATTCAGTTGGTCCCCCCTCAAAATCGGCTAGTTCAATATCCATTCGATCAACAACTGGTTTCACGACATTTACTAAATGTAAAAGGGCGGTATCATCAATCATCTGTCCATTTAAGGAAATACGTTCATTAAATTTAACAATGAATGGTGAAGTATAAGTTCCTACATTCAACCCTTGTGCAATTAATAATTCACGTAAAAATGCAACTGTTGAGCCCTTTCCATTCGTTCCAGCAACATGAATCATCGCGATATTACCTTGTGGGTTATCTAAGCGTTCCATAAATGCTCGCATTCTATTCAAAGATGGACTTTTTTTAAATTTTGTTCGCCCATGAATAAAATTGAGTGCCTCTTCGTAAGTTGTGATCAATTTTCCGTCCCGCTTTCTAAAAAAAATAGACTTATCTCAGGTATATTGTACCCGAAATAAGTCTATTTTGTTAGATTAAACTTCTGCTTTTAAATCAGAAATTCTTTCCTTAGTTGCTGTTAATTTAATTTGGTAATCTGCTAATTTTTCTTTTTCTTTTGTAACTACTGCCTCAGGTGCACTAGCAACAAACTTTTCATTGCCTAATTTTTTAGTTCCACGAACAACTTCAACATCAAGTTTTTTAACTTCTTTTTCCAAACGAGCAATTTCGTCATTCAAATCAATTAGTTCAGCAAGTGGCATATAAATCTCTGCTCCCGTAATTACAGACGTCATTGCTAGCTTAGGAGCAACAACATTTGAACTGATTTGAAGTTCCTTAGGATGACAGAATCGTTGAATAAAATCTTGATTGTCTTCAAAAATAATCTTTGTTTTTTCATCAGTTGTTTTAATCAATAAATCTACTGCACTAGACATAGGTGCATTTACTTCTGCACGATTATTTCTAACAGCACGAATTAATTCAATTAAATTGTTCATATCAATAACTGATTGTTCATCTTCAAATTCTGGATGAACCACTGGGTAATCTGCAACAACAATTGATTCCCCTTCATGAGGCATTGTTAACCAAAGTTCTTCAGTTACAAATGGAATAATTGGATGAAGCAATTTCAATGTTTGATCTAAAACATAAGCCAAAATTTGTTGTGTATTTTGCTTAACTGTCTGATCTTCACCATTAAGATTTTCTTTACTCATTTCAATATACCAATCACAGAAGTCATTCCAGATGAAATTGTATAGAGCACGACCAGCTTCACCAAATTCAAAGACATCCAATAAGCGTGTAACTTCAGAAACAGTTGTATTTAATCGGCTTAATATCCATTTGTCAGCAAGCTGCCATTCTGATTTAGCTGGTAATTCAATTTTATCCACACCATCTAAATTCATAATAACAAATCGACTAGCATTCCAAATTTTATTAATAAAGTTCCAAGAAGCATCCATTTTAGTGTAACTAAAACGAACATCTTGTCCTGGTGCAGATCCATTAGATAGGAACCAACGAAGTGCATCTGCTCCATACTTTTGAATAACATCCATTGGATCAATCCCATTACCAAGTGATTTACTCATTTTACGGCCATTCTCATCACGAATTAATCCATGAATTAAAACATGTTCAAACGGACGTTCATCTGTAAATTCTAGGCTTTGGAAAATCATTCGTGATACCCAGAAGAAGATAATATCATATCCTGTGACAAGCGTATTAGTTGGGAAATAGCGTTTAAAATCAGGTGCATCAGTATTTGGCCAACCCATTGTTGAAAATGGCCATAAAGCACTTGAAAACCACGTATCTAAGACATCATTATCTTGTTCCCAATTTTCAATATCAGTTGGTGCAACCTCACCAACGTACATTTCGCCAGTTTCTTTATGATACCAAGCTGGGATTTGATGTCCCCACCATAATTGACGTGAAATAACCCAATCATGAACATTTTCCATCCACTGTGTAAATGTATTTTCAAATCGTTCTGGGACGAATCCAACTTTGTCATCCCCTTGTTGGAATTTCAAAGCTTCTTCTGCGAGTGGTTTCATTTTAACAAACCATTGTGTTGATAAACGGGCCTCAACTTGAACGCCAGTTCTTTCAGAATGACCAACACTATGTGTAATTGGATCAATCTTAATCATTAAGTCCTCAGCTTCAAGATCTTTAACAATTGCTTTACGTGCTTCAAAACGGTCCATGCCAACATATTTACCAGCATTTTCGTTCATTGTTGCATCTTCATTCATTGTATTAATACGAGGTAAGTCATGGCGATTACCCACCTCAAAGTCATTAGGATCATGAGCAGGTGTTATTTTAACCATCCCTGTCCCAAATGCCATATCAACATAATGATCTGTAATAATAGGAATTTCTTTGTTAACAAGTGGTAGAATGACTTTTTTACCAACAATATCTTTGTAACGATCATCATCAGGGTGAACAGCAACAGCGACATCGCCCATCATCGTTTCTGGACGTGTTGTCGCTATTTCAATAAATCCAGAACCATCAGCGAATGGATATTTAACATGATAAAAAGCACCTTCATCATCTTGATGAATGACTTCAATATCTGATAAAGCGGTTCTTGCTTTAGGATCCCAATTAATAATGTATTCGCCACGATAGATTAATCCTTTATTATATAAATTAACAAAGACTTTTTTTACGGCATCTGATAAGCCGTCATCTAATGTGAAACGTTCACGACTATAATCGAGTGATAATCCCATTTTAGCCCATTGCTTATGAATAACATCAGCGTATTCATCTTTCCAATCCCAAACTTGTTGTACAAATTTCTCACGGCCTAAATCATAACGTGTCACACCTTGTTCAGCTAGTTTAGCTTCAACCTTTGCTTGTGTTGCAATTCCAGCATGGTCCATGCCTGGTAACCAAAGTGTATCAAAGCCTTGCATTCTTTTTTGTCTAATTAAAATATCTTGTAATGTTGTATCCCAAGCATGGCCTAAATGTAATTTACCAGTAACATTAGGCGGTGGAATAACGATTGAATAAGGTTTTGCTTCTGGATTAGCATTAGGTTTAAATAAATCTTTTTTCAACCATTCTTCATAACGGCCAGGTTCAACCTGACTTGGATCATATTTTGTTGATAATTCAACTTCTTTTGTCATGAGTTCTCCTTTTCATCTATCAATTTTATTTTAGGCATAAAAAAACACCGTCATCAAAAAACATTTCTGTTTTAGGACGACAGTGCCGTGGTACCACCTAAATTGGGTTTTAACCCCTCTTAATTACTTTTTAACGAACAATAATGTCCGGTTATTCCTACTTAATTTCAGAATAACGACTCCTGAGCTACCACCATAATGTCTAATTAAAATGTTTCAGCCTAGCATTTTATCTCTGAAATGACTGGTGTTCTCATTCTTTGTCTGTAGTCACATTTTAGCGTTTATTCTGAAAATCGTCAATATTTTATTTTTTTAATTCTTCAAGTAGTTTAGCGTAGTCTGGCTCATTTGAGATTTCCGTAACCAGTTCTTCATAAATAACATGTCCAGTTTCATCTAAAATGAAAACCATTCGAGCCATATGACCAAATTCCGGAACATCTAATCCAGTAACTTTCGCAAAATTCCCCTTATCTGCATGAAGTAATTGTAAATTGTTTACACCCTCAGCGGCACACCAATTTTTTTGATCTTCTTTTGAATCATCAGATACGGTAATAAATTCGATATCTTTAAAATTATCTGCTTCCATATTAAAACGTTTTGTTTCTATACTGCAAACACTTGTCGTAATACTTGGAACAACACTTAATACTAATTTTTTACCTGTACTTTTAGGTAATGTTACAACTTGATCATTTTCATCGTACGCATTAACTGTAGGAAAAACTTCCCCTACTTTTGGTGCTTCCCCAACTGTATCCATTTCACTACCATGACGAGTTACTTTCATAATTGACCACCCTTTCTTTATTTATCTCTATCTTACTCAATTACTGTTTAAGAAGCGACTTATTTGATTGGACAAAAAAAGATTAGACCGATTTGTCTAATCTTTTAAAGTGCTACTATAGTAATTCTGCGAATAATTCACTATTTTCATTTAAATATTCTTCGCCAACACGAATCTTGCTAACCTTGACACCTGCCAATGCACGTTCCATTAAGCCATCGATATCCAAACGAGCTTCAAATTCCCTTGAACGGTCTAAACGAGGCTTTGTTTTAGGTGCTGGTGGAGCAAAAATTGTACAACAATCTTCAAATGGTTTAATTGAAAGTTCAAATGTATCAATTTTTTTAGCAACATCAATAATTTCATTTTTATCCATTGAAACGACTGGTCGAATAATTGGCATTGTTGTAACGTCATTAATTGCAACCATGCTTTCAAGTGTTTGAGAAGCAACTTGGCCTAATGATTCTCCATTAAAGATGGCTAATCCACCACGTAATTCGGCAATTTTTTCAGTTAAGCGTAACATGAAACGACGAGTTATGGTCATTAAATATGGTTCTGGTACATCATGTTTAATTTGCTCTTGGATCTCAGTAAATGGAACTTCAATAAATTGAATTGTTCCAACATAAGGTGTCAATTTAACTGTTAGTTCTTTAGCCTTAGCTAAAGCTTGTTCACTTGTATATGGTGGACTGAAGAAATGAACCATCTCCATTGAAACACCACGTTTCATACCAAGGTACCCTGCAACAGGCGAATCAATTCCACCTGATAACATTAACATCCCTTTACCAGCAGTACCAACGGGTAAACCACCAGCACCCTGACGCGTTTCAGAAGATAAGAAAATCCCATTTGAACGAACTTCAACACGTAAAATAATATCAGGCTGTTTCATTTTAACAGTAATGCCAGGTACGTGATCTAAAATCCAGCCACCTAGTTCGTCATTCAACTCATTAGTATCTAATTCAAAATCATGATCAGAACGACGTGTGTTAACTTTAAATGTTGTTCCTTCAACAAATTGCTCACTAATCATTGCTACAGCTGTTTCTTTAACTAAATCCATATCTTGTTCAACGCGAATTGCAGGTGAAAAATTTTGAATCCCAAAAACCTGTGATAAACGTTGCATAACTAATTCGCTGTCGTCACCGTTTAAATTAATGTGCATCCGATCACGATTTGCTTTAACAACTAAATCATCAAAACCATGTAAACTATTTCGGACGTTTGTTCCTAGGCGATCAATAAAGTTCCTCTTATTTTTTCCTTTTGTTGATAGTTCGCCATAACGAACCATTATCTCTGTATATTGCATGTCGACATCCTCTCATTATTTAGAATTAATTTTTTCAAATTTATGATACAAAATATCAAAAATACGATTAAATTCTTTTGCTTCTTCTAGCGTATTATTTCCATCAAAACTAATTCGAACGGCTGATTTAGCAAGTGGTTCTGGCACATTCATTGCTAATAATGTGCCAGATGCTTGATTTTTCTTTGATGAACAAGCACTTGTAGTTGAAATATATATTCCTTCACTTTCAAATGCATGAACAATTGATTCGCCACGAACACCCTCAATTGCAAAACACAATATATGTGGCGCAAAATTTGATTGTAATTTTGAAAAAGTTGTAATCTTATCAAACTTACTAATATGGTTGAAAACTAATTCTTTAACAGCTTTTTGTTTCATCACCATCTTAGTTTCATCTGTTAATAATAATCGCAATGCTCTTGCCATGCTAGTAATTGCAGGTACATTTTCAGTTCCGCTACGTAAGTTATGTTCTTGTCCACCACCTGTAAGAAGTGGTTCAATGTGACGACCTCTTTTGCTGTAAATAAACCCTACTCCACGTGGCGCATGAAATTTATGCCCAGAGAACGTTACAAAATCTACTCTGTCACTCATAAAAGCTTCTTGCACACCTTTACCAATGGCTTGAACAGCATCCACATGAAAATGAACTGTTGGATAATCTTTTAGTACGTCCCCAATTTCAACTAAAGGCTGAATGGTTCCAATTTCATTATTAACTGCCATAACTGAAACTAAAATAGTATCAGATCTCAAAGCAGCCTTTAAATCATCAATACTAATTCGACCCTCATCATCAACTGGCAAATAGGTAACCTCAAAACCAAGCTGTTCCAGCTGAGCCATTGTATTCATAACAGCAGGATGCTCAACGGTTGTCGTAATTAAGTGCTTACCATGGTTCATTTTTGCCATAGCGGTTCCTTTAATTACCCAATTATCACCTTCAGTTCCACTTCCAGTAAATAATATTTCATCTTCAAATACATTTAATAAGCTTGCAATCTGTTGACGTGACTGCTCTAATAAATTGTGAGCTATCTCACCTAAGTTATTTAGGCTAGATGGATTACCCCATACTTGATCACTAACTTTATTATATGTATCTAAAACTTCGGGCGTTATTTTTGTTGTTGCACTATTATCAAAATAAATCATTAGTTACCTTCTTTTCTGAAAAATACTTTTCTCATTATAATATACTTCGTACCAGATTGACACTTTTTATTCATCCCTGGTGTTTCTTTATAGAATATAAAAGTGGCGACTGAGCAAATTAATGCCCTAGTCCCCACTTATATAGTTACTATTCAATTTCAAAGCTGTCTTCCATATTATCATAATATTGTTTCTCTATTTTTTTATATGAACCAGGCTCTACTTTATCTAATGCAGTCGCAATTGTTTCCAAACTAGCTGCATAATTAAAATCATTATTAAATAATTGCTTTGCCTTTTCAAATGCAATTGCAATCTCTTCATTCGAGTTTCTAAATCTATTCGCATATTGTAGTAAACTCTCAGATAACGATGCACTATCAATAAGATCGTGTGTCTTATCTTCTAAACTTTCAAGATCTGCTTCAATATCGATAATTTGTTTTGCAATTTTTTCAATGTTAATTCTTAATTTACCAATTGCTACTTCAACTTCTTCAATTTCATCACTAACAACATAGAAAAAATCTAAGTAATCATTAGGTAGTCCTGGAAGATTAACCTGTTCAACTTGTCTTTTAATTTGATGTAATTCAATATCAAATCTTTGAATTGTTGCGCTGGCCTTTTTTTCATTGCTACGTAAATCCTGAATGCTAGCATCAATTTTTTGTTGTTCAGATTCAATTTTTTCTAACAACTTAGAGTTTTGTTCAACTCGCTCAGCCATCTCGCTATAAATTGCTTCACCAGAATCAATAATCGCTTTATCAGTGTCATGTTGTGCATCAATGTCCCTAATTTGTTGATTTAATTTTTGCGCGTCTTCTAATTCATTATGACTTAATTCATAATTTTGACCCAATCTATCTAATTCAACTAAAAGCATTTGACTTTGTTTTTCAGCATGATCAATGAATTTACGATAACTTTCTTCTTGCTTTTCTATCTTATCTTTTGCGGCCAACTCTTTTTCCATAACATCATATAAATAATCAATTTGATTAGCCATGTCATTAACTGCAACAATTGTTGACGCTACTTCTAGGTTCTCTAATTTAAGTAATGTTTCGTCAACACGTGTTTGAATTTCGTCTATTTGTTTAGGGATGTCATCCCCCACTGGGAAATTATAATTTTCATCCGTTAATTTCATGTAACCAGATTGTAATTCAGCAAGTTGATCTGGAAATTCGTTCTTCAAACTTTTATATAGTGGTGGAATCTCATCAAGAATCTTTTCTAACGAGGTTGTATCTTCTCTTAGCTTACTTAAAACTTTTTCAGCCGTATCATGATCTCCAGCACTCGTTAATGTTGAAAAACGGTCAAAATCATCTTCAAGACCAGTTAGTTTATCCTCAAGTTTATCGATACTAGGTCCATACGAAAAGTTCTTTGATAATAATGTTTTACGTAAATCCTGATATTTTTTTTCAAGTGAATCAACAGCTTGATGATTACTTTCATCACTTTCTTTCAACGACGTTAATGCTTTTTCAATCCCTTTAAGTGTTTTTTCACTTGAAATTAATTTAACTTCTATTTCTGCCGCTAATTGACGGTTAGAAAGAAATTGATATTTCGAGTTTGCTTCATATGCTTCATTAATTTGTGTCGAAATTTTAGGCAATTTTGCATTTTGCACTTCTTTAAAGTCTGATTGTAATGCTGAAAATGTTTTAAGACTTTCACCTGTTAACCCCAAATCCTTCGTTAACTGAAGCTGTTGTTCAACTTCAGAATGAGCAATAACTTTTACTTGATCACGAAATGTTTCGAATTTTTTTTCATTGCGTTTCTGAAGAAAAAACGCTGTTGCATAGATAATAATGGCTACTACTATTATTCCAACAAAAATCTGTGTCATATCCTAATCCCGCCTTTAGCTTACTAAAATTTATATTTACTTTTCACATTCAAATTTTATGCTTCTAATCATTATATCATAGACCTTTAAAGCGTTCACTAGCTTTTATCTATTATTTATAGAAATTAATGTTATTAATTATATATATTCTTTTTATTATGTAAACAAACGTGAAAACAAATTGACATTAGTTTAAAAAGACAGTATGATGAGTCTTGTGTAAAATAATGCAGCGGTGGACGGTAAGCTCGTCAACAGTTTGTTGCCCAATTGTCTTGGTTCAATTAGTACCCTTTCAGCTGCAAAGGTGAACATTGCAAAACAAACTGCACGAATACTAAGTTCACAAAGGATTATTTTACTCCAAAACAAATATTGGAGGAATTTATATATGTCACGTTATACTGGCCCAAGTTGGAAAGTTTCACGTCGATTAGGTCTTTCTTTAACAGGTACTGGTAAAGAATTAGCTCGTCGTCCTTATGCACCCGGTGATCATGGTCAAAACAATCGCCGTAAATTATCAGAATATGGTTTACAATTACGAGAAAAACAAAAACTTCGTATGATGTACGGTTTATCAGAACGTCAATTTGCTAACTTATTTATTAAAGCTGGTACAATTCGCGAAGGTAAACATGGTGTTAACTTCATGATCTTACTTGAAGGTCGTTTAGACAACGTTGTTTATCGTTTAGGTTTGGCTTCTACTCGTCGTCAAGCTCGTCAATTGGTAAACCATGGTCACATTACTGTTGATGGCAACCGCGTTGATATTCCTTCATACGCAGTTGAAATCGGTCAAGTAATCTCATTACGTGAAAAATCAAAGAGTTTACAAATTGTTAAAGACGCAATGGAAGCATTAGTTGGCCGTCCACAATTCGTACAATTTGATGCTGATAAATTAGAGGGTTCATTAACTCGTTTACCAGAACGTGAAGAACTTGAAGCAGATATCGACGAATCACTTATCGTTGAATACTACAACAAATTATAATTTCAAATTAAAAAACATCTCATTCTTAATGAGATGTTTTTTTTGTCCATATTTTATAGATTTCAATTAGTGGCAGTAATGTATTTTTCAAGTCGTTTAGTTGTTTATATTCATTTAAGCTAAAAAACTCATCTTCAATAGCTAAATTCTGTCCAATCAATAGTTCTTTAGTTTGTACACTACTCCACTTTTGACTATCAGTAAGTGTTATTGTGTTTGCTAAAGTACCCGTCTCTTTATTTGTATGATCCACTGACCACACGAAAGTATTTTCTAGTTTCTGAATCATTATTATAGATTCAGAAACGCCTTCTTCATACAAGCTTTTGTCTTTAATATCTGCTAATGCAGACAACCAGATAAATAACCGATCATCCCAATAACCAATTTCAAAATGTGGCATCATTTTATAGCCGCGTTTATTCTCGCTAAAAGCCATCCAAGTATCAGGTGGTGGATTTTTTGATCTTCTAGCATGTTTTGCAATGTGCAAATACATTTTAATTCCTAATTGTTCTTCTAAAAAAGGTAGTAGTTCAGCTCCCACTTTTTCGAATTTGGGATCAATAATTGTCTTTATTTTTTTTAATCGTCCGTCTAATGTTTGATCTTTAAAAATTAAAAAATCATCTTTTATAAACATTTCGCTCTCTCCTTTTGTATCAAACATGGTATGCTAAATTCATAACTTACTGAAAGGTGGTCAACTCCATGACTGAAAATAACTTAGATCCACATCTTCAATCTGGCCTTTACGGAACACCTCAACTTCATCCCGATGAACAAAGAAAGTACTTAGGGACATTTAGAGAGCGGGTCAGCCTAGCAATGACTGTTGCTGAGGTAACAGCATCTAAAAATATGGCTGGATTTGAAAAAGAACTACTTGAACATCCCGACTATCATGTTCTACTTAATGGTACGATTGATCAGAATATATTAGCCCCATACATCACCTTAACGCATAAGCATGATGTTAAATTTACATTAACATCAAATAATGATACTCCTGATGGGGTTGAAATTATGGGGCTGGTTGTCGCTTCTGAAAAAAATGCGATTAATGAATCTGTTATTGATATTAATGAAAAATATCCAATTATACAAGTTGAAGCGCCAGAAAAGAAAAAATCATTTTTTGAAAATTTATTCGATTAGCATAAAAACTTAAACTAACACTTTTATATTAAGTGTAGTTTAAGTTTTTTATTTGGTTTCTAAAATCTTTACTATTTCATTAGCAATAGGCTGGTTATCTCCAAAATTAGGAAACGAATTTATCGATAAATCAGGAGCCGTTTCAATTGAAAGAACGGTTAGAGCATCCCTATGTCTATGGTCATATGCTATATACAAGTTAGGAATAACCACATCAAATGCCCCCATCGTCATTTTTAAACGTTTTGCATAACCTTCAATTAACGCTATATATGATTCGTCCATTTGATTGCTAACTTCATTTTGATTGGCACCCGAATAAAAATTGCTATCATATCTAATGATTGCTTCAGACCCTCTTGAAATAACAGTTGATTCAGTAATACCTTGTGATGCTATTGTTTGATTTTCAACTTCTGATAATTTAAGCGGATACCATGGACCTTGACTAGTACGCTCTACTTGTCTATTTTTTATAGTAATTAACTGTGCCAACGTCTTCCGTCCATCACCAACTACACTAACTGGTAATCTTTCAACAATACCCTTTACACGACCATCTACAATCATAAATCGATAAACTGACCCAACAGTAATCTCTTCAATTAAAACTTGTGTATCAATTGATAAGATACGTTTAACAGCTTCTTTATACTCGCTTAACGTCGGAGCCACTCGAAATACATGTGTTGCTTGACTGCTCTTTATGAATCTTGGCTTAATAACTAATGCTTTGTTGACTACGTCTGCATAATAGTTCATAGCTTCATCTAAAGTGTGTACATTAATACTACTAGGAACTTTAATATCAAGGTTGCCCAATATTTTTTTAGTTGTTTGCTTGTCATATGCAATTTTGTTTAAAACACTGGTATCTAAATCAGAAATTACCCCATTTTGCAGAAGATGTCCATTCACCCGTATGACGTCCAAATCACTGTCAACAAGATCAAAATAAGACCCTCTTTTTATCAACGCTGCTAAAATAAGCTGCGTATTTTTCGAGTAACAGTTAAAGCCAATCAATGAACTTAATTGTGACTGATACTTTATCTTATTAGATTTTGCTTGTTCCATTGCAAAATCAGCCAACGATTTATTAATATCTTCATCAACTATCCTTGCACTCAGACTCAATTCAGGTCGTTCAAACTGTAATTTAAATTGAACTAATGTATCCTCTAAACTTTTATCTAGATAAAAATTATCATTAAATAAAATTAATTCGTTCAGCAGTTTTATTGCAGCATTTTTAACAATCGAGGTTGTTTTAGGGTCTTCTATTGCCACCTCATTTTTTAATTGTTTCGCTTTAAATATAATATCATCAACTTCATTTTCTGCCATATCTGGCGTCATTAGAAAGTAAGCCGCTAATAATTGAATAAACTTAATTGTGTCACCTTGAATACCAACACGAGAAAATGGATCAACATCAAATCCACGGAGTTCAATATAATTAACACCAGATGAAATTAATGTATCTTCCTTTTTAGTAGCTGATTTAAATTGTACATCCCCATAATATTCAGAAAATGATAACAATTTACCATCCTGGACCATCTTATTAAGTGACGTAACGTATGAGTTAATTGATCGATAAGAAGCTTGAACTGAACTATCAATATTGGTATAGCCAAATTCACTATTTCTAACACTTCTAACCGGATGACAAGCATTATAATTAGTACTTTCAACAATTGGTGTTGCTCCAAACAAGTAAGTTGTAAGCCAACTCTTTTCCATAAATTTGCGTCCAATTTTTAAATAGACGTAATTATGAAATTCTATATAAGAATTAAAATAACTATG
Organism: Dellaglioa kimchii; assembly: GCF_046115505.1. Classification (GTDB taxonomy): domain Bacteria; phylum Bacillota; class Bacilli; order Lactobacillales; family Lactobacillaceae; genus Dellaglioa; species Dellaglioa kimchii. The sequence continues at coordinate 269,228 of NZ_CP170736.1, read as the reverse complement.
AAACTCAGAATCAAATAAAATCTGAATTACTTTTTCTGGAAAGCTAAAATTAAGATGTACAGACGTAAAAAGTTGACGTTTTTTTCCATACTTTTCTGCTAATTTATTTCGGTATATAAATCCTAATTCATCTGGATGCGCTATTCTTACTTTAGATTCATCCACTGGTAATTTAGGAATTGAACTCAATGGCCATAACTGTTCATCACTATCCAATTCTTGTGTTGCGACTTGTTGAATGGCATCTAGATAGTTAATAACATTATCAGCCCCCTCAATTGGCGGCGTGATAAATTCCATTTGTGATTCGCCAAAATCTGTTTTTATATAAGGATGTTTAAATCTATCTCCTAATGATTCAGGATGATCAGTTGAACTCAGCACTCCCGTATTCTTCACTCTTTGAGTTTCTCGCTCTAATCCTATCAACGATTTTCTAAGTAGAGGTGCGAGCTTTTCTTCCTGAATTTGTAATCCGATTGCATCTAGTTTCATATCATTGTGCCTCCTCATTTGTCTATTACATTGTACCAAATATTTGAATTAATCCTTCATATTTGCAATCCATTGCGCCAATTAAATTTATGCAATATGCTATACTATTCTTTAGTAATCAACGTGAAAGGAGCCACATATGTTACAACCACTTGCATTCAGAATGCGACCAACTAAAATTGAAGAAGTCGTTGGCCAACAACACCTTGTTGGTCCAGGTAAAATTATCAAACGAATGGTCGAAGCAAAACTGCTTTCATCTATGATTTTATACGGACCACCTGGCACTGGTAAAACGAGTATCGCCAGTGCTATTGCCGGATCAACTCAGTATGCATTTCGTAAATTAAATGCTGCAACTGATTCTAAGAAAGACCTTGAAATCGTAGCTGAAGAAGCAAAAATGAGCGGTACTGTTATTTTACTTTTAGATGAAATCCATCGATTAACGAAACCTAAACAAGACTTCTTATTACCCCACTTAGAAAGTGGCCAAATTATTTTAATCGGTGCAACAACAGAAAATCCTTACATTACCATCAATCCAGCTATTAGAAGTCGAACACAAATCTTTGAAGTTAAACCTTTAGACGAAAATGATATTGAAACTGCACTTGATCGTGCACTAGTAGATAAAAATATTGGTCTCGGAAATCTTAATATTAATTTAGAAGCTAATGCACGGTTACACTTAGCGCGAGCAACCAACGGAGATTTACGTAGTTCTTTGAATGCACTTGAACTAGCTGCTAAGTCAACCCCACCTGATAGTTCAGGTGTCATTACCTTATCGCTATCAGTCATAGAGGAGTGTCTACAAAGAAAAGCATTAACTCATGATAAAGATGGCGATGCTCACTATGATGTTATTTCTGCTTTTCAAAAATCAGTAAGAGGTTCCGATGTTAACGCGGCTTTACATTACTTAGGACGTTTAATTCTTGCTGGTGATTTACCTACAATTGCAAGGCGTTTAATCACAATGGCATACGAAGATGTCGGATTAAGTAGCCCTGCAGCATGTGCTAGAACCTTAACTGCTGTACAGGCGGCAGAAAAAATTGGCTTTCCAGAGGCTAAAATACCTCTGTCTAACGCAGTAATTGATCTCTGCCTCTCACCCAAATCAGACTCGGCAAATGTTGCCATAAATAATGCAATTGCTGATATTGAAAAAGGTGGTTTTGGAGATATTCCTGCTCATTTAAAAGATTCACATTACAAAGGTGCTGCAGATTTAGGTCATGGTATTGGTTATAAATTTCCCCATAACTATCCAAATGATTGGGTTGCCCAACAATATCTTCCAGATAAATTGAAAGATGCTAATTATTATGAGCCTAAAGTAAACGGGCGTTATGAACAAGGACTTAAAGAACAATATAGCAAATTACATCCATCAAAAAGATGATTTGTTTCCGCTTACACCATAATTGTTGCACCTTTTAAAAGTCTGTGCTATATTAAAGATGAAGTTCTGAAGTGTACGCGTTATCTTATTAGAATGTTGACCGAACAAATAATTATACCTAGGCGTCAACTTTATAGGCTAGCTAATTTCAAGCCTTTTCACTTGGTAGTTAGAGGCTAGTACAGTCGATGCCACCTGCTTCACTGCGGGCTCAACTCACGAAGATGATTAACGGCACTACGCGGATATTCCAAAGCTTTTGCTTTGATGGTCTGGGCAAACTATGTTTGCTCAGACTTTTTTTATTAAGAATAAAGGAGTCTTTAAATGTTAATTCGGATACTTTTAGCCGTTCTTTCACTCTTACTCTTGACTATCGGCTATTACTTATTCTCACATCGCAACAAAAATTTTATGATATTTAAACCTGAGTCAAACCAGGTGCTAAGCTCAATACTACTTGTCTTTGGGTTAATTATCTGTATTGAAAGCTTAGTTGGCTTAATTTCAGTAATCATTTTTATACCCATATTTTGTGGGATACTAGTTACTCTAGCCTGCCTTACGGTTGGTGCTTTAACAATTATTTTATCTTTTTTTATGCATTAATCTAACTTTGTAACCGTTTTTACTTCTATTTTCATTCGTTTTGTCGTAAAATAGAGGTATATAAAAGAAAGAGGTGGCCGACCATGTTACAACAATATAAAAATATTTTAGTTCCTGTAGATGGTTCTGATGAAGCAAAATTAGCATTCGAAAAAGCAGTACAAGTAGCTTTAAGAAATGGCGAAGATTCTACACTTCATCTTTTGCATGTTATTGACACTAGAGCATTCCAAAATATCTCAAGTTTTGATACGTCAATGGTTGAACAAGTTAGTGATACAGCAAAAGAGACATTGAATAAGTATATTGCACAAGCAAAAGCAGCTGGTCTTAAGAATGTTGACTACTCAATTGAGTATGGTTCTCCAAAAGTAGTTATTGCTAAAAATGTTCCTATTAATTTAGATATTGATTTAATTGTGATCGGTGCTACTGGATTGAATGCAGTCGAACGATTATTAATTGGTTCAGTTACAGAATACGTAACTCGAGTTGCTGTTTCTGATGTCTTAGTTGTTCGAACAGATTTAAATAACACACCTGCTCTTAAAAATAATCTTAAAAAATAAAAAAAGAAATTAGCCATAATTGGTTAATTTCTTTTTATTTTGTCTTGAATTTACATAAAGTAATATGGTCATCTACCATACCCATACTTTGCATCAATGAATAAATAATTTTAGGACCAACAAACTTAAACCCTAATTTCTTCAATTCTTTAGATAACTTTTTTGAAATGTCGGTTTCAGCTGGAACATCCTCTGCATGTCGCCAGAGATTATTAATTGGTTTATTAGCTACAAATTCCCATAAAAATGAATCAAATGATTGCCCATCTTGGTTCATTCTTATAATCGCCTGTGCATTCGCGATAATAGCGATAATTTTTTGCTTATTTCGAATAATATCTGCATTTTCCATTAGTTCCGCAATTTTATCTTCATCAAATTGACTAACTTTGTAAATTGAAAAATTTTCAAAAGAGTGATTAAAATGATTACGTTTATTTAAAACGGTCTGCCAGCTCAACCCTGCTTGCATTAATTCTAAACTCAATAATCTGAATAGTTGTTGATCGCCATAAAGCGGCTTTCCCCATTCTTCATCATGATAATCTTGCATTAACTGATTACCCGATTGGGCCCATGGGCATCTTTCCATATTCTATTCTCTCCTTCACTCAAATAAAAAAGATTACTAGTGCTGTCTCCAGACTAATAATCTTTTTAAAATTTAGATTTCAGGTAATTCAGTAAAGTCATAATGTAATTCTTTAACAGCGGCATGTTCGTCGAATGCTAATTGGATTAATTTATCAATTAATTCTGAATAACCAATTCCTGAAACTTCCCATAATTGTGGATAAAGCGAAATATTTGTGAATCCAGGTAACGTATTTAGTTCACCAAGATATGGAATACCATCTTTAACTAAGAAATCAATTCGTGCTAAACCACGACAACCCAATGCTTCAAAAGCACGTAATGACATGTCTTGGATTTCTTTTGTTAATTCATCTGGTAATTCAACAGGCATTTCAAATTCCACACCTGAAGCATCAACGAATTTATTATTGTAATCGTAAAATACATCAGATTTAGGTACGATAACTGCACCTAATTTTGAAGCTTTTAAATCAGTATTTCCAAGAATTGAACATTCAATTTCATCAGGATTTTCGATTGATTCTTCAACTAAAAGCTTTGTGTCATATAAAAATGCATCTTCTATACCTTCAAGGAATTCTTTTTCGTTATGTGCCTTATGAATACCAACTGATGATCCTTGGTTAGCTGGTTTAATGAAAACAACTTCTCCAAGTTCCTTACTAATGTGTGCGTAAGTCATTTCAGCACGATTGTTGGCCTTAACAACCAAATATTTAGTATTTCTGATATTATTTAACGTTAACATTTTCTTAGTTAAATCTTTATCAAATGAAATTGCTGATGAACGAACATCACTACCAATATATGGTTTATCTAAAAGTTTAAATAATCCTTGAATTGTACCATCTTCACCCATATTACCATGAATAACTGGATAGAAAAGATCGATATCTTTAACTTCAGTTAAACTCATGATATTAGCTAACGGATTTGTAAAATCAATTGTTGGTAAGACATCTTCAACAACTTTTGCTTCTGGTTCACCATCAAAAATGCGACGTGAAGCAGCATCTCCAAGTAGTACACCTTCCTTTGTAAACATGAATAAACTAACTTCGTACTTATTTTTATCCATTGCATCGTAGATATTATGTGCTGAACGTTTTGAAACGTCATGTTCTGATGAATTACCACCAAAAAGTAATCCAATGTGTATCTTTTCGCTTGTCATCATATTCTCCATTCCTATTGTATTATTTTTGTTCGCTTTAAACTCTTAGTCTAAATAATACCATGTTTATAGTAGATCTGTCATTTACGTTTGCTATTTTATTTAAACATTTAAAATCCACATGAAAAGTAAGAACACAAAGAACAGTCCGTACATGATTGGATGAACATCTTTTCGACGACCAGCAGCAATCATTGTAATTGGATAAAAAATCATTCCTAAAGCAATCCCGTCAGAGATACTATAAGTTAATGGCATACCAATTACAATTAAAAATGCCGGAATTGCAATTTCCATTTTTGTCCATTCGATTTTTGTTAACGATTGAGCCATCAATACACCAACAATAATTAATGCTGGAGCAGTGACCTGTGTCGTTACAACTGATAATAGTGGTGAGAAAAATATACCGATAATAAATAATAATCCAGTTGTAACAGCCGTTAAACCTGAGCGTCCACCAACGGCGATACCTGCTGAAGATTCAACATATGCACCAACTGGTGATGTTCCTAAAACAGAGCCAGCAAGCATTGCTGTTGAATCAGCAACTAAAGCTTTACCAACACGAGGCATTTTATTATCTTTCATGAATCCGGCTTGTTGAGCTAACCCAACAAGTGTTCCAGCAGTATCAAAGAAAGTAACTAACAAGAAGGTTAAAACGACTACCCATAACTGAACCGTGTTAATATCACTAATATGTTTAACGCCTTGCATAAATGTTGGGGCCAAACTTGGGGCACCAGCAACAACTTGTGTTGGCATTTTAATTAATCCTGTGATAAATCCTAGAATAACTGTTGCAAACATCCCAATAAAAATACCACCAGGAACGCGTCTAACCATTAAAATTGCAGTAACAATTAAACCAAAGATTGTTAACCATGTTGTACCAACGGTCAATGGACCTAGACCCACAACTGTGGATTTGTTTGCGATAATTAAGCCACCATCTTGTAAACCGATAAAAGCAATAAATAAACCAATACCACTTGAGATAGCATATTTTAAGTTACTTGGAATAGCATTAATAATCATTTCGCGTAGTTTAAAAATAGTAATTAAAATAAAAATTAGTGATGCTACAAATACACCTGCTAAAGCTGTTTGCCATGGAATTCCCATACCTATAACAACTGAATATGAGAAAAAGGCATTAATACCCAATGCGGGAGCTGTTGCTATTGGGTATTTAGCTAAAATACCCATTAAAATACAGCCTAAAGCACTTGATAATGCAGTTGCAGTAAATACTGCCCCTTTGTCCATCCCCGAAGCACTTAAAATCGTAGGATTAACAAATAATATGTAAGCCATTGATATAAACGTTGTAAAACCAGCTAACATTTCGCGTTTAACCGTTGTATGTAACTGATCAATTTCAAAATATGATTTAATGCGATTAATCATTTTAAATCTCCTTTTCATAAATACATTTGTTCGTGTTTATCTCATTAATGAGCAATTACAATTTTACTATATTCGTATATTAATGTAAATAATATTATTAAACTGTATTTTGTTAAGGATTTATTCAAATAGAACTTATACTGTAATAATTTTATCAATTTTAATATCAAACTGATTGCTTGTCCATTTCTCAGAAGTTACATTTTGAACGTCCAAACAAAGTGAAATTGTTTTGGGTTGATATTTTGCAATATACCGATCATAATAACCACCGCCAAAGCCAATCCTTTGATTATTCTCTAAATTAAACCCAACTCCTGGTACAATCACTAAATCTAAATTATTCTTTTCAAGTGCAACATTATATTCAGGTTCTAATAGTCCATAATCACTTTTTATAAGCACCTGTTCAATAGATAAGTAAGGTAAAAATGCAAGTTGCTTTTCAGGCATCGTTTTTGGTACATACACCCTCTTACCTTGAGACAGTGCCGCCAATAGTAATTCGTTAGTACTAAACTCAATCGATTGACTAATTGTTAATCCGATTGAATCAGCCGATTCCCATTCTTCAGATTGTAAAACTTTATCAATAATTGCCTTCTCCTGATTCCTTTTTTCAAGGACCTTATTTTTTGCCAAATCAACCATCTTGTTAATAATCATTTTTCTAATTTCTTTTTTACTCAATAGCTTATACCTCCGCGTTAAATTCACTAGTTATTACAAACTTTCCAATCATCTTACCATTTTCAACAACTTCAGAAGCCGTTCGTAAATTATCGGCGTTAATCCCCACCAATGATTTAGTCATCGTTGATTTTAGATTGCCTTCATCCAATAACGTGGCTATGCGATTTAATATTTTGCCTTGAGAGCTCATATCTGCCGTGTAATATACACCCTTAGTAAAAACTGTTAGCCATTTAAACTCATTACTTTTATTTTTTAATTTACCAATTGGTAGATTATCAGATGTGCCCACAATTGAAGTAATAATACCCTGAGGTCTGATGATATCTGCTGCTAAATCGAAATAAGTTTCTGTTGAGTGCAATATTAAAATACCATCAACTTCATTAATATTTAATTTAACTAATTGTTGCTTCAAATCTTTTCGGTGATTAATGACAATATCAGCGCCCATCTTTTTAACCCAATCGCTCGTTTCTAATCTTGAAGCGGTTGTGATAACAGTCAAACCAGCCCATTTAGCAAGTTGAATAGCAATAGAGCCTACACCACCAGCTCCATTAATAATTAAAACTGATTTTCCACTATTGGCATTTTTCTCTGGAATGAAATTTAATTTTTCAAACAAAGCTTCCCATGCTGTTACACCTGTTAGTGGCATAGCGGCTGCCTCACTATCTGTTATTTTCTTAGGTGCATTTCCAACTAGTCGTTCATCAACTAGCTGATACTCAGCATTACTTCCTGGACGATTGTTGACTCCCAAATAAAAAATCTTATCACCACTATTAAATTGTGTTACTTCTGATCCTATTTCAGAGACAACCCCGATTGCATCGAAACCTAAAATAAGTGATTTTTCTTCAGAATCAATTAACATTCTTGATTTATAATCTATTGGATTCACTGAAATACCAGTTACCTTCACAAGAATATCATGATTTTCAGGAGTCGGTTTATCGATTTTGACATCTCGTAATGCATTTTTATCTTCTGTCGGAAATTTTCCAAATGCTGCGATGGCCTTCATTTTATTCACCATTAGCTCACTCTTCTTCCATTAATATAGATTACGCTATTCATCTTACTACAATCTAACAAAAAATTTGGTTTGTTTCACTTTTATACCATTTAAAAATATTGAAATACTTACATTCTCAATCTATCAGTATGGACTTAATATTTGGTTTAATGTATGCTTAAAATATTATTAAAGCATATACAATTAAGGAGACACACATCATGAAAAAAACACTAAAAACGAGACAACAACTGAAATCTGAATCAAAGGCATTACTTAAAGGACACTGGAAATCAGCTATCTTAGTTAGCTTACTAGCAATCCTTATTTTTATTGTTTATTCTCGCTTATATTCTACTGAGTACGCAGACATTACGAATTTATATTCCACTGAAAATAATAACCAATCATCAGCTATCAGTCCTATAATTTCAGCAACTGTCGTTGTTCTTTATCTTATTTTTCAAATTCTACTTGTAGGTGTTTCATATACATTTTTAACTTGGGTCAGTTCACAAAAAACACCAGAACATGCATTTACACAAAGTTTCCAAGTTTTCTCAAATGAATTATTTTTCCCATCTATTGGTATCGCAATTCTTAAAACCATTTATAGTACGCTTTGGACTCTCTTGCTTATTGTCCCAGGAATTATTAAATACTATTCTTATTCACAAGTCTTTATGATTAACAAAGACTTAACAGATAACCCGAACCATCCTGATATCAGTATTAATAAAAAGATAACATTAAGCCGTGAATTAATGAACGGACATAAATTTGATTTATTCGTGATAGAGTTAAGTCTGGTTGGTTGGTACCTATTATCAATCGTGACACTTGGAATTGGTTATATTTGGTACATGCCTTATCAACAAGCAATTAAAGCAAATTTCTACAGAGATCTTGCTGGAGATAAATTCTTAACTTTAAAATAAGCAAAAAAGACTGATTTTATTCAGTCTTTTTTATTTTGTCTTCACATGTTTAAGTCCTTCTCGCACAGCTAGCTTTGATAGATCATGGCTCTCAATAAAAATTATAACCCAATTTTCATCTGTCTTAGCATACTCACGTAATGACCAACCAATCGCTTTTTGGATGAAAAATTCATCTGTTGTTCTATCATTCAAAATCATCTTTGATAAGTAAGCTAAATCAGTTTCTTCACGATAGCCTAACTGAAGATTTATACCCACACGACGCATCCAGAAATTATCATGGTTTTCAAATTGCTTACTAATATCGTTAAAATTTATCGGACTTAATTTTAAAAAGTCACTAATAACCTTACGTAAAGCATCTACTGAATCCCACCATGGTTTAACCTTAATTAACTCAACCAATACTTGGACTTCGTCAACCGTTAATCGTTTAAGATTTTTTTGTGCTAAGTCGATTGCAATATATTGATACTCTCTTTCTTCACGACCATAATAAGCTAAAATTTGTGAGATTAACTCTTCTAGAGGCCAACTCTTAGATTCTTTCATCAAGTCCTTTGTTAGTTCACGTCGACTTGGTGTCTTAATCCCTAAGTAAGAAAAGTTATTTTTCATGTAAGCTTCCATTTTTTTAATATTTTTGTCATTTTTTTCTAAATAAATCATATTTACTCCTTTTATGAAAACGCAACCATATAAGTTGGATAACCGTTTTCATGATGTTATACTAAAGGTAATCATATAAAGGGGGAACCATTATGTCAATGCATAACAATTTGAAAAAATTACTCACAATCAAAGAAGAACCCATTGTATCAATCTTTATCAAAACATATCCAGGTATTAATTTTGCTGCGAAGAATCAGTTAAAACTAAAAACTAGTTTAAAAACTGCCAAAGAAGCTCATTCGGATGTACCTAAGAAAACTTGGGAACTAATTGAAACACAATTGGTTAATTTTATTAATGAAATTGCAGATAAAATCGGTCAATTCCCTAGTATCGCACTTTACTTAACACCTAACGATTACTTTAAATTTAATTTAAATCACGCTATTGAAGTAGATAAAGTTATTGTTGGTCCTGAAGCATACACTTTACCTTTATTAGCCCAACAAGCAACAAAATTATCAGGAACAATCTTAAGCTTACACCGTGATTCATTTGAATTACATCAATTCAAAGAAGGTGTCTTATTGAAACAAGAACTCCCAGAGGATGCTCCTATCGACATGGTATCAACTCTTGGTCCTGAAAGTACAGATACCACGACTACCCATGGCCCTACTGGCGCCCTTCATGGGTTAAATACTAAGGATGAAGAAAAAGCGATTGATAATAGAAATTACTACTTGGCAATTGAAAAATTCCTAGTTGCTCATCCCGAATTAATTTATAAACGTCTTTTCCTTATTGGACTACCTAAAAATCAAAGCTTATTCCATGAATTAACAAAATTAAAATCAGTTAATTCAGAAATTACAATTAAAAAATCACCTAGTGCCCTAACAACTACAGAAATTGAAAAAGATTTGTTAGATCAAAATCAAATTTTAATCAATCAAACAATTGATCATTTATTGGATCGAGCTCGTTCACTTGATGAAGTTAATCCAAGCAAAACAAACCCAATCGGCTTGTTTGCTCTATTAACACAACATCGTGTTAATACTTTATTAATTAACGAAGACGCTGTATTCCCTGGTTTAATTAGTGATGGTCAAATTATCGATACTGAACCTGGAAAAACAACCAATAACTTATTAAATGATTTAGCTAACTTTACTTTACGTAATAGTGGTAACGTTTATGTTATTTCAGCTGACCACTTTAATTCAGGTCAATTCGTTTACGGTGTTTAAAAATTGAAAAGAAGACTTCATTGTCTTCTTTTTTTGTGCCCATTTTTAAAATGTCATGCTATAATTAAAAAAGCAAATATATATTCCAGGAGACGATATTAATGAATAAAGTTTATTTAGCAGGTCCGTTTTTTAGCGACAAACAACGTGAACGTGTTTCTCAAGTTGTTGCAGCATTAAAAGAGAACAAAACAATTGATAGTGACAATATTTACTTGCCCCAAGATAATCAAAGTAAACAATATGAACAATTCAGTCAACAATGGCAACGTGCAGTTTATTTAGCTGATACACGCCAAGTTCATCGCGCAGACGTTGTTGTTGCTATCTTAGACTACAAAGAAGATGAAGGTAACGAACCTGACTCCGGTACCATGTTTGAAGTTGGTATGGCTGTAGAAGCTCATATTCCAGTTATCTTGGTTCAATTTGAAGCTGGTCGCGTTATCAATCTAATGTTATCTGAAAGTTTAACTGCTTTCTTTGATGAAAGTAAAAATGGCTTAAATGAACTTTCTAAATATAATTTCAACGTTTTAGAAGAAAAAATTACAGAGAACGAAGTATTATAATACGTTTTTTACGTTAATAGGCAGTTAATTACTACTCAGAATTAAGTAGTAATTAACTGCCTATTTTTTAAGATGTATAATCCTTAGCTATCTTAATCATGTTATCATCACAATTACGTCCCTTATATAATTTCACTATTTTTGATTTCTATCTGTAAATAATCCGACAAATGAAAAACTAGTAACAATCCATGCTGCTACCATAAATATTTTAGTAAAAGCCTTCGTTAATTGCTGATCTTTCAAATTTTTAATATACTTAAACAATTCTAAAATTTTATTTTTGTTATCAATTTTTGATACCCCACCATTCAGACGGGTTATTTTTTTATTTACTTCTAATTTTTTAATGATATCCCGTTTTACTTTCGTTTGAAATTCTATATTATTTTTATCATTCTTCAAGTTAAAATTATCACTTAATCTCTTTTTAATTAAGTTGTCAATATTACCTGATAATTTTTGTTGAGTAACTAGTTCCATAGAATTTATCCTAATATTTTTCTTTGCCAAGCTAACATTTTGACTCATCATTCCAACTAATAGTGCAATTCCGAGACAAGTACCTAACTGTCTCGCTGCATTAACTACACCTGATGCAATACCCGCTTTATTTTCTGGAATATATTGAACTGCTGAAACAATTGATAGACACGTAAGCCCAAATCCAAATCCCAAAATAATCATGAAAAAAATCATCACTTTATTAGTTGTATCCGACTTTAATCCAGCTAATAGAAATAAACTAATTGCCATTAATAACATCCCAATACTTATTATATTACGATACCCCATATAAGTTGCTAACTTTGAGCCCAAAGGCATTGCTATCATAACAGTAATTGACATGAACATAATGATATATGATGCATTTAATGCGCTGTATCCACGTACATCCTCAAGATAAAAATTAAATATTAAGGATGAACAAACAACTACAAATCCGCATATAAAATAGATAATTGATGAGGACAAAAATGTGATTTCTTTAAATATGCTTAATTCCAACAAAGGGAATTTAACTCTTTGTTCAATCCAAATAAATATTAATAAGCTACTAACAATACCAAACATCAATATTCGGCTAGTACTGGAATCCCAACCAAAATCATAACCCTTAACAAGTAAAAATGTTAATTGAGCTAAACATAATGTTAAAAAAATCAATCCCCAAAAATCGACTTTTTTTGAAATAGTTAGATCAAATGATTCTTCAAAACAAAAATTCACTAAGATAAATGCAAAAATAATAATTGGAACATTAACAAAAAATATCCATTTCCAGTTTAAATATCTTAAAATAATGCCTCCAATTGAAGGACCAGCTGCAGCAGCGACTGCCGTAACTGCACCAATAATTCCAACCGCGTGGTTAGCCTCTTCTCGACCAAACAAACTTACAGATAAAGGAATCATAATCGGGGTTACAATTGCACCACCAATCCCTTGTATAAAACGCATCACAATTAAAATGGGTAATGTATTTGAAAATCCACATAGTGTAGATCCAACTCCAAACGTGATAAGGCCAATACCCATTAATTTTTTACGACCAAACTGATCACCAAATTTTGATGCCGGAATAATAGCAATCGCCATAATTAAGACGTAGATTGTACTAATCCAATTTGTATCAGTTAGATCAGATTTAAAATAATTCGTAATATTAGGAAGTGCAATATTGGTAATTGTTGTATCTAATGTAACCATAAACATTATTAGCGATAGAGATATCAGACCAAGAAATCTTTTTTTAGTTTTAATCAATTTATATTTATTCCTTTCCACTAGTTTCCAATAGAAACTGTTTACACGAGAAACACAACACGAAAAAAAAACTATATTAGCGTTTTTTCCTCTCATTAGCAATTTTCAAAAATAATTCTTCTGTTTCAGTCCCAACTTTTTCTAGCTCCATAATAACATCATCTGAAAATTTAGAATACAATCTCATAATACTTTTATTCAATTGTTCAGAAAATTTCGCATGTGCTTGATAAATTTCTACTCCCTTATCTGTTAAACTAATTATCACCTCATTTTCAGTATTCGGAGAAATTGACTTAGTAACCAATCCACTAAGTCTTAGCTTTTGAACACGTTTAGAAACGGCACCTTTTGTAATACCTAACAAATCGGCTAAATGAGTAACATTTATATCTGGATTATCACCAATACACTCAATTGTATGCGTTTCCGAAGGATGAAGTAACGTATCAGTACCATAAGAATATGGCATTTTTTCAATTTCATTATATCGATTAACAACTCTTAAAAAGATACTACTAAGCTCTGGTAACGCTTCTTTTTTCAAATTTATTTCTCCATTCATCTTTTAATTTCACGTTTATCATATCACGTCTAGTTTCCTAAGTAAACAGTTTACAAAAGAAACATCAGAACTATCAAAAATACGCCCCAGCAACCTGTATGAAGGATATTAACCATAAGTGGAGAGCCGATTGTATCCTGTTGGTTCAAAAAATATCGAATTCTAGAATGTATAGCTATTTATATGCGGACAATCTTGAATAGGTATGCATTCGTTAATATGGGGTCTAATAGTAGATATCTACAAGCATAAAAGTCTTCACTACCATAGGCAATAGATGACTTAATTAACCAAAAAAAGGTAAGATGCTATTTTCTTACAGCATCTTACCTTAGAGTAAAAATAATATCATAACTTTTTCAGCACTCATAAACCTGATAATGTCCTTTTAATTTATCCTAATTAATCATTTACCAAATATTAACGCGTTTATCAGCTGCTTTATACATTGCATCACCTGCAACAATATCAAAAGCATCATAAAATTCCGTTAAATTTTGAACTTGAATATTAGCACGTAACTTAGCAGGGGCATGAACATCAATTGATAATAACAATTGCATATACTGTGTTGAAGCCTTCATTCGCCATACTTGTGCCCAATTAATGAAAAATGCTTCAAAATCAGCATCGTCTTCCGATTTAGCCGCTTCAAGCGCACAACTAAGTCCACCAGCATCGGCAATATTCTCAGAAACCGTTAAAGTCCCATTAACTTTTTGGCCTGCAAATTCAGTTCCGTCGAATTCAGTAATCATTTGTTGTGATAATTCTTTAAAATGAGCTAAATCCGCTTCACTCCACCAATTATTCAAATTACCGTATTCATCAAATAACGCACCATTATTATCAAAAGCATGTGAAATCTCATGCGCAATAACTGCTCCAATACCACCATAGTTAGAACTACTACTCTGCTCTAAACTATAAAATGGTGCTTGCAAAATAGCCGCTGGAAAGACAATGATATTTTTAAAGGGATGATAATAAGCATTAACTGTTGCAGCACTCATTTCCCAAAGATCACGATCGACAGGTTTATCCCACTTACTAAACATATCTTCAGTGGCTAATTTATCAAAGGCCATTGCATTCTCTAGCAATGTTTTTTCCATATTAACGTGCATTTTTTGATAAAGCGGGTTAATTTTATCTGGATACCCAACTTGAATACCTAATTTACTTAATTTTAAAATTGCCTTATCACGTGTAGCACTTGTTAACCAACTATTAGTAGCCAATCTATTTTGATAAACATTAATCATCTTTTCAACCATCTGTTGAACGTCTGCTTTAGCATCTTCACCAAAGTATTTATGTCCATAATATTCGCCCACAATCCCACTATAGGTTCCCATAGCTAAATAATAAGCAAATTTTTGTTGTTTTTTAGGTGCCTTGCTTCCAGATAATGCACGCCCATATTCCCCAGCAATAACACGTAAGTCATCTGATAAATATGAACTAAGACTCCCTACTGTTTTAACAATTAACCAACTTTTAAATTCTGTAAAATGAGTTGTATTTACGAGTTCATCAATAGCTGCTAAAAATTTAGGTTCAGTCACAATTATTTTTTCTGGTTCATTTCCATTTAAAAGATTTCTAACAATTGATTTTAAATCTAAATTACTACTTTGTGAACTAAATTCTGTGAAACTTTGTGGGTTGTACGCTTTACTATAATCAGCTGATTCTTCAGCACTCTTGACATGTGGCACTAAGTTACGATCAAAAGTTAATGCCTCTGTAATAACATGATTTGCATTTTCTTCACTATAATCTAAAGCAACTAATAACTTAGTCATCATCGCCCTAAATGCTTTAAGTAAACCTTCAGCTTGTGAATTATCTCGTTCATAATACGTTTTATCTGGTAAAACCAAACTTGGAGCTGCCACAAATAAAGCATTCATTTTAGCATTTTTCATATCAGCATCAACATCAAATCCAAGTGGTGTTGGATAACCGGCACGAACAAAATCTGCCCATTTATTATCGAAATCAGCTAAACTTGTTAAATTTTCTAAAGGTGCTAAAACTTTTTTCAATGGTAAGGTTCCTTCTGATTCACGTCGATCAAAATCAGCTGCTAAGTCATAATAATTCAAAAATTCTTGCATTAATGGTGCTTTAACATTAGAATCAGCCGACATTTTTTCAAAATCAGCCATCAATGTTTTATCAATTTCATCAGCTAAATCATTAAACCCACCCGTCGCCGGTTTATCATCAGGAATTTTGGCAGTTTTTAGCCATTCGCCATTTACTGCTTCATATAAATCATCTTTAATTAATTGTTTATTTATAGTCATTATTTATCTCCTTTTTAGTTTTATATGTAGCTAGTATAAACGTTATTCTAGTGTTTTAATAATAATTCACTTAAAAAACAGATATTTTTTTAAATATACCCTATTTCTATATTTTAAAGAGTCTACGATACCTATCTTTGGTAACATTTTTCGTACCCTAACAAAAAAACAAAAGCCATAAGACTTTTGTTTTTGGTGCTATCCAGATTCATTATTGATCAACCGCCACAGAATGATTAATAAGAAAGAAGGATTATTACATTGGTTAGCCTAACTTCTTAAACCTCTACCTTTATTAATAAGATACCAACAAATCCAGTAAAGAACACCAATAAATAGAATAAGAATTACCATTGATAAAGCAAGTGATACATCAGTCTTACCTAAAAAACCATATCTAAATCCTGAAATCATGTAGACAATTGGATTAATCTTAGAGATAGCCTGCCAGACTGGTGGTAACATTGAAATGGAATAGAAAACCCCACCAAGATAAGTTAATGGCTGTAAAACAAACGTCGGTACAATTGATACATCATCAAATGATTGTGCAAAAATACCATTAATTAATCCTGCTAATGAAAATAAAATGGCTGTCATCAAAAGTGTGATAATAATAATGACCCACGAAAAAACATGAAGAGGTACAAAAAATAATGAAATAATAGTGACAAGTGCCCCAACTAAAACACTTCTTCCAAGTCCTCCAATAACAAATCCCCATATAATAATATGTGTTGGTACTGGTGCAACTAGTAATTCTTCAATGTTTTTCTGAAATTTCTGAGAAAAAAATGACGAAGATACATTAGCATACGAACTAGTAATAACAGACATCATAATTAACCCTGGTACAATGAATTCCATATATGAAAATCCACCCATCGTACCAATTCGGCCACCAATCATTTTACCAAATATAATAAAATACAATGATGTTGTAATCACTGGCGGTACTAATGTCTGTACCCAAATTCTCAAATAACGATTAGTTTCTTTTATTGCGAGACTTTTTAATGCAGTGAAATATTGATTAAACATGTTTCTCCCCCACTTGGTGCTTTTCTTCCGTAATTTTTAAGAATAACTCTTCTAATCGATTTGATTTATTTCGCATAGAAAGAACTTTTATCCCTTGTTCATCAAATTGTTTAAAAATCCCATTAACACCTTGATTTCGTTCAACTTCGATAGCAATTGTTTGCGCGTCTTCAAAGGAATTTTTATACCCTATAATTTCTGGCTTTTTATCATACACATCTAAATCGAAAATAAACGTTTCAAATTGTAATTTTGATAGTACAGTTTTCATGCTCGTATTTTCAATCAACTCACCTGATTGAATAATACCGATATGACGACAAAGTGTTTCTGCTTCTTCTAAATAATGAGTCGTCAAGATAATCGTTGTGCCATTCTCATTCAATTCCTTTAAAAAAGACCACATTTCACGTCTCAACTCAATATCTACACCCGCAGTTGGTTCGTCTAAAATGAGTAACCGAGGTTCATGCATTAATGCCCTGGCAATCATCAATCTTCGTTTCATCCCACCAGAAAGCATTCGTGCACGCACATTGCGTTTTTCCCACAAATCTGACTGTTTTAAATATTTTTCACTGCGCTCCATTGCTTCTTTATGAGGAACACCATAGTAACCAGCCTGATTAACAACAATTTGTTGAACCGTTTCAAAGGGATTAAAGTTAAACTCCTGTGGAACGAGTCCAATTTGTTGTTTTGCTTGTACCAGATTAGTATCAATATCATAATCAAAAACCTTCACTGTTCCGGCTGTTTTATTCACAAGAGATGTAATAATACCAATTGTCGTTGATTTTCCCGCACCATTAGGCCCTAAAAGTGCATAGAAATCTCCTTCTTCTACAGCTAAATCAATACCACGTAACGCTTTAACACCCGTTGCATATTCTTTTTTTAAACCTTTTATTTCCAGTGCATATGTCATTTAATAATTATCCCCTTATTTACTTTTTTGGAAAAGCAGCAGTATCCTAAACTATCTTACCCCACACTGCCTTCCATCTGATACTCAATCAAACGGTTCAATTCAACAGCGTACTCCATAGGTAATTCCTTCGTAAATGGTTCAACAAATCCCATTACAATCATCTCTGTTGCTTTCGCTTCAGAAATACCACGGCTCATTAAGTAATATAACTGTTCTTCAGAAATTTTAGAAACTTTAGCTTCATGTTCCATAGAAACATTACCATTTAAAATTTCATTAAATGGAATCGTATCACTCGCTGATTTATCATCCATGATAATTGTATCGCATTCGACATGTGCAAACGAACCATCACTATGTCTACCAAATTTTAAATAACCTCTATAATCAACTCGTCCGCCATCTTTACATAACGATTTAGAAACAATCGAAGAGGTCGTATTTTTAGCATTATGAATCATTTTTGCCCCAGTATCTTGAACGATATTCCCACCAGCAAACGCAATCGACAACATTGTGCCATGCGCGCCTTTGCCATCCAAATAAATACTTGGATATTTCATTGTGACTTTTGATCCTAGGTTACCATCAACCCACTCCATCGTCGCATTTTCTAAGGCTCTCGCACGTTTTGTCTCTAGGCTATACACATTATCTGACCAATTTTGAATCGTTGTATACCGACAATAGGCATCTTTCATGACGTTCACTTCAACGACTGCCGCATGCAAACTGTCTGCCGAATAATTAGGTGCTGTACAACCTTCAACATAGTTCACACTTGCGCCTTCATCAACAATGATTAATGTTCGTTCAAATTGTCCTGTATTCTCCGCATTAATTCTGAAATAACTTTGAATAGGTACCTCGGTCTTCACACCTTTAGGTACATAGATAAAAGTACCACCAGACCAAACAGCCGAATTTAAGGCTGAAAATTTATTATTAGAGGCAGGAACCAATTTGCCAAAATACTGTTTAACCAATTCAGGATATTCTTGAACGGCAGCATCTGTACTCATAAAAATAATTCCTAATTTTTCAAAATCTTCACGCATATGATGGTAAACAACTTCTGATTCATATTGTGCAGAAGAGCCAGCTAAGTATTTACGTTCAGCTTCTGGAACACCAAGTCGATCAAAGGTTTCTTTAATCTTATCTGGGACATCTTCCCAGTCTCTTGCAACATTATCACTAGCACGTTGAAAATAGCGCATATTGGCTAAATCTAACTTAGACAAATCAGGACCAAAACTTGGCATTGGCATCTTTTCATATATGGCAAATGCACGAAGTCGATAATCCAACATCCACTCTGGTTCATTTTTTGCTGCCGAAATTTCTCGAACAATCGCTTCTGTTAAGCCACGCCCAGTTGAATAAACAGGCTCAATATCATCTTTAAAGCCATATTCATACTCACCACCAACATCTAGTTCTTTCATATCATACCTCCTCTCTAATTTTCTAAATTAATCACTTGATAAACTGCCTTCCAAGCTAACGTGGCACACTTAATCCGCGCTGGAAACTGAGCGACACCTTCTAAAATAGCAGCATCACCTAAAAGATTTTCATCAATCGTTTCGCCGGTCACCATTTTTGAAAATGTTGTCACCATTTCTTCTATCTCTTTTTTTGATTTACCAATAATTTCATCAGTCATCATACTTGCAGATGCCTGGCTAATTGTACAACCAGTCCCAGAGAAGGCAACATCTTGAACCTTGTTGTCACTCATGATAAGTTCAACTTTTAAAACATCCCCACAGGTTGGATTTCTGAGTTCAATTAATTTCTGACCCTTTACTAATGAGCCATGATGATGCGGATGTGTGGCATGTTCCAAAATAACTTGGCGATATAAATTATCTAATTTAGATAGTCCCATTTTTAAAGAACTCCTTTGTAGCGATTAACGCGTCAATGAATTTTTGATTTTCTTCTAAAGTATTGTAAAGATATAAACTAATACGAACAGTTGACGATACACCCATGCGCTTCATTAATGGCTGTGCACAATGATGTCCAGCGCGAACTGCAATTCCTTGCATATCAAGAGCTGTCGCAACGTCATGCGGATGTAGTCCCTCCAAATTAAATGAAATAACCCCTGATCGTTTTTTACTTTCAATTGGTCCATAAACTGTAATGCCTGAAATGGCTTTTAATTTAGGTAATAAATCAGTGACGAGCATCTGTTCATGTGTTTGTATATTAGCCATTCCAACTTCATTTAAGTAGTGAATAATAGCACCTAATGAAATGACCCCTTCAATATTAGGTGTCCCCGCTTCAAATTTCCAAGGAATATCTTTAAAGGTTGATTGTTGCTCTTCAACAAAATCAATCATCTCACCACCAAATTCTAGTGGCTGCATCTCGTTCAAATAATCACTTTTTCCATATAAAACGCCAATACCAGTTGCAGCACCCATTTTATGACCTGAAAAAGCAAAAAAGTCCACATCTAACTCCTGAACATCAACTGGCATGTTAGGTATTGATTGCGCACCATCACAAATAACAACCGCACCGACTGCATGCGCCATGTCCGTTAATTCTTTGATGGGGTTTATACTCCCTAAAACATTTGAAATTTGAGTTAGCGATACAATTTTAGTTTTAGCTGTCATTTTTAATTTCGCATCATTAATGTCTAGTTGCCCATCATCTGTTATGTCGATGTAAACTAATTTAGCACCAGTTGCTTGTGCGACTTGTTGCCAAGGAACAAGGTTACTATGGTGTTCCATAATAGATATCAAAATCTCATCCCCTGGTTTCAATCGATTCTGTGCAAAACCCTGAGCAACCCAGTTTAAACTTTCGGTTGTCCCTTTTGTAAATAAGATTTCAGCTGAATATTTTGCATGAATAAAATCAGCAACGACTTGTCGTACATCTTCAAATTGTTGCGTTGTACGCTCGGCTAAAGTATGTACGCCACGATGTACATTGGCATTATCATTTTCATAATAATGTGAAATGGCCTTAATAACCGCCTGCGGTTTCTGAACAGTTGCAGCATTGTCAAAATAAATTAACGGTTCATCATTCACAATTTGCTTTAAAATAGGAAAATCATTGCGATACTTTTTCAAATTTTTGGCCATTAATGAGTTTCCCCTCTATTGTTTCGATTAATCGTTCACGAACATCAACTGCCGGAATTGCCGTTAAAACAGGTCCTAAGAATCCACGAATAACAAGTCTTTCTGCTTCTTCTTTGTGTAATCCCCGACTCATCAGATAGTACAATTGTTCCTGATTCACGCGTCCAACACTAGCTGCATGTCCAGCTTGAACATCATTTTCATCAATTAATAAAATAGGATTAGCGTCTCCACGTGCTTTTGTGGATAACATTAGCACACGACTTTCTTGTTGGGCATTCGCACCCTTTGCACCTTTAATAATATGACCAATTCCATTGAAGGTTAATGTAGAACGCGATAAAATTACGCCGTGTTGCAGAATTTGACCAATTGAATGTTTACCATAATTCGTCACCCGTGTATCAATCCCTTGAATCTGATTTCCTGTTGAAATCGCAACAACTTTAACATCCGCGTGAGAACCTGCACCAATTAAATCTGAATCGAAATCACCAATTATATTACCATCATTAAGCAATCCAATTGACCAATCTATTTTTGCATTATCTAATAAATAGCCCCGCCGGTTAATATATGCCGTCGTATTTTCTCCTAATTGATCAACTCCAGCAAATTTAACATGACTGTTAGCTTCAGCAATTACTTCAACAATAATATTTGCGGTTGTGGTCTGATCACCGACTGTTGAACGATTTTCTAGATATGAAAACTGGCTATTTTCTGCTGCGACAATTAAAACATGCTGTACATAGTCCTGATTGTCCCATGCATCCTGCGTTAAATAAGTTGTAATTGGGTTGTCTAATACAACATTTTTAGGTACATAAATAAACAAGCCACCGGTTAATTGTGCTAAATGCGTTGCGGTCAACAGATCACTGTCCCATTTAACTGCCTTAGTCATAAAATACTTCTTAATTAAATCTGCATGTTCCACTAACGCGGTGGACCAGTCGCAAATAATAACATGCTTTTCCTTTAATTCCTCAGATATATTCAAACTAACCGTTCGAGATCCAACTTGAATAAATGTATTTTCATCCGATTTTTTTGAAACGAATTCCTCTGATTCTTTAATCAGTTTTTCAGGTATAATGGGCCATTTTTGATATCTAATTTTTTCAAATGAAGGAAGCACTAGTAATGTTTTTTTTACAAAGGCATCTCTTCTTAATTGTTGAAACCACTCAGGTTCTTGTTTTAAATTTGAAAAATCAATTATACTTTGTTCTAAGAGCTTCAAATCAATCATTTTCCGGCCCTCCACTAAAGGTTCTCGTCTGTTAAAGTAATGTCTAGCCCTAATTCATCACGCAAACCAGCATAGCCTTCTTCTTCCAGTTTTTCTGCAAGTTCGGCGCCACCCGTTTTCACAACCCGTCCATCCATCATAACGTGCACCACATCAGGCACAATATAGTTCAGCAAACGTTGGTAATGCGTAATCATAAGTGTTCCAAATTCCGCATTTTTCAACATTTCATTTACGCCTCTCGAAACAACTTTCAATGCATCAATGTCTAGACCTGAATCAATTTCATCTAAAATAGCAAATTTTGGTTCAATCATCATCAGTTGTAAAATTTCATTACGTTTCTTTTCGCCACCTGAAAAACCTTCATTTAAATAACGATCAGCCATTTCCTCAATCATATCTAAAGTTGTCATCGTTTTATCTAATTTCTTTAAAAATTCTCGAATTGGGATTTGGTTATCTTCCGGTCGACGTGCGTTGATTGCTGCACGCATAAATTCAGCATTTGTTACACCAGGTATTTCTGAAGGATATTGCATTGCTAAAAATAATCCTGCTCGAGCTCGCTCATCAACAGGTAGTTCTAAAATGTTTACACCATTCAGCAATACTTCGCCTTCTGTCACTTTGTACGCAGGATTCCCCATAATGGCCTCAGATAAAGTTGATTTACCTGTTCCATTTGGACCCATGATTGCATGTACTTCACCAGTCGACATTTTTAAATTAACACCTTTTAAAATTTCTTTATCTTCAATTTCTACATGTAAATTTTTGACTTCAAGTGTCGACATTTTAGCATTCCTCCGATTCATTAATATATTCCATTCTATCTTAATAAATTATCCATTTCAATGGAGCCTCGATACTCGCAATCTTTATTTAATTAAGTTAAACTAATAAAAAGTAAATTTTGAGGAGGTTCATTTATGAAACCTATTATCGGTATTGTTGGAAATCCTAATCGAAATCCAATTACAGGCATGCACATTAACGAAATTACTTATACACCTCAAGGCTATATTGATGCCATTATTGAAGTTGGCGGTTTACCACTAATCATTCCTACTGATTTAGCAAACGCATCTAGTTATCTTGATTTGGTAGATGGTTTACTATTAGCAGGTGGTCAAGATGTTTCACCAATCTTATACGGCCAAGAACCTCATCCAAAATTAGAAGAATTAAATCCCCCACGTGACGAAATGGAGCTCGCTTTAATCAAGGAAGCTATTTCTCGAAAAATACCAATACTTGGCATTTGCCGTGGACTACAAATACTTAACGTCTTTTTTGGTGGAACACTCTATCAAGATTTAAGTGACTATTCAAATTGGCAAGTTAAGCATTTGCAAGATCCAACATTACCAGAATACGCCACACATTCTGTATCAATTAAAACAAATAATTATTTATCAGATACTTATGGTTCAACGCTTCGTGTCAATACGTACCATCACCAAGCCATTAACCGTTTAGGTGATTCATTAACGGCTATTGCGACAAGTTCAGATGGCCTAATTGAAGGTATCAGTAGTAATGACGGTCTCATTTTAGGTGTTCAATGGCATCCCGAAATGTCTTATATAAAAGAACCATCAGATTTAGCTATTTTCAAATGGTTAATTAATAAAATTGCAAAATAAAGAGAATTGAATTAGTCGACATGACTAACTCAATTCTCTTTATTTTGCAGGAATAACGGCACCTTTATACTTATTCAAAATCCATTCGCGTGTCTTTTTAGATTGTAGTGCTTTAACTAACTTTTTAATCGCAGGATTATCTTTATTTTTTGGTGCGACAGCAACTAAATTCGCATATGATGATGTACTACGTTCTAATGCAATAGCCTGTTTCGTTGGATTTAATCCAGCTTCAACCGCATAATTTGCATTAATAATGATGGCTGAGCCTTCATTATTTTCATATAAATCAGACATCAATTTTGGCTCATACGTATGCTTAAAAACTAAATTTAATTTATTTGTTTTGATATCAGCAAAATTTGCAGTTGCCACGTCTGTCCCTTTTTTCAGGGTTATTAATCCAGCATCTTTAAAAATAGTTAACACACGACCGTAATCTGAAATACTGTTAGATACCAAAACCGTACTGCCTTTCTTCAAATCAGTTAACTTTTTAACTTGTTTAGAATAGACACCGATTGGTTCAAGGTGAACATTTCCAACACTTATTAAATCACCATTATTCTGTTTGTCCCAATTATCTAAAAATGGTTTATGTTGAAAATAATTAGCATCTAAATCACCAGATTCAGTCGCTTTATTAGGCATCACATAATCCTGAAAAACTTTAACTTTTAAATCGATGCCTTCTTTTGCCAACATTGGTTTTACATGATCTAAAATTTCTGCATGGGGCATATTACTAGCACCGATTGTCAAAGTAGTCATTCCATTTGATTTTTTTCCACACCCAGCTAATAAAAGAGTTAAAAATAGAAATGAAAAAATGAACTTTTTATTTATTCTCATGAGGTTACCCCTTAATTATTTCGTTTATCGATTAATTTAGCTGAATGATCACCAATAAGTTGAAAAATGGCAACAATAATGATGATTGTGACCGTTGCAACTAGTGTAACAGTATTATTATTAGCACCATA
The DNA here is from genome assembly GCF_046115505.1 of Dellaglioa kimchii. Classification (GTDB taxonomy): domain Bacteria; phylum Bacillota; class Bacilli; order Lactobacillales; family Lactobacillaceae; genus Dellaglioa; species Dellaglioa kimchii. The sequence continues at coordinate 244,243 of NZ_CP170736.1, read as the reverse complement.
ACCTTCAATAAAAGCCCAATTTCCTAGCCCACCGGCACCAATTGTACCAGCCATTGCCGTGTACCCAATAATAGTAATTCCAGTAACTGTGGCTCCTGAAATAAGTGCTGGTAAACTTTCTCGTAATAACACTTTCCAAATAATTTGTGCCTTGTTAGCACCCATGGCTTCAGCTGCTTCAATCACACCATAATCAATCTCACGAAAAGCAAGTTCCACCATTCGTGCATAAAATGGTGCCGCAGAGAGGATTAAAGCTGGTAATGCTGCAATCGGTCCAATAATAGAACCAACTAAAGCCTTAGTAAAAGGCAATAATAAGACAATTAAAATAATAAACGGAATTGAACGAAAAATGTTAACCATGGCTGAAACAATCCAATTAATTATTTTTACCCAGATACTTATTTTACCGGTCGTTTTTTGTTTTGTTTCAAATAAAATAAGGCCTAAGATAATACCCAAAATTGTAACCGCTATTGTAGATATTAATGTCATACTGATTGTTTCCCAAGTATTTGACCAGAATTCATCCCAGTTAACAGCATTAAAGTTAAAATATGACGCCCAAGTATTAGTCCCCATAATGCAATACCTCCGTTTCTACTTTCATTTTTTGCAAGAATGGAACGGTTTGATCTAAACTTATTTTTGGACCAGTTAGTTGAATATATAACGTTCCAATTGGGCCACCTTGAGTTTGATGAATGGAACCCTCAACGATATTAAAGTCAACTTCTGGAATTTGTCTTAACATCTCTGAGATAATTGGCATTTGCGTCTGAGTACTATGAAAGGTTAATTGAACAATCAACCCCTGTGGATAAGCTTCAATTAATTCATTCACAGCAAGTTCCGTATCATGTAGAGCTGGTGTGACCTCCTGATTAACGAATCGTTTTGTGACGTCTTGTTTAGGACGCTTAAAGACGTCTAAGACAAGTCCACTCTCCACTAATTTTCCAGATTCCATTACGGCAACGTGATCACATATCTTACGAACAACATGCATTTCATGAGTGATTAATACAATTGTTAATTTCAATTTATGATTAATTTGAAGTAATAAATCTAATATTTCATCTGTTGTTTGTGGATCTAGCGCACTTGTTGCTTCATCACAAATCAAAATTTCAGGATCATTCGCTAAAGCTCTAGCAATCCCAACTCGTTGCTTTTGTCCACCAGATAACTCAGAAGGATATGCATTTTCTTTACCTTTTAACCCAACTAATGTTGTTAATTCTTTAGCTTTGGACAACCGCTCAGTTTTACTTATTCCAGCAAGTTCAAGTGGAAACATGATGTTTTCCACAACCGTTCGTGACCAGAGTAAATTAAAATGTTGAAAAATCATGCCAATTTTTTGACGTTGCTTTCTCAATGTTCTACCCGATAAAGATGCGATTTTAGCGCCATTAACGTCAACTTCACCCGAAGTTGGTGTCTCTAATCCATTCAGCATTCTAATTAATGTACTTTTACCAGCACCTGAATATCCTACAATACCTAAGATGCTACCATCTTCCACCGAAAGATTCACATCAGAAACAGCGCTAAACTTACCACTTTTCGTGATAAACTCTTTTGATACATTTTTAAACTCAATCATATTAATACCTCCAAATTTTTCTGCAAAAAAATAACCTCCCATCCCCCGTTTAATAAACGGAAGGACGAGAAGTTATAAACTTCACGTGTTACCACCTTGTTTTATTGTCACCTCACGATAACAATCTCATCAGGTACGGGTTTTAATATAACCGATACCTTTCCGCTGTATTGGGCGTACCCAAGGTAGATTAACATTGCTCATCTACCAAACGTTCCAAGACCATATTCAATTCCGTAATTTTGATCCCTTTTCAGCTACCAGGATTCTCTTAACTAATTACTAAAATTTACTCATCTTTTCAAAACGTCTTATCTGTATTCCTTATTGTAGTTGATTATAGCTAGATTAAAATTTAATGTCAACAGTTTTATTTATTTAACCATGTCTCTGTAAAAACATCTTCGTTAAATCCGGTCGTTAATTTTATTCCATCAGTTAATACCGGACGTTTCATTAACATTCCATCTGATGCTAAAATTTGACTTGATTGCTGAGTTGTCATCGTTGGTCGTTTATCTTTTAGATTTAATTCACGATACTTATTTCCTTGTGTATTAAAAAAAGATATTGCTGGAAGACCAGACTCATTCAACCATTTTTCGATTAGATTTGCCTTTGGTGTTTCTTGGATTAGATCTATTATATGGTATTCAACCTCATTTTCGTCTAACCATTGTTTTGCTTTTCTACAAGTTGAACATTTAGGATACCAATAAAAATCAATCATCATCAAAACCTCCTAGTTTTAAAAAACAGTGATTCCATAATAGAATCACTGCCTTATCTTTTAATCAAAATCTTCGTCTTCGCTACTGAACATGTAACTCTTATGATGGTATCGCATTGACATAATTAAGCCAATTCCAATCATATTTCCGACTAAAGCAGACCCACCTTGACTGACAAATGGTAATGGAATACCTGTTAAAGGTAGTAACCCAATACTCATCCCAATGTTTTCAAAAACATGGAATAAAATCATCATAATGACCCCAGTAGATAAGTAAGCATAAAATTCATTCTTCGTATCAAAGGTTGCACGAACCATTCGATAAATGAGTAAGAAATAAATAAAGATTAAAATACAACCACCAATAAACCCAAAGTTTTCGCCGATAACAGAAAAAATCATATCAGATTCACGGACGGGAACATAAACATTTGACACGTTAAATCCCTTACCAGTCATTTGTCCTGACCCAATTGCTTTCATACTTTGCCACAATTGATATCCTGTTCCGGATGTATCTTTTGATGGATCTAACCAGTTATCAATTCGGTCAAATTGGTAGGCAGAAAAGCCAACCTTTTCTAGAATTGATCGACCAGTCGTTGAAATAACCATGTATAATGCCGTTCCACCTACAACAGCCACCGTTCCAAATGCCGGTCCAATAATCTTCCAAGTGATACCTGAAACTAAAATGACACCACCTAAAATAGCAAAGAAAACGAGCATTGTTCCGAAATCATTTTGCAGTTTTAATAAAATAACCACTGGTAACGTCCATGCTATCATTTTCGCTAATAAAATAATATCTGTCCCAATTTTATGAGTTGGATAATCATTGTTATGTATCGTAACCACACGCGCCAACATTAATATAAATGCTGGCTTCATAACTTCTGATGGTTGGAACGTTAACGAACCAACTAATGGTATCCAACTTTTAGCACCTGTACTTAAAAATAAAGGTCGACTGTATACAAGTAAGACAATCATTAATAAAAACAGTCCTATAAAATACCCTATCGGAGCGACTCGCCATAATTGTTCTGAGTCAAATTGCATAATAACGACAATTGCAACGACACCAATAGCGTACCACATCAACTGTGAAACCATTTGGCTCATAATTGAGGTCGCACTAGTATCATGGGATGCTGATACGTAAATTGAGGCAAGCCCAATAATTGCCAAGACTAAAACGGCAAAAATAATACCATAATCAATTCTCGACTCACTATCGACCTCATCTTTTCTACTACTCATAGAATTCCCCTCCACACTATGTCACTTATTTCGTTAAATTTTTGAATAGGCTAAAATTTAAAAATTGACTAATTAACCGCGATGTAAGTGGAAATCGCGCAATAAAGTATCAATACCTTCATCACGAGTTTTAGCTTTGAATATCTCACCGTTACTTAATGTTGCAACAAATTTTGTATCTTGTTGAATGACTGTACCAATTTCAATACCGCCAACGGTTAATGAAACTGCATCCTCACCATTAATTTTAATATCATTTTCTGCTACTTCAATCTCTTTTTCTTTTTTAGACATGCTTTTCTTCTCCTTTAGGGTTCTTATTTCTTCGTACGGTAAAGTAATCAGGTACGGGATCGTATCCGCCTCTGACAAAAGGATGGCATCGTAAAATCCTACCGATACCCATAATAATACCTTTTGCACCGTGTTTTTGAATTGCCTTAATCATATAGTTTGAACATGTTGGATAGTACCGGCAACTAGGTGGAAACATCGGTGAAATAAATTTTTGATAAAACTTGATTGGTGCAAGCATTAAGTTTTGCATAAATAAATGACACCTCCTATATGAAAAGGTCCATCAACAGATTGCCCCGTTAATAGACCTCCCTTAATAACCAGTATCACAGTTGTTATCTACCTTGTTTTTCAATATGATCTAACAAGAATCCAGTTCCTTTTGCGACATCATCCAATGGTGTTTCTGACACCATGACAGGAATATCTAAGTTCGATGACATTAATAAATCAACACCATCTAATAATGCACCGCCACCTGTTAAAATAATCCCAGTATCAATAATATCTGATGCTAATTCTGGTGGTGTTTGTTCAAGAACTTCTTTAGTTGCTGCAACGATTGCTTGCATTGTATCATGAGTTGCTTCTTCAATCTCAGCAGAGCTAAGCACAACTGTCTTTGGTAAACCAGTAACAACATCTCGTCCACGAATTTCCATTTCTAATGCACGATTGTCTGGGTAAACTGTCCCAATTTCAATTTTAGCTTTTTCAGCTGTACGTTCACCGATTTGAAGGTTATGTTTTTGCTTAACAAAATTGATAACATCACTATTCAATTGATCACCAGCAACACGTAATGAACGGCTTGCTACAATATCGCCTAATGAAATAACGGCAACATCACTTGTACCACCACCAATATCAATCACTAAACTACCACGGGGTTGATAAATATCCAACCCAGCACCAATAGCTGCAACTTTAGGTTCTTCAGCAAGATAAACCTTGCCACCACCAGCTTTTTCAGCAGCTTGAATAATTGCTTTTTGTTCAATTGATGTGATATTTGTTGGGCAACAAATCAAAATACTTGGTTTTGATAAAAAGCCGCTCACATTTAATTTTTTAATAAAGTAAGTTAACATTTGTTCTGTAATATCAAAATCAGCAATGACACCATTTTTCATAGGTCTGATAGCTCTAATACTACCAGGTGTTCTACCAACCATTTTATATGCTTCTGATCCAACTGCTAATACACGACCTGATTTTGTGTCAATTGCAACAACAGATGGTTCATTTAAGACGATTCCTTTATTTTGTACGTTAATTAATACATTTGCGGTTCCTAAATCAATACCAATATCTTTAGCCATTATGCTTCTCCTCTCGGCACTTAAAACTTACACTAATGTAAGCATTATACCATATACCTATACAATAAAAAAATGTCCAAAATGGACATTTCTTCTATTTTACTTCATTTTCTGTCTTAATAATTATATCTTGTGTATCATCATTGATACGTTTAATTTCAGCACCCAAAGCTTCTAACTTTTGATGGAAATGATAGTAGCCTCGATCAAGATATTCAAGATGTGTAACTTGTGTATAACCACGAGCTACTAATCCTGCTAGCACAAGTGCTGCAGCAGCTCTTAAGTCTGTAGCAGCAACTTCTGCACCGTTGAAGTCAGTTGGACCATACATCACAACTGAGTTGCCTTCAATCTTAAATTTTGCATTCATACGTCGTAATTCTTCAAGATGCATAAAACGATTTTCGAATACCGTCTCTGTTAAAATACTTGTACCATCTGCCATTAATTGAAGAACAGTCATTTGAGGCTGCATATCAGTTGGGTAGCCTGGATGAGGCAATGTTTTAACTATAGTTGGTTTAATTTTTTCTGTTCCGATTACTCGGATACCATTGTCTTCTTGAATAACGTCAATACCCATTTCTTCTAATTTAGAAATTAATGGTTTATTGTGTTCCGCAATAGCCTCTTCGATTAAAACATTACCTTGAGTCATTGCTGCTGCAACCATGAATGTCCCTGCTTCAATCCGATCTTGGACAACTGCATGATCAGCGCCATGTAATGCCTTAACACCATGAATGCGAATTGTTTCGGTACCAGCACCTTGTACTTTAGCACCCATTTTATTTAAAATATTAGCTAAATCAACAATTTCTGGTTCTCTTGCAACATTTTCAATCACAGTTGTACCAGTAGCCAATGTTGCAGCCATCATAATATTCTGAGTTGCACCTACACTTGGAAAATCAAGATAAATGTTGGCACCCTTTAATTCATCTACAGTTGCTTCTATATAACCATCGAATTGTTCAATATGCGCACCCATTGCTTCAAAACCTTTTAAATGCAAGTCAATTGGGCGAGAACCTATTGCACACCCACCAGGCATTGCAATCTTCGCATGTTTAAGTCGTGCCAAAAGTGGTCCCATTACAACAATAGAAGCACGCATTTTTGAAACATATTCAAATGGTGCTTCTGGTGATAATTCTTTAGTCGCACTCATTTTAACTTCATTAGTTTCTTCATTAAAGTCAACGTCTAAATTTAAAAAACGTAGTACGTTATTCATTGTAAAGACATCTGATAAAACTGGTACATTTGACAGTGTATTTTCACCACTACTTGCTAAAATTCCGGCTGCTAGAATTGGCAATACTGCATTCTTTGCGCCTTCTATATGCACTGTTCCATTGAGTGAGTTTCCACCCTTGACGATTATTTTTTCCACAAGTTATTCCCCCGTTATTATTTAACTAAAAAAACTAAATTACGAACATTATCAATAAAATTTAAGAAAAAGGCACTGCTTGTATATCCTAATAAAATAGCCAATAAAACAATTAAAACTTTGATTCTTTGTTGGCTACTTTGTGGGAAAAATCTGTCTATTCGTAACCCTTGAATTGCCCAAAAAGCAATTCCAATAAACATTAGATGACTCATTAAAGTAACTAGCGATTGGATTCCCACAGTATTCATCAAAACACTCCTAAAATTTATTCGTCATAAGCATAGCATATTTTGTACCACTTGTCGCTAATATTTGTAACAAAAATGAAATATTTAATATGTATATACAAAAAAAGGTACTGAATAAATCCAGCACCCACTTTGTATTAATGTTTAGAGATATTAATTCGATTGATTGCACGTCTAAGTGCAATTTCAGATCTTTTAAGTTCATCAACATTATGTGTTTGTTTTGCAGTAGAAATCATCTGCTCAGCTCTTTTTTTAGCAGCCTGTGCACGATTTTCATCAATATCTTCTTGGCATTCTGCTGCATTTGCAACAACCGTTGCGACATTTTTTGAAAATTCAATGAATCCACCACTTACGGCAATTTCATCTTCTTCATTATCATTTACCTTAACCCTGACAGCATCAATATCAAGAGAAGCAATAACTGGAATATGATTGGGTAAAATACCCATTTCCCCGCTGGGTGTTTTAACAATAATCATTTCAGCATTATTGTCATAAACACTACCATCAGGAGTGACGATACTAACGGTCAAAACTGAATCTTCAGCCATCTGTTATTACCCCCTATTTTGCCATTTTATTTGCTGCTTCAATAACATCTTCGATTGGGCCGACACCATTGAAAGCATCTTCAGGAAGTGAATCATATTTACCATCAAGAATATCTTTAAATCCTTGAACTGTTTCAGCAATTGGTACATATGATCCAGGTTTTCCTGTGAATTGTTCGGCAACATTAAAGTTTTGTGAAAGGAAGAATTGGATACGACGCGCACGTGCTACAATTACTTTTTCATCATCAGATAATTCATCCATACCTAAAATAGAAATAATATCTTGTAATTCACGATAACGTTGTAACGTATGTTGAACTTCCGTAGCAACACGATAATGTTCTTCTCCAACAATTTCAGGTGTCAAAGCACTTGAAGTTGAAGCCAAAGGATCAACAGCTGGGTAAATACCTTGTTGCGTTAAGCTACGTTCCAAGTTAGTTGTTGCATCCAAATGGGCGAACGTCGTTGCAGGAGCAGGATCAGTATAATCATCAGCTGGAACATAAACTGCTTGAATTGATGTAACTGAACCCTTTTTAGTCGACGTAATACGTTCTTGCAATTGACCCATTTCAGTAGCTAATGTTGGTTGATAACCTACGGCTGAAGGAATACGGCCTAATAAGGCTGAAACTTCAGAACCAGCTTGTGTAAAGCGGAAAATATTATCAATAAACAATAACACATCTTGTCCTTTTTCATCACGGAAATATTCCGCAATTGTAAGACCAGTCAATGCAACACGCATACGGGCACCAGGCGGCTCGTTCATCTGACCAAACACCATGGCTGTCTTCTCTAACACGCCGGATTCTTTCATTTCAAAGTAAAGGTCATTACCTTCACGAGTACGTTCACCAACACCGGTAAACACTGAAATACCATTATGTTCTTGAGCAATATTATGAATTAATTCTTGAATTAAAACAGTTTTACCAACACCGGCACCACCGAATAATCCAATTTTACCACCTTTAATATAAGGGGCTAACAAGTCAATAACTTTAATTCCTGTTTCAAGAACCTCAGTACTTGCACTTAATTCATCATATTTAGGAGCATCTTTATGGATGCTACTACGCTCTGCATCTTTATTAAATTCAGGACCACCATCAATGGTATCTCCTAAAACGTTAAACACTCGACCAAGAGTATCTTCACCAACAGGGACAGAAATTGAAGCACCTGTGTCTTCAACAACTGTTCCACGTTGCAAGCCATCCGTAGAATCCATGGCGATTGTTCTCATAACTCCGTCACCTAATTCAAGCGTAACTTCGATAATTAGAGCAGTTCCATCTTCACGTGTAACTTTTAACGCATTATTGATATCTGGTAAGGTTTCGTTTAAAGAGAATTGTACATCGACGACGGGCCCGATAACTTGAACAACTTTACCGAGACTCATCTTCTGTATTTCCTCCTGTCATTTTACTCTAAAGCAGCTGTTGCACCAGTAATTTCTGTAATTTCTGTTGTAATAGCACTTTGACGTGCACGATTATACTTTAATTCTAATGATGCAATAATATCTTTAGCATTATCTGTCGCAGATTTCATTGCTGTAGAACTTGAAGCATGTTCAGCTGTTTTAGCATCTAAAATCGCACCATATACTAAGCTTTCAGCAAACTGAGGTAGAACAACTTCAAGAATTGCATCTCCCGAAGGTTCCATATCATAATCTTCATTACCCATCACATTAGACGTTTCAACACCCTCTGCATCTGTATCCATATTCACTTCTGAAATAGGAAGCATTTGTTCAGAATGAAAGTCTGATTGTAAACTATTAACGAAATGATTATAACAAACAAATAATTCATCATAAACTTCACTGTTATACATTGTTACCACTGATTTAACAATTTCACGAACCTCAATAAACGTTGGAATATCACTTACACCACGGTATTCGTAGGCAACCTCATATCCTCTATTTTTAAAGAAGTCAGCACCAGTACCACCAACAGCAATAATAACAGCATTATCTACAGTATGGCCATTTTGCTTCATCAAATCTAATGTTTGTTTAATCACGTTACTATTGTAACTACCAACTAAACCACGATCAGAAGTAATAATTAAATAACCACTTTTTTTAACAGGTCTCTTTTGTAACATATCAAAACCTGAAAATTTTGAACTATCATTCTCAGATGATTGCTTTGATTTTCCAGCTTTAGCATCTAAAAGGTGAGATTGGGCAAGATGGGTAATGACACTTCTAATTTTAGAAGCATATATCTGATAACTTTGAGTATGACGTTGAATTTGGCTTAACTTAGCAGTCGAAACAACTTGCATTGCGCCAGTTATTTGTCCCGTTTTCTTAGTTGAAACGATTCGACGCTTTACTTCCATTAATGAAGCACCCATTAATTCTCACCATCTTTCATTTACTTTTAGTTTACGCTTTTTCAGGAGTTACTTGGAAACCTTCTGAAAAGTCTTTGATTGCAGCATCAAATTTATCTTCGTCTGGTAAATTACCTGTTTCTTTGATGTGATTTAAAAGATCACTATGATTATTATCAAAGAAATCAAAAATTTCACCTTCAAAACGAAGAATATCATCAACAGGAACTGAATCCAAGAATCCATGTGTTAATGCGTATAAAATTAAAACTTGTTTTTCAACAACTAATGGCTTGTGTAATGGTTGTTTAAGTACTTCAACCGTACGATGTCCACGATTTAATTTAGCTTGTGTTGCAGCATCTAAATCAGAACCAAATTGAGAAAATGATTCTAATTCTCGGAATGATGCAAGAGCCAAACGAAGGCTTCCGGCAACTTTCTTCATTGCTTTAATTTGAGCTGACCCACCAACACGAGAAACTGATGTACCAGCATCAATAGCTGGACGAGTACCTGAATAGAATAAATCACTATCCAAGAAAATTTGACCATCAGTAATCGAAATTACGTTAGTAGGAATATATGCAGAAACATCACCAGCCTGTGTTTCGATAAATGGAAGAGCAGTCATTGAACCACCACCCAATTCATCACTTAACTTAGCTGCACGTTCAAGTAAACATGAATGTAAGTAGAAAACATCACCAGGATAAGCTTCACGACCCGGCGGACGTCTCAAAATTAATGACAGTTCACGGTAAGCCGTTGCTTGTTTTGATAAATCATCAAATACAATCAAGACATGTTTACCGTTATACATGAATTCTTCACCCATTGCTGAACCAGTATATGGAGCTAACCATAATAATGGTGCGGGAGAAGCAGGACCAGCACTAACGACAATTGTGTAGTCCATTGCGCCTAATCGACGTAACGTTTCCACTTGTGCGCTAACAGTTGATTCTTTTTGTCCAATAGCAACATAGATACAAATCATGTCTTGATCTTTTTGATTTAAAATCGTATCAATAGCAACTGATGTTTTACCAGTCTTACGATCACCAATAATCAATTCACGTTGTCCACGGCCAATTGGAACTAAAGCATCAATAGCTTTAAGTCCAGTTTGTAAAGGTTGATCAACTGACTTACGATCCATAACTCCTGGAGCCTTTTTTTCGACTGGACGAGTTTTGTTTGTCTTAAGATCACCTTTACCATCGATGGGTTGGCCTAAAGGATTAACAACACGTCCGATAAGTTCTTCACCAACAGGAACTTCCATGATTCTACCCGTACGTTTGACAACGTCGCCTTCACGGATACCTTCATAGCCACCTAAAATAACGATACCAACATCGTTTGTTTCTAGATTTTGAGCCATACCATAAGTACCGTCAGAAAATTCTAACAATTCTCCTGATAAAGCATTATCCAAACCGTGTGCACGAGCAATACCATCACCAACATAAGTAACGGTACCTACTTCATCAACGATAAGTTCGTCTTTATATTGTTCCAATTGTTCTTTAATTAAAGCACTGATTTCTTCAGCTTTAATGCTCATACAAGGTTCACCTCTTAACTACTTTAATATGTTACTCCGCTAATAATCGTTTTACTTTGTTGATTTTTGATGAAATTGAGCCATCAAAAATCTGATTATTGGCTTCAATAATAACGCCACCAATAATTTTTTCATCAATAATATTGTTAAATACTATCTTATTTGCACCGATTCTTTCTGCAAACTTACTTGATAATTTCGTTAATTGACTATCATCAAGCTCAATTGCAGTTGTGACGGTTGCATGTACAACTTTTTCTTTAACATCGCATAATCGTTCGAATTCTTCAATTATTCCAACCATATCACCCATTCGACCATAATCAAAGACCATTTGGATAACGTTTGCAATAATTGGAGATGCATCTTTGAGTAAGACTTTAACAAGGTCTTGCTTTTCTAACAAATTAAGACGTGCATCAACAAGCACTTCACTCAATTGTGGATTAGCAAGAAAAACTTGTCTAACTTCCTCTAATTCTTCAGAAAAGGCAACAATATTACCTTGTTCATCAGCAATTTCAAAGATGGCTTCACCGTAACGATTGGCAACGGTTGCCTTATCTAATTTCATTTTACTTTACCAACCCTTCAATATAAGAATTGATTAAGTTTTTTTGATCATTCTCATTTAATTCTTTTTGAATAATCTTAGAAGCAATTTCAATAGATAATTCAGCGACATCACTTTGAACGCTACTCAAAACTTCTTGGCGTTCTTGTTCAATATCTTTAACAGCATTTTGTTTCAACGTCGTTGCTTCATCTTGAGCTCCAGAAACGATATCATCATGTTGCTTTTTACCGTTATCTTTTGCACGACTAACAATTTCAGATGCTTCTTGACGTGAATTATCTAATTGGTCTTGTCGTTCAGTTGCCAAAATATCGGCTTTTTTTCTTGAATCTTCAGCAGAATCTAAATCATTTGCAATTTTATCTGCACGGTCACTCATCATTTTTGTGACAGGACCCCATGCAAAGTGTTTGATGATTAACATCAAAATAACAAACGAAATAATATAGAATAAGAAATCACCAGTTTGAAAATTACCAACTGCACCGAAAACTAAATCTGAAAACATCTATTGACACCTCCTTTTTAAAATTAATATATTTCGTTGTATCAACGAAGAATCAAACTTAATTTCAAAAATTATTTAGCCATCAATAAGAATGAAATAACGATAGCAATAATAGGAACGGCTTCAATCAAACCAACACCAATAAACATTGTTGAACGTAATTGACCAGATAATTCTGGTTGGCGAGCCATACCTTCGATTGTTTTAGAAATAACTAAACCATTACCAATACCTGTTGCGACAGCGGCTAAACCAGCTGCAATACCTGCTGCTAATAATCCCATAATAATTGTTTCCTCCTTAGATATCTTGTTTTATTCTTTTTGTACTTTTCCACCGATATAAACCATTGACAATGTTACGAATACGTAAGCTTGGATACTTCCGATAAACAGAGAGAATCCTTGCCAGATCATTTCAACTGGTAAAGCCACGATAGTCATTAATGGGCCCATAGAAACTGCACCACCAATTAACGTTAATAATACTTCCCCAGCGTAAATGTTTCCGTACAAACGAAGAGCTAATGTTAGCAAATTTGTAAATTCTTCAATCAAATTAATAGGTAAAAGAAATGCAACTGGACTTAAATAGGAATTTTTAATATATCCCTTAAATCCGAATTGAATAACACCCATAAAATGTGATAATAGCAGAATCAAAAATGCAAACGTTAGTGTCGTTAGCGGACTCGACGTTGGACTTTTAATCAACGTCTTGTCGCCAAAACCTATTTGTAAAAATAAACCCATTTGGTTAGATACAAAGATAAATAAGAATAACGTAAATGCTAATAAATTAAACTTCTTACCTTCTTTTCCTGGCATTGCGCTTTTAACAATACCGTTGGTGAAATCAATGAGCCATTCCAAAACATTTTGTCTACCAGTCGGTTTCATGGTCAGTCTTCTCGATAATACAATAGCTATCATCGCGACAATCACACATGCAAGTAAACCGGAAACGACATTCGTAATATTGAAAGGTAGGCCATAAAAATTCACAACGAAAGCATCTCCATCCACAGAATTTCACCTCTTTCCAAACTTTTATTTGACCGTATAAAACGGTATAAATTAAAGAGAATAACTTTATAAATATTCTCCAATTACAAAAGAAATCATACCACCAATTGAAATAAAATACAAAAGAAATTCTGACTTATTTTGAGTTTTTTTTCACATTAAAAAAAATGACACCTAGACGGCTTACGCGTAAGCATTCTAAGGGCCATTCATTTAATTTATTTCGTACCAAACAATCGATCACCTGCATCGCCCAAACCTGGGACAATGTAGCCATCTTCATTCAAGTGATCATCAAGTGCTGCTGTATAAATATCAATATCAGGATGTTTTTCACGTAAAGCTGCAACACCTTCTGGAGCCGCAACAAGACAAACAAACTTAATTGTTTTTGCGCCACGCTTCTTTAATGCATCAACTGCCATAATAGCAGAACCACCAGTAGCAAGCATTGGGTCTACTACAAGGAGATCACGACTAGCAATATCTTCAGGCATTTTTACAAAATATTCTGTTGGTTGGAATGTTGTTTCATCACGGTACATACCAATATGTCCAACTTTAGCTGCTGGTAATAATTCCAAAATACCATCAACCATCCCTAAACCGGCTCTTAAAATAGGGATAATAGCAATTTTCTTACCAGCCAATGTTTTTTGTGTTGTTTTACCCATAGGTGTTTCAACGATAACATCTTCTAAAGCAAAATCGCGAGAAACATCATATACCATTAGTTCAGCAATTTCATTAACAACTTCTCTAAATTCTTTTGTACCACAGTTCTTATCACGTATAATCGTTAATTTGTGTTGAATTAACGGATGGTCCATCACTTGAAATTTGCCCATTACGAAACACTCCCTTAAATTTAGTCTATTCTATTTTAGCGAATTATTACCTAAAATACTAGTCTTAAACGTATTTAATTTGTGAAATAGGATGCTTTTTAGATAATGCTAAAACTTGCGAACCAATTTCGGCTAATTTATCGTCATCATCATGAAATTGAATTGCGTATAGAATTAGAATTGCAATCACTTTTACGTCTTCGCTGTCAAACCCACGAGTAGAAATTGCTGGCGTCCCAATTCGAATTCCAGACGTTTTAAATGGGCTCAATGATTCATTTGGAATTGTATTTTTATTCACAGTAATATGAACACGATCTAATAAGTTTTGAACTTCTTTTCCATTTAACCCAGAAGGTGTTACATCTAAGTTCATTAAGTGATTATCAGTTCCACCAGAAATAACTCTCACTAAATCTGACTGTGCAAACACACCGGCCATTGCTTGTGAATTCTGAACAACCTGATACATATATGCCGTAAATGCTGGTTGCGCTGCTTCATAGAATGCTGCCGCTTTCCCAGCAATTACGTGTTCAAGTGGGCCGCCTTGTGTACCAGGGAAAACTGCCGAGTTTAGTTTTTTAGCATATTTTTCTTTAGCAAGAATCATTCCACCACGAGGGCCACGTAACGTTTTATGCGTTGTTGTCGTAACAACATCAGCTACATCTACGGGATTTGGATGCAGTCCAGTAGCTACAAGACCAGCAATATGAGCCATATCTACCATTAAATAGGCGCCAACTTCATCAGCGATTGATCTAAATTTTGTAAAGTCGATCATTCGACTATAAGCTGAGGCTCCGGCAATAATCATTTTAGGTTTTTCTTTAAGCGCTATTTCTCGAATAGCATCATAATTTAAACGTTCTGTTTTAGAATCAACACCATAACTAACAAAATTGTACAATTCACCTGAGAAATTTACTGGTGAACCATGCGTTAAATGTCCACCGTCGTTTAATTTCATTCCTAAAATCTTATCTTGAGGTTCTAAAAATGCCTGGTAAACGGCCATATTAGCTTGTGAACCAGAATGTGGTTGTACATTGGCATATTCAGCATGGAATAGTGCCTTAGCACGATCAATAGCTAATTGTTCAACTACATCAATATACTCACAACCCCCGTAGTAACGCTTATTAGGATACCCTTCAGCATACTTATTGGTTAACACGCTACCTTGTGCAGCACGTACGGCATCAGAAACGATATTTTCAGACGCAATTAATTCAATATTGTCCTCTTGGCGTTTTTCTTCATGAGCGATTGCATCCCACAATTCTTTATCCTGTTGTTTATATTTCACTTTTTCAGCGTCCATAAGTTCAACAATATTTTGGCTACTTGCTGCTTTTTCAAGACGGTTCATGTAAGCAACACCCAATCCCTTTTTATCAAACCCTTCAACTAAAATCATTTGAACATTAGGGTTGTCATCGAAGTAGCGTAAGCCGTCAAAAAGTGATTGACTCGCTGACTCGATTGTTTTTCCTAAAGAAGAATAGCCACTATTCTTAGGTATCTGATCCGTATCAATTTGACCTTCTTTAGCCATTAATCCGATTGCAATATCTTGTTTAGCGACCCAGTCTAAAATATCTGACCAATTTTGTGTTGAATCAACAATCGCAACTTGTGCTCTTGGTGCATAATGTCGATACTTCATCCCAGGTGCTTTTGGTGTTTCTCCTTCGGCAACTTCATGTGTATCATCACTAACGTGTCCAATTACATACTCAATTTGTGACTGAGTAACTGCTCCAGGTCTCAAAATTGTTGGTTCATCTGTACTCATGTCTAAGACAGTTGACTCCACCCCTACTTTTGTTTGCCCATCATCAATGATACCAGCAATTTTACCATTCAAATCATGAGCAACATGTTCTGCCATTGTTGGACTAGGTTTACCTGAAGTATTAGCTGAAGGGCCAACAATTGGAACGCCCGACTTAATAATAAAATCTAATGTAACTTTGTTATCTGGCATTCTAAAGGCTGCAGTTTCTAAACCGCCTGTAACAGTCTTTGAAAGAGCTCCTGCTTTTAATTTAAGGATAAGCGTCAATGAACCCGGCCAAAATGTTTTAATTAACTTTTCCACATTGGCAGTAAGTGGTTGTGCATATTCCCGAACTGTCTCTACATCGGCAACGTGTACGATTAGTGGATTATCACTTGGTCGACCTTTTGCAGCATACACTTGTTTGACTGCCTCTTCATTTGTCGCATCGGCACCCAATCCGTACACTGTTTCAGTTGGGAACGCAATCAATTGTCCTTGCTTTAATAACTCTGCAGCAGTTTCTATTTCATTAGGTTGATAAATAATTGTTTCCATTAACTCAACACCCCTTTTATAATTTTGCGTGAATCATTCTTTGATTATCAAAACTATCTTTTTTTCCTTCTATTAATTCTGCATTTTCAAATGCGTTTGTTAACAACTTTATCACGGCGTTTTCTTGTTGATACCCTATTTCAAAGAAAATATCTCTTGGTTTTTGCGTAAAGCGAGCCACCTCTTCTATCATTCTTCGATACAAGATTAGACCATTTTCAGCTGCAAATAATGCGACTTGCGGTTCATGTTCAATCACACTTTTATCCATCACATCTCGCTCATTTTCGGCAATGTATGGTGGATTAGACACGATGACATCCACTTTCAATTCATGAATAGGTTCTGTCAGATCTCCAATCAAAAATGTTACATCAACTTGCTGTGCTTGTGCATTTTTTTCGGCAACCGTAATCGCTTCTTTAGAAATATCACTTGCAAAGATTTGCCAATTTGGTCGCTGTTGTTTTAAAGCAATCGCAATTGCTCCAGAACCGGTTCCAATATCAGCAATTATTAACTTCTCATTAGCAGGTAACGTCTCCAACATCCATTCTACCAATTCTTCCGTCTCAGGTCTCGGAATAAGGGTTGCTTCGGTCACTTTCAACTGCATACCAAAAAAGTAGGCATGACCAACAATGTATTGTGCCGGCATTCCATCACAAAATTGCTGAATATCTATCTGATATTGTTGCCACTCATTTTTTGGCATTTTTGTTTGATAATTCATTAACAAATCAGTCGTTGACCATCCTAGTCGCTCTAATAATAGCCACTGCCCACTTTCAACTTCTAACTTATGTTCCTCTATACACAAAGAAGCCCATTTCAAGGCTTCGTAGTAGGTTGGATTAGTCATTTTCTTGCAACTTTTCCATTTTTTGTGTTTGATCATATAAAATCAATGAATCAATTACTTCTTCAAGTTCACCATTCATAACGCGATCTAGTTTATTTAATGATAATCCAATTCGATGATCAGTCACACGATTTTGAGGGAAATTATAGGTTCTAATTCGTTCTGAACGGTCCCCTGATCCAACGGCTGATTTTCTATTTTCATTGTAAGCACTTTGTTCTTGTTGTGAATAGAAATCATAAACTCGAGCCTTCAAAATTTTCATAGCTTTTTCACGATTTTGTTGTTGTGAACGTTCATCTTGCATAGCTACAACAATGTTTGTTGGTAAATGGGTCATTCGGACAGCAGATGACGTCTTATTAACATGTTGTCCACCGGCACCAGAAGAACGATAAACATCCGTTCTAATATCTTTTGCATCAATTTCAATTTCAACATCTTCTGCTTCAGGCATAACACCTACTGTTGCAGTAGAAGTATGCACACGTCCAGCTGATTCTGTTGATGGAATTCGTTGAACTCGATGTGCACCACTTTCATATTTCAGTTTAGAAAAGACGCTATCACCATTAATCAACAGGACAATTTCTTTAAAGCCACCGACTTCAGTCACATTTTTATCCACAATTTCAACAGTCCAACCTTGCTTCTCAGCGTATTTAGAATACATTGAGAATAAATCTGCAGCAAATAAACTAGCTTCATCCCCACCGGCAGCGCCGTGAATTTCCATGATAATATTTTTATCATCATTAGGATCCTTAGGAATTAATAGTACCTTAATTTCTTCTTCTAAAGCTGCTTTTGCTTTCTTTGCGTCAGATAATTCTTCTTTAGCCATTTCAGCCATTTCAGAATCTAAATTTTCGCCTAGCATTTCTTCAGCATCTGCAAGTTCTTGAACAACAACTTTATATTGGCGATATTTCTCAACTGTTTCGCGGATACTTGCCATTTCTTTTGATAATTCCATAAAACGATTATTATTTGAAATAATCTCAGGATCAGACAATAATTCGCCTAATTCTTCATAGCGATCATCAACTGATTGTAATTGATCATACATTTCATCCATTTTATATTGTCTCCTCTTAATTCTTTATCTTTCTAGTCTATCTGATTATTGTAATTGTGTCATCAACGGATTGTTATAATGTTTACGACATACTGGATAATAATCTTCATTACCACCTATTAAAATTTGTTCGCCAGCATATACAGGTTTACCATCATGAATACGTAAATTCATGATGGCCTTTTTATGACAAAACCAGCAAATTGTTTTCATTTCTTCAATCTTGTCAGCATATAATAATAAATATTTTGATCCTTCAAACAATTCGTTTTTAAAATCATTCTTTAACCCAAAGGCCATAACTGGAATATTTAATTCATCCACAATTTTAGCTAATTGAATAATATGTGCTTGTTTTAGAAATTGTGATTCGTCTATTAAAACACAAGCAGCATTTGAATTAGTCTGTTGAACTAAATCAAAGACATTTGTTTCTTCAAAAATAGGTGTCGCCTCACGTTTCAACCCAATTCGACTTGAAACAAATCCAACACCATCCCTGTCATCCACACCACTTGTTAAAATAATAACTGATTTATTTTGTTCTTCATAATTATGCGCAACTTTTAAGATTTCAATTGTCTTACCACTATTCATTGCACCGTATTTAAAAAATAATTGCGCCATAATAAACCTCTTCTGTTTTTCAGATTTCCGTCTTTAAGTATATCCGATTTAAGCTTGGATTTCATTAAATAAAAATTTTTTCTTAATATTAGGCATTTTATATGTAGAATTTTGTAATTATGCTATTATAGACATAATATAAATTCAGTAAAGTAGGCTATGACGTGGATTCTATCCTATGTAGTCAATTTTCTGTAAACGGAGGATATTTTAATGACGATAAAAAGCTCAATAGCAACTGTCGCAGGGAAATCATCATATTGGTTTTTGCACACCTTTCTAAAAGGTGGTAGCTCTCTACCCGGCAAAATAACTGCCGCGTTAGATCCAGAAATTTTAAAAACATTAGGTGCTAATTATGACGTTATTGTCATCACTGGAACCAACGGTAAAACCTTAACAACTGCCTTAACAGTTAAGGTTTTAGGTGCTAAATATGACCATATCTTAACAAACTCTGCTGGATCAAATATGGAACAAGGTATTATCACAGCATTTCTAACGGATAAGCGCAAAAAAAATGAGCGTCCTCTTGCTATTCTTGAGGTTGATGAAGCAAATGTCATTAAAGTCACCCAATACATCACGCCTAAAGCATTTGTTTTAACAAATATTTTCCGTGATCAAATGGACCGCTATGGTGAAATTTATACAACTTACAAAAAAATTATTGATGGGATTAAATTAGCACCCAATGCAACAATTATTGCAAATGGTGATGCACCCATTTTCCATTCAATTGAATTACCAAATCCTTTTGTTTTCTACGGTTTTAATCATGAAGAGGAAACCGAAAGTTTAGCACCTACGAATACTGATGGGATTCTTTGTCCGGTTTGTCAACATATCTTACATTATAAAACCCGTACGTATGCTAATCTCGGGAAATATTATTGTCCAAACTGTCATTTTAGTCGTCCAAAATTAGACTACCAATTGACATCACTTTTGGAACAAACACCCACATCATCTCACTTTATAGTTGATGGACAACCTATGGAAATTCATGTCGGCGGTTTATATAACATCTACAACGCCCTTGCTGCTTATGCAGTTGGTCGTGTCTTCAATGTTGGTCCTGCAACAATTAGTAATACATTAAGTGAAGACGATGAGCAAGTCTTTGGTCGACAAGAAGTCATCCATGTTGAAGACAAAGACATTACCTTAGTCTTAGTTAAAAATCCAGTTGGCCTCGATCAGGTACTAGATATGATTGCAACAGATACAGAGCCATTCTCATTGGCCTTCTTATTGAATGCAAATTATGCAGATGGTATTGATACGAGTTGGATTTGGGATGGGAATTTCGAACAATTAACACAAATGAACATTCCTCAATTCATGACTGGTGGCGAACGTTATAAAGATGTTTCATTCCGTTTTAAGGTTGCTGGTGTCAAAGATGAACAATTAATTAAAGAACCTGACATTGCTAAAGTTATCGAACAACTTAAAACCTTCCCCACAAAACATATTTACGTTTTAGCCACTTATACAGCTGTTTTACAGTTGCGTAAATCACTCGCTAATGATGGTTATATCAAGGAGGGCATGTAATAATGGCAAAATATCATTTAAACGTCGCCCATTTATATGGTGACTTATTGAATACTTATGGTGATGTTGGTAACCTATTGGTATTAGAATATTATGCCAAGCAAATGGATACTGACTTACAAACTGAAGTCATCAGTTTAGATCAACCCTTTGACAAAGATCATTTTGACTTAACTTTCTTTGGTGGTGGACAAGATTTCGAACAAAAAATTGTCTCAAAAGATATTCAAGACAAAAAAGAGGCCTTAACCGACTATATTGAAGATAACGGTCCCCTTCTCGCAATTTGTGGCGGTTACCAATTACTTGGTCAATATTATGTCGGTGCTGATGGTGAAAAAATTCCTGGCATTGGTGCAATGAGTCATTATACAGAGACACAAGATGACAATCGTTTTATCGGAGATATTACGATTCAAAATGAAGATACCGGTGAAACTTACCATGGTTTTGAAAATCATAACGGAATGACCTTCCTCGGTAAAGATGAACGACCACTTGGTAAAGTGTTAAAAGGTAAAGGTAATAATGGTAGTGATGCTTCAGAAGGTGTCATTTACAAAAACGTTTTTGGTTCATATTTCCATGGCCCAATCTTAACAAGAAATGGTGAATTAGCTAAACGTCTACTACTGCTTGCGTTGCATCGTAAATATCCAGATGTTGATTTTAGTCAACAAGAAGCACTCGTTATCGAACCAACATTTTAGTAAAAAAATAAAGATTCAAACAATAGTATATTATTGTTTAAATCTTTATTTTTTTATGCTTTTTCTCCAGGTTCTGATGCAATAATTTGCATATCACCCGTAATTGTCCATTCTTTAACTTCATTAGGTAAAATAAAATGCATACCCATTTTTAAATCATATGTTTTATCATCGACTTTAATCTGACCTTCACCTTTTAAAACTGAAACAAGGGTATAAGGTGCGACTGTTCTTTTAAAATTTGCTGATCCGTTTGAAATCAACCATTCATAAACACTAAAGAATGGTGTTTTAACAAAGGTTGTTACTTTGGCATCCCCGACCATTTTTGTTTGAATATCGAGTTCAGGAACTTTATTAGGCACATTAGTAACATCAATCGATTGTTGAATATGCAAGTCACGCTTCTTATCCGTTGTTGCATCCACACGGTCAAAATCGTAAACACGATATGTTGTATCACTACTTTGTTGCGTTTCAAGGACCATCACACCAGAACCAATGGCATGGATTGTGCCACTAGGAACATAAAAGAAATCTCCCGCTTTAACAGGTACATGCGTAAATAAATCATCCCATCTTTCGTCATGAATCATTTCCGCTAATTCTTCACGTGTTTTAGCATGGTGCCCATAAATAAGTTCTGCCCCAGGTTCGGCTGAAATAACATACCAACATTCCGTTTTACCAAGTTCATGCTCATGTTGCATTGCATAAGTATCATCCGGATGTACTTGAACTGATAAATCTTGATTAGCATCTAAAATTTTAGTTAGAAGTGGAAAAACATCCCCTTTAGCATTACCAAAAACTTCACGATTTGAATCCCAGACTTCATTCAATGTTTTGCCAGCAAATGGACCATTCAAAACAGTACTTGGGCCATGTGAGTGTGCGGAAATAGCCCAAAGTTCACCAGTATGATTACTTGGAATATCATATCCAAAGACCGTTTTAAGATGATCACCACCCCAAATTTTTTCTTGTAGTACAGGTTTTAAGAATAAAGGTTCTGTCATTAGTTGCTTTCTCCTTCGTTAAACATATTATTGGTTTATTTTATCATAAGCGGTTACATTTTTGAATGTTAATCGGTTACAATCCAGCTTTTTCCGTTAAAAAACTTTCTATAATTTTGTCTCGTTTTGTCAAATAGAGACTATTATCACTCGTCGGATGTACCCTATTTGTTAAGACAACCAACCCATCTTGCATGGATTGATCCATTATCATAAATGTTCCTGTAAAACCAGTATGATAGACAGATAAGCAATCGCCATCTCCTCGAAGATCCCAGCCAAGTGAACGACCCAAGCTTCTTGTAGGGGTTTGATCTGAGAATAACATTTTCGTCGTCTCTGGCCGCAATACTGGACGTTCAGGACCATCTGACATAAACCACTGCATAAATCGTAACAAGTCGGATACGGTGGAAAATAGCCCTGCTGATCCACAATGTTCTTTTAAAATCCGTGCTTTGGGGTCATGAACAATTCCCTTTAAAAGACCTAGGTCAGGAATAATCTCAGTTGGAACACTTCTTGAGATATTTGGACTAAAAGTACTATCAGTTAATCCTAAGGGATTTAAAACTTCTTGCTGCAATGCTTGCTGAACAGGAATTTTTAAAATACTTTCAATAATATATCCTAAAAAAACTAGTCCGATATCACTATAAATAACTTTTTTTCCAAGATTTTCACCATTACTTAGTCCGAATAGTGCTTGTTTTAAATCTGGTTCCGATAATTGATTTCGATTTTTAATATACCCTTGAAAATCTGCCGTATGCGTCAACATATGCCGTAAAGTCACCCGTTCATCCTGATAATTTGGTAGGTATTTTTTTACGGAATCATCAACATTCAAACGACCCTCTTCTTGTAATTTTAAAATAAGAGTTGTTGTTCCTATCACCTTAGTTAGTGATGCAATGTCGTAAAGTGCATTATCAGTCAATTGTTCAGTTTCAGGGACTAATTGCGAATATCCCAGATAGTTTTGATTGCTAATTGTATTATGATGGATAACCCCATATGAAGCACCAGGAACAATACCATCATTAACTAACTGTCGAATTTTATTTATCGTTTTAGGATATAGCAATCGTAATCACCCCTTTTGATTAATCTTCACAATTGTAAATTTACCTTTTTTAAAATCAACATTACTAACACTAGCATTCTTCAAGAGCATCGTTGGAAGTTGATTTTTTTCTAAGCTGTCAATAAAACTTGATAACACAAGACCATGAGACACAATTAAAATATTTCCTCCCTGCGTCTGGTACTGATTACCAATGTCCGTTAATGTATCAATTATTCGACTAGTCATCTTATCATATGTTTCAGCTTGGCTAGTTCCTTCAAGCTCTGCGAACATATTTACTAAGTTTCTAAAGCGATTATGCCCTAAAACGGCCTGACTCACTTTAAAAAAACCAAATTTTTTAACAAGCATTGGAATTAAATCTTTATTTTTCATCTCTTCTAGTCGACCAAAATCGACTTCTCGAAGTCCTCTTAATGGTTGAAATTCAAACGAAGAGTCATGCTTTTCAAGAATAAAGTCCGCAGTATCTTGCGTTCTTTTTAAGTCACTTGTGTACACGGCTTCAAAATAGACATCTTTTAATTGTGTTCCCAAATTTCTAGCTGCCTCTCGCCCCTTGTGTGTCAGACGAGAATTAGTCACGCCTTGTAGCCTCTTTAATCTGTTCAATCGTGTTTGACCATGTCTTACTAAATAAAAATGAACTGTCTTCATCGCCTGCACCTCCATAAAATGGTTTATATTTGCACCTTCAAGTATACGCTACCATTGAGATTTTACCTAAGTAAAAACCTAAAATATAATTTTAAATTTAGTCTGTCTGCAACTATAGTAAAATAATTCTAAACATTTTCGTTTAAATTGGTATAATGAAGTAAATCATTTAGATGGGGAGTGTCACTTATGGCTAGTAATTCAGATTCTATATTCTTTGTCTTATCTTATGTCAGACGACATCCAGAAGACGTTTTCTTTTCACGCTTAACCTATACTAATTCAATAACCCTCATCATACCAGGAAGCGTCAAAGTAGCTGATTCTGATATTTATTTTTTACCAGATAAACTAACTGTTAATCGTCTCACTGATGATTTTGTTTCAAAACACGGTGATTTATTAGATTACTTTAACGATAAATTAGATCATTCCATCCCTGACTATATGGACGTCTGGGTAACAACCGTGTATCTAACACATCATGACAAATATTTAATTGAACTTTCATTTGAACAAAATGTCTAAACAAAAAAGTGATTAAGCAGGTTACCCTACTTAATCACTTTTTTTAATATTCTAATTAATTACATCTTTTATCGCCCAAACGGGGCTCGAACCCGTAATTCCGCCTTGAGAGGGCGACGTCTTAACCAATTTGACCATTGGGCAAAAATACTCTTTTAAGTATAACCCATATAGATTTGATGTCAATGATTTTTATGCCAAATTAAAAATTGAATAAAACAACAATACAGATACAAACCGAGACAGTACAATGCAGCAGCCCACATAACAAAAGATAACCATTCATATTTTAGGAGAACCTTCGTGGTGCCTATCAATAACGTTGTGACACACGCAATCAACAATCTAATGTATAACTTTTTTAATTCACGTCTTAGTTTTATTTCCAATACGTTCGCCTCAAACTCATCTATAGAATAATAACTTAATAAAATGTGCAAAACTTTAGCTTAATTTATTCATTTGTACTTTCTCTACATAGCACAATCTTTATGTCCTTCATTATAACGTTATGTATCAATTAGAAAAGTAATCGTCACTTTTCTTTATCAATAATTAATCATCTTTACTATTTCTTATTGTTTCAACAAAATATTACTATTTTCTATTTGACAAAAGACCGTTATATCGCTAAAATTAGGAAGTTAATTATTCTTGGGTAATAGCCAAACTGGTAAGGCGCCGGACTCTGAATCCGCAATCTGTAGGTTCGATCCCTACTTACCCAATTTTACTTGTCAGCCATTATCACAGGCTTTCAAAACACTTGGTACTGAAGGTTTTCTATTTAATGGGTTATCATTCATTTTCACCTATTTACATGAGTAGTGAGCCACGAGAAACATAATAATAAAGTTTGCAGGGCGTGATTAGAACACTGATATAGATGGTGTTCTTTTTTTATTTGCTTAAGCAATATTGGACTAGGAAGAGGTACTATATTGAAATTTGTTATAAATTTACTACTTAGCGCATGGAACTATACAATAATTCAGCATTCAATACCTCTATTAGCCTTTGCATCATTAATAACTGCAGTTGCTGGATATAGTATCAGTAAAAAAACTTATGATAAATCAGTACCACATTTATTTGAAACTAGTATCCATTTTAATAGTAGGGTTGTAGACAGCAGAACTACTAAATTAACTAATAGAATTTCTTTGGAAAATAATGGTAAAGGAACTGTTTTTTGGGGAATTGTTATATTAAAAAATAATACTACTGGAAATATTTTAGTGGCACAACCAATTCTAAGTTTAGAAACATCTGATATTATCAATATCACTACCAATGAATTGATACATGACAAGAACACTCAATTTTCTAATGATAAGAAACAAAAAAGTAGGGTCATATACTATATTTATTTTTGGGATATTTATAATAACATGTATTATTACAAGCCAAGTGACCACGATTTAATTAAACGCCCTAGTTTGCCTAAAAAAGTGAATAGATGGAATATCTACCATTATTTTAAGAAAAGATCTTTAATATATCGGGCCAAAAAAGATGGAAATACATACGAACAAAAGGCATTGAATAATTCAAGTAACGATACTATTATTGAAAAAAATGAAATAATAAAAAAAGACACCAATTAAGGTGTCTCAAAAATAAGAAAATCAATAAAATTGACTATAAACTAGCTAAGAACTTACCATCGGATTATATACCTCTAATTTCACTTTTTATACCTAAGAATCATCACGCTAACATCTCTTTTGAATAGCTGATAAATTTTACAATTTATTCATTAATCTGTTTATTTCTAAATAGTAGTACAAAAATAGAATTCATAAAAAATTACTTTGTCTACCATAGGCTGTAATATTATTTCTGATTTAGGATACAAAAAAGCACCACTATGTGAATGCTTAAAGGCATACTCATCCCCAATAATCAGTGATTCCATATGTATCTCGACCTGCAAGGCTAACCGTGATACCACCAGAATTATTACTAAATGCATAGTATATACGTCTACTATTATTATCTGATTCATCCACCACTATCTCAGTATTCACTTTTACTTGTCTTGTATTTTTACTTTGTACTTCCTGATCATTCTGAGCACTAATTTTTTTTGTTTCAATTTCTTGATAATGTGCCACATATTTATTTATCACAGATTCTCCACTTTTCAATTTTAATGTCTCCGTCATAGTCCCATCCCCAGATTGATTATTAAGAGAAAATAATAGGCTAGTATCTTCTCCCGTACCAAGCGCATCACGATAATACCCTTTAAAGTTCTTACCATTTAGATTTTCTATAGGAACTGAATATTTTCCCACTATCGTTTCCTGGTCTTCCTTACTGTTAACTGAAGATGACTCATTTGTTCCACCATTGGTACTATTAGATTCACTTTGTTTCACTAAAGAACTAGTGCTAGAACTTACCATAGCGTTATGGTCACTTTTAGTAGTTCGTTTTCCAATGAGATGGGACCCCAAAACGCCAATAATTCCTATAACAAGTATTACAAATAATAATCGCAAAATTATCATACGCCTTCTTATTAATCTAACCCTTAAAAAGTCGTCTCTCCATTGTGGATTATCTTGTCTATCTTTATAAAATTCATAGGTATGCTTCGTTCTCGTTCCTTTACTTAAATATGTCTTTGCCATTTTATCCTCCGGTGTTTTCATATTTATATGTTCAATTAACCATTAAAAAAATAGGTAAACATTATTTATCCAAACTATATTTCAATACTATAAAAACAAAACTATATATTTAATTATCGTTAATTACTAGCAGCTTACCAGCTCTAAATATTTCAGTAAAGTAATAAGGCACCTCTCTCTCCGCGCTACAATATCAGCACTTCTCCAACACTGATATTTGATAGTTCCGCTCCCTTCAAATATCCCAAGTTCTACTAACTTTTTCCAGTTCCATCCCGAACTTTCTCATATTCATCTACCATGCTTTCAATCTAGCTACTCATTGGGGTCGTGCTTTTAAGCATGCCATGCATGATGAACCGTCGTAAATAGTTTAGGTTATTTCTTAGCCATTTTATATTAGGGAGACACATCTATTATTAGTAATGCCACTGTTTTCAGAGCTTCAACATAATCACTTTTTTAACCTGGGGCGCACGCAAAATGTACTGCCTTTTTTCTTATGATTATATTCACTAATTTATAAACTTTAATTACTATACCAGGGACATATTTATTAGCCCCCCCTGGCATGAAAATAATTCTTTTTTTCGGAGTTTACTATATCTTTCGGATTTACTTTTCTAAATTTTGGCTAATATTTTTAGACCCCAGGATGTTCATTTTTATCATTTCAATTAAATTATTTTACACTCAAAGTTAAATATATACGTTCTCTTCAGGGAATCGAAAATGCCGGAATAACTAAATTTAAAAACTGATGTGTTTATCTAATCACTATACTCAAATAATTAGATAACCTATCTTTATTCATAATTCCGCCATTCTTTTTGTATTTTTTTATAGGTTTTTCGGTAACTAGGGACACTGGTATATCGCTTATAAAGCATATCTAACGTATCTGGAGATTCAGGATCCATATCATGATTCATCAAGAAGGCATAGTGATGATTTTCATATTGGTAATTAACTTCAATTAGACTCCCTTTATAAAGCGCCCAACGATGTTCGCCAATTAAATCAGCTGAAAATTCATCCTGATTATCCTTTTGACCATCAGAGTTTAAAGATTGACCGGAAACCTCTAACCAGTACATATAAGCTATAATATGTTGTTGAGTTATCGTGAGGCGCTGTTCTAAATTTTTAATTTTAGTCATATCAGTTTTTGAAATCACATATTTTTTATGAGTTGATTCCGAAAAAACTGTACTAGAAGAAGCTTGATTTTGTGATGTGGTCGACTCATCAGATTGACTGGAATAGTCCTCTGATTTAATAGATATCGTTGACGTTGTTTGTGCAGTAAAATAACCCGAGCAGATGCAGCCAATTACAGCGCTGCTCAACAAAGCAATAAAAAGAAAAATATATGTTGGACATCGCTTATTATGACGTTTTTGACTAACCTGTCGTTGGCGTTCTTCGATATCAATTGATTCATTAACAAAACTTTTACGTGCTAAGTTAAAGCCACATTTTGAACAGAGTTTAGCATCTTTTTCGTAAGACGTGCTACAAATAGGACATAATCGTTGTTTAGAACTCATAGAATCTCCTTAACCAAAATTTAAAATTAATTATTTAACCTTTTTTTACGACTCAAATATTTTTTAGTCGTAATGCCTCCCTTAATTTGCTTTCATATACTCACATATTAAACACTAAAAAAAGCAGGTAAACAATACCTACCTCCTTCGTATGCAAACTCTAAATACTTCAATAAAGTAATAAAGGGTTATATTTTAAAGATTCTAACATTCATACCCGATCTTAATTTTTAATACTATATTTATTTTTAATTGACGAAGGCTACCAACAAATTCTGCTGGTAGCCTTCTCACTGAATATTTATATTTAATTTTGAGTTAATTAATTTTAAAATAAGTTACTAATTCTACTTCTAAACGATGTAACCCTACCTACTTTACATCCTTGCAACTCCTTGGTTGCGCCAGCGTGAATAAATGAATAGAAATCATCAAACTGAATAATTTATACTAAGAATATTAATATTGAGCTACTATAACCTTAACATGTTTTTGTTTATTGTCAATTTTTCCGAATGATTTATATAGTATTTTCTCATTTTATGTTCTATTTATGATATACTAAATGAGATATTTTAATGATGGTACTTAAATTAATAAAGTGACAGCAACTTAAATCCCCGATTCAATTCTGTCTCCTTCATTTTGAATACACTATAATAATAGTTTGGAGGTTTATACACTATGTTAAGTAAGACAAAAAAATTCTTAAGAGCAAACAAAATTTATTACGATAAAGAACATCTCAATCCGTTAATGGTTCCAGATCATATTTACGTACTTAATTTTGGCTTAGATGAGGATGATCTCAATAATAGATTTATCGTTGAATACACGTATACTTGGACTGGTCGAATCAAAATTAATAAAATTACGATTCGACTTCATAATCAAGTTAGCCCACATGAATTTCGTAATGAAACAGAATTACTGCATTATCTTAAAAAACACACTAAATCGAGCAAATAACATTTGCATTAATCGTCATTAGATGGTATATTAAACTTATGTATTTATGGTTCGGTTATTTAAAGGTGATTTGTTTCATTTATGAACACACTTCTTTTTAATAGTTCAATCAACAAATGCAAAATATATTAGTGCTTACAGCACATGGAGGTTTCATATTATGGAACAAGGTACAGTAAAATGGTTTAATGCAGATAAAGGTTTTGGTTTTATTACTCGCGAATCTGGCGACGACGTTTTCGTTCATTTCTCAGCTATCCAAGGTGACGGTTTTAAATCACTTGACGAAGGCCAAGCAGTTACTTTCGATGTTGAAGATTCTGATCGTGGACCACAAGCAACTAACGTTGTTAAAGCTTAATTATAAGCCTTTAAAACTTACCTTCGGGTAGGTTTTTTTTTTGCAATAATAACCGTATACCCTCTCATCAGCTGCTGTTGTATGACTGTATTTTTAAATTAAATAATTATTTATCATCCGGTTCCCACCATGCACTTTAGGTTGCGTTCAAAATCAACTTTAAATTTATCAATATAAAAAAATGCCTCATAATTATTAGACGTAGGTCTAACGATTATGAGGCATTTTTAAGTCACACTGTCTTTCAATATCATAATTCATCAACAACAATTAACTTAGAACTATTTTCATTTAAAATGCGTTGCTGTTTACATATCCTTGCCATTTACCATTTGCATTGTATATCGAGTAATATTTATTGCCATTAATTGAATAAGCATATTTTACTGTATATTTCGTACCTGAGTTAGCTATAGTTGACCCTTTTTTTACCGTCCAATTAAAATTACCCCAGATATCATAACTTCTTTTAACAGAGACAATTTTATTGTATTTAGTATAAATATGGCTAGTTGCTTTATTATTCACATAACCCATCCATTTACCGGCATCGTTATAAAGTGAGTAGTAAATATTTCCGTTTCCTGTAGTATATCTGTATCTAACATTATATGTTTGACCATAGTAATTACTAGAAGTTCCTTTTTTAGATGACCACAAGAAATTACCCCAGACATTATAACCTTTATCGCTAATTTTAACCTTAGCCTTCAATGATTTGGCTACTAAGGTATTCGTAGCATTGCTGTTAACATAGCCTTTCCAAACATTATTAGCATTATATAGTGAGTAATACGTATTACCATTAATCTTATACGCATATTTAGCATTGTATGTCTGTCCGGAGTTAGTAACTGTAGATCCTTTTTTACTTGTCCAATTAAAATTACCCCAGATAGTATAGCTATTTTTAACAGAAACAATCTTATCATATGATGAATAAACTAAATTTGAAGCATTACTATTCATATAACCTAACCATGTACCTGCATTATTATAAAGTGAATAATAGACGTTACCATTACCCAATGTATATCTGTATCTGACATTTAAGTTTTGACCATAATAATTAGCTGTTGTTCCTTTTGCTGACGTATAGAAAAAATTACTCCAGATAGTATAATCACGTTTAGTAATTTTAGCGGTTGCTTTAAATTCTTTAGCTGAAGCAACCTCCATTGCATTACTATTTACATATCCAGCCCATTTGCCTTTACTATCGTATAATGAGTAATATTTGTTACCATTACTGTGATTATAGTAATATTTTGCGCTATAAACTTTTCCAATTTTTCCGGTTGTCGTACTTTTAACTTTATTCCAACTAAAATTACCCCAAACATTATATCCAGATTTTTTAATTGAAACTAATTCATTATAACTTTGTGCTTTCCCAGCTGCGTTCGTGGGTGGTGTACTTTCTGTTGGTTTGTTAGTTGTTGATGTACTTAAAAACCAATCAGCATTTTTACCAGACATGATACTTGCATCAATGTTTCCAACCCCTGATAGACCATGATTTGTAAAATTACTTGTATATTGCCATAACGAATGACTTGTTTCCATTGGCTCATTACTTTGGTATGCAGCTAACCAAAAACCATCATATGCGTTAACAGCCGTACTGGCATATGTTTTCATAAAACTAGCATAAGAGTAAAGTATAATTTTACGATTACCTACATATTTAGCCATCTCATCAGCCCAGGCTTTTGTTGTGGCGTTAGTATTTGCTTTGCTAGCATTCGTAACCGTTTGATCTTCATAATCATTGACAAAGAACTTAGCATCCTTAGCACGGTTATATAAGTCTTTCGCTTCTACTCTAGCATCAGCAACATTTTCATATTGGCTAAATGAATAAACACCATATGGAATATTATATTTCTTCATCATCGCAATATTATGATCAATCACTAAATCTTTACGATTTGAACCATATTGAACACGTAAAATAATAAATTTAAAATTTTTCTTTAATACTTTAGCTTGTGCATCTGTAAATGACCCTTGAAATTCTGATAAATCAGGAATTGAATTATCGCGATTTGTAGCCGATTTACTCAATAAAGATGCTGATTTAACTAATGATTCAGGTACATTTGACCCCATCACACCTTCAGGCTTCGAAGTATTAGCCGAGGCCTGATATGCTCCGATACCAATACCTACTATCACACTAGATAAAAATAATACATATTTCGTCATTCTTTTCAAAATAGAAACCGCCCTTTTATTTTTTGTTTAATAACCATATTTTAGCATAATTTATAAGTCAAAAAGATTAAGATTAGAAAAAAGACCTTCAATAAAAAAATAATAGACGTTTTATAAGCGTCTATTATTTAATTAAGATACTTTTTAAACCACTTAACACAGTATTTTTCTCGTTCAATTGCATGATCTAAAATCAAATAATGACCATATTGTTTGTTAATTTCTTCTTCTGAGAAAAAAATTAATTTCATTCTTCCTTCAAGATGATCTAATTTCACTTGATGTAACTGTAATTGCTCAATTAATCTTTGCTGTAATTGAACATCATCTTTATTTTTAATAAAATAAAGTTTCAAAATAAATTCGTCTTTAATCGGTTTCAATTCCCCACTATCTGATACTAACCAATCCATTAAAACTTTTTTACCTTGTGATGTAATAGAATATATTTTCTTTTCTAACTTAGTACCTGCTATTTCAATTTCATGCGTAATATATCCATCTTTTTCCATTATTTTAAGAGCAGGATAAATTTGACTATGTCCTGCTTGCCAAAATTCTCCAATATCAGTCGTAAATGCTTTAGTTATATCGTACCCCGATAATGGTTCTTGATTTAATAATCCTAAAATAATATATTGTAATTTATTTTTTTTTGCCATTTTTCCCCTTAACTTGACTTTTAATACTTATCAGTATACTATAATCAAGTAAACAAAAACATGTAAACTTTTACATGTATAAACAAACACTTTAAAGGAGAACAAAAATTATGACAAATACAGAAAAAAAGTTTAAAACACTAGATGATTTCTTAGGTACACATTTTGTATATACTTACGATAACGGTTGGGAATATGAATGGTACGCTAAAAATGATCATACTGTTGACTACCGTATCCATGGTGGTATGGTTGCTGGACGTTGGGTAACTGATCAAGAAGCTCACATCGTTATGCTTACTGAAGGTATTTATAAAATTGCTTGGACAGAACCTACAGGTACTGATGTCGCTCTAGATTTCTTACCTAACGAAATGAAAATTAACGGAACAATCTTCTTCCCTAAATGGGTTCAAGAACATCCTGAAATTACAGTTACTTACCAAAATGACCATATCGATTTGATGGAAGAATCTCGTGAAAAATACGAAACATATCCTAAAATGGTTGTCCCAGAATTTGCTACAATCACTTACATTGGTGATGCCGGTCAAAATAACGAAGACGTTATCAACGAAGAACCTTACGCTGGTATGCCAGATGATATTCGTAATGGTAAATATTATGACGAAAATTACAAAATGATCAAAAAGAACTAATTTATTCCAAATAAAAATCGTCTGAACTTTTAAAAGTTCAGACGATTTTTATTTTATAAATTTTTTATCTTAAAGACGTGCATTTAATTCTTTTGAAAGGTCTTCGAAGCCAGGTTTACCAAGTAAGGCAAACATGTTCTTTTTGTATGCTTCAACACCTGGTTGGTTAAATGGGTTAATTCCATTCAAGTAACCAGATACAGCTACAGCTGCTTCAAAGAAGTAAATTGTATATCCTAATGTGTAAGCGTCTTGTGTAGGAATGTTCAAAATCATGTTAGGAACATTACCATCAGTATGTGCTAAAACAACACCTTGGAAAGCCTTTGTATTAACAAAGTCCATTGTCTTACCTTCTAAGTAGCCTAAGCCATCAAGATCGCCCTCTTCTTCAGGAATAGCAGTATCATTAACGGGAGTTCCCACATTAATTACAGTTTCCATCAAGTTACGACGGCCTTCTTGAATATATTGGCCTAATGAATGTAAATCAGTTGAGAAGTTAGCTGAAGATGGGTAAATACCCTTTTGATCTTTACCTTCAGATTCGCCCATCAATTGTTTCCACCATTCTGAGAAATATTGTAAACTTGGTTCGTAGTTTTCTAGAATTTCAGTTGTGTAACCTTTACGGTATAAAATATTACGTAAAGCTGCATATTGGTATGCTTCATTTTTTGTTAAATCAGCATCTGAATATTCAACACGTGCATCTTCAGCACCTTGCATCAAGGCATCAATATCAGCACCTGAAGCAGCAATTGGTAATAAACCAACAGCAGTAAGAACTGAGAAACGGCCACCAACATCATCAGGAATAACAAATGCTTCATAGCCTTCAGCATCAGCTTCAACTTTTAAAGCACCAACTTTACGATCAGTTGTAGCATAGATACGTGAGTTAGCTTCTTCTTTACCATATTTTGCGATTAATTTTTCTTTGAAAACACGGAAAGCAATTGAAGGTTCTGTTGTTGTACCTGATTTAGAAATAATATTAACTGAGAAATCACGATCACCAATTAAATCTACTAAATCATGTACGTATGAAGGACTAATTGAATTTCCAGCAAATAAGATTTGAGGTGCATTTCTTTTTTCAGCTGGTAATAAGTTATAGAATGTATGGTTTAAGAATTCAATAGCTGCACGAGCACCTAAATATGAACCACCAATACCGATAACGACTAAAACTTCTGAATTAGATTGAATTTTTTTAGCTGCAGTTTTAATACGAGCGAATTCTTCTTTATCGTAGTCTTTAGGTAAATCTAAAAATCCACGGAAATCACTACCTGCCCCTGTACCGTTGCGTAATTCACTATCTGCTGCAGTAACAAGTGCTTGCATTTCGCCAAGTTCATTGTCTTGGACGAATTTTGATAAGTTAGAACTATCGAATGAAATATGTGCCATTTTAATTATCTCCCTCATATTCTTTATTTAACAACTTACATTATACAATACTTAGTAGAAAATATAACAGTCAAACAGAACTTTAATTACAAATTCCGTTATTTTTTTTGTTTACTATGAGAATATCCGTAACCGTAGTAAGCAACTAATCCTAAAATAATCCAAATTAGAAAGGCAACCCAGATATTAATCGGTAACTGAATCATCAAATAGACTGAAATAATTATAGACAAGATTGGTAACAATGGTACAAATGGAACTCTAAATTGGCCTTTACTAGGTTCACCAAATTGTTTCCTTAAACTTATTAATGCCAAAGCCAAAATAACAAGTACGGTTAACGTAACAATATTAGTCAATTTGGCCAAACTTTCAATAGAAACTAATCCACTTGCAATCGCGATAAAAATACCGACTGTCCATGATGCTGCTTTGGGTGCATTCGTCTTATCGCTAATTTTTGCTAAGTATTGGGGCAATAGTCCGTCTCTCGCCTCTGAATAAATCATTCTTGATAATCCATAGGCTAATGCAATTAAGACGCTTAGAAGCGTTATTATTGCACCTACCGAGATTATATTTCCAATAATACTCTGATTTACAAATCGCATCGCAAATGCAACTGGATCACTAACATTTAATTGTGTATACGGGACAATTCCGGTTAATACTAACGTAACAATAATATAAAAAATAGCAGAAATACTTATCGCACCAATAATTCCTTTTGGAATTGTCTTTTGCGGATCAATTACTTCGTCTGATGCCATCGCAATAGATTCAAACCCTAAAAAGGCAAAAAATACTAATGCGGCCCCACTCATTACCCCACTTGTACCAAATGGCATAAAGGGTTGCCAGTTACCAGGTTTAATGTAAAAAACACCCACTACTATAAATAAAAGAATAATCGCAAATTTTACAAATACCATTATTTTGCTTAAACGTAGTGCCTTTTTTGCTTCAAATGTTGTTAACCATGTAACGACTAACGTAATTATAACAGCAATAATATCGATATATGACCCTCTTGCTGCATTATACGATGCACTCAGCGCAACAGGCAGGTGGATATTAAGCCCTATCAAGAACCCCTGCATATACGCAGACCAACCTGAGGCAACAGAAGCCCCCGCTAGAATATATTCACAAATGGTAAACCAACTGACGAACCAGGCTATAAACTCACCAAAAATAACATAAACATAATTATACGAACCACCAGAAACTGGTATTCTTGATGAAAATTCTGCATAAGAAAAGCCGTTCATTATAACTGCAATTGCGGCAATAATAAACGACAAAATAAGGGCAGGACCAGCCTCTTGACTGGCAGCATTCCCCGTAACAACGAAAATACCTGTACCAACTGTTGCACCTAACCCTAAAAGAATGAGATCACCGGTTTTAAGGGTCCTTTTTAATTTACTAACATGATGAGTTGTCGCAAATTCTTTTTTCCTTAAATCCATCGATTAACACTCCTTCACCATTTTATAAAGTTTTCATAATTCCTAACATAATAACACCTAAAATAACAAATATTGATCCAAGTGTGACATAAATCATCTCATGCTTAGTCTTCTTTTCTCCTAATAAGTAGATACTACCGAATGTTGAAATAACCACTCCCATTTGAGAAAATGAAAAACTAACAGCTTGACCTAATTTAGGAATTGATAAGAACATAAAGATGTTACCAGCGCCCCAAATAAGTCCCGTTAATACATTTTTAAAAGTTGATGAGTGCATAATAACTTCATTTGCAATAAGCGCAACAAAACCAGCACCTATAACCATACCAACAGCTTGTGGCAAAATTGTTGCCATTGTAAATGCACGTGATTCATCAGCAGTCATGCCCACTGTTGCATAATGAACAACAATTGTATAACCTACGTAACCAATTGTTGACAAAATAATAGCACGTACACCAGCAGCAGTATTCTCATTTTTTTCTGAATCAGATAGAACTGAATTTTTTTTATCTCTCAATGATGTCAAAGCAGCACCAGCAATAATAACGATCATCGCTATAGTACCAATCACAACCATTTGAGTTGTCTTCCATTCATTAAATAGTATGACACCTGCCAACGCATTACCAGCTAACTGTAAGCCTGTTGAAACAGGAACTGTTTTTGAGATTCCGATTGCTTTCATAGCATGGAATTGTTGATTTTGACCTAAACTCCAAAATAAACCAGAAACGATACCAATAATCCAGACTTTTGTGTCCATTTCTGGTTGATAAATACCATAAATAGCAATTCCAAAAATCAAGGCACCCCATGTCATACCAACTGTTTGTTGGTTGGCAGTTCCGCCAAGTTTTCCACTTATAAGTCCAATACTACCCCATGCAATTGCAGGGATTACTGCCATTAAGATAATCATAATTAATTAAATCCTCTACTCTCTCTCTTTTATTCTTTTTCGCGATTTAACTATTTTAGCAGTAAAGTAACCGTATTTACAACCCTTAAAACAAAAATTTGATGATAGCTTTAGCAACATTTGAAACGGGTTACATTCGAAATCCATCAAAAACACTCATAAACGTTTAATTACAAGCATTTTGTTTTTATGAATTTTTTATATTTTACGAAAAAAAACAATCCTATTTAATAATAAATAGGATTGTTTTTTAATTAATCAACTTTAATAACTAACGTTTTTAAATAATTACCTTGACGATATTCCTTGTTTGTTACAAAGTCACTCGATAAACGGAATGTTTCAAGTAATGTAAATGAACGATTCTTATTAGCAAAAGCTTCTGTGATTTGTTCTTTTAATTTTTTGAGCGTCAATCCTGCCGAATTAGTTGAGAACATGATAACACCATCTTTTTGTGTAATATCGATAGCATCTTCGGCAAGTTGAACATAATCTTTTTGAACTGAGAATGTTCTTTTCTTTGATCGTACAAAACTTGGTGGATCCAAAACAACTAAATCATAGTTAATATGATGTTTCTTTGCATAATCTAAATAGCCGAAAACATCCATTCCACGAATTTCTTGTTTTTCAGGATCAATATTATTAAGTACAAATTGTTCTTTTGTACGATCAATATTTTTATTATTCACATCTACACTAACTGTTTTAAGTGCGCCACCTACAGATGCAGCAACTGATGTTGCACCTGTATTACTAAATCCGTTAAACACAAGTTTTCCTTCAGCATATTTATTCATAATTGCTTTACGCATTTCACGTTGTTCTAAAAAAAGTCCTGTCGTTGCTTCATTAAGATATGCAGCAAATTGAAGGCCATTTTCTTGAACAATAAGCGGCGTAGGTGCGTCTTTTCCACGAACTTTGAATGTTGATGGTTCACCCTTTGTATCGTAACGAAGATTAGCATAAATACCTTTATAACTTGTAACTGCATTAGAAAAGGCACTATAAATCATATCTTTGTGTTGGTAAAGACCTAAGCTATACCAAGTAAATACATAATAATCGTCGTAATAATCAATTGTTAATCCACCGATACCTTCACCTTCACCGTTAAAGAAACGAAAGGCATTCGTCTCCTTATTAGTAAATAATGATTTACGGTTCATTCGAGCGTTATTAAATAATTTTGAGAAAAAATCTTCATCAATACGTGATTCTTCATTTCGTGAAAAAATCCAGCCATCCCCACGATTTTGTTCTGCAAAATAACCATAAGCGACAAATTGATTATGTAGCGTTAATGCAACCCATTCTCCTTCTTTAAAATCACGAGTTGTTTGTAAATCTTCCTTATCAATTAATGGATATCCATTTTTAAACTTTTTTGCTGCATGTGAAATAATTTCTACTTTTCTCAATGACTAGCACTCCTTCTATTTTTTAACGTCTTTTTTATTTAATATTTGATTTAAGATAAGATATAGCCCACAGCCTATCAATGTACCCAATGAATTAAAAATGATATCATCTATATCACTAACTCCGGATCCTAGTACAAACTGTCCACATTCAATAGCGATTGATAAACAACTACCAACCAACATTGTTTTTACTAGAGAATACTTTTTAAATTGCTTTAGACTGGGTAAAATAATTCCTAACGGAACAAACCAAAGAATGTTACCATATAGATTATACACGAAATCGAACAAAGATTGTCCATTTGTCAGTTTAATTGTTTCAATTAACGGTGTCCAATTGATAGAATGAAAATTATAGGTTGAATTCAATCGGATATCCCATGGGAAATAGACATATCTAAATACCGTTAATTCAACTAATAAAACGAGGTACGCGACTAATAATAGCCTTACAAATTCTGTTCTGAAGTTTATTTTTTTCTTTTGATACAACCCTATACTTACTCGAATAACAAGATACACGATTATGTAAAAAATTGTTTTATCAACACTTAAAAAAATAAGATGGATTAATGGAAAGTGGTTAATACCTTGTGAGTAATGTTGTAAAACGTATTCATACAATTTTGATAAAAATAACATTCTTTCAACCTCACCTTCCATCTTCTCCTATATTAACAAATAAAAACATGATATTTTAGTATGTACCATTATTTTTCATGTAAATTTAATAAGTTAAAAATGCATTAACAAAGCTTAGCATCGATTGACACAAATTTAATATAGACTGTAAACTACAGTTACGATTTTAATTTGATTATACTCGAAAGGACGGTTCAAACCGTGCAGACACTCAAACGATTTAGAACATTTCTAAACACAAAGCTTGGATTTTTCACCCTACTTCTGTTTCTTTTCTGGTTAAAAACAATTACTGCATATCTTATTGATTTTAACCTTGGTGTTTCAGGAATTTATCAATACTTTGTCCTTTTGTTAAATCCACTTGGCACAACCATGCTACTACTCGGACTTGCATTATACATTAAAAAACCAGTTATTTCATATTTGACTATGTTTTTAATTTACATTGCGAACTCAGCATTACTATTTTTTAATGTTATTTATTATCGAGAATTTACTGATTTTATGACAATTAATACAATGTTAGGTTATTCCAAAGTTTCTGAAGGTATTAGTGGCAGCTCTTTTGCTTTAATGAAACCACACGATATTTTTTACGTCATTGACTTAGTGCTTATTATTTTCTTATTCTTAACTCGCTATTTAAAATTTAACACTCGACCATTCAGTAAACTTAACGCGTTTGCAATTACATCATTCTCAATAATGCTAACATTGGCAAGTTTAACATTAGGTGAAATTGACCGACCACAATTAATTACGAGAACGTTTGATCGTAATTATATTGTTAAATACTTAGGAATTGATTCATATACCGTCTACGATAGTTTCAAAACAGTCAAAAACAATCGGGTTCGCGATACTGCTGAAAGTTCTGATTTAAATGATGTCCTTGATTTTACAAAGTCACATTATGCAGCACCTAATCCAAATATGTATGGTATCGCAAAAGGTAAAAATGTTATTGTGCTTCATTTAGAAAGTTTTCAACAATTTTTAATTAACTTTAAGGTGAATGGAAAAGAAGTCACACCCTTCTTAAATTCTCTATACAATGGTAAAGAAACTTATAGTTTTCCTAATTTTTTCAATCAAGTCGGACAAGGTAAAACATCTGATGCTGAGAATCTCTTAGAAACAAGTATCTATGGATTACCTCAAGGATCCGTTTTCACATCTCTTGGATCCGAAAATACATTTGAAGCAGCTCCCGCTATCTTAAATCAAACCGCTGGTTATTCTAGTGCTGTTTTCCACGGTAATATTGGATCATTTTGGAACAGAGATTCCGTTTATAAAAGTATGGGATACCAATACTTCTTTGATTCAAGTTATTATGATACGTCTGCAAATAACACTCTAGAATACGGTCTAAAAGATAAGTTATTATTCAATGATTCAGTTAAATATTTAGAAAAATTACAACAACCTTTTTATGCAAAATTCATTACCGTTTCAAATCATTTCCCATTTGATATTGATTCAAAAAATAAAGACTTTGAAGTTCCAGATACAGGCGATACGTCTGTTAATAATTACTTCCAAACGGCTCATTATTTAGATGAATCAGTTAAAGAATTTTTCACATACTTAAAAAAATCCGGATTATCTAATAATACAATGGTTGTCCTCTATGGTGACCATTACGGTATTTCAAATTCAAGAAATGTGAAACTTGCTAAACTTCTTGGTAAATCATCCGAAACATGGAGCTCATTTGATAATACACAATTACAACGTGTTCCATTTATGATTAATATTCCTGGAAGTAAAAATGGTGGCATCCAAAATCAATATGGTGGTGAAATTGATGTCTTACCTACCCTGCTCCACTTACTAGGCCTAGATTCGTCATCATATGTTCAATTTGGGACAGATCTATTTTCTAAGAATCACGATCAGACAGTTGCGTTTAGAAATGAAAACTTCATTACACCTAATTATACTGTTTTAGATTCTACAATTTATGATAATGTAACAGGTAAAGAAGTTACGCATCCTTCTAAAATTGTTAAGGAAACAATAAAGAAAGATCAGACAAAAGTCAGTACCGAACTAAATTTATCGGATACAGTCAATAATCAAAACTTATTACGTTACTATACACCAAAGAATTTTAAGCCAACGCAACCAAGTGACTATAACTATAAGAATCAATATAGTAAATTACTAAAATTACAAGAAACACTTAAAAACAATTCGACAAGCCTCTATTCAAAACATGGCAATAAGTCGACAACAACCATATATCAAACAGATGCTCCTGAATTAAAGGCACCAACTGCAAGTTCTTCTTCAAAAACTGTTACAAGTTCAAGTACCAGTTCAAAATAAACGTTACCGAAAAATAAATTTCGGTAACGTTTATTTTTTTATTCTAAACAACTTCACATAATGTTCATAACTATTATTTAAAATTAGTCATATAGATTAATCGAAGAGGTGTCATTATGTCTTTAATTCTACAATCATTATCTAGTATTTTTTATCATAAGAAACAAACAGTTGGGTTATTTATCATATTTTTTTTCACAATACTAATCGGTCTCTCAAACTTATTATTTAATCAAATTTCATTTGAATCATTTAAAAGTTTCAAAAAAATGCTTGCTCATATTAATGTTAATAGTACATCTAGTTCTAATTTAGTTAGTATCTTAACAGATATCCATAAACAACAAGTCAGCCTAATCTACCCTATTATTATTGGGTTATTGATAGCGGGCATTACTATCAGTATTGTTATTTATAAAAAAATCATTAATAAACGTACCAACGAATATCTTAGCTTGCACAATATCGGCGAAAGTCAGCCTAAAGTCGCATTTGCATTCGCTCTTGAAGTCTTTACCATCTTTATAGCAGCATTAATTTTAGTGATGATTTTAATTTTCTTCTTTAAAAATAGCTATACTTCATTGCTGAGAGAACTAAATATTTATTGGATAAACCATTCATTAGCTATTCAACTTTCTCCCTCAGAAATATCATCTGAGTTATTAGAATTACTGTCACATAAATTAACCAATTTTAATGGGGATTTTTTAATTTCCTCTACAAACGTACAATTTAGTACATTAATCTCGCAAGAATCATTCATTAATTCTGCATATCTATTCGCTGGCGGTATAACTATTAGCCTTATTTCATTCCTATCTGTCTTATTCTCTACCCGTAACTCATCTCATTAAATTAGTAGGAGGCATCACCATGCAATTAAAAAAACACACTAATACAACTCAATCATTAACCTCATTATTCCCTATCCATTCGGTTTCAATCATTTTAGATAAATCATTTGAATTCGTAAATCAACTTGAAAATCAAGACTTTATTAATTCAAAGTCAGTTACTTTGATCACAATTGAAGAACTAAGCTTAATAGTTCCTTATCTAAATATCACACAAAATATAGGTTTAACATCTAAGAAACAGCTCAAAAAAACATATAAAACTATTTCAAAATTAATTTATGGACAATATTTTCACCACTATTCACCGAATTTTATCAACAAAAAAACGACTGATTTAAGTCACTTTGATGAAACACTTATTTTAATTTTTAGAGCTATCTTAAACGATTATTCGGTGATCATTTTATCAGGCTTAATTGATGAATTTTCAATAATAGAAACAAGATTCTTCATTGATTTGGTCACAGAATTAACCTGCCAATTAGATTTAAGCATTATTATCACAACTAAACAGACAGAGTTACTTACTCAACCGCAAATCATTCCCTTTACAGAATCTCCTATAATAAAATAAACCCTTATTGCATATGCAATAAGGGTTTATTCCAACTATTTTTTATTCTTGTTGCCAATCTTCTGAGTAATAATAATTATTTAAATGATATTTAGGTTTAACTTGTTTTTGAGTCAGGAATGGGTTCACATAACTATCAACCGCAACCCAACCTTTCCAACCTAAATGAATCGTATCTTCCATGAAGTATTCTTCATTACCATCTTTACTGAAATCAGCAATTTTATTAAATCCCTGGGATTTCAATTGCTTAGTAACCTTACCATCAAAGTTAGCTAGCATCTTCGATGATAGCCCAGTATAACTTGCCCAACGTTGGTTTACAGGTGGAATAATAAATAAGACGTCAGTATGTTCTTTAGCAAACTGATTTAAAATTAATTGGAAATCTGAAAATTCAACAGAATGATCATAATTCAATTTAGTCTGAGTGCCTGCAAGCTTATCAATTTTTTTGTTAAGCTTATTTTTATCCCAATAACTATTTTTGATTGCAAAATCATTATTGGTTGTCCATTTAGCACCATATTTACCAGCAAGAATATTTAATTTATTTAAATCATATTTTGCTGGAAGATTCTTAGTTTGTCTATCGATAGTCTGTGTTCGATCGGCCATCGGAAAAGCTGAGAATAGTTGATCTTCATGACTCAAAATCGTTAATTTCAAGCGAAGCATCGTAGCATCTGCTTCAGATAACGATTGTCCTTCAGCAATTTTATGCATTGCATTTAGAACAGATTCATTTCCTTCGCCAGACATTAAAGTAATAAATCTGTTGGCAGCATAACGATCTGACTGGCTGTTAGCATTTGCAGATAGTAGCCACTCTGTTGTTTGTAATGGTGAATAAAAATTATTAAATACTTGCTTTCTTACACCATTAGGAACAAACCATTGTGGTGATACCACCATAACTGCTTTTTTATTTCTTAACTGATTTTTGATACCTTGTAAATAAAAATAATGATTAAGCGATTGTGTCCCACCAGTTCCCATTAAAAATGGACGATATGAACGATTATATTTTTTCGCTAAAACTGAAGGATGCATCGAATCCATCCGTGAAAATTCGGATGAACCGATAAATGCCACATAACCATCATCTAATGCCTTTTGACGAATAGCAGAGCCTTTTAAAATTAAAGTAGATTGCGATACTGCTGCTTTTTCTTCAGTTTTTGCAGAACTGAAATTATAATTGACTGGTGCAAGTAGTATGGCTAATAGTAATGCAACAGCCAAAACAACAGGCCCAATGATCATGAATAACTTCTTTTTCAATCCCATTTAGATCAAGCTTTCTACTTTTGCAATAATTAAATTTGGTGTTGCCCACTCAGAACGTTCAAACTCTGAAATTGGAATATCAACACCTAATTCATTTTGTAATTCTAAAATTAATTGAA
Organism: Dellaglioa kimchii; assembly: GCF_046115505.1. GTDB lineage: Bacteria > Bacillota > Bacilli > Lactobacillales > Lactobacillaceae > Dellaglioa > Dellaglioa kimchii. The sequence goes on along the minus strand of NZ_CP170736.1, from coordinate 199,320 downwards.
TTGAACCCATTGAATCTAATAGGCCTTCATCAAAAATATTTAAATCTAAATTATTTCTAACTTCTGCGCTACCTGTTGTCTCTTCTAATATATCTAAAACTTTATCTTTTGTGTTCATATCAATTCTCCTCTAATTATCTATTTTATGAAAAATATAGTTTGTCCAAAAATCCTGAAAAGATTAAGAAACTTAAGCAAACGATGTTAAACGTAATAAAGATTGCAAAAATTTCTGTAAATTTATTACTTGGAATACTGGTTTTATGTTTCTTTTTAAATCTGAGCCATGCATCATTAATGACGATCGCTATCGCATGAAATAGACCATAGGCGATGTAATACCAAGTAACCCCGTGCCAAAATCCCATGAGTAAGAATAATCCAAAATAACCAACAATAGCTGTTGTTATTCGACTTTTAATTAATTTATGTTTCATCATAAAAAAGACTAATCTCATATAAACAAAATCACGGAACCAGAATGAAAGTGTCATGTGCCAACGATTCCAAAAATCTTTAATATTGTGTGCGATGAAGGGTTTATTAAAGTTAGGAGGTGTTTCAATTCCCATAAAGTAACTGATACCAACTGCGAATAAACTATACCCAGCGAAATCAAAAAATAAATCCATACTGTACGTGTACATGTAACCAACTAAGGCCCACGATATACCACCGTCTAGTAATGCGATACGTGCGACTTGAGGTAACAACATTGTACCAAATAGGTATGCTAGTAAAAATTTATATAAGAAACCTAAGAAAATGTAAAATACACCCTTTTGTAACATTTCCAAATATTTTTCTCGACTTGGGACATTTTGATAATCTTTAACGAATCGTCTGTAACGATCGATTGGTCCCGATGAGATTGTTGGGAAAAATAATAAAAATTGTAAAGTTAACATTAAATCAAATTTCTTAATACTACCATCTCGTGATTCCATAATCATTTGAACCGCTTTAAACGTTAAATAACTAATTCCTAAAAAGCCAATAATTGATGGTATACCATTATTAATGGCTGGTGTTATTTTTACGATGGATAATGGTGCTATTGCTAAAAGGACAGCTATAATAAAAACCCACGTTTGGTTATGCTTACTGCGATAATTCATGTATAACCCGATAAGTAAAACTTCAAAAATTATATAAATAAGTAGATTAAAGCCTTCGTGAAGTTTTGGGCCACCAAATATTAAGAAAATAAAGAGTAATGAAATCAACGTTTCATACAATCTAAATCTTTTACCATTAAGCAAACCAATAATAATCGGAATTAAAACGACAATAAGATATAGAAAGTACATCGGATTGACATAAGGTTGGAATGATACCATTAAGCATTCACCTCATTTATTAGTGTCTTCCGATCAATTTTACCATTTTGCGTTAATGGTAAAACATCAACATAAACAAACTTCTGTGGAATCATATATGACATCATTGTATCTAACAAGTATTTTTTAATTTCAACTGTTAATTCTGAGTCTCGTTCAACTGGATTATCATTTTGAACAACATATGCAATTAATTGAACCACTTTATGATCCTTGTTATATTTTGGAATAGTGATTGCTTGTTTTACAAATGGATGCGATGACACATGATGGTCAACTTCTTCTAATTCAATTCGGTAACCATGTAGTTTAACTTAGAAATCAATTCTTCCACGATATAACAACATGCCTTCAGAATTTATAATTGCTGCATCACCAGTTCGATAGGCAGCTACGCCATCCATTTCAAAAAAAGCACTGGCCGTTTTTTCAGGATTGTTAAGATAGCCTTTTGAAACGCTAGGTCCAGCAATAATTAATTCGCCTTCTTCACCATTTGGTACTAGTTCATTTTCTGGATTAACCACAACCATCTTTGTATCTGATTTGGCATAACCAATTGGTAATCGTGGGTATTGTTCTAAAATAGCATCAGTAATCTCAACACTCGAAACCGCAACTGTTGCTTCCGTAGGACCATACGTATTAAATATCTTAGCCATTGGGAATCTTTGCTTCAATGCTGCAGCTGTTTTGTGAGTTAATTCTTCACCACAAAATAAGAATCGACTAAGATCTGGTAAATGTTTATCATCAAACGTTGGTTCTAATAAACAAATATCAATAAATGATGGTGTTGAAACCCAAACTTGTAAGTCCAAAGTAGGCAATGTTTGGAAAAGAACTTTGAAATTATCCGTCACTTCTTGAGGTAAAACAGACAGCTTACCTCCCATAGTTAATGTAGGATACAAGTCCATTACTGATAAATCAAATGAGTATGGTGCCTGAGATAGACTATTGGGATGTTCTGGTAGAGAGAAATCTTCTATCATCCAGTTCACGTAACTTATCAAGTTATCATGACTAATTTGAACCCCTTTTGGCTGTCCAGTCGTACCAGATGTAAAGATAATATAGAAGTTATCTTTACCAGTTACTTGGAAACTAGGATCAGGAACTTCTACCCCTTGATTATTCTCAATAATTTCTGTTAATTCAGTTGATAAAATTACAGGTACATCGAGTTTAACTTCAGGTAATTCTGCTACAGCTATACAAGCGACTGGTTTCGCAACTTCTTGAATTGACTCTAAACGCTCAGCTGGTGAGTGCGAATCAATTGGAATATATGCGTGCCCTGATTTAACGCTTCCTAAAAAAGCCACTAGCATATTAAATTTTTGATTGCCATATATCATAATTGGACGTTTATTATCTAAATTTAATTCAATCAAATGCAATGCTAATGCATCAGATTTTTCTTTTAACTGTTGATAAGTATTTGTCTCACCCAAATCATTGTAAACAATGCGATTGGGATCGGACATTGCGATCATATCAATTTGATTAATTACATTTTTTATCATGTCTTTGCTCTCCTTTAAAATTCATTATAGATAAACGTACCATTACTTATACCTTTAAATGAGTACAGGTAAACTAGCATCGCCAATACAATAAAATAAAAGGCAGTTCGAACGATAAACATAAAAACTTCATTTTCTTTTAAATCATGCCATTTTTGGCTCATATTTATCACATCCCCCTTAGAATGAATATAGTATACACTTTTTTTCCCCCGTTTAGCATTCATCTATGTCATACTAACCTAACAATTTTGTAATATTGAACCAAGTTAATAATCCTATTAACCGTTTTTCAGTGTAACAGAATTTACGATATATCACAAAAAAGAACGATTTCTATTTGCATATAGAAATCATTCTTTAATTATTTTTTAACTATTTATTCATTTTCTTGATTTGGAAACGTCAATGTAAACGTTGTCCCTTTTCCTTCAGTACTCATCACTTCAACTTTTCCGTTATGAAGTTGCATTAATTGATGAACAATTGATAATCCCAATCCTGATTCTCCGTACTTAGTATTCTTACGAGATGGATCTGCCTTGTAGTAACGTTCCCAAATATTTTCTAGCTGGTCTTTTGTCATACCAATACCTGTATCAGTAATCCTAAAGATACTTTCATGATAACCACGTTCAGCTGAAATATGAATCGTTCCCGATTGAGTGAATTGAATGGCGTTTTGCGTAATGTTAAAAATAACTTGTACAAATCGATCGTAATCCGCAAAAACCATTAAGTTTTTAGGAACACTTAATTCAATCTTATCGTCGGCTTCTATTGCTTTTTTTGTTAGTTGTTCAACGATGTTATTCAAAACAATAACAGCATCAAAATTGCTTAGCGCTAGCATAATTTGATTTGTCCTAATTTTTTCATAGTCTAAATTTTCATTGACTAATCGGATTAATCGCTTAGTTTCACTTTGCATTAGTTCAATGCTCTTCCCCTTGCTCTCTTCTGGAATTGCATCGTATGCTAGCCCTTCAAGTAGTCCGTTAATAGTTGTCAACGGTGTACGTATTTCGTGTGCAGCGTCAGCCATAAATTGTCTACGACGTTCTTCTTGACGTTTTATTTCTTTCTCTGATTCTTTCAATGAAGAAACCATGCCATCAAAATCTTGTGCCAAATCATCTATTTCATCTCGATGTCTACTTTCGATATGCACATCAAAATTACCATCAGCAACCATTCGAGTTGCACGTCTCAATCGATTAATTCTAGAAACAGAGTATCTCGCTAAAAGATAACTCAAAATAATTCCAGCGATAACAGAGACAATAAACGCAATAACCAAATTCTGAGTCATTTGACTCATATTGGATTGAATATTAGAAACATTGGCTCCAACCGATATAACCGCATATAATTTACCATTATAAAAATAAGGTTTCAAAATATCGGTCATATTAATTGCTTTCATATCTGTTTTTAATTGTCTATTAATATGCGGTGTACGGTGAACAACTTCACCATTTTCCAATTTTTTCCACTGCTCACTTGTAATATTGTCCTGTACCGCATTATCAGGATAGATAATTTTAGATTTTTTAGTATAAATAGTAAATCGAACATTTTGCGTTTTTAAAATTAATTCTGCATTTCTTAAATTATTTAAGTTTAAATTAAATTGCGTTTTTGAATCGGTTGTTTTTAAAACCATTGATTCTGACATTAAACTATCCGAGTAACCTTCCAATTGTGTCCATGTATTTTTATAGACCATATCACTCGTGAAATTTAAAAATAAAGCGCCAAATACAATGACCAATGTAATGATAACCGCGAAGAATGCTAACATTTGTTGATAAAGTAGCTTCATTAGTAACCAGCTCCTGAGTCATCAAATTTATAACCGACACCCCACACCGTTTGAATAACTTGTGGACCCACTTTTTCAATTTTTTGACGTAATTTTTTAATATGCGCATCAACCGTTCGTTCATCACCGAAAAATTCATAATCCCAAACTAATTCTAATAATTTCTCTCTTGAAAAAACTTGTTTTGGCTTATTTGCCAACGTTTTCAATAGATCAAATTCTTTTGGTGTTAAATCATGAATTAGAACGTCTTGTAAATAAGCTTCTCGACGAGCTGTACTTAATTTAAAGTGAGTTGTGACAATATCAAAACTAGTACTTTCATTTTCTGCTTCATCGTCAGTTCCAACGCTTGGTTTTTCTGCTCGGCGGTGAAGGGCCTTAATTCTAGCAATCAATGTTATTGGGCTAAAAGGCTTTGTTACATAATCATCTGCGCCCATTTCTAATCCAAGAACTTGATCACTTTCGGTATCGCGTGCCGTTAAAATAATAATGGGGACATTAGCTGAAACTTTTCGAATCGTAGAACTGACTTGCATGCCATCCATACCAGGCAAATTCAAATCAAGCGTAATCATATCCCAACTATCCGGATCTTCATTAAACATAGCAACAGCATCATTACCATCATAAGCGTATTGAACGTCCCATTTTTCTTTTTGAAAAAACATCGACATCATTTCAGAAACTGCCTTATTATCCTCTACCATCAATAATTTCATATTATTCCTCTTTCATTTCCAATTTAATGAAAATCATAATCTTATCTGCTACTTTGAGCGGTCTTATATTCCATTAGTATAACTAAATAATATGAATATTTTTAGTGTTTTTTCGTAATATATTTTAATACCATCAATTTTAATGTATTGTAACTACTTTTACTGTATTTTAGTAGCTGATGAACTGCTTACCTGGCTTGTACTACTACTAATAGCACTTGATTCTGAACTGCTTACGGCTGCATCTGATGACACGTCGGCTTCTAAACTAGAGCTTGTTTCATCCGTTGAACTTGATTCTTCTACAGAACTTGCCTTGGCCTCCTGGCTTGATGCACTAGATGGCTTTTTACTTGTTCCCGAATAAATTTTATTTGCTGAGGTCCCCTTATAACTTTGATGTTGGATAATTACTTTTAATTTAGCTGTTCGCTTAAGTAAATTTCCTTCACTCGGTTCCGATAATATCGTGTTTTTCCCAGACCATCTCTGTTCAAATGCAATTCCTATGTGGTTTTTATCAGCCCACTTTTGCGCTTCCGATTGAGATCCAAATCTAGGAACTTTTATATAAATTTCAGCTTGTTTCTTATCTTCAGCTTGTTTTTTTAATGCATGAGATAACGTTTCTTCAAGTGAAACCAACTTTTTATCGGCTTGTTTCTTATCTGAAAGATCTTTTTTATAATCATCAAATACCTGATACTGTTCTGTCTGTGTGGCTAAATCTTTAGCTATCACTTCTTCAATTTGATTTAAAAAGGCAAGATTATTCCATGAATAGTGTAATTTACTGACAGCATTCGTATAGTCATCTATTTGCTGACTTGTACTCTTTTTCAATATTTCTACATTACCTGACAAAGAGTCATACGTGGCAGTCTTCATAGCAATAGCCATTACACCGTTTATTGCTATTGCATCTTTTGCCAAATTTTTTTGAAGTGTATAAATTCGATTGGCAAATTGATCTTTATTTGAAGAATTAATCAATAACTGATTAATGTACCCAAATTGTTCATTATTCAATTTTTGAATCGTTTCAGGGGTCACATTCCCTTTAACTATTTGTTCGTCATTCTTAACAAATATATCTTGGTATAATGAATTCACTTTCACTTTTTTTAATAAATTATCATATTTTGTCTGATAATCAGCACGTGAATTCTTAGAAATATTTGATAATGTATCATCTAATTTTTTCATTTCACTTGAAGTTGCTTTAGCCGTTAACTCCTCTGTTTTAATGTTGTAACTATCTGCATAAATTTCATTAAACTTTTGTTTTGCTTCTTTAGACTTAACATTAGAGTCGTAGAGTGAGTCTGGCGTTTGATTTGCCATTGTTAATTTTGAATTATCATTTTTGGACCAATCAAGACTAATTTGATAACGATTGATAACCGTGTAGACGCTCCAAATACTCAAGCTAACCGCAATAAACAACAAAATACGATACGCCCACTTTAAAAATTGTCGTATCGATTTATGACTAGCTTGTTCTGGTTTAAAATCTGTTTTATTTTCTCGGTTAACAGTTTTTTTTCCTGTTTGCTTTGTCCCTCTTGATCTCGGTTCCATTTTTATTCACCCTCTAACGTCTCTTTAGCCGCCTTAATGCCATTATTAGCCTTGTCTAATTTTTTCTGAACATTATTTAATTTTTTCTGAGTCGACTGCTCCCATGAACCAATTTTATATGCTTCAGGTTTCTTGTGATATGAAGGATCCTCTAATTTAATTTTTAACGTGTCCTCAGAAATCTTTTTAGACAAATACGTTTTATATATTTTAGCTTTTTTTAAATCAATTTTTTCTGGCTCTTTAACGCCTAACGTTACTACTTTATCGTTAGGTTCATATTGAGCTGTAAGACCAGTTCCTGACAATTGTGTAACAGTTGATGGTTTTGTCCACTCACTATTATCAGCATTCTTTTCTTTTGAAAAATGTACCATTAGGTCACGATATAAATTAACATTTGTCATTGCAGATGCAGCATCAGTAATATAATGTCCTTTTTTCATTGGTTCATCATACCCTAACCACATCGAAATAGAAGTTGATTTAGTGAACCCATTCATCCAGACATCCATATTTGCATTCGCTGGAAATCCCGATGAAGCAGAATAACCGACGGTCCCTGTCTTCATTGCCTGATGAACATTATCAATTCTTGCAGAAGGCGCTGTCCCACCAGTATTAGGTACGCCTTCCATCATTGACGTTAGCATAAATGCTGTTGAGGCCTTCATAGCACGTTTACTATTTACCTCATATTTTTTAACACTATTATCTGAAAATTTTAGACTTGTGACGTAACGAGCCGCATGATAGGTTCCGCCATTTGAAACGGTGCCATATGCTGTCGCCATTTGTTCGGTAGAAACATCGAGTCCAATAGCCTGCGACCCAGCAGGTGCATTATTTTGAGCCATCCCTACTTGTGCTAAAAATTGGCTAGCCTTTGCACTCCCAACAGTATTTAACGTTCTAATTGCTGGTGTATTAGCCGAAACTCGTAATGCGTTTTGCATCGTTATTGATTTATAACTCACATTATCAAAATTCTGAGCAACAAGATTAGTTCCCGGATAAGTATATGAAGTGCCATCTAAGGCATGCGTGGTTGCCCACCCAAAGTATTCAATAGCAGGACCATAATCTAATAGAGGCTTAATTCCTGATCCTGACGAACGCTGCGTAGAAATTGCCCGATTATAACTGAAGGCAGTTTTTTGATGACGTCCACCATATTGAGCAACAACATTTCCTGTTTTAGGATCTGTAATGGTAATTGCAGATTGTTCTGCTGAATTTTGATAATACTTTTTATTATCAGCTAATTTTTTAACAGCCGCATTTTGCTTTGAATCAAGCGCTGTTGTAATTTGTAATGGTGTTTTAGCTAAATCGTACCCTTTATCGCTAACTTGTTCTAAGGCAGAAGTAACATAAGCATTATTTTCAAGAATTTTTTTTGTAACAGAATTTTCCATCCAATGGCGTTTCTGTAAATCTTTTGTCACTGATTCTGCGACAGCTGTTTTATATTGTTTCTTTGTAATTACCTTATTTTCAAGCCCTGTTTTTAATATTATATTTCGGCGTGTTTGAACGGCTTTAGGGTTTGAATATAGATTATAGGTAGAAGGGGCTTGGCCCAATCCAGCTATAATTGCCTGTTGACTAATACTCAATTGTTTTAAAGTTTTACCAAAATATGTTTCTGAAATGGTCTGTGCCCCATATGATCCTTCGCCTAGACTCATTTTATTAACATAAAACTCTAAAATCTGTTTCTTACTATAATTATGGTATAACTGTTGCGCTAAGAAAAATTCTTTTATTTTCCGGTCTACAGTCCGATCTTTATTACTCGTTGAAAAAACAGTTAATTTAATTAACTGTTGCTCAATACTTGATCCACCTCGAGCTGACCCTTTACCTACAGCTGATTTAATGGAAGAAAGTCCCGCATTAAATAAGCCGGAGGGCGAAAATCCCGCGTCTTTGTAAAATGTTTGATCTTCTGTTGCTAATAACAGATTACTATATGTTTCAGGAATGTCTTTTGACTTAACATAAACTCGTTTATTCAGCGCTGAAGACCAAATTAACTGGCCATCTTTATCATACATATTTGAACTGGCATCAGATATTAATTCCTGACTTGTAACTGTTGGCACGGACTTAATAACTGTCGCAATATAAATACTTATCGTCGTAAGTCCTAATAAAAATAAAACACCAAATATTGCAATACCTCTAAAAATCCATGGATGACGATGACGCCATCTTACTTTATCTTTCTTATTTTGTTTTACCATTATGCCATCCCCGATTCTGTGACACGAGTCACATCTCTTGCCATGACATTATTTATTATTTTTTCTATGTATAAATCTAAATTTCCCAATTTGTTAGCAACTAACACAATGTAACCCCCTACTACTTTTCTTAACAATACAAAATCTGACTAATCTATTTCGATAATTGTATTGTAATCCTCTAACTATGTAAATTTTTATATCGTTCACAATTGATAACGTTCATATAAGTATTAAATCCTCATTTAACCGTGAGTTATCCCCATTTATATATGTTAAATATAACAATCATAATGACTATATACAAGCGCTAAACTGGATGTTTAAGTTAAGACTTGTATAACTTCTACCTCGTACGTTAAACTAGAGTAATTAAATAAAGAAAGTTTGGGGTTAATATGAAAAACAAAAAAATGATTGGTTTAATTGCAGTAATTATTATCATTATTCTTGGGGGAATTGGGTTCTTCTTCTACCATCAAAATGCAGAAACAACAAACGATACGGAAACTACTACTTCTTCATCCAGTATAGCGTCAAACGTTGAACTACCACAACTTAGTTCAAAAGTAACAAAAAAGGAAGCTGTCGTAGATATTCAGACAACAAAGGGAAATATCAAAATCAAATTATTCCCGGAATATGCACCAAAAGCTGTGAAAAATTTTATTACTCATAGTAAAAAAGGTTACTATAATAATACCCTCTTCCATCGTGTTATTAACGAATTTATGATTCAAGGTGGCGATCCTAAAGGGGATGGTACTGGTGGTGAAAGTATTTATGGTCATACATTCGGTGCTGAAATTTCAAGTAACCTTTATCATATTCGTGGTGCTTTAGCGATGGCACAAACGTCAGAACCTGATTCAATTGGTAGTCAATTCTACATTGTTCAAAATAACCAAGATGTAAGTACTAGTGCTGATATTAAAGATGGCACACCGTCAAAAATTATTGATGCATACAAAAATGGTGGTACACCTTCACTTGATGGTACTTATACTGTCTTTGGTCAAGTTATCAAAGGGATGGATGTTGTTGATAAAATTGCAGCAGTTGCAGTTAATTCAAGTGATAAACCTACAACCAATGTTAAAGTTAAAACAATTAAAGTCCTCCAAGAGGCAAAATAATCAGTTCAAATTTGTAGTGTCTTATAAAATAACTATGTTACTATGAAGATACTAATAAAGGGAGGTTTTATAGATGTCAGATAAAATTCTAGTCGTTACAACGGAAAGTATTCCGGGTAGAGAATATGAAGTAATTGGGGAAGTTTTTGGCCTTACAACACAATCTAAAAATGTTATCAAAAACATTGGTGCCAGTCTTAAAAATATTGTCGGTGGCGAAATTAAGGCCTACACAGAAATGATGGCTGAATCAAGAGATACTGCTATTGATCGTTTACGCGACAATGCAGTAAGCATGGGTGCTGATGCAGTTGTTATGATGCGTTTTGATTCCGGTTCAATTGGTCAAGATATGCAATCAGTTGCCGCATATGGTACCGCAGTTCGATACATTAAATAATTTAAAAAAACAGTTCCAACAAGAAATTTCTTGTTGGAACTGTTTTTCATTTGTCTTTATAGAAATTTTCAATTAATCGATTAGGTATAAACCAAATTGATGGCACAATCAGACAAAAAATTAACACCAACTCTGGTTTAATAAATACTGACATCAAGCCAATAAGTGAAAAAGATAACGACACCCATGTTTTATTGTCATTTTTAATTGCTTTTGCTAAATTTGATTCAGGCCCATTTGCTCGAAGTAATTCATTAGTTAATACTACATACATAATATTAAATAATAGAAAGACAAGGCCATATAAAAAGGCAGGCGCAAATTTATTATAATGTTCACCAACCCAGCTTGTTGCAAATGGCATGAATGACATTACAAACATAAATCCAGTATTAACAATCAACACCCGCCCATTGATTTTATCCGCCAATTGGAACATGTGATGATGATTATTCCAGGTGACACCAATTAAAAAGAAACTTAATACGTAAGCTAAAAAAGTACTTTGAAGCGGTATTAAATCTGAAAATGTGTCTCCCTCTGGTGCTTTTAACTCTAAAACCATGATTGTCATAATAATAGCAACTACAGCATCTGTGAACGCTTCAACTCTACCTTTTGACATACGAACCCCCCTAAATTTTTTATAAATTTAGTATTACAAAGATTAGTCATTAAATCAACTAAAAATAATTCCACTTTTTAAAGATAAAATATACTTCCAACAAATATGGCAGGCATAAACTGGTAGGTTAATTTATATTTTCATGATCAAATGGGACCATATTTATCATTTATTATGTTAACTATTTCTCTTTAATTTATATATTTTAATATATTATTAGTTAATACAAATAAATTAAGGAGTTCTAGTCTATGAATAAATTAAAATGGTTTTCCGGCGGAGATGATCGTGGAAAACAGGCCGAACAAATTATTACCGATTTATTAACTGATTTAAGTACAAATAATGGTAATAATACACTTAAAGTTACGTTACAAGCTTATCTCGAAGAACTAAAACAAAAACGTTCTTCTGTTCCATTCATTTTAAGTCGCATGAACTTAGATCTTTCTAAAGCCATCAAGAATGATGAACAACCTTTATCTGACAATCAATCTAAAAAATTAAAAGAGTTAACCTCTATCTCCAATATTAGATATGGTTACTAACTATATTCTTTCTTGGTTTATACCTTTATTTTAATATAAAGTTCGTAAAAAACGACTACTTACAAAAATAATCCTTTGTAAATGGTCATTTTTTGTGTCCGTAATTTCTAACAAATTAATTTATTTTTTCATAATAGACCTCTAATTTTATGGCAAAATAAAAAAGATAACTCGTCGAATCAAGTCATCTTTTCATCTGTTATGTTGAATAGGATTGTCAAAAATCACCTTAAAAACACCTTAATTTGCATTCAAACTCATTCAATCTTATTCAAACTTTTAAAATGCAAAAACGTTATTTTATAACGGTTTTCAACCTTATTCAAACCTATTCAATGTGTAAAATGGAGACGGCGGGAGTCGAACCCGCGTCCAAGCATATTGCCACTCAAACATCTACGTTCATAGTTATACTATTTAAAATTCGCCAACCGTAGCGCCGTATAACAGGGCTAACACGTCTGACTAACCTGATTAGTCTCTTTTAACTTCTCCAGGTGGAAGAAGTTAACGTAAGTCCACTTAATTTAGGACCCAGATCTAGCACATGGACGATACTAGGAGGATCTACGTTAGAGCGCTATTAAGCAGCTAAAGCGTAAGTATTACTATTATTTTTTGCAGTTATAATTTAACTGAGCGTTTTAACGAAGACGCAAACTTCGAAACGCAATCCAAGCTCAACCTATACCTGTCGAATCCTGAACGTCCCCATAACAACTATAAACATACCATATTTATCAGTTAAAATAAAGATGTAACCTGACGACTTATTCTTTGACAAAAAAATGTCATTCAACTATTGTGAAGACAGTTACTTAGAAAGGGAGTTATAAAATGAAAATTGGAATTATTGGTGCAACTGGTAAACAAGGACAATCTACATTAAAAGAGGCCGTTTCTCGTCATTTAGATGTTACTGCTATTATTAGAAATAAAAGCAAATTAACAGAAGATGTTCCTTTTATGGAAAAAGATCTTTTCAAGTTAACAACTGCTGATTTAGAATCATTTGATGTTATTGTAGATGCTTTTAACGCTCCATTTGGTCAAGAAAATCTTCATCAAACATCATTAAAACATTTAACGGATATCTTAGCTGATACTAAGGTTAAGCTCGTTATTGTTGGTGGCGCAAGTAGTCTTTTCGTTAATTCTGAAAAAACACTGTTACTTGGTGATACACCTGACTTCCCTGAAGGTGCTAAAGCAACAGCCCAAAATATGCGTGATGCTTTAGTCACACTCCGTACCGTTTCAAATGTAGATTGGGTCTATATTTCACCAGCTGCTTTTTTCAATCCTAGTGGCGAAAAAACAGGCCACTATCAAATTGCCGGGGACGTTTTAACAATGAATTCACAAGGTAATAGTGAAATTAGCTATGCCGACTTCTCTATCGCATTGGTTGATGAAATTGAATCTAATTCACATCATCAAGAACGTTTTAGCGTTGTTTCTAAATAAATTTAATTATCTGCCACTTTCACAAGAAAGTGGTTTTTTTTGTAAAAAAATAAGTGAAAATCATCACTTATTTTTACGTCATTATCTAAATTATATTTTAATATTTACCTGCTAAAACGTCATCAATTAAATCTAAGACACTATCATCTTGATTTGAACCGATACGATGATTTGCCATTTTAGCTGCCATATTTGAAGACTTTTCCATTGCAAAACTTAATGGTGTGTATGCCAACATCTCAGCATCATTATCATTATCTCCAACGGTTACTACTTCATCATCTTTTACATCCCATAATTCTTGCAAAGCATTTAACCCATTTTGTTTTGTTGCCTCTTTAACATTGATATCAATAAATCCAAAACCAGAAACTTTTGCAACTAATGATTCATCAACATTTTCTTTTAATTTAACCGCAAATGTTTTATATTCGTCAATGGGGCCATTAATCGTAACTTTAGAAATAGTTTTTTCAACCTTACTTAAATTAGGGACCTTAATAATGTCTGGATAGTACGTATTAGCCATTTCTACAAAGTTATCAGACTCACTTGCATCAATATACCCACTCTCATCTGTTGATGCTAAGATTCCATAATTTGGCGATACCTTTTGGATATATAAAACTGTTTTTTCAAATACGGCTGGATCAATATTAAATGATCTGATATGGGTGTTGCCATCATAAATAACCGCACCGTTATCTGAAACGTAACCTATTTCACCAGAGATACGTTTAAAAATATCTTTAATTTTCATAACTTGATTTCCACTTGCTACCACGAAATGAATCCCTTTATTTTTTAGTTCAACTAATTGATGACTAAATCTAACTTCATCAAACGTTTTATTATCTCTTAAAAATGTACCATCTAAATCCACTGCAATTATCTTGACTGTCAAAATTACATTCCTCCGATTATGCTTTAATAACTCTATTATACTGCATAAGTAAACGGATACAAAGGACTAAAAAGAAACGCCCCTTGAAAAAGAACGTTTCTTTACAATTTATGATTTAAAATATCATCAATGCTATCCAAAACACTATCGTTTTGATTCAACCCAATGATGTGTTTTGCTGTTTTTTTAGCTAATCTTGATCCGCTAGCCATTGAAAAACTATTCGGCGTGAACGCCAACATTTCTTGATCATTATCATTATCCCCAAATGTCGCAACTTCTTCATCCAAGATATGCCAACGATTTTGTAGTAAATTTATGCCGTTTTTCTTTGTCGCGTTCACTAAATTAATATCAATATAACCAAATCCAGACGCTTTTGCTTGAAGTTTATTATTCATTTCAGTATTTAATTGTAATGATATTCTTTCATATAACGACACGGGAAAATGACCCGTCAGCATAGAAATTCCTTGATTAAGTGATACCAAATTATCGACTCCGGTTACTTTCGGATAATAATCATTTACATCTTGAATAAATGTATCAGATTCCCGTTTATCATAGAAACCTCCTTGATTATTAACCGCTAATAGTCCTGTTTCAGTGAATGTTTCCTTCAAATACTGAATCGTTTCTTGATAGAGACTATTTTCAAAAATGTATTCTTTCAATAACTCTTTTGCATCTTGAATGACTGCTCCATTTTCAGCAACGTAACCAATTTTATCTTTAATTTCTTTAAAATATTGTTCAATGGCTAAGGTTGGATTCCCACTTGCCACCACAAAATGTATTCCCTGTTGTTGCATCCTTTCAAATTGATGCGAAAATCTTTCTTTATCGTATGATTTATCATCCCTTAAAAATGTACCATCTAAATCTACTGCAATTAATTTAATCGTCATCTCTGCCACCTCTAACGTTATTATACATGATTTCTATACATAACTATATTCTTCAAATGGCGTATCAAACCAGTCATAACGCATTATAATTTGCATGACTCGATTCACAGGAATCCACAATCCCGACCGTAAAATATCTTTCATTGTCTCTAGAAATATCTTGTCATTTTTTGTACTATTTGGTTGTTTAATTTTTATAATTTCTGAATTTTCAGTTTTTACAGTAATAATATGATTGTTCAACGCAATGACTTGTGCAGAAACGATATTATCACTTATTAATTTATTATCTTTGTTTTTATCTATTTTCATTTTGTTAAACTTCCTTTCTGGTATAGGTTCATACTACCTTGGCTTTATGACTTATCTATGAAGTTATTAATAATAAATCATTAAAAAAAGCCTAACCAGTTTAATAACTGATTAAGCCTTAAATTAATAAACAACAACAGGTTCGTTTTGTGAAACGTTCGCAAATAAAGTTGCCATTGCGGCTGGTTTTGTATTAACACAACCACCAGAACCATCTTTAAGATAAGCTGTTTTAGACCAATTTGTTCTCCAACTAGCGTCATGGAAACCAATTCCACTATTTGTGAATTGAGCCCAGTAACTAACTTTGACAGAATAATTAGCTTTACCAACTTCACTACCTTTAAGTATTGATGGCGTTTGTTTGTACATAATATACCAAACACCCTTAGTTGTATCTTCACCAGTACTATGTTTACCAGTTGCAACATCAGTTGTTAAAACAACCTTGCCATTTTTATGGATCCAAACTTTCTGCTGCGCAATTGACACTTCAGCATACGTATCTCCAAGTCCATCATTTGCAGTCGTTGTGTAACCAGTTCCATAAGTATTATAGCCAACACCATATTTATCATTGGTTGCGTCAATAGCTGCAGTACCATCTTCTAACGCTGTCAAAATATGTGTCACTGAGTCATTCATTCCAAGGGCCCAACCATATGATTGTCCACTAACTGGAACAGTACTTCCTGTAGCCGTTTTAAAATTATACTTTTTATTCAATGTTGCTTGTTTCTTATTAATTTCATCTACTTTTGCAGAAATACCACTCGTATCAACAACATATTTACCATCTTCAACAGTTGCTTGCTTAAGAATATCTGCACCCTTCAACGTATACTTCGTTGATTGAACGGTATAAACAGTCTGTCTAGCAGCTAGTGTATCCAATTTTTCAGTATCAGCTTTAACTGTTTTACTGTCAGCAGATAAAGGTTGGAGTTCAGTATCCTTCAACTTCGTAATGCTACTATAGCCAGCCTTATCATAGGCAGCTAAAATTTGCTTAACATTATATTGATTCCCTTTTTTCTCAGGTGTTACTGATACTTTTCCATTTTTTAAAATGGGACTTGCATCAACAGCCACTGTTCTTGTTTTATTTAACTTTGTTAGTTGGGTTTTTAATTGTGCTTTTAATTGATCCTTAACTGTTGTATTCAACTTTTGTGGAACAATCGCATAATTTTTCTTAACATTTGAAGGAAGAATGGTACGTTGCTTCTTCAACAATGCTTTAATCGCTGGCTTATCTTCATCAGTAAAACCAGTTGTTGTATCTTTTGCATCGACTATTTTTGTTTTACCTACATAAATAACATTTTTTGACGTTTCATTTTTTAACTTACTAATAACTTTATCAACACTTAATCCACTGACATCTGTATCATTAATTGTGATGCCTTTATTAAAATGCATACTTTGATTGAAACTTGCTCCACCAAGAATTCCCAAAACTAAAATACTTCCGATACTAATACCAATCTTTAACGATTTTTTCATAGTTTTTCACCTCATATATGAATTCATAGTGCGCTATTCCCAATAAAAATATCATACCGCACTATGAATGTCGAATCAATTTTGTTGTTTTCTAAATTATACTCTTTATAACTTTTAAAATCTTTTAAATAATATTTGACAATAATATCAGATTTATCTATACTACATTTATCAACTAACTCAGAGAGGAAATCAAGCCTATGACTTATTCACAAGTAAAACTTAATAATCGTTGGCAAAGCCGGTTATTCAGATTGTAGTCTGTTTTTTTACAGATATAATCTGTCTATTCAGATTGTATCTGTATATCGGTTTGGTTTCTATAAATCAAAACCCCTGTATGGATATCAGTATATTCATGCGGGGGTTTTGTCTTTCAAGACGGCCCTCGAATCTGAGGACTGTCTTTTTTTATTAAAATTTAAAGGGGTACTTATAAAATGAAACGATTAATTGGAACCATTATTGCGTTATTTTTATTCTTAGTGATTGCTTTTTTCTCAACACTTCAACCAACAACATTTTCAAACGCTAAAGGAGTACCAACAATTGGTATTCTTCAATTAACAACACATCCTGCACTGGATGCGATTCATAAAGGAATTATTGCTGGATTAGAAAAAGAAGGTTACGTACCTGGTAAGTCTGTGAATATTGATTTCCAAAATGCTGAAGCTGATCAAAGTAATTTAAAATCAATGAGTGACAAGTTTAATAATGAAAATGTTAATCTCATGATTGGTATCGCAACACCCTCTGCACAATCTTTAGCTAATGTAACTAAAAAAACACCAATTATTTTAGGTGCCGTTACTGATCCAAAAGGTTCTGGTTTAGTTAGCAACAATCAGAAACCAGGTAATAATATCACCGGTGTTTCTGATCAAGCACCTATTAAAGCACAGTTAGCTTTAATGAAGGAACTAATGCCTAATATGAAAACCGTGGGTGTCCTTTACACATCAAGTGACGATTCAGCTACAAAACAGTATCAACAATTTAAATCTGCAGCGATCAAATCAGGCTTAGAAGTTAAATCGGCAACAATTACCTCTACAAATGATGTTGACCAAGTGTCACAATCGCTCGTAGCATCTGTTGATGCCGTTTATGTCCCCACGGATAACACAGTAGCATCAAGTATGCAGACCCTAGTTAAAAATGCGACACAAGCTAAAATTCCAATTTTCCCTGCAGTAGATACAATGGTCAAAAATGGCGGCTTGGCAACTATTAGTATTAACCAATATGATTTAGGTGTAGCCACTGGTAAAATGGCTGCTGCCGTTCTTTCTGGAAAAAGTGTCCCTGCAACAACACCAATTAATTTTGTAAAAAAAGGTGATCTTATCATTAATTTAAAAACAGCAAAAGCCTTAAATATTACAATTCCACAAGCATTAATTGATCAAGCCAAAAATAAAGGAGAGTTAATCAAATGACAATTATTGTATCTGCTATCGGACAAGGACTCCTATGGGGGGTTTTAGGTCTTGGTCTTTATCTTTCATTTAGAATTTTAGACTTTCCTGATATGACTGTCGAAGGTACTTTTCCAATGGGCGCTAGCGTAACTGTGATTTGTCTAATCCACGGAGTTAACCCGCTTCTGGCCACATTTTTTGCATTTCTAGCAGGGACACTAGCTGGTCTAGCCACCGGGTTACTTTATACAAAAGGTAAAATCCCGATTTTATTAGCTGGAATCCTTGTCATGACAAGTTTATATTCAATTAACCTACGAATTTTAACAAAAGCAAATATCAGTTTACTTGGACAAAATACAATTTTTTCAGCTCACATTCTAACTAATCTTCCTGCATCTTTTGATTCCGTTGTATTAGGACTCATTCTGGTTATCATTAGTATTGGTTTACTCGCTTTCTTTTTAAATACCGAATTAGGCCAAGCCTTCATCGCAACCGGTGATAATGAAAAAATGGCGCGCTCACTTGGTATCCAAACAGATCGTATGAAGATTTTAGGACTAATGGTTTCAAATGGCTTCATCGGACTTGCCGGTGGGCTAATCGCGCAAAATAATGGCTATGCTGATATCAGTATGGGTATCGGAACGATTGTCATTGGGCTTGCTGCAATTATTATCGGTGAAGTTGTTTTTGGTAACTTATCATTAACAGCACGTTTAGTTGCCGTTGTCATTGGTAGTATTTTCTATCGATTTGTTATTTTAATTGTATTAACATTAGGCTTTAACGCAAACGATTTAAAATTAATTTCTGCTATTATTTTAGCATTCTGTTTAATGTTACCAACTCTCCGAAAAGCGCTAAGACTAAATACTTTGTTTGAAGGAGGCCATTCAAAATGACTGAACCCATTTTTTCACTTTTCAATATCGTCACTACCGTTAATACCGGTACTTCTGAGGAGCAACAAATCTTAAAAAATTTAAACCTCACCATCAATAAAGGCGATTTTATAACTGTAATTGGTACTAACGGTGCTGGTAAATCGACCCTTTTCAATACAATTGCTGGTAATATTAAACCAACGAGTGGCAAAATTATGTTACGCAATAAAAATATTACGAATGAAAATGATATTAAACGGACAAATTATATTAGTCGTGTTTTTCAAGATCCTAAAATGGGCACAGCACCTAGAATGACAGTCGCTGAAAATCTATTATTAGCCTTAAATAGAGGTAGTCACCGTCGTTTTAAACCTCGTCATTTAAAACAAAAAATGGCACAATTTCGCGAATTAACCGCTAAGATGCCAAATGGTTTGTCAGAACATTTAAATACGCCTGCTGGTAACTTGTCTGGTGGTCAACGCCAAACATTAAGTTTCCTAATGGCAACTTTGATTCAACCTGACTTACTGTTACTAGATGAACATACGGCTGCCCTCGACCCTAAAACAAGCCAAGAATTATTAAAATTAACCGCCGAAATTGTTGAACAAGAACAATTATCTTGTCTAATGATTACGCATCACTTAGAGGACGCATTATCATATGGTAATCGAACAATTGTCTTAAATGATGGTCAGATTCAATCTGATTTATCAGGTGAGAAACGTGCCAACCTATCTACGACTGATTTATTAGCCTATTTTAATGATTTAGAATAAAAAAAACACAACTTTTTTAAAGTTGTGTTTTTTTTACGATCGTATATTCACTTTCTTAGTTGCAATAACAACAACTGCCAAGGCAAGTAAGATTAATAATGTCGAACCAACGAACAACCCGTTGTACGACAATCGTTCAATTACGATTCCACCAACTAATGGTCCTAACGCTTTACCAATAGATGCGGCAATATTAATCGTTCCTTGTGCCTTACCTTCTTGACCTGGCTCGGCCAGTTCATTAATCCATGCCGGAATGGCTGGGAATGCGACCATTTCACCTAACGTCAACAAGACCATTGAAAAAACAAAATGAGAAAAGTCTTTCGCAAAAATAAGTGTTGTAAATGATAACGCAAATAAGCCAACACCCATAATAATTTGTCTAAATAATGACTTAGCAATTGTTCTCGTTACAAGCGTCACTAGTGGTTGTCCAAAAACAATGAGTCCTGCATTAATCGTCCATAATAAACTATATTGACTCAATGGAATATCTAACTTATCCATATAAATTGATAAATTACTTTGCCATTGCTCATAACTCAACCAAATAACCAGGAATGTTAACCACATTGCGCCGATAATCCAGACTTTAGGATTAACACGACCTGATTGTTCTGATTTTGTTGGTTTCACTTTTTTTCGTATTGGATCAACTCTATACGCTAAAATAGCAGTAATCAAAAATATTGAATATAAAATTAATGCTGATACAAAGACCATTGTGACACTAACTTCAATCACGTATCCAACTAATAATGTCCCAATAACAATCCCTAAATTTAAAGCTAAATAAAAGAGATTAAAAACATATCGACTATCTTTTCTTCTAATTGTGGCCGCAAATGAATTTAAAATTGTTGCCACAATCCCGTTACCAAGACCCAAAATAACTAGCAAAATTGGATACGCTGGCCAACCATGCATGAAAACTAAGCCTAAAACAGCTAGCCATGCAATTACGATTCCTACCAATGTCGCATAATAAGGTCGCCATTTATCAAATAAATAACCACCAGCATAATTACCAATAATAGTCGCAACTGAGTTTATTAATAGTACAATTCCAGAAAATGTTAAACTTTTACCTAAATAGTTATGCATGTAAATTGTTGTTAACGGCCAGACGAAACTCGAACCTGCGCTACTAATCACTGAACCTATTAACAACCATTTTAATTTAATTTCTTTCGTCATTTTTTTCCGAAAGCCCCCTTTTTAAGGTTACTTAATGTTCAATTTTTCTAAATACTTTTGATTCTTTTCACGATCAAATTCATTTTCTGATTGTGCGATAATAACAGCTGCTAATGAATTACCAACAACATTGACGGTTGTACGACCCATATCTATAATTCTATCAACTCCAGCGATAAAAGCCAACCCCGAAGCAGGAACACCAATAGTTGAGATTGTCGCTAATAGGACGACAAATGATGCACCAGGTACTCCAGCCATCCCTTTAGACGTAATCATTAATACAATTAATAATGTAACTTGTTGTCCAATTGATAAATTAATATGATAAGCCTGTGCTAAAAACAGAGCAGCTATTGACTGATAAATTGCTGATCCATCTAGATTAAATGTATATCCTGTTGGAACAACAAAAGAAACAATTCCCTTTTTAACACCAAAATTTTCCATTTTTTCCATAATTTTAGGCAGTGCTGCTTCAGAACTAGCCGTTGAAAAAGCAAGAATCATTTCATCCTTAATTACCTTTAATAAGACGATTAAATTAATTTTAAATAATTTAGCAACAAGACCCATTACTACAATAACAAAAAATATCATCGTTATATAGGTCACAATAATAAAGAACCCTAATGGTTTTAAAGCAGAAACGCCTAATTGTGCTATTGTGACACCAATTAATGCAAAAACACCGATAGGTGCCAATTTCATTACCCAGTTTGTCACTTTGAACATAACTTCAGATACAGCTGAGAAGAAATCAATAATCGGTTTTCCCTTCTCACCTAGCGTTGCTGTCCCAAGTCCAAATAAAACGGAAAAGAAGATAATAGGCAGCATATCGCCTTTAACAAGTGCATCAAAAATATTAGTTGGCACAATATGCATTAAAATCGTACTCAACCCAGTAGAGGTTGATTTTTCAGTTGTAACATATTGACTAATATCGACTTTATTTAAAGCTGTAATATCTATAAATTGTCCTGGTTTAGTTAAGTTACCAACAATTAATCCTAATGCAATCGCAATTGTTGTCATAATTTCAAAGTAAATTAATGTTTTTCCACCGATTCTACCTAATTTGTGGATATCTCCCATATTGGCGATTCCGACCACTAGACACGAAACAACAATCGGTAAGACAATCATTTTGATCATATTAATAAAGATGGTTCCCAGCGGTTGAAGTGAGTTAATAATGAGTTTATTTTGATACCCAATAGCACCAATAATAATTCCTAAAATTAATCCAATTAAAATTTGCCACCCAAGACTAATTCGGTACGCTTTATAATATTTCAATTTAACCATCCTCACTATATTTTAATTTACTATGGTTAATCTTATCATATATACGAACAATTATGTTATTTTTTTATTAAAAAAGAGCAAAAAACTGTAAAATGAGTTTTTCGCTCTTTTAACATTCATATTTTTAAAATATTATCTGATGACACTAACGGAACATTGTGCATTTTGAGCCATGTAACTAGCTTGAGAGCCAATAAATAATTTCTTTGAATTACTTGGCGTATTCGTTTTTGAACCGCAAATTAGAATATCCGGTTTAAAATCTGGAATAACCTTCTCAACAATTTCGGAACCTGGTCTACCAGCAGAAACAATTGCTTGTACATTTTTAACGCCAAAATCATGCGCCTTATCTACATAGCGTTCGATACTTTCTTCAAGTAATTGTTTATTTTCTTTGATAACAACTGGTGACATAGAATCAAAAATATTCATATCACCTGTCTCTAATATTGAAACAATCCCTAAAGGAATTTGTTGTAACTTAGCTAACGCTACCGCATAATTAAAAGCTAAAATTGATGATTCAGAATCATCCTCATCTATGGCAACTAAAACGCGTTTAAAAGTTACCGGTGTTATATCAAAGTCCAACTTTTCTAATCTATTATTCATATTGTCACTCCTCACTTGTTTTGTTGCCATTATTGATGATTTTACTTACGCCAGTTACTTGGGCTCCAAAGCTGCCCTTCCATTGAGCCATGCAAGCTCTCAATTTCAACTGACTGATCTTTTAATAGCGCAATTGTAGCTTCAATCAATAATTGGTTTTCTTCTGTTTCAATTTTTTTAAGCTCAGCAATTGTCCAGTCAACATTTCCATCCATTTTAATCACTCCTTTTACTCATACAAACGTACCATAATTAGATTAATAAATTGAATTTAATGCTTACTATTTTCCAAGGCGATGATGAGTTTTGCTAACTGTTCATCACTTGCAGCAAAACTTATTCTAAAGTAGCCCTCACCAAATTCTGTGAATGCACTACCTGGAACAACAGCTACCTTTTCTTTCAGAGCAAGTTGCTGACAAAATTCAACTGACGTTAATTTTAGTTTTTTAGGTATTTCAACGAATAAATAAAAGGCGCCATCCGGTTTAATTAAATTATAACCTAATTTTTCTAAGGCTGTTACCAATCTATCACGACGAATATGATAAGCATCTCTCATTGGTACACTATCTTGCTTCCCATTTTTAACAGCTTCAAGTGCTGCTACTTGTGATAAAGTTGCCGCGGTCGTTACGTGATATTGATGGACCTTTTTCATAGCATTAATTAATCGTTCTTCCGCTAATACAAATCCAATCCGCCAACCGGTCATTGCATGTGATTTAGACAATCCCATTATTAAAATTGTCCCTTCAGGATACAAATTAGCCATGGAAATATGTGGTTGTTCATAGGTTAACTCACAGTAAATTTCATCGCTCATTACCCAAATGTCATGTTTTTTCAAAACATCTTTAATAGAAGATAACTCAATTTTACCATAAGAAACACCAGTAGGGTTAGTTGGATAATTAAATATAAATCCAACGATAGCTTTATTCTTATTTTCCTGCAATGTCTTTTCAATAAGCTCTGCCGTTACCCTAAAGTTCGTCGTACGTGTATCCATAAAAATAGGTTTAACGCCTTGTAACTGCATTAATGGCAAGTAAGCTGGATAACAAGGAACCGGTACTAAAATGTAATCTCCTGGTGTTGTTACCGTCTTTAATGCTGTAGCAATTGCCTCAGTTGCCCCAACGGTCACTAAAACATTCTTTGCGTCATAAGCTAATTCAAACTTTTCATTATAATAATCAGCCGTTGCCTGTCGTAATTCTGGATTACCGGCTGAGGCTTCATAATGTGTTCGTCCGTTATCAAGTGCTGTTTTTGTAACGTCCATAATATGTTGAGGTGTGATGAAATTAGGTTCACCTAACGTTAACTTATCGATACCGTCTATTTTGGAGACCCATTCATCAAATCGACGAATACCTGATAATTGTATCTGATCAGCTACTGTATTTATTTTGATCATTAAGACACCTTCTCCGAATTAGAATGAATCTTAATTATACATCAAAAAAATAACGATTTATAAAAATTCTTATAAATCGTTATTTCAACTTATCTAAACATTGTTTTCGTTGCTTTAGCCAAAACTTTTGGCATTTTTTCATAATGATGTAATGGTGTTAATTGCGTATCTGAAATTCCTAAGAACTTGTACACAGCAATTTGTGCACAACGGAACGAATATTGTTCTGTAAAGACCATATCAAATGGCATTTCTGCGAATTGACTAATAAAGGCCAAGTTCTTTGAATGTTCAGGTACAACGTCAGGACGATCACCAATTGCGCGACGGTTAAATAAGGCACTCGCATATGGCATATAAACAGGTATAACATTAACAACACTATCCATAATTTCATCTGTACGTTGGCTAATATTGTTCGTAGCTGTATCTGTTTGTGCCAAATGGCCTAATAATTCTTCTAACATTTCGCGACCAGTCATCTCGATAAATGGTTTTTGAACAAAATCACCCTTGCGACGAGGATATAAACAGTAACCCCAGAATACAGTCTCATTTTCTTTTTGAGCATGGAAATGAGGTTGATGATGAACCACGATTGATAATAAATTATTACTATCAACCCAGGTATTCAATGCATTACCAGGTTCTTGTTGTGTAATCCGTGCAATTTCATTTACTGCTAAATGATTATCAGTTGTGACTGTAAAACTCATCCATTCACTTTGTTGTCGATCATTAAAGAATTTATCTGGTTTACCTAAGTTATAGAAATGTTCAGTAGCTTGTTTCCATAATTTAGCACTAGGTGCATAGTCCATATTTTCCACAATCGGTGTATCAATATCGCCCATTGATGAACTATCTGTAATTGAACCATTCGTATCAAATACTAAATCGCCATCATTAATAATGATTTCGCCGACTTTATTATCATTATCGACTTCTTCATATTCAAGACAAGTGACAACAATATCATCACGTAAAGCTGTATCTTTAAATTTAAATTCAGTTATCTTACGGTTATCCACAAAGGTTACACCACGGTCTGTAAGATATTTACGCATTGGTAAAATAATACTTTCATATTGGTTATATGGTGTTCTTGTAACACCTTCCAATGTATTAATACGACTAAATTCAAGAATCATTCGGTTCATGTAACGACGTAATTCCATCGCTGAACTTTCCTTTTTGAAGGCAAAAGTTGTTTGCCACATATACCAGAAATTAGTTGTAAACATATGTGGACTATTTTCAAACCATTTTTCAATACTAATATCATTAATCTCTGATTCCTTTGATTCAGGCATCGTCATTAATTTTGTAAGTAAAACGCGATCTCGTGTATTAAATTGCATATGACGGTAATCATTCTTACCGCCTTTATTTCTAATACCATCCATTTTATCAATTAAACGTGCAATATCATGTGTTGGATGTGCATGATCAAAGTCTAAAATTTCATCTGTAACTGTCTTTCCAGGATTATCCAATGATGGCACTTCTCGAAGAACATCCCATAAGTTTTCATATGTTTCTTCATTCAACATACGACCACCCTTAGCCAGGAATCCCTTTTGATTACTCAAACCTTGGTTACCATATTCAGTCACATAATCTTTAACTGCAGCGCCATCATTAGCACCATGTTTTTCTAAACCAAACATCGTAATTTGGTCACCATGCCAGCCACCATCGCGAATTAAATAAATACCTGCTGCTAAGTTACCAACGCCTGTACCAATCATATATGCTTTTTGAGTCATAATCTATTCCTCCTTCGATTTTTCGCCTTCACGAATCATTTTAATTAAATGTTCCAAACGGTTTAATGTTTTTTCAGGTGTTAAAAAGTAAAAACGTTTTAATCCTGTTTGCTTGTAATCAATAAGTCCCACATTTTTTAAAACTTTCAAATGATGTGAAACTGCCGGTTGTGATAATGCCATGCGGTCAACCAGCTCAGAAACCGTTAACTCTTGCCGTGACTTAGAACCTAGCAAAATAATTAATCGTTGTCTTTTTTCATCTGCCAAAGCATTCAAAATATCTAGATTGGAAATAAATTCCTGTAACGCTTCGGATTGCCCTGGTTCTAATTCTTCAGCTTCCATTGTCAATCATCCCCCTATATCTATCTTCATGAATATAATAACACCGCGTTAGAATTTTAGCAACCGCTTTCAGTAAACGTTTTAATTTACTGCCTAATCTTTTTTATTCATCTTAATTTGAATTCATTTAAATAAAAAAAGTGGCTCTCTACATTAGTAGAAATCCACTTCACCTATCTTACATTTTATCCATTGTTTCATTTAATAATTCATCAACTTTATTATTACCTTCATTATCTGCATGACCCTTTGTCCATTCAAAATCAACATTAGTGAAAGCGGGTATTAATTCAGCAACTTGTTGCCAAAGTTCAACATTAAGTACCGTTTGACCATCCGCTTTTTTCCAATTTCGACGTTGCCAACCTACTAACCAATTTTTTTGAATTGCGTTCAAGACATACTTTGAATCTAATATAAATACAACGTGTTCTTCACGTAATCCTAAATCAATTAATTTTTTCATAGCTTGAAGAAAAGCCATAATTTCCATATGATTATTAGTCTTACCTTTTTCACCATCTGTACCAGAAAAGGCTTCACTCGGTGTTTTAATATAAAATGCCCATGCCGCAGTATCTTCTGCTAAGACATGACCGCCTAATTTATTACCATGATTTCTCGAACCACCATCAGTCCAGACTTGAATTGAATCTGAAGTTAAAGTTACAGATTGATGAACTGCTGTTGACCCTTTTTTACTACCTGTTGCTGTTGGTCTAGGCGCCCCATCATCCATCCAATTTTGGGCTTCATCTCGTGTTTCAAATCCTTTGTATCGCGCTCCATCGTACCCATTAACCAATTTTGCTACATCAGGCCATTTGGTGAAAATACCCGTTTTACGTCCTTTATATACCGCATAAAAATTCTTAGCCAATTTAAATCACTCCATTAGTCAGTTTATTGATTCTTTTATTGTAAGCTAAAAGGTACTAAAAATATATTTAAATAAAAAATACTCATTCTAAAGTATGCAAAAAAACCACCGTTCTAATCAACGGTGGCCATCATTTATTTAACTAAATTATGCTTTTTTTGCTGCAACTGCTGCGTCGTTAGCTTTGCTTTCTTTTAAGAAAGTAGCAAGTTCTTGTTGTTTACGACGACGGTTCTTTTTGTTTGGAGTATTAACTGGACGACGATCGTTACCGACACCTGTATGGTTGTTTGATGACATTTCGCAATCCCCCTTTCTTACAATCTCTTAATTTTAAACTGTATTCAGAAATAATTCAAGTTAATCATTAATTTCTTATAATGGACTCAAAAAATTAAGTTCATAAATAAAAAAAGATAACCGGCAGTAAGTCGATCATCCTCTATGAATACTGCTCAGGTAGGGATCGAACCTACGACATCTTGATTAACAGTCAAGCGTTCTACCGCTGAACTACTGAGCAATCTTTATAATTCATTTCTGTCTATACTATTTTATACCATAGGTTAACCTATTTTGTAAAGATATTTTTGGTAATATTTACTCAATATGATTGTCTTTTAATATCGCATTCAAATCGTTTTGAGCTTCTTCTGTTTTATGCCACTCTTGATATTCAGTAAATGCTTCTAGTGGCATTTCAAAATTTTGATTAATATATTTTTCATAATTAATAACGTGTGATGATCTGGGAATATTTAACTGTAGAATACGGACTTCTTTCAATAAATCTCTTTGAACTGCAAGTTCCGCTCTCCCATTTTGTACCATGTTCGATAATTCAAAATATTTAGAACCATCTTTTCTAGTAATTTCTTCAATTAATGATAAAACTTCATGACTTTTCATATTGAACCCAACTTTCTACATCTATTCTCTTAATTAAGTATAAACACATTTGACAATAAGTACAACAAGCACAAAAAAAGCCACTACATCGCAATAGTGGCTAGCATAAGAGAGAAAGAGAATTGATAAAGGTAATTCATATACCTTACAAACTTAAGATAACATCTAATGTAAGCGTTGTCAATAGTTTGTATTAAAAAAGTGCTGTCGAATTATCTACGCCAACACTTTCCTATTATTTCGTATTATCTGGATGAACAATACTTGTTGGGTTCTCAATAATATGACTTATTGAATGCCCTGATATATTTACTAAACTAAAGAATACCACAGCGACTAAAATCACAGCTGTAAGCACCTTACTTGGTTTAGACATTTTTTCATTTAAAACAGAGCCATAGAAATCCTTTTTTACCTTTTCGGTAACAACTTGCTTTGAAACGCCTAAATTTGCTTCATCAGCGCTTTCTTTGTCTACTTGACTAATAAGATAGTCATCGATACTAAACGCTTTTTGAGCCTCTTTTTGTTTCTTTTGGTACGCTGTTTTTTCTTTTTTTGATAATTTTTTAAACCAATCAATATAAGCTTTATATTTAGTGACAACTTCTTTAGTAGGACCAACTTGTTTTAAATCACCATATTGGATCCATGCGACACGATCGCATAGCATTTCAATTTGTTTTAATGAATGACTAACAAAAATAATTGTTTTTCCTTGTTCTTTAAATTCATTAATTTTATCAACACATTTTTGATAAAAAGTATCATCGCCAACTGACAATGCCTCATCAATAATCAAAATATCAGGATCAATATGCACGGCAATAGCAAAGCCTAAACGAGATTTCATCCCACTAGAATAGCTTTTAACAGGTTGATAAACAAAATCACCTAAATCAGCAAAATTAATAATTTCATCTAAAATGTCATCAATTTGTTGATTAGTTAAGCCCTGCATTAACCCTTTTAATCGAATATTTTCTAATCCGGTTAGTTGGCCTCTCAATCCAGCGCCGATAGCAATAATAGAAGTTTCTCCGCGAACATCTACAATACCGGTTGTTTGTGGAATAATTCCCGAAATAATATTGGATAACGTTGATTTACCTGAGCCGTTAACGCCAATTAAACCAAGTGTTTCTCCACTCATAACATCCATTGAGATTCCTTTAAGAGACCAAAAATGAGGTACCGTCGTACTTTTAAAAGAAAAGAATGATTTGATATGTTCAGATTTTGTTTTAAATAAGTCATATTCTTTTGTGACATTTTTTACTCTAATTTTATAATCGACCATTTTTTCAACTTCCTAAAAACGTATTTTCTTACAATTGTCATCATGTTACTAGACTTACTATCAACCGTCAAGCAAGCACGAAACACAAATAGAACTAATCCATTTATTTTAACGCTTTAAATGAATTAGTTCTACATATGGATGATAATTTTATTTATTTTTTAATAAACTTGCAGCTGCTTCATCAACAATGACAACTACATCATCATGATTTTGTAAGAAACTTGCAGGTAGGTCTTCTGTTATTGGGCCCTCAATCATTCCCTTAATAGCTTCTGCCTTACTTTCACCAAAAGCTTCAAGTAAAATCTTGTGCGACTTCATGATTGATCCAATACCCATTGAATAAGCATATTTGGGAACATCATTTTCGTTATCAAAGAAACGTGCATTTGATTTGATCGTTGACTCCGTTAAATGAACTTTATGTGTCAAGCTATCTTCAGCTGTTCCAGGTTCATTGAATCCAATATGACCATTTTTACCAATACCCAAAATTTGTAAATCGATTGGGTTATCTTCAATAATTTTGTCATAACGTTTTGTTTCTTTTTCTGAATCACTTTCAAGACCATTAGGTAAGTAAGATGTCTTAAATGGTTTTTTACTAAATAAATTTTCATTCATAAAGTAACGGTAACTTTGTGAATCTTTTTCACCTAAACCAACATATTCATCTAAGTTAACTGATGTTGAATCCATAAAATCCAAGTCACTAGCTGCAATTGCAGCATAGGTTGTTAACGGTGTGCTTCCTGTAGCAAGTCCAAAAACTTTAGCGTTTGTTTCTTTAGCAGCTTTAAAAATTTCGTAGCCTTTTTGGCCACCCTCATTTTGGTCTTTAACAATAATTAATTTCATTTGATTGTCCTCTTTTCAATTATTTATTTCTCTAATTGGTATAGTCCAATAATACAATATCATTTTAAAAAAAGCAATAGGTCTATACCAAATAATAAACAAAAAAATGATACTACCCTTAAACAGGTAATATCATTTCTTCAATCTATCTTATTCGACAGTAACACTCTTAGCTAAATTACGAGGTTTATCAACATCATAGCCACGGTTTAGACTTGTATAGTAAGCCAATAATTGTGCAGGTACAATACTTACTAACGGTGTTAATAAGTCAGAAACATCTGGTAATACAATTTGATCACCCTCGTTTGCTAATGCTTCTGTTGAGATGATAATTGTATTTGCTCCACGAGCCAAAACTTCTTGAACATTGCCTCGCGTATGACTTGCAGTCGGTTTATCAGTGATGATAGCAACAACCGGTGTGCCTTCTTCAATCAAGGCAATGGTTCCATGTTTTAATTCACCAGACGCAAAACCTTCCGTTTGAACATAAGAGACTTCTTTTAATTTAAGTGCAGCTTCAATTGAAACGTCATAATCAATACCACGACCAATATAGAAAGCATTACGTGTTTCACTTAAGAATTCTTTCGCTAAATCATTAATTGAGTCTTTATCATCAACCATAGCTTGCATAGCATTTGCAACCATTGTTAATTCATGATAAACATCAAAATTAATAGCTTTTGTTTGTTTTGTAACTGTTCCTAACGCTTTTGCTAAAAGTGCTTCAACGGCAATTTGAGCTGTATATGCCTTAGTTGAGGCAACTGCTATTTCAGGACCAGCATGTAATAACAACGTGTATGTTGCTTCACGAGAAAGCGTAGAATTTGCTGAGTTTGTAATCGTTAAACTTGGATACATCATTTCGTTAACTTTTACAAGAACCTGACGGCTATCAGCTGTTTCACCACTTTGTGATAAGAAAATAAAGAATGGTTTTTCTGAAAGTAATGGCATATGATAACCAAATTCTGAAGCAACATGTACTTCTGTTGGTACATTAGCTAAACCTTCAAATAATTCTTTTCCAACTAATCCGGCATGGTAACTTGTTCCTGCAGCAACAATATAGATGCGATCAGCAGCTTTCATTGCATTTAAAATATTATCATCTATTTTAACAGTTTCTTCATTTTCAACATACTCACTCAATAAACGGCGCATAACAGCAGGCTGTTCATCGATTTCTTTTAGCATGTAAAATGGATATGCGCCTTTTTCTGAATCGCTATCATCCATTTCAACATGATATGAATCACGTGATACGGCTTCACCAGCTTTATTTTCAATTTCAATAGAGTCAGGTTTAACAATAACCATTTCGCCGTCCATTAGTTCAATAAAGTCATGTGTTTCTTTCAACATTGCCATGGCATCACTGCAGACAACATTAAAGCCATCCCCAACACCAATTAATAAAGGACTCTTATTCTTAGCCACAAACAATGTTTCTGGTTCTTCACGATCCATCATCAAGAAAGCATATGAAGAACCTTCAAGTAATGATAAAACTTTTTTGAATGCTTGCTTAGCAGTTAAATTTTCTTTATTTGCAAAATATCCAATTAATTGAACAACAACCTCAGTATCTGTTTCACTAACAAAATTTACGTCTTTTAAATATTGGTCTTTTAATTGAGAAAAATTAGTGATAACGCCATTATGTACAAGGTAAAAGCGGCCATCTTCAGAAACATGAGGATGGGCATTAAATTTACTTGGTACGCCATGTGTTGCCCAACGCGTATGTCCAATGCCAGCAGTTCCATGAACCTTATCATCAATGGCCGACTTCAAATTCGAAATACGTCCAGCCTCTTTAACAAGGTAATCTTCACCCGTTTTGTTATCAACAAAAATACCGGCTGAATCATAGCCACGGTATTCTAATTTTTCCAAACCATTAATTAAAATTTCAACAGTATTCGTTTTTCCTGTTACGCCAACAATTCCACACATAGTTTATGTCATCCTTTTTTTAAATGTATTTTTTATTATTATTTTATAATTGGTATATATGTTTTAAAAACAAGTAACCCTTATCAATATCTATTAATATACCTTTCTAATATTTTTTTGTCAATAATTATTATATTGGTCTAGATTCCAAATCAACTTTTAAATAAAAAAAGAGCCATTTGAATTTTCATTCAAATGACTCTTTCTCTTAATTTCTAAACGCCCATTTCAGTTTGAACTGTTTGAACAATTCGATCAACATAAGCTTTAACTTCTTTTTCTGTTGGTGCTTCAGCCATAACGCGTAATAAGTTTTCAGTTCCACTAGGTCTTACAAGAACACGGCCATCACCGGCCATTTCTGCTTCAACTTCTGCAATACTATCTTTAATTTTTTGATTATCTAATGCAGCTTGCTTATCTGTCACTCTAACATTCACAAGTTCTTGCGGATAAGTCTGAACAGCTGCAGCTAATTCAGATAACTTCTTACCTGTTTTCTTCATAACATTTAGCAATTGAATAGCAGTTAGCATCCCATCGCCAGTTGTATTATAATCTAAGAATACAATATGTCCAGATTGTTCGCCACCAATGTTGTAACCGTCAGCACGCATTTTTTCAACAACATAACGATCACCAACTTGTGTTTTAACTGATGTTAAATCAGCTGCTTCAAGTGCTTTGTATAGTCCAATATTACTCATAACAGTTGTCACAACCGTTTCTTTTTTCAAGCGACCACGTTCATTCATGTATAATCCACAAATGTACATAATTTTATCGCCATCAATAATATTACCTAATTCATCAACAGCAATACATCTATCACCATCGCCATCAAAAGCAATCCCGGCTTCAAGTTTATTTTCAACTACAAATTTAGCTAATCCTTCTGGATGTGTTGATCCAACGCCATCATTAATATTTAATCCATCAGGTGAAGTTGCCATCGTTTCAAATTCAGCATTTAAATCAGCAAACAAACGTGAAACAAGTCCACTTGTTGCGCCATTAGCTGAATCAATTCCAACATGAATTCCTTCTAAATCATCAGGAATTGTTTGTTCCAAAAATTGTGTATATTTTAGTACACCTTCTGGGTAATCTGCCAATACTCCAAGGCCTTCACCTTCTGGTCTTGGTAAATCATCAGAATCTTTTTCTAATAAAACTTCAATTTCTTCTTCTTGTTCATCAGATAGTTTATAACCATCTGCACCAAAAAATTTAATGCCGTTATCTTGAACGGGATTATGTGAAGCTGAAATCATAATTCCAGCAACTGCATTTTGGGCACGTACAAGGTACGCTACACCAGGTGTTGAAATAACGCCTAATGAGAGTACTTCAATCCCAACTGATAATAACCCTGAAATCAAAGCTTGTTCAAGCATTTGACCAGAGATACGTGTATCACGAGCAACAAGCACTTGTGGTCTATCATTATTTTCAAGTTGTGCATGCTCTGATAGAACATACCCACCTAAACGTCCCAATCTAAATGCTAACTCAGGACTTAGTTCTTTATTTGCAATTCCTCTAACACCATCTGTACCAAAATATTTCATTATTTTCTCCTCACTAATTAATTAATTTAATGCGTTCGTTGATTCACTTGAACTACTTGAACTATCAGAACTTGTCGATGAAGACGAAGTAGCACTTTCACTACTTTCTGAACTGGTCTCAGAGCTCGTCGACGTCTGATCAGTTGTTGTTTCACTACTTTCAGTTTTTGATGCTGCTGTTCCACCAGAAGCATCAATTTTTACTTTAACAGATTCTGGATTTGATGAAATTAAATTATTCTTATCCAAATCGATACTAATTGTTTTCGTAACGGAATCATTAATCTTATTAATTGGTACCACAACATCAATTTTACTTAATTTGCTTAAGGTTGATTCTGTACCCGTTACCGTTACTTGTTTTGTATCACTTGAAAACTTGTACGTCTTCCCAGATACGCCAGTTCCACTTGAAACAAAATTCAAAGGTAATTTTTTAGTGGTTTTAGTACTCTCAACCGGTATTGTAACACCGACTGTTGATGGGGTCATGACGACATTTAAAGTTTTACCATTTACATCTAAGGCCTCAAGTAAGACTTCTTGTGAAATTGTTGACTTGATCTGATTGCTGCTGACATTTACTTGTGCAACCACTTCTGAAATAGCATTCACATCGCCTTCCGCACCTGATGCAGAAATCGTATTATTATCTAAAACAGGCGTCCCACTCTTATACCCTTGCGCTAAACGACGTTCATTAAATTTCACCTGAATAGGGAATGTCGTTGTCTTACGTTTTTGTATATTAACGGAAATCGTAGCGGGATTAATTTTATAACTAATTTCTTTGTTTAATCCTTCTGCTTGTAACTTAACAACATGTTTTCCAGGATTTAAACCCTTTAAATCAGCGAACACTCTAAAGTTTTGTGTATTCACAGTTGTTGTAATTAAAGCGCCAGGACCGTCCAATGTTAATTTTACATTTTTAGGATATCCAGTAATAAAGTATTTATCACTATCGGCCGTAATTTGTAGGCCAGCCTCAATCGTTTTTGATTCATTTGCAACTAGACTCGTTGTTTTTGAATCGGAAAAATTATTTGTATTTGCTAACTGATCATAATTAACATAAACAAATAATAAAATTGCTAAAATTAAAGAGGTTCCAATAAAAAATGAGCGACTATTAAAAAATTTATTTAGATTCATTTTTTATCCCCCTTACGCCCGAAATGTTCAAAAAATTCCCAGAAAGGGTTGTTCTTTTTAGGTTCATCATCTTTAATTAATTCAGTATTCAATAATTTAAGGTAATCTTCTTGTGATAAATCACGAATAAGTTCGTTATTTCGCGTAATTGTTACTGAACCTGTTTCTTCTGACACAACAATCGTAATTGCGTCGGTTACTTCACTGATACCTACTGCAGCACGATGCCGAGTTCCTAATTCTTTTGGAATTAAGTTACTTTCAGATAATGGTAAGTAAGCCGCCGCAACAGCTATTTTATTATCTTTAATAATTACCGCGCCATCATGCAATGGTGTATTGGGAATGAAAATATTGATTAATAATGCACCCGTAATTTCAGCATCTAATGCAATTCCGGTTTCAATATAATCTTCCAATCCAGTGTTCATTTGGATAGTAATTAATGCTCCAATTCGACGTTTTGACATATATTGAATAGCTGAGTCTAGCCCAGCAATCATATGTTCTTCGTCTTTGTTTTTCTGTTTACCTCTTGAAAAAAACGATCCACGACCAAGATGTTCCAATCCACGTCTTATTTCCGGTTGGAAAATAACAACCATGGCGATAACACCCCAATTGATAACTTGATCCATAATCCAAGATACAGTTTGTAGCCCAACGACCACACTAATTAGCTTAATCACAACAATAATTATGATTCCTCTAAAAAGTTGAACCGCTTTTGTTCCTCGTAAAAGTACCATGAGTTCATAAACAACAAACCAGACAACGATAATATCTAGTATATTGACCATATGCCCCCACGTTACAAGACCACCCCAGTTAATGGACATCACTCGGCCTCCTCTATTTTATTAACCGTTTTATTATACCACGTTGTTAGATTTGTTTCCTCATCCCGCCATATTTTCTATTATCTACCAGATTATTAATTTGATTTCATCTCATTTTTTGCTACACTGAAGTCACTATAGAAAAGGATGACCATTATGATAAATACAAATGTAAAGCACGGTATCAGATTATTTTTTATATGTTACTTAATTATTATTTACTTATTCGTTTACAACCAACAATCACCTTTTAATTTTTTACTCTTAAATACATTTTTAGGTTATCTGCCAATTGAATTAGCTTTTCACATCAAAGATAAATTATCAAATACTTATTTTTGGCTGTTAACAGCAGCTTGGCTATTCTTTTATCCGAACGCGCCTTACCTATTAACTGATCTTTTTCATTTAAGCTTACTGCATCCCTATGACATAATGACAGGATTAATTAAATTAGATATTCATATGTGGCTAAACTATACTTATTTATTGGTAAGTACCTTATCATGTACGTTACTTGCACTCGTTGGATTTTCTCAAATTGCCGACCAAATTAAAGAACGACTACACTTAACACCTTATTATTTTCGTTATGTCGTTATATTTGGCCTAACTATTTTGTCATCTGTCGGTGTCTATATTGGTCGTTTTTTAAGATTACACACTGTATACCTACTAACATCACCAAAATTAACATTAAAATTAATTGCCGATATGTGGACAATTAAAATGTTAGCTTTTGTCGTTTTACTAACAATAGTCCAACTGGTTATTATCATTTGCTTAGAAGTCTATAGAAAAACAATAAAATAGGTGTAACTCGCATATATTGCGGGTTACACCTATTTTTAGTCCTCTTCAGAAAGCATAATAACATTTTCAGAATAATTAATATATTCACGTAAACTTGACGCTAATGACCACGTAATATAGCCTCGTTCCATCAATTCCTGCATCGCAGAACGTTCAGCCGCAATAGCCTTTAATCTAAGCTGGTAACTTTGTTCCTCAGATTCGGCTTGATTAATATTTTTGGTCCGTTTTAAGGTTTCGATACGATTACGATAATAAACAATCAAATGATACATAGCTTGCTGCTTAAATTGTTGATTGCCATCATCAGATTTTTTAACATACGTTGATAGTGCTTTAATAGCTGCTTTTGCTAAAGCTTTTTCTATATTTCGTCGTTCATAAACCATTTTTAATTCTTTTTCAGAATAGAGTGTCCGTCTCACAACCTTACCTAATTGAACAAAGGCATGATTAATATTTCTAACCGTTACAAATGAGATTTTCCGATTATTAATTTGACCTAATTTCGCTTTTTGTTTCATAATTTTCTTATTAATAATTGAATAGTTTTTATTACTAATAGCCTGCTTTAATCTCATTTTATCTAATGCTTCGAGTTCTCCATCTAAAGCAATTCGCCTAATGTCTGCTTCTTCCTCAACAATTTGGCGTAATCGTTCATCATCCTGATCAGAAAACTCAAGTCGACGAATCATAAATTGATATTCTAAAATTAATTCATAGGCAACTTTTTGATTAGATTCTCGTCGTTCAGACTCCAAGCGACTAATAGCAACTCGCATAATATAAATACGAGCTTGTTTTTCATTGAACTGCGTATCTCCGCTATCACTAGTTATGATAGCATCCTCATCTTCAACTAAAGTAGCATCAGGAACCTCATTACTGGTTTTCATTATTCCTTTTTCTTTAGTTAAAAGAGGTAATATCAAAATTGCGGCTACTAAACTTAAAATAATCACGCCACCAGCAATAAATAACATTAATGAACGCTCTGGAAAAGCAGCACCTGTTTTTATTATCGTTGGGACTGTTAACACACCAGCCATTGTAATTGCACCACGAACACCTGAAAATCCTGATATTAACGCAATACGCCAACTTGGCTTTGCCTTATTTTTTGATTTATTTTTCTTAGAAATTAATAACATATTAATATACGTCCAAACAACACGAATCACGACTAAAAAGAGCCAGACGACAAAAACATCAATAATAGCCGAAAGAGTACTACTATTGTTATCTTCTAATGTCTTTGACATCGCAATTGGTAATTCAATTCCAAGAATAATAAACACAAATCCATTCAGGAGATAAACCACAATTTCCCAGGTTTTTTCAGTTACTAACTTAATTTCAGGTAAGTACGTCGCGAAAGTATTCTTACGCATACTAGAGATAACACCAGCGACAACTACCGAAATAACACCAGACGCATGTAAAAATTCTTCAGTAAAAAGAAAAATAATGAAAGGTGTTAAAATTTGTAATATCGTATTAAAGACGACATCATTAATACCCTGCCTCATTAAAAAATCTCGTATTGTTGAAATCAGTAACATTAAAACCGCTCCTGAGATAAAACCAACAATCGCAATATACGTAAAATCACCAAGGGCCTGTCCAAATGAAAAATAGCCAGTAACCGCAGCAGCAATCGCATATTTAAAGGCAATTAGTCCACTTGCGTCATTAATTAAACTTTCACCACTAACCAAATTTAAAATATTACTTGGTAATTTTGCTTTTTCAGCAATCGATTGCACAGCAACTGGATCCGTTGGTGACAAAATAGCTGCCAGTGCGAATCCAACTGCTAATGGCATTTTTGGAATCAAAAGATGAATGAAAAATCCAACTACCACAGTTGTTAAGAAAACCAATAATATGGCATTCGCAAAAATGGAACCTCTTAATTTCCACAATTCACGTTTTGGAAATTTTCGACCATCATTAAATAATAGTGGCGCAATAAAGAGTAATAAGAACCAATCTGTTTCTAACTCAATAGAAACTTTAAAAATTAAGGCAACGACAAAGCCTAATGCAATCTGGATCAATCCAACGGGTATTGAAACCAGATAATGACTGATAACATTTGATAGTAAAACAAGTGCAGCTAAAACAATAACCGATTCAAGTAGCGGCATTTACCATCTTCCTTTCTACTTTAGTCTTCTCCGATAATTCTAACTTCCGTTTCTAATCTAACCTTAAATTTTTCCCACACAACGTTTTGAACATGCTTAATAACATCCATATAATCTGTTGCAGTAGCGCCGTCTACATTAACAATAAACCCGGCATGTTTCTTTGATACTTGTGCGCCACCAATTTGGTAGCCTTGTAACCCAGCTTCGTGAACTAGTACACCAGTATAGTGTCCATCAGGTCGCTTAAAAACACTTCCACATGATGGGTACTCTAAAGGTTGTTTAGATGCACGTAAAAAGTTAAACTCATCCATTTTTTCACGGATATCATATTTATTACCTTCTTTTAATACAAAGGTTGCTTCTAATATGATGTCATTATCATCTTGAATTTGACTATGACGATAGTCAAAGTTCATTTCTTCGTTAACTAGTGTTTTCACATAACCAGTACGTGTAATAACACTAACTTCACTCAATACCTGGCTGATATCACCATCATATGCACCAGCATTCATAAATACGGCACCACCAACACTCCCAGGAATCCCAGCAGCAAATTCAAAATTAGTCAAGCCAGCTTGGTAAGCTTCTTCTGTTGTTTCAATAAGTGAGGCACCAGCTTGCGCTATAATTTTCGTCCCAGATACAGCAATTTTATCCATATCCGTTAAAATGATTACAAGTCCACGAATACCGCCATCTTTCACAACTAGATTACTCGAATTTCCTAAAACAGTTAAAGGAATACCATTTTCATTGGCTGTATTCACCAAAATTTTAACATCTGACACTGTATCTGGAAAAGCTAAAAGATCAGCCATGCCTCCCGTTTCAGTATTTGTATATTTAGCAAGTGGTTCATTTTTTAAAATTTTAATAGATGGAAATAGTTCTACAAAAGTGTCAATTATCATTATTTACTCGATTCCTTTCAACATTTAGCAATTCCTTCTAGTTTAACACGTTCAATGTTTATTTTTCTATTTTAACGCACAAACAAGCGACTTTTAATTGTATAACCTAACTGTTATACTTTATTAACATTATTAGACCGAGTATTTTAATAACCTTGTCAGTCATATCGAATTAAAAAGGAGTTAATTATGAATTTTGTTACAATGGATTTTGAAACTGCTAATAACCAGCGTCATAGTGCCTGTTCAATTGCTTTAACAGTTGTTCGAAATAATCAAATCGTTGATGAATTTTATTCACTTATTAAACCGGAAACACCTTTTAATTGGCGTAATGTTCAAATTCATGGTATTCACGAAGAAGACGTTGAATTTGCACCAAAGTTTCCAGAACTATGGTCACATATTTCACCACTTTTCCAGAATAATAGTTTAATCGTGGCGCATAATGCCCCCTTTGATAATAGTATTTTGCATAATACATTGGGTTATTATGGATTAGAGACACCCCAATTTTTATTGTTAGATACGGTTAGAACAAGTCGTAAATTATTTCCAGAATTTCCAAACCATAAATTAAATACGGTTTGTGACGAATTGGGAATCACGTTAACAAATCATCACAATGCCTTAGATGATTCCGTTGCTTGTGCCAATATCTTACTCTATCAAGAACACGAATTTGGACAAGAAATTTTAAAACCATTTGTGAAGCCAGCATAATCAAATTTAAGCACATTAATAGGGCTACTGTTTAAACTGTTATATGATGACCGTAATCAAACCAAATTTGGGGGAATTACAATGTCAATTTATAATTATCAGGTTACACTAGAAAATGGTGAAACTTATTCATTAGAAAAGTACAAGGGTCACCCTTTATTAATTGTTAATACAGCCACTAAATGTGGTTTTGCGCCACAATTTAAACAATTAGAAGAATTATATGAGGATTATCAAGACCAAGGATTAGTGGTACTTGGTTTTCCATCGAATCAATTCCATCAAGAAGTCGATGATGATGCGCAAGCAGCAGCTACCTGTCGTATGACATATGGCGTTAGTTTTCCAATGCATACCATTCAAAATGTAAATGGAGAAGATGCGTTACCACTATTTAAATACCTGACTGATGAAACGCAAGGCGTGTTGGGTAGCTCAATTAAATGGAACTTCACTAAATTTTTAGTCAATCGTGATGGACAAGTTGTTAAACGTTATGCACCTAAGACTAATCCTTTAAAGATGAAACCAGAAATCGAAAAATTAGTTAAATAAAAACAAGTTAGCTGATACCCCCATTTAGAGGCTATCAGCTAACTTGTTTTTTAGTTTAAATGGGCCAACATATTATCATATTGTAATCCATTACTTTCTAATTCGATAGTACGTAAATTATCATCATGATCATCTTTCAATAATGTAATTTTTAACCAATCATTTGGTAATTCATCCTGAATAAATTCAGACCATTCAACAACACTCACACCATCAGAATTAAAATATTCATCTAACCCTAAATCTGCGCCGCCCATCCCTTCAAGTCGGTAAACATCCATATGAAATAACGGCAAACGGCCCTCACGATATTCTCTCACAATTGGAAATGTTGGACTTTTAACGTTCCGCTTGATCCCTAACCCAACGGCTAAGCCTTTAGCAAAAGTTGTCTTTCCAGCGCCTAAATCACCATCCAACAATAGAATCATATTAGGTTCAACAAGCTGTCCAATTTTTTCGGCAATTTTTTGCGTTTCTTCTACAGAACTAACTTCAATATTCATTAATTATCTCACCATTTCATTCTAAACTTTGCGCAGCTGTAATAATACCAACCTTGTAAATTTCTTCTACGTTAGCACCACGAGATAAATCTGAAACTGGTTGATTTAACCCTTGTAAGATAGGTCCGATAGCTTCAAATCCACCTAAACGTTGTGCAATTTTGTAGCCAATATTTCCAGATTGTAATTCAGGGAAAATGAAAACATTTGCTTGTCCTGCAACCTTTGATCCAGGTGCTTTTTGTTCACCAACACTCGGTACAAAAGCAGCATCAAATTGTAATTCGCCATCAATCGCTTCATTTGGTGCTAGTTTTTGTGCAATTTCAGTTGCTTCTGCTACCTTTGATACCTCTGGTGCTTTAGCTGAACCTTTAGTTGAAAAACTAAGCATTGCTACTTTGGGATCAATATCAAAGAGACGAGCCGTCTGAATGCTTGCAATTGCCATTTCTGCTAATTCTTGAGCAGTTGGATTAATACTGATCGCAGCGTCAGAAAATAAATACTTTTCTGTATCATTATTTCTAGTCATAATAAAGGCACCACTTGTCCGACTCACGCCTGGTTTCGTTTTAATAATTTGTAATGCAGGTCGAACGGTATCTCCAGTAGCGTGAACAGCTCCAGAAACCATCCCTTCAGCTAATCCCATGTAAACGAGCATTGTACCGAAATAATTAACATCGCGTAACATTTCTTCAGCTTGTTCAGGTGTATTTTTACCCTTACG
Organism: Dellaglioa kimchii; assembly: GCF_046115505.1. Lineage (GTDB taxonomy): Bacteria > Bacillota > Bacilli > Lactobacillales > Lactobacillaceae > Dellaglioa > Dellaglioa kimchii. The sequence goes on along the minus strand of NZ_CP170736.1, from coordinate 156,614 downwards.
GCGTTCAACAAAGGCTGTTTTCATCTCATTAAAATCTGTTTCAGAATATTGTTTAGGATCAAGAAATTGTACACCGATACCATCAAGAGTTAAATCGAGCTTTGTGGCTAACTCTTTCATTTTTGCAACATCCCCCAATAAAATAGGTTCTGCCAAATTATCTTCTGCTAATTTAACGGCTGCTCTTAGAATACGTTCTTCTTCCCCTTCAGGAAAAACTATTTTAATTTTTTTACTTTCAATTTTGCTTTTCAAACTTTCAAATAATGACATATCATTTCCTCCTAATTAAGTGTTACTAGGTAATTGCCAGTTAATTGGTGGCAATCCCTGACTTTTTAAATTTTGATTTATTTGTGAAAATGGTTTTGATCCAAAAAAACCGCGGTAAGCAGATAACGGACTTGGATGAGGTGATGTTATCACAATATTGTGATCTGTATCAATTAATTTAATCTTATCTTGGGCTGTCTTCCCCCATAAAACAAAAATAATTGTCTGTGAGGATTCGGATAATCGTTCAATCACACCATCTGTTAATAATTCCCATCCATGATTACGATGAGAATTAGCGGCGCCATCTCTTACAGTCAAGACTGAATTTAACATCAAAACACCTTGCTCCGCCCAACTCTTCAAATAGCCATGATTAGCTGGTGGAATTCTTAAATCTGTTTCCAATTCTTTATACATATTCCGTAAAGAAGGTGGAATTTTTTCTCCTGGTAAAACAGAAAAACTCAACCCATGAGCTTGATGCTTTTCATGATAAGGATCCTGTCCCAATAAACAAACTCTAACGTCAGAAAATGGGGTCAGTTCAAAGCTTTCAAAAATGCGATTTTTTTCCGGATAGATCGTCTCATTTTGATATTCATTATCAATAAACGTTTCTAAATCAGCATATTTAGATTTTGCAAGCTCTTCGGTCAAAATGGGTTGCCAATCATTATCGACATTAATATTCATTGTCTAACACCTCACAGATTAAGTTTACCATATTAGTGAATACAAAAATAAATGATTTGATTAAAATATTGAGCGGTTTCATGTTAAAATGAAACCAGTAAATAAGATTAGAGGAGTGTTGAATTTATGATAAAAATTATTGCATCAGATATGGATGGTACTTTACTAAATGATCAAATGGTGATTTCAGAAAAAAACGCCGATGCGATTAAACAAGCACAAGCATTAGGAGTCCACTTTATCGTTTCTACTGGCCGTGGCTATACTGAAGTTAAACCTTTAATTACAGCAGCCGGGTTCAATAGTCCAATGATTACATTTAACGGCGCAGAAGTTTTAGATGAAAATGGTAAAACACTTAGTACAACACCTATTTCAAAAAAAGTTATTCAAACTTTAGTTCAAACATTCAAAAAAGAAAATTTTTACTTTGAAATGACAACCTCGAACGGTGTTTATTCTGATAATCGTGCAAACCGTATTCAAAATGTAGCGCGTCTAATCTCTGATACAAATCCAGATACACCATTTAAAATGGCTGTTTCATTAGCTGCAGCTCGTCTTGAATTAATGAATATCAATTACGTTGATGATTACCAAACAGTCATCGATGATTCAAAAATTGATATTTTTAAATTAATTGTTTTTAGTATGGATGGTCAAGAAGAATTACTCCCTTTAAAAGCAAAAATTGAAGAAGAAGACTCACTTGTTGTTACCTCTTCTGCGCCAACTAACCTTGAAATTAACAATGTAAATGCCCAAAAAGGGATTGCACTCCAAGCTTTTGCTAAAGAACTCAATATCCCAATGTCAGATGTTATGGCAATTGGAGATAACTTAAATGATGTTTCTATGTTAAAAGTTGCAGGCGTCAGTTACGCCATGGAAAATGGCCACGACGAAGTAAAACGTATTGCCAATCATTCAGCAAAAACAAATTCTGAAGATGGTGTTGGTTTAGCTATTCTTGAACAGTTAGCTGAAAAATAAATCGATTGAGACTAAAAAGTGTAATTAATTAGAAAAAATAAGTCTATAAAAACTGTTGTTGGTAGTAGTTTAAAAACTATTACTAGTAACAGTTTTTTTACAACGACAAAAAAACAAAAGTCATAAGACTTTTGTTACGTGATCAATCAGTCCTGTTACTCTCCAACTACCAATTATGAAACCCATAATACATTGCTAACCGATTTGGTACTTATCTTTATTCAGTTGTTAGTAACACGATTACTTTCCCAAAACTATCTTGATTTTGTAAGTAAGCATGCGCTAAAGGAACTTCACTTAGTTTGAAGATTTTTTCTGGTTTCACATCAACATCATATTTTGAAATGTAGTCCAACAGATCATTCAATTTATCCTGACTGACATTGTCAGAGTAAAAACTAGTGAGGTAACTATTTTTCTCGATATCTATAATCGGATCAAATTCTTCTAAAAACCATTTACCTCCTAATTGTCCCGTACTACATAAAATGCCTCCTTCGTTTAAATGTTGAAAACTATCTTTTATAGTGGCAGGGCCAATTAATTCTAAAATTTTGTCATACTTCTTTTCAGTCTCTAATACACCAGTCTTATCTATTATTACATCATTAAAACCAGCGGACAATAATTGCTCATTTTTTGCTTGGCTCCGACTAGTACCATCAATTACAATATCAGGATATCTGGCCTTCAATAATTTAAGAAATGAAATACCTACTCCACTTGTGGCGCCTCGAACTAAAATTTTATCTTTTTTTGTAATTTTTAAGTTTTTCATTGAACCAAATGCCGTATAGTACGTTTCAGGAATAGTCGCAAGTTCTTTCCAAGATATATTTGTTGTTATTGGATAGATTTGGTTATTTGGCAATGCTACATATTCAGCATAGCTGCCATCAAATGCGCGTCCCATTTCTCCCATAATGGAAATAACTTTTTTTCCCACTGGTAATCTTTCAGGATCGCTCGTTTCTTCAACAACACCCACACATTCAATGCCTAAAACCCTAGGAAACAAAACAGTTGGCGATTTTCCTTCTCTCGTAAAAATCTCCGATCTATTGATACCAAACCCTTTTATTTTAATTAGGGACCAGTTAGCTTTTATTTTAGGTAAATTTACCTCTTTGTAAATAAGCTTATCTGTTCCTCCTGCTTCATTAACAACAATTGCTTTCATAATTTTACTCTTCTCCTTTGCTAAAAAGCTTTTTTTCAATTCAAATCATCGTAAACATCCTAATTTTTAGTAACTATACATAAAAAATCCTAACCACCACGCAAAGTGATTAGGATTTTTTACAATACTTGCCCACCAATAATTAATGAAAGGCCGAAAAATCTAATTAATTTGCATTTTTTTATGCATTTAAAACTTTGTTTAAGAAATCTTTTGTTCTATCATTTTGAGGATTACTAAATATTTCATCTGGTGTACTACTTTCTAAAATGTAACCATCAGCCATAAAGACCACACGATCAGCCACTTCTTTAGCAAAACCCATTTCATGTGTGACAACAACCATTGTCATACCATCCCTAGCAAGTTGTTTCATGACATCTAAAACATCCCCAACCATTTCTGGATCAAGTGCAGACGTTGGTTCATCAAATAACATAATATCTGGTTTCATTGCAAGTGCGCGTGCGATTGCGACACGTTGTTTTTGACCACCAGATAACGAAGCAGGTGCAGCATCTGCCTTATCACTCAAACCAACTTGGGCTAAAAGACGTTTTGCTTCCTTAGTTGCTTCTTCTTTTGTTTCTTTTTTTAATTCAACAGGCGCTAAAATAATATTTTCAAGAACGGTTAAATGTGGAAATAAATTAAAATGTTGAAATACCATGCCAATATTTTGACGAACAACATTTAAATCAGTTTTCGGATCACTAATATCATGCCCCTCGATAATAATTGAACCGGAAGTTAAATCTTCTAATTTATTTAAACAACGTAAAAAGGTACTTTTTCCAGAACCGGAAGGTCCGATCATGCAGACAACTTCTTTTTCTGCAACTGAAATATCTAACCCCTTCAAAACTTCATTTGAACCATAGTTTTTTTTCAAATTTTTAACTTGAATTTTAGCTGCCATTATTTAATCTTCCTTTCGACTAAATTAGATAACCACGTTAATAACGTTATGATAACGAGATAAATCACCGCAATAATTAACCACATCTTGAATCCTTCAAGGTTTCTTGCGATTATAATTTTACCTGTTTGCGTTAATTCTAAAATACCGATAACAGATAAAATTGACGTATCTTTCAACGTAATAATGAATTGATTAATAAACGACGGAATCATAATCTTAATTCCTTGTGGCATAATGACTTTCATCATTGCTTTTCCATAAGGTAATCCTAAACTACGAGCAGCTTCCATTTGACCATTATCAACTGCCTTAATTCCACCTTTTACAAAGGCCGCTGTATATGCACCTTCATTTAACGTTAACGTTATAATACCTGCCACAAAAGCTGGAATCTTGCTCCCAGTTAAATTAGGAATACCAATGTAGATAAAGAAAGCTAATACGATTAGTGGTAGACCACGGAAAATGTAAATTAATGTACTTGAAAGCCCATTAAGCCATTTATTTGGCGCAACACCCATCATACCTAAAATAATCCCTAAAACTGTTGCACAAACAATAGCCACAATCGTTAATAGCATTGTTTGTTTAAACCCTTCTAATAATGAGCCACTATTTGTTTTCAATAAACCTAAAATTGTTCGAGAATCTTTAGAGTTAGCATTTTTTGCGTTCGTTCCAGTGTACTTATCAACAATCTTTTTATATTCACCGTTAGCTTTAAGTTTCTTTAGCCCGGCATTAAATTTTGTTATTAATTCTTTATTCTGTCCCTTTTTAACGGCGAATCCATATTCACCTTTTTCATATGTTTTACCAACTACTTTCATTTCAATACCATTCTTAACACCATATGCTAATACTGGTTTATCATCAAAAGTCGCATCAGAATTTCCTGTCACAACATCGTCATACATATTGCTTGAGTCATCAAAAGTTGTCGTCGTAATATTATATTGCTTTTTAATTGAGTTTACGTATTCCCCAGCAGCTGTACCAACTTTAATGGCTACCTTTTTCCCTCTTAAATCATCCAAAGATTTAATTGAACTGTTTTTACCAACAGCCATAGCTACTCCAGCGTCATAATAACTATCTGAGAAATCAAATTTAACACGACGTTCTGCAGTTATCATCATACCAGCCATAACCCCATCAATTTGGTTAGCATCTAATGCTTGAACTGCTGCATTAAACCCCAAGGCTTTAATATCAACTTTAAAACCTTCCTCTTTAGCAATTGCTCGCATCAAATCCATATCAATACCAACGTATGATTTACCATCTTCTGCTTGATATTCAAATGGCGCATAAGTTACATCAGTCCCGATTGTATACGTCTTTTCTGCTGCGTTTACTTGATTACTATGTAAAAATAATACAAATCCACATGCGACCATGATTGCCATGATCATTGACTGCCATTTTTTCATAATATCCTCCCCAAAACAATTTGATGTAACATAATATAACATATCTACACTTAGCAAGCAATTTAGTTGTTTTGACAATTATTTAAGTACCCTATACACTAGAGATATTCAGGAAAGGATGGTTTATATGATTATTAGAAGAGCAACAAAAAAAGATGCACACGAGGTCGTTCCTTTAGTGAATATTATTTTAGAAGATATGGAAATTCCCATTCTTCAAGAAATTCCATTACCCGACCTATTCAAAGTGCTAGAGCTTGCATTTGAAACAGAAGACTACCGTTATAGCTATGGCCGTGTTCAAATCGCCGATATTGATGGTAAGGTTGCTGGGATAGCATTTGGTTATCCGGATGAAGATGAAGACCATCTTGATCTTGCTATGAACCAATTTTTCCCACAAATCGGTTTACCTGAAACCACTGAACTTTTCCCCGACTCAGAAGTTTATCCAAATGAATGGTACCTTGATACCCTTGCTGTTTCACCAGATTTCCAAGGACAAGGCATTGGTACAAAACTTCTAGAATCTCTTCCCGAGATTGCCCGTGCAGCTGGAAAAACAAAGATTGGCTTGAACGTCGACCTTGCTAATCCTAAAGCAGAAAAATTATACACAAAAATGGGCTTTAAAACTGTGGGTAACATGATTATTAGTGGTCATGATTATCATCACATACAAAAAGATATTTAACAAAAAATAAAAAGAGTCTGCTAAAAATAAATTTAGCAGACCCTTTTTTCATATCTTTATTCTAAAACTTTTACAGTAACTGTCTTTTTACCCCATGTATAACATCTTGCATTTGAGATAAAATGCACATCAATTCGGTTTCCTTTAATCGCTGAACCTGTATCGCCAGCAATTGCAACACCATAACCAGATACCCAGACAACAGTTCCTAGTGGAATAACTGAAGGATCCACAGCAATTTGTTGTGGATTAGTTAATAAACTTAACCCATATGATCCATGAGTTCCCATCCCTGGTGCATTTGTTGAATAAGCCGTTGCAACCATTTGTAACGTTTTCTTAGTTGATTTGCCAGAAGTATCGTTGCTTGCTTTTTGGTCAGTACTTCCTTTTTTATCTGATGAATCATCACTTTCAGCCTTTTTAGCTGCTTCTTTTTTAGCAGCAGCTGCTGCCTTGGCATCAGCTTTAGCCTTTGCTTCTCTTGCTTTTTTTGATAACTCAGCATCTTTAGCCTTTGTTACTTTGGCTAAATCTTTCTTTGCGTCACCTAAAGTATCTTTTAACGCTGCTAATTGTTTATTCATTTCTTTTGTTTCTTGTTTTGTTTCAGATTGTTTTAATTTCAATGATTTTTGTTCAGATTCCAAATGAGCTTTAGCATCTTCCATGGTTTTGATATTAGCCGCAACATCTTTCATTGTTTTGTTATCAGCAGATTGTAAAACAGAAACTGCGTAAACACGGCTAATAAAATCACCAGCATTCTTTGCTTCAAGAATAGCTGTTACCATTTTACTACTTGAATCATTAACTTGTAGACTTCTTAATCTATCTTTAGCATTTTCAATACGTGTATCTAATTGTTTTTGTTCATTACCAATTGATTTATCTTGTGACCCAATTTTCTTTTCTTTATCAGAAATTTCTTGATTTAATTTATCAATTTTTGCATACTCATCATTAATACTCGTTAATGACTTTGAAATTTTTGAATTAGCAGTTGTTACTTTAACTTGTGCAGCTGATTCTTGTTTTTTTAAATCACTGATAGATGTTGCACTAACAGAAACCGAACCACCTAATAAGCAAAGTATAACTGCTGTAAAACCAATAATATTTCTAATTTTCAAAATAATACTCCTTTTTGTAAATAACTTTATTACCTATTTCTAGAGTATATCGAACCGACAAGTCAGACATGTGTCAGTCATATTACAAAACATCACTCATATTACAACTCTATGACTAACGTACCCTCATTTTCAGAAATAATCATTTTATTTGAGTTCATTTTCAAAACCGTTTCATTTTAAGTCTGAAATATGCTATGATATGTAGATTATACAAACGAATAGTGAGGGTATTAAATGATAACTGTAAGTAATGTAAGTTTAAGTTTTTCAGACCGTAAGTTATACGATGACGTTAATTTAAAATTCACGCCTGGTAATTGTTACGGACTAATCGGTGCTAATGGCGCTGGTAAATCAACATTTTTAAAGATTTTATCTGGTGAAATAACACCAAGTACAGGTAAAATTTCATTAGATCCAAATGAACGTATGACGATGCTACAACAAAATCATTATGGCTTCGAAGAATATACTGTTCTTGAAACAGTCATTATGGGTTACAAAGAACTCTATGCTGTTATGGAAGCAAAAGATGCTATTTATGCAAAAGCTGATTTTTCTGATGAAGATGGTATCAAAGTTGCTGAACTAGAATCTGACTTTGCTGAAATGAATGGTTGGGAAGCTGAATCAGAAGCTTCAACTCTTTTACAAGGCTTAGGCTTCGCTGAAGATATGCAAAATAAAAAGATGAGCGAACTAACAGAAAGTCAAAAAGTTAAGATTTTGCTTGCACAAGCACTTTTTGGTAATCCTGATGTTCTCTTACTTGATGAACCTACTAATGGGTTAGACATCAAATCAATTAACTGGTTAGAAGATTTCTTAATTAACTTCTCAAATACCGTTATTGTTGTTTCTCATGATAGACATTTCTTGAATAATGTCTGCACCCACATGTGTGATGTTGATTTTGGTAAAATCAAATTATTCGTTGGTAATTACGACTTCTGGATGGAATCAAGTGCCTTAGCTTCAAAACTTGCAAATGATTCTAACGATAAAAAAGAAGCTAAAATCAAAGAATTACAAGATTTCGTTGCACGATTCAGTGCTAATGCTTCTAAATCTAAACAAGCAACTTCTCGTAAGAAAATGCTTGAAAAAATCACACTTGATGATATCCAACCTTCATCACGTCGCTACCCATTCATTAACTTTGAAATCGACCGTGAAATTGGTAATGATTTATTATCAGTTAGTGGCGTTTCAAAAACAATTGATGGCGTAAAAGTTTTAGATAATATCTCATTTAGTTTAGGTAAAGATGATAAAACAGCCTTTACAAGTGAAACTGATATTGCTGTTACAACATTAATTAGAATTCTTTCTGGTGAATTAGAACCAGATACAGGTACAGTTCAATGGGGTGTAACAACATCACAAGCTTACCTTGCTAAAGATAATAACGACCAATTCGCTGATGAACATTTAACAATTATCGATTGGTTACGTCAATTTGCTTCTAAAGCAGAAAGTGATAACACTTTCTTGCGTGGATTCTTAGGTCGTATGTTATTTTCAGGTGAAGAAGTCGATAAAGAAGTTGGCGTCTTATCCGGTGGAGAAAAAGTTCGTTGTATGTTATCAAAAATGATGTTAACAAGAAACAACGTTCTTTTACTTGATGATCCTACTAACCATTTAGATTTGGAATCAATTACTTCATTGAATGAAGGTCTTTCAAATTATAAGAGTGCTCTATTATTCGGCTCTCATGATCGTGAGTTCATTCAAACAATCGCTAACCGTATCATCGAAGTAACACCAAACGGTCTTGTTGATCGTGCAGATACTACTTATGATGAATTCTTAGAAAATAAAGATGTTCAAGATCAAATTGCTGGTCTTTACAAACAAGCTTAATAACTAAAAAGGAAGCAACCAATTTCAAAATTGGTTGCTTCCTTTTTTTAGTAATTTTTAAGTACGCGTTGAATTTGGCGTTCCTGATCTCGACGTTTAATTGTTTCACGTTTATCGTAATCATTCTTCCCTTTTGCAACACCGATTAGTACTTTTGCAAAGCCGTTTTTAATGTAAACTTTCAAAGGGACAATTGTAACACCCTTATTTTTAGTTGCTTCATCAAATTGAGCTATTTGTTTTTTATGCAATAATAATTTACGATTTCGAAGTGGATCATGATTGAATTGATTCCCTTGATCATACGTTGAAATATGAACATTCATCAACCAAGCTTCACCATTTCTAATTTGCGCAAATCCATCTTTTAGATTAATACGACTATTTCGAACGGATTTAATCTCAGTACCTGTTAAAACGACACCAGCCTCAACCGTATCTTCAATGTTATAACTGTGTCTTGCTTTTTTATTCTGGGCTAAGGGTTTATCAAAAGATGACTTTTCTTTTCGCAATCTTAATCCCCCCGATATTATTTTTGACGTGTATTATTTTTTCTTGGTGCTGTGTTTTTGTTAGCTGATTTGTAGAACGGTTTCTTTCCATTACTATTTCCAGCAGCTGGTTTACCATTACGGTTATAAGGTTTCTTGTCTCCTGGACGACCATTACCTGGACGTTTGAAGTTTCCACCTTTACCTCGTAAATCAGAAGTTGGTGTATTTTGTGGATTAACAATTTCAAAATCAATCGCACTTTGCTCAATATCAACTTTAGCAACTTTTACTTCGATTGGTTGACCAATTCTGAAGGTTCTCTTAGTTCTCTTACCTACTAATGCCATATGCATATCTAAATATTCATAATAGTCATCCTTCATATTACTAATATGAACAAGACCTTCAACAGTATTTGGTAATGAAACGAAGACACCAAACTTCATAACTGAGCTAACAACACCTTCAAAGGTTTCACCAACATGATCAGCCATGTATTCAGCTTTTTTCATTGCGTCAGTATCACGTTCAGCATCAATTGCGCGACGTTCCATTTGTGATGTGTGTGTTGTAAGTTCAGGTAATTGTTCAGCATATTTTTCTTTTTGAGCGTCCCCAATACCATTTTCTTCGTAGAAACGAATTAAACGATGAACCATCAAATCAGGGTAACGTCTAATTGGTGACGTAAAATGCGTATAATCAGTAGCAGCTAAACCAAAGTGACCTAATGATTCATCAGTATATTTAGCTTGTTGCATACTTCTAAGTAACATAACAGAAACCATTGATTCTTCAGGTTTACCAGCTACTTCTTTTAAAACACCTTGTAACATTTTAGGTGTTACATTCTTACTATCACCTTTAACAACGATACCAAAACTTGTTAAAGTTTCGAAGAAACGCATTACTTTTTCATTCTTAGGTGTTTCATGCACACGGTAAACAAAAGGTACTTTTAATTTATCGTAATGAGCTGCAACAGTTTCATTTGCAGCTAACATAAATGATTCAACTAAACGTTCACTTGTTCCACGAGTTCTAATTTGAATATCAATTGGGTGACCCGCTTCATCAACAATAATCTTAGATTCATTATCATCAAAACTAATTGCACCACGTTTTTTACGCATTTTTTCAAGAATTTTGTGTAATTCGCCCATTGTTTCAAACATTGGGACCAATTCTTCATATTTAGCTTTCGTTTTTGCATCATCTGATTCAAGAATCTTGTTAATGGCTTTATAAGTCATACGTTCTGTCGTTTTAATCACACTTTGGAAGATTTTGTGATTAACAACATAACCTTCTGGTGTAATTTCCATTTCACAACTCATAGCAAGGCGTTCAACTTTTGGATTTAATGAACAAATACCATTTGATAATTTATGAGGCAACATTGGAATAACACGGTCAGTTAAATAAACACTCGTTCCACGTTCGTATGCTTCACGATCAAGTGGTGTACCTGGTTGGACATAATGCGAAACATCAGCAATATGCACACCTAAATGGTAGTTCCCGTTATCAAGTTTCCAGGCAGTAACAGCATCATCTAAATCCTTAGAATCAATACTATCAATTGTTACTAACGTTTGATCCGTTAAATCAACGCGACCAATTTTTTCTTCTGGTAGTACAACTTCTGGAGTTGCTTCAGCTTGAGCCATAACATCTTCAGGAAATTCACTAGGAATATCATGTTGATAAACGACTTGTAAAATATCCATACCTGGATCGTCTTTGTTACCCACAACTTCTTTAACCAATGTTTCAATAACTAATGGTTTTTCACTTGTTGGGTAAGCAGTAATATCAGCTGTAATAACTTCTCCAGCAACTGGATGTAAACCAACCCCTGTTACCAATAAGTTATAACGTTGTAATTTCTTGTTTTTAACAACTAAATGGCCAATTATTCCTGAATTTTCAAGGTCAGATGGTTCAACTTCAAATTCTCCAACAATTGACGTTACATTATGTTCAACAATTTTATTAACTTTACCTTCAGGACCACGGTCATCCCCAGGTTTAGCAGCACTTGTAATCTCAATCTCAACACTATCACCATTTAAGGCAGACATTGTTTGTGTTGGATTAACGAAAACATCAGGTTGCTCTGGATCAATCGTAACGAATCCAAATCCACGATCATTTGCATGAAAAATACCCACTAATTGTGGTGTTTGAAGTGCAATTTGAAATTTGCCTTCTGATGTAATTTTCACTTCACGTTTACGTTCCATTTCAGCAAGTGTTTTAACAAGTTCTTTGAACGCATCCTGGCCTTCTAATTTAAGGGCAGCTGTTAATTCTTCAACACTGAATGATTCATTTTCTTTAATTTTTAGTTCTTTTAATATAAGTTCTTGCATCTTTTTATCCATGTATACCTCGTTTTCATATTCGTATTTGCGTTACATTTATTTATTATTAATTTTATTTTATTTCTAAATAAAAGCCTCCTGCTGCAACAATTGTTTGCACAGGAGGCTTTCTTTATTATTATTTTGAGGCCAAATAGACAAGTCCTAGAGCTAGACAGAAAAATAAAACGCCCAAGACAAAGGTTACTTTTTGCATAAATGCTTCGAATCCACGTGGTTTTTGTTTGCTAAATAAATCGTCAGCACCACCACCGCCACCAGATAAAGCACCTGAAGCGTTATTTGTTTTTGCAGGTTGCATCATAACAGCGATAATCATTAAGACTGAAACGATGATTATTAAAATTGTTAGTATGTTAGTCAAATCATTTACCTCCTTACCCCAATTACGTAATCTATATCTATACTAATTTAGCACAGTTTGCATTAATTTTCCACCGTTATTATTTTATTAAAGTGATTCAAATCCGGATAATGTATCCATTTCTGTCTTAAGTTTAGGTCGATTTTGGTGCTCAGTCAAAAGAACTAATGTATCTCCTGCTTTTAAAACCGTCACACCATGTGGAATTAATTGCTTTTCACCACGTCTAACCGTGATTAACAAGCTATTTTCAGGCCAAACTACTTCTGAAACTTTTTTATTTTCTAAATTTGATCCAGCAAAAATAGGTGTCTCAAGTCGGTCCTTTTTACCACCTAAATCAATTTCGTTTTGACCAATTAATTTTTTAAGTAAAGAATCGTAGATAGGTGCGCCACCTAAAATATCAATAACTAAAAATGAAACTAATGAAATAATGGCTAGTGGCATTAAGTGATGTAAACTACCCACCATTTCCGTAACTAATAAAATAGCTGTAAAAGGTGCTTTACCAATTCCAGCAAAGTACCCGGCCATTCCAAAAATAATAAAATCAGTTAAATATTTGGCTGGTAACAACCCTAACATTATCATAACAGTTGCATATCCAGCGCCAATAATAGCGCCTAATGTTAGAATAGGCAGAAAAATACCACCTGGTAATCCAGAACCATAGGATATCATTGAAAAGATAAATCTTAAAAGAAAGAGTCCCAATAAAACGGTTAATGATTTACTTTGAACTAGACTTAAAATAATCTCATTACCGCCACCTAAAGTTTGTGGCAAGTATAATCCAATCGGAATAACTAAAATAAAAGGGACAATTGAACGATAAAAAATCGGAATTTTATGTAGAATATTATATAAATCAGTCGATTTAAGTAATACGTTTTGATACAGATAGCCTAGGAGGCCCAAAATAAGCCCTAAAACAATCAAATGCCAGTACTGCAACAATGATAAGGTTTGAATATTAATCATCTGTAGCGCAGGTTTTAGACCAAAAAAATGCAATGAAATATAATTGGCTGAAATTGAACTAGCTAATGCTGTTGTCCAAATCAATGGTGAAAAATTATGATACACTTCCTCTAATATAAAAAGCGTACTCGCAATTGGTGCATTAAAAGCTGCGGATAAACCTGCAGCACCACCACCTGCAATCAGAATGCGGCGTTCCGATTCAGTATGTTTAGTCATCTCTGCGAATCCTTGTCCGACTGCCGCACCTAGTTGAATAGATGGACCTTCACGACCGAGGAATAGCCCAGATCCAATGCCTAAAACACCACCGATAAATTTTCGCCATAAAACAGACCACCAACGCATTTCAAGATTCCCAGCAAGCTGGCCCTCTACTTGGGGAATTCCAGATCCCATAATATTTGGTTCTTGCTTCATTAGCGTTCCAATACCTAGTACCATAGCTAGACTCAAAAGAATCATTGGAAATAGTAACCACATATTCTGATTAATTGCCTGGTAAAAATAAATAAAGACTTTAAGCACATAAATAATAGCTAATCTAAATAAACTTACAACGATACCCGTAACGAGCCCAATTAATAGCCCTCTTAAAATAAATATGAGATTAGTTAAATTCAATCGCTCTTTGATACCTTGTTTTGTCATAAAACCATACACACCTCTTCATTCTATTAGTATATGCTAAAATCCAATTATTTGCTGAACTCATTAGTAACAAAAAAAGAATTATTCAACTATTGAATAACTCTTCTTAAAAACGAACATAACCTAATGATCACTTAAGGATGATAAATCATACTCATAGCTATAAGTCCCCAGCCTAAATTTTTTTTAAATAAACCGGTTGTCGAAATTTCCATATAAAATCGACCAACGTCAGCACTTAACTTTATTTTATTTTTTAAATTACTTACAGCCAATAAGCGCAACGACTCCGCTAAATCAACGACTGCCTTCTCGAAATACTGACCACGCTCAACTTTATTTTTGAAATCAACTAATAAGAGACGTTCCTCATTTGTCGTTTCTTCATTTAAAATAAGATCATAAACTTTTGATGTTAGATCATCTTGTATTGCAATACGCTCTGATTTTTTCATACACGCTCACATCCCTAACTATAATTCCTAACATCTAAATTATACAACAATAAGTTTTATCTTTCAACGTAGTGTGACATTGTAATAGTTACTGAAGAACCCAATAAATTAGATTTTAATATGACTAGAACTATATAACTTGCATCGATGGACGTATTAGAACTTCACTAATTGTCACATGTTTAGGTTGCTCAATTGCATATACAACTGCATGTGCAACATCTTCTGGTGATAAACTTTTCCCTTCTTGACTAGCCATTTCTCGTAAAGAATCTTCAATTTTTGAACTTCCCACTGTATTAAAAAGTTCTGTTCTCACCATCCCTGGTGATACAATCGTAGATCTGATACCATTAGAAAATTCTTCTTGCCGCAACCCTTCCATAATGGCACGAACTGCATATTTTGTTCCATTATAGACAGCAGATCCAGGATAAACAACATGTCCAGCAACTGAATCTGTAGCAATAATTAAACCATCTTGCTGTTTTTTCATGATTGGTAAAACGGCTCCCAACCCATTCAAAACACCCATAATATTGATATTTAGCATTTGTTCCCATTTATCATATTCCAAATTCGATAGATTACCTTGTGGCATGATGCCCGCATTGTTGTATAACACGTCGATCCTACCAAATTCTTTAATTGCCAAATCTATAACTGCCTGTACTTGTTCCCGATTAGTCACATCTGCAGCTTGATAAAAAACTTTTTCTCCTAATTCATTTGCTAATTGCTTTATCTTATCTTCACGTCGAGCTGCGATAACTAATTTTGCCCCCCTACTAGCTAATAATCTAGCCGTAGCTTCACCAATTCCTGAAGATGATCCCATGATAATAATAACTTTTTCTGAAATATCCAATATCATTAATTCCTCTTTTCATTTACATTGTAATATGCTAAATACTCATGTCTATCTAAAATTAATGTTGATTCACTTCATCAACATTAATTTTCTTTATTACCTTCGCAGGTGTCCCGGCTACAATACAATTCTCTGGAATATCTTTTGTTACAGTAGAATCAGCAGCTATAATGGAATTTTCACCAATAGTTACACCAGGTAGAATTGTTACGTTCGCTCCAACCCAGACATTCCTTTTTATTCTAACCGGTTGAACTAATAAACCACGTCGCTTTTTTGGGTCCGTTAAATGATTAACAGTTATAATTCTACTCATAGGACCAATTAAAACGTCGTCTTCAATTACAATCCCGCCTAAATCAATAAATGTCACATTTTGATTGATAAATATATTTTTACCAAAGGAGATATGTTTTCCAAAATCTGTATAAAAAGGTAAGGAAATGCTTACAGTACTATCAATTTTCTTATCAGTAATCGCCTTTAGATAAGACTGTATTTCCTTAGGAGTATGGTAACCCGTATTTAATTCAGCTAGCAGCTTATCATTAGTATTTTTAATAATGTGAATTTTTTTGAACATTGTCGAATCTGGTAAAATTTCTTTTCCTACTATTTTTTCAAGTAATTGATAATTAGTCATCGAATCACTCCTCTTATTAGTTGATAAATCAAGTATAACTAGATACACTAAGGATAACTAATACTTATATTTCATACCCAAATATGCTTATAGACTATAGGAGGATAATCATGGATTTAAGGGTTCTTAATTACTTTTTAACAGTTGCTAGAGAAAAAACAATAAGTAAAGCAGCCGTCGCACTTCACTTATCGCAGCCGACTTTGTCTAAGCAATTAAAAGACTTAGAAGAAGAGTTGGGGGTTACACTTTTTACTCGTGGAAATAGAGAAATAACTTTGACAGAAGAAGGATTTTATTTACAAAATAGAGGAAAAGAAATTTTCGATTTAGTAACGACGACGACTTCTAACTTACAAAATAATGACGTGATTAGCGGGGATATCCGAGTGGGTGGTGGTGAGACTCAAGCTTTCCAATTTGTTTCTGTTATTTTAAATGATCTAATTGCAAAACACCCAGATATCAATGTTCACTTGTATAGTGGTAATGCAGATGATGTGAAAGAAAGAATAGACAAAGGATTACTCGATTTTGGCTTAATTATTGATCCTGTTGAAAAGCAAAAATATGAATATATTCGCCTACCGCTATCAGACCGGTGGGGAATTTTAGTCAATGAAACTCATGATTTAGCAAAAAAGGAATCAGTTTCCCCAATTGATTTAATGACTACCTCTGTATTAATTTCAAATCAATCGCTAGTAGACAACCAACTTTCTGAATGGTTAGGCGGAAATTTAAATCAGCTTAACATATCAGGAACATACAATCTTTTATATAATGCTTCACTTCTAATAAAAGATGGAAATCTTGCTGCCTTATGTATTGACGGTATTATTAATACACAAGAAAGTAGTTTAAAATTTATTCCCTTCAATCCCCCTTTAACCGCAAATGTTAATATTATTTGGAAAAAAAACCAAGTTTTCTCAAATGCAGCTAACCTCTTTTTTAAAAATATTTTATAGAAAATAAATTCTCAGTATCAAAAATACTCCCCTCAAAGTAAGGACTTGTTAACATTCAAGTCGTCTACTCTAAGGGGAGTATTTATTATTAAAAAAAGAGCATTGATGATTTCTCATCAATGCTCTTTTCTAGAAAACGTCATTTCAATCAGAAACGCTTAATTCATAAAGAATTATTTGTTAACGATTGTATCGCGAGCATCTGAACTCAAGTTGTAGAATGAGTGGATACCTTTGTATTCTGATGTTTCTTCTAAGTTATCTTCAATTCTCATTAATTGGTTGTACTTAGCGATACGATCAACACGGCTCAATGAACCAGTCTTGATTTGGCCAGCATTAGTTGCAACAACTAAGTCAGCGATAGTTGTATCTTCAGTTTCACCTGAACGATGAGAAACGATAGCTGTGTAACCAGCTTCTTTAGCCATTTCGATAGCTTCCATTGTTTCTGTAAGTGTACCGATTTGGTTAACTTTGATAAGGATTGAGTTTGAAACGCCCATTTCGATACCTTTTTTAAGGTAGTCAGTGTTTGTAACAAATAAATCATCCCCAACTAATTGAACTTTGTTGCCCAATTTAGCTGTCATCATCTTCCAGCCTTCCCAATCGTTTTCATCCAAGCCATCTTCAATTGAGATAACTGGGTATTTGTCAACGATTGCTTCAAGGAAATCAACCATTTCTTCAGAAGTGTAATCTTGGCCATTTTCGCCTTCATATTGTAATCTATATTTGCCAGTTTCAGCATTGTAGAATTCTGATGAAGCAGCATCAAATGCGATAGCAATATCTTTACCAGGTTTGTAACCGGCACGTTCGATTGCTTCGATTAAGATTTCAAATGGTTCTTCATTGTTCTTAAGATCAGGAGCGAAACCACCTTCATCACCAACAGCAGTAGAGTAGCCTTTTTCAGCTAAAATCTTTTGTAAGTTATGGAATGTTTCTGAACCCATACGTACAGCTTCTTTGATAGAAGGTGCGCCAACAGGCATGATCATGAATTCTTGGAAATCAACACTGTTGTTAGCATGTGATCCACCATTGATAACGTTCATCATAGGAGTTGGAAGGACATGTGCGTTAAATCCGCCTAAGTAACTGTATAAAGGAACTTCTAATTCATCAGCAGCAGCACGAGCAGCAGCAATTGAAACACCTAAAATAGCGTTAGCGCCCAATTTGCCTTTGTTTGGTGTACCATCTAATGCGATCATAGCTTTATCAATACCAACTTGATCAGTAACATCATATCCAACAATTTCTTTAACGATAATGTTGTTTACGTTGTCAACAGCTTTAGTAACACCTAAGCCCATGTAACGAGATTTGTCGCCATCACGTAATTCAACGGCTTCATGTTCACCAGTTGAAGCACCTGAAGGAACAATTCCGCGGCCCATTGCGCCGTCTTCTGTGTAAACTTCAACTTCAACAGTTGGGTTACCGCGTGAATCTAGAACTTCGCGTGCATAAATATCTGTAATCATTGACATAAATTTGTACTCTCCTTTAAAAACGTTTTTTGGCGGGGATACAATAACACCCTTACCATTATTTTAATAGTTTATTGATTCATTTTCAATCTTTTTAACAGCTAAAATACGAATTATGCTTTGAAGTTAACAAGGTCTAAGTATGAAGCAGTTTCCATACTTGCGCCACCAACTAAACCACCATCAATATCGTCTTTACCCATTAATTCTACGACGTTACCAGGTTTAACTGAACCACCGTATTGGATACGAACTTTATCAGCAACTGTTTGGTCATACAAATCAGCAACTGTTTTACGAATTACTGCACAGATTTCTTGTGCTTGGTCAGAAGTAGCTGTTTCACCAGTACCGATAGCCCAGATTGGTTCGTATGCAATAACTGCAAGTTTAACTTGTTCAACAGATAAGCCTCTTAATGCAGCAGAAACTTGTCCAGCAACCCATGATTCTGCTTCGCCGGCTTGACGTTGTTCTAACGTTTCACCACAGCAGATAATAGGAACCATACCGTTATTGAAAACAGCATGTGCTTTTTTGTTAATATCGTCATCATTTTCGCCGAAGTATTCGCGACGTTCTGAATGACCAATAACAACATAGTCAACACCCATTTCAGAAAGAACTTTTGGTGAAGTTTCACCAGTAAAAGCACCTTCATCTTCAAAGTATGCATTTTCAGCAGCAACTTTTAAGTCAGTACCTTTAGCAGCATCAAGTAATGTTTGTAAATCTACTGCAGGAGCAGCAATAACAGATTCAACATCGTCAAACTTTGGTAATTTACCTTTAAGACCTGCTACGAATTCAGCAGTTTCTTTAGGGCCTTTGTTCATTTTCCAGTTACCAGCAATAATTGGTTTACGCAAAATAATAACTTCCTTTCGTTAATAGACGGTTTCTTACGACAATTTAATTAAAAATTATTTTGTTGTAATAGCAGCAATACCTGGTAAAGTTTTACCTTCAAGGTATTCAAGTGAAGCGCCACCACCAGTAGAAATATGAGTTAATTGATCAGCAACACCTAATTGTTGAACAGCAGCAGTTGAATCACCACCACCAACGATTGTTGTAGCTTCTGATAAAGTACCCAAGAATTTACCGATTTCAAGTGTTCCGTTAGCATAGTTGCTCATTTCGAATACACCCATTGGTCCGTTCCATACAACTGTTTTAGCATCTTTTAAAACATCTTTAAATTCTGCAACAGATTTAGGTCCGATATCCAATGCCATGTAACCGTCAGGAATGTCACCATCAACAGTTTTGTGTTCAACATCGTTATCAAATTTTTCAGCAACGATTGAATCAACTGGTAATACTAATTTGTCGCCAGCTTCTTCAATGATTTGTTTAGCTAAATCAATTTTGTCTGTTTCAACTAATGATGAACCAATCTTCATACCTTTAGCAGCGTAGAAAGTATAAGTCATACCACCACCAACGATAACTTTGTCAGCTTTTTTAAGTAAATGAGAAATAACACCAATCTTATCTGAAACTTTTGCGCCACCTAAGATAGCAACAAATGGACGTTTTGGTTCGTCAACAGCTTCACCTAAGAATTTGATTTCTTTTTCCATTAAGAATCCAGCAGCAGCTTGTTCCATGTTGCTTGAGATTCCAACGTTAGAAGCATGTGCACGATGAGCTGTACCGAAAGCATCATTGACAAACAAGTCGCCAAGTGAAGCCCAGTATTTACCTAATTCAGGATCGTTTTTGCTTTCTTTTTTACCATCTAAATCTTCAAAACGTGTGTTTTCCATTACTAAAACATCGCCGTCTTTCATTGCTGCAATTGCGTCTTCTAATTGAGGACCACGTGTAGCAGGAACAAAAGTAACAGGTTTGTTTAATAAGTTAGATAAACGTTCTGCAACTGGACGTAATGATAATTCTTTTTTGTCTTCTTCAGTCTTAATACGACCAAGATGAGAAAGAAGAATGGCTTTACCACCATTTTCAGTTACATATTTGATAGTTGGTAATGCAGCAACGATACGGTTATCGTTACCAATCACACCGTTTTTAATAGGAACATTAAAATCGACACGAATTAAAACTTTTTTGTCATTTACATCTAAATCTGAAACGATTAATTTAGCCATTATAATAGCCTCCTGTGTAATTTTGATTAAATAAAAAGGCAGAGGGAGTATTGCGTCCCTCCGCCTAAGCATAGTTATATGCGGTTTTAAAAAAGTTTAACTAGATTATGCTTCTAAGCTAGCAAATTTTTCTAATGTACGAATCATTTGTGCTGTAAAGCCAGATTCGTTATCGTACCAAGCAACAGTTTTAACCAATTGGTTAGCGCCAGTACCAGTTACTTCAGTTTGTGTTGGGTCAAAGATTGAACCAAAACTTGTACCAATGATATCTGATGAAACGATTTCGTCAGCATTGTAACCAAATGATTCGTTGTTTTCAGTTCTTGCTTTAATAGCAGCATTTACTTCATCAACTGTAAGATCTTTTGATTTCAAGATTGTAACCAATTCTGTCAATGAACCAGTAATAACTGGGACACGTTGTGCATGGCCATTCAATTTACCAACAAGATCAGGGATTACCATACCGATAGCTTTAGCAGCACCAGTAGAATGAGGAATTGTGTTACCTGCAGCAGCGCGTGCAGCACGTAAGTTTCCACCACGGTCAGGACCATCTTGTAATTTTTGTGTAGCTGTGTATGCATGAACTGTTGTCATTGTACCAACTTCGATACCGAAAGCATCGTTAACAGCGCCAGCAAGTGGTGCTAAACAGTTAGTAGTACATGAACCAGCAGAAGCAATCTTAGTATCTGAAGTTAAAATGTCATCATTTACACCGTAAACGATTGTAGGCATTTTACCAGCAGGAGCTGAGATTAATACACGTTTTGCGCCAGCTTTAATATGAGCTGAAGCTTTTTCTTCTGATGCGTAAAAACCAGTTGATTCTAATACGATATCAACATTATTGTTTTTAACCCAAGGAATATTTGATGCATCTGCTTCTGCATATACAGGAATTTCCTTACCATTAACAACAATACCATTATCTGTTGCGCTAACTTCTGCGTCGAAGTTACCATGGGCTGTATCATATTTTAATAAATGAGCCAACATTGATGGAGAAGTTAAATCGTTGATTGCTACAACTTCGATGTTATCTGAAACTTCAGCAATACGACGGAAAGCTAAACGACCAATACGGCCAAAACCGTTAATACCAACTTTTACTGACATACTTAAATTTCCTCCTTTAGGAAATGAAGATTTATTTATTTTAAAAAGCGTGTTTGCACACTACTTTTTTAAAATCGAGTTTGCGGCACCCTCATCCGTGATTAACCACGTCTGTTTAGGTGCAAGTTTCATGTATGCCACAATTGCTTCAGCCTTAGAATGGCCACCTGCAACTGCGAAAATACATTTTATGTGCGTGAGATCCTCTATTTGTAAACCGATACGAGGAATCCTATAAACGACCTTGCCTTGAGCATCAAAGAAATATCCGAATGCCTCACCTACAGCTTTGTCATCTTTCAACATGTCTATTATACCACTAGACATGTCACGACGCTTAGCCATATGCATTGCTTCTCCAATACTGTGAATTACAGCATTGCTTTCCTTGATTAAGTTCAAAACTTCTTGAATGCTCGGTTCTTCAAGAAGAGGCTCGTACGTTTTCTCACTTAGTTGTTCAGGTACATACAAGGCTCTATGTTTACCACCTGTGTGTAATGCCATCTTACCACTAATCGAGTTGGCTTGTATATCTACTGATTCACCAACACCACCTCTGGCTGGTAAAAAAGTTAAATCGCGCTTAATTGAAAGACGTGTCGTCAACTGATCAGCTACTTGAGCCATCGTTGTGCCACCCATTACCGCAATTAAATTTTTACCTTCTGGCAATAAGAGTGCTAACTTAGCAGCTAGACTCTTACCCATTGACTCTAAAACTTTAGGTTGTTCATCGGAATCGCCTGATACAATCAAACAATGTTCAATGCCTAAAATCCGACTCAACTCTTGTTCATCCTGTCGAACACCAACTAAATTATCCATCACTTTTTCAAGGCCATGTAGTACTGATATACCTCTATCCGTTAGCGTCATTCCTGACTTACCAACGACGATAAGTTCTTGCTTACGCAGAAAATCTGTTTCAGTTCTCATAACGCGTTCGCTTAGATTTAAAGTTGCTGCCAACATTCTGCGACCAACAGGCATCATCCATTCAATCTGTCTTAAAACGAAATATCTTTGTTTTAAAACTTTAATCATGTCTGGTGCAATTGCTTCGATCCACTCTAATTCATGATGCATACTGCACCTGCTCTCTTATGGGGCATTATTTGTCCCACAGTGTCGCATTATGACCCATTAATTCTAAAAAAACAAAGCACGATAACATTCTGCATTAATCAAAGTGTCTTCATACCTTTATTACAAGACAAATTATATCAGGTTGTTTCATACTTTGCAAGCACTTCAAACGACTATCTGCCATGTCAGCAATTGACGTTTGATATATGAGATAAGGTCATAATTGTTCCTAATCCTTGTAGCGTTTTCTTGCGGATGACGATGGAATGTTCAGGTTTTCACGATATTTTGCAACTGTCCGTCTCGAAATATCGATGTTTTGCTTCATTAATTGTAAAACTATTTTTTGATCGGAGAAAGGTTTCGTTTTATCTTCAGATTCGATTAGGGTCTGCATGGTTGTCATAATCGTTTTCGAAGATAGCTCTTCAGCATTCTTTTTGTTCTTATTTGCGATTTGTCCAAAGAATGATTTTATTTCATAAACACCAGATTCTGTTTCAATGTACTTATCATTAACAGTTCGACTAATCGTTGATTCGTGAACACCTAAAGCGGCTGCAACTTCCCGCAAAAGTAATGGCTTAATTGGTTTGGTTTTATCAGCGAAGAAGTCAGCCTGATATTTCAAAATATATTGTCCTACTTTTAAAATGGTATCACCACGTTGTTTCAAACCATGAACTAGCCATTCATATTCCCGTTTCTTTTCAGTTAAATATTTAATTACTTCAGGATCTTGGTCTTTTGACATATCATCAAAATATTTTTGCTGAAAAACAACTTCAGGCTGTGCACCCCGAACTTTGAATAATGTTAATTCATTATTACTTTTTTTCAAAACTAAATCTGGATAGATTTTGCCAATTCTAGTTGTCCCAAATCCAGCACCTGGATTAGGTGATAATGTGCGAACAAAATCTGATATTTCTTGAATTTCTGAAAGATTAACACGATATTTTTTTGCTATATCTGCCCATTTACGATCGACAAAATTATCAAAATCATCTTTTATAACTGTATATGCCAATTTAGGTGCTAAGTCATCAGAATCAATCTGTAACATTAAACTTTCTTGTAAATTACGTGCACCAACACCGGGCGGATCTAAGCGTTGAATCAAGGTTAACGCGTCTAATAACATAATGGGTGGTATTCCTGATTCTTCTGCTAAATCATCCAAATTAGCATTAAAATAGCCCGTCTGTTCAATATAATCTACTAAGTAAAGAACAACCTTTCTAAGTGGTGTTTGACGCATCGTTAGATAAATTTGTTCCAATAAATAATCCAATAAAGATTGTGATTCATCATCACTAACTGAATTCATATAATCAGTATCGCCAGTTGTTGTTAGATTAACTTTATAACGAGATTCCCCCGCTTGGATTCTCTGATTATCATCAATAGCTTCAATCAAAGGGTTTTCCATCACTTTTTCAGTGACAAATTCTTGTAAATCTTCTATATTATATTGTAACATTTTAATTGATTGTTGGAGCTCTGGTGTCATTGCCAGTTTTTGAATTTGCGTTTGTTGTTGCTTAAATTTCTGTTCAATAGCCATTTTTTCTCAACCTCCGCTTTCGTTACTTGTTTTTTTTACGTAATTCAGCTAAACTATTAACTATACTGCGCCGTTGGTGTAATGGATAGCACGTAAGATTCCGGTTCTTGAGCTGAGGGTTCGACTCCCTCATGGCGCATCGTTAAAATTAAAATATTTTCTTTTGAAAAACCTTATATGTTGATATAAGGCTTTTTGTTTTCGCTTACATTAATTATATATCATGTTTCTTAAGATAGCCATGGCGTTCTTACCTCACTACAAAATACAATAAGTAACATAGTAGAAAAAAAATTTAGTTCAATCAATAATAAATTAAAATCGTTTATACTGTTGATTTATAATCGTTACCATTACGTTTCATAAAAAAATAAAGTCTACCTCAATTAAGAGATAGACTTTTCTGTTTAGCTTTTTTACTGTAATCACACATTTTAATACGAAGTCATTTTTGGGAATTTAATCATAAAGAAGATAGAAATAATAGACCCAATGTAACAAGCCCAAATTAACGGGTCTGTATAAACTAAATTTGATAGTGTTACATTTAAAATCACATTAAAAATTGAAAGTATTATAATACCACGATATTTGCATAATTTACTCTGTAATAAAATTATAACTATCTCAATGGCCCCTACTAATACCATAAATACATTTTCACTATAGAATTTACCTGAAAGAGCGTGAACAATCATTATTATTGCAAGAATCATTAATATTATATTTAAACTGATTGCTATTATTTTTGAATTGATTACTTTTCTGATCATTTAGTTTCTCCTGATTTATAGTATTTACATATAAAGAACAGTGAAATGAAAATAGCTACCAGGAAGGATTCTACTGTAGGAAAGTAATAATCATTATTAATCTCAATGATCAACATAATTGCGTTTAATACAACATTAAATATTGAAAGTATTACTACTATCATTTTATCGAAATAATTAAATTGGACAATCAGCATAAAAAATTGTAAAAGAACGATTATACTTGCTACTGAAAGGGTAAAATCTATATGTTGATTTCCCATTCCGCCTAATGTAAATGCGGTATTAAGGAATAAACTAAGGGTTTCTATAATAAATATAATATTAAAAATTAAAAGTAATACTTTGGAATCTTTTAAAAGTTTCAACATTTTTATCTCCTTAATATGATGTTATTTTATGAATATAATTTGGTTTAAAGGAACCCACAAAATTACCAGGCAATCCATGTGGCGTAACTATATGAATTCCCCACTGTGTCAATGCCTTTTTTGTTGCACCCCACTGATATGCTAAATAAACATACTTAGAACAATAACTTGGCGATTTGTGATATAGATTAGTTGTAATTTGATATGTTGGATTTGTTTTTTTATACATATGATCCCAGGCGTATTGGGCCGCATCATTAGCATAGTGAGGATGTTTATTTATTCTATATACCTCAACATGAGCACCTTTTTTTGTATGTTGCTGAAAAAAATCTTTCTTGCTCGTATGCTTTGCTTTGTTATATTTTTTTCCTGGTATTTCTAATAACCATCCTTTAGAAGTGGCAATAGCTGCGTGCCCAACAATATTTCCCGTAAGATCACTATTACTACCATAACAAACTAATATATCTCCTGCCTTCATACTATAGCTTGAACGTGCGGCACTTCGCAGTAATGAATCTGAATGCTCACTTGCTGTCACAACTGTTGGTTTATCTCCCGGTTGCATAACTGGCTGTTCATAGTTATCTTCTGCAATCACTTTAAGAGATAGACTTTTCGTTTATCAGGCAACAAATTTAATCTACGCTTTTGATTATAAATAAAAGCCCCAATGTAATTCCCCATTCTATTACCAATATAATAATCAGTTCCCACAAAGGAATTATAGTTAATAACAAAAATGCACCACCTGGGAGTGAAAGTACTAATATACTCACTGTACTAATAAAAAAATATTTCCAAAAACGTTTTAAATATCTATTAGGCATTATAGCTAGGATTATTAACAATAAAAATGTTAATAATCCCATGACCACTGCCAAATCGTCCCATAATGTGCCTCCAAAATAATATGAAAATGGCGCTAATTTTCCATGTATTACTATACTTGGATAAATGAGACCACCATAACATAATCCACTAAA
Organism: Dellaglioa kimchii; assembly: GCF_046115505.1. GTDB lineage: Bacteria > Bacillota > Bacilli > Lactobacillales > Lactobacillaceae > Dellaglioa > Dellaglioa kimchii. The sequence continues at coordinate 130,068 of NZ_CP170736.1, read as the reverse complement.
AAGAAGTAGTCCCCGAAGTATCCATCCGCTTGCTTCTTTAATTACTTTCATTTTAAAACCCCTCTCTCGGATTAGTATGATGTTATTTTATGAATATAAATAGGGTTAAATGAATCCGCAGCATAATATGGCTATTCCTTTATTCTATATACCTCAACGTATTTACCTTTTCCCGAAAGTTTATGAAAAAATCGATTTTCCTATTCTAAAAGAAATTTCTAAAACTTAAATAAATAACTATAATAATGTCTATAAATACCCAATATATTAATAATAAGTATTTAATTTCAGGTACCAAATACTTATTATGCCTTTTAATCATTACATCTAATAAATACGTAATAGTATATATAATACCCATTCCAAATAATAATAAAACACCTAAAACAAGTAACCCATCACCATTATTTAAGCCAATACCATCTCTATGGATATATCCATCTATGATAAATATAAAGGGTATTATTTGTATCCCGATAGTCGCTAATAATTCTATATATATTTTTCCCATACTATCCCCTTTTAACATTTTGTGAATATACTATGGAATAAAACTTCCCTTAAATGCTGAAAATAAATTATATGGATGAGTAATAGTTACACTGAGCAAATAATGAACAAAATATCATTAAATGCTATTACTTTAATCTATTTTTTAATTAACAACATTTTTATGCTATCATAATTTCAACATTACTTCAAAGTGATTTAACCATAACGTTAATCTAATTTAACATTTAAGCAAAAATCCAACCTCTTAAATTAAGGTCTCTATAACATATTCACCAACAACAGTTGTAATAGAACCTTTATTAAATATCGCAATAAAAAAAGAGTTTTTCCTCGTATTTTTACGAGAAAAAACTCTTTTTAGTTAGACTATTAAAATTTTAATTATTTTGCATAATTTCTTTTAAACCAGCCAACTAATCCCATAGCTAGCAACAGAATAAGGCCCATCATTGATAGTCCTGATTCTTTCATTTCACTAGTCTGAGGTAAACTGGTTTGACCTTTTGCTGCATTTTTTAAGACAGGTGTTTTCCCATCCGGTGTTACCTGTGAAGTTGTTGGCGTCGTGGGGGAAGTTGTTGTTGGTCTTGTTGTCGGTGTGGTTGGTTTCGTTTTCTCTGGCATTTTACCAACGAATTCGATTCCAACCTCACTAGTATAACTAGCCGCTTCTGCAGTATTACCGAATGCACCTAAACTAAAAGATAACCCCAAAAGACTAATTATTAAAACACTCATTAGTTTTTTTCTCATAACCATACCTCGTCTATTTTGACTACTTATCTTCTTTTTTATCAGTTTGTAATTCTTCTAGAATTTGTCGTTTTGCTTCTGCGACAGCTTCTTCTTTATCTTTTTTGTTACGACGACGAACTAAGAACCAGATGAGCAACAATAGAAGTAATAGCAAGAAGATTCCTGCAAGGATATACCACATTGTGTAATCTTTTTCTAAGTCAACCGCTTTTTCGTTCAATTTATCTGCTGTTGCGCCATCAATTGTGAAATATTCTGTCCATTTCCACTTATGTACCCCAGAAGTCGCCGTCATTTCTAAACGGTACTTACCAGGCTTAAAGGGTTGGTTATCCCAGAAAATGCCATAATTAAAGTTTGTATTTGGAGCCATTGTCATATTCGAAGTGGTTGAAGCATGTAGTGCTTTATCACCATTTCTTGAATAGACTTTTCCATCAACTTTCAGGTTACGGATTGGTGTTGTTGTTGGATCTTGTAAGTTTACCTTCAATGTATTACGGAAATTAACTGAGCCGGGCTCAATCTTAAGTAATTTCATATCAGGCTTAACAACATCGTCAGTTTCAGTTAACGTTGTCCCAATCACAAATGCATAACGGTTTTTAATTTGAACGTTACTCTTTGATTTTTTTTCACTATCTTTGTTAATTTTTTCATAGAAGTACAAGCCACCGTCAATTTCGCCATTGAATTTCTTAGCGGGCATTGTGATATGGAATGTATGCTCAATGCTTTTCTTAGCCGGTACTGTCACTTCTTTATCTGATTTAATGATTGAAGATAGAGGGTTTACCATTGTTTTATCAAGTTTTGGTTTCACGTGACTATATTCAACCACTCCGTTATCATTTGTAATCGCTGTATTTGCTTCAGCCATTACAGTAACATCTTTGTTAGTCGAATTTTTTAATGTGACAGTAATGTCTTGCTTTTGGTTCGGTTTCATTTTTAAATTAAAATACGTTTGGCGCTTATCAATTTGGTTGTTTGGAATATTTGCAGTAACAGCAAAGTTCATTTCAGCAGCGTTTGCTTTTTGAACTTGTCCACTAAATACAACTAATCCTGCCACAAACGCCATAATGATTCCAAAAAATTTTTTATTCAATGTAAAAATCCTCTTTCTTCTCAAATTAACTTTATGGAGCCGCCGTCAATGTCCAGTTTAATGTCGACGTATAAGTTTCACCAGCTACTTTTTCAGCCGGGCCAGGCACAGTCAATTTCACTGCTTTACTACCTGGTGTTGCAGTACCCATTGCTATTGTCCAGGTCCCTGTGGGATTAGTATTGCCATCTTGATCTACTATTTGATCTGATACACCGTCACCTTTTAATAATATACTATCGGTAAATAAACCGGCATCAGGATCTCCGTTATCTGTTTTCGATGCTACCTCGTTTATTGTAAGCACAGTACCCTTAAGTTCATTAGCACCACTTTTAAATGGTGTGTTACTAACCTTCAACGACCAGTTTCCTGTCGTATTATTTGTAACTTGAACGTAATTAGGTACATCCCTATAATCTGCATCCGTCAGCTTATCTGTAACCCACTCACCTGTAGCTTCATCACGATGTCCTGTTAAATCAGCTACCTTATCAAAAGCAGCATAATAGTTTTTTTGATTTCCTGAAATTTCCTGAGTACCAAAATGCAAATCAGAAATATAATCTATCCTCAGGTCACCAGTAGTTGGTGTAACTGGATTGATTGGTTGTACTGGTTTTGTCGGATCTAATGGATCAACTGGACCAGACTTTGCAAGTAATGTTAAGTTAGCCGCTGTGGTTGCAGTTTTTCCATCAGTTGCAACTGCTGCATCAGCCACTGAATTTCCCATTATTGAAATTGCAAGGAGGGGGACAATGGCTACTACTAGTCGTAAATTTTTTTTCAAGCTCATTGTTTTAACCTATCCCTTTCTGCATCCTATAATGGTGCGTCGTTTAACGTCCATGTAATTACTGATGTATATTTTTCTTTTAATTTAGTTGATGCACCAGGTACGTCTAAGGTTGCCTTAGTAACAGGTAACGTGTTAGTACCCATACCCATGTCTTTAGCTGCATCTACTACTGCAACACTTTGACTAGAGCCGTCTAAAACCATATCCGCTGTTGGTTGGGTAGCATTATAACTTGCCCCATTATTATTAGAAACAGTTCCAGGCGTCAATGTTAACTTAGCCCCAGCTAATTCTTTTGATCCGGTAAACTGTGTGTTGGCAACTGTTAATTTCCAACCTTCATTTGAACCACGGTTGTCATCAACAACGATAGAATCTGTAATAGTAGCTGCATCATATTTTGCATCTGATCCACTAATTTCTTGATCTCCAAAATCAACACTTGGTGCCTTTGTCAATTTAATTTCTCCAGCTCCAGTAGTAGGATTAGCTACAAAGTTGACATCACCTGATGAAGGTAATGTTACGTCAGCAGCATGTACTGCTGGTGCTACTGTTGAAAACAAAGTAACGGTTAAAAGTGCTGCTGTTGCAATTGCTGTTTTCTTCATAATATATTTCCCCTTTTGTTAACCCAATTATTAGATGTTTGCGTCTGTTAATGTCCATGTTAAATCTGTTGTATATGTTGAATTAAGATTTTTAGCTGTTTTACCAGGTACTGTTAATGCAACAGCTTTAGCAGCAGCATCTTTACCAAATGAATCAGTCCATGTTCCCATTCCTTGACCATCATTAGCAGTAACAACCTTAACATCACTACCAACTGTAGGAGCCACTGTACCAGCTATTGCTGGTGTTGTAACATCATCCATATTTGTTGAATTGAATGTTTGATCTTTCATACTCAATTGAGCACCAGTTAATTCTTTTGTACCGTCAGTAAATGCGCCTTCTTGCTTAACATTAACTGTCCAACCAGCATTTGATCCACGGTTATCTGTTACTTGTAAGTAGTTAGCTACTTCTTTTGCTGTTCCTTTAGAATCTGTTATTTCAACAGGAGCTGCGTAGTAAGTTGTATCACTACCAGAAACTTTATTTTTTGAACCAAAATCAAAGTTTGAAACATAATCTAATGATAATGGACCATTTGTTCCTGGGTTAATGGGAGGGTCTGTTGGGTCAACTGGATCTGTTGGATCTGTTGGATCAACTGGACCTGTTGGATCTGTATTATCTGTAAAACCAACGCTACCTTTTGTTGGAAGTGATCCTACTGTTGCTGCATTTACAGCTGGTGCTGCAATTAAACCTAATGTTGTTAATACGATTGCGCTTGTTACGATTTTAGTTGTTTTCATTTTAATTTCCCCTTTTGTTAATTCCTTATTTTTTTGTAGCCTATTAGAAATTGATATGACTTAATTTTATAAACCAGCGTCTGTTAATGTCCATGTTAAATCTGTTGTATATGATGAACCAACCGTTTTAGCTGAATTACCAGGCACTTTTAATGAAACAGCTTTACTTGCTGTATCTTTTGTAGCATCAGCGTCGTATACACCAAATGAATCTGTCCAAGTCCCCATACCTTGATCCTTACCGGCATCTAAGACTGCAACGTCAGCACCAATTGATGTTGTAATTGTAGCGTTAGCTATAGCTGGATCTGTTGTTCCGCCAATATTTTTAGAATTTAAAGTTTGTGTTCCCATATTTAGCTGTGCGCCATCTAAATCAGTCTTACCATCGTTAAATTGTGCACCTTGTTTAACTGAAAGTTTCCAACCAGCATTTGATCCACGTTTATCTGTTACTTGTAGGTAGTTAGCTCTTGTAACTTCTTTACCATCTTTATCAGCTAATTTAACAGGTGCTGCGTAGTAAGTTGTATCGTCTCCAGAAACTTTATTTTTTGAACCAAAATCAAAGTTAGAAACGTAATCAATTGATAAAGGACCAGGTGTTCCTGGGTTTGGATTATCTGGGTCAGTTGGATCTGTTGGTCCTACTGGGTTTGTTGGATCCGTTGGATCAACGGGTGTTGTTGGATCTGTATTTTCCATAAATCCAACCTTACCTGTTGATGTATAATCTGCAGCATGTACAGCTGGTGCTGCAGCTAACCCTAATGTTGATAAAATAATTGCGCTTGTAACGATTTTAGTTGTTTTCATAATTTATTTCCCCTTTATATAACCTTTTTTATTTTTTATTGACTAATTTAAATCTTATAAGTTAGCGTCTGTAAGTGTCCATGTAATATCTGATGTGTATTTTTCTGCAACTTTTTTACTATCACCAGGGATAGCTAATTTAACAGAAGCTTTAGCTTTAGCAGCATCTGTTGTTGCGTTACCAAAGGATTCAGACCATGTACCAGAACCTTCACCATCTTTAGCTTGCATAACAACTTTGTCCCCTGATGCAGCTGAAATGTCAACGCCATCCGTTAAAGTTGATGGTTTTGGTTTTGTTGCGTTATTATCAGCATTAGTTGCTTCAGGATTAGATAACGTAATTGTTGTCCCATCTAATTCTGATTTTGTTGTTTCGCTTGTAAATGCTTTTGCTTGTTGAACAGTAAGTTTCCAACCTGCTACTGTTCCACGGTTATCTGAAACTTGTAAGAAGTTTGCAAGATCTTTATCAGCTCCGGATGCGTCTTTAACTGTCACTAATTGAGAGTCATATGTTTCGTTGTTACCTGACATCTTTTGTGCACCAAAGTTAAAGTTAGAAACATAATCAATTGCTAATGGGCCACCAGTTCCTGGATTTGTTGGATTTGTAGGGTCTGTTGGATCAACAGTATGTCCTGGATCTGTTGGATCAGTAATACCAGGGTCTGTTGCTCCATCATTTTTAGTCAATTCAACGTTACCATGTGATACATAATCTTTTGTTTCTGATGCGTTAGCCGTTGTAGCAGCCGTTCCTGTAATACCTAATCCAAGTAATGCAGCGAATAATAATTTATTTGTTTTTTTCATAATATATATTTCCCCTAATCTCTTTTTTTATAGTTTAGCATCTGTCAAAGTCCATGTTAGTTCAGACTTATAAGCCCCTGCTACTTTTTTCGACTCAGCTGGAACAAACAATGAAATACTTTGTTGAGCAGCTGTATTATCTTTACCAAAACGATCCGTCCAGGTCCCCATACCATTGTCCAACTTAGCTGTCATCACAGTAACTGCCTTACCATCTGGCTTAATTGCTGCTTGACTATCCGTTGGTCTATGCAGGTTACTACCATTAACAACACCATTCATCAACGTGATAACCGTTCCATCTAATTTATTTTTACCATTCATAAATGGATTGGTCTGTGCAACGGTTAATTTCCACCCTGCGTTTGACCCACGGTTATCCGTTATCTGAACATAGTTTGGATAATCTCCGACTTTACCGTTCTTATCAGCTAACTGGTCAAGTTGTGCATAATAAACACTATCTTTGCCAGAAATTTTTTGTTGACTGAATTGTAAGTTCGAAACGTAATCAATCGATAATGGACCTGGCGTCCCCGGATTAACAGGTCTAACTGGTTTTACCGGATCCGTCGGATTAATTGGATTAACAGGTCGTGTTTCATCAGTACTTCCAACTAACTCAATAGTCGCATGCGATTGATAGCCCACTATATCGCTTGCTGAAACTTGCGTTACGGCGAAACCAACAGGTACCATGCTTCCTAAAAGAATCCCCATAATCGTACTTCTTTTTAGCATCGTATTTTCTCCCCTCGTAAGATTTTGGTAGTTTTTAATATTAGCAATATGCTAACGATTAACATTAATTAAACAAGGTTTATGAATGTGGCGTATCCGCTAACGTCCATGTTAGTTCCCCTGTATAGTCCCCTGCTTTAAGCGAAGGGTTCTTTCCATTAAGTTGAACGATAATTCCTTTGTCGCTTGCCCAACTTACTTCTTGAGTTACCTCAGATTGCCCTGAACCAACTTCTGCACTATTTGATTCTATATCTTGTGATTGACCAGATGCATCTATATATGTCAATACACCATTTAACTTAACATTAGCATCGTTGTGCTCCGTTAACGGTGTTGTAAGTTGAGCTGTTAAGGTCCAAGCTTGTTTACCCGCGTTAGAAACTTGTACGCTATTAACATGAGGGTCAGGGTCACTACGTTGAACTTTAAAGTCTTCTCCACTGTAAGGTAACGTAACACCTAAAAAAGAACCGTAATTAGTTGCCCCAGGTCCTTCTGTAATTTTCAATCCACCTGTAACTTCAATGTTGATGGTCTTTTTTAAACCATCCGAATTTTTGATAACTGCCTGATAGATACCATCAGTTGAAGCTTGCTTAAGTGTCGTTGAATCAACGCTTACTTTAGATTCAGCACCAGTTGCTAACAACCAGCCTTTAGCTTCACTAGTTTTCATAATTAATGCAGTCAACTCATCAGTTGTTAATTTTTGAATATCTACTTGCTTTACGCCAAACCCTTTTGCATAAAGGGCAGAGACTTTATCAGTTGCAGTATCACTATCAGTTACAGTAACGGGTACAGCTACTTTTGCAATTTCATTTGGCTTAACGACTGTATCTGTTAAAAGCATATCTTGGATGTAAAAGCCCGCCTTTGTATTAATAAGTGGCTTGCCTGATGGATTTGTTGCATCAATTTTTAAGGTATGTGCATTAACTGTTGGTTGATTAATAATTGTTAAATTATTAATTAAGTCTGTTTCACCTGTCTTAACCGCATCACCAACTTTGATTGTTTGTGGGATAGCAGTTGCACCTAATTTGTAAAGGTTAACTGTTACCGTAACAGGTTTTAACTGTTCTACTTCACTATCGTCAACAGCTGTCACTATTATCTTATTTGAACCCAATTTTAATTTAGAAGTGTCAATGTTTGCACTATAATCAGCACTAGTATCTACCTTACCTGTGTCGTACACATTCTCTGTTGTTCCTGACGTTGACCCATCTGGATAGGTAATTTGAATATAACCTTTACTGCCATCCTTATCTAAAACCGTTCCTAAAATTTTAGGTCTATTAGTTTGACTTGTATAAGCATTAATCGTTTGTTCTTTTACACTTGCATCAGGTGCAACAGCTTCCTTATATGTTTGATAAGAACCCGTTACGAGTGTTCCTCCTGGTTCCAAAGTTTTCGGATTAGCTTTTATTATGAACCCACTATCGCCTTTAAATGGGTTATCTGGATTCTTAATATCTGAAACGGCAATAATTTTATTATGTGGTGATTTTTCCATTCCAGTTCCAAGTGCACCACCATTGAAATAATTATTTAAATGACCAGTATTCGTAACATTTGGTATATCTCCGCCTGTGTAATTTGTCCATCCACCTAATTTGGTATTATTTCTTGGATCATTTAATTTGAAATTTAAACTATGTGCTGACCCAACCATTTTGAATCCTTCATCAGGGCCTAAGCTTTCAATGGTAACAGCATCCTCATCAACAAATGTATCGACGCCCTCAATAGCTCCAACTGCGCGAGCCGTTGTGTCATTGTTAGTAATACTAAAATAGCTATAAACACCGCCACTAGCATCATAAACTTCCTCAAACGTATAACTTAACTTATACTTTGTATCATACATAATTGCCTTAAATCCAGTACCAGTTTTATTTTTAAAAAGTTGATATCCAGTGATATCCTTACCTTTAACTGCAGATTCAATTGTATAAGGAATTGATGAATAGGATGATACCAACCCGTATCCACGATTACCTGGGACACTATTATTAATAATAATTCCATATGATTTCCTTGGAACAGGATTTATTCCAGTATCAAACATATAGGCCCAACCAGGCTTATTAGAGCCACTGACGGGATCATTATTTAATAACTCATTCATTTGAAAAGGAAAATATTTATTTCCAAAATATAATACAGGTTCGCCAGGTTTATTCTGTGAACCCGACTGTGAAACAAACGCCGTTGCTGACTCCGCTGCATAATCTTTTGTTGTATCCCAATAATCATCAGGAAATACATCTTTTGTTGGTCCAATATATCCAGCTGCTCTCGTAACGGATCTAGTACTTAGTTTAGTTTTTTCTGATGATTTAGCTTTTATTTTTGATTTATTTTCTACAGATTCACTTAATAAGACCTTTTTTTCTAATTCACTTGATTCTTTAATCGTTAACTTGCTTGATGTTTCATCTGATGATTCGCTTGACATACTGCTCTCATCAGTTTTAGCAAACACATTAGGTTCTCTATGACTGGCCCCCCCAGCCAACAATCCTGCAAAAACGGCACTTGTCATGATTGTTGCTGAAACCCATTCTTTTTTTCTGTTTTTATACTCTCTCATTTTTTAGCCCTCCCCAATCCTTACTTTTAACTTATTAATTATTTTATTAATTTAGTCTATTTGATTTCACTAACCTATTGCCAATTCATTACTATCCGCTATTTATCTAGCAATTTCTATTAACTTTTATTAAATACGCCTTTTAGCAAAGTTAACTCTCAACCTGTACTTTTTTTGTCTTCGATTAACATGTACATATTATATCTTCAATGGTGTACGATGTTAAATCAAATTTTTTGTTTTTTTTAAAATATTTGAAAATTAAATAAATCATAATTGTTCATAAGTTTTATCTCATCATAAAACGAAAGTTATTAAGACACTAAAATACGAATAAAATTTAGTTATCATTAATTTTTATTAAAAAAATCCATATCAATACTTAACAGTATTGATATGGATTTACTATCGTTTTGGATTGTTAGTTAATTCATCATTAATCCGCTGAAAATATTCCAATCATTTACGATTAAACTAGAAACTTAAATATTAAGGCGTATCCTCTAGTGTCCACGTTATTTCCCCAGTATAGGCTCCAGCTTTAAGTGAGGTATTACCTCCGTTAAGTTGAGCGATAATTCCTTTGTCTTTATCCCAACGGACTTCTTGAGTTGCCTCAGATTGACCTGAACCAACTTCTGCACTATTTGATTCTATATCTTGTACACCATTAGCTGAATTGACATACTCGAAAATACCAGTTAATTTATCATTATTACTATTTGTTAACGGTTTTGTAAGTCGAGCAGTTAACGTCCAAGCTTGTTTACCTGTATTAGAAATATCCACACTGCTATTGGTACTAGAATCACTACGTTGGAGCTCAAAATTTTCTCCGCTGTAAGGTAACATCACGCCACTGGAAGAACCATAGTCAGTTGCGGTAGGTGCTGATGTAATTTTTAACCCACCTGTAACTCCTATATTAATTGTTTTTGTTAAACCATTTGAATTTTTAATAACTGCTTGATAACTGCCAACAATTGAAGTTGGTTTAAGCGTTGTTGACGCAACGCTTACTTTTGATTCAGCACCGGTAGTTACCAACCAACTCTTCGCTTCACTAGTCTTTAGAATGAATGTATTCAACTCAGTAGTTGTTAATTTTTGAATATCTACTTGTTTCACGTCAAATCCCTTGGCATAGAGAGCTGAAGTTTTGTCAAATGCAGTATCACTATCAGTTACAGTAACGGGTACAGCTACTTTTGCAATCTCATTTGGCTTAACGACTGTATCTGTTAAAAGCATATCTTGAATGTAATAGCCCGCCTTTGTATTAATAAGTGGCTTACCTGATGGATTTGTTGTATCTATTTTTAAGGTATGTGCATTAACTGTTGGTTGATTAATAATTGTTAAATTATTAATTAAGTCTGTTTCACCTGTCTTAACTGTATCGCCAGCCGCAATCGTTTGTGGAATAGCAGTTGCACCTAACTTAAATACATTAACAGTTACAGTAACTGGTTTTTCTTGACGGTTATTACCTGGATCAATTGCCGTAACTAATAGTTCATTCTTACCTGGACTCAATCTAGACATATCAACTGGGGCTGAATAAGCTTGTTTAGTGTCATAAGGCGTCTTTTCTGATGTTCCATCAGGATACCCGATTTCAATGTTACCTTTTGTATCATCTGCATCAGAAACAGATCCCGTAATTACGACACTTTTTTGATCACTATAACCATTTATTGTTGCCGTTTTAACGGTTGCGACAGGAGCAGCACTAGGTGTCCCTTGCTTATAAGTGAGATATGACCCATTAACAAGTGTTGCACCTGGTACTAATGCCACTGCATTAGCCTTCATAGCATACGCATTATTACTGTAAGCTGGCATAAGCCCAGGATCTTTAATATTAACAACTGATATATCTTTACCTGCTGCCAGACTTTCTTTCCCAGTTCCCGTTAATCCGGTTGTTCCAGTAAAGTAATAAGGTAGATTTCCAGAATCCATAATCCGAGTTTGAAGGCCAGCTGTATAATTTGTCCATCCACCTAATCTAGCTTCAGTTACAGGATCATTTAATCGTAGACTTAAAGAATGAATGCCACCAAACTCAGTCCCGAGCATGTTAAATCCAGCATTAGGCCCAAGACTATATAATCTTACTTTATCAGAATCTACATAAGTATCATTCACTTCCATAGCGCCAATTTGGTGTTGAACTGAATCATTATTTGTAATACTAAAATAGCGGTAGACACCACCCCTATTACTATAGACTGACTCAAAAGTGTAACTAACCTTGTAACTAGTATCATACATAGTTGCCTTAAATCCGGTATTTGTGTGATTTTTATAAAGATGATAATCAGTAATTGACTTATCTCGAATACCACCCTCAATACCAGAAAAAGCCATCACTGGGTCAGATTCGTTTGCTCTATACTTTCGAGCCATTTGGTTATCTCTAATTAGCCCATGTATAATTGAAGGTCGTGGATTCTTTCCGGTAGTATACGTATGTGACCAAGATGATAGATTATTACTATCAGCATCATTATTATTAGTTAGTTCACTAGGCTGAAATGGTTCAATGCTATTTCCAAAATACATAACTGGGTCATCAGGTCTATCAGTCCTCCCAGATTGTGAAACAAACGCCGTTGCTGACTCCGCTGCATAATCTTTTGTTGTATCCCATGAACTTTGAGGTATTACATCGTTTGCTGGTCCAACGTACCCAGCTGCTCTAGTACTTAGTTTAGCTTTTGCTGACGGTTTAGCTTTTATTTTTGATTCACTTTTTTTTATTGTGATTGATTTAGTCTTTAAAAAGTAACTTGATATCGCTTTTTTTCCTGATTCGCTTGCGGCTTTATCTGATGATTCACTTAACATACTGCTCTCGTCCGTTTGAGCAAATACACTAGGTTCCCTATGACTGCCCCCCCCAGCAAACAATCCTGCAAAAATGGCACTTGTCATAAGTGTTGCTGAAATCCATTCTTTTTTTTTACTGTTATGTTCTCTCATCTTTTATCCCTCTCTAACACTTAATTATCTTATTTATTTGATCTTACTTTCATATCGTTAAGTCATTGTCATCCCCTATTTTTCTAACAATTTCCATTAACTTTTAGTAAAGTGAAGATACAATATGTATATGCTACATTTACAATTATTATGTACACATTGTATCTTCAATGGTGCACGATGTTAAATCTATTTTTTCCCTTTTTTTAAAATATTTGAAAATAAAAAAAGTTATTACTTAAAGGACAACAACCCTTAGTTAATAACTTTTCATTTAAATCTTTTAATTTTTTTGTTGGTACTTTCTTTTTAATCTTCGATTAATCCATAATATAACGAAAACATTAACGATTATCAGTAAGAACAAGAGTAATATCCAATAGATCCAGTAATTCGTTTGATCGATTGTAATATCCTTCTCATTCAATATTCTTGCTTTTGATCCACTTACCATGAATTTCTGTTTAAAATACCATGCTTGATTTTTAGAAATCATCTCTGCACTAAGTTCATAGGTACCACTTTTTAGTAATTCACCAGCAGCTAATGGAATTGGAAAAGTAACCGCACTGGTTGGGGCAATTTGCATGTCCTTATTACTTGCTCGGTATAATACTTTCGAACTACCTAACCGTCTGACTTGTGTATTTATTTGAACTTTATTTAAAAACATAGCGCTCTGATTTTCAAATCTCGCAGCAATCACATTACGTGCATTAATTTGTGTGATATCAACCGTTTTTAATTTTACTTGTGCGCTAGTTACAGGTTGTTCTCCATGGAATATTACCGCAGTCGTATATAAATAGCGATTATCAATAACCGCTCGTTCTGACTTTGTTTGAGACTGAGCATCATTGTCTTCAATCACCGATATACCACCCGCAACGACACCTGCAAAAGTCGTATTGGGTAACGCAACATCCAAAGTAACTATTTTTTCACTTTTTGCAGGAACAGTTATCCTATTTTGATTAACTGTAACTGCTTTTACCACTGAAAACGGCTGTTGGGACAATACTTTACTTTGTGATTCCGCGTACTCCACAACCCCATTATAGTTTGTTGTTGCATCTCTAATAAGGACTTTAAATGTTAATGATCTATCAATAAGATTAGCTACCTTAATTTTCAGCTGTGTTTTAGTTCCTGGTGCTGCTTTTAAATCAAAATAAGTTTTTTTCTTATCTAATTGATAGTCAGATGTCATAGGTTGGACAGAAAAGTCAACTTGGCTGGCATTAACCTGCTTAATGCCCACTCCGAATAAAAATAAAATGCTGAATAAAAATAAATAGCCGAATCTTTTAATAAACGTTGTGGTTATCATTTCATTATTATTCATTTGATGGCACATCATTTAATGACCATGTGATTTCACTACGATAGACATCCGTCATCTTAGTTGCCTCGCGGGGAATATTCAAAGCGATACTATTTCCTTTAGTTGCCCCATTCCCAAAACGGTAAACCCAAGTGCCATATCCTTCATCACCTTTTGCGGCAACGACTACTTTATTAGCCCCTACAGACAAATCAAAATTTTTCTTATAAAATCCAGGTTTTTTATCCGCAGAAATAGAAACAAGTTCACCATTACTGAAACTGAGATAGGCACCCGTTAACGATTTATGCGTATCTTCAGATTCAAATTGGCGACTCTGTTTAGCTTCAAGTACCCAACCATTTTCAGTTCCGCTAAAGTTTGAAACTTGAACATAATTGGGCGTGCTAGCCCCTGTTGTCATATCTTGTGCTTTGGCATAACTTTTTTTATCATTCGAATCAATTTTAGTTGTATTGAAACTAAGGGAAGAAGCAAAATCGACTGTTGTTGCTCCAGATTGAAAATCCATAGACAAATCAGATTGCGCACTACCACGATTAGTTTTCGCCGCTTGAATCGTTGCCTCAGATGCAGTCATATAGAGACCTAATAGTGTTACAAAGGCGCTTAATACTATTTTATTCATAAAGATTTCCCTCTCCCTGTCTAAAAAAATTACTCTTCTGTTATTCCTATAATTTGAATACATATATTAATGACATGTTATTTTATATCACCACTTTTGTCAATTTTTTTAAAAATATGATAATTATTGATTCTAGATTTAAATGCAAATCGTTGTAAATTCCCCTATAATGGACAGTACATACTCTTTAATGAGGAGGAATCGCGATAAATGGACTTTATATTTAACAAAGATGATATTCGTAAGTTAGAATTATTTTCTTATCTTGAGAATACTTATGACCAATCTGCTTCGCAAACAGACATTCAAAAACATTTTAAATGGTCAAAATATTATACAGCAACAACAATTAAATCTTTAGAAGAAGATCTTGTCACTGAAGGATTAGACGATTACTATTTATTAAAAGTTAGCAATAACAAAGTCAGTCTACAAAAAAATGGCTTAGATTCCATTGATCACCTATTACTTCTATACGCTAAGCAGTCACCTCAATTTTTGATGCTGAATGCGCTATTTACTAACCCTAATTTTAGTATAGAATCCTTCACCGAGTCGTTATTTTTAAGTGAAGCAACTGGCTATCGAACTAAGAAATTTTTAGATGATATGTTACAAAAATTAGGCTTTAAAACCACTAAAAACTTTCAATTAGTAGGTCCTGAAGAAAATATTCGTTTATTTTTTTATAATCTTTATTTAGCTGTCTATAAGAACTACAACTTCCCATTTAATGAAGAAATTGATCGTAATTCTAGTTTATTTTCTAACCAATTAATTTCTAGCTTAAATCTTGATCTCACACAAATACAATTATTGAAACTAAAGTATTTTTCAGCGGTTCTCATACAAAGTTTATCTTCCAATCGAAATGATACTAATCGTTTTGCTGATGTTAATTTTGCTAATTCAGAATCAATTATGTCCGATATTCAAGATTGCCTTCAAGAAAATCCAGGTATTAACGGACTTACGGATGAACAGTTATCAATTGAAACAGTATTTATTTTAAATTTCCTTTATATGGAAGACATTGTTGACGTCACATTTAATAACTCACCTTTCTTTTCACAAATTGAATCACTCAATAATTTTGTTATTAAAGACTTACAAAAGTTCTTTGATATCACATTAAGTGAACAAAGTTATATGACACTATTTGACGAATTATCTCGTATTCATTTTTCTAGTTACCATAGTGCTCAAATTGATTTCAGTTGGCAAGTTGCCGTAGATAATACTATTTTAAAAGAAAATTATAGTTGGTTTTATATCTTCGTTGACCAATTAATAACTAATTTAACAACGAATGTACCGGATATTTTTAAAGAAAAAAATATTAACATGGGTCGTTTAAAATCAGAATACCTTTTCCTATTCATTCGTTATATTGATTTACCAACCGTTTCAAAACCGGTGCATATAACAATTGATTTTTCAAAAGGAAGTAACTACAATGATTTAATTCACAAAAATCTTGATTCAATGCCCTTCTTTAATTTGGAAGTTAACTACAAATTAACAGATCAAACCGATATTTACCTTTCTGACTTTTTAATGGCAGATGTCCCCAGCCGCTACCTAATCTGGAATAGTCCACCATTAGCTTCTGATTGGGAGATATTTGCTAATATGGTTGTTGATATTCGAACAGATAGTCAGGAGGATAACACTAATGCATAAAAAGTTTAGAACATCCCGCCTAACTAGAATTTCTTTAGCCTCAATCGTAGCTAACTTGTTCATTTTATCCATGTATGTACCCAAACAAATTAAAGCAACACCGCGAAGCGATAGTGAAGATTCTCGTGTAGCTCCTGTGAATCCAATGGATCCCAGAAAAAATGCAGAACCTGTGTCCCCTAAGGTTTCGGCACCTAAAAAACAAAAACCGCGTAAGGTTAAGAAAAAAGTAACAGATAAATCACCAATCGCTTTTGTTTCAACGCAACATTCTGTAACACCCATTAAACCGCCTGTAGCCCTTTCAGTATCTTATTCTGGCTACTTGGTCCGTCATTTATCAGGGAACCTACTCTATGGTTCAAAAACAAGATCATCAGATGCGATTATTTTAAAAGAAACTAAAGAATAAATTTAGTTTCTTTTATTTGACCTTTTTTGACCAAGGGTTTAAACTAGCATTACATTAGTTCAAATGCTAATATAAAAAAAGTAAATAATAATAAATTCGGAGGTTTCTAACTATGAATATGGTTCCTACAGTTATCGAACAATCTGCCGGTGGCGAACGTGCCTATGATATCTACTCTCGTCTTTTAAAAGACAGAATCATTATGTTATCTGGCGAAGTTAATGATGATATGGCAAATGCTATTATCGCTCAATTACTTTTCTTAGACGCTCAAGACTCAGAAAAAGATATTTCAATTTACATTAACTCACCCGGTGGTTCTGTTTCAGCCGGTTTAGCTATCTACGATACAATGAACTTCATCAATGCTGATGTTCAAACAATCGTTATGGGTATGGCTGCTTCAATGGCCAGTGTATTGGCAACTGCTGGTACAAAGGGTAAACGTTTTGCATTACCTAACTCAGAAATTATGATTCACCAACCACTTGGTGGCGCTCAAGGTCAAGCAACAGAAATTGAAATTGCTGCTGCACATATCTTGAAAACAAGAACATTGATTAACCAAATTTTAGCTGATGCAACTGGTCAAGATATTAAAGTTATCGATAAAGATACAGATCGTGATAACTTTATGACTGCTGATCAAGCAAAAGAATACGGTTTGATTGATAAAATTATGACTAACAAAAAAGGGCTTAAATAAGCTTTAACGTTTAAGGACACTAACAAGTTAACTTTTGTTAGTGTCCTTTTTTGAGCGGATAATTATTCAGATGAACCCGTCTTATGCTATACTGACGCTAATAAATGAAGACTGGACTGATAAAAATGGATATTTCAATTATTGATGTTTCAAAAGTAAATCGGGACTTTGGACTTGTGATTGGTAACTCTGACGCGCCAAAAACAATTGTTGAGTTTATTAACCTACGTTGCCCCTACTCAAAAGAATGGTTCGAAAAATCTAAAGAGACTTTAGATTCTTATGTTGCAGACGGACGTGTAAAACGTGTCATCAAACTTTTTGATAAAGAAAAAGAATCCTTACAACGTGGTAATGTTGCTCATCATTATCTTCCTTTAGATAATCCGCAAGAATCTTACGATTTAATAACTGAATTATTTAAAACGCAAGATACGTGGAAAGACTTAACACTAGATGAGGTTGCTGCCTATATGGAAAAGACCTTTAGTTTAACTGACGTTTCTGATAAAACTTACATTAACACAATTATCGCTGAAGCTAACGCTGCAAATATTCAATTTGTTCCAACCGTTATCGTTGACGACCATATCTTTGATGAATCAATGGATTTAGCTACCTTAAAATCATATTTAGATAAATAAAAAATACGCATATAATTAATAGCTAAGATAAAAGCTATCAATTATATGCGTATTTTATTTGGTTAACCTTTTAATCCTTTAGATTGTCTGACCATATCTTCAACAACGACATCAAAGATTTCTCCAAGTCCAGCACAATATTCTAATATTTCCCATGGCGCATTTGTATGGAAATGCAGTTTCATTAAATCAGAATCTCCCGCAACAAGTAAACTATCACCTTTAAACTGACGTAAAATCTCATCGTTCAATTGGTCTTCGTCTAATGTACTACCTTCTATTAGTAGCTGCGTATCATATTTAAATGTTATCATGCTATCTCACCTCTTTAAAATCTCATTTATTTTTCGCCAATTCGAACTTTCTCAGCAAATTCGTTAATTTTTCGTAGTCGATGATTAATCCCAGATTTGGAAATTGGGCCACCCGGTACTAAATCGCCTAATTCTTTCAAACTAACTTCTTGATGAACCAAACGTGTTTCAGCAACTTCTTTTAATTTAGAAGGTAATTGTCCTAAGCCAACGGAGTGCGCGATAAACTCAATGTTAGCAATTTGTTTATTCGCAGCATCCGCCACTTTATTCATATTAGCTGTTTCGCAATTAACCATGCGATTAACTGAATTACGCATATCACGGACAATTCTAATATCTTCAAACTTCAACATGGCCGTTGTTGCGCCAATTAATGACAAGAAATCAGCAATTTTTTCTGCTTCTTTTAAATAAACGATATAACCACTTCGACGTTCAGTCATTCTAGCGTTGAATCCAAATTTATTAATCATTTCACAAATTGTTTGATTATGTTCTTCATAGACTGAATAAATTTCCAAATGATAACGGCTTGTTTCAGGGTTATTAACAGACCCACCTGCCAAAAATGCCCCACGTAAATATGAACGCATCATCATATCATCATGGGCCAACAGATCCATTGGTACACCCATTTTAAGTTGCATATCTTCAATGATATCCAAGTCTTTTAAAACAAAATCACTACCTGTTTTTAAACGTACAATATAAATATTATTTTTCTTTAATTTCATTTTACGACGAACTAATAGTTCACTTGTAATGTCATAAAATTCATTTAAAAGTTCATAAATCCGTCTCGCAATTGCGGGATTTTCAGTCTGAACATTTAAAACAAATTGATGATTAATAATACTCAAAGACCCATTCATTCTAATTAACGCCATTAACTCTGCTTTAGCATTATTTTTTCTGACTTTGAGGGTCGTTAATTCTTTTTTTACTTCACTTGCATATGACATTCTCTCACCTTATCTCTGTGCTAAATAGTCTTTCTATGTCTTAATTCGCGATTTGGTCGACCAACTAACCGGATTAATTCTTCAACGACTTTATTGCCATCATGGAAGACACCTTGATCTTTTAATTTTAAGAAGTTAGATGAAATCACTCGACAATGTTGTTCTCTCAATCCATTAAAATCATGTTCAACTTGAATTAAATTCTCATCGTATTTTTCTTTATCCATATAACCTTCAGGGACCGGTGCCGTATTCACAAGCACTGTGTTCACAAAACATTTACCTAGATGCCCATTCAAAATACGCACATGATCAGCATCAGTAAAATGTTCTGTTTCACCCTTTTGCGTCATAATATTACAGATATAAACAACTTCTGCTTTTGTTTCAGACAGTGCCTTACCCACATTACCAATAACTAAATTAGGCAAAATACTTGTGAACAAGCTCCCAGGTCCGAGGACAATTTGGTCTGCTTCAAGAATAGCTTGAACAACTTCTGGTACAGCTTCTGGCACACTAGTTTCACTTTTTTCACTTGAGGTTACCCAAACACGCTTAATTGATTTTCTAGCGGCCGTTATTTCTGCTTCGCCCGCTAAAAAAGTGCCATCAGAAAATTCTGCATTTAATACTAACGGTTCATCCGCAACGGGATAGACATGACCATCAACTCTCATCATTTCTGATAATTCTTGGACTGAAGCAAAAACACCATTTTTCATTTCAGTTAGTGCTGCAATAATTAAATTACCAATCGCATGTCCTGCAAAAAATCGATCGGACGTATCAAACCGATACTGGAATATATCTAAATATATTTCTGGTAACTCAGATAATGCGGCAATAACATTACGAATATCACCAGGCGGCACAACATTAACGTAATCTCTGATAATACCTGACGAACCACCATCATCAGCAACCGTTACAATCGCTGTGATATCAGCATTTTTATCTCTTAAGCTTTTTAAAATAACGGGTAGCCCTGTTCCACCACCAATGACAACAATCTTAGGTCTATGTCCACTTCTTGTCATGATCGATTGACCGATTCTTTACTTTTATTAATATCTCGGTGTGTAACGTTCACCGGATAGTTAATTTTCAATTCTTCACTCAATCTTTTAGCTAAGGCAACTGAGCGATGTTGTCCACCAGTACAGCCAATTGCAATCGTTAAATTGGTTTTACCTTCACCTTCGTAGCCAGGTAAAATTGACTCAATTAACGATTCAAATTTGGTATAAAAACCTTCTGTAGCTGGTTGTTTCATCACATAATCATAAACAGCCTTATCTAAGCCAGTTTGTGGTTTTAATTCTGGAATATAGTGTGGGTTAGGTAAGAAACGAACATCCATCACGATATCTGCATCGATAGGTAAGCCATATTTAAATCCGAATGATAAGACTTCAACATGAAAATTAGCTGTTTCTCTGGTTTCAAAATTATGAAAAATCTCTTCACGTAACTGACGTGGTGACAAATTAGTCGTATTAATCACTAATTGTGCCTGTGTTTTAATATCATTTAGCAAATCACGTTCTTTTTCAATGCCATCCATCAGACGGCCTTCCATTGCTAACGGATGCGCACGTCTTGTTTCTTTGTAACGAGAAACTAATTCTGCATCTGATGCGTCAAGAAAGACAATTTTAGTGGTTACAAATTCAGTGTTATCAAATCCTGATAACATTTCGATAATTTCATCATAAAAAGCTCTTGATCTTAAATCCATGACAAGGGCAATTTTTGAAATTTTACCTGACTCTTTTACCAACTCCCAGAACTTAGGTAATAAAGTTGGTGGTAAGTTATCAATACAAAAATAACCTAAATCTTCAAAACTTTGCATTGCGACCGTCTTACCGGCCCCACTCATCCCTGTAATTACAACTAGCTCTAACGTATCTGTCATATTAATTCCTCCAAATCTACTATAATTATTATAACATACCTGGTGTTTCTTTTGTATCTGCGCACAAAAAAAGAGTTGTTTCCAACCCTATATCATTTCACCAAATATTTTCATTTTAATTGCTTGGCCCGTTGGTGTACTAGCTAATCCACCAATCCCAGTTTCTCTAAGTGAGCTCGGCATACGTTCGCCAATGTCTTTCATAGCCATAATAACTTCATCAGCTGGTACTTTGTTAGATAATCCAGCAAGTGCCATATCTGCTGCTGTTAAAGCATTCACAGCTCCTATAGCATTTCGCTTGATACATGGAATTTCAACTAATCCAGCAACTGGATCACAAACCAGTCCCAATAAATTACTAAGTCCCATCGCAAAAGCCTCTGCACATTGTTCCGGCGTTCCACCAGTAACCTCAACGGCGGCAGCTGCTGCCATTGCTGATGCACTGCCAACTTCTGCCTGACAGCCACCAGTCGCTCCGGCAATCATGGCATTATTTGCCACGATCATTCCAAAGGCACTTGACGTAAATAAAGCTTGTAACATCTTTTCATGTGATAAATTTAATCGTTTTTGTATCATGAAAATAACCCCAGGCAACGTTCCAGATGAACCTGCAGTCGGTGTCGCACAAATAAGTCCCATCGAAGCATTGACTTCATTAGTCGCAATTGCATATTGCATCGCCTCTAAGTTAGCATCTCCAGATAAAGAGTGCCCTTTCTCACGATATTTCCGTAGTAAGACCGCATCTCCACCCGTTAATCCCGTTGCTGAAGAAACGCCTTCACCATTTGATCCCTTTTCAATCGCTTGCTTCATCACTTCAAGATTAGCTGACATTTTTTCAATGATAACGTCTCTAGTTTCACTTGATTGCGCCATTTCTTGTTCAATCATTAATTCTGAAATTAATTTGTGTTCTTTATTAGCAGTTGAAACTAACTCAGCAATACTTTTATACAAGATGGAACCTCCTATTTTAAATAAATGAGATTGTGCGTTAATAATCGCAGTTGCTTAATATCAGTCTCAGTAATGTTCTTGGATAAATCATATTCATACATAATATCCTCTGGCATTAACTCAGATTCACTTTGCATCACAATAGTTGTCGTTTTTTCGATTTGTTTTTGAATTTTATTTTTATTTACTGGATTAGCTTCCAACACTAGTATCGGTAAACTACCTTTTGGAAAAAATTGTTGTTTTTTTAGCGTGAAAGCTCTAATTTCAATTGTGCCACCACCAATTGAACAACCCATTAATTCGATTTTTTTCGTCTCATTTTCAAGCGTTAATTTAACACTATTGGGATGGTTAATTGGACTTGGGTGTACATCTTCAATAAACTGAATCTCAATCCCCATTTTTTCCGCAATCTGGATGGACTGTGGGCAACGGACATCATCAGGTTCAAAGCCTAATACCCCAGCAACGGTCGCAAAATCAGTCCCGTGCCCGCGATGTGTTTTTGCGAATGATTCATAATAGCGAACTTTTAATTTAGTGATTCTTCCATTAAATAATTGAAATCCAACCTTACCGATTTTAGCGGCACCAGCTGTATGTGAACTAGATGGTCCGATCATAACAGGTCCAATAATATCAAAAACACTCTTATAGTTATTGCCCATGGTCAGCAGTTCCTCCAATTATTTTATGTCTTCTTTAAAGTTAACACTTTTTTAAAAAAATGGAATAAAAAAAAGCCAGATTTTCATCTGACTTCTTAATTTATTTATTCATTCTTGCACGATCACGTTCTAAGATTGGTTTTAAATAGTGTCCCGTATAACTTTCAGGCACTTCAGCAATTTCTTCTGGTGTTCCAGTCGCAAGAATCGTTCCGCCACCTTCGCCACCTTCTGGACCTAAATCAATTAAATAGTCAGATGTTTTGATCACATCTAAGTTATGTTCAATAACCAAGACTGTGTTACCGGCATCAACCAAACGATTTAAAACGCTAAGTAGGCGTTTAATATCATCAGTATGCAAACCAGTTGTTGGCTCATCAAGAATATAAAAACTCTTACCATTTGATTGGCGATGTAATTCAGAAGCTAACTTCATCCGTTGTGCTTCGCCACCTGATAAAGTCGTTGCCGATTGTCCTAATGAAACGTAACCCAAGCCGACATCAACAATTGTCTGCAGTTTACGTCTGATTTTAGGAATTGGTTCGAAGAATTTCAAAGCTTCGCCAACTTTTAAATCTAAAATATCAGAGATTGTCTTACCTTTGTAAGTCACTTCAAGTGTTTCAGAGTTATAACGTGCCCCGTGACAAATTTCACATGGCACATAGACATCTGGTAGGAAATTCATTTCAATTTTAATAATCCCGTCACCTTTACAGGCTTCGCAACGTCCACCTTTGACATTAAAACTAAAACGACCTTTTTTATAACCACGTAATTTAGCTTCGTTAGTTTCCGCAAATAAATCACGAATATTATCGAAGACGCCTGTATAAGTTGCGGGATTACTTCTCGGTGTTCGACCAATTGGACTTTGATCAATATTAATAACACTTTCAATATTTTGAACACCAGAAACAGATTTATATTTACCTGGTTTTTCAGAATTTCGATTTAACTTTTGTGATAATACCTTTTTCAAAATACCATTCACTAAAGTTGATTTACCGGAACCAGAGACCCCTGTAACTGAAATGAATTTACCTAAAGGAAAATCAACCGTCACATTTTTTAAGTTATTCTCTTTTGCGCCGGTAATTCGAATCTTCTTACCATTACCAGCACGTCGTTCATCAGGTAATGATATAAATTTCTTTCCTGATAAATATTGTCCAGTTAATGATTTGCGACTCTTTTTAACTTGTGTGGGTGTTCCAGCAGCAACAATTTCACCACCTAATTCACCAGCACCAGGACCAACATCAATTAAATAATCAGCAGCCATCATGGTATCTTCATCATGTTCAACCACAATTAAAGTATTACCCAAATCACGCATTTTCTTAAGTGATTCAATTAAGCGATCATTATCTCGTTGATGCAACCCAATTGAAGGTTCATCTAAAATGTATAAAACACCCGATAAATTAGAGCCAATTTGCGTGGCTAGTCGAATTCGTTGTGCTTCTCCACCTGAAAGTGTTCCTGCAGAACGTGATAATGTCAGATAATTTAAGCCAACATTTTGTAAGAATGTTAAGCGGTCACGAATTTCTTTCAAAATAGGTTCAGCAATAATTGATTCTTTTTCTGACAAGTTAACGTTATCAAAGAAAGGTAAGCCGTCACCAATTGAAAGTGCGGAAATTTTACCAATATGTTGACCATTAATTTGAACAGCTAATGCCTTACGATTCAAACGGTAACCGTGACATGTTTGACACGTTAAGCTGGTCATATATTTACGCATTTGTTCACGCGTAAAGTCACTATTAGTCTCCGTATGACGACGACTAATATTTGTAATAACCCCTTCAAATAGTGCATCTACATCACGAACGCCACCAAAATCATTAGCGTAATGGAAATGAAATTCACGTGTCCCAGCGCCATTCAAAACAATATCACGTTGTTCATCTGTTAACTTTTCAAACGGCACATCCATTGGAATTCCAAAAGCTTCTGCAGCTTGAGCTAACATTGATGGATAATATTGCGAGCTAATAGGATTCCATGGCTCAATTGCCCCTTCTGCTAATGTTTTAGTTGGGTCTGGAACAACTAAATCTTCATCGACTTCTAACTTCATTCCTAAACCATCACAAGTTTCACAAGCGCCAAATGGTGCATTAAATGAAAACAAACGTGGTTCTAATTCTCCCACTGTAAATCCACAAATAGGACATGCATAATGTTCAGAAAATTGAATTGTTGCACCATCTGTATCACCATCAAGAATATCTGCAGTAGCGTAACCAGAAGATAGGCGTAAGGCTGCTTCAAATGAATCAAATAAACGTGAACGAATGCCCTCTTTGACAACAATTCGATCAATCACAATGTCAATTGAGTGTTTAACCTTTTTTTCAAGATCAAACTCTTCATCAATATCATGCAGCTCGCCATCAACTCGAACGCGGACAAATCCTTCTCGTTTGATCGTTTCAAATATCTTTTTATGTTGTCCTTTTTTGTTACGAATAATTGGTGATAAAATTTGAAGTTTTGTACGCTCTTTTAACTCTAAAACACGGTCAACCATCTGTTCAACGGATTGACTCGTGATTTCATGACCATCATTTGGACAAATTGGATGTCCGACTCTAGCCCATAATAATCTTAAATAATCATTAATTTCAGTTACTGTCCCAACTGTTGATCGTGGGTTTTTTGAGGTTGTTTTTTGGTCAATCGAAATAGCAGGTGATAACCCATCAATCGAGTCAACATCTGGCTTATCCATCTGCCCTAAAAATTGACGTGCATATGCTGATAAACTTTCAACATAGCGACGTTGTCCTTCAGCATACAGTGTATCAAAAGCTAATGAGCTTTTCCCTGATCCTGAAAGTCCCGTAATCACAACTAATTTATCTCTTGGGATAGTGACATCCACATTTTTTAAATTATGCGCACGCGCACCATGGATCACAATTTTATCATTTTTCAAGAAATATCCCCCTATTTATAACATTTGTGTTTTTAATTCCAATACCGTATCACGCAATGATGCAGCTGTTTCGAAATCTAATTTCTTAGCTGCTTCTTTCATTTGTCCTTCTAGGCGATCAACCATATCTTGTTGTTCCTTTTTATCCATATCCAAAAATTCAGTTTCGGTAAAGGTTTTAACAGTTCCTGAATTATCTTCAATTTTTGTTGGCGTAATTAACTCACGAATGGCTTTTTTAATCGTAGTTGGCGTAATATGATGTTCCTCATTGTATGCCATTTGAACATCGCGGCGGCGTTGCGTTTCTTCAATCGCGCCCTTCATTGAATCCGTCACTTTATCAGCGTACATAATCACTCGTCCGTTTTCGTTACGAGCTGCACGACCAATTGTTTGCACTAAAGAACGTTCACTACGTAAGAAACCTTCTTTATCGGCATCTAAAATTGTCACTAATGACACTTCAGGAACATCAATACCTTCACGTAATAAGTTAATTCCAATTAAAACATCATATGTGCCTAAACGTAAATCGCGAATAATTTTTGTTCGTTCCATCGTTTTAATATCACTATGCAAGTACGCAACCTTCATCCCCAACTCTTTCAAATAATCAGTTAAATCTTCTGACATTTTCTTGGTTAATGTTGTGACAAAGACACGTTCATTGCGTTCAATACGTAAATTAATTTCACCAACTAAATCATCAATTTGGCCCATAATTGGACGAACTTCAATAATCGGATCTAGTAATCCGGTTGGTCGAATAATTTGTTGAACAACATCTGACGTCCGTTCCATTTCGTAAGGTCCTGGTGTTGCAGACATATAAATGACTTGGTTAACGTGCCCTTCAAATTCAGCAATCGTTAATGGTCGGTTATCTAGCGCACTAGGTAAACGGAATCCATAATCAACTAACATTTGTTTACGAGCGCGATCACCATTATACATCCCTCGTATTTGAGGCATGGTTACATGAGATTCATCAACTACAATTAAGAAATCTTTGGGAAAGAAATCAATTAATGTATAAGGCGGTTCGCCTGGTTTACGTCCATCCATGTGGCGGGAATAGTTTTCAATTCCGGATGTATATCCCATTTCACGTAACATTTCCAAATCATAAGTAGTTCGTTGATCTATACGTTGGGCCTCTAATAATTTATCTTCATTTTTTAATTCTTTTAATCGATCAGCCAGTTCAACTTCAATACCTTCAATGGCATGATCCATCACATCATCATTCGTCATGAAATGCGTTGCGGGGAAAATAGCCATGTGCTCAAGTTCACCCATAACTTCACCTGTTAATGAATCAACTTCACGAATACGATCAATTTCATCGCCAAAAAATTCAATACGAACAGCTTTTTGATCACGAGATGCTGGGAAAATTTCCACAATATCTCCATGAACTCTAAACCGACCACGTTGAAAATCAATATCATTTCGTTCGAATTGTATATCGACTAATTTTCTAAGTAAATCATCACGTTCCATTGTCATTCCAGTACGTAATGAAATAACATGATCACGATATTCTGTTGGATCACCTAATCCAAAGATACTTGAAACAGATGCAACAACAATCACATCATTACGTTCTAGCAATGAACTTGTTGCAGAATGTCGTAATTTATCAATTTCATCGTTAATACTAGAATCTTTTTCAATATACGTATCACTTGAAGGAACGTAAGCTTCTGGTTGGTAGTAATCATAATAACTCACAAAATATTCCACCGCATTATTCGGGAAGAATTCTTTTAATTCACCATATAATTGTCCAGCCAATGTTTTATTATGCGCAAGGACTAATGTGGGACGATTAACTTCTTTAATCACATTTGAAATGGTAAACGTCTTACCCGTTCCCGTTGCACCCAGTAATACTTGTTCTTTTTTACCATCATTTAATCCATCAACTAAAGTTTTAATCGCATTCGGTTGGTCTCCAGTTGGTTCGTACTTTGAAACTAAGTCAAAAACGCCATCATCATGTCTATCAATCAAGTTAACCCCTCCAATTCAATCATTTTTAGAAATTAAAAAAAGCCTGGAATAACCTACCCAGGCTCATTTAAAAATGATTATTCTCTACTAATTATATTAGCATACCGAACATACTTTCGCACGTTATCTCACTTATTTTTTCAGAATAACTTAATCAACTAAATAATCACGGCCCCAAATAAGACCCATTGTTTTTTCTCCAGTATGGACGCCAATAACAGGCCCAATATGACTAACCTCAACTGGAATATTAGGATAGTTGGTTTTAATAAATGAGACCCATTTTGTACTCTCTTCAGGATTATTCGCATCAACGATGCTTACTCGAATTGGATAATCAACTGATTTAATCGCGTCAGAAAAATCTGCCATTACTCGTTGAAAAGCACGCTTCTTTGTTCGTTCCTTAGTTAAAGGGATAATTTGACCTTCATGATTAAATGTCAGAATTGGTTTGATTTGTAATAGGTTACCCACAAACGCAGCCCCATTCGTCATACGGCCCGTTCTAAGTAAATGGCTCAAGTTATCCACAACAAAGAAAATACCCACCGTTTCACGCATTGCTTCTATTTTGGGTACAATCGTGCCTGCATGCTCACCTTGAGCCACTAATTGAGCAGCTTTTAATACAAGAAAGGCTTCTGCTGAACTTGCTGCTTTAGAATCAATCGGATATACCGTAATTCCTTCCACAGTTTTTGAATAAGCACGTAAATTATCCACAAAACTTGTGATACCTGTTGATAGATGAATTGAAATTACTTCATCAAATCCCTCTTCAATTAATTTATCGAAGACACTTTGCATTTGTCCCATTGTAACTTGTGACGTTGTGGGTAACTTATCCGTGTCTTTCATTCTTTGATAAAATTCTGAAGCAGAGATCTCCACATCTTCTAAATAAGTCTGTTGCCCAAAAATAACCGTAATTGGTACCACAATAATATTTTTATCTTTGGCTACTTTTGGATCAATATATGACGCACTATCTGTTACAATTGCCGTTTTCATTAATTTCTCCCTATTCTTTAAGCAAAAAAGGACTACCTTGTATGCATTATTCTAGCATACAACGCAATCCTTAACCTATGTGTACTCTATTTCTTAATAATATCCAAGGTTATTTTTTTAATTTTATCTTTATCCGTGAAATCTTCCGTTAATAATTCTGGAAGAATTTCTTGTAGGATATACTGAACGCTCGCTAAATCTGAAAATTCAAGAATCGTTTTTAAGCTTTCTTGATAAATTTCAGTATAAACTGATTCAGGATTACCCTTTTGAATTTCGCCAAATGATTCATATAATAAATCTAATTTATCAGCTACAGACAAGATTTTACCTTCTAAAGTATCATCCTTACCTTCTGATAATCTACGACGATAGGCATCTTGGAATTCTTCTGGAATTTCGTTCACAATAAAATTCTCAGATAATGATTCCTCAACATTTGCTAACATTTCTCTTAGCGTTGTTGTTGCATATTTAACGGGTGTTTTAATATCACCAATGAATCGTTCTGTATAATCATGATTCAACGCTTTTTCATACAACATGCGCCAATCAATCGTATTTCCTGCATTTTCTTCAACATCACCTAAAAATTGAGCAGCTTCTGTTACTTTGAATGAATGTTCCGCTACCGAATGATCTTCATATTTAAAATATCCTGGTGCTCGTTTTAACGTTTCTAAATTACTTAAACTTTGTAGGTATTGATGCATTCCCATAATTAACAGCTCCCTCTCATTTTTTATATAAATTTTTACAATCTTACCACATATGGAAAAGTTAATTCAAGTATCATCAACTTTTAACAAAAAAATAAACTGATTCACATTGCAAACGCTTGATACATCATTTGAAACACGTCGCGCAACTTTACCATACTTTTTTATGTTATGCTTGTTTTCATGCTTTATATTTAAGGAGGACATTTTTTTGAAGTTTTTAGCCAACAAAATCGTTGAATACTTAACCGGTTTTATCTTGATTTTAATCATGGTACAAGCCGCGTCACTTTTACACGATTCAGAAATTATTTTACCTGAAATCGCCGCGTTAACAGTTGGACTGTGGATTTATCACGAAGCCAATTGGTTAGATCGTTCGTTTAATCTTTTTTTGTTGCCTTCTGTCACCGCTATTATCGGTTTTGGTATCAATTTACTTGAGATTTCTTACACAATTAAAATCTGCCTAATGATCGCCATCATGGTCTTTCTATTAGTGGTAACCCGTTCAGCACTGGCGCCTTCATTGGCTACAGGTCTCTTGCCAATCATCGTTAATGCGTCCAAATATTCATTCATCATTGCCATCGTCGTTTTCGCTTTCATCGAGATGATTGTTGTTAAAGGCCGTAAACTCGATCAAAACTACGCTAAAAAAACCAAGCTTAACTATCGAGCTATGCTTTTATTCCTTGTTTCTTCGCTTATCTGGGTTGCCATCGTGACACTTGCTGGAAAGCCTTTGATGGCTGCTATTCCACCAGTTTTTGTCGTTTTTTTCGAAACGCTACAAAAACCGATGTATTCAGCTGAAATGGCGCTCAAACAAATTGCTGCTTTGACACTTTCAGCTTTGATTGGCGTTCTCGCTTGCACGGTGATTGATTCCAATGTCGTTGTCGCGTTGATTACGCTACCTCTTGTTTTTGGTGTACTCCATCTTTTAAAAGTTAAAATTCCAGCCGCATATGCTTTTCCATTGCTTGCAATGATTGTTCCACCAGCTGTTTTTAGCGGTCTACCCCTATCGGCCCTAATCGCTTCCAGCTACTTCCTTGGAATTGCCTGCCTTTATCACCTCTTTAAAAAGAAAAATAACAAAAATCTCAAACTAATGCGCTCATATGCAGATACTATTTTACTATTCAGAAATTTTATACTTCCTTTAAAATCAAAAAAGTAGTGCTAAATTTACATTTAGCACTACTTTTTTAGCTAGGCGTTGACGATTGCCATAATTGCTTCTTCAAATGCAAGACACTTAGCTTGAGCCTTTTCATCAGTTTCAGCTTGAGTTCCCACGTAGAATTTAATTTTTGGTTCAGTTCCTGAAGGACGAATTGCAATCCAAGAACCATCTTCTAAGATATATTTCAACGCATTTGCAGTTGGTAATCCGATTTCTTCAGATGATCCATCAGCTAATTGCGCCATACCTGTCGTGAAATCTTCTAATTTAGCGACTTTATAGCCAGCAAAATCTTTAGGTGCGTCATCACGGAAGATTGTCATTAAATCTTTGATTTTTTGAACACCTTCAATACCTTCAAACGTTAATGCTTTAGTATTTTCAGCGTAATAACCATATTCTTTAAATAAATCATCTAATCCATCTGATAAAGTTTTATCAAATTGTTTGTAGTAAGCAGCTACTTCAGACAACATTACTAATGCTTGGATAGCATCTTTATCACGAACGAAAGGACGAATTAAGTAACCATAACTTTCTTCAAAACCAAACATAAAGGTATGTTCATTTGTTTCTTCATAGTTTTGAATTTGTTCGGCAATAAATTTGAATCCTGTTAAGACATTAATCATTTTAGCATGATGTGCTTCAGCAATCTTAGTTGCAAGTTCACTTGATACAATTGATTTAACGCCAACGGCATTAGCAGGTAAAGTTCCTGCTTCTTCGCTAGCAGTTAAAATATAATTGAACATTAGAGCAGCAATTTGATTACCTGTTAATAATTTATATTCACCATCAGTTTGACGTACAGCGACACCCATACGATCAGCATCTGGATCAACAGCGATTAATAAATCAGCATGTTCACGGCGACCCCATTTGATAGCTAAATCAAATGCTGGTGCGTCTTCTGGGTTAGGTAACTTGATTGTTGGAAATTCAGGATCACCTTCAGCTTGTTCAGGCACAATCTTAAATTGTTCAAATCCAGCTTGTTTCAAAGCACGTTCGCCCAACATTTTACCTGTTCCATGAAGTGGTGTGAAAACAAGCTTCATTGAAGCACCAACTTCATCAACTAATTTTTGGTTAATTGTCACTTTTTTAACTTCAGCAAGATACGCAGCGTCAACTTCTTCACCAATAATTTGGAGTGTTTTATCAGCTTTTAATGCTGCTTCATCCCCTACTTTAATGGCAAATAAATCATCAGCTTCGCGAACAAAACCAGTAATCATATCTGATTCTTTAGGTGGCATTTGACCACCATCTTCACCATAAATTTTATAGCCATTATATTGTTTAGGATTATGGCTAGCCGTTATCATAATTCCGGCGTAAGTAGCTAAATGTCGGACTACAAACGATAATTCTGGTGTTGGACGTAAACTTTCAAAAACAAAGCTTGGAATACCATGTGCGCCTAAAACTTTAGCTGATTCCATCGCAAATTCTTGTGATTGGTAACGTGAATCATAACTAATTGCGACGCCGCGCATTTTAGTTGCATCATCTAACGTATCCATAAAACGAGCTAATCCTTCAGTTGCTTGACGAATCGTGTAGATGTTCATCCGGTTAATACCAGGTCCCATCAAGCCACGCATACCAGCAGTTCCAAATTCCATTGGTTGGTAAAAAGATTCTTTTAAATCTTCTTGATTATTTTTAAGCGAAACAATCTGATTTTTTAATGTTGCGTCTAGTGTTTCTTCATTTAACCAAGTTAAATAATTATCTTCCCAAGTCAAAATATCACTCCCATTCATATAATATTACTATTATACAATAAATGCGCTTACTATTCAGGATAATAAAAAAGATATCAGAATAATTCTGATATCTTTCTTCCAGCAAGTCGTTCACGTTCAATTCCTGATTTAATTACCTTTTCCAAAATATGCTCAAATTGCTTAATTTCTTCTTCACTAAGCACCGATATACTTTCATCATTAACGACTGTAATTCTATCAAAAATATCTTGATAATTATTAATCGCTTTTGCTGTAGGATAAAGTTCAGTCCGTCGTTTATCTGCGGACGACATTTTTTTTTCAAGCCAACCATCTTTAATTAATTTTGAGATAGCACGTGTCACAACACTGTGATCCCGATAAATATTTTGGATTAGCTCATCCTGACTAACGCCAGGTGACTCACAAACTAACAACACGTAAAAAAAGTTACTCTCAGAAAGTTCAAACTCTTTTAACGTATCATTTATTCTTAATCGAATCATTCTGTTGTAAATTGTTGTTAATTTCTCAACTTCATGTGTATCGTAAAAAGAATTTCCATTCATATTTTGCATCTCAAAACTCCTTAAGCTTTACTTGTTTTTCTGAAATAGACTAGTCCAACTAGTCCAATTACAATTGAGACAACCATGATAAAGATCATTGAATATTTGTATCCAACAACAAATGATGCTGGAATACTAGCAATAACAATAATAACGGTATTAAATAATGAACCACTAACTTGTCTTAATGTATTCGTTAACGTTGTTGCATGATTTATTTCCATTGGATTTAAATCTTTTAAAGATTCTGTTGTTGCTGGTGCCATAATAGCACCAACCCCGGTTAATCGAATAGCATAAGTAACAACTGATAACCAAACAGGAAATTCAATTGTTAAAAATAACATTGGTAGTACTGAAATCATCAACATCAAAAAGCCAAATATAAATATTTTTTTATAACCGTATTGATCATAAAGGTTACCAACAATAGGTGAAATAATAGCATTAATTGCAGCACCCGGTAACATAATTAACCCAGCAGTCATTCCTGATAAATGTTGATTGTTTTCTAAGAACATTGGCATAACTAATTCCGTTGCCATTAAAATACCAAAAACTAGCATAATTAATGCAATCATAGTTGAGAATGAACGTACTTTGAAAATTCGAATATTTAAAAATGGTTCTTTTAAAGCTAATTGGCGACGACCAAAATAGATTAAAGCCAAAACACCAATCACAATTAGGACAAGTGCAACTAATAATTGGTCTCCAATAATTGAAATACCAATTAAAATTGTAGCAAGTCCAACTAGTGATAAGAAGAACGATTTAAAATCAATTTTAACATCTGTCTTTTCTGAATAGTTAGGTAAAATACAAACCCCAACAATTAATAAAATTAACATGATTGGAATAATGAAAATAAATAATGCTCTCCATGGTAAAAATGTAATCATAATACCTGATAAAGTTGGTCCAATTGCTGGAGCAGCTGAGATGACGAGCATAGCAAGTCCCATTACAACGCCACGACGTTCAATTGGGTTAATTGCAATGACACTAATCATCGTAAATGTAGTCAATACGCCACCGGCAGCAGCTTGGATTAAGCGACCAATTAAGATTGCCCAAAAATTAGCGCCACTTGATGCAACGATACTTCCGATTAAAAAGACAACCATAATACCGACAAATATTTGTCTTGTTGAATATTTTTCATATAAAATTGCTGATAATGGTGTCGAAATTCCGACCATTAAAACATAACCCGTCGTTAACCATTGTGCGGTTGCAAGGTTAACATTTAAAACGGTGATTAATTTTGGTAATGCTGTAATCATCAATGTTTGATTTAATAAAGCGGCAAAAGTCGCAATTAATAAAACAGCACCAATTGTATTTCTTTTTTTGTTTGTCATTCTAACTCTCTTCTCACTTAAATTTACGCATATGTTTAATTTTTTTCATAAGCGGATTAGATTATTATAATGTTCACATGCACATAAAGTCAAGTAAATAAAAAAATAAGCCCCAAAAGGCTTATTCTATAATTTAACTTAATTCTGCATCATTTAATGATTCAAGGTAACTAAATGCTTGTTGTCCAGCAATACCACCATCACCGACTGCAGTTGTAATTTGACGCAATTCTTTCTTACGTACATCACCAACTGCGAAAATACCTGGTACATTTGTTAGCATATTTTCGTCAGTTGGAATCCAACCATAATCGTCAGTAATTCCAAGCTTTGTGAATGCTGTTGTCATTGGTTTAACACCAACATAAATGAAGACACCACTAGCAGGAATTTCAGATGTTTCACCTGTCTTATTATTCGTTACTTTAACGCCAGTTACTTTACGATCGTCACCAACAATCTCTGTGACATTAGTATCCCAAACAAAAGATATTTTATCATCCGCAAAGGCACGATCCTGTAATATTTTTTGAGCACGTAATTTATCACGACGATGAATTACCGTTACTTTTGAAGCTAATTTTGATAAATAAGAACCTTCTTCGATTGCTGAATCACCACCACCGATAACGATGACTTCACGATTTTTGAAGAAAGCACCATCACAGACTGCACAGTAAGAAACACCTCGGCCACTAAAGGTATCTTCGCCTTCAGCACCTAATTTTTTGTATTCAGATCCAGTTGCGATAATTAAAGCTTTTGTTTCAAAAACATCACTATCTGTTGTGATGAGTTTTGTGTCGCCTTCAATTGTAATATCAGTTACACTACCATATGCATATTCTGCACCAAATTGTGTCGAACTTTCGTACATTTCTTTTGCTAAATCAGGGCCTAAGATTGATTTAAATCCAGGATAATTTTCAACTTCAGCCGTATTATTCATTTGGCCACCATAAATCCCGCGATCAATCATTAAAACCGATAGATTTGCACGTGATGCATAGAGTGCGGCAGTCATTCCACCGGGCCCAGCACCAATCACAACAACATCATATTTTTTTGTCATTAGTTCAACCTTCTTTCTTTTAGTAAGTAATTCAACAATACCCTATGTTACTTTTTTTGTCTATTTAATTGCTTTAACATCAAAAACAGGTCCCAAGTAAGTTGAACTTGAAACCTGTTTTACTGTAAGAATTAGGCTACTTATTTTTTGCTGTATCTTCTGCAATTAATTTTGCGCCTAAAGTCTTCAAATATTCTTTTAATTCATCTTTAACTTCTTTATGTTTCAAACCATACTCAATACTTGTTTTTAAGTAGCCAAATTTATAGCCAACATCGTATCGAGTTCCTTTAAATTCATGAGCGAAAACACGTTGCACTTTATTCAATGCATCAATGGCATCCGTTAATTGAATTTCATTACCAGCGCCTGGTTTTTGATGTTCTAAAATACCAAAAATTTCAGGTGTTAATAAGTAACGTCCAATAATAGCTAAGTCACTAGGTGCTTCTTCAGGTGTAGGTTTTTCAACAAAGTTTTTAACATTGAATAATCCAGGTTTAACTTCTAATTCAGGATTAATCACACCATATTTTGAAACTTCTTCATGAGGGACTTTCATCACCGCTAAAGTTGAAGCATGTGTCTCATCAAAGCGATTCATGAGTTGACGCGTTAATGGTACTTTATCTTCCATTAAATCATCGCCTAACATGACAACAAAAGGTTCATCTCCAACAAAATCTTTAGCCATTAAAACGGCATCTCCAAGACCTCGTGGATGAGATTGACGGACAAAATACAAATTAATATCCGTTGTTTCTTCAACTAATTTTAATAATTCGTCTTTATGCTTTGCAGCTAAATTCGCTTCCAGTTCTGGCACCGAATCAAAATGATCTTCAATTGGTCGCTTACCTTTACCCGTAACAATCAAAATATCTTCAATACCCGATTGACGCGCCTCTTCAACAATAAATTGAATCGTTGGTTTATCAACAATTGGGAGCATTTCTTTTGCCATCGCTTTAGTTGCTGGTAAGAAACGAGTCCCTAGTCCAGCAGCCGGAATAATGGCTTTTTTAACTTTTTGCATAGTCTAATCCCCTTTTATTCTGCTAATTCAGATTTACCTTCACGATTGATTAAAGCTTCAATCACTGATTTAATTTCTTTATTATTGTATAAAACGTCATAAATTGCATTTGTAATTGGCATATCAATTCCTTGTTGTTGTGCTAATTCATAAGCAGCCTTAGCAGTACCAACACCTTCAATAACCATACCCATATCAGCAACAACAGCATCTAATGATTTGCCTTGACCTAATTGGTCTCCAGCACGCCAGTTACGTGAATGAACACTTGTAGCTGTAACGATTAAATCACCAACACCAGAAAGTCCCATAAAGGTTAATTGGTTAGCACCAAATGATGTTCCTAAACGAGCAATTTCAGCTAAACCACGTGTAATCAAAGCAGCTTTAGCGTTATCGCCATAGCCCATACCATGAAGCATACCAGCACCAACGGCGATAATATTCTTCATAGCTGCGCCCATTTCTACACCGATAACATCGTTATTTGTGTAGATTCTTAAGAATTTATTCATAAAGAGATCTTGAACAAAACTTGCAGCTTCAGGATCAGTACTTGCTGAAACAATTGTTG
The DNA here is from genome assembly GCF_046115505.1 of Dellaglioa kimchii. GTDB lineage: Bacteria > Bacillota > Bacilli > Lactobacillales > Lactobacillaceae > Dellaglioa > Dellaglioa kimchii. The sequence continues at coordinate 93,047 of NZ_CP170736.1, read as the reverse complement.
TTAAATCACGGTTAGCAACTTCTTCAGCGTGACTTGGGCCAGAGAAGACAACAACACTACCACGAATGTCAGCAGAAATTTCTTCTTCAATAACTTCTGAAATACGTTTGTGTGTGACTTGTTCTAGTCCTTTACTTGCATGAATAATAATTGGTTTGTTACCTGTTTCTTCTAAAATTGCTGCTACTTGTTTAGCAACAATACGGCTTGCTTTTGTTGGAACAACAAATAAAATAGCGTCAACTTGATCCAAAGCTTCTTTTAAATCTTCATATGCATGTAGGTCTTTAGAATAAGTGTAATCTTCCAAGTAATGCTTATTTGTATGGAACTCATTCATTTCTGCTACTTGTGCTGGAACATTTGACCAAAGTCTGATGTCATGACCATTTTCAGTTAGGATATCGGCAAGGATACTACCCCAAGAACCGGCGCCTAATACTGCTACTTTTTTTGTCATTATATAATCTCCTTCAAAATTTATTCATTCTAATCATACCAAATTTTACCTCTAATAGCATTAACTATGAGAAATTTTTATTTCAATTGTCCGTCTAAATACCATTGATTTTGCGGTTCCCAATATCTTCTCAATAATAACCAACTAATTGATCCAATAAAAATCACTAATGAGAGAAGTTGAGAAACACGAATTGTTGAAAATAACATTAAGCTATCTGTTCTCATTCCTTCGATAAAGAAACGACCAAATGAATACCAAGTTAGATATGCAAATAGTATTTCTCCACGTTTGAAAAGATGTACTCGATGTCGCAAGGCAATTAATATTAAGAATCCAACAAAACTCCACAATGATTCGTATAGAAATGTTGGCTTATAGTAGATGCCATTGATGTTCATTTGGTTAATAATAAATTCAGGTAAATGTAAATTTTGTAATGCCTCTAACGTTGTTTTTCCACCATGGGCTTCTTGGTTCATAAAATTACCCCAACGGCCGATTGATTGCGCAAGTAGCACAAGTGGTGCCGCTAGATCAAACATTAACCATGCTGACAAATGACGACGCTGACAGAAAATAATCACTGTAATAATTGCGCCTATTAACCCACCATAGATAGCAATACCACCGTCCCAAATTCGATAAACTTCACTTAGATGTTGAGAGTAATAAGACCACTCGAACACAACGTAATAGAGTCGCGCAGAAATAATTGAAATTGGCAACGCCCATAGAACCATATCATATATGGTATCTTCATTTATTCCTATTTTTTTGCCTTCCAGAATGGCTAAAATAACTGCTATAATTACTGCACTCGCAATTATTACGCCATACCAACGAACTTCAATAGGTCCTAATTTAACTGCGATGGGATTCAATGCACCTAATAAATAATTCAATTTACTCTCGTCCAATCCTTAATCTTTTTTTGAATTTGTTTGGATTAAGCCATTTAGATTAGCTTCAAATGCTTTAGTGGCATCGTAACCCATTGTTTTTGCACGGAAGTTCATTGCTGCAACTTCAATGATAATGGCCAAATTACGTCCTGTTTTAACAGGTACAGAGATTTTTGGCACATTCACATTGAATATTTTGACAAATTCATCATTATTACCTAATCGATCAAATTGTTTATCAGGAGTCCAGTTTTCTAGATGAATAATTAGTGAAATATCAGTGTCATTACGGACAGCTCCTGCACCAAACAAGTTCATGATATCAATAATACCGATACCTCGAATTTCAAGTAAATGTTTTAAAATTGCAGGTGCTTCACCAACAAGTGTCTCCTCATCTTGTTGGAAAACATCAACACGGTCATCTGCAATTAAACGATGCCCACGTCTAATTAATTCAAGCGCTGTTTCTGATTTACCAACACCAGAATCACCTGTAATCATGACCCCAAGCCCATAAATATCAACTAAAACACCATGTATTGACTGGCGTTCAGCTAATTTGGCTTCCAAATAATTAACCATATTAGAAGATAGACGTGACGTTGTTAGTTTTGAAATTAGAACTGGAATATGTCTTTCTTTAACGATAGCTAATAATTCTAGCGGCACATCCAAATCATTTGAAACAACAAAACATGGTGTTTGCTCTGTTGCTAATTGATTCATCACATTCTGCCTATCTTCAGGAGTCAGTCCATTTGCATAAGCATGTTCTGTCATCCCAAACAATTGAATACGTTCTTTCGGATAAAAATTAAAATACCCGGTTAATTCTAGGCCAGGACGTGAAATATCACTTGTTGTAATCTTTTTATCATCCAAGTATTCTTTCCCAATTAAAACAGTTAATCCCATTGCATCTACTAAATTTCTAACTGAAACTTCATTGGCCATCTTAATGCCCCCTATTGTCTATTTCTAATAAAGTAATTTGTTACGATTGTATTAGCAATACTCATCACAATTGAGATGATAAATGCCGCCCAAAAGCTCGAAAATTTAAATTCATTACCCACAAAAAATGACGTCATTTGTAACATAAATGCATTTATAATCAGATAGAAAAATCCTAAACTGAAAATAGTTACCGGCAGTGATAAAATCACTAAAAACGGTTTAACTAGCATATTTAGTACAGCCAGTACAAAACTGGCGATTAATGAAACCCAGATACTTTTAACAAATAAAGTATCTGGGAAAAATCCAGATATTGCCAAAAATAGTATGGCATTAATTAATACGCGTTGCCAAAATCCCATGAATCTTCACCTCATCATTAATATTATTTATCGTCTGTAACTTCTACATCTTTAATAATTTTACGGCCACTCTTACTTGATGAGCTAGTCCGTTGTCCAGTACTAGATGTAAACTGCTCAAAAGAACTAGTAAATGAACGTTTTTTCCCTGGCAAGCTAATTGCTAACAAGATATAGACAAGTATAAATACGCCTTTTGTTGCGAAGATTAGCATTAAAAATAAAAATCTAACGAGTGTTGGATTCCAATTTATATATTCGGCAAGTCCAGCTGCGACACCCGCGATAATTTTATTAGTTGATTTTGTGAATTTTTTATTTGTTTTCATTTTATAGTTCCTCCATTCAGAATAATCTATCATTATTGTACTTCTTATTGTACTCATTTTACAATTTTAACGAGCGTTATTTACTTAAATTTTAACGTTTAAATTAAAAATAACTAACAATCGTGAAATTGTTAGTTATTAAATGAGTAGTGCCTTATTCGTTTTCTTTTTCTAACTCTGATTTACCAGGATTCAATTCAGTGATTCGGCCATTTTTTAAATAAACAACCCATTCACAGACATTTGTAACATAATCGCCAATCCGTTCTAGATAAGTGGCAACCATCAAATAGTCAGCACTTCCCACAACTGTTTCGGGATTCGTTTTCATTTCATGGATACACTGGTCATATATTGTCGTGAAATATTCATCAACTTCAAGATCTAAATTAGCAACTTTACGGGCTTTTTCAGCATCTTTTTTAATGTAAGCTGTAAGGACTTCTTCAACCATCTTACGTGCATGGTCGCCCATAATTCCAATTTCATCTTCAATCTCTGTTACTCTAGGATTGCCTTTAACACGAATCGTTGATCTCGCAATACTTACAGCGTGATCTCCCATTCGTTCTAAATCAGAAATAGCTTTTAAAACAGTCACAATATCTCTTAAATCACTTGTAACAGGTTGATACAATGCAATCATTTCTAACGTTTGTTTTTCTAACTTCATTTCGCGTTCATTAATTTTGTAATCGCCGACAATAACTTCATGGGCCAATTCTTTATCATGATTAATGAAAGCACGGACAGATTTATGAATAGCTTCACTGACCATCATACCCATTTCGCTAAATCTAATGTGTAGCTTTTCTTGTTCTTCATCAAAAAGTAATCGCATTATTTTGTCTCCCTTTCTTAACCGAATCGACCACTAATGTAGTCATCCGTTTCTTTTTGTACAGGCTGCGTAAATAATTTTTTAGTTGGTGCAACTTCAATTAAATTACCTTCTAAAAAGAAGGCAGTTCGATCTGAAATTCGAGAAGCTTGTTGTAAATTATGAGTCACTATTATAATAGTATATTTTTCACGCAATTCTAGCAACATATTTTCAATTTTACTACTTGAACCAGGGTCCAGAGCACTTGTTGGTTCATCTAGTAAAATGACCTCAGGTTCAACCGCTAAGACTCGAGCGATACAGACACGTTGTTGCTGTCCACCAGATAACGCAAGCGCATTTTTACCCAAATCATCCTTTACATCATCCCAGACAGCAGCCTGTTTCAAGCTTTTTTCAACAGCTTCATCAAGGATTGCTTTATCTTTAACACCAGCTAATCGCAAACCATATACGACATTTTCGTAAATTGAAAATGGAAATGGATTAGGTTGTTGGAAAACCATCCCAACATTTTTGCGTAATCTTACGGTATCCATTTTAGGACCGTAAATATCTTCATTTTTTAATTTAACTGTACCTGTAATGGTTACACCTGGAATTAAATCATTCATGCGATTTAACGTTCTTAAATATGTTGATTTACCACAACCAGATGGACCGATTAAAGCGGTAATCCCTTTTTCATTGAAATCAAGATTAATTCCTTTGAGGGCTTCTTTCTTACCATAATACAAATGAACATCATTCGTTTCAATTATTTTAGTCATTTTGACTCCCCCCCTTAACCGAAGTTTCCTGAAACATAATCATCCGTTAGTTTAATTGTTGGTCGCGTAAAAATAGTTGTTGTTTTATCATATTCTACCGCATTTCCTGAATGGAAAAATGCTGTGTAATCTGAAATACGTGAAGCCTGTTGCATATTGTGTGTCACAATGACAATCGTGTACTTTTCTTTCAGTTCTAAAAGTGATTCTTCAACAATTCGACTTGAAATCGGATCTAACGCACTAGCTGGTTCATCTAACAATAAGATGTCAGGTTCCATAGCAATTGCTCTAGCGATACATAAACGTTGTTGTTGTCCACCAGACAGTGATAACGCACTCACATTCAAATCATCTTTAACCTGATCCCATAAGGCAGCTTGTTTAAGTGATTTTTCAACGCGTTCTTCAAGTAACTGCTTATCTTTCATCCCATGACGTTTCAAAGCAAACGTTATATTTTCATAAATTGATTTTGAAAATGGATTAGGTCGTTGAAAGACCATTCCAATATGTTTTCTCATTTCATAAATATCAACATTATCTTTATTAATATCTAAATCACGGTACATAATTTGTCCTGTTACATCAGCAATCCCATCATTCATACGATTCAACGATCTAAGATAAGTTGATTTACCAGAACCAGATGCTCCAATTAAAGCTGTAATTTTAAACCGTTCAAATTGTAAACTAACATCTCGAATTGCTTCATTAGAACCATAATGAACATGTAAATCTTTGGTTTCTAAAGCTATCTCATGTTTATCTTCATTGAAGGTCATAATTCTAGATTTTTCAGTTTTATTTTCTACCATATTCTTTGACCCCCTAATGATCTATTTACTTGATGTAATTTTACGATAAAGTGCCTTACCACCGAATCGAGCTAAGAAATTAAATAAAAGCACTGCGATAATTAAGACGGCTGATGCACCTGCAGAAACAGCTGATGCATCGGGCATAATACCTTCAGAATTAATTTTCCAGATATGAACAGCTAATGTTTCAGCTGGACGCATTGGATTTAACGGACTCGCAATATTAGCTGGATTCCAGTTTGTAAAATCTAGTGCTGGCGCACTTTGACCAGCAGTATAAATTAACGCAGCAGCTTCACCAAAGATACGACCGGCACTCAATATAACACCCGTTAAAATACCAGGTACTGCATCTGGAACAATAACTCTCGTAACGGTTTCCCAACGCGATAATCCTAGCGAAAAGCCAGCCTCACGTTGTAAATATGGAATAGAACGTAATGATTCTTCGATTGATCTTGTTAATAATGGTAAATTAAAGAACGTTAAGGCTAATGCACCTGATAAAATTGAAAATCCAAAATTATATTGGACAACGAAAATCAAAAATCCAAAAAGCCCAACAACAACTGAAGGTAATGAACTTAAAATTTCAACAGACGTTCTAATAACTGTCGTCACCCAATTATTTTTAGCGTACTCTGATAACCAAATACCCGCTCCCAATGAAATAGGGAAAGAAATCAGTAATGTTAATAGTAATAAATAGAAGGAATTAAATAATTGGATACCTACTCCTCCACCACTTGAAAATGATTTTGCGGGTGATGTTAAGAAATGCCAACTGATATGTGGCACACCTCTAACCAATATATAGCCAAGTAAGGCCGCTAAAACAAGAACGACGAATCCGGCAATACCATATAAAATACTTGTTGCGATTTTATCTACTTTTTTAGGATTCATTATTTAAGCGCCCCTCTCTTACCAATTACTCTAACAACCATGTTAAAGAATAATGACATTAATAATAGAATTAAAGCAAGTGACCATAGCGCATTATTTTCTAATGAGCCCATGACGGTATTTCCAATTCCCATCGTCAAAATACTTGTTAAAGTTGATGATGGTGTAATTAAACTTGATGGCATCAATGATGCATTACCAATAACCATTTGAACGGCTAAGGCTTCACCAAAAGCTCGTGCCATACCAAAAACAACCGCTGTCATGATACCTGGTGTTGCTGCTCTTAGAATAACTTTATAAATTGTTTGCCAACGTGTTGCACCTAAGGCCAGTGAGGCTTCCCGGTAATAACGTGGAACAGATTTTAAAGTATCAACAGTCATAGACGTAACGGTTGGTAGAATCATAACAAATAACACAAATGTCCCAGATAAAATACCAAACCCTGTTCCACCAAAAATACTTCGAACAAATGGGACCACAACTGAAAGACCAATAAATCCATAAACAACTGAAGGAATACCAACTAATAATTCAGTTACCGGTTGTAAAATTCGGCTACCCGTATTTGGTGAAATTTCAACCATGAAAATAGCTGTTCCAATAGCGAACGGTGTTGCAATTAATGCTGATAAAAAAGTGACAAAGAACGATCCAGAAATCATTGGTAAAGCCCCAACTTCTGGCTTGCCTGCTTTATCAAGTGTTCCAGGGTTCCAACTCTTTCCTAATAAAAAATCTTTAATTGATACTTTATCAGTAAAGAACGTTGCTAATCCTTTTGAAGCAACGAAATAAAAGATAGCAAGGACAATAGCGACGATTAGTCCAATACAGAAATAAGTAATTATTTTACCGCGCATCTCAAGTTTAGATGCTTTTGATTTTTTGAGTAAACTTTCACGAATCGGATCCATAACTACATCCCCTTTTTAATTGGTGTTATTTTACCATCAACCATGCGACTAACTTGCATCTGTGTTGTAGGAATATAACCTAATTTACTAACAACTTGTTTTTGAATTTTATTTGACATCATATAAGTTAAAAATTGTTTTGTTAATCCTGTGGGTTCACCATTCGTATACATATGTTCGTATGACCAAATTTTCCATTTGTTGGAGGCAACATTGCTCTCAGTTGGTTTAACTTCATCAACTGAAAGTACATCGACCGTTTTATCAACGTATGAGAAAGCCATATAACTTATTGCGCCAGGTGTCGATCCGACAATTTGTCGAACCATTCCCGTTGAATCTTGTTCCTGTGCATCTTTACTTTGCTTACCTTCTAATCCCCATTTTTCAAATGTCAATCGTGTTCCCGAACCAGATGCACGATTTAAAAGGACAATTGGTAAATCATTGCCACCTAGTTGCTTCCAATTTGTTAATTTACCAGTAAAAATATCTATAAGTTGTTTTTTTGAGACGTTTTTAACGCCCACACCTTTATTCACAACTGGCGTAATTCCAACAACGGCAACTTGATGGTCTACAAGTTTACTTGCCTTAATACCCGACTTTTCTTCAGCAAAAACATCTGAGTTACCAATACTAACGGCCTTTTCCTGAACTTGACTCAACCCTGTTCCGGATCCGCCACCTTGAACATTAACAAAGACACCAACATTTTCGGTCCCGTATTCTTCACCAGCTGCCTCAACTAAAGGTTGTAAAGCTGTAGATCCAACAATTGTAATCGATTTTCCTGAATTTGATTGTGTCTCACACCCCGTTAAAGTTAATAACATGATGGATAAAATTCCACCAATCATTACTAAAGATCCCTTTTTCATAGTAACTTCCTCCATAAATATCGATATTTAACTTATACGTTAAGTTTATATTTTTAATGTAAAGGTCCTGTGGGGGTATTGTAAAGATTGTGTAAAGGTTACAACAAAAAAAGCCATAACATGACGTTATGACTTCAATCGTTATTTTAATTCTGGAGCATCAGTTTTGAATAAACTTTCGGTAGATACGCCACCGTGTTGTTCAATTAAACTGGTTTTTTCTTTCTCCTGTGCTTTTTTCAAAGTTTCAAGAGCGTCACTTTTCTTATAATTATAGTCAGATTTATTTACTTTAGTGAAATTACTTGGTGTGTAGAATCTTAATAGATCACCCGTAATAACTTCATCTGATAATGATAATGACGTTGTAACATGTTTTAATTCTTTGTTATAAACTTTTTGTTGTGCTGCCGTTAGTTTTTCGATTTCTTTACCAGTCTTAGTATTATACGTGGTATTTCCAACTTTTGTAAAGGTTGGTGAAACGAAATCACCATTTCTAAAGGCAACCGTTTGGTTACGATTTTTCGATAATAAATCATTACCAAATTGAACCGTATCGGTATTCTTAACGCCTAATAGATCAAGTAAAGTTGGTAGCACATCAATTTCACCACCATAAGTATGATTAATACCGCCCTTAAGGCCATTCATATGAATCATAAATGGTACCTTTTGGAACATCGTTAAATCATAACTGGTTACTTTGTCTTTACCTAAAAGCTGTGCAATAGCTTTCGGATGATTATTAGAGATACCATAGTGATCACCATACATCACAATCATACTGTCCTTATACAAGCCACTCTTCTTCAAGTAACTAACGAATTCTCCGAATGATTGATCAAGATATTTAGATGTTTGAACATAACCATCAACCGTACTATCGTCTGTATCCGTCTTTTTAATTGACGTATTCGCACTATCTAAATCATATGGATAATGGTTAGTTAGTGTGATGAGTTTAGCATAAAAAGGTTGGGGTAATTGTTCAATATACTTAACCGATTGCTTCAAGAAAATCTTATCTTTCATCCCATAACCAACTTTATAGTTAGCTTTGACATCATAATAAGGTTCACTGAAGAAATACTGGTAACCAAATGATTTATAAGTATTATTACGATTCCAGAAACTACCCACGTCACCATGGAAAGCTGCTGTAGAATAGCCTTTTTGATCAAGAATGGCTGGTGCTGCTTGGAATGTATTTTGTGTACCATAAGTCGTCATTGCTGAACCAGATGGTAACCCATAAAGGGATGCTTCCAACATCATTTCAGCATCAGACGTTTTACCTTGTCCAACTTGATTAAAGAAATTATCAAACGATAATGTATTTTGATCATGATAATATTTATTAATGTTAGGCGTAACTTGTTGACCATCCCATTTGTAATCAATCATGAACTGTTGGAAACTTTCTAGATGAATCACAAAAACATTTTTACCCTTCGCTTTTCCATAATACTTTATATTTGAATTAGCACGATTTTCATCCAAATACTTTAGAACTTTATCCATATCTTTAGCAGTGGCATTTTTACGTGTCGCACTTTCTTTTTGCGTTTGATAAACATTATATCCCGCATAGAAATTCAAGCCTAAATATTTAACAATATAGTTATTATCAAAAGTTCTTGTCAATAATTGAGAACGATCCTTTTCAGCTAAACCTAAGTTTCCCAAAGCTAAAAGTACAGATGCAATAGTCAGGATAAAAGCATAACGCTTTTTAATTGGGTTATAGTCAATTTTGACTAATTTAAAGACAAGAATCAAAATCAAAATAATAATATCAATATAAACAAAGAAATCGGTTGGTCGTAAAATACCGGCAATTCCCTTATCTAGATTATTAGCTACTGAACCTGAATTTTTGATAATTCCTAGCGAAAGAAAATCTGAAAATTCACGATAATAAATCATATTTGCAAAAAGCCATGATGTTTGAATAAAATCAACAATCAGCAAAATCCAGTATGATTTTTTACCCTTAAAGTAGATTGCAATTCCAAATAACAATAATGCTGTTGGTATTGGATTAATATAAAGTAAAAATTGTTGCATGCTACCTGTTGCACCTAATGTAAATTTGGTTTCATAAGCAACAACTGTTTTGGCCCAAAATAAAACGAGCGTCAAGAGGAGGAATCCCCATCTTGAGCTCAATTTATCCTGAACATATTTTAAAGTTGACCGCATCTTAGTGCCTCCATTTTTTAAGATCAGTTTTCGAGAACACGAAAATGTCTTTCAATCTATGTTTCAGTTATCGATTAACTAAATAGTAAGTCGTAAACTTCCATTGCAATTAAATCAATATCATCGAAAGGAAATTTAGTATGGTTACTTAAATCTTCTAACGTGTATGCTTTCATATCTGGATCATATTCAACGATTCCCTTTTCAACACCTTCACGTTCGAAGTGTCTTGTTTGGATTTCGCCGTTATCTTCTTTTTGCATAGCCTCTAGGCGGCTAATGATTGCTACTAACTGAGAATTTTTCATAGTTGTTCCCCTTTCAATATCATAGTTAATAATACCAAATTTTCTATACATTTACACCTGATTAAGCAGATTATAATCGTTTCTTAACTTGTTTTTATGCTAAAATGTTACTTATTAGACTTGGAGGCATAAAAATGAGCTTATTTAGAAAAGATTTGAACGATCAAGTATTTAAAATAGAGGTCTCAGATATTCGTCAATTTGATGATGAAGTGAGCCAAATTCCGGATATGATTAAATTAACAATGGGTGAACCAGATTTTAATACACCCGATCATGTTAAAGCAGCTGCCATCGAAGCCATTCATGAAAATTACTCACATTATATGGGTATGGCTGGTGATATTGAGTTACGTGAAGCTGCCAGTGAATTTTTTAATGAAAAATATGACGTTACTTATGATGCACAATCTGAAATTCTAGTTACAGTTGGTGCAACTGAAGCCATCGCAACTGCCTTACAGACTATCTTCAACCCCGGCGATGCCGTTCTTGTCCCAACGCCACTCTACCCTGGCTATATGCCACTGATTACTTTAAATCGGGTTAAACCAATTTTTATCAACACACGTGATAATAACTTTAGATTAACACCTGAGATGATTAATCAAGCTGTTAAAGATAATCCAAATGAAAATATTAAAGGTATTATCCTAATTAATCCAAGTAATCCAACTGGTATTTCTTGGACCGAAGATGAAGTTATTGCGATAACTGATGAAATCAGAAAGCAAAAATTATGGGCAATTAGTGATGAAATTTATAGTGAATTAACTTATGATCATGAACATGTCTCAATTGCAAAATATATCCGTGACCAAACTGTCCTAATTAATGGTTTATCAAAATCGCATGCCATGACTGGCTGGCGCATTGGATTCTTGCTTGCTCCCAAAGCGATGACTAATGAATTAAAAAAAGTTCATCAATACTTAGTAACCTCTGCAACAAGTGTTTCTCAACGTGCTGGAATTGCTGCCCTACGTGACGGTAAAGACGATGGTCGTGTAATGAATGTTGAATATAAAAAACGTCGTGATTTCGTTATGGCTGAAATGAAAAAAATGCATTTTGAAATGGCACAACCTAGTGGCGCTTTTTATATTTTCGCAAAGATTCCTGCAGGATACAATCAAGATTCTATGGCATTCTGTAAAGAACTAGCTTTTAATAATAAACTTGCCTTAATTCCAGGAACTGCTTTTGGTGATTCTGGTCAAGGTTACGTTCGCTTAAGTTATGCTTCTAGTATGGAGAATTTAGTGCTTGGGATGGAACGTTTGAATGACTACATGACACAAAATAAATAAAAATACGGCGTTATTTCTTTATACTTACTTTTTGTAAGCATATATTTAGGCTAATTGTTTTTTCTCTGATATTATATTCAAATAAATAAAGGAGGAATTCAAATGGTACAAGCAATTACAGATGAAAATTTCAAAACAGTTACAGATTCAGGTATAACATTGACGGATTTTTGGGCAACATGGTGTGGCCCTTGCAAAATGCAATCTCCAGCAATTGAGGAATTAGAAAAAGAAATAGGTGACAAGGTTAAATTTGCTAAAATGGATGTTGACCAGAATCCTAAAACAGCTGACGATTTTGGTATCATGGGAATTCCCACATTAATGATTAAAAAAGATGGCGAAGTTGTTGATACTCTCGTCGGTTACCATTCAAAAGAGCAAGTTAAAGACGCTTTATCACAATATATTTAACAACTTTTAAAAACTAACGAATAAAAACTTCATTAAATAACTATATTTCATAAAAGCATTGTCATTTGACAGTGCTTTTTTTGTCGTTATTTTGAATAGTACTAAACTGATTAGCTATTTTAGTATTGCTTAAAGAAACCCGTTCTCCTACTTGTAAAATACAAAAAAAACATTGCCAATAATAGAGAATCTATCATTAGCAATGGTTACTATCACATTTTATTTATTTAATCTTCAATTCCAACTTCTTCTACCTTATCTGGTTTAACAACTAAAGCAAACATTCCCGCAAATAGTCCAACATAGTAAGTTAAAATACGCCATAACAACATGGCTAAAATCAATTTACTGTGACTGGTCATGAAACTAGAAAAGACAATCGCGAAGCTATATTCTGCACCACCGGTTCCCCCTGGAATTGGGAAAAGTGAAATTACCATGACGATAAGCACATGAAGTGCTGTAATCATAATCACATTCACCGATGTGTATCCCAATGACAACATGATAAAGTATGGAATTAAATAGTAAAACGCAAGTTGGAAGAATGTTAATACAAAAACGTGAAAAATCATTTTCTTTTCATTCTTCATACGTAAACTCTCTTTATGGAAATTTTCAATTTTTGAATAAATACTTGTATTCCAGCGATCAAAACGATCCCCTTTAACGAATAACTTAACAACTAGCATACAAACATACACTAATTTTTTAGTGAATCCATACCAATACATGATCATTAACAAAGCAGTAATCACAGCTAAATGAATCACAAATCCAAAAATCACAAATACCATTAGATAATTAACTTTATCTTGAATGTATTGAAACCCAATTAGTAAACAAACAATAAAATTAATAACAATCATTGCCTGGTAAACGACAAATTTCATTAATAAAATGGAACTTGCACGACCAGCATCTACACCTGACTGAGCCATCGCAAACAATTGTGCAGGTTGTCCACCTGTTGAAAAAGGTGTGATTCCATTAAATAATTGTTCAATCAGTGGAATACGAATTGCATTCTTAAATGTAAACCTCTTATGTTGCCCTATCATGAACCGTTGAACAACAAATGCTTCAATGACAAAGTACATACAGATACAAAATACTGCTACTAATAACCACCATATATTAATATTAACTAAAGCTTTAACGAGCGACTGAATTGATACATTTTTTAAAGAATAAGCGAATATCCCCATCCCAATTATAACCATTAACGTCAATAAACCTATGTTTTTTCGAGTCATCTTTTAGCCCTCTTTGCTCTGGTCCAAGTAAAATTGATGCCAAATTTCAGCCAATCTATCCTCAGAATAGTATGCTGATGCCTGATCTGCTTTGTCATGCAAAACTGATAACGCATTGGGATCTTCTTTTAATTTTCTCAATTTAATTTGCATACCATTAACATCTGTCGCGGCATCATAATAGCCCTCAATAACCGCTTTATAAAGATCTAAATCGCGCAATAATACAGGTGTCCCACAACTGAATGCTTCTAATACTGACATTGGAAACAATTCATTGAAAGATGGCAACAAGAAAAGGTTAGCAATATTGTAATAATTTACTAGAGCTTCTCGATCAATAATTCCCGTAAACGTTAAATTGCTAGGCGGATTATCAACTACTTTTTTTAATTCAGCGTAACCGTCAGTTAACTTACCAAATGAAAAGCCACCGGCCCAAATAAATTGGATATCAGGATTTTGTTTAGCTAACTTAATAAAATCGGGCACACCTTTTCTTTCTTGAACTTGACCATCACCAAAAACAACAAATTTATCGGCTGGAATACCCAACGCATCTCTAAAAGCTTGTTTTTCTTCCACGGTTTTTTCATAAAAAACTTTTTTTGAAACAAAATTAGGAATATACGTGACGCGTTTTTTTGGAATCTTAAACGCTTCAAGTTTTGGAATAAAACTTGGATTAACCACGACAATATGATCCATTCGTTTATAAAAAGCAATTACATACCAATAAAAAATGGCTTTAAAAGGTTGTGGAATTTTAACACTTCCCTCAAGTGTTTCTGGTAAAAAATGGACATAGCCAATTTTTTTACCTCTACCTGGCATAAAAGTCGAAAGGTAATAAGGAAAATTGATGGTATGGTAATGACTAATATCTGAGCGACTATATTTATTCACACTAATTTTAAATTCAGCTGGAAAGCGTTCTTTGAGCAACTTCATCATTTCGGTATATGCGCTACCGACCCCTTGTCCTTTAACCGAATTGGCCGCAGAAAACATGTTAATTAATAGCATGGTTGAAACTCCTTTGAAAATAAATTCGTTTATAAATGACTGATTTCGTCATCCTCTTCTTCTATTTCAACATAATGAATTTGAGCATCTTGGTAAAACTCAGCAACTTTTGATCCAAATGTTGCCGCTGAAATTTCTTTTAACTTTTCTAATCTTGGTTCTGGATCAACTTCTTCATGACATCTATTTAAGTAATCAATAATATCAGTCACCATTTCAGTTTCAGATGAAAAAGTTTTACCAACTTCTGGTTTTTCCATTAACTCATCAGTATATTTACCCGTTTTAGCAATAACCGGTGTTCCAGCAGCTAAAGCTTCGATAAACGTCAATCCTTGAGATTCTGTTACTGATGCAGACACAAATAAATCTGCTAACTGATAAAAATGGAATACCTCATCATTATCAACTTCACCAATAAATCTAACGTTGTCCTTTAAATTTAAACTTTCTGTTTGCTCTTCAAGGGTTTCACGTGCCGGACCATCCCCTACAATCAAAAGTAAAACATTCGGTACTTTTTCAATTATCGCTGGCATACCATCAATAATTTCTTGTGTATTCTTTTCAAATGCTAATCGACTTAACGCAAGCATGACTGGTCGATCTTCAGAAATGTCTAATTTAGAACGATAATCTTCTGTTTCAATTTGTTCAAATTGAGAAATGTCTACCCCTGTAGGGATAACTCGTATTTCTGATTTCACACCATACTTCTGTAGCAATGTCTGAACACGTGTACTTGGTGCGATAATCCCGCTCATATGGAATGCAAATGTTTTTGTCATTTGCTTAACATGGTATGGTTTCAATAACTTACCATTGGCAATGTAGTGTAAATAATCTTCATACATTGTATGATAGGTATGTAAACAAGGAACTTTTAAATTTCTTGCAACAAATTTGCCAATCCAGCCCATAGAAAATTCAGTCTGTGTATGAATAACGTCTAAATTTAGTTCTTTTGCCACTTGGTAAGCTTGAAATAAGCCTCTAACAGCAATTCTTCTATCTGTAAAAGAAACAAATGGAATACTAGAGAACCTAAAAATATTACGTTCATATACTGTCTTATCAACATGTGGGTCAGTCGTCGTAAAAATATAGACGGTATGTCCCTCTTTTTCGAGCTCGTTTCTTAGTGTTTTTATTGAAGTCGCCACACCGCTCACTTGTGGAAAATATGTATCTGTAAAAATTCCAATATTCACGATAAGGTCCCCTTGTCTATTCTAATATAATAGTTCTAATTATATTGGTTTCTCACCCGTTATGCAATAAAAGTAGACTATTCTCATCTATTCCCAATTAAACACAAAAAAACTGATAATCGAAATTATCAGTTTTTTTGTGTTTAATTTATTTCATGTAAGATTCAACTAATGCAATAACTTCTTCATTAGTTTCACAGTCAGAAACAGCTTTGTCAGCTAATTCCTTCATTTTTGTTGTATCTAATTTTTTCATTAAACTACGTGTTTTAAGAATTGATGAAGCACTCATTGAGAATTCATTAAGTCCCATTCCAGCTAAAATAGGTACGGCAATTTGATCGCCGGCCATTTCGCCACACATACCTGCCCACTTACCTTCTTTATGAGCCGAATCAATTACCATTTTAATCAAACGTAAAATTGATGGGTTATAAGGTTGGTAAAGGTATGACACTTGTTCGTTACCTCGATCAGCAGCCATTGAATATTGAATTAAATCATTTGTACCAATACTAAAGAAATCAGCATACTTAGCCAAATGATCACCGTTCATAACAGCAGCAGGAATTTCCATCATCATACCGACTTCAAGTTTATCTGCTACTGGTACACCAGCGTCAATTAACTTAGTACGTTCTTCAGTATAGATAGCTTTCGCTGATTTAAATTCATCAACAGTTGCAATCATAGGGAACATAATTGCTAATTGTCCATAATGAGAAGCTCTAAGTAAAGCACGAAGTTGTGTTCTGAAAATATCTTGACGATCCAAACTAATACGGATTGCGCGATATCCTAAGAACGGATTCATTTCCTCTGGTAATGGCAAGTAAGGTAATTCCTTATCGCCACCAATATCCATTGTTCTTACAACTACTTGTTTACCATTCATACCTTCAACTGCAGCTTTATAAGCTTTAAATTGATCATCTTCTGAAGGTAATTCACTAGCATCCATGTATAAGAATTCTGAACGGAATAAACCAACTGCTTCAGCACCATTATCTACTGCACCCTCAACATCCTTAGGTGTACCGATATTAGCAGCTAAATCAAAATGTACGCCATCAGCAGTAACTGTTTTAGCGTCTTTTAGTTCTTCCCATTCAGCTTTTTGATCAGAAAAAGCTTTTGCTTTTGCTTCATATGTTGAAATTTCTTCAGCAGTAGGATTGATAATTCCGTCACCATTGATACCATCAACAATAACCATATCACCTTCTGAGATTGCAGTCGTTGGATCACCAGCGCCTACAACAGCAGGAATTTCAAGCGTACGAGACATAATAGCAGAATGAGAAGTACGTCCACCAACATCAGTAATAAATCCTTTAACAAATTTACGATTTAATTGGGCTGTATCCGATGGTGTTAAATCATGTGCAACGACCACAACTTCTTGATCGATAAGAGCAGGATTAGGAATTGTAACTCCTAATAAATGACTCATTACACGTTTCGTAACATCACGAATATCGCCTGCACGTTCTTGCATATAAGCATTATCAGTCATATCTTCAAACATCGAAATGAACATATCTGTGACATCTTTCAATGCTGCTTCAGCGTTGACCTTATCATTTTTGATTTTATCGCCAATGTTGCCCATAAGTTCAGGATCTGAAAGGATTGTCAAATGAGCTTCAAAAACCTCGGCTTCTTCTGCGCCGAGGTTTTCTGCAGCTTTTTGTTTGATTAGTTTCAAATCTTCACTTGATGCTGCAACAGCAGCATCAAGGCGTTTGATTTCTGACTCTGGATCTTCAATGCTTACTTGCGAGAATGACAAATCGGGTTGAACCAACATATATGCTTTAGCAATGGCAATACCATCACTAGCAGCAATCCCTTTTAGCATTTTCGACATTATTCAGCAAGTCCTTCTTTCGTCATTGTTTCTGTAATAGCTGCGATTGCATCTGTTTCGTCAGCGCCATCAGCAGTGATTGTTACATCAGCATTTTGACCAACGCCTAATGACATAACGCCCATGATTGATTTCAAGTTTACTGATTTTTCTCCGTAAACCAAAGCAACGTCAGCAGTAAATTTGCTTGCTGCTTGTACCAATAATGTAGCTGGACGTGCGTGGATACCTGTTTCTGCGATTACGTGAAAGTCTTTCTTTTCCATAATTAATTATCTCCTTGATGTTCTATATTTTTTTATTTTAGAAAAATGCATAACCCACTAACAAAAGCAAAGAACACGTTTTCATTAATAAATTAAACACATTAGTCTTTAGAGACAAATAATACCATTATTTAAAAAATGATACAAGTCTTTAGTTTTTCAAACTAACATATTTGTAAATAATTTGACCTTCTCTTTGCGCATTACCAACGATTGCCTTACGTAATTTTTCTTTTTGCCAAACAAGTTGAAAAGCCATAAATTCATCTGGGTTGATTGTTATTGTCTCTATTTCACCAGCAATTAATGCATCAATTTTTGCTTTATAATCTTCGCTCATTTTCAAACCTCTTCTCACTAAAATCTACTATACTAAATTCATTATAGATTAGCGTACATAAAATGTAAAAAAGGAGTTCTAATTGCTTGCAGAATTTTTCCATATTTTGTATACTATTCATCGAAGGTCAAAGATGGTCAACATGTTTTTGATCTTAGATAAACTAAACTATACGAACGAAATATGAAAGGTTGTGACACATATGATCTGTCAAAATTGTCAAATCAATCCAGCGACAATACACTTATCAACTAACTTAAATGGTCAGCATCAAGAATACGATCTATGTCAAAATTGTTATCGATTACTAAAAGATGAACAAGAACGTTTAAGTAATGGTCAAATCCGTAATAATCAACAAGATCCATTTAGCTTTGGTAACCTTGATGATTTATTTAATGCGATTGCACCGAATAGTCAAAATAATAGCTCACAAAGAAAAGACCAGACACCTCCTACCCAAGCTGGTAGAAATGGTGGCGCTAATAAAAATAATGGTAAGGATACAATCCTTGGCCAATTTGGTCTTAATCTAACCGATGAAGCACGGGCAGGAAATATTGACCCGGTCATTGGTCGCGATCAAGAAATCGATCAAATTATTGAAATTTTGAATCGTCGGACAAAAAACAATCCTGTTCTAATCGGTGAAGCTGGTGTAGGTAAAACAGCTGTCGTTGAAGGATTAGCTCAAAAAATTGTTGATTCAGCTGTTCCTCAAAAACTTTTAAACAAACAAGTTATTCGATTAGATGTTGTTTCATTAGTTCAAGGAACGGGTATCCGCGGTCAATTTGAAGAACGAATGCAACAATTAATGAAGGAACTAAAAAATGATAAGTCTATCATTCTCTTCATTGATGAAATTCATGAAATTGTAGGTGCTGGTAATGCTGAAGGTGGTATGGATGCCGGTAACGTTTTAAAACCAGCTCTTGCCCGAGGCGAATTACAACTCGTTGGTGCAACAACTCTAAATGAATATCGTCAAATCGAAAAAGATGCTGCACTGGCACGTCGTTTACAGCCTATCCAAGTTGATGAACCTAGTGTCGAAGAATCAATCGTCATTTTAAAAGGCATTCAAAAGAAATACGAAGCCTACCATCATGTTCATTATAGTGATGAAGCAATTGAAGCTGCTGCTTCTCTTTCTGACCGTTACATTCAAGATCGTTTTTTACCAGATAAAGCCATCGATTTACTTGATGAATCTGGTTCAAAAATGAATTTAACTATTAAAGCTATTGATCCCAAATTAGTTGCAGAAAAAATTAAAAACGCTGAAACTCAAAAACAAGCTGCACTAACCGACGAAGATTATGAAAAAGCAGCCTACTATCGCGATCAAGTCGCAAAATTCAAAGAATTACAAGATAGTAATACTGATTCTGATGAATTACCAATTGTAACCGAAAAAGAAATGGAACAAATTATTGAAGAAAAAACAGGAATTCCTGTAGGCGAACTAAAGGAAAAAGAGCAACAACAATTGAAAAATTTAGCCACTTCCCTTCAAGCTAATGTCATTGGTCAAGATGACGCCATTGATAAAGTAGCCCGCGCCATCCGCCGTAACCGGATTGGATTCAATAAATCTGGGCGTCCTATCGGTTCATTCTTGTTTGTTGGACCAACTGGAATTGGTAAAACAGAACTTGCTAAACAGTTATCAAAAGAATTATTTGGAACAAAAGAATCCATGATTCGTTTCGATATGAGTGAATACATGGAGAAACATTCAGTTTCTAAATTGATTGGTTCCCCTCCTGGCTATGTCGGTTATGAAGAAGCTGGTCAATTAACTGAACAGGTTCGTCGTAATCCATACAGTTTAATCTTGTTAGATGAAGTTGAAAAAGCACATCCTGATGTTATGCATATGTTTTTGCAGATTCTTGAAGATGGCCGTTTAACAGATTCACAAGGTCGTGTGGTAAGTTTCAAAGATACGATTATCATTATGACATCTAACGCTGGAAGTGCTGATGCTGAAGCAAATGTTGGCTTTGGTGCAACGTCAGAAGGCTCAACACATGCCATCATTGATAAACTATCAAATTACTTCCGTCCTGAATTTTTAAACCGTTTTGATGACATTGTTGAATTTAACTCATTAAGTAAAGAAAACTTAGTTTCAATCGTAAGTATCATGCTTGATGACGTCAATAAAGTTCTTAAAAATCAAAACTTAGAACTTCACGTTACAAATCGGGTTGAAGAAAAATTAGTTGATTTAGGCTACAATCCCGCAATGGGTGCTCGTCCACTAAGACGTGTTATTCAAGAACAGATTGAAGATCAAATAGCTGACTTCTACCTTGATAATCCTGATGTAACAAAATTAGCTGCAAAAATTGAAAAAGATGAAATTAAGATATCAGCCGATACAACTACTGATGCTAAAGATTCCGACTCTAACGTTGAAAAATAAAGACCAAACTGAAGATGTTGCTCAGATAATTATTTCTGAGTTGGCATCTTTTTTTATATTTATTCATCATTTTAAATAAATAAACGATATTTCAAACACTTTTTCCCAATAATTAAGCTTTTTAGGTTATAATTATGATATTAGATTATGAATGGAGCTGATTAAAATCGCCTTAAGAGATTTCTTCCGGAATATGTTGTCTGTTTTTACAAAAAATGACCAACCTAATTCCACTTCCGATATACAATTTGTATTCAATTCTGAATCAACAAAAAAATATAAGGCACCAAAACAAAAGAAACATGAAGTCATTGAAGAAAAAACCTTTTTACCAACATCTGTTTCAGATGCCACAATGATTGTTTACTATAAAGATCAAAATAATAATAATTTATCTCGTCCGCAAATTATCAGTGGCACTATAGGTAGTGATTTAAGACTTCAATTTGAACCAATCAATGATTATAATCTAGTTGGCATTTCAGGATTCACAAGTACTTTTGTAACTAACTACGGTGCTATTATTTTAAGCTATGAAAAGAAACATGGCGCTGCCGTTTGGATTTATAATCAAGATATTGATGGCGGTTATTTAATTGGCTCACCTACTTTACTGCGTGGTCATTTGAATGAACCTTTCACTTATGATCCTGTAAATATTCCAGGGTTTAATTTGTTGCGCGCCTCAAAAACTAGTTATGGTACTTTTACAAATGAACAGCAGACCATCTACTACTATTATCGTAACTTAAATTGGAAAACCGTCGATAAAATTGACGCATACATCCAAATTACAAAACGCGCACGCCCTTACGACTTACCCGATGGTAACTGCTATCCCGCTTTCTTACCTGCTGGTGTTATTTTACAAGTATTTGAAAAAATCGAAACGAATTCAGGCACTATTTGGTACAGTATTGGTGGTAATCAATGGTTAGAAAGTACTTCTAATGTAAAAATAATTAATGAACCAAAATATGCTTCATTACCTGATAAAAACGCCAATGAATTCACCAAAAAAATAATGAATCACTCTGCTTCAATTGATTACATTCCTAATAAATCTGTGACTATTTACACTAAACCTTATGGCAAAAAACTACGAACTTTAGCTGACAATACACAGGTTACTTTAATCAGTCAACTATCATCAAGTAACGACGTTTGGTTTGAATTAAAAGATGGTGGTTTTATTGATGAAACATACATCAAAATGCCCTACTCATTAAATTAATCGGCTCTATAATATCTGTTGTTGGTGATAGAAAAATCTATCACTGGCAACAGATTTTTTGTATGATATAAAAAAGGAACTCCGTTCCTTAAATAATAGGCCAGCCAGCCCAAATAAAGAAAAGAGTTCCCTATGACAAATAATACTAGAGTTTTACTAAATATTAAAGACGAAAATATTAAATTTAATGAAAATTGTATCCAAATACTCTCTGATTCAGGTGTCATCAGCGTTTACGGTACTTTAGATTACCGTCCGAAAGCCTGCCACTCCTGCGGGGTTCTCAACCATAACCAAATTATTAACTACGGATGGCGGACTGTCTCAATTAGGCTGCCACGTTGTTCTGAATTAGACGTTATTTTAAAACTACGTAAACGTTATTTCTACTGTAAAGAATGTCAAACTTACTTTTTGGCTCAAACAACACTCGTTAATAAAAATTGTTCCATTTCTGAAAATACGAGAATGGCCTGTTTAGAAAAGATGCTTTGTCCTTCTTCTATGAAACAAATAGCTAATGAGCTTAATGTTTCATCTTCCTATATAAGTCGCCTCCTAGACGCCAGTGATAGTGACTTCAAAGTAAACTTAACTTACTTACCTGAGACCCTTTTAATGGATGAACTTCAAGCTGTACCTGGTCATCTTAGTTTTGAATATATGGATGGCGCAACAAATAAGCTACTGGATCTTGTTGAAACTAGAACAATTTATCAAGTGACTAAGTATTTTAAACGATTCACGTTAAAAGCCCGAGAAAATGTCAAAGTAATCGTTACTGATATGAATTATACCTATCCAAAGTTTGCGGGAACTTTGTTCCCGAATGCTATTGTTGTCTATGATCGCTTTCACATTGTTAATTCACTCATGCGCGCATTTAATAAAACCAGAATTCAAATCATGAAGAATTATGCGATTACTTCAACTGACTATAAGGTCTTAAAACGTTATTGGAAATTACTTTTAAAACCTATGTCAAAATTAAATTATAAGATATTTCGTAAATGGACTTACTTTAATTACGCGGCAACTGAAACAGAAGTTGTTGATCATTTATTAGGCTTAGATAAAATATTATCGGCAACTTACCAACTGTTACAACGAATGATGTCCAGTATAGCAACTAAAGATTGGGACAGCGTAGCCAATATCTTGCATTCAGAAAACGAAGTTTCAACTTATTTTAAAAAAAGTTTACTTATTTTAATTGAACATGAAGACTATGTAAAAAATGCCATTAACTATCCTTATTCTAATGGCCCACTTGAAGGCACTAACAATAAATTGAAAATTATTAAACGTAATGCCTACGGATTCAGTAATTTTAGACATTTTAGGAACCGTGTTTTCTTTGTAATGAGAAATAAGAGCATAAAAAAAGGCATTGTCACAAAGTGACAACACCCTTCATAATATATTCACCAACAACAGTTGCAATAGAACCAATTAATCAACATTCAAAAAAAGAGGTATACCAATTGGTATACCTCTTTTCGTTTATAATTTTGATGTTAACGTAACGTTTGGATATTTGTCAGCAAACCAGCGCTCTGCGAATGCATTTTCAAATAAGAATAACGGTAAATCTTGTCGATCTTTAACAAGTAAGTTACGTGAACTTGACATCTTTTCATCCAATTGTTCTGGATCAATCCAACGAGCCGTTTTAGAACCCATTGGTGTCATGATAACTTCTGAATTATATTCGTTTAACATTCTGAATTGGAAGACTTCAAATTGAAGTTGACCAACAGCACCAAGAATATAGTCACCCGTATTGTAACTTCTATATAATTGAACAGCACCTTCTTGAACCAACTGTTGAATACCCTTATGGAATGATTTTTGTTTCATTACATTTTTAGCATTAACGCTCATGAATAATTCAGGCGTAAATTGAGGTAATTTTTCAAAGGTAATTGGTTTCTTCATGTTACTAATTGTATCGCCAATTTGGAAATTCCCAGTATCATATAATCCAATAATATCACCAGCTACAGCAGATTCTAAAACTTCACGAGAGTCCGCCATAAATTGGGTTGAATTAGATAAACGCATTTTCTTTTCAGTTCTTGCTAATTTAACATCCATCCCTCGTTCAAATTCACCTGAACAAATTCGGATAAACGCAATTCGATCACGATGATTAGGATTCATATTGGCTTGAATTTTGAAAACAAACCCAGAAAAATGTTCATCAGTTGGTTGTATCGTTGTTTCTTCAATTGTTTTATGTTCTTGTGGTGCTGGTGCATAGTTCAAATAAATATCTAAGAACGTTTTTACACCGAAGTTGGTTAATGCTGATCCAAAGAAAACAGGCGTTAAATCCCCTGTTGCAATTTTTGCTTCATCAAAAGTATTACCAGCATCGCCCAATAATTCAATTTCATCTAGCACTTCTTGATAGATACTATCTTCTTTTAAAGGATGGTCGCCTTCAATCTCACCAGCGTCATTTAAATCAACGTAGTCCATACCCTTATCTTCTTTTTGGTATAGTTCGATACGATGGTTGTAGATATCATATAATCCCTTTAAACCTTTACCCATACCAATTGGCCAGTTCATTGGGTAGGATTCAACACCCAAGACTTCTTCAAGTTCAGCCATTAAATCAAGTGGTTCACGCCCATCGCGATCCATCTTATTGATGAATGTAAAAATAGGAATGCCACGCATTTTACAAATTTTAAATAATTTCTTTGTTTGAGGTTCAATTCCTTTTGCAGAATCAATAACCATGACTGCTGAATCTACGGCCATTAATGTTCGGTAGGTATCTTCTGAAAAATCTTCATGACCAGGAGTATCTAAAATATTAACTCGCTTATCAGCGTAATCAAATTGCATAACTGAACTAGTAACGGAAATACCACGTTTCTTTTCAATTTCCATCCAATCAGATTTTGCAAAAGTTCCAGATTTTTTACCCTTAACTGTTCCGGCAGAACGGACAACCCCACCGAATAAAAGTAATTGTTCTGTAATGGTTGTTTTACCAGCATCCGGATGAGAAATAATCGCAAATGTTCGGCGTTTTTTTACTTGAGTCTCTAATTCTTCTGTATTCATTTTTTGTCCTCTCTAAAACATATTACTCATAGTTTATCATAAATGATAATGAACTTCGACGTAAAAAATGATAAGGTCAACGGAACTTATTAGAGTTCTATTGACCTTATCATCCCCTATTTTATTCTTTACTCTTTAAAGAATCTTTTAACCGTGTTTCAGGAATCATAACTTTCAATTCTACCAATCGAGAACCGTCCATTTTTTCCGTTTCAAGAAGTATACCATTGTGAAGTGTAATCTGTAATTGTTCATTATTACCGGGAATTCGACCTAATTCCGTTAAGACGAATCCCGCAATTGTGTCTACATCTTTAACATTGATATCACAATTAAATTCATCATTAAAATCATCAAGTGTCATTCGGCCTTGTACAATGTATTCATGTGCATTAATTTTTCTCAATGTATCATCAGGACTATCCGATTCATCATCGATATCACCAACAATTTCTTCAATTAAATCTTCAATTGTGGCAAGCCCAACAACACCACCATATTCATCCAACAAAATAGCTAATTGAGTATGGGTTTTCTTCATTTCGAATAACAAATCATCAACAGCCATCGTTTCTGGAATAAACATGGGCTCTTGCATAATTTGACGTAAACTAATTCTATCGAACCCTTTTGCTCTAGCAGCTTTAAGTAAGTTTTTGATATGAACAACGCCAACGACGTTATCTTTATCATCACTATAAACGGGTACACGAGAATAAGGTTGATTTAAAATAGCATCAATATTACGATCATTATCGTTTTGTAAATCAATCATAAAAGCATCAGTTCTAGCGACCATAACTTCACGAGCAAATTTCGTGTGTAACGAAATAACACCTTCCATCATTTCATATTCATCTGAATCAATAGCACCACGCTCTTCGCCGGTTTGAATCATATGAACAATCTCTTGTCGACTGATGACTTCAATATTATTTTTATTAAACTTGATTGGTGTTATTTTTTCTAAGGCACGGATTGAAATTGATAACAACCAGTTGAATGGTTTGAAAACAATCGCAATAAGTTGAATAGGTCCAGTCGTTGCTCTGGCAATTTTGTCTGGCATCTGTAGTGCCAATTGTTTAGGATATAATTCTCCTAAAACTAATGAAAAATAAGATAAAATCAACGTAACGATAACTACTGCAACATCATGTGCCCACACAGCATTTCCAAACAATGGTTCAACATATTTAGCCAAAGATGTTGCTGCAAAAGCTGAAGACAAGAATCCGGCGAAAGTAATACTAATTTGGATGGTTGATAAAAATGATGTTGAATTATTTAAGATACCAAGAATTCTTATTGCACCTTTATCTCCAGCTTTCGCCTCTGCCTCAATTTTATTACGATTTACTGAAACTACTGCTAATTCTGCAGCTGAAAAGTAGGCATTCACTAACATCAAAATGACTAATAATAACAGCTGCAACAGCAGTTCGTGACCAGGGTCTGAACTCATTTACTCATCCGCTCCAATTCATTTATCTTTATTTTTTAAACTACGGGTATTATACACCTATTAGCATTCAGAAAACCGATTACTAATTAGTAGTTGTATCCCCACTGGTTGAGCTTGATGTATCTAACGTTGAACTAGAATATGATCTTGTTGTGTTATCTGTACTAGAAGTATCTGAACTCGTTGTACTATTTGAGCTTGTATCTGCAGTGGAATATGATCTTGTTGCACTGTCTGAAGTTGTATCTGTATTAGAGTATGAACTTGTTGTGTTGTCTGAAGTTGTATTATCAGAACTAGTATTATCTGTGCCTGTTGTATCTGAAGATGTGGTATCTATACTTCTTCCACTTCCAGCAACAACCTTAAGCGATTGTCCAGGTCTTAATGTTGTGTTTTCCATGTCATTTAATGCAATTAGTTCCTTCACTGTCATATCATGACTTAACGCAATAGATGACAATGAATCACCATAAACAACAGTTATCGTATCCGTATCAATATTAGAACTTGACGATGAAGACGACGTTGATTTACTTTTTTTAGACACAGATTTTTTCTTTTCAGTTTTCTTCTTTTTTGGTTTTGATTTTGAACTAGAATCACTCTTACCATATTTTGATTCAGCTAATTTTTGTTGTTCAGCGTACTCTTTTTTTTGTTGTTCAGATGACCCACGATTAGCAACCCACTCAACAACGTCACGACCAGCTTTCGTACTAGCTAATATCGTCCCACCACCGATACATACAACTGCAACTATACCAATAATTACTTTAGTTCTTAATTTCATAACTTCCTCCGAGTTAACTCACATTTATTTAGGTACTTTTATTTTTTGTCCTATATGCAAAAGATTTGATGATAATTCATTGATATCCATCAATTGATCACTGGTTGTATTGTTGGCAGTCGCGATACTTGATAAACTATCCCCACTACCTACCTCAAACATCTTCGTGCTAATTTTACTGATACTTTCTTTCTTTTCACTACTTTCCTTATTTTCACTACTTTCTTTTGCTGCTGACTCAGAACTAGCTACCCTTTCAGATGACTCTCTAGCTAGAACGGATTCACTTTCTGCCTTAGCTTTAGCAAGCGACTCATTCTGCCGTTTTTTTTCAGCAGACTGTTTGGCTGACTTACTTGAAGCAACTTTAGCTGATTTAGATTTAGACGATGCCATAACTTTTTTAGAGTCATCAGCTCTACTAATTGAGCTTGAAATTGCTATTTTTTTTGACTTATTTACAGACTTCTGACGTCGAACGCTTGAACTCGATTCTTGCTTATCATTGTTCATTTGAACATACTTGGCAGAAACTGTTCCTATTACTGCTAAAATCAAAATACCAATAACTACCAAAGCTAGTTTGCCGTGTTTTTTTCTATTTTTCTTTTTTAAAAAATATTTTGTATCGTCGAATGCTTGTCCGTTATAAAAGGCATCTCTTCGACGTAACTCAATTGATCGAGGCATATCAGGATCAAAATGCGTTTTTTTATACTGTGTATATAACGTCTCTACACTAAATGATTTACGTTCTGAATCACGTTGTTTATCGTACTCACTTCGTTTCTCATCAGTCAAACTATCATACCAAGCAACAAAATCCAAATAGCTCATAACAACTTTTTCAGACTCACCGATATCCATCAGTTGGCCGTTTTGAATCCATGCAATTCTGTCTGTTAAGAACTCCATTTGTTGTAAGTCTTGACTAGCAAGTACAAAAGTTTTTCCCTCTGTCTGCAAGCTTTTAATTTTATCAACTGTTTTCTGATAAAAAATATCATCTAATGCTGATAAAATACCATCTAAAATAATAATATCAGGTTCAATGAAAAAGGCCATTGCTAACTCAACTCGTGCACGCATATCGGGAGAGTAATCTTCAATTTTACTTTCTTTTAATACCCCTAAATCTGCAAAATTTAAAACATTATTCAACGTTTGATCGCTATTCTTGTAATCAATCTTAGAATCAATAATTGCTTCTTTAATATTTTGAACAGCCGTTTTATCACGTTTTAATTGCGTCTCATACGATACAATCGTTGTATGACCGGCCATTGTTAGAAAACCCGTTGTTTGTTTGGCTTTACCAGCTAGAATGTCAGATAACGTTGCTTTACCTGAACCACCCATGCCAATAATACCAAAAAATTCACCACGATAAATATCAAACGAAATACCCCTCAAAGCCCAATAGATATCCTTTGAATCCTTATCAATTTTTCGATTCTTTTTGCTTGTTATACCTTTTGTAACATACTCTAATCGAATTTTATAATCTTCCATTTTATCACCATTAATCATTCAGTTATTTTAATTATCAATAATAATATGTATACACTTACGCTTATACAATTCTACCATTAATCACTAAAAATTAACATCTTATCCGATGCTATCAGTATTTATATTTTAAAAAATAAAAAGCATACCCTCCCATAAGGAGAATATGCTTACTTACCTAGGATAATATCAGAAACTTTTTGAGAAGCTTTTCCGTTATCCCATTCAATAAATTTATTTTGAAAATCTTTAAATTGTTTTTCATAACCAGGATAACCGCCATTTTGTGTATAGACATCTAATTGTTTATAAAAATCTGCTTCTTTTTCTACGATTGGACCTGGTGCTTCCATCTCAAAGTTGATATAAAAGCCGCGCAGTTCATCCCGATAATGTTCCAAATCATAACAATAAAACATCATTGGTCGATTCAAATTAGCAAAATCAAACATCACTGACGAATAATCCGTAATCATCATATCACTCATTAAATATAATTCAGTAATATTTTCATCTGCCATAATTTTGACACGATCTTCAAACCCTTCAATGTTGATACTATTCTTAACTAAATAATGAGGTCGCATAATTAAAATAGTATCTTCTGATACATGTTGAAAAAATGATTCGAATGAAAAAGCCATTTCGAATTTATAAACGCCTCGAGTATAGAAATTATCATCTCGCCATGTGGGCGCATAAAGGACAACATTAGCATCTTCATTATCTAGATATGCCTTTTTTAATGACTTAATATTTTTTTCGTTATTATCAACGGATAGACTATCATTTCTTGGGTACCCAATATCCAGTGATTTATTTTTAAAAGCAAATGCACTTTCAAAAATATTTTTCGAATACTGATTAGGAGCTATTAAATAATCCCAACGAGCTGCTTCTGCAGTGAAATTAGCATGATACTGTTCTGTGGTTGATCCTGGCATTGCAACTTTTTCAATATCCATACCTAAATGCTTTAATGGTGTCCCATGCCACGTTTGAATATAAATCGTTTTTGGATTCTTTTTCCACCAGGTAGGTAGTCTCGAATTAAATACCCAAAATTCAGCCCTCGCCATTTTGATAGTCCAAGAAAATCCAAAGCGTTTTATTAAATTAATTTCAGGATACTGTTCTTTTAATTTATTGTACATACTTGGTTTAACGCTAAAATATAAAAGCTTTGCATTTTCTTCGCCAAAGTCTAGTCTAGTCTGCTTGTAAATGGCCATTGGGTTATCATTAATATCTCGACCATTAAAACTTTCAAATATAACTTGATGTTTGTTAACTGAGAATTTAACCAAAAAGTCATTCAATAGTATCAAAACTTGACGTCCTGATCTTTTAATTATATATTTAAATGCTTTTTTAATTTTATTCATTATTTGTTCTCCTTACTACACAAATAAACTATTTTATAAGTTCATTCCTAGATCTTTTTTAATCTTTGTTGTTGAAATACCGTCTGTCCTTGGTAAGTAAATAACCTCGCAATAATCACTTAGAAAATCAAACTTACCTGTCCAATCGTCACCCATCACAAATGTATCAATCTGGTTATCAACAACATCGCTAATTTTTTGATCCCATTCAGTTTCTGGAATCACTTCATCCACGTACTTAATTGCTTCTAAAATGAATTTACGATCTTCATATGATGTGTAAGCCTTTTTACCTTTAATTGCGTTAAATTTATCTGTTGAAATACAAACTGTTAAATGATCGCCCATTGCTTTAGCGCGCTGTAAAATACGCACATGACCCTTGTGTAATAAATCGAATGTTCCATAAGTAATTATTTTTTTCATGTTTTTGCTCCTCTGTCATTATCAATAATAATATATTTTATCATAAACTATTATGACTGTCTTATTTTTCCTGCAATTGTCGAATATCGTAAAAGTATTTAATAACGACCTTTACAACAGCGTATAAGGGAATCCCTAAAATCATTCCTAAAAGTCCAGCAATATTACCAGCTACTAGCAATAATACAATAATCGTCAATGGATGTATATTTAATGATTTGCCTATAACATTAGGATAGACAAAATTACCATCAATTTGTTGGACAATTAACACAACAATCACTACAAAAATAACCATTTGAGTAGACTGCGTTACCGCAATAATCAATGCTGGAAAAATACCAATATAAGGTCCGATATAAGGAATAATATTAGCAAGACCAGCCACAACTCCTAATAACATAATATATGGCATGCCAATAATTGAGTACCCAATTGCGGTAAATACCCCAACGAAAATACATTCAATAGCTTGTCCACCAATGTACGCTGAAATTGTATCACCCATGCGGTCAAGCAATTCAACGAGCTCATCCCCATGTTTTTCCGGAACAAGTTTTTTAAGGGTTGGGACTAATTTTTGACCATCTTTTAACATATAAAACAACATTACAGGGACTGTCAGTGCAACAACTGTCACACTCGTTACAACCCCAATCATTGATCCAATCGAGTTCGTCAAATTGGTTGCAATTGATTTGAAATATGTGCCTATAGAATTTTCAAACTGGTTTAAATAGCTAGTAAAATCAATTTCTTTAAACCAAGCATATTTATTTAAATGATTAAACGTATCTTTGGACGACTCACTAACTGCATTTGCATAATCTGGTATGTTAATCA
The DNA here is from genome assembly GCF_046115505.1 of Dellaglioa kimchii. Taxonomy (GTDB): domain Bacteria; phylum Bacillota; class Bacilli; order Lactobacillales; family Lactobacillaceae; genus Dellaglioa; species Dellaglioa kimchii. Next base: position 61,513 of record NZ_CP170736.1, on the reverse strand, counting down.
CCAATTGACTTAACTGACTAACTACTCTCGGAATCAGATACCCTATTAATGCAACTAAAAGAATTGCTAAGAATACAAATAGAATGGCAACTGATAACGTTCGAGAGAATTTGAATTTTTTAATTTTTATTTTCATTAAAAATTTAACGACCGGATTAAATAAATAAAATAAAAACCCAGATATAATAATCGGAATAAATAATGTGGAAATAAACGTTCCAATCGGACTAAAAATAAAACTTATTTTTGTACACATCCAAATTAACGTGGCTACAATTAACAATTCAAGTGACCAAAACATTAATTTAGAATTTTTTAACCGTTTTAACATATGAAGCCCCCCTCTAGACATATTAATAATTTTTAAAGAACCAAACTTGTTCTATACAAAAAGAAACCTTCATTTCTTAGACTGAGTTCAACCAGCCTAAAGAAAACGGAGGGTTCTCTCATGTTTATACACTTAATTCTTCCAAACAAACTTATTTAATGATAGTTTTAACAACCTGCTCTGATGCTGTTCCTTTATCATATTGGATAAACTTGTCATCAAAAGCTTTAATTTTATTTTGATATTTTTCAAAATATTTATCAATATCTTGTATTTCACTAATAAGTGACTCTGTATTCCTGATAAATGCCCCAGGAGCTTCCTTTTCAAAATCAAAATAAAGTTCACGTAAGTTATCTTTATAATTATCATAATCATATGCATAAAAAAGCATTGGTTTTTTCAAAAGTGCATAATCAAACATCACAGAGGAATAATCTGTAATCATCATGTCCGACACCTTATATAAATCTCTAATATCACTTTGATTAGATAAATCGATTGCAAAATCTTCAAGTCCTTCTAAAGAATAGCTTGGAATAGAAAAATGATGTAATTTTATAACAAAAATATATTCATCTGAAAATTTTTCTTTCATCTCAATTAGATCTATAGGCATTGCATATTTCCCTTTAGATCTCCAAGTAGGTGCATAAAAAATAATTTTTTTATCTAACGGTAAATTGTACTTCTCTAGTATGCTATTTTTTTCATTTTTTGTCGTTGGAATAAATAAACTGTCATTTCTTGGATAACCAACATTTAAAAATGTTTTATTAAATAGGTACGCTGATTGAGCAATTTCAGCAACATAATCACTTGGAACTGTTAAATAATCCCATCTAGAATTTCGCTCTATAAATCCCTTTTTAGCAGAATCTTTAATTTCTCCAGGATTATCAAATCCCAACTTTTTAAGCGGTGTTCCATGCATTGTTTGAACCTCTATCGCATTTTTACGTTTATTGTAATGATCAGGAAAATTAACATTATTAAAAAAATATTGAGCACGTGCTAGTGTATAAAAGTACATAAATGAATTTTTACGATAAATTTTTGCATTAATATCGCTATAATCTTTCAGCGTATTCTTCACAAAAACAACATTTTTTATATCCGGTCGATTATCTTGTACATATTCTAAAATAGCTTTAGGGTTGTCACTAAATTCTCTTCCCCAAAAAGATTCATATACTGCCGTTTTTTTCTGTATAGGTAATAATCGCATTAATGGATAAATAAATTTAGAAAGTGCCAGTTGTTTTCTAGGACTATTGTCTAATATTCCCCATGCTTGTTTGATATTAAATCTAATCGTTGAATTATTAAAATTGTATTTAAGGATATACTGGGTTTTACCATTTTTAATACGTGTTTCATCTAGCGTTTTTCTAAAAGCATAGATTTCTTCTTCATTATCGTTGCTATTAATTGTAACTGAGAATGACCTATCAAAGGTCTTAAAAATATCAGCAGGATCGAACATGAAAGTTAGTATTTTAACCGAATTTTCTATTTTTAAATTATTCATTTTAATAATAAATTCATCATTATTACCGCTAAATACTAAGCTTACTGATTCCTTTGATTTAATATAATTAGCAACATCCATATAACGAATATCTATTGAAAAACTTTTTTTAATTTTTTCTATTTTTTCTATAATAAACTGAGGTTGGTCAACAGCCAAAATTAATCCACCCTCTAACGTGTTATAGAGTGATAGCTGTTTACCCGCAATATGATGTACACCATTAATTAATTTAGGATCTAATGATACCGGATTATTTAAATTAGAATATATATATAATTTAGAAAAATCAACGTTATTCATCTGTTCCTTTGTTATAAACACCTTAAATATGCCGTCATTATTTAATACCATATCCATAACAAATACTAAATTTTCTAAACTATCCTTAGCAAATAATTTATTTTCACCCTTTACACATTTACCAGATAATTCAATACCATCATCTATTTCTTTGACTCTATCAACAATAACGGGAGCCACGTTTTTTTTGAATTCAAGTTCCCATTTAATATTATAGCTTGGAGTGACAACATTATCTTCCATTAGTTGATAGTTAGGTTTATTAGATAATCCCTTCTTAGGTGAATTTAAAATACTCTCCTTTATAATCCCATTAATATTATAATTTATTAATACATAATATGATTCGTTAGGTTGCATCTGAGTCATCAGATTTTTAATTGGTAAATCCAACTCAAACTTAGAGTAATTGTAATTGTCTTTCAGGTAAGGTACCTTTAATTTTCTACTAAATCCACTTTTTCGTAACGTCATCATTGGATTAAACTTAATCTTTACAGCACTTAGAATATCAATTTTTTGAGAACGATCACTGTTAACTAGTGATGCCGAAACCGAGATGTTTTTTTTATGTTTTTCTGAGATTCCCCATAAAAAAGTAGTCCAGCTAAGTTTAAATGAATCTTTTTCCCAGTAAGCCTCTTCAATATCCATGTTAACTCTAAATTCTTCTTTAGACACATATCGTGAATTTTCTTCCAAAATTTCTTTATACGGATAATCATAACTATATCCTAATTTATACTTACGTGGTTTATACTTATTCACTTTAATTTGGCGAATAAAATCTTTAAATTCAGCTATTTTATTTTCACTAATTAATTGATATTGAATTCTATTTTTCAAACTAATTTTTAAAAATACCTCTTGAGATATTTTAGGAAAATATTCTTGAATAGTTTTATAAAAAATATCTTGGTAATCTTCTTCAACATCATTCATAAGATGCATGTAGAGAGGAAAATCAAACTGGAAATTTTTGTAATCAAAAGTATCATCAAGTGATTGAGCTATATGTTGTTTCTTAAAAAATTGGCGAACACTATTAATCGCCTTCATACGATCATTAAAATTATCAATAGAACTCCTTTGCTGTGTGATAGAGCTATCACCAGCGTCACGAGCTCGCCATTTATAAGTTACATCTGTTAATATATCGACTTTTTCAGCCATTGCATGTGCAGGAATAGAAACTGGAATATCTTCATATAACATTCCTTCAGGAAACTTAAAATCATTTTTTCGCCAAAAATTGATATCAAATACTTTATTCCAAGCAGTTGTATCATTAATTAATTCTGGCGTATCATGAATATTAGTTCCAATCATGTCTTCTCTAAAGATACGTTTATGTAATACGGAGCCATAACTTTTTCTAGAATTAAATCGAATAACATTACCGATAATAAAATCAGAATGAGATTTTTCAATAATCTCTAACATTTTTTTATATGAATCTTCAGGAATAATATCATCGGAATCAACGAAAGTTAAATAATCCCCTGTTGCAGCCGCTGCACCAGAATTTCTTGCATATCCTAACCCACCATTTTTTTGATCGAGTAGTTTATAATTCTCATATTCCTCTTCATAGCGTTTTGCAATTTCTCCAGAGTTATCAGTTGAGCCATCATTTACCATGATAACCTCAAAATTATCAATTCCTTGTACTAAGAAAGAAGACAAACATGCTTCAAGATAATTACTGATATTATAAATTGGAACAACAATCGAAAGTTTTTTTTCATTCATTCTTTATTTCTCCTACATCATATTCTAGTTGTAAATAATTATATCATACTTTACTTTTCAAAGAATCCAGTTTATTTCGGCTTTAACCTATGGATAAGTACTTATTCTTTACCTGTGTATTACAGTTAAAGAATTATATGGAAACACAAAAAAAAGCTCCGGCATTGGATTAATATTCCCACATCGGAGCTTAGTTTATAATCATAGTAGTTATTATTCTAAATTACTATGGCTCGCCTTTGCTTGAGCATTTGATACATTGTCTCTACGACTCATCTTCAGCACTAATGCATCCAGAGTGATATGCACGCTTTGATCAAATAGCGTACTCAATAATTGAATTGACTTCACACTGTTATCAGCTTTTGTTGCACCAGGCACAACGATGACTGCGTCAGATATTTTTGCTAAAGGAGACTCGCCATTACTTGTAAGTCCGACTACTTTAACACCAATTTTCTTAGCACTTTCAGTTGGTTCAAGTACACTTTTAGTTGTCCCAGAGCCAGAAACAGAAACTAATACATCCCCTTCCGCGATTGACGGTGTAATTGTCTCGCCGATTACAAAGACCGTATAACCGATATGCATTAATCTCATTGCGAACCCTTTTGCCATTAACCCAGATCGTCCAGCACCTAAAATAAAAATTCTTTTATCTTTCGTAATTAGCTTTTCAGCATCATTTAATTGATCGTCACTAACTTTAGCAATAACCGCGTTAATTTCATCCATTATTTCATTAAGTAAACTCATTTAATAACCTCCATAAATTTTTTTGCCATATCTAATGGTTTCTCGCTATTCATTATTTTACCACCAACAATGATTCTCTCCACGATACCTTGTTTAGCCAATCTTTTTGCTTGTTCAATATCAATACCACCGGCAACTGCAATTTTTTTTATATTTGGAAATTTAGCATGGAATTCAGCCACCGCTTTTACGGCATCAAAATCTTGATCTTTCTTATCATGTGAGTAGTGTAATCCAAAAATAGCTTCATCAAATTGTTGTAGTTTTTCGATTTTTGTCTCGTCTACTTCTAATAAATCTATCAAAATATTTTTTTTCTGATTAACAGTTAATGCATAAACTTGTTCAATCGTATCAATTGATGAACTTGCCATAACTGTTAACGTATCCGCATTAGCAGAGAATCCCTTTTCAAATTCATAAACACCCTCATCAATTGTCTTTAAATCAAATAATACTTCTGATTGATGACCTTTTTTCGTAACATTTTCTAACGCATTTATCCCATAATCTTTAATCAAAGAGGTCCCAACTTCGATGACATCAACAACACCATCTAAGTAGCTCACACTCTCCAGGAGATTTTCTAACGTAACACGATCAATAGCGACTTGTAATTTCATTATTCCTGTACGCCCTCCTTTTTATAAAAATCCTGTAGTTCTTTAGGTGTTGGGTAGCCATCATTATCACCTGGTGTCTGAACTTGAAGCGCACCGACTGCGTTTCCTCGTAAAACGGCTGACTCCATTGATTTGTTTTCCAATAATGCTGTAATAACACCTAATGCAAATCCATCGCCTGCACCAACAGTATCCACAACTTTATCCACTTTGAAGCCTTTAATCGTTTTTGTACTACCATCTGAATGTTTGATAAATGCACCACTTGCTCCTGTTTTAACAATCACCGTTTTCGTTCGTTTACCTTTTAAATAAAAGTCGGCAATTTCTTCTGGATTATCACTACCCATCAGAATCTTTCCTTCTTCAACACCTGGTAAAACAACATCTGCATAACCTGCCAGTTCATTAACGGTCGCAACCATATAATCTTTACTTTTCCACAATGTTGGTCGTAGATTAGGATCAAATGTAATAAATTTTTGGTTGTCAACAAGGCGTGTTAATAACGTTCTAAATGTTTTTTCGGCCACATCTGAAATAGCTGGGAAAATACCAGACATATGTGCTATTTTGACATCGTCTAAATTTATTGCATCAATTCGATCACTTGTTAAATGAGCTGCGGCCGACCCTTTACGATAATTAAAAGTCTCAGGGTCACCCGTTGATACGAGCTGTTTCAATTGATGCCCCGTCCAATGATTTTCACTTTCGCTAATATAATCAATCCCCACGCCATGTCCAGAAATAATACTCTTCGCATATTGTCCAAAAGGTTCTGTTCCAACTCGAGAAACATATTCAACATCATGTCCTAAGCGTTTAACGCCAATCGCTACGTTTAATTCTGCTCCACCTAAAATTTTTACATAATTAACTGATTCTGATAAACTTTGGTCCATATCTTTTGAGGCAAATGTAATGATTGGTTCGCCAATTGTTATAACTTCACTCATTATATTTTCTTCCCTTCATGTCTCTTAATTTTAACCGAAAAAGTAATAAACTAAAACTTCATTAATAATTGAAACAAACCACATGATTGGAACACCCCGTTTTAATAAGTCCTTCGATTGGACTTTCATATAATCAAGGCCCCAAACATTCCATGATTGCGTAATTCCTGTTGAAACAGCAAGAAGTGCAGGTACAAAGAGAAGTGGTAATAAGAAGGCATCATTGAACAGCCCAGTTCCCGAAAGAACCGCTGCAGTTGCAGCTCCAGCACCCCAAACATGTAACGGACCTCTGAATAACGCGAGCGGTGCTAATACCCCAAATACAATAGCAAGAATCAAATGGTCATGCGGTAATATCAGACTGAATACATGTTGAAATCTAACAGCGTTCAACTGAGCGGCACCAGCAAACATCACTAATGCCATTAAAAACATAATCAATCCTGCGATATCACCAATCGCTTTTTGAATCGTACTATTCAAGAAGTCGACGAAATTCTTATATCCTTTCATATTTCCAGTTACAGCTATCGCAAACAATGTTGCTAAAGTTAATCCTGGAATGGCATCCCAGCCAAAAACCATATTCATAACGACCGGAATAATTGGTGCAATAAATGCAATTTTGGGTATAGGTCTACTTTCAGAATCTTGTTGTGTCTCACCAATAATTTTTAGATTTGAATCAACATTTTCTTGAGTAAATTTCTTGCGATGTAAAACCAAGAAAATAATTACCGCGATTAATTGAATCGTCATTGCTGTCCAACCAAATATTAAATATTGTCCGCCATATACGGCATTTGGAAAAAAGGCTTTAATTTGATTGAATAAAACAACATTAATGTACATTGGTGCCCCGATCGACATTACGAACGCTGTAAGTGCGATGTCCCTCGGAATACCTAATGACAACATGATTGGTAATAAAATAACTCCTATCGCAATCACAGATCCCACTCCGTATGCGCTTACAAAAATAAACGCTGTTACTAAAACTATTAAAATAGCTGCTATTAATGGTCGCTTTTTACCAACTTTTTTCGTCGCTTCTGAAATTGCAGGCGCAATCCCACTGTCTACAAGAACCCTACCGAACCATGATCCAAATGCAATATAGATAATTGTCGGTCCATAATTCAGTGCTGGTTCAGCAAATACTTTTTGGACTGCCTTATCAAATGGAATTTGTCCAATGATAGACCATAAAATAGCCATTACGAAGAACCCGACCATGATGTTTCCACCCTTTAAAATGTAAATAATAAACCCTGCAAAAGTGATTAATAATAAAATCGGTATTAGGGTTGCCATAAGCTAGTCCTCAATTTCTTTTTTTAATAACACTATCTGGGATTGAATTAACGCTTTATTATCCATTGGGTATTCAAGAGCAAACGCCACTTTTTTTGGTAGATGGGCTAATATAGCTCGCCAATCAAACATTCCTTCATCTAAATTTTTCGACGTCACTAAGTCTCCATCATTATTAATAACGTTTTTCAAATGGATATAGTCCGTATATTGTGAAAGTTCATCTGCACTCTGAATAGCATCTTGTTTAGTAAAGGCCCAATTTCCAAGGTCATAAACATAACCAACAGGCACATTTTGTTGTTTAGTACTTCCTAAAAATGTCGTTAATGCCTTAACACTGCCACTTAATTCAGTTTGGTCATTTTCAACATTCATTGTTATTTTATCTAAAGGAACTTCACTAAAAGCCTGCTTTAAATCTCCAGTAAATGCTGCAAAATTTCCAATATTAAATTTTATTTTTTTGATTCCCATAATTAAACCTTCTTGAAAATAAGTAACCAATTTAGGATTTAGCGTCCCATCATCTAAAAAGACTTGATCAGGAACACTATAATTTACAATTAATCCGTATTGTTTTGCTTTTTTTGCAACTTTTGGTAATTCACTATCTAAATCTTTAAAATATTCACGTCTAACTTCGATACCGTCAACACTTAGTTTCGAAACGCGATCAACCAATTCATCCTGCTTAATCCCATTTTTCACATCATTCTCAAAAATCCACGTATTTAAAATAACTGTCATCATTTTTCCTCCAATATTAATATTTATTGAGTTTCTTTACCCTATTCATTAATGTCTCAAAATTCATGTCCTCGAATTTTTCTGCATTTTTATTATCAAAATTTTCTCGTTCAATAGCGTTAAAATTTTCTGCTAAATAGTATGCCGTCAAATAGGCTGCAAGGAAATTTTTAGCGGTTTTAACCATACTTTCATCCTCAAACTTAGATTCTACAGTTGTAGAAGCAAAGCCCAACGCAAATTTATCTACATCTAAAAAAGTTCTTTTATCCATTTTTAGCGCCTCCAATTCATTATCTTCTGACAAGTTAGGTAAACGTTTACATGGATAGTATATATGCAGTATCCCACAATTGCAAGTCTTAAATATAAACATGTCTTTCTAAACGAGGTAAACGTTTACTCTTGTAAGGTGTCTAGCCTTTTTATAACTTTAATTTATATTTTAAGGACAAAAAAAGACTTGCCATTGAGCAAGTCTTTTCCAGATTAATATCTACTTAAATTCAGCAGGTATAATTATTTTTTTATTTTTAATATTTGTTTCACCATTTAATTCATTCAACAATAATTCTGCTGCGCTAGCACCTAGTAAAAAAGGATTTTGATTAATCAACGAAGTTCCTGAATTAATCGCTTTTATGACTTCAGTATCTGAAAATCCCGTTACTGCTACCCGTTGATTAACCATGAATCCATCAGCGATAATTTTAGGTAGTAAGTAAAGTAACCAACGTTCCTTCAACGCAAATACTAGCGTTCTTTTATCATCACGTATTAATCTATTTTTCAGTTCAGCATATGTTTGATTTAATTTCGTATCGCCATCTATAACTTCAATCAACATCGTATCAGAGCTGACCGATTTAATTCCGTTATACCGCTCTTCTCTAGTTGAAATACCTGTCACTTCACCAGTAATGATAATCACTTGATCAAATCCTTGATTCAGATAATATCTTGTAACTTGTTGGCTAATTTCAAAGTTATTCGTAACCACATTAGCTAAACTAGAATCAGAAAGTTCTCGATCAACAATAATGATGGGCATATCTCGTCTAACAGCATCCCTTAAATCGGCTTCTTTTCTAAGTATTGGTTGCATGATTAGTCCATCAAATGATTTTTCACCAATAATTCTAAGGACACCTTGTTCTTTGGCTTTATTAGAATCGGAATCAAATAATACGGCTGTATAGCCTTGTGCATCTAAAATTGAGCTAATGCCTTTAAACATTTCTGTAGCAAAATAATCATCCACATCTGAAACAATTGTAGCAATCATCCGGCTTTTTTTTGTAATCATTTGTCTAGCCGCGTCATTAGGGACGTAGTTTAATTCTTTAATCACATTTTGGACTTTTGATGCTGTTTCTTTGGACATACGCTCTGTTTTGCCATTCAAAAAACGTGATACAGTTGCAATTGAGACGTTCGCCTTACTTGCAACATCTTTTATATTCGCTTTAGTAGCCATTTTTTCATCCATTCATTAATTATATTATTTCGTCTAGTATCCTTTTATTCTGTTGCTAAACTATCTATATATTACCATACTGCTCAATTTATTAGAAAATGCCTCACTAAAAAAATAAATAAAAAGGACAATTCTACTTAAAATTCAGAATTATCCTTTTTATTTATTATTTTCACGTTCCGCTAGTTCGAGGTAACGATTGTACCAGATATCTATATATTCTTTAGAAAATGGCCCTTTCCCGTTATCTATCCAGTCCACAAGTGTTCGGACGTTATACTTCAATATCTTATCGATATCGTCAGAATATTCCCATTTTTTCCCGTGTTCTGCATATTCATCTACATCCAATAACCGTTTCTCACCATCTGGGAAAACTTTGACATCTAAATCATAATCTATATATTTCAAAGCTTCCTTATCCAACGTGGCTGGTGAAGCCAAATTACAATAATAAGAAACGCCGTTATCACGTATCATGGCTATGATATTAAACCAATAGTGTTTATGAAAAAAGACAATTGCTGGTTCTCTGGTCACCCATCGTCGACCATCTGCTTCGGTCACCAATGTATGGTCATTACACCCAATAATCATGTTCTCACTTGTTTTCAACACCATCGTATCACGCCATGTTCGATGCAAACTACCGTCGTGTTTATAACTCTTTATGGTAATGAAGTCGCCTTCTTTAGGCTCCTTTGACTGATTACTCATCTCTACCAAAACCCACTTTCTAAACACGTAGTGCATTTTACATCGATTGCATGAATATTATACCAAAAAAAGAACTATTTTACTAAAATTTATTTGAAGAAAGACTGATATATTTGTCCCAAATTTTTTGTTGTACTTTAGGAACTGCAATCTGGTCAAAATCTTTTTCAAGTATGAATTCGCCAGGAAAATAACTTAAGTCAAACGATTTACTTTTCACGGTAAATAATTCAATTAACCATTTTTGATGGGTAAAGGTATGTTTTACGACGGAACCTTCTAATGCTGAAAAAATCAACTTATGGTTCAAATTATCTTGGCTCCATTGGCCTAATTTTATAACTAAATCATCCGTTAATAACACGTCTCCTGGTTTGTCTTCCAGTTCTTCAAACTTAATTAAAGGAAACGCTAATAAATTTGCGAGCATCCCTTTACTAGAACGTTTCTCAAATAAATACCCTTTTTCTGTTTCAATTATCAAAGCAATATAGGGCATTTCAACCGGACGCGGCTTCTTTGATTTCACCGGAAAATCAAGTTCTTTACCATCTAAATAAGCTTGATTAAACGACTTAACAGGAGAATGTTCAGAATCTGGATTCTTAGCACTCATGTAACTTGAACCCAAGTCCATAACAGCTTGGTTAAAGTCCCCAGGTCTTTCTTTAGAAATAACTTGTTGAATAACTTTTTCAAAAATAAGTCGGGTCTGTGGTTTCGCAATATCATCTTCTATCTCAAATAAGCGTGAAAATACACGAAAAGCATTACCATCAACGGCAGGAACAACTTCGTTAAAAGCAATACTTGCGATTGCTCCGGCAGTATATGGCCCAATTCCAACTAAATTTTGCAGTTCCTTAGCTGTTTGCGGCCATTGCCCAGCATAATCTTGAACAACTTGTTTTGCTGCTTTTTGCATATTTCGAACTCTTGAATAGTAACCGAGCCCTTCCCATGCTTTTAAAATACGTTCTTCTGGCGCATTAGCAAAATTTTCAACACTCGGAAACCATTCCATAAATCGTTCATAATAAGGTATGACTGTATTTACTTGTGTTTGTTGGAGCATAATTTCTGATACCCAAATATGGTAGGGTTCATGGTCTCTACGCCAAGGAAGATTCCTTTTTTCACTATCATACCAAGTTAACAATGTCTCTTGAAAAGCTGTGATTTTTGCGTCATCCCACATTATCATTCAAGCGCCTCATCTTGTTCTTTCAGCTCAATATATTCATTAATATCATCAAACTGAAACCCTTTTTGAAATAGCCCCTGTTTAACTTTCATGGCGCGCTGACTACCTTCCAAGCGACGTTGCCGTTTCCAGACTTTATCCCCTTGTTTAACAAGTGCATCCCATTCGGCTTCGGAATCAATTTCAAGTTCTAAGGCATCCATTATTTGTGAAATGTCATCAGACTTAAAGCCTTTAGTCATTAATGCCTGACGAACCTTGTTCTTTAGATTATTAAACGATTGATCGTGGTAATGCTTAACTAATTTTTCGGCGACTTTAATCCCATTTTCTAATTGGTCATCAACTGGAAATTCCTCTAAAGCTTCATCAATACTTTCAGCTGCAACACCTTTTAATCGTAGCTTCTGGCGAATGACTGTTGGTCCTTTATCCGACGTGTGCATCATTGTTCTAACGTAACTTTTAGCATATTCAAGGTCATTTACTAATCTAAATTCATATAACTTTTCGATTGTTTCTTCAATCGCGTCTTCCGTAATTTCATGTTTCTTCAAATAATCCTTAATCTCTTTTACGGTTCGCATTTGCGTTGATAAATAGTTCAACGCTTTTGAATACGCTTTTGAACGATCATCTGCATCAGCAATTTGTTTAATTAAAGCTTCATCCAATTCCATCCCTTTAGCAAGATGAAATGAAATAAGAACTTCTTCTCCAATTGGAAAAGCATACTTTTCATCCAGAAAGACATTATATCGTCCAGCACGTTTTTGTGTGGTTATTTTTGTAATTTTTTTTGTCATATAGACTCCTTTAAATGCTTATCTTATTATTATATCTTTGAACTGCCAAAATGCCAATATTCCTGTGTTATAATAAGAAAAAAGCAATAAGGAGTTTATAAAAATATGTCAGACAATCAAGAATTTGGATCAGAAATTGAAGCCGGTTCACGTTTCCCTTTAACTATTAAACGCCTAGGTATTAATGGTGAAGGAATCGGCTATTACAAACGTAAGATTACATTCGTACCTGGTGCTCTTCCAGACGAGGTCGTTGTAGCAGAAGTCACTAGTGTTGCAGATTCTTATATCAACGCTAAAATTCATAAAATTCGTAAACAAAGTCCTGTTCGCGTTGAACCAAAAGACGCAACATACAGCGAAGTCGGCGGAATTGAATTAGAACATTTAAACTACAAAGGCCAATTAGCTTTCAAAAAAGATGTTATCGTACAATCTTTAGAAAGATATAAACCACGTGGTTATGAACACTATGATTTAAAAGAAACTATCGGCATGCAAAATCCATATGAATACCGTAATAAAGCGCAATTCCAAGTTCGCGAAAAAGATGGTCACGTTATCGCTGGACTTTACAAACCAAAGAGTCATGATTTAGTAGACTTAAAAGAATTCAGTACGCAACGCCCTACAACAATGCTTGTTATTCGTCACGTTGTTGCGTTATTAGAAGAACTCGAAATTCCTATTTACAATGAAGAAGCTAAATCAGGTATTATTAAAACGCTTGTTGTTCGTGAATCTTTTGATACCGGTGAGGTTCAATTAACCTTCATCACAAACTCGGCAAAATTACCTAAGAAACGCGAACTAGTTATGCATATCTTAGAAGAATTACCTATGGTTACTTCTGTCATGCAAAACATCAACAAAGGTGAAACATCACTTGTTTGGGGTGACGAAACCATTAATATCGCTGGCCAAGACTTCATCATGGAACGTCTTGGTAAAATGAAATTTAAATTATCAGCACGTGCTTTCTTCCAATTAAACCCAGTTCAAACTGGCGTTTTATACGATGAAATCAACAAAGCTCTTAACTTAGATAAAAATGAATCATTAGTTGATGCTTACTGTGGTGTTGGTACCGTTGGCCTTTATGTTGCCCATGGTGCTAAAGAAGTTCGCGGTATGGATACAACACCTGAAGCGATTGAAGATGCACGAGAAAATGCTGTTCTATCACATCAAGAAAATACCACATATGAAGTTGGTAAAGCTGAAGATATCTTACCTAAATGGTTAGAAGAAGGTTTCGTACCTGATGCCTTAGTTGTTGATCCACCACGTACAGGTTTAGATGATCAATTAATTGAAGCCATCAATAAGAGTCGTCCTAAGAAATTTGTTTATGTATCATGTAATCCATCGACACTCGCAAAAGATTTAGAATTGTTAACAAAATCATACCGCGTTGATTATATTCAACCCGTTGATATGTTCCCACAAACATCGAAAGTTGAAGCCGTCGTTAAATTATCACGCCGTTCTTCAGGAAAATAAAGCAAAAAAAGAAGCCAATTTATGGCTTCTTTTTTTGCTTTAACTATTCGTTCGACCAACTAAGACGCTACCATAAGCCCAATAGGTCTTTCCTGTTTCAATAACTGTAAAACGGTACATATATGAATCTTCTTTACCATTTTCTTTAATTGTAGCCATGCAATCTACATTAACTGCTTTACCTCTAATTGTAGCATCACTTGCCCTTCCTGTTGTTACTGATAAATATGCTGAATTATAAACATGATTATGCAAGTAGTAAGTGCTTGTCGTACTTACAGTTGCAGTCTGTTTAAGTGCCTTATAAGTAATTGATTGATTAAATGTTAAGGCCTTTGAATAAACCCAATATTTATTTGATCCTGATTTAATTTGATACCAAGTTGTTCCTTGGCTTCTATTTTCTGCTCGAGCTAATAATTTCACTGTTTGCCCAGTTAATTGTGTTGAAGAACCATAATTAACCGTATTATCAGTCGAATTCTTAACTGAATTGTATAGCATATATTTATTACTATTAACTTTTGCAGTTTCTGAACCAGATGCACTATGCATTTCTAAATTAACTAGTGCATCCTTATTGACTGCTCCTGTATAAACCCAATGATTGGTTGAACCAATTTTAATACGGTACATCGTTGATTTAGCCCCATTATAATCAGTTATAACGGCTTTTTGATTAATTGTATATGTTCTATCTTTATAATTGGCCGAATCACCTGTCTTTTTAGATAGATAATCTGAATTGTATACATGATCATGTAACTGATATGACTTACCATTAAATTTAGCTGAAACATTCATTGGTGAGTAACTTACTTTTCTTAATTTCAAGGCGTCGCTATAAATCCAATATTTTGTGGATGTCCCTTTAACACGGACACGATACCAAGTAGTGCTACCATTTTTAACACCACGCATATCTGCATACAATGTTTTACCGCTTAACTTGCTGCTTGAACCTTTATCGACTGCGCCGACTGTTCCTTTAACATGATTGTAAAGACGGTAACTGGTATTATTCATCTGAACAGTCTCTGATCCAGCTGCACTGTGATATGCGACTTTCACACCCAATTGTGTGTAATATTCTTGGATTAAATCATATAAGTCTGTCATTGAATATGAATCGTTGAACCATCGACTACCAGATTCGCTATAGTAACCAACTGGATCACCATGATCTGTTGCACCTAAATACTTACTGACATCTGCATGTGCCCAAATTGTTGCGCCCGCTCCATGATTGCTAGCAGTTGCTAAACTTGGTTTCAATCCATATTGACGTAAAATATAGGCAGTATAGTAGGCGGCATTATTGACTTCTCGTGCAAATGCCGACTTGCTATGAACACGCGTTTCTTCAAATTGCACAAAACGTTGGTTACCTTTAGGACCAGAACCCCATGACATGACGTTCGTTTTTGCAATATTAATGATATTATGATCGTCAACAAAACTGTGGACAAATGCATTACCATAATTGGCTTTCATAAAAGCCATCTCACCATATATGGTAGATGATGGGTTAGCTGTTTCATGAACAACAACACCTTCTGGTTTACCTTGACGATAAGCCATATCATCGGTTGGAAAACCACCCCAGATAGCACTTGTAATCTCATTTGGTGCAATATGTTGAGAATGTATATAATTATTTACCTTTGATGAAGCCGAAACTGATTGATTCATTAATCCAGCCGCTACAATCCCCAAAACAATGGTAAAACCCATTACTATTTTTTTCTGCATTTTCAATAACTCTCCTATTTTTTTATTGCTACCCCTTAGCAATATTAGTTCGACAACCTAATAAATTAATGTTTATTAATGGCGCTCTTATAGACCCAGTGATTTGTAGATCCAATTTTGACTCGGTACATCGTTGATTTAGACCCATTATAATCAGTAATAATCGCTTTTTTATTAATTGTATAAGTTTTATTCTTATGTGTTTTTGACTGACCCGTCTTTTTAGATAAATAATCTGAATTATAAACATGATTATGTAACTGATATGATTTATTATTAAAATTACCTGTATTTTTTACTGTAGAATAACTTGTTTTTCTTAATGTTAATGCTTGTTTATAGATCCAATACTTCGTTGATGTGCCTTTAACTCTTACTCGATACCAGGTTGTACTACCTTCTTTTACGCCACGCATATCTGCATAGACTGTTTTACCTGTCAACTTAGCAGCCGCACCTTTATCACGACTACCTGCTGTTCCTTTAACATGATTGTAAAGACGGTAACCAGTATTAGCTACTTTGACTGTTTCAGAACCGGCTGCGCCATTATAAGCGACTTTAACGGTATTATCTAAACTAGCTAAATTATATCTAGAAATTAAGTTATTTAATTTTTTACCGTAGGCACTACTTGTCGAGTATTTTAAACTCAATGATGCTGTTGCTTTTTGATAAGTACTAGCTTTTTCACGCCATGTACCTGAGTAATACTTAGCATCCCAACTTACACCGTTACGTAGATGGTTGGCATAGTCTTGAATAGATGCTTTAGCATTTGGGTATTTTTTAAATTTAGACACCGCATAATAAGCTTTCCCTTTGCTATTATATTCTAATGATTTAACTGAATACGATTGTCCCTTGTAGGCACCTTTCATACCAAAAAAATTATTAGCCTTTTTTGCCAACGTACTTTGACCCCAAGAAGATTCAAGAATCATCTGTGATAGCATCACTGACGGATATAAGTTTTTATCTTTTGCTACTGCTTGAATTGTTGGTCCGTTCTTTTCAATGAGGTCCTTTGTTTGGGCCGTTGTGGCTGCCGTAACTGTTGATTCATTTTTACTTTGATTCCCAATTGGTAAGTTTATTGAGCTAAATCCCGTAATAGCAACAAATGTTACCGTAACTAACTTTGTTAACAACTTTTTATTTTTCATATTTCCCCCTATTTTTCCGAAATTATCAGTTTTAATTATATCAAATTTGCATGTCTAATAACGTCTTTTTCCGTTACATTATGATTACAATTAGTAACGCATAATGCCTCTATTAGTATGCGCCCAACTACACGTTTTTTTGATAATTGAGTCGTCAGGTGATTCAACAGAATACCCTTTCAACGTGTAGATGGCTAATAAATGCTTAACTTCTTTAATAAAATCTATTTTATCCACATAGGTATCACGTCTGTTCTGAACTAAAGATAAGATAGCATCGTGATATCTAAATTGAGGTGTTGGATTTTCAAAACCAAGTTCAGCAGCTATTTTACTGGCCAAAGAAACTTGAATATCTGTAAAAACATGGGCTAAATTTAATTGCTTAAGAAATTGTGAATACTTGCTTTGAACTCTGATTCTTAATCCATTGTTGAAAAATAAATCAGTTCCATTTTCTACATCAGAAATATTAGCAAGATGGTGTCCTGCCGTCCATGAGGCATCCCTTTTTGATGGTCCACTATCTGGAAAAAGTTGATACATACCACATGTGTAAGGTAACGCTTGTTTCTTTTCAACTAATGAACCAATCGCACGCATTGCCACAAAAGTTAGAATTTTTTCATTAATCAAACGATTCACAAAGTTTGTTGTTGTGTATTTACATAATAAAATGCCTTTATGTTTATCAAAAATAATGGACCGCAAATCATCCCGTCTGTGCGTTATATGATGAATATACAAAGTTGTCTCCATGTTCACTTGATAGTTATCCGTTACAATGCCATGTTCTGTAAAAAAATGATCATCTGTAACATCAATTATTGGATGATTCTCCAACAAGTTTCGCCAATACTGAGACCCAACAGTCAATAAACGTGTTTCTGGATAATCTATAATTTCTTTAAAATCCCGTTCTAATTCATTCTCCAAGTTCAATAGCCTACTCCTTTTCTTACTTTCATTTAACAACTTATCCTATGTTACAGATTTAATTGTAACTAATCTTGTGTGAACTTAAGTCTAATTGTTAAGTTTATCTTAAGAAAATTAATAGTCTACCTTTAATTCCTAAATGCTCATCAAAAACACATAAATACGCTCATTTCGTCGTCTATTTTAAACTAGCGTAACCTCGTATTCTAATTAGGAACCTTGGCCAAGGGATCTTAAAAGAAACGGGGCTACTCTACTATTATGTCAAATCAAATAAATCCAGGTTTAGCTTTTCTATTGGAAAATGACCGTGAAAAACTTATCTTCGGTGTTCTAAAAAGAATGTCGATTAATCAATCGCATGCTTCATATGATGATTTCGTACAAGAAGCACGATTAGCCTTCAGCGCTGCATATGACCAATATCCTAAAACTATTGAAGATAATGAACAAACTTTCATGGTTTACGCCTACCAACGAGTTTACTGGCGACTTCTTGATTTAATTAATCGACAATCCAATCAACAAACGCATTTAGAACCTAATAAGGATGATTCATCTAATCCAACCGATTCCATCATTGATTTAACCCTTCAAACCCAAGATACTATTGCTGAAAAATTATTTACAGAACACCTTTTTAAATCACTCTATGATCTCTGTTCAAATGCAGAACAACATTATCTAGTCGATTGTTATATCAGACACAAAACAGTTACAGAAATTGCTGCCAGTCATCATGTTAGCCGTCAAACAGCGTATAACTGGCGTAATAGCGTCGGTCGGAAAGCACTTCTAGTCATTGCTCAAATGAATCAAGAATAAATATCGATATTTACTTTACAAAATGGTTAGCCGATTCTTTATTATCTATGTAAGGCGTCGCGGCACTTATCAAATATAGACACACAAAGGAGAACACATATGAGTAAAACTTGGGTAAAAACAAACGTTATCGTCGAGGGATTAAGTTCTGACGGTTCTGAACGTAAACGTTCATTCGCCAACATTACTGAAAATGCCTCTAACGAAGCTATTGCACAGCTCGGCGCTACTGTTGCTTCATTAACTGGTGATAACACCGTTAAAATGACCATCCGCACAGAATCAAGTCTTTTAGCTTAATCAAAACTAAGGAGGAAATTATATGAAACAATTAGATTTAGCATTTAAAAATGAAGCAGGTAAAACGCGCCATATGAAATTACGTTACGTTAATACAGATTTAGATCCAGCAACCGTTAAGAAAGCCATGGATGACATTACAGGTTCTGATTTATTCCATCGTGATAACGAAAAAATGTTCGTAACCCCTATCTCAGCACAATTTGTTGAAACCATTGAAACACCTATTTACACAAATGATTTAGTTTAACCGTAAAAGCCAACTTAATTGTTGGCTTTTTTTGTACCCTCATAGCACCTATCAATTGCCTTTTAATATCATATTGGCTATTCTAAATTTTAGGGGGATTGTAATGAATAAAATAGAAGATAAAAAAATGACGTTTTTCACGGTTTTCTTGTTAGGAATTAACGGTATTATTGGATCGGGGATTTTCTTATTATCTGGTAAAATTTATAATGATATTGGACCACTCAGTATCTTTACAATTATCGCTGCAGCATTAGCAGTCACCATGATTGTGCTCTGTTACGCAACACTAGCAAGTAAATTTTCGGAAGATGGTGCGGCTTGGTTATATGCCTATAATGCATTCGGTAAATTTACTGGTTTTCAAGTTGGTATATTTACTTGGATATTAGGCGTAGTGACTTTGTCAGCCGAAATTGCTGCGTTACTAACTGTCTTAAAAATACTTTTTCCAGCATTACAACAAACGCTTATTTATGATGTTTCAGCAATTGCCTTAGTCATTATTCTAGGCATCATTAATTATTTTGGAACAGCTATTCTAGAT
The DNA here is from genome assembly GCF_046115505.1 of Dellaglioa kimchii. Lineage (GTDB taxonomy): Bacteria > Bacillota > Bacilli > Lactobacillales > Lactobacillaceae > Dellaglioa > Dellaglioa kimchii. The sequence goes on along the minus strand of NZ_CP170736.1, from coordinate 41,705 downwards.
TTCGCAGACAATCTGTCTTCTGCAGCTAAAGTATTTATCATGTTACTCTTTATTATTGTCGGTGCTTTCTTCATTAAGGATGCTCATTTTACGCCCATGATTCCGACTGATATTCACAGTAACACTCAGTTATTTACGAAATTTAATACAGCATTTGGTGTCATTTTTTATATGTATACTGGCTTTTCATTTTTACCGATTGCTGCTGCTAAAATGGATAATCCGGAAAAGAATATTCCGAAAGCACTATTAAGCGTCATTGCAACGGTGACTTTATTATATGTTTTACTTCAAACGGTTGCCGTGGGTATCCTTGGCCCTAACTTAGGATCGTACTCATTACCAATTGCTGCGGCATTCAAAAGTATCTTTGGTCAGTGGGGTTATATGATCATTATCATTGGGATGTTGATCTCTATTCTTGGGGTTGCCATCTCAGTATCATTCAATACACCTATTGTGGCTGCATCGCTAGCAAATGAACATCAGCTTTTACCAAAAATAATCGGTAAGCAAAGTAAACACAATACACCGGTTATCGCAATCATTGTGACATCTATCACAAGCATCCTCCTGCTACTTAGCGGTAGTTATTTATTCTTAGTATCATGCATTGTCTTTGCATCGTTTGTCCAATATGTACCAACAATTTTAGCAACATTTAAATTCAATAATGATCCAAATTTACCAAAAGGTTTCAAATTACCAGGTGGTCCAATTATTCCAAGCCTTGCATTAATTGTCTCACTTTACTTACTGTTAAGTTTTAATTGGAAAATCATCTTATTCGGCGTTATCGTGTTAGTACTAGGGTGTTTACTCTACTGGTTTGATAACCGAAAAAAATAACCATTGATTTTGAAATTTCAAAACCAATGGTTATTTTTCTATTAAATTTTGTAGATATTCATGACTTTCCAACATTTCGCGACAATCATTTTGATTTTCTAAATCAATTTCGTAAATAGCCGTTGCATTTGGATTAAGCAAAGGATAAGATAACTTCCAATCAATCTTACCTTTTCCTAAAGGTAAGCTATCATGAAATTCACCCATTGAATCGACTAAGTGATAATGGACGATATTTGGCATTAACCGTTTCAAACTTGCTTGTAAGTCAGCATTACTACCTGCTTGTTTAATAAAGGCATGTGATGTATCAAATGCTAAGCGATACCCTTTTTGAAGAATAAATTCATCCATCTCTTCAGACCCATAATAAAATAAGTCAGAAATCGAATTTTCAAACATGACGTTATTTTGTCCATATTTTTGATAATAATCCATCCGATTAAATAACGCTGATTCCGCAACCTCAAAATTAGGATACTCAGCTATAATCGTTGGTGTTTGTCGATTATATGAACCATGAATGAGGGTTTGAATTGATTTATCTTTTGCGAGCTGAATCAATGTCTCAGTACTTTCTCTAACGAAACGATATAACCTAGGATCAGCTGTTTCGGAAACGGCTAATTCAACGGATTGTTCCCCAATCTTCATTGGATGATGCATGACAATCTTCTTCGTAGTTGCCTTCACCTCATCAATCTCATCTGATAATCGTTTTAATCCATCTCCAGAAACATCAAATTCATTTAGATAGAATTCAAAAATATCTGGATTATGTTGTAACCGATCATGAAGTTGAATTGGGTCCGTTCCCGCTTTTAATCCTAATGGTATTGTCATTTGAATCATCTCCTTGGCACTATGTTAGCATTAAATTGGGTGAAAATAAAAAAGAGTGACTTCTAATGATTCATTTTCTATTAAAACTATCATTACCCTCTGAAAGAACTTTGAAAATCATCATAAGAAATCGAAATAGTATGAAGTGCCTCATAAATATTATCCACAAAAAAATATTAAAGAAAGTCATAAACGTTTTTTATATCGGTCTGAATTAAAACTTATTATATTTTCCAAAATTAAAAGTAAAAATTTGTTATCAAAGCATGCTCTCATATAGAAATTTTACTAATCAGAAGATTGCTTAAAATTTTATCAAATACTAGCAATATATCTCAAAATTTTAATCTTGCGCATTACAGATACAATAGAGTATATTTAAGACATGACAATTTGAAAGGAAAATATAAATTGAACAAAGAACGTAACTCTAACATTGAATTGCTTAGAATCATCAGTATGGTAATGATTGTTGCACACCACTTAGCTATCCATTCCACTTGGACTTTTGATCCAGGATTTTCTGTAAATAAGTTTACAATTGAAGTACTTTCTTCTCTTGGTAAAATTGGGGTAAATATTTATTTTATGATAACAGGTTACTATATGATTCAGTCTCACAAATCTCAAACAACAAAAATAAAAAAAATTTGGCTACAAGTTTTATTTTATTCCTTAACTATTTTATGTTTATTTCTCCTTTTACATCAGCATGTCTCAATGCATTTTCTAATATTTAGTCTTTTCCCAGTATTTTCTGGATTATACTGGTTTGCTACTGTTTATATTATTATTTTACTATTCTTACCATTTATAAATAATTTTTTAAATTCGTTATCTAAAGAGTCATTCCTTAAGTTATTATTACTTAGCTCTGTAGTATTTTTATTTGTTCCTACTTTTTTTATTCATAATTCGGCAATTAACATAACTATTATTGCACTTTTAGCTTATTCGTATGGCGCCTTTTTTCAAAGATTTGATTTACCAACCATTATTCTCAGTAAAATGAATATAATTGCATTATTTTCCGTTTTAGCCGTAACTTTTTCAATTTTATTATTCGAAATTATTAGCTCTAAAATTATAGGTCTTAATGGTAAAGAAGCAATTTTATTTACTACTCCCCAAAGTTTTGTTGCCATGATTTTTGCTGTCTATATTTTTAATTTTTTTAAGCAAAAGAAACCGTTCACCTTAAAAATTATTAATACTATGTCTGCTACTTCTTTCGGAGTTTATCTAATTCATGATAATGGATTAATAAGAGAATATCTTTGGAATTCTTTAAATTTAACCCAATATCTTCAATCAGTTTTATTTATTCCTTTAGTCTTTATCATTATTTTAACAATCTATATATGCTGTTCTCTTATTGACTTATGCAGAAATTTTATCTTTAATATGTTTTAGTATATGTAGGTCATAATTGGATAGAAAAATAATTAGGTCTAAAATATCTGTCATTGGTAATAGTTTTAGATTCTTTTACAACTATTGTTGGCGAATATATTTTGTAAGGGTGTTGTCACTTTGTGACAATGCCTTTTTTATGCTCTTATTTCTCATTACAAAGAAAACACGGTTCCTAAAATGTCTAAAATTACTGAATCCGTAGGCATTACGTTTAATAATTTTCAATTTATTATTAGTTCCTTCAAGTGGGCCATCAGAATAAGGATAGTTAATGGCATTTTTTATATAGTCTTCATGTTCAATTAAAATAAGTAAACTTTTTTTTAAATAAGTTGAAACTTCGTTTTCTGAAAGTAAGATATTAGCCATGCTGTCCCAGTCTTTAGCTGTTATACTGGCTGTCATTCGTTGTAACAGTTGGTAAGTTGCCGACAATGTTTTATCTACGCCTAATAAATGATCAACAACTTCTGTATTGGTTGCCGCGTAATTAAAGTATGTCTATTTACGAAATATCATATAATTTAATTTTGACATAGGTTTTAAAAGTAACTTCCAATAACGTTTTAAGACCTTATAGTCAGTTGAAGTAATCGCATAATTCTTCATGATTTGAATTCTGGTTTTATTAAATGCGCGCATAAGTGAATTAACAATGTGAAAGCAATCATAGACAACAATGGCATTCGGAAACAAAGTTCCCGCAAACTTTGGATAGGTATAATTCATATCAGTGACGATTACTTTGACGTTTTCTCGGGCTTTTAACGTGAACCGATTAAAGTACTTAGTCACTTGATAAATTGTTCTAGTTTCAATAAGATCAAGTAGCTCATTTGTTATATCATCCATATATTCAAAGCTAAGATGGCCAGGTATAGCTTAAAGCTCATCCATAAAAAGGGTCTCAGGTAAGTAAGTTAAATTTACTTTGAAGTTACTATCACTGGCATCTAGGAGGCGACTTATATAAGATGACGAAACATTAAGTTCATTAGCTATTTGTTTCATAGAAGAAGGACACATCATCTTTTCCAAACAAGCTATTCTCGTATTTTCAGAAATGTAACAATCTTTATTAACGAGTGTTGTTTAAGCTAAAAAAGTAAGCTTGACATTCTTTACAGTAGAAATAATGTCTAATTCAGAACAACGTGACAGCCTAATTGAGACAGCCCGCCATCCGTAGTTAATAATTTGATTATGGTTGAGAACTTCGCAGGAGTGGCAGGCTTTCGGACGGTAATCTAAAGTACCATAAACTCTGATAACACCTAAATCAGGGAGTGGTTGGATACAATTTTCATTAAATTTAATATTTTCGTCTTTAATATTTAGTAAAACTCTAGTATTATCTGCCATAGGGAACTCTTTTCTTTATTTGGGCTGGCCTATTATTTAAGGAACGGAATTCCTTTTTTATATCATACAAAAAATCTGTTGCTAGTGATAGATTTTTCTATCACCAACAACAGATATTATAGAGCCCTAAAAAAAAGGAAATCCTTTTAGATTTTCCTTAATTAGATTAGACGTTTATCGTCTCACAAACACTATTTGACGCAGATCCGAAATTTCATAATATTATCCACGAAGAACCACTATATTTAGATTACATACTATATATAAACTAATTATTTAAAGAGATATTATTTTTTTAATGTATGGAATTCTAATAATTAACCTTGAAATAATTATCGTCGTAAGTACAGTCAATATATATATTACGATATTATTCCAATCATTCGAAGACCGAATAAATATTCTAAATATTTTTATTACGAACGGATGCATTATATATACCCCCATAATAACAGGTGATATATATTGTAAAATTGTTATTTGCTTATTTGAATAGTTTATTGAACTAACACAGAATATAAATATTAATACAGATGCAATTATTACCAAAATATTATCATAATTGTATTCTGCATAAGCATTATTAATTATGCGTACATTTAATAATGCGCCTACAACCACCAAAACCCCAGTGAATAACGTAATATTAAAAATCATTAACTTTAATTTTTTGTTTTTTATAAATTCATTAATTTCCATTTCATATTTTGCAATTAAACCACCAAATAAATAATACAAAAGCCAAGTCCAAAGCCTAAATGTTTGGTTAATATTTGACTGTATTGGGTACTGACGAACTTCACTATATATACTTATAATAATAGAAAAAGCAATAAAAATAATTAATAATAAGATAAATAAAAATGTTTTTCTATTTAGTAAATAAGATAACATCGGTGCTAACAGAAGGAGCACGCACAGTGCACCTAGAAACCAAAAATGGTAAAACGGTCCCTTTTGTACAAAACTACCAAAAAAAAAGTAAAAAAATGAGAATTTACCACTTTTAACTATTAAATCTACAATACTGTATAGTCCAGTCCATAAAAAAACAATAAAAACTATATTCATTATTTTTTTTAATACATAGTTATAATTTAAATTTTTTTTCCGAAGTATCAAAAAGCCATTAACCATAAAGAATATGGGAATGGAACAAGTTGCACTATAATAAAATATATTAGATAAAATATTATCTTTCACAAAAATACCCGTATAATCTAATATGTAGTTGCCTGTCCCAAATGCGTGTAGCGCAACTACACAAAAGCAGGCATATATTTTTAATAAATCTAATCCATAATTTCTTTTTCCCACTATATACTTCTCCTACGCTTAATTTTAGTATTATTTCAGGTATTATCAAAATTTATTATTACTAAAAAACTGATACGCCCAAATAATTATTATACCTGAGTATGTCAGTTTAATTTTGAAAAGCCTAAAAATATGATATTTCTTGTATAAAGTACATCTACAGTATCATTCTTTAAAATCTCTTATTTTTTTGAATATTGTAGGTTTTAAAAAAATTAAAATTCCAATATATACTAAAATGCCTAATAATATTTGTCCGATTAAAGACACTAATCCAAAACTAATCTTACAATCTACATAAAATACAACTATAAACATGATTATCCCAGCTATTAAATATTTATAAACATTGGTAAACATCAATTTTAAACTAATATACAATTTAACTTTATAAAGTTGATAAGATGTTACAACCAATTCTGATATAACTGTTGATATAGCAACCCCAATAACTCCATATAAGGAAATTAATGGTACATTTAATAATAAATTAATAATCGCACCAACAGTCACCGAAATTGTATAGTATTTAATTTTATTTGTCGGCATTAAAAATTGTTGCCCCGTGACATTACTCCATGCTATTAACAAAATCACAATGGATTCAATCATCATAACTGGCCCAACTTCTTTAAAATCGGATCCAAAAAACCAAGGTGCTAATTTCAAGGATATAGCAGAAACACCAAACATTAAGGGAATAGCTAAAAATGACACAAAGTCAAAGGAATTGGCTAATAATTGACTTACCTCTGTATACTTACCTTTTGCAAAAGAATTAGCAACATGTGGAAGCATAACAGTACCTGTTGCTGTAACAATTGCTAAAACCATTTTGATAATCTTATCTGAATTATCAAAGTACCCAACACTACTTACCCCGTCCATTTGGCCTAACATTGTTTTATTTAATACCAAGTATATTTGAATAGCTATTTGAGGAATAAATAGCCCGATTGATGGTCTTAAATGCCTTAAAATATTAAGTTTATTCCAATTTATCTTTACCAAAGTTTTTCTTAAATATGGCCATAGAGTCAAATTACCAAATAATTGTGATAAAGATAAAATGAGTATATACAAGCCAAGGTCCGTTTTTGATTTAACAAAAGTAAAAATCAGAATAACGGTTAAAATTTTAACAATCATATTCCTAGTAACAGTCTTTTTAAAATCTTCTAGTCCCATATAAAACCACGAAATATCTAAGGCAGCCGAGATAATTAATAAAGATTGAAAAATAAAATAATCATGATATGTATTAGTTACGAGTAGGAAACCTAAAAATAGTATATACGCAATTGAAATTGTTGATACTCTAAGTATTTCAATTTCCCAAAATGTACGACTTAATTTTCCTTTATCATCACGAACATAAGCAATTTCCCTATTACCATATAATGATATACCAATACTCCCAAATAAAATAAAATATTGAATAATAGAATTAGTATATGCGTTTATCCCAACACCTGTTGGCCCAACAATTCTTGATATATATGGCACAGTAATCAATGGGATAATTAGAATAAACATCTGATACGTTACATTATACAAATAATTACGTACTACTCTCATTATTATTCACCAAACTCTGCATGTGCACTATTTAATGCACTTTGAATTACTTGATGCATATCATAATATCTATATTGACCTAAACGTCCACCAAATAACACATTTGGTACTGTTTGTGATAACTTTTTATATTTTTTATATAATTCATTATTTTTAGAATTGTTAACAGGATAATATGGTTCGTCTCCACGTTTCCAGTCAGCGGGATATTCCCTAGTAACAATCGTCTTATTTTTATCGCTTTTCCCAAATTCAAAATGCTTATGCTCAATAACTCGAGTATATGGGGTTTCTGCATCTGTATAATTAACAACAGCATTACCTTGATAATTATCTATATTCATCTCTTCCGTTTCAAAATTCAGACTACGATACTGTAATTCTCCCAGTTCATAATTAAAAAATTGATCAATCATTCCAGTAAAAATAATTTTATCGTACTTAGCCAGATATTCATCTTTTTTATCAAAAAAATCGATACCTGTTTCTACTTCTATCAAGGGATTATCGAGCATTTTTTCAATAATCTGCGTATATCCGCCAATTGGAATACCTTGATAAGTATCGTTAAAATAATTATTATCATACGTTAATCTAACAGGTAATCTTCGAATAATGAATGCTGGTAATTCAGTAGCTTTTTGTCCCCACTGTTTTTCCGTATAACCCTTAATTAATTTCTGATAAATATCCGTCCCAATTAAAGAAATTGCTTGTTCTTCCAAATTTTCTGGTTTTTTTCCATTTAAAACTGCTTTTTGCTCATCAATTTTTTCTTGTGCTTCAGCCGGCGTTGTCACACCCCATAATTTACTAAACGTATTCATATTAAAGGGTAAGTTATATATTTCACCATTATAATTTGCTACTGGACTATTAGTATATCGATTAAATTCTGCAAATTGATTAATATATTCCCATATTTCTTTATTACTCGTATGAAATATATGAGCACCATATTGATGTACTTGTATCCCGTCGATTTCCTTTGTATAAACGTTACCAGCAACATGATCACGTTTTTCAATAACTTTTACTTGATTTCCTTTTTTTGCAGCCTCACTTGCAAAAATTGAACCAAATAATCCTGATCCCACAATTAAATAACTTTTACTCACTATTTTTCCTCCTCTACTTTTTCAATTTTAGGATTAAAAAATAATCCTTGATTAAATCCTTTTAATATAACTAATAATTTTTTACGTTTATTTTTCGATTTAAATAAAACCATGAAAAAAGTAAATATCGGTGATAATATACCTTTAAATGTTTCACGACTACTGCCATAATTTTTCGCAATGTATAATCTATTTCTAATGCTATAAAAGTACCTACCGATTCTATCAGAATCGTCTGTTACAATATCAACACCAGAATTCATTACAATCTTATGAGTTACTTTACTAAGTGGTACAAAATAACTATCAAACGTTTGCGAAATTCTCAAGGTAAACTCCGTGTCGTCGCTCCAAATAAAAAAGTCTGAAATAGGTAGCCCTAACTTACTAACAGCACTTCGATTAATTAGTGCAGAAACAAATGTCGCGTACTTAAGCTTTATTAGTCCTAGGTCAGTTGGTTCATTCCAATCACTTGCAGGCATTGGTCGATTCATGACAGCTGAAGTTCCATCAATCCATCTCACATTACTACTTAAAAATCCATAATTATGTTTTAAAAGATTCCCCGCATTAATAAATTCAAGTGCGGCATCCTGATCAGCAATCGTATCATCATCTAGTAACCAAAAATCACTAGAATCTGTAGTTAAGTATGCCATTTTCAATCCCGCATTAAACCCACCGGCTCCTCCAACATTTTTTTTCAAATTTAGTATTTTTATTTTTGAATTTTTTGATAATGTATCAAGATATTTTAATGTATCATCTGTACTATTATTATTCACAACAATTATTGAATCTAATTCTACAGACTGATTTAAAAGAGCTGGAATACTTTCTTGTAAATATTTCACTCGATTGAATGTTACTAAAATTGCTGTAATTCCCATTGTACTATACCCTCATTCCAGTTTTTTATTCGTATTACTTAAATATTCAAAATAAGTAATCATAAATGGTATAAAAAAGATAATTTTCGTCAAAATTAAAACAGCAAATCCTGTTTCAAATGTTATGAATGCACTAAAAAGAATAATTAGTATCAATTTTGAATCAATATTATTTTTTAAAAACGTAAAAAATCCTAGATACATGCTTATAACTAATAAAATCGATCCCCGTAGTAGATATTCAATTATACCAGAATCTACAAATGATAATCTATCATCAAAGCCAAAACCAACAGGTCTGAATAAATTATCTTTGATAAAACTTAAATTTTTAGTCATCGCGCCGCCTTTTGCATACCTACCAGTGAGACCATTATTTTGTTTTTCAAATAGTATATAATGAATCATCGCTGACATTTCATTAACAGCTGATTTTTGAAAAATAAGCATATAAATTATAACTAACCCGATAAAAACGCAAATTCTTATAACGGTTTTTCTTGATAAAAGAGTAAAAATCATTCCAATTGCGATGACAAAATACATAATAGCCGTGAAGGACTTTAAATTGACAATTAAAAAACAAAATCCGAAAGATAAAAATAAATCAATCTTCATATGAAATTTTTTATATGTAAAAAATGACATACAAAAAAATAAAAACATTGCAAATCCAGAAACAGAGTGAGTAGAAAAAGTAAGTACTGGTTTACTTCCCATTTGCATTAATGGTATTAATTCTTGATAATATGCTCCATAAAATTTATATTCAATATTATTAATAATTGGAATATTTAAAATCATACATAACCCTAATAAAATCACTAGAATAGAAAAAAATCTGTATGCATTAATATTATTTGTTTTAGAATATTCAGAATTTTTGAAATCTATTGACGAAATCGTAATGTATGATAAATAATACATGAAAGATCCAAATTTTATACCAGAAAGTGGCGTAAAAAGTGTTGCGATTAATAAAATCAACAATATTGCCAATGAATACATACCTTGTATTTTATTAATTTTCAATTTACCAAATAAAATTAAACTAATAAATACTATTTCTAATAACGTAGCAAAAATCAATAAGTATGTATTTGTGACAATTCCATTTAAAGTTGTTGGAAACAAAAATGCAACAACAGCTAGTACAAATAATATACGTCCTCTCATTATTCCATCCCACTCATATTCTTTGTCTTATTTTTTATATATTGGACTATTTTTTCAGTACCTTTACCATGTTCTTCCACAAATTCCCCATTAAATTCGCGTGCTTCAGATATTTTTTCATTCAAATTCATTTTACTTATCATTTGAATTAAAATTCCTTCATCCGAACTACCCGATATATGCTCTCGAATATCAAAATAAAGTCCTCGTTCTTTTTGGTAACGGTCATAATCGTAAGTAAAAGTATACATAGGTTTATTAAGTATTGAAAAATCAAAAATAATACTTGAATAATCAGAAATCAAAATATCCGAAATTTGCATTAAATCATTTAAATTCTCATATTCAGATACATCATAGATAAAGTTATTAGATGAACTAATTTTATCTGTATCTGACTCAATTTCATAATGTGTTCTTAGCAACATTACGTAATCATCACCTAATACTTTTTTCCAAGCGTCCTCATTTAATTTATTTTCGAATAAAATAGTTTTATCCACATTATGATAATATTCTCTAAAGGTAGGGGCATATAATATTATTTTTTTATTTATCGGAATATTAAGATTCTGTCGTATTATATTTTTTTTCATACTATCAATTGGTTGTGTGAGAATGTCATTTCTTGGTAAACCATATTTTTTCATATTTATTAATGGGATACTATATGCTGCGGACATTATTTTTGTTTCATAAGCCGACTGCGTTAAAAATATATCTGCATTAATGATATTAGTTCCAGTAAATGACTCGCTATTAGAAGAAATATCTGTCCCCATTTTTTTAAGTGGCGTACCATGCCATGTATTTATACAAAAATTACCTGGCTCTTTAAATTCTAATCCTCTTTCAATACTTGAATTTGTAATCCAAATACCTGCTTTCATCGCAACCTTAAAGTAGTTAACTGTATCTATTTTAATCTTATATTCATCTGATAGCGTTTCAAACTGATTTGGATTTCTAAATGCCCAAACTAGTTTGAAATCAGAAAATTCAGGATCCATTTTTATTTTATCAAAAATTTCTTTTGGACTATCGTTAAATCCCTGTCCACCAAAACTTACAAAGAGGATCGTTTTGCTATCTTTTTTTACAAATTTAGATATCACTTTTAAAATACTACTGCCAATATAAAAATAAATTATATAAACAAATTTAAAATATTTAACTATTTGAATTAATTTTTTTCTCATTTGTTACCCCGTAAATATACCTTATTCATCTTATTTTCAATTGTTATTATATCGAACTTCTTTATAATATCGTTTTGGTTTTTTTTGAAATATTCTATTAATTTTTCATTTGTAATCAATTTTTCCATTTGATTCGCTAATTCATCGGATTTTTTTGGGTCAAATAATAAACCATTAATATCTGACGTAATTAAATCAATATTTCCTCTAATATTTGATGCAATTACTGGTAAGCTGGCAGCCATAGCCTCCATTAAAGCCACTGGTAATCCTTCTTGTAAGGAAGGAAAGACATAAATATCAGTAGAATTTAAAATAATATCAATATCTGAGCGATAACCTAAAAAATCAACTTGTGCATCAATTCCTAATTCAATAGATTTGTTTTCTAAGTATTCTCGCAATTCGCCTTCACCAACAATAAGATAATGTATATTTTTATTTTTAATCTTACTGATAGCTTCCAAAACAACTTCGTGATTCTTTCTTTTTGAAAGTTGCCCAACACTCGTAATTATAATTTCATTTTCTGAAAATTCTATTCTATCCTGTATATCAGAGTATTTATGTATGTCAACTCCTATTCCAGGAACGTATACATTATTTTTAGGGTGCATCCACTTTGATGCTCTATCAAAATCTTCTTTATTAATTGTTATCAAAATATCCGTAAAGAACGAACAGATATATTCGATTGGAAAATAAATTAACCAATTTAATAATGGTGCCCCTTTATAAAAATGAAATCCATGTGCCGTATAAATCGTTGTTAAGAAATTTTTTCTTTGGTGTCTCGCAGCTAGTCGTGCGATAACTCCACCTATTGGTGAATGACAATGCATTATTTTAAAATTAGAATCTTTTAATATTTTTTTTGTTAACCGATACGATGTTAAAATATCTGAAACTTTAAAAATATTTCTTGGAATAGGAATGTCATGTGTTCTTATTCCTCTAGAATCTAGTTCGTTCTTAAATTGTTTAACTCGGTCATCTGAAGTTATACTTCCATTTGTAAAATTACATGCAACTTCCACTGAGTAACCTTGTTTTTCTAATATAGCGATATTATCCATATTAAACAGATCAATCATAGAGGCAACAGAAGCATACATTAAAGCTTTTTTCATTTTTTTTCCTCATTTATTATTTTTTGAATTGACTCTCTAAGACTTAAATTCAAATCATAACTAAATCCATAATTACTTAGTTTACGCTCATATACTTTATTACCATATATGCGATTTATAAACCGTCCTTTTTTTGAAAGTAGTACAATTAAAAAATTAAATATTGATATCAGATAGGTCTTCTTTCCAAGTATCATTCTTGTATCCAAAATTATGTCACTTGTTGAAACATATTCTTTGTTTTGGGGGAAAAACACTCCTGAAACGTCGTTTAAAATACACTGTTTTATAAATTCTGACAACACATCAATATAAATCATACTTCTTTTATTATTTATTTTTGGAAAAACCGAAAATTTCTTTGAAGCTGCTAATAACTTAGGAAAATTCCCCTTACTATTCGGCCCGTAAACCATAGGAGTCCTGATAACTACCGTTTTAAATTTATCATCTTCTAATTTCTGAATTGCGAGATCTGCCTGTAATTTACTATCACCATAAAAATCAATTGGTTTCATTGGTGTATCTCGATTTATTATATTAGTCTTTTTTAGTCCTTTTTCTTCGCCATATACTATCATACTTGATAAAAATATAAATTGCTTGACTCTATCATATTTAGCCTTTTCAGCTAAATCAATTGCGAGATCTCTATTTACTTTATAATATTGATCCTTCATATCTGGATTAGACGATACGTGGGCTATACCTGCTACATTCATTACCGTATCATATAAGCCAAAATCTTTTTTTCTCCACTCTCCATCTCGAACGCTTATCATATCAATTGATATTTCTTTGTTATCAGAGAGTTCAATCCAATTTTTAAACGATTTTGCAATATAACTATTCGCCCCAGTAATTAGTATCTTTTTTTTCATTTTTATTACCTTCCTGAACTCCATCATGTCTCAAAACAGAGCTAATTGTACCAAAAAATATTTTCACGTCTTGAACAAACGAAATATGTTTAACATAGGCACCATCTAACTTAGCCTTTTCTTGAATTGGCAATTCATCTCGACCATTAATTTGAGCAAGTCCAGTTAATCCTGGTAAAACGTCATTAGCATCATATCTTTCACGTTCAGAAATAAGATCGTCCTGATTCCAAAGAGCTGGACGAGGTCCAATAATGCTCATCTTACCCATTAATATATTAATAATCTGTGGTAACTCATCAAGACTCGTTTTTCTAAGAATTTTACCTGAATATGTGATAAAAACATTTGGATCTTTCAATAAATGTGTAGGTACGTCAGGTGTATCACTTCTCATTGTTCTAAATTTTAAAATATTAAAGTACGTTTTATGGATACCTATCCTTTTTTGTTTGAAAAATATAGGTCCTTTTGAATCCATTTTTACAATAACAGCGATAATCAAAAAAATAGGCGATAAAAGTACAAGGCCTATCAATGAAATAACGAAATCAATTATTCTTTTAAAAAATTTTTTATACATTAATTCATACCTTCCGAATCAATTGATGGTTCACCATTATGAGTATGTGCGTACCCAATAACTTCTTTTTTCAAATCTGAACCAGTTAATGGTTCAACGCTTTTAACAAAACTCATGATATCACTAATTTTGTACGGTGTTACCTTCCCTAAAAAAATCTTTTCATAAACTTGTTCTTGTTGTTTTTCACTACTTACAAGTAATTCTTCATATAATTTTTCTCCAGGCCGCATACCCGATTCAACAATCTCAATTTCATTTTCACTGTAACCACTTAATTTAATCATTTTTCTTGCTAAATCAACAATTTTAACTGGTTTACCCATATCTAAGATAAATAGTTCTCCACCTTTAGATAAAGTTCCAGCCTGAATTACCAAACGACTAGCTTCAGGAATCGTCATAAAGAATCTTGTCATTCTAAGGTCAGTGACGGTAACTGGTCCGCCTTTAGCTATCTGTTTCTTAAATAAAGGTACGACACTACCACGACTACCCAGTACATTACCAAAACGAACAACGGCGAACTTTGTATGTCCTTCTTCATTTAAGCTGGTTACAATCATCTCAGCGAGACGTTTTGTAGCACCCATAATATTTGGTGGATTTACTGCTTTGTCAGTTGAAATCATAACAAACGACTTCACCTTAGCAGCCTTAGCAGCTTCAGCAACATTTTTCGTTCCATAAACATTATTTTTAATAGCTTCAGTAGGATTAGCTTCCATTAGTGGTACATGCTTGTGTGCTGCAGCATGATAGACAATCTCTGGTCTATATTGTTCCATTAACTCAAAGATATGTTTACGATCTTGTACATCAGCAATAATTGGTACAATTTCGATTTTATCTGAATAAAGATTTTTTAACTCCTGATGTATCAAGTAAATTGAATTTTCTCCATGCCCTAAAAGAATTAGGCGTTTAGGATTAAATTTGCTAACTTGACGACAAATTTCTGAACCAATAGATCCACCTGCACCTGTAACTAAAATCGTTTTATCATATATCTTCCTTTCAATTTTAGCCATATCGAGTTTAATTTCTTGTCGACCTAGTAAATCAACAACATCAATGTCATGCATTTTTCTAGAATCATTGTTATCTTCAAGCATATCTTCAAAACTTGACATACGATTAATTTTAACTTTCAAAGGATTCAAAATATCCAATAAATTTTCATAATTATGAGGATCTAATGATGGAATTGCGATTGATACCTGTTTAACGTCATATTCTCCAACAATTGTTGGGATATCTTGAAAAGTTCCCAAGACCTCCTTACCCATCATCCACATTTTTTGTTTTTGGGAATCATTATCAACATATCCAATAACATTTAAATCGGCATTATCTCTTTGAATTCGTTCCATCAAAGTTTCTGCACCATCTCCAGCACCAACTATTAATGTCGTGACTAACGGTTTATTTTCTCCATTATTTAAAATATTTTCAACAAAATAACGCCATGCAAACCGACTACCAACAATAAAAAGAAGTGTAAATAAATACATTAGTATCCCAAAACGGATACTATAGATTGAACTTATAAAAAAATAACTAACATTACTAACAATTGCTGCAATTGTTGTTGTTGTAAATATTGCAGTCATTTCTTTAAGACTGGAGTAGCGATTAATTTTTGAAAAAAGTTTTAATGAATATCCAACCACCAAATAGGAAACTAAACATATAAATCCAAATTGTAACAAATGTAATATATTAAAATTAACATATGGTTTCAAAAATAACATTGATAGCATCATTGAAACTACCCAAATCGCACAATCAAGACCTGCTAAAACTACTTGTTTACTTTTTCTACTCACTTTAAATCCCTGCTCCCTTAAATTATTATATCCCTACTACTTTATACTCATCATTATTTATAATATCCGTAATAGCCACCATAGTATCCAGATTCATCACTACCCGAGACATCATTCAAAATTGTTCCAATAATTCTTGCATGTACAGTATCTAATAATTCCTTAGCTTTTAAAACTGCACCTTTGTTTGCTAAGCCTTGTCTCACAACTAAAATGGTACCATCAACTTTAGTTGCTACAATTTGTGCATCTGTTACAGAAATTAACGGTGGCGTATCAATTATGACCATATCCATTTGTTCAGCGACAGCTGCAATTAAAGAGTCCATTCTTTTTGTATTCAATAATTCAGAAGGGTTGGGTGGTGTGGGTCCTGCCGGCATAACATATAAATTTTCAATAGGTGTTTCCTCAACTGACTTTGCAATATCAATATCTTTTTCTGTTAAGCAATTAGTTAATCCTGTCTTATTACTTAACCCAAATGTACGATGTGCTGTTGGTCGGCGCATATCTGCATCGATTAATAAAACTTTAAGTCCTTGATTGGCATATGTTACAGCAAGATTAGTTATAACTGTTGATTTTCCTTCAGATAGTCCTGATGATGTTGCCATGATAACTTTCATCTCTTTATCAATACTTGAAAATTGAATATTTGTTCGAACCGTCCGAAATTGTTCTGCTATGATTGATGTTGGTTGGGTAACCGTAATTAATCCCACGCCATTATCGATACTATCAGTTGATAATTTTTTATCTTTTTTTAATAAGCTCATTTTATTAACCCCTATCTGCCTGAATCAGTATGTTTTCGTGTTCTTGATGTCGATTGTCCAAAAAGCCTTTGACTTTTCTTGGTTTCCTCAATATGATTAATCATTCCTAAATTCGAAAGACCAATCTCTGTTAATAAATCAGTATTCTTAACAGTTTTATCTAATATTTCTATCAAGAATGCAATCGCAATTCCGATAATTGCTCCAAGCACCAACCCAATTAAAGTGTTTAATTTTTTATTTGGTGATACGGCATTAGGCTTTGCGATTGCATCAGCCACAATTGTTACGTTATTAACTTTCATCATTTTTTTTATTTTTTGTTTAAACGTATCTGCAACTGAATTTGCAATATCTGCTGCACGATAAGCGTTCGTGTCTTGAACAGTCACACTAAAAACCTGCGAGTTTTCTTCATTTGAAATGCTTATCTGGTTTTTCAAATTATCACTTGTACCTGTAAAATTATCTTTTTTTGCTATTTCTTTTCTAACAGGATCCAACACAATTTTATTTTGAATAATATCTTTGTACGTGTTAATCATTTGTACATCTGCTTGCTGCGTATTATAGGCAGCTCCTACATTATTAGCAGTCTCCGTTCGATTAACTAAAACTTGAACAGTCGCATCATATTTTGGTGTCATAAAAAAAACGGTGATAAACAGGGCAAATAGTGCTCCTACAATTGTTAACCCACCAATTAATTTAAGGTGTTTTTTTAAAATATTAAAAATTTGTTCAATATTGATTGTTTCTTCCATTGGTATAATTCTCCTAATCTAAGTCTAATTGTTTTCTGATCATGTTAGATACTTTCGTCACTTGTGCTGATGGCACAACTTCATACGATACACCATTTATCATTTGTGATTGCCCCTGAAGTTGAACATCTTTAATTTTGCCTATAGCACTACGATACTTAGTTACTATCTCTTTCATATCAGAAAAATTCAAGTTCGTTTTCATATTGCTCTCAAGTACACTCAAAATTGATTGATAATTTGTGACACCGTCAATAGAAGCTATCTTCTTACCTAATTCAGTCACGACAGAACGTTGTCGTTTTTGACGCCCATAATCACCATTTGGATCATCATGGCGCATCCTAGAAAATGCAAGTACATTACTCTCTGTTAATTCAATCTCACCTTTAGCATAACCATTGAAGGCAAAAGGATTATTGACCGTAATTGGCCCGACGGATCCTGTTAATTCTTCTAATCCCTTCATATTCATCTGAATATAGTAATCAATTGGAATATTTAAATAGTTTTGAATAGTATCCATTGCTAAGGAAACATCACCATAAGCATATGCAGCATTTAATTTATTATCTGTCCCGTGACCAGTAATCGGAATCTTCGTATCACGAGGTAAACTCGTTAATGTCGTCAAGTCTGTTTTGGGATTAATTGTTGCAACCATCATGGTATCTGATCTACCTTGATCTGCTCTCCCCTCTTCACCTGTATCAACACCTAAAATTAAAACTGAGAAAGGCGCCTCTTTATCTAGAGAGACACTTCCGGTTGTTCGTTTACTTTTAACGTTTGCTTTTTGATATGTATTGTCTACAACGTCTTTTGCATCTAGATAAACCTTCGCCATCAACACACCACCAATAACTAGTAGTGCAGCAACGACGATTCCGACACCGATCCCCCATTTTTTCAGTGAGCTTGTTTTTTTCCTTTTATGATGATGTTTCTTATGACTACCTTGTTGCTTAATTTTATCTTCACTCATAATTAATTACCCCTAAATTTTTTAGATGTATACAACGACACAATAGTTCATTATACATGTTACCTGACTTAAATGAAACTTAAAATCAGTTGTCTAATCATTGTTTAATCTTATTGTCAACTAATATGTTTTTTACCACACTTTCAAAAGTGTAGTGCTCTACACTCTTAATTATACGTTACGTTATATGTAAAAGTATTATATTTCATTTTTAATACAAAGAGAGAACATCGTTAATTATGCTCTCTTTTTTGAAGTACCTATTACTTTTTAAAATAATATTATAAATTAATTTCTTTTTTATTATCAATAATTCCCATAAAAACAGCACTAACGCAACTAATTATCCAAGTAGCTAGCACGATAATTAAACTAATTCTTGTTATTATTTTCGTATGATAACCAATGACTAACCTATTTGTACCTATTCTAGTTGCTTTAACGGTTGGACTACCCATAGTTGACAAGGTCATTTTTTTAGGATCAAGGCTACTACCATTTAATTGAACAGTTGAATTATTATAGACTATCGCGGGTAAAGAAATCTCATTTTCTTTTTTGGTTGCGTTCCAACTAAGACTTAACTTTCCTTCACTATTAATCGTTTTACTTACTTCATCTTTATTTTTTTTCATGTCTAATCGATAATCATGATAAGGACGTTCACTTAATACTCGATTATTAGGTAAATAGTCTGGCGAAGCTTTGGTAAGCAACTTTAAACCATCATCTAGATTTGAACTCATAAATGCTTTGGTAATCTGTTCGTTACTCGTATTATCTGCGATATCAACATTATTGGGAGAAACAATCGACTGATTAGTATGCCATGCTTCGTTACTTTTTTGAATTTCTAAATACGATTGTGTTCCGACAACAAGACCTCCAACAATTAAGAATAGATCAACATACTTTCTATAATTTTTAAATGAACTACTTGATAGTGTTGCACTAAGACCCGCTAATAATAAAACTACAGCGAACCCTTCAAAGCGACGTGGGTATTGTAAGAAACTTTGTATTTGTGGGATAACCTGAGCTAAATCTGTCCAAGGAACTAATTTTGACGTTAAGACTAAGAAAACTAGACCTAAGCTGGTCACTACTCTGTTAGTAACCGTAAATTTTACTTGTTTTATAAACAATAAACTAATTTGTACTACAAATATGAGACTCATAACCAAACCTATTTTTGTAAGCGTTGGTCCGCCCATCGATAAATTCATAGTTGAATTGGACATCATTACATTAACATGCGGTGGGTATAATTTATTGTTTGCGAAAACGTCTAACATGGCACCCCAAACATTAAATGTCAAAACTAACGATAATAGCCCCGCTAAAAAACAAGTTAATAACAGTTTCGATTTTTTATTTGTTTGAATAAAGCCAACTATGAAAAAAACGAGTAAGACACCAATCGACATCAAAGCACTTAAAACATGTACCTGTATCATTACCGACATGGTTAACGCTAAGGGTAGAACTCGTAACCCTTCTGCGTTATTTTTGATCATTTTAACGCCCATTAAAACAACTAGTGGCACTAGCATAATACCCCAAGCCATAAAATTTTGTTCAGTTGACCATCGCGCAATCCACAAGCTACCCATAAAAAGAACAGCCATTAGTAGTGAGATATCTTTGGTTGAAGTTATTTCTTTAGCTAGTAAATACATTGAGTAACCGCTAATAAAGAAAATTAAAAAAGAAGAAATAACTTGAAAATTAAACCAACTATGTACGAGTAATAATAATCCACCTAGCAAATAAGCAAATCCCGGACCATACACAGCATTGATAATCCGACCACTCTGTTGAAACCCGTAATTTGTTTGGAAATAGTTAAAATTGCCTGTTTTAAATTGCATGTAGATATCGTAAATACGATTAAAATGAAATAAAGAATCAGAACCTAAAACTAAACTATGTGCGAGTATCTGAGGTAAGACTAAAAACAAGCTCACACTAAACATAACAATAAATACACCGACATGATTTTTTAAATTAATCGACTTATTTTTCAATTAACTTACCTCCCCTAACGATTTATAATATTTTATTTTTTCTTACTAAATCGACTTTTATATTGCTTAAATAAGCTATTTAGCTGAATAGATTGTGCTTCAACTTCACCATGTCGAACAATAGCAATGGATGCATTGAGAACGGCACCTAGCATGATTATCCATGCCCCAAAATCCAGCCAGAACAACATAATCATTACTGTTCCGATTGCGCCATAACTACTAAAAGCGCCACCGAAATACTGCACGTATATCGAAAATACTTGGGTCAATAAAATCCACCCAATGGTTGTCAAAATTGCCCCTGGTAAAACTGCCCTGAACCTAAGTCTTGCACTAGGTAATATCCGATAAAGTAATAAAATAATAATAAAAATACCGATTAAGGCGACAGGCCATTTAACCGTGGTAATCACAGTTAAAAATTCTCCCGGCAAATGTAAAATGGGTGTCAACACCTCAACTACTATTTGACTGAACCCAAAGAACAAAATAATAGCACCTAAGGAGATAACTAACCCAATCGTTAACACAAACGATACAATTCGCCCAACAATTGGATTTTGCTTCGTTTCAACACTATAGGCATGGTTGAAACTTTTCTTCAATGCATTAATCCCCTTACTTGTCGTCCATAACGTTACGACAGCACCAATTGACAATAATCCACCATTTCCATTTTTCAAAAATGATTCAATAAATGGTGCTAAAATGCTATATATCGCGGATGGCATCACAACTTTTACATACTCTAGTATGACAGATACCTTTAAATGAAGCATTGGTATTAAATTACCAATAAAAATAATTGCTGGAAAAATCGATAATAACGTATAGTACGCAATAATAACCGAAGAATTACTCACATCGGCATTAATAAATTGTGTTTTAAATATTTTAATAAACTGAATGAACTTACTTTTCATAATAATTCCTCCGCGAGATACATCTATATAAGAACAAATTGTATCACATTTAGGTAAAAAAATAGATTGAGCATTTAAAAATCAGCCCAATCTTCTAATTTTATTATAATTTTTTAGATAACTCTTTAATGTATTCTCTAAGTTCATCCTTAACTTCTGGATGCTTTAACCCAAATTCAATACTTGTTTTTAAATAACCGAATTTGTTTCCAACATCATAACGATCACCTTTAAATTCATGCGCGAATACACGTTGCACTTTATTTAAACGATCAATAGCATCTGTCAATTGGACTTCATTGCCTTCGCCAGGTTCTTGTGTTTCTAACATTCCAAAGATTTCTGGTGTTAACAGGTAACGACCAATAATGGCTAAATCACTTGGTGCTTCATCAACAGCTGGTTTTTCCACAAATTTTTCAACATCATATAACCCTTTTGACACTTCACTTTGTGGCGCAATCACCCCATATTTTGATACTTCTTTATGTGGTACTTCCATTACAGCAAGTGTTGAAGCATGTGTTTCTTCATAGCGATTCATCAATTGTTTTGTTAATGGTACCTTATCTTGCATGATATCATCACCCAACATAACAACAAAGGGTTCATCACCAACAAAGTCTTTAGCCATTAAAACAGCATCCCCTAAACCTCTAGGATGCGACTGGCGAATAAAGAATAAATTAATATCAGTTGTTTCCTCAACCATTTTTAATTGTTCTAATTTACCTTTAGCTTTAAGATTAGCTTCCAATTCAGGTACTGAATCAAAATGATCTTCAATTGGACGTTTCCCTTTACCCGTAACAATTAAAATATCTTCAATCCCTGCTGCTTTAGCTTCTTCAACAATGTATTGTATCGTTGGTTTATCAACAATAGGCAACATTTCTTTTGCCATTGCTTTTGTTGCTGGTAAGAATCTGGTTCCCAAACCCGCTGCAGGTATAATTGCTTTTCTAACTTTCATGATTAACTTCTCCTTTTTTTCCTTTATACGATATATAAAATCCCATTAATTTATCACAAACTCTACGTATATTATAATTCTATCATGAATCAACTATATTATACAAAAAAACTGCTAAACAATTAAGTTAGCAGTTCATTATAATTATCTATTCTATAAATATTTTGCATCAAACTCTGGATCTTGTGATGTTAAAATCTTAGGACCATCTTTGGTGATGACAATAACATGTTCATATTGACATGACAAACTACCGTCAGCAGTTCTTGTCGTCCAACCGTTAGGATCATCACTTTCTGATTCCCAACCGCCAATATTAATCATGGGTTCAATAGTAATTGTCATCCCTTCTTTAAGACGTAATCCTTTACCAGCTTGACCATAATGAGGTACGGAAGGACTTTCATGCATGGTAGGTCCAATGCCATGTCCAACGTATTCGCGAACATCACCGTAACCCATTTGGTCTTCAGTATAGGTTTGGATAGCATGACCAATATCACCAATACGGTTACCAATAACGGCTTGATCAATTCCTAAGTAAAGGGCTTTATGCGTTACTGCCATTAATTTATCAATTTCTGGTGTAGATTCACCAACAACATAACTCCAACAAGAATCGCTCATTGCGCCATGTAAACTAACAACTGTATCTACTTTAACTAAATCATTATCTTTTAAAATTAACCCTTTACGTGGGAAAGCATGACAAATTTCATCATTAATGCTGACACAAGTCGCATATTTATAGCCTTCAAAGCCAATTTGTTCAGCAACACCACCATGACTTTCAATATACTTACGTGAGAAAGTTTCAATTTCCCAACTAGAAATACCTGGTTTTATAATATCGCGTAATCCTTTATGCATCCCTGCAATAATAGCACCTGAAGCACGCATTTCTTCAATTTCGCGTTCTGATTTTAATGTGATCATTTAATTTGTTTCCTCCTATAATAAATAATTCTTCTCAACTATTATACCGCAATTGTATAGAATTTGTTACGAGATACTCAATTCCTTTCACAATCGTTTTTTTATCTGATATACTTTAACTACTATTTTAATATGGAAGAAGGAATTTAGTTTGGTTTCAGCTAAAGTTATTTTTGCAACAATTACAGGTAATAATGAAGACATCGCTGACATTATTACCGAAGCATTTGAAAATTTAGGTGCAACAGTTGAGATGGAAGAAATCTCACAATCAGATGCATCTGATTTAACTAACTTCGATATCAGCGTTGTCGTTCCTTATACTTATGACGAAGGCTCACTTCCTGATGAAGGCATGGACTTTTACGAAGACTTACAGGAGCTTGATTTAACCGGTAAATTATTCGGTGTTGCCGGTTCTGGCGATACATTCTATGGCGAGTTCTTTGGAACTGCTGTTGATAAGTTTGGTACAGCTTTCGAAGAAGCAGGCGCAACAAAGGGTTCAGCTAATCTAAAAATCGATTTAGCACCTGAAGAAGAAGATATCACTAAATTAGAAGCTTTTGCTAAAGAACTATTTCATAAAGTAACTAGTAGTGAAAACTAGCAATGAATAAAATAAATGAATTATTTCATAAACATTATGCCCTAATTTCGTATTTAATTTTTGGTGGCCTAACAACCCTAATTAACATCGTTACTTTTGTTGTTTTCCAATCATACCTTAGTGTAAATTATCAATTTGCAAACGTAATTGCATGGTTTGTTTCGGTTATTTTTGCATTCGTCACTAATAAGCTTTGGGTATTTGGTTCAAAGAACACTCATGTTTCAGGCTTAATACGTGAAGTTTTATCTTTCTTTGGCTTTAGACTTCTATCATTAGTCATTGATCAATTAATTATGACAATTGGTGTTTCTGTTTTACACTTAGATGCATCACTCGTTAAGTTATTTGATCAAATTTTCATCGTTTTAATTAATTATATTTTTAGTAAACTATTTATTTTCAAAAAATCATAAAATAAAATTCAGTAAATTCATCCTAGGGGGCACTTTATTTATGACAACCAAAGTTCTTTCAATCGTTGTGCCATGTTACAACGAACAAGAATCTATTCCGCTTTTTTTTGATGCGGTTGAAAAGGAGTCTATCAATTTACCAGATATCCAATTGGAATATTGGTTTATTAATGATGGTTCATCTGATAACAGCCTCAAAGAAATGCGCCAATTACAAAAAAAGCATCCATCAACAGTCCATTATGCTTCATTTTCACGAAATTTTGGAAAAGAAGCTGCTTTATATTGTGGCTTACAAAAAGCGACTGGCGATTACGTAACTGTTATGGACGTTGATTTACAAGATCCAACTAGCTTTTTGCCTAAAATGTTAGCTATTTTAGAAAATCCAGAAAATGACTACGACTGTGTGGGGACACGTCGGACAACTCGTCAAGGCGAACCTGTGATTCGCTCTGCATTTGCTACTCTTTTCTACAAATTAATCAATCGGATTTCAGATACTGAGATTGTTAATGGTGCCCGCGATTATCGCTTAATGACCCGTCAAATGGTTGATGCTGTTTTATCAATGTCAGAATACAATCGTTTTTCAAAAGGTATCTTCAGTTGGGTTGGTTTTAATACGGAATACTTAGAATACACAAATCAAGAACGTGTTGCTGGTAAAACAAGTTGGAATTTCTGGGGCTTATTCAAATATTCATTAGACGGTATCATCGCCTTTTCAGAAGTACCTCTTTCAATTGCAACATTTGTTGGTTTCCTATCATTTGTTGGCTCTCTTTTTGCAATCATCTTTATTATTATTAGAGCGTTACTCTATGGTGATCCAACAGCCGGATGGCCATCAACTATTTCAGTTATCTTAATGATGGGTGGGATTCAATTATTTTGTATTGGGATTCTTGGTAAATACTTAGGTAAAATTTTCTTAGAAGTCAAAAACAGACCCGTCTATATTATTAAAGAGTCAGACGTCTTCAGTTCAAAAAAAGATTAGTTATAGGGGGATTCCAGCTATGCAGAAGTTTCGTTTCGATCTTAAAAAATCAAAAATGACCTATCTTTATTACATTATCATTTTTGCAATTTTAGCTTGTCTTATTTTTGGAACTTACAAACTAGCTGGATACTCTTTAATTCAAAGTCATGATCCTGCTGAACAGCATCTACCTGTATTAGAAAATTATCGTCAACTACTTG
The DNA here is from genome assembly GCF_046115505.1 of Dellaglioa kimchii. Lineage (GTDB taxonomy): Bacteria > Bacillota > Bacilli > Lactobacillales > Lactobacillaceae > Dellaglioa > Dellaglioa kimchii. The sequence continues at coordinate 15,909 of NZ_CP170736.1, read as the reverse complement.
GTGAATTCATCAACCATCCCTTTCAACCACTTCAAATGTGGTCTTGGAAATTAGGACTTGGCGCAGATCAATTTCAAACATTTGCTTATTACGTTATTGGAGACGTGTTCGCCTATATTACGCTATTATTTCCCTCAAGTGCCGTTGTGACTGTTTACCAGCTCACTCTCATTTTGAGGTTATTTTGCGTTGGGCTATCATTTGTCTTCTTTGCCAGACACTTTAAATTAACGAATAGCGCGATTTTAGGTGGGGCAATCATTTATACCTTCACTTCTTTTTCACTTTATTCATCCCTAATGCAACCTTTTTTCCTAACCCCATTTATTCTTTTTCCACTTATAATTGTCGGAATAGAAAAAATTTTACAAGGGTTTAAACCACATTTCTTCATTTTTACTTTTTCATGGATGTTTATCAGTAACTTTTACTTCGCCATAGTCTTAGGCATTGGTGCTTTCGTATATTTAGTACTACGTTTCATTTATTATTATCGAAAAAATCTCAGTTTCTTTAAAACAGCGGGCACTTTTTTAATCAGTACAGTCATCAGTTTACTGATTTCTGCATTTATCATGCTGCCTTCAATTCTTGCGGTCTTTAGTTCAACTCGGTCAGGTGGTCTATTCGCAAATGGTTTGACCTCCTTCCCCGCTTATTACTATATTAATTTACCCGCTCAATTACTTGCTGGTGGAGTGTCTTCTTTCTGGGTTAAATTTGGCTTTAGTAGTTTAGCTGTTCTAGCATTATTCCATCTGTTTTACCATTGGAAACACTACCCACTAATGACAACGAGTCTTTCAATTGGGTTGATTATGTTACTATTCCCAATGTTTGGTGCGATGTTTAATGGTTTTCAAGCACCTTCTAATCGTTGGATTCTATTATTATTTGTTCCCATTTCACTTGGAAGTGCCTTCTTCATTGATTCTCTCAAAAAAATAACGTTGCCTGAAATTAAATACCTCAGTATTTGTCTTGGTATCTATTTACTTTTAGTATCATTACCTTTTTATATTAATGGGACGACAGAAATTTTCATTCCTGTTATCTTTTTAATTTCTTTTTTTGTTTCAATCTTACTTTACCGCCAAGCTAAAAATTCTGGTCGAATCATATTCGGTCTTATCCTAGTGAACTTAATTTTTACTGGGGTTTCTTTTGCATCACCTTTCACTAATTTTTATAGTAAAACTTTAATGCCCTCTGGTAGTTACCAGAAACTATCATCTAATCTATTTGATGGATTAGACAATTCTCTTCCTAAATCTAACTCATTTCGTGTTTCAACGATCAGCCAAAATTATAACTTTGGTTCTAACTACATGTTACGAAATAATTTAAATAATGATTTAAATTTAATTAACTCATACTACTCCATTCAAAATGGCGCAGTCGGATTGTTTTCAAATAGGTTACAAAATGCTCAATATAACAATAATATTCCGATTGAAAATTTTGATGATCGAACAATCGCTAATAACTTTTTTGGCGTTAAGTATCTCTTTACTCATTCGAATGAACCAAATGAGTCAAAGATTCCCTACGGCTATACATTATTCAAAACTAAATCTGAAAATAAAAATAAACCTGAGAAAACTAATCTTTATGAAACTAAGAATAATTTTCCATTAATTTATTGGCAATCTGATGTCACTTCAAATCAAAAAACCGCTAAATTATCCGCTTCTGATCAAGAACGTCAATTAGCTAAAACCGTTAGTATCGCGGATACGTCCGGCTTTAACCAGAAACAATCAACATTTGATACTAAAAACGTTGCCTATACGATTGTTAAAACAGTGAACGCCGGAGAACCTAACGAAACAAAAACACGCGTTACAAATAATCACTATCGTAATAATCCTGTTTCAGATAGCTATCAGATTAAAATTAAGAACGCAAAAAAATATCAAAATTCTGAATTGCATCTTTCATTAACTAACATTAAGCACCAATCACTGTCCTCTAAAGAACAAGTGAATATGGCTATTTTTAATAATGCTACGAAACCAGATAACCAGTTATTAGATACGAATGGCCCCCGGTCAGCACAGAAATCGCTTAGGAAGCAACTGACGACAGGTTCTTCCAATACGGGCTATTCGATCGGGGTTAAATCTGATCTAACGACTAACTCGATTGAGCAATTGGGTATCGAAAATCTTTCTTTCTTTAAAGTTCTATCTGACACCACCCTAAATATGGGATATCAAAAACAAATGCCCAAAAGTTTGGATTTACTTTTATCAAATTCAGGGACTTATTCATTCAACCTTAAAATTACTGCCGTTCCGCTTGGTCAAACTTACACAAATGATGTTAAACAGATCCAAAAAAATAAATTGAATTCATTAAAATTTGCTACAAATAGAGTTAGTGGCAAAATAACAACAGATCAATTGGGTATCCTAACATCATCTATTCCCTACTCTACAGGTTGGACAGCGACTGATAATGGTCATAGCGTACCCGTTATTAAAACAAATAGCGCTTTTATTGGCTTAAAATTAAAAAAAGGACCTCATCATATCATTTATAGTTATCAAACACCTGGTTTATCAACTGGTTTTCTTTTGAGCATTCTTGGACTCATTGTTTGGGGGAGTTATAGTTTAACACCTCTAATTTGGAGACGTTTAAGAAGACTTTAATTAGACATAAATGATATTATTATGGTCTCATCTACTAAATAAATCTATTAGGGGTTTACTATCTTGTTAAATAAAATTAATTATCTTAAAAATCATTTAATCGTATTTATGACTATTTTTTTAGTTAGTTTATTTTTAGTTCTTCCACAAATAATCAACCACAGTCTAGTCTTAGGTGGTGACTCGCTTTTTCATTTCAATCGTATTTACGATACCTATATGCAGTTTAAAACAGGTAACTTTAGTTATTTTCAAACTAACTATGGTTTTTTACAGAGTGGTCGCATTATTAACGCCTTATATGGACCAGGCTTTGCTTATCTGTTAGGTATCTTACTCTTAATTGTTCATAATTGGATTTTATTTCAAATCGTAACCTCCTTTTTAATTTTCTTTATTAGTGGTTACTCAATGTATTTTCTATCTAGAGAGCTTCAATCCTCTAAGAAAATTTCATTGTTGATTGCTAGTCTATTTATGGGGAGTTTTTACGTTACCCGTTGGTCAATTAACCAGAATTTTATGTCTTGGGGCGTTATGCTAATGCCTTTAATTGTCATCCTTGGGCTTAAAATGATTAAAAATAATGCTAAGGATTTAAAAGTACTACCATTAGCATTATTGATTTCAGCGCTTATTCAAATTCATGTCTTAAGTGCCTTAATGTCGGTTGGCGTCATCTTTATCTTCTTTGTTGTCGGTTTTTACAAGACAAATCAAAAGTTGCAACTTTTATCAAAATGTTTTTTAGCTGCCCTTCTAACTATTGTTCTAACCTTTAATGTTTGGGGCGCTATGCTAGAAATTTTCACAAGAAATACGCTGTACTCGCCTTACACTCACTTAGATATGGCTAGTGATACAATGCGTATTTCAACAGGTAGCTATAGCGCTTCATCTATAGGACTAGTTATGAGCGTCATTTTCATTTTACAATTTATCTTACTATTTTCTAGGTGGTCACAAGTGTCACTCTCTAACAGGCTAATAACACTATTAGGGATCCTATTTCTCCTGTTATCAACAAATCTTGTTCCTTGGACGACAATATCGAATCTAATACCACAGCTTCGAAGTTTTTTACAATTTCCTTACCGCTTTTATGGTTTTGCAACTGTCTTATTACTTGCAGGTTTTGGCATCTCTCTTTCTGAGCTACCTTCATTTAAGCTTAAAAAAACTGGCGAATTATTTTTAATCATTAGTATTTTTTTTATTTTAGGTCAAGCATATATTGACATTCAACAGCAAAATAAGCTTTGGAATTCCAATGATCCTCTTATTTATAAAGGGAGCGTTGTCGTTTCAAATTATCTAACGAGTGATCAAATTAGAACTAATTTTACTAGTTCTAATTTATCAAAAGGATTAAAAGTTGTTAAAAAAATAGCTCCTGATTATCTGCCAAATAATCGAGACGAAAAGACAACATATAATAAAAAAGAATACAAGAAAGATATTGTTAGGAACCGTCCTAATATCACTAAGGCTGTTACAAAAAATGGTGATTTAATCCTTAAATGGCATGCAACAAAAAAAGGTGAATCCATTGCACTTCCTATTGTTGTTTATAATAATTCAGAGCTCACCTTAAATGGAAGTCGATTACATCGATTATCTCTATCTGCACTGGGTGTTCCCACTGTTAAGACAACAAAAAAAGGTATCAATCATGTAGCACTTAGATATCAATCGGGGGTTATCACAAAAAATAACTTATTCTTTGTAATAACCACTTGGATACTTAGTTTGTTCACTTTTATTATTCTTAAATTTAACACTCACAATAAAAAAAATAAATAATTTATTCATTATCTGTTATATTTAAGAAACAAAATAAATTTCTAGGGGTTATTCTATTGAAAAAAGTTGTTAATTATTTAAAAAATAATAGTGTCGTATTTATTACCATTTTTACGGTAAGTTTATTTTTAGTTTTACCGCAAATACTAAATAAAAGTCTAGTATTAGGTGGCGATTCTAATTTTCATTTCAATCGAATTTATGACACCTATATGCAACTACGTACAGGAAATTTTAATTATTTTCAAACAAATTTTGGTTTTCAACAAAGTGGTAGAATAATTAATGCCTTATATGGACCAGGATTTTCATACATTCTCGGATTATTATTAGTTATAGTTCATAGCTGGTTTATATTCCAAGTCGTCACATCATTTATTATTTTCTTTGTGAGTGGGTACTCTATGTATCTTCTATCAAGAGAATTAGAAACACCTAAAAATATTTCTTTAATGACATCTATCTTATTCATGAGCAGCTTCTGGATTACACGTTGGGCATACAATCAAAATTTTATGACTTGGGGAATCATGTTAATGCCTCTAGTTATTATATTTTGCCTTCGAATGATTAATAATAACGGAATAAATCTTAAAGTTCTACCTCTAGCTTTAACGATTTCCTTATTAATTCAAATACACGTACTGAGCGCTTTAATGTCAATCTTAGTCTTAATTATCTTTTTTATCGTCGGGATGATATTATCAACAAAAAAAATACAGTTACTTTTAAAATGCTTACTCGCGGGTTTTTTAACTTTAGTATTAACCTTTAATGTCTGGGGAGCACTCATTGACGTTTACACTTCAAATTCCTTATACGCGCCTTTCTCATTTAAAGATATGTCAAATTATACGATGAACATATCAACTGGTACCTATGATATTGGCCATATGGGCCTATTCATGAGTGTCTTACTTGTTTTACAAATTGCCTTTGTTTTTATTTACTATAAAAAGATGCCAATTTCTGAAAAGATGCTTACTTTTGTTGGACTTATCTTTTTAGTCTTTACTTCTAATTTAATACCATGGACCAAATTAGCCAGTGCTGTTCCCCCTCTTCAAAGTTTTTTACAATTTCCAAATCGTTTTGCCGGATTGGCAACAATTTTACTTATTACTGGTTTTGGTTCAAGCCTTTCAAAATTGTCATCCAAAGACTTACAAAATATGCTTAAACTAACAATGTTAGTTAGTTGTGTATTCATTTTAGTCCAATCTTATTCTGACCTTCAAAAACGCAATGAAACGTGGAACAGTAATCAATCAATTGTTAGTATGCATAGTATCGATATTTTAAATAAATCAAGTAATAACCAAATAAAAATGGCATTTCATAGTCCTGATTTAATAGCTGGTTTACGAATATCTGTTAAACCAGTCCCAGATTACTTACCAAAATATGGTGATGAACTTGGTAATACGTACGCTGCATATAGCCGCGATATCGTCCATAATAAGGCTAACATTACGAAACATGTAAAAAACGGAACATTAGTTATTAGCTGGTCTGCTAAGAATAAAGAAGAAAAAATCCACCTACCTGTCGTAATTTACTCAAATACAGTGCTATCATTAAATTCTCATAGACTTTCCAAAAATAAATTAGAACTCTCTACAATGGGTACTCCAACAATAATATCAACTAAATCTGGGGAAAATACTTTAATTGTGAACTACCACTCAGAAATCATAACAAAATGGCACTTAATTTTTGTCATTTTCGCTTGGATTATTAGTATTCTATCTTTGGTTACAATACACTTTATAAGTAATAAACAAGCTAAAAATAGTACTCATAAATAATTATGAGTACTATTAAAATCTTAACGTTCAGCCAAAGTTTAAGTAAATTTCTTAATTGTAATCCAAAAAGGATATAATCACTAAGTGATTATATCCTTTTTGTCGTTGTACAATATCTATAACGACAAGACTATATCCTAGCTAGTCTTGTTGTAAAATGTCTCGAACTTTAGTTGACAATAAATCAATGGCAACTGTATTTGCGCCACCTTCTGGCACAATAATATCCGCATAACGTTTCGTTGGTTCAATGAATTGATTATACATTGGTTTAACCGTTTTAACGTATTGATCAATAACTGATTGTAATGAGCGACCACGCTCCTTCATATCACGTGTGATACGACGAATAATGCGTAAATCATCATCTGTATCAACAAAAACTTTAATATCCATTAAACTTCTAAGTTTTTCGTCCCCTAGAATTAGGATTCCTTCAACAATGATAACATCTTGAGGTTCTGTTCTGATTGTCTCACTCGAACGAGTAAACTGTGTGTAATCATAAACAGGCATATCGATTGCCTCATTACCCAACAATTGTTCCAAATCACTAATCATCCGTTCGTTGTCAAACGCGAGTGGATGATCATAGTTCACTGCTTTACGTTCTTCCATACTCATTTCAGCTTGATCATTATAATAAGTATCTTGTTGTAAAATCATGATTGACTCGCCGGCTAATTGTGAATAAATAGCATTACTAACCGTCGTCTTACCACTACCAGTACCACCTGTTACACCAATAATAATGGGACGTTTTGTTCTTTTGCTCATGCTTTAGAAATCCTCCATTTATTCGAAACGTTCAGGTTCTTGCTGACTATCTCCAAATCGATAAGCAATAGCATCTAATATTCGTTTAGCTGCTTGCCCATCCCCATAAGGATTTTTAGCATTTGCCATTCGTTCGTACTCTGTCTTATTAGTTATTAATGATATCATGGTTTCTTTGACTTTCACAGGGTCAGTTCCAACTAACTTCAATGTACCCGCATTCACGCCTTCCGGACGTTCTGTGTTATCACGTAAAACAAGAACTGGTTTTCCTAATGACGGTGCCTCTTCTTGGACACCACCTGAATCTGTCATAATAAAGTAACTTTTTGCAGCTATATTATGAAAATCAACCACATCAAGTGGTTCAATTAGATGAACACGTTGTTCTCCACCTAAAACTTCTTCAGCTAAATCTTTAACAACTGGATTTAAATGAACCGGATAAACGACCTCAACATCTGACTGATCTTTAACGACAGATTTAATCACTTCGAAAACACGACGCATAGGCGCACCTTGGTTTTCACGACGATGCATTGTGAGTAAAATCATTTTATTCGCAGGATTTACTTCCGATAGGACATCATGGTCATACTCTTTTTGAACCGTTTGTTTTAAGGCGTCAATGGCCGTGTTACCTGTTACAAAAATATTTTCTTTCGGATGGTTTTCTAGTAACAGATTAGTTTCACTTTGCGAAGTTGGGGAAAAGTACATATCTGCCAGTACGTCTGTTAGTTGACGGTTCATTTCTTCTGGAAATGGTGAATACTTATCCCATGTCCGTAATCCCGCTTCAACGTGTCCAATTGCCACTTGATTATAAAAAGCTGAAATACTAGCGGCAAACGTTGTTGTTGTATCGCCATGAACTAAAATAATATCAGGTTGCTCTATTTTAATTACATCGTCTAATTTTTGTAAAACATTTCGAGTTGTATCACTTAGTGTCTGATTATCGTGCATCACATTCAAATCATAATCTGGCGTTATTTTAAATATCTCTAAGACTTGGTCCAACATTTGGCGATGTTGTGCTGTTACGACAGTTACTGTTTCAAACTCCGTTGTACGTTCTTTTAACTCTAAGACAACAGGTGCCATTTTTATTGCTTCTGGACGCGTCCCAAAAACAGTCATCACTTTCACTTTTTTCATAATTGGCCTCCTCAATGATTATATTAATTACTATTATACCAAAGAAAAGACAAAATTCTGATTTTGTTAACAAAAATTTAACGGCCTAATTATTAATCATTTTCTCATTAATATGTTATCATTATTTCATAAATAAATTTGGAGGTCTTTCTATGTCAAAAACAAATTTTGAAAATCAACTTAAAAAATATGCTGAATTAATCGTTAAAGTCGGTGTTAACGTCTCAAAAGGCCAAACAATCGTCCTACAGATTTCCGTAACCCAACAAAAATTAGCTCATTTAATCGTAGATGAATCTTATGCTGCTGGCGCAAGTGAAGTTATCGTTAAATGGGCAGATAGCCATGTTTCGAAATCATTTCTTGAATTTGCTCCACTAGACCGTTTGGTTGACGTTCCTGGTTATACAACTTCAGAAGTTGAAGATTGGGTTGCTAAGAAAGCATCTCGCATCTCAGTTATGTCAGATGATCCTGACGCGTTTGCTGGCATCCCTTCTGAAAAGATTGCCTCACGTCAAAAAGCTATGGGTCAAGCCTTACGTCCTTTGCGTAAAGCAACTCAAAATAATGATGTTAGTTGGACTGTAGTCGCTGCTGCTGATACTGCTTGGGCTGAACTCGTTTTCCCTGACCTAAAAGGTGAACTTGCTGTTTCACGACTTTGGGAAGAAATCTTTAAAACAACGCGTATTGATCATGAAAATCCAATTGAAGCATGGTACCAACATGATTTAACATTACGTACAAAAGCCGAAGAATTAAATAAAGAACAATTTTCTGCTTTACATTACGTTGCCCCAGGGACGGATATCGTCATTGGTCTCCCTAAAAATCATTTGTGGGAAGGCGCCGGTTCATTTGATGCACAAGGTCATGAGTTCATGGCTAACATGCCTACCGAAGAAGTTTTCACCGCACCTGATTCTAGACGTATTGATGGTTACATTTCTTCAACAAAACCATTGAGCTATGCAGGAACTACTTTGAGTGGTATGAAATTTACTTTTGAATCAGGTAAGGTTGTTAAAGCCACTGCTGAACAAGGTGAAGAAGTTTTACAACACTTACTAGAAACTGATGATGGCGCAAGATCATTGGGTGAAGTTGCTTTAGTACCAGACCCTTCTCCAATTTCACAATCAGGAATAACGTTCTATAATACATTATTCGATGAAAATGCCAGTGACCATTTAGCTCTAGGCTCTGCTTATCCTTTCTCCATTAAGGATGGTACTAAAATGAACGATACTGAATTAGCCGCTGCCGGTTTAAATTTAAGTCAAACGCACGTTGACTTCATGGTCGGATCATCTGACATGTCAATTGATGGTATTCGTGAGGATGGCAGTACAGTACCTGTTTTCCGTAATGGGGATTGGGCATAAATAATAATATCTAACTCCCCTCATATTGTTATCTTACAAAATAAATGCCCATAATAATTACTAGACCAAAATTAAGAAAAATAATTTTGGTCTTTTTATATTTTAACTCATATAAAAGTAACTCTAGATACGTACTATTGCTAAAATTAAAGGAGGCTTTTTAATATTGTTAAAGCGTTCCCATTCAAATTATTTATACAATTTTGCTGTTTTTTTGTTATCTCAGATTTATCAGTCCTGTCAACATTACCTGCCTTCACTAATCATCTATTTAAATTAGGCTATGATGGTGATATACACCTTACGCGTTATGAGGCAGTTGTACAAGCACTTCAACACGAGTCGTTACCACCACTAGTTAATTTTATCGGATTACATCATACTGGCGCTGCTATGAATGGTATGTACCCATGGTTGACCAGTGCTATTTTTTTATACCGAAATTATTATTAACAAAATCTGTATTAGCCTTAATGATTGGCTTCATCATTTTAAATTTTATAACTATTTTAAATACTTACCTAATGGCCAAATTTATAACACCTAAACTGTAACTTCAAATATTAGACGTATCCATCTACCAATTTAGTTCTTATCACATGATTGTTCTTTAATCTAGAAATGCACTTGGTGAAGCACTCGCTTATGCTTTTTTACCCTTAGTGTTACTCGGATGCTTTAAAATATGGCACAAAGTTCCAAATGGGTGGTTATATTTAGGAATTGGCATGAGGGCAGTAGCGAATAGTCATCTTATTTCTCTTGTTGTTGTGTCTGCAATGATTTTATTTTTAATTTGCATAAGATTCATAAAACATCAACTAACCTATTTAGAACTGGTTGATTATATAAAAGGGGCCATTCTGGCATTATTCTTATCTTTATATAGTTTAATTAATATTTACATACTATCATCACAAAATATGTTGATGAGCTCGACGCCTAGATTAATTCCATTAGCATCTTAGAAAAATCAGTTAGCTTTAATCTAGGACCAATTAACACAGCATTATTAATTGGATTATTAGTAATGTTATTTACTAATAAAAACGGTATTTGGCGTACCTGGACCATCGCTACTATTATTCTATTTTTTATCACTTTAGATTGGTTTCCTTGGTAAATGCTTAAGAATACACCAGTAAACATGATTCAATTTTTAGGCTGTCTACTATTGGTAACATCCTTACTATTATCTATTAGTGTCATGTATTATTTTGAAACATATCCTTTACAGCAGAAAGATATCACTTTCATGATTTCACTGGTATTAGTTGTCACAAGTTTAAGTGCTATTCTTAATTACCACATTATCCCTATTAAAAATACGAATCATTCTTGGCTGACTACTTCCAACTACAACAAAAAAATTAAGAATAGTACTATTGAACCCGATTATTTACCAGTAAATAATCAAAATCAATTGGCCAAAAGAATATCCTCTTTAGATAAATCTGTTCATTTAACAAATATTTCTCAAACATATAATGGCGCCCAGTATTTAATTCAAGTTCCAAAGTCTGGGACTTATCCCTTACCAATTGCTATCTACTCAAGTATACATTATAAGGTCTTTTTAAATAAACAGACTGTAAATCACTTATCAAATAATTCACTTAAGTTAAAACTAAAAAAGGTTACAATCACATTAAAATTACTACATCAGCAACTGTCGGTAATTATTTAATCGTGGCAATAAGTTTGTTAACTGGTTTATTCAGTATTTTAATGTCATTTTATTATAAATTTAAGTATTTAATTCGTAAATAGCCCTAATTATTTAGATCCTTTAAAGCTTACAATTTCTGCCAATAATTAATGTTAATGCTGTCGACAAACGTTAAATTATGTAAATAATAGCTTTTCATCATCTATTGGTGGTGGAGAATACAAAAAAAGTTCTAATCACTAAGTGATTAGAACTTTTTTGTATTTAGCAAGCATATTATAATAATCGAAGCTATATAAAATATCCAGATTATCAACACGCCTATCAATCTTGTTGTAGTCAAAATTCTAGCATGATATGAGAGTACCAACGTATTGGTCCCTACCTTCGTTGCTTTAATTATCGGGCTACCTATTACCGATAATTGCATTCTTTGAGGACTAACTCTATTTCCGTTTAATACAACAGTCGATTTGTTATAAACGATAATGGGTAAGGCAATTTCTTCATTCTCTTTCGTTGCTTGCCAAGTTAACTGCAAGTTACCATTACTCATAACCTTTTTTGTAACCTTTACTTGATTTATAAGTATATTCTTTCTGTAATCATCATAAGCATTCTTACTGACTACCTTATTCGCAGGTAAATAATCAGATGTCGGCTTTTCGACTACGCCTAATCCTTGTCCCAAATCTGAATTACTAAAAGCACTTCTAATTTCATCCCCAGTCGGAGAATCTTTTAGTAGCATATTAGTGTTAGGTACAATCGGATTGTCGGTATTCCATATTCCATTACCATTCTGAATACCAATATATGCCTGCCCTGTAATTAAAACACTTCCAACAAGTAACAATAGCTCACTATTATTACGACGCTTTGATTCGGTAATCATAGAAATTGTAGATCCTAAACCCGCTAACAGCAAAACAGTTGCAAGTCCATAAAATCGAAAAGGAAATTGTAAGAAGTTTTGTAATCCAGGAATCATGTATCCTACTCTTGTCCAAGGAATAATATTTGTGGATAAAAGTAGAAAACCAGATCCAAGTATAGTAACGACTTTATTAGCTAGCGGTAATTGTTGTTCTCTTGAAAATAGATAAGCTATTTGTACAAAAAATATAAGACTCATGACTAATCCAATTTGTGTAACACTATGCCTAAATATTGAGAATCTCATGGTCCCACTGGACATGTTCGTCATAGCAAAAGGAGCGTACACGTTATTCGTTGTTAAAATTTCTAACATGGCACCCCAGACATTAAATGTTAGCACCAGTGTTAACATCCCAGCAATTAAACATTTACCGATAAGTTGTCCCTTTTTATCTGTCTTAAAAAAACCAACAATAAAAAAAACGATTATGGTCCCAAGTGACATCAATGCACTTAAGACATGAATTTGAATGAGCAATGACATAATGAGCGATAATGGTAGTATCTTAAGATCCTTCGCATTATTTTTGATCATTTTAAGCCCTATTAAAACCACTAAAGGCATCAACATGACACCCCACGTCATAAAATTTTGCTGAGTAGACCAACGAACAATCCAAAAACTACCCATAAATATAACTGCAGTTATTACTGATATCCGTTTTGTCGTCTTCATCTCTCTTGATAAAAAATACATTGAATATCCACTAATAAAGAAAATTAAAAACGAAGTAATAATTTCAAATTTAATCCAACTATGTAAGAAAATCAATAATAATCCTAATCCATAAGCGAAACCCGGTCCATACAGAGCATTTACTATTCGGCCAGTTTGTTGAAAACCGTAATTTGTCTGAAAATAATTAAAATGGCCAGTTTTAAATTGCATATAAGTATCATAAATACGATTTAAGTGAAATAATAAATCACCACTTAATACTAAGCTATGATTTATTATTTGAGGAAGTACCAAAAAAAAACTAATTAAAAAAATAACACCGAATACTGCTCCATTATTTTTAAACTTATTTAACAAATATTCGCCTCCCACAAAACTCATTCAGTATTGCTATTATAGCAATGGTAAATAACAATGTCACTATTAATCACCATCATTCTAAGGGCACAATCACTAATTCAAATTAACTACACAATCCCTTAAAAATATTCCCTGCCACTATTACTTTCTGAAGTGAACCCCAAATATTGGACGAAACTCTAAACAACTTTCTGGGATATAAAAATTCGGTATTCAACCGAACTTTTAATACCATATTTCTTAGCTATTAATTTATAACCTAGTAAAGATGAAAGATAATCTTGAACGACCTCCACTTTTAATTTTTTAGAATATTTAGACATGAAAAAGGACTCCAATTTAGTTAGATTTTGTCTAACTTTCTTGGAGCCCTTCATTTTGGTCCAATACCGGGGGGGCACTTCATAAATTTGTATTTGAACTAGTTAGCGATTAAGATAATTTATCAATGTCTTATTTTTATATTCTCAATCTCTACATTAAAATCAAATTGACTTATTTATTTTTGCCATTTACAATAGAGTAACCAGTGATTTTGTCTCTGTAGCTCAGCTGGATAGAGCAACCGCCTCCTAAGCGGTAGGTCATCAGTTCGACTCTGATCAGGGACATCTTAAATAACTTTTCAGCTTTATAGGTTATCAGACTTCGGTATGCTGCCGATCTTTTGTAACCTATTTTTTATACATTTAACTTGTAAGTACTACTTATTTTATCCTTGGAATTGTAGCAGTAGAAGAATTACTATTATATAAATTGTATTAATGAATGCAATTAATATAAATAACAACATACCACATAGACGATAACCAATATTTTTCTGATAAAAGGGTAGTCTTTCAATATAAGTTCCAACGCCAATCATACCCGTCCCCACTAACCACATGCCAATCGTTAAATTCACAACTATTAACCATGGTTCAATTAAACACAACACAATACTAACAATTCCTACCCATTTCATTTCATTATTTACAGGTTTAAACCTTTTTCTCATCGGAAAGACCTTCTTCCACGTTATATATATTTGTTTAACAATTTTTTTGAGGTTTAAAACACATCATTTTATCCAATCTTTTCTAAACCATCTTTAAGATTTCGATAATTGTACACCTAATATTATTTTTCCACTAAACAATAAGACTTCCGTAAATAAAAAAATACTGTTTAAGCAATCAATCATTGCTTAAACAGTATTTTAATCGCACCGAAATTTTATACCTTCAATTTTTCCAGTTTATAATTCAACACCGTTTGTTTTAATCACATTTTGATACCAATAGAACGAATCTTTTTTTAATCGATTTATCGTCCCGTTACCTTCGTTATCTCGATCTACGTAAATGTAACCATAGCGTTTCGCCATTTCACCTGAGCCTGCGCTAATTAAATCGATACAGCCCCATGATGTGTAACCTAGACAAGAAACCCCGTCTGCAATTGCCTCACCCATTGCTTCAATGTTTTCACTTAGATAAGAAATGCGATAATCATCATGAATTTTATTACCTTCTTCTACAACATCTTTTGCACCTAATCCATTTTCAACAACAAATAGTGGTTTCTGATAACGATCATAAATTTGATTCATCGTTGTTCTCAAACCAAGGCCATCTGTTTGCCAGCCCCATTCGCTTGTCTTTAAGTAAGGATTTTTTAAGCTGTCAAAGACATTTGCTGCTGTTTTATCAGTCATCTTAGGATCAGCGCTTGCTAATCTTGATGAATAGTAACTAAATGAAATGAAATCAACTGTATTTTCTAATAAATCTTTTACGTCAGTATCTGCCATTTCAATTTCTACACCCATATCTTTAAATAATCTTGCCGAATAACTTGGGTAGTACCCACGTGACTGGACATCAATAAAGAAGTATCCTTCTCGATCCTTTGTCATTGCTTCAAATACATCTTTGGGATTAGGTGTATTGGGGTAGGTAACTCCTGCCGCTAACATGCACCCTATCTTAAAATCAGGATTAATTTCGTGTGCTAATTTTGTCGCAAGCGCAGAGGCAACTAATTGATGATGTGCCGCCTGATATTTGATTTGGTCAGGATTATCAATATCTTCCAAATCTAATCCGCCACCCAATAATGGAATGTGTAAAATCATATTAATTTCGTTAAAAGTTAACCAATACTTAACCTTATCCTTATAACGCATGAATAAGACGCGTGAGAAGTTTAAGTAATTATTAATCATTCGACGGTCAGCCCAACCATTCATTTTTTTCAACATCCCTAACGGCGTATCGAAATGGTTAATTGTTACTAACGGTTCCATCCCTAATTCGTTACAAAGATCGATAACTTTATCATAGAATTCTAGCCCTTTTTCATTTGGTTCTTTTTCATCACCTTGCGGAAATATTCGTGGCCAACTAATTGACATTCTGAAGGTTTTGAAACCCATTTCTGCCATTAATCGTAAATCTTCTTCATAATGATGATAGAAATCAACTGATTCATGACTAGGATAAAAATCTTCTTTCATCTGCATCGCTTCTTTTACATTAAATAAATAATCCCAGCGACCATGGTGTGCATCTGGTAATATATCTACTAATGACAGGCCCTTACCATCAACATCATAGGCGCCTTCAAATTGATTAGCGGCCGTTGCGCCACCCCATAAAAAGTTATCTGGAAAATTTGATTTTGTCAT